>NZ_JBHUFB010000012.1:416369-434291 GCF_042681175.1 Rhodococcus gannanensis
CGAGTCCGACGCACACGACGGCGAGGTAGTTGTTCGACTGCAGGAACAGCCGCAGGGGCTTGACCTGCTCACCACGGCGGACGCCGGCGTAGAGCTGGTGCGCCATCAGCAGGAACCACGCACCGGCAACCAACGCGACCGCGGCGTAGATGACGCCCGCGGCGGGCACCAGGACGAGTGTGGTGAGGACGGTCAGCCAGGTGTAGACGAGGATCTGCTTGGTGACGCGTTCCTCGGTGGCGATCACCGGGAGCATCGGCACGCCCGCGGCCTTGTAGTCCTCCTTGTACCTCATGGCCATCGCCCAGGTGTGCGGCGGAGTCCAGAAGAAGATGACGAGGAACAGCACGATCGGTTCCCAGCTGATGCTGCCGGTGACCGCGGCCCAGCCGACCATCACGGGCATGCATCCCGCGGCGCCGCCCCAGATGACGTTCTGCCAGGTCCGACGCTTGAGCACCATCGTGTAGACGAGCACGTAGAACGCGATGGTGATCGCGATGAGGATCGCGGCCAGCGGGTACGTCGCCCACCACAGCCACCCGAAGGATGCGACACCGAGGGCCAGTCCGAAGATCAGCGCGTGCGACGTGGGCACCGCCATCCGAGCCAGTGGCCGGCGGGCGGTGCGCTTCATCACCTTGTCGATGTCGGCGTCGACCACACAGTTCAGTGCGTTGGCACTCGCCGCACCCATCCAGCCACCGAACAGGGTGGCGAGGATGAGCGGAAAGTCGACGGTACCGCGGTCGGCGAGCAGCATCGCGGGGATCGTCGCGACCAGAAGGAGTTCGATCACTCGCGGCTTGGTCAGCGCCAGGTACGCGAGGATCGTCCCCAGGATCCGACCCCAGACGGTGTCCGACCTGGTGGATGGGGTGGCATCGGGGGCTCCGGCGAGACCGTGTCCGCCACGCTCCACTATCCGCACCGTTTCTCCTACTTCTCGGGCCGTGCCGCGGGGGCCCGGTTTCACGACCCGGCCGGGTCGGCCGTACTCGCGCCAGCGTCTGCCGCTCCGGTGGCACTCCGCGCAGCGGGGTCCGGAGCACTACTACACCCGATGGTAGACGGCGAGCCGACCAGAACCGAACCGGGCACCACGACGAGGCGCGCCGGTGGACACCGGATCGACCGGTCTGCACCCGAGCACTACTGTTGTCTCGGAACTACGCTTGGATTCGAACCCGTCGAGAACGCGAGGCGAACAGCCTCGGGTTCGCGTCACGGGTTCGCGGTCCCATGATTCCGACCCGAGGTCGGGGTCGCCGCGAACGTCCCGCGTCGCCGTTCACCTATGTCAGGAGACTTGAAGCTCGTGTCGACCACAGACGAGATCCGCGTCCTCACCCAGCCTGCGCATCCCGCCGACTGGACCGACCTGGACACGAAGGCGGTCGACACCGCTCGTGTCCTGGCCGCCGACGCCGTGCAGAAGGTCGGCAACGGCCACCCGGGCACCGCGATGAGCCTGGCGCCGCTCGCGTACACCCTCTTCCAGCGGGTGATGCGGCACGATCCCGCGGACGCCGAGTGGGTCGGACGCGACCGCTTCGTCCTGTCCTGCGGGCACTCGAGCCTCACTCTGTACATCCAGCTCTACCTGTCGGGGTACGGCCTTGAGCTGGCCGACCTCGAGGCGCTGCGCACCTGGGGTTCGCTGACGCCGGGTCACCCCGAGTTCGGTCACACCACGGGCGTCGAGATCACCACCGGCCCGCTCGGTCAGGGCCTGGCCTCGGCGGTCGGCATGGCGATGGCCGCGCGTCGCGAGCGCGGTCTCTTCGATCCCGACGCCCCCGCGGGCACCAGCCCCTTCGACCACCACGTGTACGTGATCGCCTCCGACGGCGACCTGCAGGAGGGCGTCACCGCCGAGGCGTCCTCGATCGCGGGTGTGCAGCAGCTCGGCAACCTGATCGTCTTCTACGACGACAACGAGATCTCCATCGAGCACGACACCGCCATCGCGTTCGGCGAGGATGTCGCGAAGCGCTACGAGTCGTACGGCTGGCACGTCCAGCGCGTCGAGGGCGGCGAGAACGTCACCGCCATCATCGAGGCCGCGGAGGCCGCGAAGGCTGTCACCGACAAGCCGTCGATCATCATCCTGCGCACCATCATCGGCTACCCGGCCCCGACGAAGATGAACACCGGCGACGTGCACGGCGCCGCGCTCGGCGCGGACGAGGTCGCGGGGGTGAAGAAGGCCCTCGGCTTCGACCCCGAGAAGAGCTTCGACGTCGATCCGGCTGCGCTGGCACACGCCCGCGAGGTCGTCACCCGCGGGGAGGCGGCCCGCGCCGAGTGGCAGACCGCCTTCGACGCGTGGGCCGGGCGTGAGGCCGAGCGCAAGGCGCTGTTCGACCGCCTGCAGACGGGAGCGTTCCCGGAGGGCTGGACGGACGTCCTCCCGACCTGGGAGCCGGACGCGAAGGGTGCCGCGACCCGCAAGGCGTCGGCCAAGGTCCTCAATGCGCTCGGCCCGATCCTGCCGGAGCTGTGGGGCGGTTCCGCCGACCTCGCGGGCAGCAACAACACCACGATCGACGGTTCCGACTCGTTCGGCCCGACGTCGATCTCCACCAAGGACTGGAACGCGCAGCCCTACGGCCGGACGCTGCACTTCGGTATCCGCGAGCACGCGATGGGCTCGATCCTCAACGGCATCGCGCTGCACGGCCCGACCCGCCCCTACGGCGGCACGTTCCTGGTCTTCAGCGACTACATGCGCCCGGCGGTTCGCCTGGCGGCACTCATGGGTGTGCCGTCCGTCTACGTGTGGACGCACGACTCCATCGGTCTCGGCGAGGACGGCCCGACGCACCAGCCGATCGAGCACCTCGCCGCGCTGCGCGCCATCCCGAACATGTCCGTGGTCCGCCCGGGCGACGCCAACGAGACCGCGCAGGCCTGGCGTTACGCGCTGGAGAACACCACCGGTCCGACCGCGCTGGCCCTGACCCGTCAGGACATCCCCGTTCTCGACGGCACCAAGGAGCGGGCGGCCGAGGGCGTCAAGCGTGGCGCCTACGTGCTGGAGGACTCGTCCACCGGCACGCCCGAGGTCATCCTCCTCGCCACCGGCTCGGAGCTGTACCTGGCTGTTGAGGCCCGCAAGGCGCTCGAGGCCGACGGTATCGGCACCCGCGTGGTGTCGGTCCCCTGCCTCGACTGGTTCGCCCAGCAGGACCAGGCGTACCGCGACGAAGTGCTGCCGCCCGCGACCCGCGCCCGGGTCTCCGTCGAGGCAGGCATCGCGATGCCGTGGTGGCGACTGCTCGGCGACGCCGGTGAGGCCGTCTCCATCGAGCACTTCGGCGCGTCCGCGGACCACAAGACCCTCTTCCGCGAGTTCGGGTTCACGGCGGAGAACGTCGTCGCCGCGGCCCGTCGCACCCTCGATCGAGTGAAGGGCTGATCGCCATGACACAGAACCAGAACCTCGCCGACCTGTCCGCCGCCGGTGTCTCGGTGTGGCTGGACGACCTGTCCCGCAACCGGCTGGAGACGGGCAACCTCGCGCAGCTGGTCGCGGAGAAGTCCGTCGTCGGTGTGACGACGAATCCGTCGATCTTCCAGGCCGCGCTCAAGGGCCCGGAGTACCAGGCTCAGCTGCACGAGCTCGCGGGCCGCGGCGCGAACGTCGACGACACCGTCCGCGCGCTGACGACCGACGACGTGCGCAACGCCTGCGACCTGCTCGCGCCGCAGTACGAGACGTCGGGCGGCGTCGACGGCCGGGTGTCCATCGAGGTCGATCCGCGGCTCGCGCACGACACCGACGGCACGGTCGCGCAGGCGATCGAGCTGTGGAAGATCGTCGACCGGCCGAACCTGCTCATCAAGATCCCGGCCACCCTCGCGGGCCTGCCCGCGATCACCCGGGTGATCGCGGAGGGCATCAGCGTCAACGTGACGCTGATCTTCTCCGTCGAGCGGCACAAGGTCGTGATCGACGCCTACCTCGCCGGCCTGGAGTCGGCGAAGGCGGCGGGCCACGACCTGTCCACCATCCACTCGGTCGCCTCCTTCTTCGTGTCCCGGGTGGACACCGAGATCGACGCCCGCCTGGAGAAGATCGGAACGGACGCCGCCCTGGCTCTGCGCGGCAAGGCCGGCGTCGCCAACGCCCGCCTCGCCTACGCGGCCTACCAGGACGTGTTCGAGTCCGGTGACCGGTTCGCGGCGCTCGCGCAGGCCGGTGCCCGGGTGCAGCGGCCGCTGTGGGCGTCGACCGGCGTGAAGAACCAGGACTACCCCGACACGCTGTACGTCACCGAGCTGGTCGCGGCCAACACGGTGAACACGATGCCGGAGAAGACCCTCGACGCGGTCGCCGACCACGGTGTCGTCACCGGCGACACCATCTCCGGCACCGCGGCCGCCTCGCAGGAGGTCTTCGACGCGGTCTCCGCGGCCGGGATCGACCTGGTCGACGTCTTCGACAAGCTCGAGTCGGAGGGCGTCGACAAGTTCGAGGTCTCCTGGAACGAACTCCTGGAGGCAACCGCCGCGTCCCTCTCCGCAGCAGGCTGATCACGGTGGGGGGCACGGGCGCCGTTCCGCGGCCGAGAACCGGCACGACACCCGCGCAGTGGGTCAACCCGTTGCGCGACGAACGTGACAAGCGGCTGCCGCGCATCGCGGGTCCGTGCTCCCTGGTGATCTTCGGCGTCACCGGCGACCTCGCACGCAAGAAGCTCCTGCCCGCCGTATACGACCTTGCGAACCGGGGACTGCTGCCGCCCGGGTTCACCCTGGTCGGGTTCGCCCGGCGGGACTGGACCGACGAGCACTTCGCCGCTGTCGTGCACGACTCGGTGCGCGACCACGCACGCACCGAGTTCCGCGAGGTGGTGTGGGAGCGCCTCGCCGAGGGAATCCGTTTCGTCCAGGGCAGTTTCGACGACGAGGCAGCCTTCGACGAGCTCGCGAAGACCCTCGCGGCCGTGGACGAACAGCGCGGCACCGGGGGCAATCACGGTTTCTACCTCGCGATCCCACCGGCCGCGTTCCCCACCGTGTGCGAGCAGCTGTCGCGGTCCGGGCTCGCCCGGCCCGGTGAGGACCAGTGGCGGCGGGTGGTGATCGAGAAGCCGTTCGGTCACGACCTCGAGTCGGCGAAGGAACTCAACGACGTCGTGAACGCCGTCGTCCCCGAGGACTCGGTGTTCCGCATCGACCACTACCTCGGCAAGGAGACGGTCCAGAACATCCTGGCGTTGCGGTTCGCGAACCAACTGTTCGACCCGATCTGGAACTCCCACTACGTCGATCACGTCCAGATCACCATGGCCGAGGACATCGGCCTCGGTGGCCGCGCCGGCTACTACGACGGCATCGGCGCCGCGCGGGACGTGATCCAGAACCACCTGCTGCAACTCCTGGCGTTCACCGCGATGGAGGAGCCGGTCAGCTTCGAGCCGTCGGAGCTGCAGGCGGAGAAGATCAAGGTGCTCTCCGCAACCCGGCTCGCGCAGCCCCTCGACGAGACCACCGCCCGCGGGCAGTACTCCGGCGGCTGGCAGGGTGGCCGCAAGGTCGTCGGACTGCTCGACGAGGAGGGCTTCTCGAAGGACTCCACCACGGAGACCTTCGCCGCCATCACCCTCGAGGTCGACACCCGCCGCTGGGCCGGCGTGCCGTTCTACCTGCGCACCGGAAAGCGCTTGGGCCGCAGGGTCACCGAGATCGCCGTCGTGTTCAAGCGGGCACCACACCTGCCGTTCGACCAGACGATGACCGAGGAACTCGGCCAGAACGCGCTGGTGATCCGCGTCCAGCCGGACGAGGGCGTCACGATGCGATTCGGCTCCAAGGTTCCCGGCTCCTCGATGGAGGTCCGGGACGTCAACATGGACTTCAGTTACGGCCAGGCGTTCACCGAGTCCTCCCCGGAGGCGTACGAACGACTGATCCTCGACGTCCTGCTCGGCGAGCCGTCGTTGTTCCCCGCGAACGCGGAGGTCGAACTCTCCTGGAAGATCCTCGACCCCGTGCTCGACCACTGGGCTGCGTCCGGGAGGCCGGAGCCGTACGAGGCCGGCACCTGGGGTCCGCCGTCGGCGCAGGAGATGCTGCGCCGCTCGGGACGCGAGTGGCGACGACCGTGACGACAGGAGTGGTCCACCCGTGATCATCGACATTCCCGCCACCACGACGGGCGCCGTGAACAAGAAGCTGGTCGAGGTGCGCGAGACCGGCGGCGCGGTCACTCTCGGGCGGGTGCTGACGCTGGTGGTCAGCACCGACGACGACGGCAACGCCGAGTCGGTGATCTCGGCGGCGAACGACGCGAGCCGCGAGCATCCGTGTCGCGTCATCGTGGTGACGCGCGGCGACCGGGAGGTCGAGACGCGGCTGGACGCACAGATCCGCGTCGGCGGCGACGCAGGCGCCTCCGAGGTCGTGGTGCTGCGGCTCTACGGGGAACTGGCCGGGCACGAGGACAGCGTCGTGATTCCGTTCCTGCTCCCCGACACCCCGGTGGTCGCGTGGTGGCCGGACCGACTGCCCGCAGTACCCGCACAGGATCCGTTGGGCAGGTTGGCCGTTCGCCGGATCACCGACGCGACCGGTGCCGCGGACCCGGCGGCGACCATCAGGTCACTGCTCGGCACGTACACCGCGGGCGACACCGATCTCGCATGGGCGCGCGCGACCCCGTGGCGGGCGTTGCTCACCGCGGCGGTCGATCAGCCACCGCACGAGAACGTGCTGTCGGCGACGGTGTCGGGCCTGGGGCAGGAACCGGCGGTCGACCTGATCGCAGGGTGGCTGGCGAGCCGTATCGACGGGCCTGTCCGGCGGCGGACGGGCGACCTGCACATCGAACTGCACCGGGAGACGGAATCGATCTCGCTGAGCCGTCCGCAGCTCGGCAAGACCGCGACGCTGAGCCGGACCGGAGCGCCCGACGCACTGGTCTCGTTGGCCCGCAGGGAGACCCGCGACTGCCTGGCGGAGGACCTGCGTCGACTGGACCCGGACGAGGTGTACCGGGCTGCGCTGGCGGGCCTGGAACGGGTGATCTGGGAGTAGCGTCCCGGGCCGCGCGGCTCCTCGCCGAGCGGTGATCGTTCGGCTCGTGAACGGTCCTCCACCTGACGCGGCGCAACGCCTAGGGTGGATCCATGACTCAATCCGTGACCGTGCAGACCTACGACGATTCCGCAGCGCTGGTCGAGGCGGCGGCAGCGAAGCTGATCGACGTGATCGTGGACGCGCAGGCCGCGCGGGGCACCGCTTCCGTGGTCCTGACCGGCGGCGGCAACGGAATCGGGGTGCTTCGGGCACTGCGCGCCGACTCCGGCGAGATCGACTGGTCGAAGGTCGACATCTTCTGGGGGGACGAGCGTTTCGTCCCCGCCGGACATCCGGATCGCAACGAGGTCCAGGCCCACGAGGCGCTGCTCGATCACGTTCCCGTCGACCCGGCTCGCCTGCATCCCATGCCCTACGGGGACGGCGCGTACGCCGGCGATCCGGACGCCGCGGCGCACGCCTACGAACACCTGCTCGCGGCGCACGCCACCGAGGGCCCGATTCCCGACTTCGACGTCCACCTGCTCGGTATGGGCGGCGAGGGACACGTCAACTCGCTGTTCCCGGAGACCGACGCCGTGCGCGAACAGGCCCGGTACGTGGTCGGGGTGACCGATTCCCCGAAGCCGCCCGCGGAGCGAGTGACGCTGACGCTGCCCGCCGTTCAGCGGTCCCGGCGCGTGTGGCTGCTCGTCGCCGGCGCCGACAAGGCGGAGGCCACCGCCGCTGCGATCGGCGGCGCGGATCCGGTGGACGTCCCGTCTGCCGGTGCCCTCGGCGCCGAGGAGACGGTGTGGTTCCTCGACAAGGCGGCAGCCGCGAACCTCACGCCCTAGTCCCCCGCCGCGTCCTCCGGCGTCGCGTCCCACGGGTCCTCGGCCCGAGGCTGCGACTCCCCGAGGGCGCGGCGGTGCAAGAGCGGTGCGGACCGCGGTCCGGACCGGGCCGCCGCCGCTCGCAGCCCGTAACGCACCTGTATGCCGCTCGTGCACTGATCCACCGTGCGCTCCCTCCAGTTCGTGTTGCTGGATTGGACGCGCAGGCGGGCGATCCGGTTCCGCGGTCGGGCTATCCGCTGTTGCGGAGCGCAGTGGCGAGGCCGTTCATCGTGAGCTGGATGCCGCGGCGGACGAGGTCGCTGTCGTCCCCGGCCCGGTATCTGCGGAGCAGTTCCACCTGCAGGTGGTTGAGCGGTTCGAGGTACGGGAACCGGTTGTAGATGGACCGCTCCAGCGCGGGATTGTCCGCGGTGAGCGAGTCGTTCCCGGTGATCTCCCGGTACATGCGCACCGTCCGTGCGTGCTCCTCGGTGATCCTCCCGAACACCCGTGCCCGTAGGTCCGGGTCGGGAACGAGCTCGGAGTACCGGGCCGCGAGACCCATGTCGGACTTCGCCATCACCATCGCCATGTTGGACAGCACAGTCCGGAAGAACGGCCACCTCTCGTAGAGGTCGGTGAGCGTCGCCAGCCGGGCCGGGTCGTCGGCGACCCAGCTCTCGAACGCCGTCCCGGTTCCGTACCAGCCGGGCAGCATGACCCGGGACTGGCTCCACGACAGCACCCAGGGGATCGCGCGCAGGTCCGTGATCGCGCGTGTCGGTTTGCGTGACGCGGGCCGGGATCCGATGTTGAGCGCCCCGATCTCGGCGACCGGGGTGGACGTCGTGAAGTACTCCACGAACCCCGGTGTCTCGTGGACGAGTGCGCTGTACGCGACGCGGGCGCGCTCGGCCAGGTCGTCGAGCAGCCGGTAGGCGTCGTCGGCGTCGGCGCCGAGTCCCTCCACGTCGAGGAGAGTCGACTCCAGCGTCGCGGCCAGTAGCGCCTCGAGGTTCCTCCGGGCCATCGGCGGCTGCGCGTACTTGGCGGCGATCACCTCGCCCTGCTCGGTGATCCGCAGCGACCCGCTGACCGCCCCCGGAGGCTGCGCGAGGATCGCCTCGTAGCTCGGCCCGCCGCCGCGACCGACCGTGCCGCCGCGACCGTGGAACAGCCGCAACCGGATTCCGGTGTCTCTGGCCGCCTCGACGAGATCGAGCTCGGCGCGGTACAGCGCCCAGTTCGCGGCCAGGTAGCCGCCGTCCTTGTTCGAGTCCGAGTAGCCGAGCATCACCTCCTGCAGGCCGCCGTGGGCGTCGACGAGTGCCCGGTACTCGGGCACCGCCAGCGCCGCGCGCAGCGTCGCCGCTCCCCCGCGCAGGTCCTCGATGGTCTCGAACAGGGGAACGACGTTGGGTGCCGGGCGGTCCGATCCGGGAACCAGCAGGCCGCATTCCTTCAGCAGCACGGCGGCCTCGAGCATGTCGCTCACCGAGGTGCACATGCTGATGATGCAGTTCGGGATCGCGCCGGGCCCGATGTCGTCGACGGCGGCCGCGGCCGCGGCGAGGATGGCGAGTTCGGAGGTGGTGCGTTCGCCGAACTCGGTGCCGGGTCGCGTGAGTGGGCGTGGGGTGCGGAGTTCGGCTGCGAGCAGCGCCACCCGCGCGCTCTCGTCGAGCGAGCGGTAGTCGGAATGCACGCCCGCCCAGGCGAACAGCTCCGCGATCACCTCCTCGTGCACCTCGGAGTTCTGCCGCAGGTCCAGTCCTGCAAGGTGGAAACCGAAGGCCTGCACCGATTCCCGAAGGGTGGCGAGATGCGCATCCGCGATCACGTCGTCACCGTGCGACCGCAGCGACGCGTCCATCACCCCGAGATCGGCGAGCAGCCGGTCGGGCGCCCGGTAGGGATCGAGTCCGGTGTCGGTGAGCGCCGCGGAGGACAGGCGGGCGGTGTCGTCACCGAGGATCGCGATCGCGGTCTCGGTCAGTCTGGCCCGCATGCCCCGGATGGCGCGGCGATACGGTTCGTCCGCCCGGGACGGGCTCTCGTCACCGGACGCGTCGGCGAGGGCGGCGAGGTCCGGCGAGACGGTCACCAGCCGAGCGGACATCGCCAGTTCCTGTTCGAGGCGTTCGAGGTCGTGCAGGTGCCGGTCGAGCGCGGTCGCGGAGGCGCGGTGGGTGGCGCGGTGCACGACGTCGGCCGTGACGAAAGGGTTGCCGTCGCGGTCGCCGCCGATCCAGGATCCGGTGCGCAGCATGGGCTCCGGGAGCAGCCCGGCGTCGGGCCAGCGACGGCGGAGTTCCTGCCGCAGCGACGCGTTGAGCCGCGGCACCACCTCGAACAGCGCGGCGTCGTAGTAGCGCAGCCCGACCTCGATCTCGTCCTGGATGCGCAGCCGCGAAAGTCGGATCAGCGCGGTCTGCCACAGGGCAAGGACCTGTCTGCGCAGTTCCAGGTCGATCTCCGCCGGGTCACGCTCCGGATGGGCCCGGCGATGCATGAGCTCGGTGATCCGGCTCTGGATCTCGAAGACGCTCCGACGACGCGTCTCGGTCGGGTGGGCCGTGATGACGGGCACCACCTGCGCGCCGGACAGCGCCTCGCCCACTGCTTCGGGATCGAGCTGTGCGGCATCGAGTTTCGCGTAGGTGGCGGCGAGACTGCTGTCCTGGGGCGGCTCGCCTGCACGGACATGCACCATCCGCCTGCGTTCACGGTGCAGGTCCTCCGCCAGGTTCGCGAGGAGCGCGAAGTGGCTGAACGCCCGGATCACCGGGATGGCCGAGTCGACTCCCACGTCGACGAAGAGGGTGGCGAGCTCGGCGCGGTCGATCTCGGAGCGACGCACCCGGAACGACTCGACCCGGGCCCGTTCGACGAGGTCGAACACCTCCGGCCCGGCCTGTTCGCGCACGATGTCGCCCAGGATTCCGCCGAGCAGTCGGATGTCCTCGCGCAGTGGTTCGGTGGCCGCGCGGGAGATGTCGGAGCGCTGCTGCGTCGTCATCGCCCCAGTATCGGGGCGGGTGGCCCGGCACGCAGTGCGAGCCGAGCCCTCGTCAGGCGGGCACGTGGCGCCCGTCAGGCCTTGAAGACGACCCGATCCGGGGTGAGCCTGCCGATGACCCGCGGGGTACCCGGCTCGTCCTTCTCCCAGCGCTCCGCGCCGGTGTACTTGCGGGCGAGCTCGTGGATGAGCGATCCGTCCGGGTCGTCGGTGAAGGTGACGGTGCCCCGAACCTCGAGATAGCTGTACGGCCTGTCCCCTGGGTACACGAGCAGGGTCGCGCGCGGGTCCCGCTCGAGGTTGGCCGCTTTGCGGCGCCCCTTGACCGTGGAGAAGAGGATGTCACCGCCGTCGCGCGTGATCCAGATCACCGACAGCTGCGGTTGGCCGTCCGGTTCGACGGTCGCGAGAGTGGCGAACTCGGGGGCGTCGACGAACGCGACGCCGGCCTCCGGGAGAGCGGAGGCACGGACCAGGTCGGCCATCGTCAGCTGAACTTGATCTCGAGGCCGATGCCGAGGATCGCGATCAGCCAGATGAGGCCGGTGAACACGGTGAGCCGATCGAGGTTCTTCTCCACGACGGTCGAGCCGGACAGGCTCGACTGGACACCGCCACCGAAGAGGCTGGACAGACCGCCACCCTTGCCGCGGTGCAGCAGCACCAGCAGGATCAGCAGGAGGCTGGAGATCACCAGCAGGATGTCCAGGAAGAGGTTCATCTCGGCGGTCGCTGCCCTTCGGTCGGGTGTGGTCACAAGCCGCCCCAGCCTACCGTCCGCGCGCGACCTCGACACACGGTGTCCCGAATCACGTGCGGACCACCCCGAGGATGCAACTCGTAACCTTCGCTCCCCGAATGGTCGACAGCTCGTCACCTCCGCGTCGAATTTCGTTTGCAGACTGCAACTACCTTTCCGCCTCGCACCATCCGCTTCGTGAAAGGTCACCATGTCTCGCGTTCATCGCATCCCGGCCGCGCTCCTGCTCACCGGCGCCACCCTCCTCGCCGGCAGTGGCCTGGCCACCGCTGCCCCGGCCCTCCCCCCGGCCGTCGCGAGCCTGCTCGACACCGCCTCCTCCGCCGCCGGCAGCACCACCGTCGCCCCCGACGCACCGCGCCTCGCCAGCGTCGACAACTTCCGCGACGTCGCGGGCACCGGAACCGGCTACGCGACGCCGACCGGCAACGTGAACAAGGGCGTCTTCTTCCGCTCGAACGCCCTCTCCCCGAGCGACGCCGACCTCGCCACCCTCGGAAACCTCGGCATCTCCACGGTCTACGACCTGCGCAGCGACGAGGAGATCGCCGCGAAGGCGGACCGTCTGCCCGAGGGCGCGACCTGGGTCCACATGCCGATCATGTCCGGCAACACGAGCACCGGCAGCGTCATGGACAGCATTCACACCCCGGACGACGCCCGGGAGATGTTGCGGCAGGCGAACCGCAGCTTCGTCACCGGCGACTTCGAGCGAGGGTCGTTCGCCCGGTTGCTGACCTCGTTCGCCGAGACCGAGGGCGCGCAGGTCTTCCACTGCACCGCGGGCAAGGACCGCACCGGCTGGACCTCGTACCTGCTGCTCAGCATCGCAGGCGTCGACCAACAGACGATCATGGACGACTACCTGCTCACCAACGAGTACAGCAAGGACTCCATCGCGAAGACCGTGGCGTACATCCAGGGGACCCAGGGCGAGGCCGCGGCCGCGATCTACGCGCCACTGATGGGCGTCGAGGCCTCCTACCTGCAGGCGGGCATCGACCAGCTCACGGCCGACTACGGCACCGTCGGCAACTACCTCACCACCGGCCTCGGCCTGTCCGCGGCGACCGTGGCCGCTGTGAAGGCGAAGCTCGTCAGCTGAACGGAACCGCGGAACCACCCACTGAGTGGGACATACGGGCCGGTTCTCCTGCTCCGCGGGAGAACCGGTACGTCCGGCATTCGGGCCGTGGCTACCTTCCCGATCGACATCGCCCACCGACGGAAGGTCCGAGAATGTCCCGCACCACGAAGAACGGTCTCATTCCCCGAGTCCCCGCCGCACTCCTCCTCGCCGCAGGCACGCTGCTCGCCGGCAGCGGCGTCGCAATAGCCGAGCCCGCTGTCCCGCCTGCACTGGCCGGCCTGCTCGACACCGCCTCGTCGGCGGGGAGCGTCGCCCCGGTCGCCGACGCTCCCCGGCTCGCGACCGTCGACAACTTCCGCGACGTCGCGGGCACCGGCGCGGGCTACGCGACGCCGCGCGGCACCGTCCACAAGGGCGTCTTCTACCGGTCCAACGCGATCGTCCCGAACGACGCGGACCTCGCCACGCTGTCGGCCGTCGGTCTGACGACGGCCTACGATCTGCGCGGTCCCGACGAGATCGCCCAGAAGGCCGACCGGCTTCCCGCCGGGGTGGCGTACGTGAACATCCCGATTCTCGCGGGGAACGTGAACGAACTCGTCGCCCGCATCCACTCGCCCGAGGACGCCCGCCAGGAGATGCGGAAGATGAACCGCGACTTCGTCACCGGGGAGGTCGAGCGCGCCGGGTTCGCGCAGTTGCTGACCTCGCTGGCCGAGACCGACGGCGCGCAGGTCTTCCACTGCACCGCAGGCAAGGACCGCACCGGCTGGACGTCTTACCTGTTGCTCACGATCGCCGGGGTCGACGCGCAGACGATCATGGACGACTACCTGCTCACCAACGAGTACACGGCCGAGTCCATGGCGAAGACACTCGCGTACCTGCGCCAGACCCAGGGCGACGCGGTAGCCGAGAACTTCGGACCGCTCGTCGGCGTCGAGGCGAGCTACTTGCAGGCCGGAATCGACCAGCTCACAGCCGATTTCGGCGCCGTCGACAACTACCTCACCACCGGCCTCGGACTGTCGACGGGGACGATCGGTGCCCTGAAGGCGAAGCTCGTCGGCTGATCGACCGGACACCATCGCGCCCGTGAGCGGATCTCGTCCGCTCACGGGCGCGATGCTCTACAGGTTGCGGGCGAGGGCGCGTCCGGCGGCGCGACCCGAGAAGATGCAGCCACCGAGGAAGGTGCCCTCGAGCGCGTTGTAGCCGTGCACGCCGCCGCCGCCGAACCCCGCGACCTCACCGGCCGCGTACAGCCCGTCGAAGGCGGTGCCGTCGGGCCGGATCACCTGCGAGTCGAGACTGGTCTCGAGTCCGCCGAGCGTCTTGCGGGTGAGCAGGTTGAGCCGGACCGCGATCATCGGGCCCTGCGCGGGATCCTGCAGCTTGTGCGGCTTCGCGACGCGGATCACCTTGTCGATCGTGTACGTGCGGGCGTTGCGCACGGCCATGATCTGCATGTCCTTGGTGTAGGTGTTGTCGATCTCGCGGTCCCGGGCGACGACTTCCCGCTCGATCTGCTCGAAGTCGAGCGGGGGTCCAGGGTTGATCGCGTTCATCCCGTCGACGAGGTCGCGCAGGTTGTCGCGCACGACGAAGTCCTCGCCGTGCTGCTTGAATGCCTCGACCGGCCCGGTCGCGCCCTTCTTGACGCGACCGAGGAGAAGCTTGAGGTCCTTGCCCGTCATGTCCGGGTTCTGTTCGGAACCCGACAGTGCGAACTCCTTCTCGATGATCGACTGCGTGAGGACGAACCACGTGTGGTCGTGTCCGGTGCCGACGATGTGCTTGAGCGTCGCGAGGGTGTCGTAGCCGGGGAACAGCGGGACCGGAAGCCGCTTTCCGGTCGCGTCGAGCCACAGCGACGACGGTCCGGGGATGATGCGGATGCCGTGGTTCGGCCAGATCGGATCCCAGTTCGCGATGCCCTCGGTGTAGTGCCACATGCGGTCGCGGTTGACGATGTTGCCGCCTGCGGATTCGGTGATGCCCAGCATCCGGCCGTCGACGTGTGCCGGGACGCCGGTCACCATCCGCTCCGGGGCAGGCCCGAGCCGAGCGGTCGGCCAGTTCTCCTTGACCAGATCGAAGTTTCCGCCGATGCCGCCGGAGGTCACGACGACGGCCTGCGCGCGCAGTTCGAACTCGCCCGCCGCGTCCCGGTTCGACTTCACGCCGCGCGGTTCGTGCGACGGCGCGAGCACGGTTCCGCGCACTCCGACCGCGGCGCCGTTCTCCACGATCAGTTCGTCCACCTGGTGCCGGTGCCGGAAGGTGACGAGTCCACGGGCAGCCGCCTCCAGCACCGGTTCCCGGAACACCCGCACGACCTCCGGGCCGGTGCCCCAGGTGATGTGGAAGCGGGGCACCGAGTTGCCGTGTCCGGTGGCAAGTCCGCCACCACGCTCGGCCCACCCGACGTTCGGCATCACACGGAGGCCGAGTTCGTGCAGGTAGGACCGCTTGTCACCGGCGGCGAAGTTGACGTAGGCCTCGGCCCACTGCCGCGGCCAGTGGTCCTCGCGGTCGCGGTCGAAGGCGGCGCTGCCCATCCAGTCCTGCATCGCGAGCTCGACGGAATCCTTGATGCCCATCCGGCGCTGCTCGGGACTGTCGACGAGGAACAGGCCGCCGAGGGACCAGAATGCCTGCCCACCGAGATTGGCCTCGTTCTCCTGGTCGACGACCAGGACCGATTTGCCTGCGCGGGTCAGTTCGTACGTGGCGACGAGGCCGGCGAGCCCGCCTCCGACCACGATGACGTCTGCGTTCTCGGACATCTGCACCTCACTTGTTCTCGCTGGGACTGTTGGGTTCGCTGTAGTTCCGCAGTACGCACAGGAACAGGTCCGTGCGGGCGGCGGCGACGTCGGTTCGGTCCGGTTCGAGGAGGACCTGGGCCGTGGTGCCGTCGTGGACGGCGACGAGGGCGCGCCCGAGGGCGCTGCGGTCCGTCACGCTGCGTCCGGCGCGCGCGAGGGCCGATTCGACGAGGGGCAGGATGACGGACTGGATCGCTGCCTCGCGCTCCGCCATGGCCACCCGGAGTTCGGGGTGGCGCAACGCATGGGCGGTGAACTCCGAGGTGACCCGGTACCACCGGTCGTCAACCGGGATCACGGACAGCACCCGCGCGGCGGCGACGTCGAGGTCCACGGCGTCAGACTCTCCGTCGGATTCGGCTGCCACCACCGCGTCCTCGATGGCCCGCAGCATCTGCGCGGACCTGCCCTCCCACATCGCGAGGAACAGTTCGTCCAGCGACGTGAAGTTCGAGTAGAACGCGCCCCTCGTGTATCCCGCTCGCTCACAGACCTGCTCGACGGTAGAGCGGCCGAAGCCCTCCTCGGCGAACACGTCGAGTGCGGCGGCGAGCAGCCGCTCCCGCGTGTGCGCTCGACTCCTCGGCATACTCGATACATTAATGTATCGAACCCGCTCGCATGTCCGATTCGTGCGAGGTCATCCGGAAACGAGTTCACTCACGGGCGGCGCCAGCCACCGTCCAGACCGAGTTCGCGAAGCCTCGCCTCGAACGCCTCCGTGCGGGAGGAGTGCTCGAAGAAGTCCTCCTGCTCCACGATCCGACCCCAGCGGGTGCGCACCAGCAGCACCAATCTCGAACGCCGACCTGTCCGGCGACTCCGTTGCGAGGAATGTCCGTGGAACCGCACCACCGCGGTCATCCGCCACGGCGGGCCGCCGAAGTAGACCTCGGCGATCTCCCCGCGAAAGTCCCCGGCGACATACCCCTTCAGGAGAGCCTCGATGGCGTCACGGCCGACGTGGAGACCGGACCACGAGTGGACACCGTCGGGAAATCGCAGCACCGCGTTCGGGTGGTACGCGGAGAGCAGGGGCCGATGGTTCCCGGCATTGAGGGCGACGACGTACCGCTCGAACCGACTCAGCGTCGCGTGCCGCAACACGTACCGCCCACCGGAGGTGGTGCTCGCCCCCGCAGCGAACCAGGAATTCATGGCGAACAGTGTGCAGCACACCCGAATCCCTTGCCGGGTCGGGCCGTTCGTGCCGCTTCCGGCCCTCGCGCAGGCCGGTCGGCGACGCCGTCGTCGGCACTCGCGAGGCGGTTCGGTAACGATCTGCCGCGATCGCCGTCCATGTTGCGCGATGTTCGCGGGCGGCATCGATACTGCTCTGATGAGGCCGACGACCAGATTCCTCGTGTCCGCCGTCTCGACGGTGATCCTGCTGATGGCGGGATTGCTGGTCGCTGTCCCGGCGACCGGTGGCGCCCAATCGCCTGCGTGGCGCTACACGATGGTCGGCTTCAGCAACATCAGCGACCGGCACATGGACGTGTACGAGTCGAGCGACGCCACCCACTTCCAGCCGCTCCAACTGTCCGCGTACGCGCCGCCGACCGGGCTGGTGCGCGACCCGAGCATCTTCCGGCACACCGACGGCTTCTACTACGTCACCTACACCACTGTCGACGGAGCGAACATCGGCTTCGCGCGCAGCAGCGACCGGATCACCTGGACCTACCTGGGGTCGTGGCCGGTCCCCCTGTGCTGCGCCTTCCTTCCCGGCACCGGTGACGGCACGGGTTCGGCGAGTCCACCGGGCTCCTCCGGGTCCGCCGGTTTCAGCGACGGGCCGTCACTGTCGCCGTTCACCACCAAGGCGTGGGCACCCGAATGGTTCGTCGACGGCGACCGCGTCAACGTCATTCTGTCGATGTCGACGGGCGGAGGATTCGTGCCGTACATCATGACGGCGCTCGACCCGGGGCTGCGGATCTGGGGTTTACCGGTTCCGCTCGCCGGAATCGGCGCCGACCACATCGACACCACCGTGGTGAAGGTCGGATCGACCTATCACGCCTTCACCAAGAACGAGACGAAGAAGGTCATCGAGCATGCGGTCGCACCGTCGGTCACCGGACCGTACTCGTTCGTACCACCCGGTGACTGGGGTTCCCTCGTCGAGGGACCGTCCGTCGTCCAGTTGCCCGACGGCAACTGGCGGATGTATTTCGACGCCTACACCGAGGGCAGGTACTTCTACTCCGACAGCTCCGACGGCCTTCGGACGTGGTCGCCGAGGACCGAGCTTCCGGACCTCTCCGGGACGGTGCGCCACTTCAGTGTGATCAGGGAACCCGCCTAGAACGCCGGTGGGCGCGTGACCTCGTCGGGTCACGCGCCCACCGCGC
>NZ_JBHUFB010000012.1:434409-482777 GCF_042681175.1 Rhodococcus gannanensis
GGCCTTGAGCGACGCTCCGCCGACCAGTCCACCGTCGACATCGGCCTGAGCGACCAGCTCGCCGACGTTCTTGGCGTTGACCGAACCGCCGTAGAGCACGCGGACGTCCGCGGCGACCTCCGGGGACGCCAGCTCGGCGAGGGTGGCCCGCACCGCGGCGCACACCTCCTGCGCATCGGCGGCCGAGGCGACCTTGCCGGTACCGATGGCCCACACCGGCTCGTACGCGATGACGACCTTGCCGATCTGATCGGCGGACAGTCCCGCGAGCGAGCCCTTCAGCTGGGTCACGTTGTACTCGACATGGTTCCCGGCCTCACGGATGTCGAGGCCCTCGCCGATGCAGACGATCGGTGTGACACCGGCCCCGAGTGCCGCCTTCGTCTTGGCGAGCACGATCTCGTCGGTCTCGCCGTGGTATTGACGACGTTCCGAGTGCCCGACGACGACGTAGGTGCAGCCGAGCTTGGCCAGCATCGCGGCGCTGACCTCGCCGGTGTACGCGCCCGACGCGTGCTGCGAGACGTCCTGCGCACCGTAGGTGAGCAGCAGCTTGTCGCCCTCGACGATGGTCTGCACCGAGCGGATGTCGGTGAACGGCGGGATCACCGTCACGTCGACCTTGTCGAAGTACTTCTCCGGCAGGGAGAACGCAATCTTCTGCACCAGTGCGATGGCCTCGAGGTGGTTGAGGTTCATCTTCCAGTTGCCTGCGATCAACGGCTTACGCGCCATCGAGCACCTCCAGACCCGGCAGGGTCTTGCCCTCGAGGTACTCGAGCGAGGCTCCGCCGCCGGTGGAGATGTGCGAGAAGCCGTCCTCCGGCAGACCCAGCAGCCGCACCGCGGCCGCGGAGTCGCCGCCGCCCACGACGCTGAACGCGCCCTTGCCGGTGGCCTCGACGATCGCCTCGGCGACACCCTTCGTGCCTGCGGCGAACTTCGGGAACTCGAACACGCCCATCGGACCGTTCCAGAACACGGTCTTGGAGTTCGACAGGATCGCCGCGAAGCGCTCCACCGACTCCGGGCCGATGTCCAGGCCCATCCAGCCGTCCGGAATGTCCAGGACGGAGACCGTCCGTGCCTCCGCGTCCGCGGAGAACGAGTCGGCGATCACGACGTCCTGCGGGATGTGGATGACGTCCGCGTAGCGCTCGAGGAGCTCCTTGCAGGTGTCGATCATCGACTCCTCGCACAGCGAGTTGCCGACCGAGACGCCCTGCGCGGCAAGGAAGGTGTAGTACATGCCGCCACCGATGACGAGCGTGTCGGCCTTGTCGGCCAGCGCCTCGATCACGGCGAGCTTGTCCGAGACCTTCGAGCCACCGAGCACCACCGCGTACGGACGCTCCTCGTCCGTGGTCAGCTTCTGCAGCACCTCCACCTCGGCCGCGACGAGGGTGCCCGCGTAGTGCGGCAGCAACGTCGCCACGTCGTAGACCGACGCCTGCTTGCGGTGCACGACACCGAATCCGTCGGAGACGAACGCACCGCCCATGTCCGTCAGCTCCACGAGCGCCTTGGCCAGTGCCAGCCGCTCCGCGTCGTCCTTGCTCGTCTCCCGCGGATCGAAGCGGATGTTCTCCAACAGCATCACGTCACCGTCGGTGAGCCCCTCGGCCCGTGCGAGTGCGTCCTGGCCCACCACGTCGCCTGCGAGCTGGACGTTGCGGCCCAGCACCTCGCTCAGCTTCGCCGCCACCGGCGCCAGGGACAGTGCCGGGTCGGGCGTGCCCTTCGGCCGGCCGAGATGCGCCATCACGATGACCTTCGCACCCGCCTCGGCGAGTGCGGAGATCGTCGGCGCGGACGCCAGGATCCGGCCCGGGTCGGTGATCGTGTCACCGTCGAGCGGAACGTTGAGGTCGGAGCGGACCAGCACGCTGCGGCCGGCGACCCCCTCGTCCAGCAGATCCTTCAGAGTCTTGACTGTCACTGTGATCAGAGGGCCTTTCCAACGAGACCGATGAGGTCGACGAGACGGTTCGAGTACCCCCACTCGTTGTCGTACCAGGCGACGATCTTGGCCTGGTCCTCGATGACCTTGGTCAACCCTGCATCGAAGATCGACGAGTGGGGGTCGGTGACAATGTCCGAGGATACGATCTGGTCCTCGGTGTACTTCAGGATGCCCTTCAGTGGCCCCTCCGAGGCGGCCTTCATCGCGGCGTTGATCTCCTGGGCGGAGGCCGGCTTCGTCAGGTTCACGGTGAGGTCGGTGGCCGATCCCGTGGGGATCGGGACCCGCAGCGCGTAGCCGTCGAGCCTGCCCGCCAACTGGGGAAGCACGAGGCCGATCGCCTTCGCGGCACCTGTACTGGTCGGGACGACGTTGAGTGCGGCGGCGCGGGCGCGACGCAGATCCCGGTGGGGGCCGTCCTGCAGGTTCTGGTCCTGGGTGTAGGCGTGGACCGTGGTCATCAGTCCCCGGGCGATGCCGAACTCCTCGTCGAGGACCTTCGCGACCGGGCCGAGGCAGTTCGTGGTGCACGAGGCGTTCGAGATGATGTTCTGGCTGCCGTCGTACTTGTCGTCGTTGACACCCATCACGATGGTGATGTCCTCCCCCTTGGCCGGCGCCGAGATGACGACCTTCTTGGCCCCGGCGTCGATGTGCCCCTTCGCCTTGGTGGCGTCGGTGAAGATGCCGGTGGATTCGACGACGACGTCGACGCCCAGATCGCCCCAGGGCAGCGCCGACGGACCCTCCCGCAGGGACAGGGCCTTGATCGGGGTGCTGCCGACCACGATCGTGTCCTCGCCGTCGAGCGAGACGTCGTGCGGCAGGCGACCGAGGATGGAGTCGTATTTCAGCAGGTGAGCGAGGGTCGCGTTGTCGGTGAGGTCGTTGACTGCCACGATCTCGATGTCGGTGGTGCCGAGCGCTTTCTGCGCGTCGACGGCTCGGAAGAAATTGCGTCCAATACGGCCGAAGCCGTTCACGCCAACCCGGACTGTCACTGTGACTCCCCTCTGGCAGTTCTCCTGTGATGTTCCAGTCGATGCACGGTTCCGAGGGTTCGTTCCGCTTCGCAGCGCCTCGGTACCGAGCGTCGGCTCCGCGTCGCTACGCCTCGTCGAGCAGCTCCGCGGTCACTGCGGACTCTGTGTCCGGAATCCCGGTCTCCTTGGCTTTGCGATCCGCCATGGACAGCAGGCGCCGGATGCGTCCCGCTACAGCATCCTTCGTCATCGGTGGATCTGCCAGTTGGCCGAGTTCCTCGAGCGAGGCCTGCCGATGCTGTACCCGCAGGCTGCCCGCCGCGGCGAGATGGTCGGGGACGTCCTCGCCGAGGATGTCGAGTGCGCGCTCCACCCGCGCCGCCGCCGCGACCGCGGCCCGAGCGGACCGTCGCAGATTGGCGTCGTCGAAGTTCGCGAGCCGATTCGCCGTCGCCCGCACCTCGCGGCGCATGCGACGTTCCTCCCAGGTCAGCCTCGTGTCCTGCGCACCCATCCGGGTCAGCAGGGCGCCGATGGCCTCGCCGTCGCGCACGACGACACGGTCGGCGCCGCGAACCTCCCGCGCCTTCGCCGCGACACCGAGCCGGCGCGCTGCGCCGACCAGTGCGAGCGCCGCCTCCGGACCGGGGCAGCTGATCTCCAGCGCCGACGACCGCCCGGGCTCGGTGAGCGAACCGTGTGCGAGGAACGCGCCACGCCACGCGGCCTCCGAGTCGACGACACTGCCACCGACGACCTGCGCCGGCAGTCCCCGGACCGGACGGCCCCGCATGTCGAGGAGCCCGGTTTGACGCGCGAGCGCTTCGCCGTCCTTGCTCACCCGGACGATGTACCGAGCGCTCTTGCGCAACCCGCCCGCCCCGAGGACGTGGACGTCGGCCGCGTACCCGTACAGGTCGTGGATCTCGCCGCGCAGCCGCCGCGCGGTCGAACCGAGATCGACCTCGGCCTCCACGACCACCCGGCCGGCCACGATGTGGAGGCCGCCGGCGAACCGCAGCAGCGACGACACCTCCGCCCGGCGTGCGGAAACCTGGGTCACCACGAGCCGGCTCAGCTCGTCCTTGACCTCCGCTGTCATTGCCACGAAGTGGGCTCCCTTCCCGTATGTGACGCCTGCGGTTCGCGATTCCCCCGCAGCAGTGCAGTGGACAGAATCTGGTCGAGTGCCGCGGCGAGCTTCCCCGGATGGTGCGTCGCGGTCCCGTTGCGGGCGACGTCGGCGTACCCGACGACGGCGCCCAGTCGTGCCGCGGCCCGGCACAGGTGGTCGCGCTCGCTGCCCGCCGGTACCGACATCGAGTCGACGAGGACGTCGTCGACCCGCAGGTCCGGCGCGTGCTGCGCGAGAACGTGGAGGTGCCGCTCGGCGGAGAACCCGGCGGTCTCCCCCGGTTCCGCCGCGAGATTGAGGATCAGGGCCTTACGAGCGGCGGTCTGCTCGAGCGCCGCCGACAGCTCCGGGACGACGACATGCGGAATCACGCTCGTGAACCAGGAACCCGGCCCGAGGATCACCAGGTCGGCACGCTCGATGGCGGCGACCGCGGCGGGCGTCGCGGGCGGATCGGGCGGCAACAGCCGGACCCGCCGCACCTGCCCCGGCGTGGTGGCGACCGCCACCTGCCCGCGGATCGTCCGGCTCACCCGTGGATCGGACTCGAGACCGACCACATCGGCCTCGATCGCCAGCGGAATCGGGGACATCGGCAGCACACGACCGCGGACGCGGAGGATTCTCGCGACCTCGTCGAGGGCGCTGACGGTGTCGCCGAGCACCTCGGTCAGGCCGGCGATGATGAGATTGCCGACCGAGTGCCCGGCCAGCGCGCCGGTTCCCCCGAAGCGGTGCTGGAGTGTGTCCGTCCACGTCGCGACGTCGGGGTCCTCCGACGCCAGCGCGGCCAGCGCCATGCGCAGGTCGCCGGGCGGGATGAGCCCGAGTTCGGAGCGCAGCCTCCCCGAGGAGCCGCCGTCGTCCGCGACGGTCACGACCGCGGTCACGTCGCTGCTGAGCCGCCGGGCGGCACGCAGTGTCGCGTACAACCCGTGCCCGCCGCCGAGTGCGACGATCGCCGGTCCCGGCGCCTCACCGTCTGTCATGCCTGATCCGGACCGCTCTGTCACTCGCGCCCCAGGTCACGGTGTACGACCTTGACGGTGATGCCCGTATCTGCGGCGAGCCGGGACGCCAGTGCCTCCGTCATCGCGACACTGCGGTGTTTGCCGCCGGTGCAACCGACCGCGATCGTCATGTAGCGCTTGCCCTCCCTGCGATAACCGGTGGTGGTGAGGTCGACGATGTGGTGATAGGTCTCGAGATAGTCCTGCGCGCCGTCCTGTTCGAGGACGTAGTCACGGACGGCGTCCTCGCGTCCCGTGTGCTCGCGCAGTTCGGGGATCCAGTGTGGGTTAGGCAGAAACCGTACGTCGCACACGAGATCGGCGTCCATCGGTAGCCCGTACTTGAAGCCGAACGATTCGACGGTGACCGCGACCGACGGGACGTGGCCGCCACCGAACGCGGCCTCCACCCGATGCCGCAGTTCGTGCACCGAGAGCGCCGAGGTGTCGATGACGAGGTCGGCGTCGGCGCGGACCGGCGCCAGCCGCGCCCGTTCCGCCGCGATGCCCTCGCTCAGGGTTCCGTCGCTGCCCTCGCTCTGCAGCGGGTGGCTGCGCCGGTTCTGCTCGAACCTGCGCACCAGCACCGGGTCGCTCGCCTCGAGGAACAGCACGCGCGTGCGGGTGGCGCTCGCCGCGACCTCCTTCACGACCGACCCCAGCTCGCCGGTGAACCTGCGGCTGCGCACGTCGATCACCACGGCAAGTTTCGGAATCCGCGACGACGGCGACCGGCCGAGGTCGACCATGCGCGTGATCAGCTCTGGGGGAAGGTTGTCGGCGACGTACCAGCCCATGTCCTCGAGCACCTTGGCTGCGGTGCTCAGTCCGGCTCCGGAGAGCCCGGTGACCAGGGCAACGTCGATGTCCGGCCGCTCGGCCACGTCTTCCGTCACTCGACACCCGCCCTTTCAGACTCCACGATCGCGTCGGATCCCGTGTTCGCGGACCCGGGATCATCATCCCTCACCGGGACCGAATCGCCGGGTTCCGCCGCCGGGGTTTCCTCCGCCGACCCGACGACGTCGCCGCCGAGCGCGGCGAGGACGGCACGCGCCGTGGCGACGCCGACCCCGGGGACGGCGGTGATCTCCTCGACCGTCGCCTCCTTGAGCCTGGCGACGGATCCGAAATGGGTGACAAGCGCGGTTCGCCGCCGCTCGCCGAGCCCCTTCACGGAGTCGAGCGCCGATGCCGTCATCCGGCGGGAGCGTTTGCTGCGGTGGAACGTGATCGCGAAGCGGTGCGCCTCGTCGCGCACGCGTTGCAGCAGGAACAGCGCTTCGCTGGTCCGGGGCAGGATCACCGGGTCGTCCTCGCCGGGAACCCACACCTCCTCGAGACGTTTCGCGAGACCGACGACGGCGACGTCGGTGACGCCGAGTTCGTCGAGGACCGCGGCCGCGGCGGTGACCTGGGGCTGCCCGCCGTCGACGACGTACAGGTTCGGTGGGTAGGCGAACCGGCGCGGTCGTCCGGTCTGCGGGTCCAGCGCCTCGTCCGCCGGATCTGTTGCCGCGTCCCGCACGTGTCGCAGGAACCGGCGCCGCGTCACCTCCGCGATGGACGCGACGTCGTCGGACCTGCCGTCCCCCGCCGCCTCGCGGATCGCGTAGTGCCGGTAGTCGGACTTGCGCGGTAGCCCGTCCTCGAACACCACGAGCGAGGCCACGACGTCGGTGCCCTGCACGTGACTGATGTCGACGCACTCGATGCGCAGCGGCGCCTCGTCGAGTTCGAGGGCCTCCTGGATGCCCTGCAGCGCCGCGGAGCGCGACGTCAGATCGCCTGCGCGCTTGAGCTTGTGCTGGGCCAATGCCTCCTTCGCGTTGCGTTCCACGGTCTCGGCGAGGGCCTTCTTGTCCCCGCGCTGCGGTACCCGTAGGGACACCGCCGATCCGCGCAGCCCGCTGAGCCAGTTCTGCATCTCACCGACGTTGCGGGGCAGCACCGGCACCAGTACCTCACGCGGAACGACCGTCGCCTTGTCGGCCTGCAGTCCGGGCTGGTCGGTCAGCGCCGCCTGCTCGCCGTAGAACTGGGTGAGGAACTCCTCGACCAGTTCCGGGGTGTCCTGGTCGCCGGACAGTTCGACCACCCAGCCGCGCTGGCCGCGGACCCGGCCGCCGCGGACGTGGAAGACCTGGACGGACATCTCCAGCTCGTCGGCGGCGAAGTCGACGACATCGGCGTCGGTGCCGTCGCCGAGCACCACGGCCTGCTTCTCCAGAGCCTTGCGCAGCGCGCCGAGGTCGTCGCGCAGGCGGGCGGCGGTTTCGAAGTCCAGGTCGTCGGAGGCGCGCTGCATCCGGATCTCGAGCTCCCGGACCAGCTTGTCGGTGCGGCCGGCGAGGAAGTCGCAGAAGTCCTCGACGATCCGGCGGTGCTCGTCGGCGGTGACACGGCCGACGCAGGGCGCCGAGCACTTGTCGATGTAGCCGAGCAGGCAGGGACGACCGATCTGGTTGTGCCGCTTGAAGACTCCACTGGAGCAAGTGCGCGCAGGGAACACTCGCAGCAGCAGGTCGAGGGTTTCGCGGATCGCCCACGCGTGCGAGTACGGGCCGAAGTACCGCACTCCCTTGCGCCGCGGGCCCCGGTACACGAACAGTCGCGGGTACTCCTCCCCGAGGGTCACCGCGAGCACTGGATAGGTCTTGTCGTCCCGGTACCGGACGTTGAAGCGGGGGTCGAACTCCTTGATCCAGTTGTACTCGAGCTGGAGCGCCTCGACCTCGGTCCCGACCACCGTCCACTCGACGGCGGCCGCCGTCGTCACCATCTGTCGTGTCCTCGGATGCAGGGACGCGACGTCGGCGAAGTAGGAGTTCAGCCTGCTGCGCAGACTCTTCGCCTTCCCGACGTAGATCACCCGACCGTGTGGATCGCGGAACTTGTAGACGCCGGGTGCCGTCGGAATCGTTCCGGTGGCGGGGCGGTAGGTGGCGGGATCGGGCACGATTCCAGGCTAGTCGCCCGCACCGACGGTCCCGGCCGCCCCGGGATCCGGGTCCCCTCACGGCGTCGCTACCGTGAGGCGGCGCGGCTCGCCGATGCCGCAGACGGGGGTACCACCATGAGCACACCGGCGGCGTTCTTCGAGCAGCAGGGGTCCGGGCTCGCGCCGACCCGGTTCGCGGTCAGTGCGTGGTCACCCGACATGCTGACCGGTCCCGCGGTCTGCGGGGCACTGGCCCGCGCGATCGAGGCTCGGTCCGGCGACGAGGAGTTCGTGCCGGCCCGCATCACCGTCGACATGTTCCGCCCGGTCCGCAACACGCTCCTGCAGATCGAGACGACCCCGGTGCGCGACGGCAACCGGATCCGGGTCACGGACGCCGCGATCGTGCAGGACGGCGAGGTGTCGGCGCAGGCCCGCGTCGTCTTCCTGCGCCGGTCCGCTGCGCCGCAGGGCGACTACTGGACCAACCCGGAGATGCCCCGCCCGCCGGTGGTCGACGAGGCCGAGCGTGACCGGCGGCGGGCCCACTGGAGCAGCGGCGAGGACAACGACTGGACGACACACATGTCCGACCACCAGGGTGCCGAACGCAAGCGGGTGTGGATGCGGCAGTTCCCGATCGTCACTGGCGAGGAATCGTCGCTGTTCGTCAACACGACGATGGTCGGTGAACTGACCAGCCTGCTCACCAACTGGGGTTCCGACGGCGTCGGCTACATCAACGCCGATCTGACCCTCGCGTTGGCACGGCTGCCCGAGAGCCTGGAGATCGGTGTGGTCGCGGACCGCCACGTCGCCGCCGACGGTGTCGCCGTCGGCACGACCACCCTGTTCGACCGCGCGGGCGTCTTCGGCACCGGCCTCACGACGGCCCTGGGCAACGGGCAGCGGATCGTCGACTACTCACGCCCACCGGGCTGAGCGCGGCCTGTCAGGCCCGTCCGGCGTACTTCGCCTCGAGACCCCGGAACGACCGCACCGCGGCCACCGCGTGCTCGCGGTCGTTCGACTGGATCGCCATCACCGGGATGTACTCGTCGTCGGGCAGCTCGATCCGCGCCCACGCGGCACCGTCGGGGAACGACAGGCCCTGCACGAGGTCCCAGTCCACCGTCCGCTCACCGAACGCATTGCGCACCCGGACACCGTCCGCGTTGACGCGCAGCCGCGGCCGGGCCAGCAGCAGGACGCCGCACGCGAGTGCGACGCCGATGCCGATCATGGCGAGTTGGTCCACGAGACGGAAGTACACGCCCGTCGCGCTCGTCCGGAGCAGCACCCCGAGCACGAGGAACATCAGCACGCACACGGCCGCCACGCCGATCGCGTAACGCGCAGACTTGCGGGAACGCACTTCGAGATCCCAGTCGCTCATGTCAGGCCCCGGCCTGCTCGCGCAGGTTCTTCAGGGTGACGGCGGTGTCGATGGCGGCGGCGCAGGCCTGTCCGCCCTTGTCCTCCACCGAGTCCGGCAGTCCGGCCCGGTCGCGGGCCTGCTGCTCGGTGTCGGTGGTGAGCACGCCGTTCGCGACCGGGGTGCCCTCGTCGAGGGAGACGCGGGTGAGGCCGTAGGTGACGGCGTCGCACACGTACTCGAAGTGCGGGGTGCCGCCACGGATCACGACACCGAGAGCGACGACGGCGTCGTGCATCCGGGCGAGCTGCTGGGCGACGACGGGAAGCTCGATGGCCCCGGCGACGCGAACCAGCGTCACGTCCTCGATCTGCGCCTGCTTGGCCACCCGCTTCGCTCCGGCGATCAGCGCCTCGGAGATCTCGGGATGCCACGAGCCGGCGACGATGGCCAGGCTCAGGTCCTTGGCCTGGCCGAGCTGCAGTTCGGGAAGTCCCTCGCCGCTCACAGCGCTCCGCCCTTCTCGTAGTCGTCGAGACCGGCGAGGTCGTGGCCCATCCGGTCCCGCTTGGTCCGGAGGTAGGTCAGGTTCTCGGCGTTGGCGCGCAGCGGCATCGGGACCCGCTCGAGGATCTGCAGTCCGTACCCGTCGAGACCGACCCGCTTGGCCGGGTTGTTGGTCAGCAGGCGCATCGAGGTGATGCCCAGGTCGACGAGGATCTGCGCACCGATGCCGTAGTCGCGAGCGTCGGCGGGCAGGCCGAGCTCGAGGTTCGCGTCGACGGTGTCGGAGCCCGCGTCCTGCAGCTGGTACGCCTGCAGCTTGTGCATCAGGCCGATGCCGCGGCCCTCGTGACCGCGCATGTAGAGGACGACGCCGCGGCCCTCGGCGGCGACCATCTCCAGTGCCGCGTCGAGCTGCGGACCGCAGTCGCAGCGCAGCGACCCGAACACGTCGCCGGTCAGACATTCGGAGTGCACCCGCACCAGGACGTCGCCGCCGTCCCCGTCGGGGCCGGCGACGTCGCCCTTGACCAGGGCGACGTGCTCGACCTCGTCGTAGATGCTCTGGTATCCGACAGCCCGGAACTCGCCGTGCGGGGTGGGGATCCGCGCCTCGGCGATACGCACCACGTGCTTCTCGTGCTTACGGCGCCATGCGATGAGGTCCGCGATCGAGATCATCGCCAGGTTGTGGTCGTCGGCGAAGACGCGCAGCTCGTCGGTCTGGGCCATGTGGCCCTCGTCCTTCTGGCTGACGATCTCGCAGATGACGCCCGCGGGACGCAGGTCCGCCATGCGGGCGAGGTCGACGGCGGCCTCGGTGTGCCCGGGACGGCGCAGGACGCCGCCCTCCTTGGCGCGCAGCGGCACGACGTGTCCGGGCCGGGTGAAGTCGGAGGCACCCGTGGTCGGGTCGGCCAGCAGGCGCATCGTGGCGGCGCGGTCGGAGGCCGAGATGCCGGTGCCGATGCCTTCCTTGGCGTCGACGGTGACCGTATACGCGGTGCCGTGCTTGTCCTGGTTGGACGAGTACATCGGCGGCAGGCCGAGGCGGTCGCAGTCCTCGCCGTCGAGCGGCACACAGAGGTAGCCGGAGGTGTACCGGACCATGAAGGCCACGAGTTCCGGCGTCGCCTTCTCCGCGGCGAAGATGAGGTCGCCCTCGTTCTCGCGATCCTCGTCGTCGACGACGACGACGGCCTTGCCTGCCGCCATGTCGGCGACTGCGCGCTCGATACTGTCGAACCTGGTCACGTCCTGCGCTCCATCACTCTTCGTTTGCTCCGTGCACCTCCGGCGGGTCACCCGCAGGATGCACCTCAACAGTACGGCCCCACGCGTGTGAGGCCGCCACGTGTCCTACCTGCCCGCCGACTGCAGGCGCTCGACGTACTTCGCGATCACGTCCACCTCGAGATTCACCAGCGTTCCCGGCGTCGCGGTGCCGAGGACGGTCAGCGCGAGTGTGGTCGGGATCAGCGAGATCTCGAACCACTCACCGGCGTCGGCGGTGCCGACCGATTCGGCGCTGTCTGCGGCTCCCAGCGCCGAGACGGTGAGCGAGACACCGTCGACGGTGATCGATCCCTTCTCCACCACGTACCGCGAGATCGCGTCGGGCAGCGAGATCCGGACGACCTCCCAGTTCTCCGACGGAGAGCGGCTGACGATCGTGCCGGTGCCGTCGACGTGCCCCTGGACGAGGTGCCCACCGAGCCGGCTGTTCAGCGCGGCGGCGCGTTCGAGGTTCACCTTGCTGCCGACGGCGAGGTTGCCGAGGCTCGACCGGTTCAGCGTCTCGGCCATCACGTCGGCCGTGAAGCTGTTCCCGTCGAGCACGTCGACGACGGTCAGGCAGACGCCGTTGACGGCGATGGAGTCACCGTGACCGGCGTCGGAGGTGACGAGCGGTCCGCGAACGGTGAAGCGGGCCGCGTCGGCCAGGTCCTCCTTGGCGACGATCTCGCCCAGTTCTTCGACGATGCCGGTGAACACTCAGTTCTCTCCTCGTGTGATGGGTTTCATGCGCCGTTGGGCACCAGGGTCAGCAACAGGTCCGGTCCGACCGCCTCGACCGACTCCCGGGTGAATCGCAACGCCTCGGCGATGGTGCCGACTCCAGCATCCTCCACGGCCGCGGCACCCGCACCGAGCAGTACCGGTGAGAGGAACGCCTGGACGCGGTCGATCAATCCCGCCTCGAGGAAGGCACCGGCGAGGTGCGGCCCGCCCTCGAGCAGTACGTCGGGTCGGTCGGCGAGCGCGGCGATCACGTCGTGCGGGTCGCGGGTCCGCAGGATCAGGGTCTCGGCGGCGTCGTCGAGCACTCGCGACGACGCCGGGATCTCCCGCTCGCCGACGACGACCCGCAGCGGCTGCCGCGCGGCGAGGGAGCCGTCGGGTTCGCGTGCCGTGAGCCACGGATCGTCCGCAAGGACGGTGCCGGTGCCGACGACGATGGCGTCGAGCCGAGCACGCTGGGCGTGCACGAGGGCCCGCGCCTCGGGTCCGGTGATCCACTGGCTGGTGCCGTCCGCTGCGGCGCTGCGACCGTCGAGCGAGGCGGCGAACTTCCAGGTCACGTGGGCACGACCGACACTCTGGCGGTGCAGCCAGGCCCGCAGGGTGGTGCGTTCGACGAGGTCGGCGCCCACTCCGCCTTGCACTTCGACGCCGGCGGCCCGCAGCGCGTGTGCTCCGCCTGCCGCCTGCGGGTTGGGGTCGTCGACGGCGTAGACGACGCGGGCCACCCCGGCCTCGACGAGCGCCTCGGTGCAGGGCCCGGTCCGGCCGGTGTGGTTGCACGGTTCGAGCGTGACGACGGCGGTACCGCCGCGCGCACGCTCCCCTGCGACGCCGAGCGCCATGATCTCCGCGTGCGGCCCGCCGACTGGACTCGTCGCGCCGACGCCGGCGATGAGCCCGTCGGTGTCGAGAATCACAGCGCCGACCGGCGGATTCGGGCTCGTGGTCCCCCGGACACGTTCGGCGGCGTCGTTGGCGATGGCGACGGCGGCGAGGTCCTGCTCGGCGGCGTCGTCGGGACGCCGCGCGCTCCGCGCCACGACTAGACGGCCAGGGTCAGGTGCGGGGAGGCCGACGCGGCCTGGGCGCGCAGCTTGCGCACCGCCTCACCGGGGTCGGCCGCACCGTAGACGGCGGAGCCCGCGACGAAGCAGTCCACGCCCGCCTCGGCGGCGGCCTCGACGGTGTCGGCGTTGATGCCGCCGTCGATCTCGACGATCAGGGTCAGCTCGCCGGAGTCGACGAGCTTACGGACGGCGCGGGCCTTTCCGAGGACGTCGGGCATGAAGGACTGACCACCGAAGCCGGGTTCGACGCTCATCACGAGCAGGGTGTCGAACTCCTTGAGGATCTCCAGGTACGGCTCGATCGGGGTGCCCGGCTTGACCGACAGGCCCGCCTTGGCGCCGGCGGCACGGATGTCGCGGGCGACCGCGACCGGGTCGTCGGTGGCCTCCGCGTGGAAGGTGACGTTGTGGGCACCCGCCTCCGCGTACGGCGGTGCCCATCGTCCCGGGTTCTCGATCATCAGATGGCAGTCGAGCGGGATGTCGGTCGCCTTCAGCAGCGACTCGACCACCGGCAGACCCAGGGTGAGATTCGGCACGAAATGCGCGTCCATGACGTCCACGTGCAGCCAGTCGGATCCGGCGACGGCGGCGGCTTCGTCGGCGAGGCGGGCGAAATCGGCGGAGAGGATGGACGGAGCGATCATCGGGTGAGCCACGCTGACCGAGTTTAGTGTGTCCGCGAACGACTCTGCGACGACCTCACCGCCGACGGAGCCGGGCGGGAGCCTTAAGCCGCCACGCCTCCTCGACGAGTTCCTCGAGCTGCGCCGGATCGACCCGGCCGAGGTCGACGAGGATCGCGCCGTATCCGTCGTAGTGCGGCGTCGTGTAGAACGCCGGATCGCCGGACGCGAGCAGCGCCGCCTTCTCGTCGAGGCCGCACATCAGCACCAGCCCGCCCTCCGCCTCGTCGCGCAGGCGCGCGAAGCCCTTGCCCGCCACCTTCAGTGCCGGCGTCCGGTACCAGGTGGACTCCTCCACCTCCGGAAGTCCGACGGCGAACGCGACGACCTGTTCCCACGTGCGCATGACCCGAGTATGCGCGGCCACCCCGACAACCCGGCGACGATTTGTCCTATTCTGGATCGGGACACGTCCCTTCACCTCAGAGAGAGTTCATGAGACGCGCCAAGCGCAAACCTCGAAGACCCGTCCCGCCCCGCACTGAGTACCCCCCTTCGGGAGCGTGCCCGTGCTGACAATCCTGACCATCCTCCTCGGTGTGCTGGTCGTCCTGTTGATCACCGCCTTCACCGGCTACTTCGTGGCGCAGGAGTTCGCCTACATGGCGGTGGACCGCTCCCGCCTCAAGGCCCGCGCCGAGTCCGGCGATGCCGCCGCGGCCCGCGCCCTCACCGTCACCCGCCGCACCTCGTTCATGCTGTCCGGCGCCCAACTCGGCATCACCGTGACCGGCCTGCTCGTCGGTTACGTCGCCGAACCACTGATCGGGCGCGGACTCGGCGACCTCCTCGGCGGCGTCGGAATCCCCACCGGCGTCGGCATCGCGATCGGCGCGATCGTCGCCGTCGCCTTCTCGACGGTCGTGCAGATGCTGTTCGGCGAGTTGTTCCCGAAGAACCTGGCCATCGCCCGGCCGGAACCCGTGGCGCGCTGGCTCGCGCTGTCCACGACGCTCTACCTGAAGCTGTTCGGCTGGCTGATCGCGCTGTTCGACGCCTCGTCGAACCTGTTGCTGCGCGCGTTGCGGATCGAACCGGTGCACGACGTCGAGCACTCGGCGACCCCACGCGATCTCGAGCACATCGTGGCCGAGTCCCGCGACGCGGGTGAGCTGCCCCGCGAACTGTCGGCGCTGCTCGACCGCATCCTCGAGTTCCCCACCCGCACTGCGGAACACGCGATGATCCCCCGTGCCCGGGTGGACGTCGTCCACGCCGACGACCCGATCGAGGACGTGCTCGCACGGATGGGTTCCGGACACACCCGGTACCCGGTCGTGGGCACGTCGAGCGACGACCTGCGCGGCGTCGTGCACCTGCACGACCTGCTGGGCGTACCCACCGGAACCGCCGCCGAGCACGCACGGAAGGCGGTGGTCGTCCCGACGACGCTGCCGCTGCCCGAGGTCCTCGCGGAGATCAACGCCGCCAAGGACGAGATGGCTCTCGTCATCGACGAGTACGGCGGATTCGCCGGTGTCGTCACCATCGAGGACATGGCCGAGGAACTGGTCGGCGAGATCGCCGACGAGCACGACCCCGACGGTGACGCGGACGCTGCCCGCGAAGTCGACGGCGGCTGGCTGATGCCCGGTGCCATGCCGGTCGACGAGGCGTCCCGCGTCCTCGACCGGGACCTGCCGGAGGACGAGGACTTCGAGACCCTCGCCGGCCTGGTGATCGACCGATTCGGCGGATTCCCCAAGGTCGGTGACAGCGTGGACGTCTCGATCCCCGGCGACCCGGCCGACCTGGTGTCCGACGAGCCCGGGCCACCGGAGGAACTGCACGTGGAGGTGCGCGAAGTCGCACGCCACGTCCCGTCGTCACTGTTCGTGACGATCCGCACCGGAAAGGACGACTCCGATGAGTGACCCGTGGATCGTCCTCGCCGTCACCGCGGCGCTGATCGCCGCGAGCGCATTCTTCGTCGCGGTCGAGTTCGCGCTGATCGCGGCGCGTCGACACCGACTGGAGGACGCCGCGCCGAACAGCGCGTCTGCGCGCGCCGCACTGCGGAGCGCGTCGGAGCTGTCGGTGTTGCTCGCGGGATCCCAGCTGGGCATCACCGTGTGCACGCTGGCTCTGGGTGCAATCACGAAACCGGCTGTGCACCACTGGCTGACACCTCTGTTCACCGACTGGGGTGCGCCCAGCTGGCTGGCCGACGTCGCGGGCTTCGTGCTCGCGCTGATCATCGTCACCTTCCTGCACCTGGTGGTCGGCGAGATGGCGCCGAAGTCGTGGGCGATCGCGCACCCGGAGCGGTCCGCGACGCTGCTGGCCCTGCCGATGCGCGGATTCATGTGGCTGACGCGGCCGTTGCTCACGCGACTGAACCGCATGGCGAACTGGTGCCTGGTGAAGGTCGGCGTCGAGCCGGTCGACCAGGTCGCATCGGGCCAGGATCCGCAGGCGTTGCGGCAACTGGTCGAACACTCGGCCACCGTCGGCACTCTCGACGAGCGCTACCACGGGCATCTCACCAGTGCGCTCGAACTGGAGTCCCTGACGGTCGGCGACATCGTGCGCCCCAACACCGACCCGAGCAGTGTCCGCCCTGACGACGACGCCGACGCGATCCGCGGCGCCTCCGACCGGAGCGGCCACCTGCGACTGCTGGTGCGCTCGGGTGACGAGATCCTCGGTGTCGTGCACGCCCGGGACGCGTTGGGAGCCCCGGCAGGCGCGACTGCTCGCACCCTGATGCGGGACCTGCTCACGCTCGACGCCGCGGCACCCGTGTACGAGGCGCTGGCGACGATGCGCGAGACCCGCAGCCACATCGCGGTGGTCCGGGACTCCTCGGGCGGTCTCGTCGGCCTCGTGACGCTGGGCGACGTTCTCGCGCGCTTGCTCCCGGCGACGGGGACACTGTTGTGACGACCGGGATTTCGGTGTCTCTCCGATGAGGTGAGAAGGACATGGACGACCGAGCACGATGCGATGACGCCGGGACGCGGCCGTGAACGCCGCGACCGTCGTGAACATCGCGCTCGTCGTCGTGTTCGTGCTGATCGGTGGCGTGTTCGCGGCCACCGAGATCGCTCTGGTCTCCCTCCGCGACAGCCAGATCTCCCGGCTGTCGCGGAGGGGTCGGCGGGGCGCCCGCACCGCGGCGCTGGCCCGCGACCCCAACCGGTTCCTCTCCGCGGTACAGATCGGTGTGACGGTCGCCGGGTTCTTCTCGGCCGCCTACGGCGCGTCGACCATCGCACCGGATCTCGCACCCGGGTTGGAGGCGGTCGGGGTGCCCGACCACCTGTCGGACGGGCTCGCACTGTTCGGGACGACGCTCGTCATCGCCTACCTGTCCCTCGTTCTCGGCGAGCTGGTGCCCAAACGGATCGCGCTGCAACGATCGACGGGTGTCGCGCTGGTGGCCGGCCCGCCCCTCGACCGCTTCGCCGCCCTGATGCGGCCGGTCATCTGGTTGCTGTCGATCTCGACCGACCTGCTCGTCCGCCTGCTCGGCGGCGATCCGACCAGGAAGGGCGAGGACGTCTCGCCCGACGAACTGCGGGAACTGCTCGTCGCCCACGACCGGATCCCCGTGGAGCAACGTCACGTCCTGTCGGAGCTCTTCGACGCCGGTCAGCGTTCGCTCACCGAGGTGATGCGCCCCCGAACCGAGGTGGACAACCTGGACGCGGCGGCCCGCGTCCGCGACGAACTCCCCCGCGCAATCGAGCTGGGACACAGCCGTTTCCCCGTGGTGGCCGGTGGGTCGCTCGACGACGTGCTGGGGTTCGTGCACCTGCGCGACCTGCTCCGCGCCGCTCCCGACGCGGTGGTGGGCGACCTGTGCCGCCCGCTCGCCCAGTTCCCGGGCAGCAAAGCCGCGCTGGCTGCACTGGCCGAGATGAGACGGGACAGCACGCAGCTGGTACTGGTCATCGACGAGTACGGCGGGGCCGCCGGGATCGCGACGCTGGAGGACCTCGTCGAGGAGGTCGTCGGCGAGATCGACGACGAGTTCGACCAGGTGCCGCAGCACGGTCGCCTCGTGGACGGCCGGTTGCTCGTCGACGACGCCGAGAAGGAGACGGGGGTCCGGATTCCCCACGGCCCGTACGACACCGTGGCCGGATTCGTCCTGCACCGGCTGCAACGACTGGCCCGCCCCGGCGACGAGGTCCCGATCGGCGACCACGTCCTCACCGTGACCGAACTCGCCGGACATCGCATCGCGTGGCTCCGGATCACCCGCACCGAGGAGACCGCGGCAACCGACTCCGCCGAGCCCGGTCAGTGAATGTGGTTGCGCCAGTCCGACGGAACGCGGTCCCGCGGCCCGGGTGACGGTTGGTCCACCGGGCGGTGCCGCGGCTCGGCGAGATCGGGTCCGGCGAACGCCTGCTCGGTGCGGTAGTTCCAGAACCAGTCCTCGCCGGGCTCGTAGCTCTGCACGATCGGATGCCCGGTCGTCATGGCGTGCGCCGTCGCGTGCTGGGCGGGCGAGGAGTCGCAGCACCCGACGTGCCCGCACTCCGCGCAGCGCCGCAGGTGCACCCACCATCCGCCGACTGCGTCGCAGTCCACGCAGCCGGGACCACTCGGCAGCACCTCCGGTGCGATGCCCTCGATCTCACTCATTCGACCCTCCTTCGGATCCGTCCTCACTCATTCGACTCCCCTTCGGATCCGTCGACCGGAAGCCGGACCGTGAACTCGGTTCTCCCGGGCCGTGACTCGACTCCGATGTCGCCGCCGTGCCGGTCGACGATCCGCCACGAGATGTCCAGCCCGAGACCCGTCCCCTCCCCGACCGACTTGGTGGTGAAGAACGGTTCGAAGATGCGTCCGCGCACGTCGTCGGGGATCCCCTCACCGGTGTCGCCTATGACGACTTCGACGACGTCTCCGACGCGCCGGGTGCGCACGGTGAGCGTTCCGGTCCCGCGCATGGCACCGACCGCGTTGTCGATCAGGTTGGTCCACACCTGGTTCAGTTCGGCGGCGTTCACCGGAATCGCCGGCAACGCCCGGTCGTAGTCCTTGTCCACGTCGACGCCCTTGCCGATCTTGCCGCTCAGCATCACGAGGGTGCTGTCGAGGAGGTCGTGGACGTCCGCGACCTGAACGGGCGCCCGGTCCAGCTGGGAGTACTGTTTCGCGGCGCCGACGAGCGCGGTGATCCGGGAGGTGGAGTCGGTGATCTCCCGCATCAGCAGTTCGGTCTCGATCGTGTGGGCGAGCCAGCCCACGGCGCTCGCGAGGATCGTGGAGTCGACGGCCGCGGCGACCCGCTCGAGCCACGCGACGTCGAACCCGGCCTGGACGAACGTCGGCGCGTAGGTCCACGCACCCTCGATCCCGTGGTCGCCGAGCCAGTCCCCCAGTTCGTCCTCTCGGTCCGATTCCTCCATCGGAGTCAGCGTCGGCGCCTTCCCGACGAGTTCGACCGCCTCCTCCTGGATGCGGATGAGCGTCTGGAGAACGGCGGGATCGTAGGCCCCCGACGCGATCAGCCCGAGCTTGTGCCGCATGTGGACGACCCGGTCGCGGAGCTCGGACGTCGCGCGGACCGCGGCCGCGGCCGGGTTGTTCAGCTCGTGGGTGAGTCCCGCGGACAGCGAGCCGAGGGCCAACAGTCGTTCCCGCTGGTCCAGGATCTCCCGGGCGTTGCGATTGCCGAAGAACAACCCCTCCAGCAGGTGCAGTGCCATGGGGAACCAGTCGGCCATCAGCCGGGCGAAGTCACCCGCGTCGAGCACGTAGAACGTGGCCCGGTCCGGCACAGTCATCGAGCCTGCGTACACCTGCGGCACCCGGTCCCCCATGTACGCGGTCCACGCACCCGCGTACGCGCCGCGGTGGTCGGTCCGCGCTGTCTCCACCTGGTGACTGCCCGACAGTTTCGTCAGCACGACGGTTCCCTCGAGCAGCACGTAGAAGCACGTCGCGGGCTCCCCCTCCGCGTAGACGAGTCCCGGTTCGATCACCTCGATCCGGCCGACCCGGCACAGCTCGGCGATCTGGTCGTCGTCGAGCTTCTCGAAGAGGAACAGCGAACGCAGCAGCGTCGGCGTGCAGTCGGGGATGTCCGGCACCGCCGGGTCGGAGGCGGTCATTGGCGCGCCAGGTATCGGTGTACCAGCATGACGGCCATCGCGCCCTCGCCGACGGCGGAGGCGACGCGTTTCGCCGAGTCGGCGCGGACGTCGCCGGCAGCAAAGACGCCGGGGACGCTCGTCTCCAGGTGCTGGGGTGGCCGGTCCAGGTCCCACCCGTGGGGTCGTCGTCCTTCCACCACGAGGTCGGGACCGGACAGCACGTACCCGTGTTCGTCGCGGACGACCACGCCGTCGAGCCAGTCGGTGCGCGGTGCGGCTCCGATGAACAGGAACAGCCACTGCGCGTCGACGGTCTCGGCGTTCCCGGTGACGTTGTCCCGCACCGTGATCCGGGACAAGTGGTCGTCGCCCTCCACCCCGATCACCTCGGAGCACACCCGCACGCCGATGCGCGGGTTCCGGCCGATCTGCTGAATCAGGTAGTGCGACATGGACGCGTCGAGCGAGCGGGCCCGCACCACGATGGTGACCGAGCGGGCGCTCCGCGCCAGGTAGACGGCCGCCTGACCGGCCGAGTTCGCGCCGCCGACGATGTACACGTCCTCGTCGGCGCACCGCGCCGCTTCGGTGACGGCGGAACCGTAGTAGACGCCGCGACCGGTGAAGTCGTCGATTCCCGGCACCGGCAACTGCCGGTAGGACACTCCTGTCGCGAGGATGACGGTGTGCGCGTCCAGGGCGGCACCGTCGGCGAACCGGACCGTGCGCGCGGATCCGTTCACCTCGAGCGCGACCACGTCGCGGGTGGTGACGATCTCGGCTCCGAACTTCGCGGCCTGCCGCCGGGCTCGGTCCGCGAGCTGACCCCCGGACAGTCCGTCGGGAAACCCGAGGTAGTTCTCGATGCGGGAACTCTGCCCCGCCTGCCCACCGGTGGCGGTGCGCTCGATCAGCACGGTCCGCAGCCCCTCCGAGGCGCCGTAAACGGCGGCACCGAGCCCGGCGGGCCCACCACCGATGACGACGATGTCGTAGAAGTCGGCACACGGTGTGGTCGACAGTCCCACGCGGTCGGCCAGTTCCGAGTCCGTCGGCTCCACGAGGGCCTGGCCGTCGCTGGTGACGACCACCGGCAGCCGCATCCCGTCGGCTCCCGCGGCCTCCAACAATCGCTGGCCCTCGGGTTCGTCCGACATGTACCAGCGGTAGGGACACTGGTTGCGCGCCAGGAACTCCCGCACCTCCGACGACCGCGCGGACCAGCGATGCCCGACGACCCTGATCTCGGTGACGGGGCGGTCGCCCGATGTCGCCCACGCCTCGAGCATCGCGTCGAGGACCGGGTACAGCTTCTCCTCCGGCGGATCCCACGGTTTGAGGAGGTAGTGGTCGAGGTCGACGACGTTGATGGCGTCGATGGCGGCGTTCGTGTCGGCGTACGCCGTGAGCAGCACCCGTTTGGCGGCGGGATGCAGATCCATGGCCTCTTCGAGGAACTCGATGCCGCTCATCCCGGGCATGCGGTAGTCGGCGAGCAGCACTGCCACCGGGTCGCCCCGCAGCTTCATGTCCTTGAGCGCGTCGAGTGCATCCGCTCCGGATTGCGCCCGCACGATCCGGTACGACTCCCCGTAGCGGCGCCGCAGGTCGCGCACGATGGCACGCGAGACGTTCGGGTCGTCGTCGACACTGAGGATTGCGGGCAGTGCCATCGCTCTCCCATCCGGGACCGGGTATCCACTCGGGATCGAGTATCGCAACGTTTGCGACGTTGCGCGCCTCGTCCGTGGGTGCGGTCAAGGAGAGCCGACGATCACTCGACCGACCCACCGGGCGGTGGGATCACGCACATCGGCGGCAGGGGAACCTCGGCCTCCTCGCACCGGTCCTGGCGGCGTTCGAGCTGCTGCTGTCGTTGTTCGTTGCGGAGCTGCTCGGCGTCCCGGTCCCGGTCGCGGTCCCGCGCATCGTCGGAGTCGTCGTCGAGCACGACGTCGACCGCGGCCGCCGGCACGGCGACGTTCGGCAACGGAGTCGAACTCCCGGTGAGCGGGGCGAGCGCCAGCATCGGCACCGCGACGGCCCCGACGGTGAGGAACCGGGCGAGCCTGACGGGCAACGTCATGATCGTGCCTTCCTTCCGGTGCGGAAGGCCGGTCGCGGCACGCAACGGTCATCGAGGGACGGCAGCGGAAGGTGTCGCCCAGCCCTCCGGCAGGCGTCGGATACGAGGGCCGACGGGAGCACATCGGTTCCGCACTCGGCTCTCTCTGGTCCGGTACCCGGGGCGTCACCCTCGGCATCCGTGAAACCCAGTACCGGGTGAAACGCCTCATACTTCTCCGTATTCCCGGCAACCGACATCGGGTTCCAGCCGAACCGTACGTGTGTAACGCGTGTTACATTCCGTGGAGTGACGACAGATTCATCCCCTCATGTCGACTGGACCGTGCTGGTGATCCGGCTCGCAGCGGAACCGACGCGCCACCGCGTCGCAGTGTGGCGGGAGCTGCGCAAGGTCGGCGCACTGTCCCTCGGGCAGGGCGTGTGGGCGGTCCCCGACCTCCCGGTCTTCGCCGCCGGGATCACCCGCGCGCGGGAACTGACCGACCGCGCCGACGGCGAAACCGTCACGCTCAGGGCCGCAGGCGTCACCGACGTGGACGCCGCCCGGTTCGAGGCCATGTTCACCGCGGCCCGTGAGGACGACTGGTCGGAGTTCCTGTCGGACTGCGACAAATACGAGGCGGAACTGGACAGGGAGATCGCCTCGGCCAAGTTCACCCTGGCCGAACTGGACGAGGAGGAACAGAGCCTGGAGCGGCTGCGGCGCTGGCACCGCGACATCAAGACACGGGACGCCTTCGGAGCACCGAGCGCGAGCGCCGCCACCGAGCGACTGCGCACCTGCACGGACCGGCTGCACGACTACACCGACCGTGTCTTCGCGGCCCTGCACGGCGCGGGGCCGGAGGAATCCGCATGACCAACCCTGACACGGCACCCCCGGCCCGGCAGTTGTGGCCGCTGTACGCGGCCGGTTTCACCACCGCCTTCGGCGCACACGCCGTCGCGGCGTCGCTCGGGTCCGAGGCAGGCGACCTCGCCACGTCGCTGCTCTACCTCGGACTGCTCCTCGCGTTGTACGACGGCGCCGAGGTCGTTCTGAAACCAGTGTTCGGCACGCTCGCCGACCGGATCGGAGCACGATCGGTGATGATCGGCGGGCTGGTCGGATTCGCGCTGTTCTCGGCGCTGTTCGTGTTCGCGGACGACTCGGCGTGGCTGTGGGTGTCGCGCCTCGGTCAGGGCGCCGCGGCGTCCGCCTTCTCCCCCGCGGCGGGTGCGCTCGTCGCGCGACTGAACCCGAGCGCGTCGCACGGCCGCGCGTTCGGCAGCTACGGGTTCTTCAAGAGCATCGGCTACATGGCGGGTCCGTTGCTCGGCGGTGTGATCGTCTGGCTCGGAGGTCTTTCCGCGCTGTTCGTCGTGCTGACGGTCGTCGCGGCGGTGACCGCGGCGTGGGCGGCGGTGGCGGTTCCGTCGGTACCGCCGCTGCCCAAGTCGCGGCAGACGCTGCTCGGACTCGCGCGTCGTCTCGGTGACCGCACGTTCCTCGGCCCGACGGCTGCACTGGCCGCGTCCACCGCGGCACTGTCGGTCGGCGTCGGATTCCTTCCGGTGTCCGGGGCCGCGGCCGGTCTGGGGCCGGTCGTCACCGGCGCAGCGGTGTCCCTGCTCGCAGCGGTCGCCGCGGTCGTTCAGCCGCGAGTCGGCCGTGCGCTCGACGCCGGTCGGTTCACCGCCGGGTTCGGGATGACCGTCGGGCTCGCCGTCACCGCCGCGGGACTGGCCTGCGCGATGATCCCCGGTATCGCCGGCGTGCTCCTCGCGGCGGCGGGAATCGGCATCGGAACCGGCGTCATCACCCCGGTCGGGTTCGCGGCACTCGCGTCGTCGACGCCGCCCGAACGGATCGGGCAGACCCTCGGTGCGGCCGAACTGGGTCGCGAACTCGGCGACGCGGGCGGACCGCTGCTGGTGGGCGGCGTCGCCGCGGTGGCTACCCTCACCGTGGGCTACGGCGTGCTCGCCGCGATCACCGCGGCCTGGCCGGCCGCGGCCGGACTGCGGAGACCACGGACTTCCGCCCGCTGACGGTCAGGGCGTGACCGGATCCAGGGCGACCGTCACCGACACCGCACCCGACTCGTTCCGTCGGGTGACGGCGTGCCCGCTGCGCTCGCCGTCGGGCAGCCGCACCACGAGCGGGCCGCCGTCGCCGGTGAAGTTCTGCCACCACTTCTTCTGGTCCGGCATCGCGACGTCGATCCGGACCTCGTCGCCGCGCCGGCGGTAGAACACGGGCAGCTCGAACTGCTTGCCCGACTTCCGTCCGGTGTACGCGATCACCACGATGCCGCGTCGCAGCAGCGGACCGATCAGCGGCAACCCGAGCATCGGCACGGCGACCTTGTTGAATGCAGCGGCTCCCCTGGCGAATCGGCTCATGCCGCCGAGTATGCCGACCCGCAGGCGTCACGGCACCCGACGCGTCCACGCCTCGGTGCTGAACTTCGATTCGACGAGGTCACGGGCGGCAGCAAGCTCGGCGTCGGTGTAACGACCCGGACGCGTGTCATAGCGGGCACGGAAATGGGCTATGAACGATCCGATGATGGCCCCCCGGGCCATGCCGGTCTGCGAGCGCATCGGATCGACGCGCTTACCGGAACTGGTGATGCCCTTGTCGGAGATCTTCTCCCGGCCGATCCGGAGCACCTCGGTCATCTTGTCGGCGTCGATGTCGTAGGACATTGTCACGTGATGCAGGACCGCGCCCGCGGCGAACCGCTTCTGCGCGGCGCCACCGATCTTGCCCTGGTCGGAGACGATGTCGTTGATCGGCACGTACCGCGCCTTGATCCCGACGTCGGCGAGCGCGCCCATCACCCACTGGTCGAGGAACTCGTAGGAGCGTTCGAAGCTCAAGCCGTCGACCAAGGAGGTCGGGACGGACAGCGAGTAGGTGATGCAGTTCCCCGGTTCCATGAACATCGCACCGCCACCGGAGATGCGCCGCACGATGCCGATGCCGTGCCGCGCGGCTGCCTCCACGTCGACCTCGTTGCGCACCGACTGGAACGAGCCGATCACCACCAGCGGTGAATCCCAGTCCCAGAAGCGAAGGGTCGGCCCTCGTTCGCCGGACGCGACCTCCCGCGTGATCACCTCGTCGAGCGCGACGTGCATCGCCGGGTCGAGCACCACCGGCTCGATGACGTCGAAGGTGTGGTCGTACCAGCCGGTCGCGTGACCGAGGGCACGCCGGATCGCGATGCCGACGGACTCGGGGGTGAACCCGATCAGGGACACGTCGTCGTCGAGCGAGTCCGCGATCGCCCGACCCAGCTGCGCCGCATCGGAATTCGTGGACATCCCCGTCACGGCCGCGGTGATGTCGTCGAGGGCCTCGTCGGGTTCGAGGAAGAAGTCGCCGGACAGCGACACCCGCGTCAGGTGTCCGTCCTCGACCTCGACGTCGACGACCACGAGCTTGCCACCGGGAACCTTGTACTCACCGCGCATCCTCGCAGCCTATCGAGCGACGGACCGGTGGCCGTCGGATGAACATGTGGCGTTCGGCCGACACGGACGGGCCGACAGTTGGACAATGGTCCAGATTCACGCCGACCGAACCAGGCCATCTGCGACCGACGAGGACCACGTTGACGACCTTCGACTCGATCACCCGCCGACACTTCCTCGCCAGCGCAGCCGTTGCCGGTGCCGCCGCACCGACCCTGGGTGTCGGAGCGGGCACAGCCCAGGCGCAGGCCGGCAAGTTCCCCTTCCCCACCGAGCGGACCCTGCGGGTGCTCGTCACCGGCGACGCCGGCACCGGCACCCCGCCGCAGTGGGCCGTCACCGACGCGATCCGCGAACTGCACGGGAGGGAACCCCTGTCGATGGCGGTCGGTCTCGGCGACAACATCTACGAGGCCGGACCGAACGGCACCGACGACAACCAGTTCGCGACGAAGTTCGAGGACCCCAACCACGGCCTCGATTTCCCCTGGGTGATGGTGCTCGGCAACCACGACAACAGCGCGGTGTTCCCCGGCGACGGCGGTTGGCTGTTGCGCGGAGACGACGAGGTCGGCTACCACCACCGCTCGCGCCGCTGGTGGATGCCGAGTCGCTACTACTCGGTGCGGGTGCCGGAGGAGAACCCGATCGTCGAGTTCTTCGTCCTCGACCTGAATCCGCTCGCCGCCTACCTGCCGCCGCTGTTCGTGCCCTACTGGCAGACCAATGGCCAGTTCATGAACGAGCAGCGTGCCTGGCTCGACCGTGCGATCGCCGAGTCACCGGCGCAGTGGAAGGTCGCCTGCACCCACCACCCCTATCTGAGTAACGGCTCGCACGGCGATGCCGGCGAGTACGACGGCATCCCGGTCCCGCCGATGAACGGCAGCGATGCCAAGAGGTTCTTCGAGGACCACGTCGTGGGCCGTTGTCAGTTCATCCTGTCGGGGCACGATCATTCGATGCAGGTGCTCGAACCGACGATCGAGTCGAAGGGCACCCGGCAGATCGTGTCGGGCGCGTCGGGAAAGAACAGTCACGGCAAGGCGGGCACGCCCGACCGCGCCAACATGTACCAGAACTTCGACGACGTGGGGTTCATGGTCATGGAGTTGACGGCGAACTCGGTGCGGCTGCAGGCACATGCCGTCGACATCCCCACCGGCACTTCGACACTGGAGTTCGACCGCCGACTCGCCTGATCGGTCGACACATCGCCCGAATGCGACGAGCATCGGGGTCATGCGAGTGAAGCGAATCACCACGAACCTGACCGTCCCCGACATCGACGGGGCGAAGTCGTTCTACACCGACTTCCTCGGACTGAGCACGGAGGAGTTCAACCTCGGCTGGGTGGCCCGCTACACCGACCCCGAGACGGGTGCCCACGTCCAACTCGTCACGGGTGACGCCACCGCCCCGGAGGACTCGGTCATGTCCATCCACGTCGACGACGTCGACGCCGCCTACGAGGAAGCCCTCGCGGCGGGCGTCGATATCGTGCACCCGCTGACCACCGAGGAGTGGGGTGTGCGCCGATTCTTCGTCCGCGCGCCCGACGGTGCGGTGATCAACGTGGTCGCGCACCACGACTAGGCGCGCGCTGCGCCGGCTACTCCGGCTTGCGCACCGCCGCCATGAACATGGCATCGGTGCCGTGCCGATGCGGCCACAGCTGCACACCCTGTCCGGCACCGATGTTCGGGACGCCGGGCACGAACTCGCGGGTGTCGAGCGGCTCGACGCCGTGCCGACGCACGGCGTCCGCGACCACCGCGACCGTCTCCGACAGGTGCGGGGAGCAGGTCGAGTACAGGACGACGCCGCCGGGCCGCACGAGGGAGATCGCGGAGGCGAGCAGCTCGCGCTGCAGCTTCACCAGCTCCGTGACGTCGGTCGGCTTGCGGCGCCACCGCGCCTCGGGCCGGCGGCGCAGCGCACCGAGACCGGTGCAGGGCGCGTCGACGAGGATCCGGTCGTATCCCGGTTCCAGTCCGGGATCGCGGCCGTCCGCGACGTGCACCGTGACGGGCAGTCCGCGGGTGGTCTTGCGCACCAGGTCGGCGCGGTGTTCGGCTGGTTCGACGGCGTCCACGCGGGCGCCCTCGATGTCCGCGACCGCGCCGAGCAGCGCGGCCTTGCCGCCGGGACCGGCACACAGGTCGAGCCAGCGGCCGCCGTCCTCGCCGAGCAGCGTGGCCCGGGTCAGGGCGAGCGCGACGAGCTGACTGCCCTCGTCCTGCACCGCCGCGAGACCCTCCCGAACCGGTTCGAGCAGGCCCGGGTCACCGCCGTCGAGGTGAACGGCGTACGGCGAGTACGGCCCCTCCTCGCCGCCGGTGATCAGCGCGAGTTCCTCGGCCGAGATTTCCCCCGGGCGGGCGACGAGATGGACGGCGGGGCGGGCGTCGTCGGCGGCGAGGACCTGTTCGAGTTCGGCGGCGTCGGGACCGAGCGCGTCGGCGAACGCCTGCGCGATCCACACCGGATGCGCGTACCGGAACGAGAGATGTCCCACCGGATCGCGGACCGCGTCGGGGGCGAGCTGCGCGATCCACTCGTCCTCGGACTTCTCCGCCACCCGCCGCAGCACGGCATTGACGAAACCGGCTCGGCCACTGCCGAACTCGGTGCGCACCAGATCGACGGAGGTGTCGACCGCGGCGTGCGACCCGATCCTGGTGCGCAGCAGCTGGTAGGCGCCGAGCCGCAGGACGTCGAGCAACGGGCCGTCGATCTCGTCCACCGGACGGCCGGCGCCCGCGGAGATCACCGCGTCCAGCAGCCCCTGTGCACGGCACGCACCGTAGGTCAGCTCGGTCGCGAGCGCCGCGTCGCGGCCGTCGATGCCACGTTCGCGGAGCAGCGCGGGCAGCACCAGGTTGGCGTACGAGTCCCGTTCCCGGACCGCACGGAGCACGTCGCGCGCGGCGAGCCGCGGCTTGTCGACACCCGCACCGTCGGGCCGCTTCGCCTGACGCGGACGGTTGTTGGGCCGCCGGGTGTTCTGGTTCCCGGAGTTGCGACCGGCATTCTCGCCGCGAGGGCCGCCGCGGGAAGGACGACGGGATTCGGTCATTGTGCACGCACCTCGGGGTCGAGGCGCGCGCCGCGCGCCCAATCTGCTGCCGCCATGAGCTTCTTTCCTTGCGGCTGAACCTGACTCAGTCGCACCGGCGTGGTCGCGGTGCCGAGGTAGCAGCCGTCCTTGCGCACCAGGAACTGTCCCGGTTCCAGCGCCGCGTCCAGTTCCGCGACCGGGGTCACCGGCGCCACCTTCACCCGCAGGTCACCTACCTGCGTCCACGCTCCGGGGGCCGGGGTCACCGACCGGATGCGACGGTCGACGACCACGGCGGGGAGCGTCCAGTCGATGCGCGCCGACTCGACGGTCACCTTCGGAGCGTGCGAGACGCCGTCGTCTGACTGTGGTACGGCGTTCAGCGCGCCGTCCTCGATGCCGTCGAGGACCGATTCGAGCAGGAAGGCTCCGCTCTCGGCGAGCCGACCCAGCAGTTCGCCCGCGGTGTCCGTTTCGCGGATGCGCTCGGTTGCCACGCCGTACACCGGCCCGGTGTCGAGCCCCTCTTCGAGCCGGAACGCGCTTGATCCGGTCATGTCGTCGCCCGCGGCGATTGCGGCCTGCACCGGCGCGGCACCACGCCAGGCGGGCAGCAGGGAGAAGTGCAGGTTCACCCAGCCGAACTTCGGGACGTCGAGAACGGGCCGGGGCAGCAGTGCACCGTAGGCGACGACGGGAGCGCAGTCGGGCGCGAGCTCGGTGAGCCGGGAGAGGAAGTCGGGGTCGGACGCCCGCGCCGGGGTGAGGACCTCGATGCCGTGTTCGTCCGCCAACAGCCCGACGGGCGACCGGGTGACCTTGCGGCCGCGTCCGGCGACGGCGTCGGGGCGGGTCACGACGGCGACGACCTCGTGCCTGCCGGACGCCAGCAGTCGCGCGAGGGACGGAACGGCGGGTTCGGGCGTGCCGGCAAAGACGACCCGCATGTCAGCGCACCCCCGCGTTCGCGCCGAACCAGTCGGCTTCGCGGAGGGTCCGCATCGCCTCCTTTCGGTCGGCCGGATCCATCCGGGACAGGAACAGCACCCCGTCGAGGTGGTCGGTCTCGTGCTGGACGCACCGGGCGAGGATCTCGCTGCACTCGAAGGACACCGGCTCGCCGCGCATGTCGACACCGCTGACCCGGACGGTCATGGCCCGTCGGATGTCGGCGCGCACGCCGGGGATCGACAGACACCCCTCGGGACCGACCTGCTCGTCGTCGCCGACGACCTCGTAGACCGGATTCACGACGTGGCCGAACTCACCGCCGCAGTCGTACGCGAACACCCTCAGCGACACCCCGATCTGCGGGGCGGCGATGCCGGCGCCGCCCTGCTCGCGCATGGTGTCGACCAGGTCGGTGACCAGCTGTTCCAGCTCCGCATCGAAGTCGACCACCTCGTCTGCTCGGGTCCGCAGTACGGGATCGCCGAACAGGCGAACGGGCTGAACACTCACAGGGCTGCTCCCGGCAAATCGACGACGGATCCGTTTCATTCTAGGGAAGTGGCGCCCAGGTCCCGACCACGCGCGGCCGCGCGTGTGAGCATGGCGACATGACCGACGACAGAATCGAAGTCCAGCGACTCATGCCCGCCGCACCGGAACGCGTGTTCGCGGTCCTGCGCGACCCGCAGGGGCACGTGGCGATCGACGCCTCCGGCATGCTCATGGATGCGGACGGTGACCCGGTCACCGGCGTGGGTGACACCTTCGTCGTGCACATGGACCGCGAGGCGCTCGGCGACGTCCCGCTCGGCCTGTACGACGTCACCGTCACCATCGAGACCTTCGTCCCCGACCGGGAGATCGCGTGGACGATCCTCGGCAGGATCCGGCCGCAGATCGGCCACGTCTACGGCTACCGACTCGAACCGGCCGACGGCGGCACCCTTGTCACCTCGTACTACGACTGGTCGAACATCCATCCGCAGTGGCGCGAGGCGGGCATCTTCCCCGTGATCCCGGAGAGCTCACTCAAGGCGACACTCGGCGTACTCGATCGAACGGTGCGTCGCGGGTACCCACGAGCGGCGTCGCTGTGATCCCGAGACTGCAGGCCGGTCTCGAGGACGCAACGGTTTGACCAAACCTCACCGAACTCCGGGGCGTACCACTGCGCGGGGTTGCCAGACTTGATCGTGGCGCGCCCCGGTCGCGCACACGTCCGAGACAACCACCGACGGAGGTCGACATGGCCGGCACGGACACCAAGCTCGACAAGGAATGGGAAGGCAAGTCGGTCGAGGAGATCGCGAAGGCTCCCGTGTCCGCGCTACAGGGGGTGAGCGAGAGCGACGCCGAACACCTCGCGGCGGCCTTCGGGATCAAGACGGTCGCCGATCTCGGTACCAACAAGTACTTCCGGTGGGCCCAGGGGTTCGCGGCGCTCGCCGACTGAGCTCGCCCTGCGGTCAACGACCGATCATCCCGGCCATCCCGGTCCCGAGGGGCACGTCCGTGCACACGGGATCGGGGTGACCGGGATCGAGGGCCTGCATCACGAGTCCGATCGTGTAGTCGTCGTAGGGCATGTTCATGTGTCCGGTCATGTTCTGCGGGCACCGGTCCTGGATCAGGATGTTCGTCGCGCCCGCTCCGCGAAGCGCGACATTGGTGTATGGCTGGATCATCTCGTCGTACCGGGTACCGATGGTCGTGTACTCGACGCCCGGAACGGTGTCGCCGTCGCCGTTGAGCTCGGCGAGGAAATCCGACCCCTCGGCCTGCTGGGCGACCGCGACGGTGGTGAAGAGGCTCACCACGTCACGACCCCCGGGGATTGCATTCGCGGCGGGCACGAGGCCGTAGAAGATGCCGCCGTAGCTGGGTGACGCGAGCCCGACCCAGCGGTCGACGACCGGCGCACCCCCGAGCTTGATGAAGTAGCGCGTCACCGTCGCGCCCTGGGAGAAGCCCACGAGATCGACCTTCTCGGAGCCGGTTTCGCGCAGAACCAGACCGACGAAGTCGGCGACCTGATCACCGCTGACGTACATGTCCTCGGTGCCGTAGGTGGTGGCGCCGAGTGCGCCGCCGAAGTCGAGGGCGAAGACGCAGTACCCGGCGTCGTGCAGCCGGGGCGCGATCGCCGCCCAGTCGGAGTAGGCGCTGGAGTCGCTGCCGTGGGCCAGCACCACCGGATCGGGATGCTCGGCGGTGGGTCGGCATCCGAAGTCGTTGGTGCCGGGCGGGACGCTGCCCGGATGCGCATCCGCGAAGTCGGAGGCGGCAGCGTGGGTGACCTGAACGGGTCCCGGCAGGTCCGGAACGGCGGACACCGACACGCTTTCGGACGCAACCGAACCCGCGTCAGTGGCCGGCGCCGCGCCCGCGGGCGTCACCGCGGCCAGCAGTGCCGCTCCCGCGAGCGCGGCACCCACCACTTCTCCGATCCTCATGACGTCCTCCCCGACCGACGCAGCCAAGGTTCATCATGCTCGAACGGGAACGGGGATTCACTGTGCGCTGTCAGAATCGGTGTTCGTGTCTCCGGCCTCGTCGGCGAGGATTCGGTAGAGCGCGCGGCGCGCCTCGGTCAGCACCTCGGCCGCCGCCTTCGTCTGCTCGACGGTTCCCACCACGGCGACCTGACGGATCGCACTCGTCAACTGGTGCGTCAGCGCACGCAGTTCCTGCGCGGGCCGGCCGACGGTCGCGCTGATCTCGTCCCACGGATTGCCGAGTTCGTCCTTGTGTTCTGCGACGTAGGTGACGCCGGCCTCGGTGAGCCGCGCGGTCTTGCGACCCTCGATCTTCTCGATGACGACGAGTCCCTCGTCCTCGAGTTGGGCGAGCGCGGGATAGACAGAGCCGGGGCTGGGCCGCCACACGCCGTTGCTGCGTTCCGCGATCCGCTGAATCAGCTCGTAGCCGTGCATCGGCTGCTCACCGAGCAGGAGCAGTGTGGCGGCTCTGACGTCACCGCGTCGGCCCCTGCCGCCTCGGCCGCGCCCACGGCCGACCCGGTCACCCGGCTCACCGCGATGCCCCCGCGGTCCCGGCCCGAATCCGCCACCGGGGCCGAATCCCCCTGTGGGACCGAAGTGTTCGCCGGGGCCGAAGCCCTCGCGGCGACCCGCCCTGCCCATGTGTCCGGGCCGCCCACGGCGGCCGTGTTCGTGATCGAAGTTCCTGTGGAGGTTCTTCATGATGCGTCCTTTCGGGTTCGAGTTCGTGGTCGAACTCCTTTCGTTTACGTCTTCGACGATATATCGACAATGTGTCGATAGCAAGAGTGATCGTCGACACCAGCCCACTTCGACGAGCCGATGACAAGACGACCGAAAGTCGGCTTCGGAACAGGAGGCAACCGTGAGCGGTTCCAGCCCACGGCTACATGGGTCGGTGCACTTTGCGAGACTCCTCGAATGGAACACATCGGGCGCGAAGCAGTCGTACTGCTCGACGACGCTGGGGTCGAACTCGACCGTGGTCTGACCGATGCCGAGTTTTCCTCGCTTCACGATCGGTTCGGATTTCACTTCAACCCCGACCACCGCAGTCTTCTGGCGACTGCCCTACCGCTCGGCGAAGGCTGGCCGGACTGGCGCAATGGCGACGATCTCGAGTTGGTCAAACGCCTGGACCGAGTCGCCGACGGATTCACGTGGGATGCGCTCCACCAGACACCGCCATTCTGGCCGGCCTCCTGGGGCGAATTGCCCTCCACCCCGGAGCAGGTGGCCGCAACGGTACGCCGCGAGCTCGGGGCATGGCCGCGCCTCGTCCCGATCTACGGGCACCGCTTCACCCCTGCTGCACCTTCCCCGTCGGGATCGCCGGTCTTCTCCGTGTGGCAGACCGACGTCATCTATTACGGGGCCAACCTCCTCGAATACCTCACCAATGAGTTCCCACTCGGTCAGGGCCGGAAGAATCTCTCACCCATCACCGTCAGTGTGCCGTTCTGGTCCCGGTTCGTAGAGTCGGCCAACAGTGCAGAATCAATCTGACCGAGCATCACCGCGTACTCGGCATCCACCGGTGTCGTCGGCAGCGAGCGTCAGCCGATTCTCAGCGGATCGATCTGCACGCGAAGCGGCCCCGTATCCTTGCGGGCCGCCCGCCCGGCCTGCGCCTCCCTCAGTGAACGGGACAGCGCTGCACCGGACTCCCGCGGCACGCGCACCAGCATCCGCTCGACCTCGTCGGGCTCGGGATCCTCCCCGCCGAACGGCAGCCGCTCCCCCGGCGGCAGCGGCACGGGGCCGAGCAGTTCGACGTCCGCGGGCAACGCCGCGGCGCTGAGCAGCGCGTCGATGGCGGCTCGGGTGCCGTCCACCGCGGCCATGTGGACGGTCGGCGGGAAGCGCACCTCGGCACGCTGCGCGAGCTGGGCCTGCGCCGCCCCCACCGGGTCCCAGCGCACCAACGCCTGCACCACAGGTATGCCCGAGTCCGCGACGACCACCACCCGCCCACCGTCCGCTGCGGGCCGCACCAGCGCGCCCGCGGTCATCCAGCGGCGGAGCGTCTCCTCCTCTGCGCGCAGGTCGGCGCGCCCGAGCAGCGCCCAGCCGTCGAGCAGCAGCGCGGCCCCGTAGCCACCGGCCATCACCGGCTCCGCCCCGACGGTCGAAACAACGAGGGCCGCACCGGGTGTGACATCCCGCAGCACCTCGCCCCCGCCGGAGGTACGCACCGGGACACCGGGGAACGCACGACCGAGTTCCTCGGCGGTGCGGCCCGCGCCGACGACCACCGCGCGCAACTGTCGCGATCCGCACACGTTGCAGCGATGCGTCGCATCCGCGACACCGCACCAGCGGCAACTGGGTGTGCCCGCGCCGTCGGGTCCGGCCGCCGACGGCAACGACAACGGCCCGTTGCACCGCCGACAGCGGGCGGGCGCCCGGCACTTCCCACAGGCGAGCGAGGGCACGTACCCACGGCGCGGAACCTGAACCAGCACACCGTTACCCGCCGCCAGCGCGTCGCGGGCAGCGCTGAACGCGATCCCCGGCAGCCTCGCCGCACGCGCTCCGGGATCCCTCGCCAGCGCGTGATCGCTGTCGGCGAGCGCCACCACGTGCGGCGCCCGCGACCGGACCACCGGGCGATCCGCGACGAGGTCGCTCGCCCACCCGGAGTCGACGAGCGCCTGCGCTTCGACCGTCCGCGAGTGCGACCCGATCACCGCGGCCGCGCCGGTTCCGTGGGCGCGCAGCAACGCCACCTCTCGTGCATGCGGGTAAGGCGCGCGGGGTTCTGCGTGGAGGTCGTCGCCGTCGTCCCAGACGACGATCAGGCCCAGGTCGGGAACGGGCGCGAACACCGAGGCGCGGGTGCCGACGACCACCTTCGCGGTGCCGCGCAGCGCCGCGAGCCACCTCCGGTACCGCATGGCGGGCCCGAGTCCCGCGGAGAGCGGGGCGACCAGGTCGTCGCCGAGGACGACCGTGCACGCCGTCGCCACCCGGTCGAGATCCTTCTGATCGGGCACCACGATCACCGTGGACTTCCCGCGTCGCGCCACGACCGCGGCGAGCTCGGCGAGCCGGGACGGCCATTCCTCCCCCGGCAGTGCCTGCCAGACCGCGCGTGGCGACCTGCCCGCCCCCAGTGCAGACACGAAGCTGTCGCCGTAGCGGTACGCGGACCATGCCGAGACGTCAGGGTCCGCGGTGACGTCAGCCGGGTCCGGTACCGGCTCGGCCTCCACCCGGGCGTGCCGTGGTGGGACCGCGAGCCGCAGCACGTCCGCCCGCGTTCCGGCGTACCGGGCGGCGACGGCGTCGACCAACTCCGCAACCTCGGCGGTGAGCACCGGCTCCCCGGACACCACGCGCTCGAGCCAGCCCAACTTGCCGGGGTGCTCACTCGTCTCGATGCGGTCGAGCAAGAACCCGTCGACGAGCCGTCCCGAGAACCGGATCCGCACCCGCACGCCAGGGCGGGCCTGCTCGTCCAGTTCCTGCGGGATCAGGTAGTCGAACTCCCGGTCCAGGTGCGCCACCTGCAGGATCGGTAGCACCCGCGCGACCGGCAGTGTCGCCGCGGCCTCGCGGGCGGCAGTCACGCGGCCCACCGGCCCGAATGACACGAGCCGCCCACCGTGAACGGTGGGCGGCTCGGACGACTGGTCAATTACAGCCCAGCAGCCGCGCGCAGCTTCTCCGCGCGGTCCGTGTGCTCCCACGGCAGGTCGATGTCGGTGCGACCGAAGTGACCGTACGCGGCGGTCTTGGAGTAGATCGGCCGCAGCAGGTCCAGATCGCGGATGATCGCGCCCGGACGCAGGTCGAAGATCTCCGAGATCGCCGACTGGATGCGGGCAGGATCGGTCTTCTCCGTGCCGAACGTCTCGACGAACAGGCCGACCGGTGCAGCCTTGCCGATCGCGTACGCCACCTGGACCTCGATGCGGTCGGCGAGGCCGGCTGCGACGGCGTTCTTCGCGACCCAGCGCATTGCGTACGCGGCCGAGCGGTCCACCTTCGACGGATCCTTGCCGGAGAACGCGCCACCGCCGTGGCGGGCCATGCCGCCGTAGGTGTCGACGATGATCTTGCGGCCGGTCAGGCCGGCGTCGCCCATCGGTCCACCGAGCACGAACTTGCCGGTGGGGTTGACGAGCAGGCGCACGTCGGACGTGTCCAGCGTGGGAACCTCGATCTCGGCCAGGACCGAGCCGAGAACCTTCTCGCGGATGTCCGGGGTGAGCAGGTTGTCGAGGTCGATGTCCGCGGCGTGCTGCGTGGACACGACCACGGTGTCGAGGCGGACGGCCTTGTCGCCGTCGTACTCGATGGTGACCTGGGTCTTGCCGTCCGGACGCAGGTACGGCAGAACGCCGGTCTTGCGGACCTCGGTGAGACGACGCGAGAGTCGGTGCGCGAGCGCGATCGGCAGCGGCATCAGCTCCGGGGTGTCGGTGCACGCGTACCCGAACATCAGGCCCTGGTCGCCGGCACCCTGACGGTCGATGTCGTCGTCCGAGCTGCCCTCGACCCGCGCCTCGTGCGAGTGGTCGACGCCCTGCGCGATCTCCGGCGACTGCGCGCCGATCGCGATGTTGACGCCGCACGAGTTGCCGTCGAAGCCCTTCGCGGACGAGTCGTAGCCGATCTCGAGGATCTTCTCCCGAACGATCGTCGGAATGTCGGCGTACGCCGACGTGGTGACCTCACCCGCGACGTGGACCTGCCCGGTCGTCACCAGCGTCTCGACGGCGACACGGCTGCGGGGATCCTGCGCGAGCAGCGCGTCGAGTACGGAGTCGCTGATCGCGTCACAGATCTTGTCCGGGTGCCCTTCGGTCACAGACTCGCTGGTGAATAGCCGACTACCGGACTTGCTCACAGATCTCCCTCTCGCCAACTGATGATGTATCGGACACGAACACTAATGCCTGGTACGGCAGATAAGAACACTTAGGATCACGGCGTTCGCGATGCGATCGCCGTCACACCCACACTACGAGCTTCCGGCGTGCCCGGCACCCGTGGAGTCGTCGGACAACAGGCCCGCGACCGCATCGAGGACGCGGCTCGCCATCAGCGCCTTCGAACCGTGCGCCAGCGCCCGCTCGGAGCCGTCAGTCGAGAGCAGCCAGCCGTCGTTGCTGTCGACCTCGAACGCCTTGCCGTCGCCGACCGCGTTGACGACGAGCAGATCGCATCCCTTGCGGGCGAACTTCTCGCGGGCATGGTCCAGGACGGTCCCGTTGGCGTCGCCGGTCTCGGCGGCGAAGCCGACGATGCGGGTCGCCGCGGGCACAGAGCCGTCACGGCGGGCCTGCACCAGGCCGGCGAGGATGTCGTCGTTGCGGGTGAGTGGCACCACGTCGGGCTCGTCGGCGCCCTTCTTGATCTTGGACGCGGCGAGAGTTGTGGGCCGGAAGTCGGCGACGGCGGCGGCCATGACGACGGCGTCGGCACTCGGGGCGACCTTGTCGACGGCGACCTTCATGTCCTGGGCGGTCTTCACCCGGACCACGTCGACGGCGGCCGGATCGGCGAGTTCGGCGGTGTACCCGGCGATCAGCGTGACCTGGGCGCCCCGCTGGACCGCGAGCCGCGCGATCGCGTAGCCCTGCTTGCCGGAGCTGCGGTTGCCGAGGAAACGGACCGGATCGAGGGGTTCACGGGTGCCGCCCGCGGACACGACGATCCGCTTGCCCTCGAGGTCACGGGGCAGTCCGTCGGGCCGTTCGAGCAGGAGGTTCGCGAGGCCGAGGATCTCCTCGGGCTCGGGAAGCCGACCCGCGCCCGTGTCCTTGCCGGTGAGCCGCCCGGACGCTGGTTCCACGACGACCACGCCACGCGAGCGGAGCGTCGCGACGTTGTCGACGGTCGCGGGGTGCTCCCACATCTCGGTGTGCATCGCCGGTGCGAACAGCACCGGGCAGCGCGCCGTCAGCAGCGTCGCAGTGAGCAGGTCGTCGGCGCGACCGTGTGCGGCGCGGGCCATGAGGTCCGCGGTGGCGGGGGCGACGACCACGAGGTCCGCCTCCTGCCCGAGGCGCACGTGCGGAACCTGCGGCACGTCGGCGAACACTCCGGTCTGCACCGCGTTGCCGGACAGCGCCTCGAAGGTGGCGCGACCGACGAACTCGAGGGCCGATTCGGTGGGAACGACCCGGACGTGATGCCCCGCTTCCGTGAATCCACGGATGATCGAACAGGCCTTGTATGCGGCGATACCGCCGCCCACCCCGACGATGATGCGTCGTGGTGAACCGGCGGTATCGGAATGCGAATCCGTCACGAACGTCACAGTATCGGGGCGTTCGCAGTCGAGACGGAGTGGGTCACTCGCCCTCGGTGTGCTCGAGCAGGTCCGAGTGGATCTCGCGCATCGCGATGGAGAGCGGCTTCTCCTGGAGACCGGGCTCGACGAGCGGGCCCACGTACTCGAGGATGCCGTCGCCGAGCTGGTTGTAGTAGTCGTTGATCTGGCGCGCCCGCTTGGCCGCGTAGATCACCAGCGCGTACTTCGAGGAGGTGCGCTCGAGCAGCTCGTCGATCGGCGGGTTGGTGATACCCAGCGGCGTGTCGTACGCCGGGATTCCGTGACGATCGGTCGCGACTGCGGTGGTTGCGCTCACTGGCGAGTCTCCTACGGTTGGTCGAGCGGTTGAGAAAAACGAGCTGAACTGGTCTTTAGATGCGACTACGGCGGTCAGTGCTGGTCGCCGACCAACAAGGATACCAAGTCTTCGCAGGCCCGGTCGACGTCGACGTTCACGACCACCTGGTCGAACTCGTCCTTCGCGTCGAGTTCGACGCGCGCGGTCTCGAGTCGGCGCGCTACCACGTCCTCGGATTCGGTGCCCCGGGACGTCAGCCGGGAGACCAGTTCCTCCCAGCTCGGCGGGGCGAGGAACACGAGCACAGCCTCCGGCTTCGCGGCCCGCACCGCGCGGGCTCCGGCCAGGTCGACCTCGACCAGCACCGGATGGCCGGCGGCCAGTGCCTCCTCGACCGGCGCGGCCGGAGTACCGGACCGCTGCAGCCCGCCGTGGATCTCGGCCCACTCGAGCAGCTCGCCTGCGTCGATCATGCGATCGAACTCGGCGGGCGTGACGAACCGGTAGTCGCGACCGTCGACCTCACCCGGGCGGGGATCTCTCGTTGTTGCAGACACGCTGAAGACCAGGTCGGGAAGCCGTTCGTGCAGCATGCGCACGACGGTCGACTTACCGACGGCGGAGGGGCCGGCCAGTACCACCAGCCGGCCCCTCCGCACTGCGTCGTCCCCCGTCGCGGGCTGGGAGGAATTGCTCCCCTTCGCTCGCGGCGGAGTGGTCTCGCGGTCTGACACGTTGTGTGCGTCAGCCACGTGCGACTCAGGCCTCGAAATCGAACCTGGCCAGCAGCGCCTTGCGCTGACGATCGCCGAGGCCACGCAGGCGGCGGGTCGGAGCGATCTCCAGCTCGGTCATGATCTCCTGCGCCTTGACCTTGCCAACCTTCGGCAGGGCCTCGAGCAGGGCGGACACCTTCATCTTGCCCAGGATCTCGTCCTCTTCGGCGTCCTTCAGGACCTGCTTGAGGTCCGTGCCGCCGCGCTTGAGGCGCTCCTTGAGCTCAGCCCGGGCCTTACGGGCGGCAGCCGCCTTCTCCAAAGCAGCAGCGCGCTGCTCGTCGGTCAACTGGGGAAGGGCCACGGTTCCTCCGTCTCGTCGTGTGCAAATGCCTACAACCCCCGGATAACCAGGGGCGATAGCGACCGTACTCACGCCGGGCGACGATTGCGAACCCACCCCCCGCCCCGAGGGGTGGAATCGCGTCGGCTATGCGAGGCCGGTCTCGACCTCGTCACGGACCCGCAGCGCCGCCGCACGCAGCGCCGACACGGTCGGGCCCGCCTTGAGAACGTCACGAGAAGTGTTGGGCAGCAACAGTTCTCGTGAACCCTCGAAAATGTCGGCGAGATCACGCACGGTCGCGCCCTGCGCACCGAGACCCGGAGCGAGGATCGGTCCCGTGAACTCGGACAAATCGAGACCGTGACCACGCGTCGCACCGACGACCAGGCCGATCGTGTCGTTGCCGTCGCGGTTCTGCGCGACGGCGGCGTCGACGATCGACTGCGCCACCGACGGCCCCCCGGCCGTCAGCGACTGCTGCAGTCCACCGCCCTCCGGGTTGGAGGTACGAGCCAGCACGAAAAGGCCCCTGCCGGTCTCCCCGGCCAGCGTGACGGCCGGGTCGAGCGCACCGAAACCCAGGTAGGGCGAGACCGTCACGGCGTCCGAGACGAGCGGTGAGCCGTCTCCCAGCCATGCCTGCGCGTACGCGGACATCGTCGATCCGATGTCGCCCCGCTTGGCGTCCGAGACGACCAGCGTCCCGGCCTCCCGCAACGCGGCGACGGTCCGCTCGAGGACCGCGAAGCCCGCCGAGCCGTACGCCTCGAAAAACGCCACCTGCGGTTTGACGACGGCGACCTCTCCCCCGAACGCCTCGACGCAGATGTCCGAGAACCGTGCCACCCCGTCCGCAGTCCGCGGCAGGCCCCACGCGTCGAGGAGAGGCGGATGCGGGTCGATGCCGACACACAGCCGGCCCCGGTTCCGGACCGCGGTCCGGAGCCGGTGACCCCAGCTGTGTTCGGTCACGAGGCCGTCTCGCGCAGCACCGCGTGCAGGTCCTGCAGGGAGCGGACGCCGATGTCGCCGCGAATGCCCGCCTCGATGCCCTGGACCGCCGCCGAGGCGCCCTGGACGGTCGTGATGCACGGGATGCTCGCCGACACCGCGGCCGCGCGGATCTCGTAGCCGTCGACGCGCGGACCCGAGTTGCCGTACGGGGTGTTGATCACCATGTCGACGTCACCGGCCTTGATCTGGTCGACGATCGTCACCGCACCCTCCGGCAGCACCTCGCCGGACGCCTTGTGCACGGTCTCGCACGGGATGCCGTTACGCCGCAGCACATCGGCCGTCCCCTCGGTCGCGAGGATCGAGAACCCGAGGTCGGCGAGACGCTTGACGGGGAACAGCAGCGACCGCTTGTCCTTGTTGGCGACGGAGACGAAGACCTTGCCGCTGGTCGGCAGCGATCCGTAGGCGGCGGTCTGGCTCTTCGCGAACGCGGTACCGAAGTCCTTGTCGATACCCATGACCTCGCCCGTCGACTTCATCTCGGGGCTCAGCAGCGTGTCGATCCCGGTACCGTCCGCACGCCGGAAGCGGTTGAACGGCAGCACCGCCTCCTTGACCGCGATCGGTGCGGTCATCGGCGCGTCGAGGCCGTCGCCGGACTCGGGCAGGATGCCGGCCGTCCGCAGGTCCGCGATCGACTCGCCGAGCATCACCCGGGCACACGCCTTCGCGAGCTGCACCGCCGTGGCCTTGGACACGAACGGGACCGTGCGGGACGCGCGCGGGTTGGCCTCGAGGACGTACAGGATGTCGTCCTTGAGCGCGTACTGGACGTTGAGCAGGCCCTTCACTCCGATGCCCTTCGCGAGCGCCTCGGTGGACCGGCGGACGTTCTCGAAATCGGCGCGGCCGAGCGTGATCGGCGGCAGCGCGCACGCCGAGTCACCGGAGTGGATGCCGGCCTCCTCGATGTGCTCCATCACGCCGCCGAGGTACACCTCGGTGCCGTCACAGAGCGCGTCGACATCGATCTCGACGGCGTCGTCGAGGAACCGGTCGACGAGCACCGGGCGGTCGTCCGAGATCTCGGTGGCGCGGGAGATGTAGTCCTGCAGCGACTCCTCGTCGTACACGATCTCCATGCCGCGACCGCCGAGCACGTACGACGGCCGCACCAGCACCGGGTAACCGATGCCGGCGGCGATCTCGCGTGCGCCGTCGAAGGTGGTCGCGGTGCCGAACTTCGGCGCTGGCAGGCCGGCCTCGGTGAGGACGCGACCGAACTCGCCGCGGTCCTCCGCGAGGTCGATGGCCTCGGGGCTGGTGCCGACGATCGGGACGCCCGCCGCCTTGAGGCGCTTGGCCAGGCCCAGCGGGGTCTGACCGCCGAGCTGCACGATGACGCCCGCGACGGTGCCCGACGCCGACTCGGCGCGGTACACCTCGAGCACGTCCTCGAAGGTCAGCGGCTCGAAGTAGAGGCGATCGGCGGTGTCGTAGTCGGTGGAGACGGTCTCCGGGTTGCAGTTGACCATGACGGTCTCGTAGCCGGCCTCGGACAGCGTCAGCGCCGCGTGCACGCACGAGTAGTCGAACTCGATGCCCTGACCGATGCGGTTCGGACCGGAACCGAGGATCAGGACCTTCGGCTTCTCCCGCTGCTCGGCGACCTCGGTCTCCGCGTTCGGGTCGAGCTCGTACGTCGAGTAGTGGTACGGCGTCTTGGCCTCGAACTCTGCGGCGCAGGTGTCGACCGTCTTGTAGACCGGGTGGATCTTCAGCTCGTCGCGCATCGCCCGGACCGCGTCCTCGTCCGCGAACTGGCCGGGGCGCAGCGCGGCGATCTGCCGGTCGGACAGTCCGTGGTACTTGGCCTGACGCAGCGTCAGCTCGTCCAGGTTCTCGGCGGCCCGGATCTCCTCGCCGAGCTCGTGGATCTGCTGGAACTGGTCCAGGAACCACGGGTCGATCTTCGTGGCGTCGAACAGCTGCTCGACGGTGGCGCCGAGCGCGAACGCCTTCTGCAGGCCGTACATGCGGCCGTCGTGCGGGACCTTCAGCTCCTCGAGCAGGGCGTCGAGGCTCTCGCCCTCGACCTCGGGTCCGGTCCACCAGCCGGCGCGCTTGGTCTCCAGCGACCGCATGACCTTGCCGAACGCTTCGGTGAAGTTGCGGCCGATGGACATGGCCTCGCCGACCGACTTCATCGTGGTGGTCAGCGTGCCGTCCGCACCGGGGAACTTCTCGAACGCGAAGCGCGGCGCCTTGACGACGACGTAGTCGAGCGTGGGCTCGAAGCAGGCAGGCGTCTCCTTCGTGATGTCGTTGACGATCTCGTCGAGCGTGTACCCGATGGCCAGCTTGGCAGCCATCTTCGCGATCGGGTAGCCGGTCGCCTTCGACGCCAGCGCCGACGAGCGGGACACGCGCGGGTTCATCTCGATGACGACCAGGCGGCCGTCCGTCGGATCCATCGCGAACTGGATGTTGCAGCCGCCGGTGTCCACGCCGACCTCGCGCAGGATCGCGATCGAGAGGTCGCGCATCTCCTGGTACTCGCGGTCGGTGAGGGTCATCGCCGGAGCGACCGTGACCGAGTCGCCCGTGTGGACGCCCACCGGGTCGACGTTCTCGATGGAGCAGACGATGACCACGTTGTCGCGGCCGTCGCGCATCAGCTCGAGCTCGTACTCCTTCCAACCGAGGATCGACTCCTCGATCAGCACGTTCGCAGTCGGCGACGCGGCGAGGCCACCACCGGCGATCCGGTTGAGATCGTCGATGTCGTAGGCCATGCCGGAACCGAGACCGCCCATGGTGAAGGACGGGCGCACAACCACCGGGTAGCCGAGCTCGGCGACCGTGTCGTGCACCTCGTCCATCGTGAAGCAGACCCGCGAGCGCGCGGACTCGCCGCCGACCTTGGCGACGATGTCCTTGAACTTCTGCCGGTCCTCGCCACGCTGGATGGCGTCGAAGTCGGCGCCGATCAGCTCGACGTCGTACTTCTCGAGGATGCCCTGCTCGTGCAGCGCGACGGCGGTGTTGAGCGCGGTCTGGCCGCCGAGGGTCGCGAGGACCGCGTCGATCTTGTGGCCCTTCTCCGCCTCGCGGGCGATGACCTTCTCCACGAACTCCGCCGTGATGGGCTCGACGTAGGTCGAGTCGGCGAACTCGGGGTCGGTCATGATCGTGGCCGGGTTCGAGTTGACCAGGGAGACCCGCAGGCCCTCCTCGCGCAGTACGCGGCACGCCTGGGTGCCCGAGTAGTCGAACTCGCAGGCCTGGCCGATGACGATCGGTCCGGAGCCGATCACCAGGATGTGCTGAAGATCTGTGCGGCGTGGCATTACTTCTTGGCTCCTTCGAGCAGGCTGGTGAAGCGGTCGAACAGGTACGCGGCGTCGTGCGGCCCGGCCGCGGCCTCGGGGTGGTACTGCACGGAGAAGGCGGATCCGTCGAGCAGACGGACACCCTCGACCGCACCGTCGTTGGCGCAGGTGTGACTCACCTGGGCGCGACCGAACGGGGTGTCGAACTCCTGGCCGGCCTCGCCCTCGAGCGCGAAGCCGTGGTTCTGCGCGGTGATCGCGATGCGGCCGGTCTCGTGCTCGACGACCGGGATGTTGATGCCGCGGTGGCCGAACTTCATCTTGTAGGTGCTCAGGCCGAGCGCGCGGCCGAGGATCTGGTTGCCGAAGCAGATGCCGAACAGCGGCAGGCCCTGTCCCAGCACCTCCTTGGTCAGGTGCACGGCGCCGTCCGCGGTGGCCGGGTCGCCCGGGCCGTTCGAGAGGAACACGCCGTCGGCGCCGAGGTCGAGGATCTGCTCGAGGCTCGTGGTGGACGGAAGCACGTGCACCCGGATGCCGCGCTCCGCGAACATCCGCGGGGTGTTGGTCTTGATGCCGAGGTCGATGGCGGCGACCGTGTAGCGCGCCTCCCCGCCGGCCGGCTCGATGACGAATCCGGAGTCCGTGCTGACCTCGCGGGCGAGGTCGGCGCCGAGCATCGACGGCTGGCCCTGCACGGCGGCGAGCATCGTCGCGTCGTCGGCGAGCGCCGATCCGGAGAACACGCCCGCCTTCATCGAACCGCGGGTGCGCAGGTGCCGGACCAGTGCGCGGGTGTCGATGCCTGCGATGCCGACGACGCCCTGTGCGACGAGCTCGTCCTGCAGCGACCCGGTGGCGCGCCAGCTGGATGTGCGGCGCGAGGGGTCACGCACGACGTAGCCGGCGACCCAGATCTTGTTGGACGGGCCGGACGCCTGATCGCCCGCGGACAGCGCCTCGCCGTCCTCGCCGTTCCAGCCGGTGTTGCCGATCTGCGGCGCGGTCGCGACCACGATCTGGCGGTGGTAGCTGGGGTCGGTCAGGGTCTCCTGGTAGCCGGTCATGCCGGTGGAGAACACCGCCTCGCCGAGGGTCCGTCCGACGGCGCCGAACTCGACGCCCCGGAAGATCCGTCCGTCCTCGAGGACCAGGGCCGCGGGCCCACCATGCACGATGCTCACGCTTTCTCTCCGTTCACCCAATGCGGGTACACACTCTTGTCGTCTCCGCGGAATCCGGTGTCGATCTCCGTCCCGGTGGGCAGCTCCCACCGGATCACCAGGACTCCGTCCTTCGTCATGACCTTGCCCGCGAGTCCCCGCTCGGTGCGGATCGCGCGGATCGACTCCTGCGGAATCCAGATCGGCGACTCACCGTCGCGCTCCATCAGGATTCCGTGCTCGTAGCGGGCGAGGTCGCAGTTCGCACGGTGACCGAGGTCGCCGACGGCGATCCGGTCCTGCCAGCTCGGGGCCAGAGTGCTGCCGACGTACAGCCCGGTGCTCGGCGCGATCAGCTGGGCGCCGAGGTCCGCGGGCACCGCGGGCAGTTCCCCGACCCGGTCTCGCTGGCGCTTGCCGCGCCCCTTCCAGCCCCAGAACATCAGCGCGACGAGCAGCAGCCAGAACAGCGCGAAACCGACGGTCAGCCACACCCGGTCCCAGCTCATCGCTGCACCTGCCCGTCGAGGACGGTGGGCCGGCCGCGCAGCAGCGTCGCGGTGACCTTGGCGCCGAACGTCATCGCCTCGAACGGGGTGTTGTTCGAGATCGACGCCAGCTCCGGGCCGCGTACCGTCCACTCGCGGTTCGGGTCGACCAGCGTCAGGTTCGCCGGCTCGCCGACGGCGATCGGACGGCCCTGGTCGTGCAGGCCGACGATCTCGGCGGGCCGCTCGCTCATCACCTTCGCGACACCACGCCAGTCCAGCAGTCCCGGCTCGACCATCGTCTGCGCGACGATCGCGAGGGCCGTCTCCAGCCCCAGCATGCCGGGCCGGGCCTGCGAGAACTCACAGCACTTGTCCTGCTCGGCGTGCGGGGCATGGTCGGTGCCGACGCAGTCGACGGTGCCGTCCGACAGCGCCTTCCGCAGCGCTTCGACGTCGGAGCGCTCCCGCAGCGGCGGGTTCACCCGGTTCACGCCGTCATAGGTCTCCAGGCGCGAGTCGTCGAGCAGCAGGTGGTGCGGGGTGACCTCGGCGGTGATCGCGATCCCCTGGCCCTTCGCCCACTTCAGCAGTTCGACGGTGCCCGCCGTCGAGGCGTGGCAGATGTGCACGCGGGCGCCGGCGTCACGCGCGAGGATCGCGTCCCGGGCGACGATCGACTCCTCCGCGGAGCGCGGCCAGCCGCCGAGACCGAGGCGGGCGGCCGTCGGGCCCTCGTGGGCGACGGCGCCGACCGTCAGCCGCGGCTCCTCCGCGTGCTGCGCGATCAGCACGCCGAGCGCGCTGGAGTACTCGAGCGCACGCCGCATGAGCAGCGGGTCGTACACGCAGTGACCGTCGTCGGAGAACATCTTCACCTGGCCGACGCCCGCAGCCATCGTCGCCATCTCCGCGAGCTGCTTGCCCTCGAGTCCGACCGTGACCGCGCCGACCGGGTGCACGTCGACGAGGCCGACCTCCTGGCCGCGACGCCACACGTGGTCCGTGATCACGACGGAGTCGGCGACCGGACTGGTGTTCGCCATCGCGAACACCGCGGTGTAGCCACCGAGAGCGGCTGCGGCAGAACCGGACTCGATGGTCTCGGTGTCCTCGCGACCGGGCTCGCGCAGGTGGGTGTGCATGTCGACGAAGCCGGGCAGCAGCACCTGGCCCGCGGCGTCGATCACGGTCGCGTCGTCGGCGGTCAGGCCGGTGCCGATCTCGACGATCTCGCCGTCCCGGACGAGCACGTCCGTCGGCTCGCCCTCGCCGTAGAGCCGGGCACCTGTGATGAGAACTTCTGCGACGCTCACAGCGCGGCCCCCGCCTCGGTACCGACGAGCAACCCGAACAGGACAGCCATACGGACGTGAACTCCATTCGTGACCTGCTGCAGCACAGCAGTTTTCGGTGAATCGGCGACTGCCGACGCGATTTCCATACCGCGCAGCATCGGACCGGGGTGCAGGACCACCGCGTGTTCCGGCAGCAGCGCCATCCGCCGCTCGTTCAGTCCGTAGGTGATCGAGTACTCGCGCGGCGACGGGAAGAACCCGCCGTTCATCCGTTCCGCCTGGACCCGCAGCATCAGAACCGCGTCTGCGCCGGGCAGCTCGGCGTCCAGCGAGTGCGACACCGTGACCGGCCAGCCGGACACGCCGACCGGGAGCAGCGTCGGCGGTGCGACGAGCACGACCTCGGCGCCGAGCATCGACAGCAGGAAGGCGTTCGACCGCGCGACCCGGCTGTGCAGGATGTCGCCGACGATCAGGATCCGCTTGCCCGCGATGTCCCCGAGTCGCTGACGCAGGGTCAGTGCGTCGAGCAGCGCCTGCGTCGGGTGCTCGTGGGTGCCGTCGCCCGCGTTGATCACGGCCGGTCCGCCGCCGTTGCCGTCGCCGGTCCACTCGGCGATCCGGTGCGCGGCACCGGAGGCGGGGTGACGGACGATCAGCGCGTCCGCGCCTGCCGCATGCAGGGTCAGCGCGGTGTCGCGCAGCGACTCCCCCTTGCTGACCGACGAACTCGACGCGCTGACGTTGATGACGTCGGCGCTCATCCACTTGCCCGCGACCTCGAACGAGACGCGGGTGCGGGTGGAGTTCTCGAAGAACACGGTCATCACGGTGCGGCCGCGCAGAGTGGGGAGCTTGCGGACCTCACGTCCCAGCAGCGCCTGCTGGAATCGTTCGGCCTCGTCGAGCAGTCCGGTGGCCGACGCAGGGGTGAGGTCGGTGACCGAGAGCAGGTGCTTCACTGGGCGTTTTCCTCGTTGTCTCCGCTGCTGAGGGTGACGGCGTCGACGCCGTCGTGCTCCTCGAGCAGCACCTGGACGTCCTCGCTGCGTGCGGTCGGCACGTTCTTGCCGACGTAGTCGGCACGCAGGGGAAGCTCGCGATGCCCGCGGTCCACCAGGACCGCCAGTTGCACGGCACGGGGGCGTCCGAGGTCGCGCAGCGCGTCCAGCGCGGACCGGACCGAACGACCGGAGAACAGGACGTCGTCGACGAGGACGACGAGGGTGCCGTCGACACCGCCGTCGGGCACGGAGGTCCGTTCGAGGGGCCGGTGCGGCTTGGTCCGAAGGTCGTCTCGGTAGAGCGTGATGTCGAGGGATCCGACCGCAGGGCGGACTCCCGAGAACTCCTCGATCCTCACCGCGAGGCGGTGGGCGAGGGTGGTGCCGCGAGTGGGGATGCCGATCAACACCACACGGGGCGGATCGGTCTCCGCGTCGAGTGCGGTCTTCTCGATGATCTGGTGCGCGATCCTGGCGATCGTGCGACCGACGTCGGCAGCGGAAAGCAACTCCCTGACGGGAGGCGTGTGAGCCGACGATTCGGGCGTGGACAACTGGACCTCCTTCTCCGCCTCTCTGGACGGGTCGTTAAAGGATGTCTGACGCCGCTCAGACTATCAGCGGGGGCGCCTCGGACCCGAACCCACACAGGGTGTCCTCAGCCACAGCCAC
>NZ_JBHUFB010000012.1:482950-526972 GCF_042681175.1 Rhodococcus gannanensis
AGGACGACCTGACCGAGGATGCCGTTGACGAATCCCGGGGACTCGTCGGTGGACAGCTCCTTCGCCAGCTCGACCGCTTCGTCCACGGCGACGACCGGCGGCACGTCCGTGGCGTGGAACAGCTCCCACACGGCGATCCGGAGGATGGCGCGGTCGACGGCGGGCAGCCGGTCGATCGTCCAGTCCTGCAGGTGGTCGGCGATGACCCGGTCGAGACGGTCCAGGTTCTCCGCGACCCCGGTCACCACCGTCACGGTGTACGGGTTGACCGGCGCGACGGCGTCGTCCTTGCCGGACAGCTCCACCCGCTCGGCCGCGAGGTTCACCGGGTCGAGGTCACGCGCCTCCGCCTCGAAGAGGAAGTCGACAGCGCGCTTGCGGGCCTTGTGCCTGGCCCCGAGCTTCTTCTGGGAACCGGACACGCTACGAGTTCACGCGGCCCAGGTAGTTGCCGTCACGAGAATCGATCTTCAGCTTGTCGCCGGTGTTGATGAACAGCGGAACCTGAACCTCGGCGCCGGTCTCCAGCGTGGCGGGCTTGGTGCCACCGGTGGAGCGGTCGCCCTGCAGGCCGGGATCGGTGTGCTGCACGACCAGCTCGACGGTGACGGGGAGCTCGACGAACAGGGGCGCGTCCTCGTGGGTCGCGACCTGAACCTGCATGTTCTCGAGCAGGAAGCGCGCGCCGTCACCGACGGTGGCCTCGGCGATCGAGATCTGGTCGTAGGTGTCGCCGTCCATGAAGACGTAGTCGCTGCCGTCGTGGTACAGGTAGGTCATGTCGCGGCGGTCGACAGTGGCGGTCTCGACCTTGACGCCGGCGTTGAAGGTCTTGTCGACGTTCTTGCCGGACAGCACGTTCTTGAGCTTGGTGCGCACGAATGCGGGACCCTTACCCGGCTTGACGTGCTGGAACTCGATGATCTGCCAGAGCTGGCCCTCGATCTTCAGTACGAGCCCGTTCTTGAAATCACTGGTGTCAGCCACTGGCTTCGCGTCTCCTTTAGACGATTGTCAAATCTTTGCTGGTGAGCGTGAGGAGCTCCGGCTCCTCTTCGCGAACCACGAGAGTGTCCTCGATCCGGACGCCTCCGCGACCGGAGAAGTACACTCCCGGCTCGACGGTCACCGCAGCACCGGCTAGTAGTGTACCGGTGCCGGCCTTGCCGATTCCCGGCGCTTCGTGGATCTCCAGTCCGACACCGTGTCCGAGGCCGTGCAGGAACAGCTCTCCGTAGCCCGCGTCCTCGATCACCGACCGCGACGCGGCGTCGACGTCGGAAACCGGAACCCCCGGCCCGAGCGCGGCACGGCCTGCCGCCTGCGCGCGGTGCACGAGTTCGTAGACGTCCCGCTGCCAGTCCGCGGCGGCGCCGAGGACGAAGGTGCGGGTCATGTCGGAGTGATAGCCGGCCACGGTGGCCCCGAAGTCGAGTTTCACGAAGTCGCCTGTCGCGAGCACCGCACCGGTCGGACGGTGGTGCGGGATCGCCGAGTTCGCGCCCGCCGCGACGATCGTCTCGAACGAGATGCCGTCGGCACCGTGTTCGAGCATCAGGAACTCGAGTTCACGGCCGACCTCCCGCTCGGTCCGTCCGGGCCGCAGTCCGCCCCGCTCGACCAGCGCGGTGAGAGCGACGTCGGCCGCCGCGCACGCTCGCCGCAGCAGGCCGATCTCGTGTTCGTCCTTCACCTCCCGCAACTGCTCGACGAGGCCGGGAGTGCGGGTGAGGGTCAGGTGCGGCGCGAGCGACTGCCATCCGGCGAGGGTGTCGACGGTGACGACGTGGCTCTCGAACCCGACGCGTGCGCCTGCGCGTTCGGCGAGCCGTCGGATCAGCGCGGCGGCGCTCGCCCGGTCGATGACCGCACGCAGGTCCGGCACCTGCTCTCCCACCTGCGTGACGTATCGGCCGTCGGTGCAGACGAGGGTGCCGTTCTCCGCGCCCGGTTCGTCGGCGGCGTCGACGATCAGCGCCGCGTTCGATCCCGTGAATCCCGTGAGATAGCGGATGTTGAGAAGGTCGGTGACGATCAGGACGTCGAGGTCTCGGTCGGTGAGAAGGCCGCGCAGCGCGGCTCGCCGGGCGGCGTGATCTGCGGTGGACATGGCCCCAACGTACGACAGCGGAGGCCAGTCTTCGCGGAGACGGCCGATGTGACCCGGGCGCGACCGGAGTCACGTTGTCGGTTGCGTCACGACCACGACGTGACGCTCGTTACCCTGTTCTCATGAACCTCTGGATTGTTCGCGGACTCGGCATGACCTTCGTGCACGTCGTCACCCGCGTCGTGCTGGGTGTCGCGATCGCGGCCTGGCCGCTGCACGGGTCGATGCTGCGCTGGCTCGGTCTGGCCGTCGTGGTGCTCGTCGCACTGCTCTGGGCCGGGCTCGACGGCATCCGCGACGCTCGGGCGCATCCCTCGGAGCGCGAGGAGACGGACCTGACGATGACCTGGCTCAAGGCCGGTGCAGTCGCGGGCCTGCTGGCCGGCGCCGTGTGCTGGCTGATCGGCACCGTCTCCGACATCTCGCTCGGCGAGAACTCCCTGTTCTTCGAGCTGACGTCGGGTGCGGCGTTCACACTGTTGCTGGTGTTCGTGCCGGCGATGCTGGCCGTCGCCGTCGGCCGCTTCATCGCGCACCGGGATGCACGCAAGAACGAAGGCGACCGCGATCGCGGCACCGTCGAGGCACCCGTCCCGGTCGGTGTCGGCGCAGCCGGGGCCACGGACGGCGACGACGGCTACGGCTTCGCGGAGGGCCCGTACTCGGACGGCGCCGGTTCGACGGACGGCCACCCGGACGACGACGCGCCAACCGAGGTCTTCCGCGCCGTGGAGCGCCCGAAGGAGTGAGAAGCACTGTGCCGGGCGGTGTCCACCGCCCGGCACAGGTTACGGAACGTCAGAGCAGGATCGTGCCCGACTGGCCCTGCGGTTCCCGGCCGATCGCGGCGTAGGCGGCTGCGAGCAGCGTCGGGTCCGGTCCTTCCAGTCGGCTCGGCTTCGCGAGACCGTCGAGCACGACGAACCGCAGCAGTCCGGCCCGGTTCTTCTTGTCGGTCTGCATGCCCTTCATCAGATCCGAGAAGGCGTCCGCGTCGTAGCTCGTCGGCAGGCCGATCGACTCCAGGATCGCCCGGTGCCGATCCGCGGTGACGTCGTCGAGGCGGCCCGCCAGCCGACCCAGCTCGGCGGCGAACACGAGTCCGACGGACACCGCGGCACCGTGGCGCCAGCGGTACTTCTCGCGACGCTCGATCGCGTGCCCGAGGGTGTGACCGTAGTTCAGGATCTCCCGCAGGCTCGACTCCTTGAGGTCGGCGGCGACGACCTTCGCCTTCACCTCCACCGAGCGGCGGATCAGCTCGGGAAGCACGTCACCCGTCGGGTCGAGCGCAGCCTCGGGATCGGCCTCGATCAGCTCGAGGATCACCGGGTCGGCGATGAATCCGGTCTTCACGACCTCGGCCATACCTGCGACGATCTCGTTGCGTGGCACGGTCTCGAGGGTTGCGAGGTCGATGAGGACGGCGGCCGGTTCGTGGAACGAGCCGACCAGGTTCTTGCCCGCATCGGTGTTGATGCCGGTCTTGCCGCCCACTGCTGCATCGACCATCGCGAGCAGCGTCGTCGGCACGTGGACGACCTTCACCCCGCGCATCCAGGTCGCCGCGACGAAGCCGGCGAGGTCGGTCGCGGCACCGCCACCGAGGCTGACGACGGCGTCGCTGCGGGTCAGCCCGATACGCCCGAGCACCTCCCAGCAGAACCCGGCGACCGCGAGGTCCTTGCCGTCCTCCGCGTCGGGGATCTCGATGCTGTGCGCGTCGATGCCCCGGTCCTTCATCGCTTCCTTGAGGACGTCGGCGGTCTGTCCCAGGGTGGGCTGGTGAATGATCGCCACGGTCCTGGTCCCGGCCAGCTGGTCGACGATGTCGCCGAGCAGTCCGCGCCCGATGATCACCGGGTACGGGCTGGCCGATTCCACCTGCACGCGCACGGGTTCGCTCACTGTGTGCCTCTTTCCTTCGATGAGTCGGAGTGCGCCGCGGACGGCTGCGACGATGCGGTCGCGCCGAGTCGGGTGACGAGCTGCTGCACGACGCGGGACGGGCTGCGGCCGTCGGTGCGCATCCGGATGGTGGCGGCCTCCCGGTACAGCGGCCTGCGCTTGCGCATCAGGTCCCGGTACTTCTGGCGCGGATCACCGCCGTTGAGCAGTGGCCGGTTCGTGTTCGCACCGGTGCGGCGCAGCCCTTCGGCGACGCTGATCTCGAGGTAGACGACGGTGTGCCCGGCGAGGCGGGCACGGGTCGACTCGGACAGGATCGCACCGCCGCCGAGCGAGACGATGCCGTCCCGTTCGAGGAGCGCGCGGCGGACCACGTCCTCCTCCAGGGCACGGAACGCCGGCTCGCCGTCCTCGGTGAAGATCTCCGGGATGCTGCGACCGGTCTCCTCCTCGATGGCGGCGTCGGTGTCGAAGATCTCGACGCCGAGCGCCCGAGCAAGGCGCCGCCCGATCGTGGACTTGCCCGCGCCGGGCGGCCCGATCAGGACCGCGCGAGGTGTCACCTGGCCAGCCGCTCCCGCACTGCCGCGAGGTATCCCTCGACGTTGCGCTGGGTCTCGGCGACGGAGTCGCCGCCGAACTTCTCCAGGGCTGCCTGTGCGACGACGAGCGCGACCATGGACTCGGCGACGACACCGGCCGCGGGCACCGCGCAGACGTCGCTGCGCTGGTGGATGGCGACGGCCTCGTCACCGGTGGCCATGTCGACGGTCGCCAGCGCGCGCGGCACCGTGGAGATCGGCTTCATCGCGGCGCGGACACGCAGTGCCTCGCCGTTCGTCATGCCGCCCTCGAGGCCGCCAGCACGGTTGGTGGAACGCAGGACGCCGTCCGGTCCGGGACGCATCTCGTCGTGTGCGGCGCTGCCGCGGCGACGCGCGGTCTCGAAGCCGTCACCGACCTCGACGCCCTTGATCGCCTGGATGCCCATGAGTGCGGCGGCGAGTCGCGAATCGAGCCGGTTCTCACCGCTGATGAACGAGCCGAGCCCGACCGGAAGGCCCTCGATGATCACCTCGACGACACCGCCGAGGGTGTCACCGTCCTTCTTCGCCGCCTCGATCTCGGCGATCATCGACTCCTCGGCCGCCTTGTCGAACGCGCGCACCGGGCTCGCGTCGACGGCGTCGAGATCACCGGACTGTGGGCCGGGGCCGTCGTACGGTTCGGAGGCGCCGATGGAGACGACGTGCGAGACGACCTCGACGCCGAACACCTGGCGGAGGAAGTTGCGGGCGACGGTTCCCGCCGCGACGCGGGCCGCGGTCTCGCGGGCGCTGGCCCGCTCGAGGACCGGGCGGGCGTCGTCGAAGCCGTACTTGAGCATGCCCGAGAAGTCGGCGTGCCCGGGGCGCGGACGGGTCAGCGGGGCGTTCCGCGCGAGGTCCTTGAGCAGCGCCTCGTCGACCGGGTCGGAGGCCATGACGGTCTCCCACTTGGGCCACTCGCTGTTGGCGACCTCGATCGCGACGGGACCGCCCATCGTCCGGCCGTGGCGGACACCGCCGACGACGGTGACGACGTCCTTCTCGAAGCTCATCCGGGCGCCGCGGCCGTAGCCGAGACGGCGGCGGGCGAGTTGGGTGGCGATCTCGTCCGAGGTGACCTCGACCCCGGCGACCATTCCGTCGAGCATCGCGACGAGGGCGGGACCGTGGGATTCTCCAGCAGTTATCCAGCGCAGCACGCCGACCATCATTCCACGTGGCGAACACCGCATTGCACACCGGTCACACGCTCACCGCCGCGAGCGCGGCCAGGGTTGCCAGGCACATCGACGGCCCGTGCGGAACGCCCGCGGATCCCCGGCCCGCGACACGCAGTCCGACTCCGATCACCGCCGTCAGCACGAACGCCCCGACGGCCGCCGCGAACCACGCCTGCGCACCCGCAACACCGGTCGCGGCGCCGAGCCCGAACGCGAGTTTGACGTCGCCGCCGCCCATCGCCGATGGCGACACCAGGTGTGTCAGCAGGTAGCCGCCGGACAACAGAAGCGCTCCGACGACAGCCGGCCGAAAATCACCGTGCAGGGCCGCGACGACGAGGACGACCACCGCACCCGGCAGCGTGAGCGCGTTCGGCAGCCGCCGGGTCCGCAGATCGACGACACTCAGCCACCCGCACCACACGACCAGGCCCGCAAACGCCACCGTCTCCCCCATGCGGGAGGACGCTGCCACACGACGACAGCGCAAGGACTGCGCCGACCGGCGTTCAGCCCCGGCCTGTGGATGAACGCGGGACCGCCGACGCCATCGCCTCGCGGGGTGCCGGCATGCCGGTGAACTGCTCGACCTGCCCGAACGCCTGATTGAGCAGCATCCGCAGGCCGTCGACCACGGTGCCGCCCGCTGCGGCGACCGCTGCGGCGAGCGGGGTGGGCCAGGGGTCGTAGATCGCGTCGAACACCACTGGCGCCCGAGCGATCGCAGGCGCAACGGCCTCGGCGGCCGCAGCCGGGACGGTGGACATCACCACGGCGGCGTCCGCGCAGGCAGCGCCGAGGTCGGCGACAGAGAAATCCTGGTACCGAGCACACAGCCCGATCGTCGCCGCACACGCCAGGGTGTCGGCGGCACGGTCGGCGGACCGGGCGACGACTGTCACCTCGGCGGCACCGAGGTCGGCGAACGCCCGCAGTGCGGGGCGGGACGTGCCGCCCGCGCCCACGACCACGACGGCCGCGCCGGACAGGTCGGTCACCCCGACCTCTGCGAGCGCGCCGACGACGCCGTCGACGTCGGTGCAGTCGGCGCGCCACCCGCCATCGATCCGCACGAGGGTGTTCGCGGACCCGACCTGGACGGCGCGCTCGGTGCGTTCGACCGCGTGGTTCAGCGCGGCGACCTTGCCGGGCATGGTGACCGAGAGGCCCACCCATTCCGGGCCGAGGCCGTCGACGAGACCGGGGAGCTGTTCGCCGGTGCATTCGATGCGCTCGTAGGTCCAGCCGGTCAGACCGAGCGCCCGATACGCGGCGAGGTGTAGGTCGGGCGACCGGGAGTGGTCGATGGGCTTCCCCAGCACGGCCGCCTTGCGCGGCCCGAGATCAGCGGCCACTGCGCAGGATTCCGCTCTCGACGGCCAGCTTGCTGTTGGCCAGGTGCTCCTCGTAACTCCGGGTGAACAGCGTGGTGCCCTGGGCGTCGATCGTGACGAAGTACAGCCAGTCGCCGGGCGGCGCCGTCTCGACGGCCTGCACGGCGGCGATGCTCGGCGACGAGATCGGTGTCGCGGGCAGGCCTTCCTTGGCGTACGTGTTCCACGGCGTGACGGTCGCGCGGTCCTGGTCCGTGGTGGCGAGTTCGGTGGTGTCGAGCGCGTAGTTCACCGTCGAGTCGAACTCGAGCTTCTGCGGGACGGCGAGCCGGTTGACGATCACGCGGGCGACCTTGCCGAAGTCGGCGGGCAGCGATTCCCTCTCGACCAGCGACGCGGCGATCAGCACCTCGTACGGGTTCAGGCCGACGTTCGCGCCCGCCGTCGTGATCCCGGTCGCCTCGTACTTCGCCGCGCTGCCCGAGACGAGGCCGCGCAGGATCTCGGTGGCGTCGGCGGCCGGGTCGAAGTCCCAGCTACCCGCCGCGATGAGCCCTTCGAGCTGGCGGGAGCGATCCGGAACGACGCGGACCTGGTCGAGCGCCCACGCCGGCACGCCGAGTGCGGCCAGATCGGAACCCGCACCCGCCGCGTCGAGCTCGTCGACGGTGACACAGTCCAGATCCCCGGAGGCGCCCGGCAGGCAGCTCGCCTCGGAGATCAAGGTGTAGATGCCGCGCTTCACGGCGCCGGTGTTGACGTCGCGTGTGTCGTGAAGCTGCCTGCCCTCGGAGATGACCAGCGACCCCACCCGGGACGCGGGATCGACGAGCGCGGCGACGGCCTCGGAGGCGGGCAGGTGCGACGCCAGGTGGTAGTAGCCGGGCTGCACGGAGCTCATCGCCGGGTTCTGCACGGCGGCTTCGTAGAACGCGGCGCTACTGGCGACGACGTTCATCTCTGCCATCTGAGCGCCGATCTGGGAGGCGGTGTCACCGGAGTTCACGACGACGACCACCTCGGGTCCGGGCTCACCGGACGCGTAATCGGGAGCGGCGTCGCCCCGGAGTTTGTCGAACACGAAGTATCCGCCGCCGCCGACAACGGCGAGCGCGATGAAGATCGCGATACCGACGGCGGCGCCGCGGCCACGCTTGCGGCGGGCCATCGCCGCTTCCCGTGCCTCACGCGCGCGGCGGGCCTCTGCCCGGCTCTGGTACTGCCGGTGCTCGTCGCTCACTCGTTGTCCTCCGTCGACACGTCCTGGGCCTGCGCCGACCGCAGCGCCGCACTTCGCTGATCGAGCCACCCCTGCAGGATCGCAACCGCTGCGGCCTGGTCGATGACCGACCGCTGCCCCTTGGCCTTGACCCCGCTGTCGCGTAGTGCCCGCGACGCGGTGACGGTGGTGAATCGTTCGTCGGTCAACCGCACCGGGACGGGAGCGATCCGCGCCCGCAGCGAGGCTGCGAAACGGATCGCGATTCCGGCGGCGTTGCCACGTTCCCCACGCAGGGTCTGCGGCAGTCCGACGATAACCTCAACGGCCTCGTACTCCTCGACGATCGCCGCGAGTCGCTCGATGTCGGATCGGTCCGCCCTGGATTTCGCGCGCGGCACCGTTTCGACCGGGGTCGCGAGAATGCCGTCGGGGTCGCTGGCGGCGACGCCGATCCGGACACTGCCCACGTCCACCGCGACGCGCCGACCCCGCCCGGGGTCGTCGACCCCGGGCCGGTCGGCCGCCGATGGCTGCTCCGACGTCACCCGGCGATCTCGGCCACACGCGCACGCACGGCCGCGAGCGCTCCCGGGATGCCGGACGCGTCGGAGCCTGCGCCCTGCGCCATCTCCGCCTTGCCGCCGCCGCGGCCACCGATGAGCGGACCGAACACGCCGACCAGTTCGCCGGCCTTCACACCGAGGTCCTGCGCGGCCTTGTTGGCGCTGACCACGAACGGGACCTTGCCGTCGGCGTCACCGAGCAGCACCACGACGGCGGGTTCGGTGCCGAACCGGGCGCGGATGTCGGTGGCGAGGGTGCGCAGGTCACCGCCGCCGACACCGGCGGGGGCCGCCTCCGCGACCAGCAGCAGACCGCCGATGCGGGCGGCCTTCTCGACGTAGCTGCCCGCCGCGGCGAGGACCGCGGCGGCCTTGGTGGCCTCGAGTTCCTTCTCCGCGACCTTGAGACGCTCGACGAGCTGCTCGACGCGGCCCGGAACCTCCTCGGACGGCACCTTCAGCGCGGTGGCGACACCGGCGAGCAGCGCCCGCTCCTTCGCGAGGTAGCGGTAGGAGTCGAGGCCGACGAAGGCCTCGACTCGGCGTGCGCCGGAACCGACCGACGACTCACCGAGCAGCGTGATCTGACCGATCTGTGCGGACGACTGGACGTGCGTGCCGCCACACAGCTCCATCGAGAACGGTCCGCCGATCTCGACGACCCGGACCTCGTCGCCGTAGTTCTCGCCGAACAGCGCCATCGCGCCCATCGACTTCGCCTTCTCGAGATCCGTGACGAAGGTGTTGACGGTGTGGTTGGCGGCGACGGCCTCGTTGGCGACGGCCTCGATGTCGGCGAGCTGCTGCGCCGAGAGCTGGTTCTGGTGCGCGAAGTCGAAGCGAAGGTAGCCGGGCTTGTTTAGCGAGCCCTTCTGAGTGGTGTTCGGGCCGAGGACCTGCCTGAGCGCTGCGTGCACCATGTGGGTGCCGGAGTGGCCCTGGGTGGCGCCGGAACGCCACGCCGGGTCGACCTGCGCGAGGACGGCGTCCCCCTCGGTGATCTGCCCTTCCTCGACGGTGACCTTGTGTACCCACACCTTCTTGGCGATCTTCTGCACGTCACGCACCCGCACCCGCAGCCCGGACGCGGTCAGCGCACCGACGTCGGCGATCTGTCCGCCGGACTCCGCGTAGAGCGGGGTGCGGTCGAGGATGACCTCCACGTCATGCCCCGCGACCGCGGTGGGCACTCGGACCCCGTTCGAGATCAGCGCGAGAACCGTTGCCTCCGTGTTCAATTCGTTGAACCCGGTGAACTCGGTTTCGCCGCGGTCGACGAACTCCTTGTAGATGGACAGGTCGGCGTGAGCGTGCTTGCGCGACTGCGCGTCCTCCTTCGCGCGCTGACGCTGCTCCGTCATCAGCGCACGGAAGCCGTCCTCGTCGACGGACAGGCCGGCCTCGGCGGCCATCTCGAGGGTCAGGTCGATCGGGAAACCGTAGGTGTCGTGCAGGACGAACGCCTCGTTGCCGCCGAAGACCTTCTTGCCCGCGGCGGCGATCTCGCCGGCCTCGACCTCGAAGCGCTTCTCACCGGCGTCGAGGGTGCGGCGGAAGGCGGTCTCCTCGCCGACCGCGACGCCGAGGATGCGGTCGAAGTCGGTGGTCAGCTCGGGGTACGACTCGGACATGGTGTCGCGTACGACGGTGACGAACTCGGCCATGCTGGGCTTCTCGGCGCCGAGCAGGCGGGCCGAGCGCACGATGCGTCGCAGCAGCCGGCGCAGCACGTACCCGCGGCCCTCGTTGCCGGGATTGACGCCGTCGGCGATCAGCATCACGGCGGTGCGGGCATGGTCGGCGATGACGCGGAACCGGACGTCGGAGGTGTCGTCGCTGCCGTAGGCGCAGCCCGACAGTTCCTCGGCCTTGGTGATCACCGGACGGACGAGGTCGGTCTCGTAGACGTTGTCGACGTCCTGCAGCAGGAAGGCGACGCGCTCGACGCCCATGCCGGTGTCGATGTTCTGCTTGGGCAGCGGGCCGATGATCTCGAAGTTGTCCTTGCCGCGTCCCTCGCCGCGCTCGTTCTGCATGAAGACGAGGTTCCAGATCTCGAGGTAGCGGTCCTCGTCGGCCTCGGGTCCACCGTCGATTCCGAACTCGGGGCCGCGGTCGTAGTAGATCTCGGAGCAGGGACCACAGGGACCGGGGATGCCCATAGACCAGTAGTTGTCGGCCATGCCGCGACGCTGGATGCGCTCCTCGGGGATGCCGATCTCGTCACGCCAGATGCCGTGCGCCTCGTCGTCGTCGAGGTACACCGTCACCCACAGCCGCTCCGGATCGAAGCCGTAGCCGCCGTCCTCCTGGGACGACGTCAGCAGCGCCCAGGCGTGCTTGATCGCGCCCTGCTTGAAGTAGTCGCCGAAGCTGAAGTTGCCGGCCATCTGGAAGAAGGTGTTGTGCCGGGTGGTGACGCCGACGTTCTCGATGTCACCGGTGCGCACGCACTTCTGCACGCTCGTCGCGGTGGCGTACGGCGGGGTCTGCTGGCCGAGGAAGTACGGCTTGAACTGGACCATGCCCGCGTTCACGAACAGCAGGTTCGGGTCGTCGAGAATGAGCGAGGCGCTGGCCACCTCGGTGTGACCCGCCTTGACGAAGTGGTCGAGGAATCGCCTGCGGATCTCGTGGGTCTGCACCTGGTTGCCCTTCGCGTGTGATCTGAACCTTGCCGTCGACGCCGCCGCGTGCGGCGAATCGACCATTCACAAGCTTAGCGGCCGACCCCGGAGGGCACCGTCACCGCAGCCTGACCGGCAGTCGTGACCAGCCACCCGCCGGATAGCGGGCCGGTGCCGGCGCTTCCTCACCGGCGACGATCTCGGAAGTGCCTGCGAACAGTTCCTCGAACAGCACCCGCAGTTCCAGCCTGGCCAATTGCGCACCCGGACAGTAGTGCTCGCCGCGCCCGTACACGAGGTTGTCGGCGGGGTCACGATCGAGGCGGAACTCGTCGGGATCGCCGAACACCCGGGGGTCGCGGTTCGCCGACGTCCACACGACGTACACCCGGTCCTCGGCATCGAGTGCGGTGCCCGCGATCTCGGTGTCGACGGTCACGCGGCGCCGGCTGGCCACGAACGGCGAGTTCATCCGCTGGATCTCGTCGGTCGCCGCGTCGAGCAGCGCCGGGTCGGCGCGCAACCCCTCCTGAACCTCGGGGTGACCGGCCAGGAAGCCGGCGACCACGCCGACGCTCGCCGCGATCGTGCCGAGTTCCGCGACCGACCAGTTGCGGATGATCGAGATGATCACCTCGTCGTCGAGCGGCCTGCCGTCGAGTCGTTCGCTCAGCAGGCGGCCGGTCGGATCGGTCACCGCCCGGCCTCGTCTGGCATCGAGCTGGGCACGGATGTGTCCGTCGAACTCGACCGCGATCTCGGCCATGGCGGCGCGGTCGACGGCGAGGGTGGCGCGACGGTTCTTCTCCGTCCACTCCCGCATCGGCGCGCGCAGGGAGTCCGGCCAGCCCATGAACGCGCACGTCGCGGCGTTCGCGAACGGCTCCGCCAGCTCCGCCATAAGGTCGACGTCCACACCGCGGGGAACGGCCGCGACGAGGTCGGCGCAGATGCCGCGCAGCACCGGTTCGAATCCGGCGATCGCGTCGTAGGTGAAGTAGCCGTCGACGATCGCGCGGTAGCCGCGGTGTTCCGCCCCGTCGAAACCGTTGGGCACCTGCAGGTGCCGCGACACCGCGTTCGAGAAGGTGGTGGTGTCGTCGGCCACCGCGGCGGCATCGGCGTGGCCGAAGACGGTCCAGCTGTCGTTGCCGTCGTATGCGATCGGGCACCGGTCACGCATGGCGTCGTACGACGCGACCTGATCGGATTGCACTGCGTCGGACCGCGGCTCCCAGTCCGGCTCGCGGGTTCTCGTCATCGCGGCTCCCATCGCCGAGAGGTGAACCCAGTATCACCCCCGCCGGTCAGCCCCGCACGATGCGCCGCAGCTTTCCGACGCGCGTCGCGAGTTCCCGCTCGGCACCGTGCGTGGTCGGGTCGTAGTAGTCGACACCGACGAGTTCGTCCGGCGGATACTGCTGCGCGAGCACCCCGTCGGGGTTGTCGTGCGGGTACTTGTAGCCGATCGCGTTGCCGAGTTTCGAGGCGCCGGCGTAGTGGCCGTCCCGCAGGTGGGCGGGCACGGTGCCCGCCTTCCCTGCCCGAATGTCGGCCATCGCGGCTCCGAGGGCAGCCGTGACGGCGCCCGACTTCGGCGCCGTGGCGATGTGAATCGTCGCCTGCGCGAGCGCGAGCTGCGCCTCCGGCATGCCGACGAGCTGCACCACCTGCGCGGCCGCGGTCGCGGTCTGCAGCGCCGTCGGATCGGCCATGCCGACGTCCTCGCTGGCGTGGATCATCAACCGGCGCGCGATGAATCGCGGATCCTCCCCCGCGACGATCATCCGCGCCAGGTAGTGCAACGCGGCGTCCACGTCGGACCCCCGCAGGGATTTGATGAAGGCGCTGGTGACGTCGTAGTGCTGGTCGCCGTCGCGGTCGTACCGCACTGCTGCCTTGTCGACACTGGACTCCACCGCGGCGAGGTCCACGACGGTCTCGCCCTGGTCGAGCACGGTCTCCGCGGCTGCCTCGAGCGCGGTGAGCGCTCGGCGCGCATCGCCGCCAGACAGTCGGACCAGATGGTTCACCGCCTCGTCGGTGAGCGTCACCGCCCCGCCGAGCCCGCGCGGATCGGTGACGGCCCGACTCAGGACCTGCCGGATGTCGTCGTCGGTCAGCGACTGCAGTTGCAGCACCAGGGACCGCGACAGCAGCGGCGACACCACGGAGAACGAGGGATTCTCCGTGGTCGCGGCCACGAGCAGCACGATGCGGTTCTCCACGGCGGCCAGCAGCGCGTCCTGCTGCGTCTTGGAGAAGCGGTGGACCTCGTCGATGAAGAGCACGGTCTGCTCCCCCGCCACCATGCGGCGGCGCGCGAGATCGATGACGGCGCGGACGTCCTTCACGCCGGCGGAGAGCGCGGACAGCGCCTCGAACCGCCTCCCGGTGGCCTGGGAGATGAGCGAGGCGAGTGTCGTCTTCCCGGTGCCGGGCGGACCGTAGAGGAGCACCGACGACGCGCCGGACCCCTCGACGAGGCGGCGCAGCGGCGCACCGGGTCCGAGCAGGTGGTCCTGACCCACCACCTCACCGAGCGACTGCGGGCGCATCCGGACCGCCAGCGGCGCGCCGGGTCCGCTCGGTCCGGGAGTCGGAGCGGGCCCCACCCGATCCTCCCCCGGCGCGACGGCGGGCTCGAAGAGTCCACCCTGCTCGTTGTCGGAGGAGTCCAGCCAGTCGTTCACCGGGTCGAACCTACCCGTCCGCACGCGATCACCCCGCCTCCGACCACCGGCGGGCGAACTGTCGGTGAACACTCCGTCGGAGTGCGGCACCGACTATTGAACATCCGTCCAGATTTGGATGGGATCGCGGACATGCCGCACTTGACCCGTCGCGCGATGCTGCGCGGAACCACCCTGGCGACCGGCGCCGCACTCCTCACCCGCCCCGGAGCAGCCTTCGCGCAGCCCGGCACTCCGTTCGTCCACGGTGTCGCCTCCGGAGATCCGCTGCCCGACGGCGTCGTGATCTGGACCCGCATCACCCCGTCGCCCGACGCACTCCCCGGATCGGGTGTGGGTGCTCCGGCGACGGTGCGCTGGGAGGTCGGAACCGACGCGACGTTCGCGACCGTGGTCCGTTCCGGCTCGGTCACCGCGACCGCGGAGAGCGATCACACCGTCAAGATCGACGTGACGGGACTGCGTCCCGCGCAGGACTACCACTACCGGTTCACGGCACCCGACGGCACGCGCTCCCCCACGGGCCGGACCCGCACCGCTCCCGCCACCGATACCGACGTCGCCCGACTGCGCTTCGGCGTCGTGTCGTGCGCCAACTGGGAGGCCGGTTGGTTCTCGGCGTACCGGCACCTCGCCGCCCGCGACGACCTCGACGCGGTCATCCACCTCGGCGACTACCTGTACGAGTACGGCCACGGAGAGTACGGCGGCCGGAACGGTTCGGTGCGGCTGCACGACCCGGCGCACGAGATCGTGTCCCTCGCGGACTACCGGATCCGGCACGCCCAGTACAAGACCGACCCGGATCTGCAGGCCCTCCACGCGCGGGTGCCGTTCATCGTCACGTGGGACGACCACGAGACCGCGAACGACGCCTGGTCCGGCGGTGCCGAGAACCACGACCCGGCAGTCGAGGGCGACTGGGGCGCCCGCCGCGTCAACGGCATGCGCGCCTACTTCGAGTGGATGCCGGTCCGAGGCGGCGGCGACAGACTGTACCGCCGGTTCCGCTTCGGCACGCTCGCGGAACTGTCGATGCTCGACCTCCGCAGCTACCGGGACGTGCAGGTGCCCGCCACCTCGCGCTCGGTCGATTCGGACGACCGCTCGATCACGGGCCGCACGCAGATGGAGTGGCTCACCGGCGGTGTCACCTCCGCGTCCGCGCAGTGGAAGGTGATCGGAAATCCGGTGATGATCGCGCCGATCCTGTTGCCGCCGTTGGACACCCGCACCACGGCTGCCCTCACGTCCACGCTGGGTGTGCCCGCGGCGGGACTGCCGTTCAACGCCGACCAGTGGGACGGCTACGCCGCGGACCGGCGACGGCTGTTCGACGCGATCACCGCGAACGGCGTCACGGACACCGTCTTCCTCACGGGTGACATCCACTCGTCGTGGGCGGCGGAGCTCCCGCTCGACGCCGCGGGCCAGCCCGCAGGCGCGACCGCGGGCACGGAGTTCGTGGTGCCGTCGGTGACGTCGAACAACATCGACGAGATCCTCGGCGTCCCACCGCGCACCGTGTCCCCCGCCGCGGAGGCGGCGCTGCAGACCACGAACCGGCACCTGCGCTACGTCGAGCTCGACTCCCACGGTTTCGGCGTGTTCGAGGTCGCCCCGGCGCAAGCCCAGATGGACTGGTACTTCGTCTCCGATCCCGAGGATCCCGCGGCGCGGGTCCGGGTCGCGGCGAGCATGGCGACGCCGAGCGGCTCGCAGCGACTGGTTCCGGCCGCGCCGCTGCCGGGCTGATGTGACGACGAGGCCGCCGCACCCACAGGGGTGCGGCGGCCTCGTCGGCTGTGCTCAGCCCCAGTTCTCGCTGAACCGTGCCGCGACCTCGTTCGCGTGGTCGGCCACGGCGGTGTTGCCGGTGTGCTCGGCGAACTCGGCGAGGGCACGCCACCGCGCGATCAGCGCCTTCGACCGCGGTCCCGACAGCTGGTGGTCGCGTACCGCGGCGATGCGGGCGTGGTCCTCGGGCAGGAACCAGAAGGTCGACAGCCAGACCCACACGAGCTGGGCGTCGAGCAGTCGCGCGTGAAGAGTGCGGTCGTCGCCGAGCGCGGGCCAGATCCCGACCACCTCGGCGCGCCACGCCTCGATCATCGCGAGCGCACGCTCGATGGAGAGGTCGTAGCTGCACAGGCAGCCTGGGAACGAGGACAGGGCGTACGCGATGTCGAGTGTGGCGTCCCGGAAGCCGCCCCATTCGTAGTCGAGGAACCGGACGCCCTCGTCGTTAACGATGATGTTGTCCGGGCACAGGTCGGACGGACTGAACGCCCGGTGCCTGCCTCCGGAGAAGAGCGCGACGCCACGTTCCGCGGCCTCGGCAACCTCGGGTCCGGGCGTGACGCCGATCTCCTGCGTGAGCATCGTGCGCAGCCGCGGGATGCTCGAGGTGACCTCCGCGGACACCACGTTGCCGCTCTCCGCCACGCCGGAGCGGCGCAGCAGGGCCGAGAAGTCCTCCTCGCGCCCGACGGTCGCGGCGTGCATCCGGCCCATCGACTGCGCGAGGGCCATCAGCGAGTTCGTGACGGCTGCCTTGTCCTGCTGGACGAGGAGCCGGGCGATCGGCGTGGCGTCGCCGAGGTCGGTGAGGACGATGAGGCGCGCGTCGAGGTCGTAGGCGATGAGCGAGGGGCCGGGCCTGCTCTCGGTGGCGAGGGCGGTGGCGAACTGGTACGACACCGCCTCGCGAAGGAACGCGGTGTCGGCGCCTCCACCCGGCGCGCCGTCCGGGAACGCGCCTGCCGTGAGTGCGACGCTGCGGGCACCCGCCGCCTGGGACGGCTCGCGTACCTGCTTGATCACGAGGGTCCGGGGCAGCGAGAACGGGTTCTCGGCACACCGTACGCGGAGGACGACAGTGCGCCCACTGCCTCCGAGGTCGACGGGATCGACGAGGGTCACCGGGGCGCCGGTGCGTCGCTCGAGCAGCCGTTCGGCTGCGGCGACCACGTCCGATACTGGATCAGCCAATAGTGCGGTCATAGCGCCCAACAACCTACCCGTCGGAGATGACACTGCGGGTGGACTCGACGACGGGCACCCATTCCGGATCGGTGACGAAGTGCACTCGCCACCCCACCACGCCCGGGCGGACCAGCGACAACAGACCGAACAGTCGTCATTGTTGCGAAACGGTCACGGTCGCCCGGGAGCGGGAGGTCAGCGGTCAGTTCGGGCTGTCGGCCGTCGCCGCGGTTGCCGCACCCTTCTCGGCCTTCGGCTCGGGCTTGGCGTCCTTCTCGGCCTTCGGCTCGGGCTTGGCATCGATCCCCGATTCCTTGCGCTGCTGCGGGGTGATCGGCGCGGGCGCCTCGGTGAGCGGATCGATGCCGCCACCCGACTTCGGGAACGCGATGACCTCACGGATCGAGTCCATGCCCGCGAGCAGGGCGGTGATGCGGTCCCAGCCGAACGCGATGCCGCCGTGCGGCGGTGCGCCGAACGCGAAAGCGTCGAGCAGGAAGCCGAACTTCTCCTCGGCTTCCTCATGGGAGATCCCCATGACCTTGAAGACGCGCTCCTGAATGTCCTTGCGGTGGATACGGATCGATCCGCCACCGATCTCGTTGCCGTTGCAGACGATGTCGTAGGCGTAGGCGAGCGCCGATCCCGGGTCGGTGTCGAAGGTGTCGATCGACTCCGGCTTCGGGGAGGTGAAGGCGTGGTGCACGGCCGTCCAGGCGCTGTAGCCGAGCGCGACGTCACCGCCGGCGACGGCGTCGGAGGTCGGCTCGAACAGCGGCGCGTCCACGACCCACACGAAGGCCCACTCGTTCGGGTCGATGAGGTCCTGCTTGCGAGCGATCTCGCCACGTGCGGCGCCGAGCAGCGCGCGCATCTGCTTCGTCGGGCCCGCCGCGAAGAAGATGCAGTCGCCCGGCTTCGCGCCGACGTGACCGGCGAGACCGGCCCGCTCGGCGTCGGTGAGGTTCTTCGCGACCGGTCCGGTCAGCTCGCCCTCTTCCCCGATCAGGACGTACGCCAGGCCCTTGGCGCCCCGCTGCTTGGCCCACTCCTGCCAGCGGTCGAGCTCGCGACGCGGCTGGCTCGCACCACCCGGCATGACGACGGCGCCGACGTACTCGGCCTGGAACACCCGGAAGGTGGTGTCCTTGAAGAAGTCCATGCACTCGACCAGTTCGATACCGAAGCGCAGGTCCGGCTTGTCGGAGCCGTAACGGCGCATCGCCTCGGCGTAGGTCATCCGGGCGATCGGCGTGGTGATCTCGTGCCCGATGAGCTTCCAGATGTTGGTGAGGATCTCCTCGGCCAGGAGGATCACGTCGTCCTGGTTGACGAAGCTCATCTCGATGTCGAGCTGGGTGAACTCGGGCTGCCGGTCGGCGCGGAAGTCCTCGTCGCGGTAGCAGCGGGCGATCTGGTAGTAGCGCTCGATGCCACCGACCATGAGCAGCTGCTTGAACAGCTGCGGCGACTGCGGCAGCGCGTAGAAGCTGCCGGGCTGCAGGCGCGCGGGGACGAGGAAGTCGCGGGCACCCTCGGGGGTGGAGCGGGTCAGGGTCGGGGTCTCGACCTCGACGAACTCATGGTGGGCGAGCACCTCACGGGCGGCGGCGTTGACCTTGGACCGGAGCCGGATCGCGTGCCCGGGGCCCTCGCGCCGCAGGTCGAGGTAGCGGTACTTGAGGCGCGCTTCCTCGCCGGCGTTGTCATCGAGCTGGAACGGGAGGGGGGCGCTCTCGTTGAGCACCTCGAGGACGGTGGCGTTCACCTCGATGGCGCCGGTCGGGATCTCGAAGTTCTGGTTGCCCTCGGGCCGGACCTCGACGACACCGGTCACCTTGACGCAGTACTCGGCGCGCAGCTTGTGCGCCTGCTCGAGGACGTCGTCACTCCGGAAGACCACCTGCGACACCCCGGAGGCGTCGCGCAGGTCGATGAAGATGACGCCGCCGTGGTCGCGCCGCCGCGCAACCCAGCCGGTGAGGGTGACGGTCTGGGATGCCTGCTCGGGTCGCAACGAGCCGGCGAGATGGGTGCGCAGCACGGGATTCCTTTCACACTTCCAGTCACACGGGATCCGGGACTTCTTGTCCTGTGATCCTACGGAGGTGCCGATTCGATGACACATCGCACTACGCGCAACGTCGATCGCGCCGCCCGTGCCAAGCTGTGACGCAACCAGGTCTGCCGAGAGCGAGGACTGCCATGACCTTCAACGAGGGCGCCCGGATGGATCCCGGACGGGTGCGGGTCGGCGGCGGTGGGCGAGGCGGCCGGGTCGCGATCGGCGGCGGACTCGGCGGACTCGTCGTGGTGATTCTCGCGCTGCTCCTCGGCGGTGATCCCGGCGCGATCCTGGGCACCACGTCCGGCTCCGACAACGCGATCGAGACCGGGCCACTCGCCGGGCTGGAGAACTGCCGGACGGGCGCGGACGCGAATCGGGACCTCGACTGCCGCGTGGCATTCACCGCCGCGAGCCTGGACTCGGTGTGGGGCACGGAGCTCGCAGAGCAGACCGGGACCGAGTACGTGCAGCCGGAGGTCGTCCTGTTCTCCGGGTCGGTCGCGACGGGCTGCGGCAACGCCACCAGCGAGGTCGGGCCGTTCTACTGCCCGGCGGATTCGACGGCGTACTTCGACACGACGTTCTTCCAGTTGCTCGTCGACCGCTACGACTCGTCGGCGGGTCCGCTGGCACAGGAGTACGTCGTCGCGCACGAGGTGGGGCACCACATCCAGAACCAGCTCGGCGACATCGGCCGCGCGCAGACGGATCCGCGTGGCCCCGAATCAGGTGCGGTCCGCACCGAACTGCAGGCGGACTGCTACGCCGGAGTCTGGGCGCACTACGCCGACAACCAGTCCGGCCCCGACGGCGGCCAGCCCTTCCTCGAGCCGCTGTCGACCTCCGACATCAAGGACGCGCTGTCGGCGGCGGCGTCCGTCGGCGACGACCGCATCCAGAAGGCGGCGACGGGCCGGGTGAACCCCGAGGGCTGGACCCACGGATCCGCGGAGCAGCGGCAGAAGTGGTTCCTGACGGGCTACACGACCGGAAGCGTGTCGGACTGCGACACCTACCGGGCCCGGGATCTCGACAATCCGCCGGCGCTCCCCCGCTGATCCCTAGCTGGTCTCGTCTCCGGCGTCTGTGCCCGCCGGTTCCTGCTCCTCGGGCGGCCGCTCCGAATCCTGGACCAATTCGTAACGGCGACCGTAGGTTTCGATGATTGCCTGGATGACGGCGACGACAGGTACCGACACGAGCGCACCGATGGCACCGAAGAGTGACGCCCCGACGATCACGGAGCCGAAGGCCACCGCGGGGTGTATCGACACGGTCCGCGACGTGATGCGCGGATGGAGCAGATAGTTCTCCACCTGCTGGTAGGCGGTGCCGAAGACGACCACCCACACGCCGTCCATCGGCTGCTGTGCCGCTGCGATGAGCGCGGGGAGTGCGATCGCGAGGTAGGTACCCAGTGTGGGAATGAACTGGGAGACGACGCCCGTCCAGATCGCGAGGGGCAGCCAGTAGGGCACTCCGATCACCATCAGGAAGATGCCCGTCGCGACGGCACTGACGGCGGCCAGGATCAGCCGGGACACCACATAGCCTCCGGCCTTCTCGACGGAGATTCCCCAGACGGTCGCGATGATCTCCTGCTGACGCGCCGGGAACCAGCTCGAGATCGTCCGCCGGAGTTGCGGTCCCTGTGCCGACATGTAGAACACGAAGAGCAGCATCGTGAGGGCCTGGAACACGACCCCGACGATGGACGAGACCACTCCGAGAACGCTGGGCGTGTACCGCTCCGCGAGGTCTTTCACGGTTTCGGGTGTGATCTTGATCAGGTCCCGACCGGTGGCGAAGTCGGTGCCGAACGTGCGGTTCGCCCAGTCGGTCACCCGGGAGATCGCGTCGGGCAGCGCGGTGAGCAGTTGCGCCAGCTGTTCGGCGAGCAGCGTTCCGAACAGGGCGACGAATCCGATGACGAGAAGTGTCAGCGACGCCATGACGATCCCGGTGCCCGCGCCGCGCCGTAGACCGCGGCGTTCGAACCAGTCGACGACCGGTTCGATGGTGACGCTGGCCAGCCAGGCGAGGAACAGCAGTCCCAGGAAGCCGCGGAGATTGTGGAACAACCACCCCGACATCTGGTACGCGGCTATCGCGAGCACGATGTACACGGTGACGATGCGGAGCCACCGCAGGTTCGTTGTCCGCGTGGCGGTCCCGGAACCGACACTCCGAACCGCCGACCTCCCGGCAGCGGGCGTCCGGACACCCGCCCCCTCGGGGGTGACTCGGTTGACACGCTTGCCGGACGGGGTGCGTGACTCCGCGGGGCCTTCGTCTTCGTTCATCGCACCCTCCACGCTGGTCCTGCCGCCCGGTTGGTTCGCGTCGCTGGTGCGGAATCTACTCCCGCAGCGCGATCAGAACAGCGTCAGCGCGGGCGCAGCGCCCGCGCCGACGAGCTCCCGCGGCGGCGCCACCGGTTCCGCTCGTGAGGGATCGACTCCGAGCCCGTACGTTTCGACGAGGGGCGACACACGGCCCCGCAGCCACGCCTTGTACTCCGGCGTCACGTAGGCGCCGCGACCGTAGAGCTGCCGATACCGCCGGATCAGGGCCGGGTGGTGTTCGGCGAGCCAGTTCAGGAACCAGCCACGGGTGCTGCCGCGAAGGTGCATGGGAAAGACGGTCACCCCACTGGCACCGGCCTCCGAGATCGCGGCGAACAGGGCGTCGAGGTGCGTCGTGGAGTCGGTGAGGTACGGGATGACGGGCGCGACCATGACGTGGCAGTCGAAGCCGGCGTCCGCGATCGCGCGAATCAGGTCGAGGCGGGCTCGCGGTGTCGGGGTGCCTGGTTCGATCGCCTGCTGCAGTTCCGTGTCGCCGATCGCGAGGGACACCGAGAGCGACACCGGTACCTGCCGGGACGCCAGGGCGAGGAGGGGCAGGTCGCGCCGCAACAGGGTGCCCTTGGTGAGGATCGAGAAGGGCGTACCCGATTCCGCGAGCGCGGTGATGATCCCGGGCATCAGCCGGTATCGGCCTTCGGCCCGCTGGTAGGGGTCGGTGTTGGTGCCGAGCGCGACCGTCTCCCGCTTCCAGGACCGCTTCGCGAGTTCTCGGCGCAGCACCGCGGCGACGTTGGTCTTCACGACGACCTGGGTGTCGAAATCCGTGCCCGCGTCCAGGTCGAGGTACTCGTGGGTCGGCCGCGCGAAGCAGTACCGGCACGCGTGTGTGCAACCGCGAAAAGTGTTGACGGTGAAGCGGAACGGGAGCGCCGACTCCGGCGGAACCTTGTTCAGCGCGGACTTGCACAGCACTTCGTGGAACGTGATGCCCTCGAAGTCCGGGGTCTGTACGCTTCGGACGAGCCCGGCCCGCGCCAGGCCCGGAAGGGCGCCGTCGTCGAGTTCCGACTGCACGGCATCGAGTGTCTGACCCTGCCACCGCATGCGGAACAGTCGAACACCAGTTCGACCAGCTGTCAAGTCCCCGCGCGCGCATGCGCGTCCGGTGCCACACTTTCTCCATGACGTCGGCAGTTGATCCGAAGGTCCCGCACACCACGACGGACGTCCTGATCGTCGGCGCAGGGCCGGTCGGCCTCGCGCTCGCGGTCCAACTGCGGCGCAACGGCGTCGAGGTCCTCGTCGTCGACCGCCGGACGGAGCGCGCGCCGTACGCCAAGGCGATCGGTGTCTCGCCGCGCACCCTCGAGGTCTTCGACTCGATGGGCGTCGTCCGCGACGTGATCGACGCGTCGATCACCATGCGTGGACAGCAGATCCGCCTCGGTGAGGGCCCGCCGCAGACCCTGGAGTTCGTTCTCCCGGACGCCGTCCCCTACCGGGCGATCGGCCTCCCGCAGTACGCGACGGAACGCATCCTCTCGGAGGCACTGGCGGCGCACGGCGGCGCTGTCACCCGTGGCGTCGAGGTCACCGGGTTCGACGACCGCGACGACTCCGTGACGGCGACCCTCGACGGACCCCACGGGCGGTCGACGGTGTCGGCCCGCTACCTGGCCGGGTGCGACGGCGCGCACTCGCTGGTACGGAAGACGATCGGGGCTGCCTTCGAGGGCGACGCGTTCCCCGAGGAGTACATGCTCGCCGACGTCGAGGTGGACTGGAATCTGCCGGGAGGCTACGGACTCCGGGCGATGCACCGGACCGACGGCACGATCGACGACATCCTGGTCGCCATCCCCCTGCCGCACTCCAGCCCGGGACACAAGCGGTACCGCATCTCGATGCTGGTGCCGGACGAGCTCGCCACCCGGCCCGCCGAGGGCGAGGTGGCGCACGGCCTCGAGGGCGGCCGCGCCCCCGAACTCCACCACGTCCAGGCCGTGCTCGACCGCATGGCCCCGGAGCCGACGACGGCGTCGAACATGCGTTGGTCGTCGGTGTTCCGCATCAGTCATCGCCTCGTCGACCGCTACTCCCGCGGGCGGGTGTTCCTCGCGGGCGACGCCGCGCACATCCATCCGCCCACCGGCGCCCAGGGCATGAACACCGGCATCCAGGACGCCTGCAACCTCGCCTGGAAGCTGGCACTGGCGGTGCGGGGCCGGGCCGCCGACGGGTTGCTCGACACCTACCACCTCGAACGGCACCCGGTCGGCGAGGAGGTGGTGGGGCGCACCGTCCGCAACGCCAGGGAGGGTATCGGGGCAGACGAGCCGGATCTCTCGGTCGTCGCCCTCCGCGAGGCACAGCTGCTGATCGCCTACCCGGACAGCCCGATCACCGAGGGCGCCGCCGGACGGGCCCCCGATGCGCGGGGACTCGTCCAGGCATGCTCGCCCGTGCCGGTCCGCGCGCACGACCTGTTGCGGCACACCGCACACACCCTGTTCCTGTGGGCTTCCACGGCCGACGAGGCGATGCGGCAGGAACTGCTCGCGCGTCGCGTCGGCGAGCGGTACGGAGACCTGGTCCGCTGCTACGTGATCACAGCGGCTGCCGACGCGGACGCGTCGGGAATCGTGTTCCTCGACGGAGCGGGCGAGTTCGCCGGCGTCTACGACACCCGCCCCGGGTCCGGCCATGTCGTCCGCCCGGACGGGTACCTCGGCGCGGTTCTCGACCCGATCACCTTCGAGGCGATCGCGAAGCACCTGTCCCGGACTCTCGCCTGACCCTCACACCTCGCCGTCGACGATCGACTGGATCACCGAACCGTAGCGGCGGATCAGGGATTCGCGGTCGAGCACGTCCTGGCCGAGGAGCTCGAAGTGACGCATCGCTGCCCCCAGTCCGAGCAGTTGCGCGATCACCAGCTGTGTCCTGACCCGATCCTCGGAGGTGTCGCCTATGCGGTCGGCGATGGCGTCCAGGTATCGCTGCCGGGTCTCGTCCCGCGCCGCCGCGGGGTCCGCCGATTCGCGGATGAGGATGGGTGCCATCGCCCACGGTTCCGCCTCGTCGTTATCACGGCGATCGACCAGGCGACGCGCGAGCTGGCGTCCGATCGGTTCCTCCTCGACGAGGTGCTCCTCCAGCACCGCAGCCGCCGACGGATCGGCCGCGGCGAACAGCTCCGCCTTGCTCCCGGTGAGTTTCATGACGAGCGCGGGAGAACACCCGGCAGCCGCGGCGACGTCCTTGATCGTTGTCGCGGTGTACCCCCGGCGGGAGAAGAGTTCGCGCGCCGCCGCGATGACGGTCTCGCGGGTCGACGGGGCCGTCACCCGACCCCCACGGGCCGTAGATCGTCGGAACCTGCGGGGTGCGTCCCGACGGCCGCCTCGGCGAGGTCGAGGTTCACCTCCGCCGTGCGGGTGAGCACGGCGACATGTCTGGCGCAGGTTCGTCGATCCGGTCCGAGCACCGTGACAACGTAACGGCCGGTCGGAGGCTGCGCCAGCTCGTAGCTGCCGTCGGCGTCGGTCCGGGTGCTGGCGACGTGTTCGCCCGTGACCTTCACGAGGCTGACGACGGCTCCCCCGCACGGCCGTCCGGCGACGGTCACCACGCCACCGAGCCGCAGGCGTTGGGCGAGTACGACAACGGGCCTGTCCGACACACCACCGAGATCCATCACGTTCGACGCGGGAGCCCAGCCGTCCGCGCTCGTGACCACCAGGTAGGGCCCGGGCGCCGGAAGCACCACGGAGAACTCACCGTCGTTGTCGGCGCGGCTCCAGTCGACGGGTTCGCCACCGGTGCTCAGGACCGTCACGACCGCCTGCCGGATCGGGCGGCCGGCGCCACTGCGAACCGTGCCGCTGATCACCAGTTCGGCGGGAGCCTCGTCGTCTCGGGTCTCGGCGGTTGTCGAGGCCACTCTCTCCGACGACTCCGCGCCCGGAATGAACAGTGCGACAGCGGTCGCCACCACGGCAGCGAGCGCGGCCAGCGTGAAGATGATCTGGAACGCGACGAGCGACGGCAGCTCCACGCCTGCGACGTCCATCGTGACGGTGGTCAGCACCGCGGAGATGATCGCGCTCGACACCGACGTCCCGACGGATCGCAGGAGCGCGTTGAGCCCGTTGGCGGACGCTGTCTCGGTGATGGGAACCGACCCCATGATCAGCATCGGCATGGTCGCGTAGGCGATGGCGGTTCCGGCGGTGACGAACATCGCGCCGAGCACGATGAGCACGATCGAGCCGGTGAGGAAGATCCGGGTGCAGTAGGCGACGGCCATCACCGCGGTTCCGATCAGCAGTGTGTGCTTCGCTCCGATCACGCCGATGAGACGCCCGGCAATGGGCGCGAACACCACCATCATGAGTCCGGCGGGCACCATGCACAGTCCGGCGGTGAGCACGGTGAGGCCGTGCCCGTAGCCGGTACCGACGGACATCTCCAACTGCTGCGTGGTCGACATCATGTTGGCGTACATCGAGATTCCGACGAGCAATGCGGAGATGTTCGTGAGCAGAACGGGCCGGCGTGCCGACGTCCGCAGGTCGACCATCGGCTGGTTGACCCGGAGTTCGAACGGGAACCAGATCACGAAGGCGACCGCGGAGACGGCGAGCGCGATCAGCGTCCGCTCACTGGCCCACCCCCAGGTGCCGCCCTTCGAGATACCCAGGAGCAGCGAACCGAGGGCCGTGGACAGCAGGAGCGCGCCGCCGAAGTCGAAGCGGCCCGGTGTGCGTACCGGCGATTCCGGGACGACGGCGAGAACCGCGAGGAACAGCGCCACGCCTGCGGCGGCGGAGAGCCAGAAGATCGCCTCCCAGCCCAGATGCTCGAAGACCAGTCCCGACAGCGGAAGTCCGAGCGCGGATCCGATCCCGAGAGTCGCGCTCATCATCGCGGTCGCGCCCGCGACCTTTGACTTCGGGAGTTCGTCACGCAGGACCCCGATACCGACCGGCACGAGCGCGGATGCGAGCCCCTGGAGGCCGCGGCCGGCGAGAACCAGGACGAACGTGCCGCCAAGCGCGGCGAGCAGCGATCCGGCCACCATCGTCCCGAGGGAGACGAGCATCATGCGCCGTTTGCCGAACATGTCGGCAAGGCGCGACACGATCGGGGTGGCGACGGCCGCCGTGAGCAGGGTGATCGTCACCAGCCACGATGCGGTCGGGTAGTCGACGTCGAGGATGCTCGGGAAATGGCTGAGTAGCGGGATGACGAGCGTCTGCTGAAGCGCGACGACGATGCCCGACATGCAGAGCACCACGGTGAGGATGCGGGACGACGAGCGCGTCGCCGTTTTCGCGTGAGCCGACAAACGACCGACCTCCGAACTGCACGACTGCGTGCGACGACAGAAGGGGTGAACAGCTGTTCACCCCTTCTAGGTGAACACACATTCACCCCTCGTCGCAAGCTGCCGTCGTCAGGCGGCCTCCTTCGCGAACTCTCCGGCCGCGGCCCACGCCTCGCGTTCGGCGGCGAACGCCTCCGCCTGCGTCGCCCGGAACGCAGCGATCGAGTCGGCGTTGTCGGCGATGAAGCGTTCGTGGTCGGCGAGCGAGAAGCTGCCCTCGGTGATCTGCACGCCGCCCGATCCCCCGGCCGCGGTGTCCGCGCGCAGCTCGAGCAGCTCGTCGGGCTCGACCGGGTACCAGGAGATCCGGTCGAAGAACCGCAGCAGCCAGGGCGTGCCGTCCTCGAAGGCGGCCGCGTTCTCCGGATAGCGGTGGTTCCACACCTGGGTGGTGCGGCCGACGAACTGGTAGCCGCCGGGGCCCTCCATGCCGTAGATGCACAGGTACGCGCCACCGATCCCGACGGCGTTCTCCGGGGTCCACGTCCGGGCCGGGTTGTACTTCGTGGTCACCAGCCGGTGCCGCGGATCCAGCGGTGTCGCGACCGGCGCACCGAGGTACACGTCGCCGAGTCCGAGCACGAGGTACTGGGCGTCGAAGACCGTGTCGAATACGTCGGCGACGGTGCCGAGCCCGTTCATGCGGCGGATGAACTCGATGTTCCACGGGCACCACGGCGCATCGGACCGGACACCGTGCATGTACCGCTTGATCGCCTCCCGCGTCGACGGGTCGTCCCAGGCGAGTGGCATCCGAACCTCGCGGCTGGGCACCACCAGTTGCGACGACTCCGGGATCCGGTCCTCCACCGCACCGAGCAGGCCCATCAGCTTCGGGACGGGCAGCACGTCGGGATCGACGCGGACCTGCAACGACCGGATACCGGGCGTCAGGTCGAGCAGGCCGGCCGGACGTTCCTCCTCCAGCCGCTGATGCAGGGCGTGCACCCGGGCGCGCAGCGCGAGATCCAATGTCAGGTCACCGTATTCGACGAGCACGTTGTCGTCGCCCGAGCGGCGGTAGGTCACCGACGTCGCACCGTCCCGGCGGGCGATGACGCCGTCGTCGCCGTCGCCGCCCGCAGAGAACACCGCCGGCAGTCCCGCGCGTCGGTCGACGCCGAGGGCCCGGGAGGACGCGGCGTGCGCACCTTTCACGGGCACGAAACGGACCGTGTCGCCAGGGCTGAGCTGTCCGAGCTTCCACCGCTCGGCGGCGACGACGGTGACCGGGCAGACGAATCCGCCGAGGCTCGGGCCGTCGGGTCCGAGCAGGATCGGGGTGTCGCCGGTGAAGTCGAGCGCGCCGACCGAGTACGCGTTGTCGTGGATGTTCGAGGGGTGCAGTCCCGCCTCCCCGCCGTCCGTGCGGGCCCAGTCCGGTTTGGGGCCGACGAGCCGGACGCCGGTGCGATCCGAGTTGAAGTGCACCTCGTAGTCGGTGGCGTAGAGGGTGTCGATGTCGGCGCGGGTGAAGAACTCGGGCGCACCGTGCGGACCCTCGGTGACGGCGATCTCCCACCGCGAGGCGAACACCGGCACGTGTTCCCCCGGAACCGATTGTGCGGCATCGTGGTTCACGGCCGCGTCACCAACCGTCAGCACGTCACCCGCCTGCAGCACGCGACCTTCGTGACCGCCGAACCTCCCGAGAGTGAAGGTGGCTCCGCTGCCCATGTAGTCGGGGACGTCGATGCCGCCCTGAACCAGCAGGTAGATCCGCAGCCCGGGACCGCTGACGGTGCCGACGTCGAGGAGTCCGCCGGCCTGCACCGTGACCGGCTGCCACATCGGCACGGCGGCGCCGTCGACCCGAACGGGCACCGGCGCACCCGTCACGCAGACCACGGTGTCGGCGGCGAAACGGAGGGCGGGACCGGACATCGCGAACTCCAGCCCCGGCGCGCCCTCCGGATTTCCGACGGCGACGTTGCCGAGCCGGAACGACAGGTCGTCCATGGGGCCCGAAGGCGGCACACCGATCTGCCAGTACCCGACCCTGCCCGGCCAGTCCTGGACGGTGGCCAGCATTCCGGGTCGGTCGACCAGAACCGTGCTCACGACTGCTCCTCGCGGGTGACGATCATGCGGACCTCGGTGGGATCGAAGCCGTTGCAGGGGTTGTTGATCTGCGGGCAGTTCGACACCAGCACGAGGGCGTCGACCTCGGCGCGGAGCGCGAGTCGCTTGCCGGGCGCGGACAGCCCGTCGACGATCCCGAGGGTGCCGTCGGCATCAACGGGAACGTTCATGAAGAAGTTGATGTTGGACACCATGTCCCGCTTGCCGAGGCCCCACCGAGCGCCCTCGATGAGGAAGTTCTCGACGCAGGCGTGCTGGTGCCTGGTGTGGTGGCCGTACCGCAGGGTGTTCGACTCCTGGGAGCAGGCGCCGCCGACGGTGTCGTGGTTGCCGACCTCGTCGCCGACGATCGTCATCAGCGCCGAGCCGTCGTTGGCGCGGAGCACCGATCCGGTGGTGAGGAACAGGCCGCCCTGAGCGGAGACGGTCGCGGCGGCGTCGTAGCGGACGGCGTGGTCGGCGGCCGAGTAGATCAGCGTGTCGACGGCCTGGTTGCCGTGCAGGTCGACGATGGTGAGCACGTCGCCGGCACGGACGACGGCGGACCAGGGTCCGCGGGCGCCGGCAATCTCGTCGAGGACGACGGTGCCGGGAACGAGTGTCAGGGACTCGGCAGCGAGGGTGGCGGTCATCGTGCGTCCTTCCCGAACCGCGCAGCGGTCCAGCAGTCTTCGGTGTTGAGTACGGCGCGGCGGTACTCGGGATCGTCGTTCGGCAGGCTGTCGAGGTCCTCGGTGGCCTCCCAGGCGAGCACCTCGAGGGAGGTGGTCGGGTAGTCCTCCGCCTGGTCGAGCGGATGCGCGGTGTTGGCGATCAGCACGACGACCGGCAGGTGCACGAGCAGTTCGACGGCGGTGTCCGGTCCGGCGTTGCCAGTCGGCACCAGGGTCCCGCCGTCCTCGACGCGCACACCGTGGAAGAACGAGATCGAAGGCGGTAGGTCCCGCGGCGCCAGGTCGTGCTTGGCGGCCGCGAGGGTGAACAGCTCACGTCCCGCAGGCGAGTCCGAGTGGACCGTGCCCGCGCCGTACTTCGCCGTGTTGCCTGCGAGGTGCGTGGTCCCGCAGAAGGTGTCGTGCCGACCGGAGGTGTCGGCGACGACCGTCGCGAGCACCCGACCCTGGTCCGAGAGGAGAGGGTGCCCCACACCGAGGTACGCCTGCCACGGGACCTTCACGGTGTCGGCGACGTTGAGCCGCTCGTGCAGGGCGTCGGCGCGGTACAGCAGGATGTTCGCGCACGCTCGGCCGTCGATGTCGCGGAGCCGGATCCGGGTGCCACGGGCGAGCACCTTGCTGGTGTACCGGCCGCCGGGGACGGTCTCTGCCCAGGTGAGGCGGGTGGCGTCGATACCTTCGGGCGGCGTCGGCCACGACGAGGCGGGCAGGACCGGCATCGAGTCGGTGATCGACCCGGCCTGCGAACGGGCGTGCTCTCGGGCGGCTGTCGTGGTGGCGGTGCTGGCGGACACGGTTCAGGCTCCGATCGTGACGGGGTTGGGCACGGCCTTGCCGCGCGGGTAGCAGAGGACTCCGACGAGGACGACGGCCGCGATGGACAGCGGGCCCGCCCACTGCAGAACTGGGTATTCACCTGTGGGGTTGAAGATCTCGGCGCGCGGCCATGCCAGGTTCACGACCATGAGCGAGCCGTAGACGACGGCGGCGATGTTCACCGGCACGCCCCAGATTCCCAGGGTGAACAGCGGCTTGCCCTCGGCGTCGAACTGCGGTCCACCGTGCGGCCAGCCCTTGAGCCGTCGCACCAGCAGCGGCACGGTGACGAGCAGGTAGGCGAGGTAGATCAGGATGATGCAGACGCTGGACAGGGTCGTGAAGATCGCGGAGTTGCCGACGTTGACACCCAGGACCGCGATGCACAGCACGCCGATGAGCACGGACGGCGCGATCGGGGTTCCGGTGCGGCTGTTGACCTTCGACAACACCGACGAGGCGGGCAGTCGGCCGTCGCGGGCCATCGAGAACATCAGTCGCGACGCGGCGGTCTGGATCGCGAGGGTGCACACGGTCACGGCGATCGCGACGTCGATCAGCAGCAGGGTGCCCCACGGGGATGACAGGATCGAGTTCAGCACGTAGGGCAGGCCCTCGGTGGCGAGGCGTCCGTCGGTGAGGCTCGGCGCTGCCATCAGCGCGCCGACGATCATCAGACCGCCGCCGAGTGCGGACACCGACAGCGCGAGCCGGATGGTGCGGGGGGCCACGCGGCGGGGGTTGCGCGTCTCCTCGGCGAGTTCACCGGCGGAACCGAACCCGACCATGACATACGCGGCCATGAGACCGGAGACGATCCAGGCCCAGATGTATCCGGGCTGGGTGCCCTGGACCCCGGTGTCGAAGACGACCTGGGGGCCACGCTCGGCATGGGTGAGGAACATGCCGATGACCGCGATGACGCCGACGATCTCGCAAGTGACGCCGATGTTGTTGATCCGCGACATCCAGTTGACGCCAACGCAGTTGATCGTGGTGGTGATCACCAGCAACACCGAACCGAGGAGCACCGCGTTGGCGGCGCCGGACGAGGAGGTGAGCGCGGGATCGTCACCGATGACCTGGAATCCGCTCCACACGTTGGGAAGCACGACCTGCAGTGCGATCGCGGCGGCGGACGCGGTGACGATCTGCGCGAGGATCATGAACCAGCCGGCGAACCAGCCGATCACCTCGCCGGCCATGCGGCGCGACCACTGGTAGATCGCGCCGGAGATCGGGTAGCGCGCCGCCAGTTCCGCGAAGCAGAGGGCGACCATGAACTGACCGACGAAGACGACCGGCCAGGTCCAGAAGAAGGCGGGCCCGGCGAATCCGAAGCCGAGGCCGAACAGCTGGAAGATGGTGGTGAGAATGGAGACGAACGAGAAACCGGCGGCGAAGGATGCGAACTTGCCGAGGGAACGATGCAGCTGCTGCTCGTACCCGAACTCGGCGAGATCTCCGTCGTCGCCGGTCTTGGATGCGACCGTCGTCATGTGCGCTCCTGCGAGGTGCGGCGGGCTAATTCCTGTCAGTCGACAGTTTTGACGTCGGCCGTTTTCTGACGATGACTCCCACGTTTCCGCATGTAGACAGTGCGTTGCAGTTCGATTTCGTGCGTTACGGGGCCATTGCCGATCTCTCACACCGTCGCGGACAACCGTGTGCTGCCAGGATGAACGCATGAACGAACCGCTCGTCGTCCGCGACGCCGCGATGCGACCGGTGGCCGAGCTGCTCCGCGGCACCCCTCCGACCTGCGGTCCGGACGCCACCGTCGCCGAGGCCGCGCGCCTGATGACCTCCGGCCGCGCCCGCTACGTCCTGGTGTGCCTGGATGCCGGTCGACTGGGCATCCTCACCGAGGGCGACCTCCGCAGGCGGGTGCTGGGCGCCGGCCACGGCGGGGACGTCACGGTGGCGCAGGTGATGACGGCGCCCGCACTGACAACCCCGGCGACGACCTTGGGCGCCGATGCCCTGCTCGTGATGCTGACCCATGGGGTTCGCCGGTTGCCGGTGGTGTCGGAGACCGGCGAACCGCTCGGCGTCGTCGAGGACACCGATCTGCTCGCCAACGCCACCCGGGGCGGCTTCCTACTGCGCGGGGAGATCGCCCGCGCCGAGGACCCCGAGACCCTGGTCGCCGCCTGCTCGCGGATACCCGCCCTCACGGTGGGTCTGTGGCGGGCACGGGTCGCGGCCCTGGACGTCAGCGCCGTCCTCTCGGTCGTCGTCGAAGCCGCGGTGCGACGCGCCGTCGAACTCGCCGGGGACGAATCACGCTCCCCCACAGCTTGGTTCGGACTCGGAAGCATCGCTCGCCGCGAGGCGGTACCCAGCTCCGACGTCGACAGTGCGTGGTCCGGCGACGAGACCGTGGCGGCTGCGCGGGAACACGCCGCAGCGGTCCACGCACTGCTCGACCGGTGCGGGCTGCGCGCCGACGACAAGGGCGCCGTCGCCGATCGGCCGCGGTTCGCGCGTTCTCCCGACCAGTGGCACTCCGCGATCGAGGGGTGGCTGGCCGACCCCTTCGCCGATCAGGCGCTCGTCATGCTCGGGATGCTGGTGGACAGCAGGATCGCACACGGCGACCCGGCACTGGACCTGGCGGGGCCCACCGCCGAGATGCTGCGGTCGCGGCCCGAAGTGCTGCGACTGCTGCTCAAGGAAGCGGTCGAGGAGAAGGCGCGGATTCCCGCGCGCCGCCGCATCGTCACACGACGTCCGGAACCGGTGGACGTGAAGGTGCACGGGCTGAGCCCGGTCGTGAACATCGCCCGCTGGGCGGGGACGGCAGCCGGTCTCGCCTCCGAATCGACTCCGACCAGGTTGCGGGTCGCGGTCGAACACGGCCTCCTGTCGGACGACGACGGCCGGGTCCTGGGCGAGACGTTCGACGTCCTCACCCAGATCCGACTGCGCCACCAGTGCGAGCAGATCGAACGAGGGCAGGCGCCGACCGACGTGGTGGATCCGGAACTCCTCGGCCCGCTGCAGCGCAGTCTGCTCTCGAATGCCGTGCGCGAGATCGCCGGGGTGCAGCGAACCCTGGCCTACGCGGGACCACCGGCATGACCGAACGTGCCTCCGAGCGCTGGCCCGATCTGTTCGAGGCGCAGGCGGCGACCGTCGTGCACGCGGTGGACCAGGTCGTGGCGGCGGAACGACTGGAGGGCTGGACGCCCGAGCGCACCGACGTCGAGGCCCTGCTGTCGCTGGCCGGCGGCGAACTCACCCCGGACGCCCACATCCGGAACACGCTTGCCCGAGTGACGACTCGCGAGGTGTGGACGCGCAGCCGCTGGTGGGTCCGCCCCCGCCCGTACCTGGTCCGCGGAACGTCGGTGTTGCGCAACCGTTTCGACCTCCGCGATGCCGATCAGTTGCGCGACGTCGAATTCGCGGCGACGGCCGCGCGCCTGCTCGGCGTGCACCTCGCCGGCCCGCCTCCGATCCGCCGCATCGACGCCGACCACATTCGGAACGTGCACCGGCAGGTCTTCGGCGACGTCTTCGGCTGGGCAGGCCAGCATCGGATCGTGGAACTGAGCAAGAACGGCGACGATTTCGCGTCGGTCGCGACGATCGACCGGTATCTGCGCGAGGTGGAGATCGCGATCGCCACGGTGGACTGGCCTCGCGCGGACCGCGGCCGGCTCGCGTACGGGCTGTCGGCGGTGTATGTCACGTACAACCATGCCCATCCGTTCCGGGAGGGCAACGGCCGCACCGGCACACTGCTGCTGCACCAGTTGTGCGCGGCGACCGGGTTCCGCCTCGACCTGTCGGGCATCGAACGGACCGATTGGGTGGCGGCGTCCCGGGATTCGGCACCGTTCCGCAGGGTGGGGGCACCGAGCCCGCGACCGCTGATTCCCCTGCTGGCGCGGGCGCTGCGCCCCGCTCAGTCGAAGCCGAGCCAGGAGTCCGGCGCGAACACCTCGTAGTGGATGTTCGTCGGCGCCACCCCTTCCCGCACGGCAACCCGGCGCATCTTGCGCATGAAGTTCGGTGAACCGCAGAGGTACACGTCGGCGGCGCGGTCCCACTTCCCGTCGCGCAACCGGGAGACGGCGTGCTCGATGTCATCGGCGTACTCGGTGTGGAACGACGACGGCCCCCGGTACACCGACAGCAGTTCGTCGAGCTTGTCGCCATGTGCGAACAGTTCCGGGCGCCGGTCGACGTGAATCACACGGACCGGCCGGATGTCGCCGTGCGACACCAGCCGCTGCAGCAGGCCGACACTCACCGCCGAACCGATACCGGACGAGCCGAGCACCACCGGGTTGCCCTCGCGGATCGGGTACGGGTCCCCGACCGGGATGGACACCACCAGAGGATCGCCGACCCCGACGTCGTCGATCAGCCTGTTGGACACCAGACCACCTCGTACCGCCTCGACGGTGATCTCCCACGTGTCCTGCCACTCTCCCCACACGACGGTGTACTGGCGAATCTGTCGGGTGTCGTCCGGAAACACGACGGATACCGAGACATACTGCCCGGGAACACAGTTCATCATCGCGCCCGGCTGAGTGTCACCGAACGTGAAGGTCCACACCCCCGGGGCGACCTCCCGCTTGCCCAGCACCGTCATCGGCTGCCAGACGTGACCGGCGGAAACACCCGCCGCCTCGTACAGCACGGCTTCCTGCGCCATCAGCGAATTCGCCATCAGCCAGTAGACCTCGTCCCAGGCGGCGGCGACCTCGGGGGTGACCGCGTCGCCGAGCACGTCGACGATCGCGGCGAACAACGCGGTGTGCACGAGGTCGTAGTGGACCTGCAGGATTCCGAGCGACGCGTGTTTGGCCGCGATCCTCGACATCACCTCGTCGACCGGCGGGGCGTCCTCCGTGACGAGCAACGTGGCGAAAGCCGCGACGGCACCCGCGAGGGCCTTCTGTTGTTCACCGTTCGCCTGGTTCGTGCGATTGAAGAGGTCCGACTCGAGCGACGGGAGATTGTCGAAGAGTTGCCGGTAGAAGATCCGGCTGATGTCGCCGAGGTGCTCCCCCACCACCGGCAGCGTCGCCTCGATGATCGGACGCGACGCCGCGGACAGGATCGAGGCCGAGGGAGTGGAATCCGGTGCGTCGACGGAACTGGCCACGATGTCGGACACGGCGAAGGTCAGGCCTTTCGGAGCTTTCCACGTACTGCACTACAACGTCGTCGCGCCGCCCCTGTCCGCGGCACTCGCCTCGTGGAGGCATGGCTACGGCCAGGAGCGTACTCGACGGTCTGCATCGTGTGGCGGGACTGGCAGGATGGTGACGTGACCAACACTGGCCCGGGTCGCCCCCGGCTGACCAAGCAGCGCAGACCCGGACCGACCGCGGCAGCCGAGATCCTGGACGCCGCCGCCGAGCTGTTCACGACGAAGGGGTTCTCGTCGACCTCGACACGCCAGATCGCGGATGCCGTCGGAGTGCGGCAGGCGTCGCTGTACCACCACTTCGCCACCAAGGACGACATCCTCGCCGCACTCCTCCAGGGCACCGTGACGGGCGCACTCGCCGTTGGCGACGAGTTGATCGGACGGCCGGAACCGGCCGCGGTCCGGTTGTACGCCCTGCTCACCATCGACGCGGCACAGTTGGTGTCCGGCCGCTGGAACCTCGGTGCGCTGTACCTGCTGCCCGAACTCCGCACCGAGCGCTTCACCCCGTTCCGGCTCGAGCGGCAGCGACTGCGCGCCCGCTACGCCGAACTGGCGAACCTGGTCCTGGCCGATCTGGGCGAGGACGACCCCGCCCGCACCGGGCTGCCGTTCCGGGTGGTGGAGACGGTCATCAACGAACGCAGCGACGCCGAGAGCGACGGCGGACTCGACGCGGTGGATCCCACGACGGTCGCCGACGCGGGACTGCGCGTCCTCGGCTGGGTGGACGTCGCCGCGCTCCGCGATCCGGCTGCCATGCTCGTGTCCGAACTACGTTCGGGAAACTGACCTCGAATGGCCGGATGTGTGTTCTGCGACGTGATCTCCGGGGCGGCGTCCGCGCACCGGGTGTGGGAGGACGACGCGACCGTCGCCTTCCTCGACCGCCGTCCCGTGTTCCACGGTCATGTGCTGCTGGTCCCCCGGATGCACGTGGAGACCCTCGGCGACCTCCCCCAGAATCAGCTGACACCACTGTTCGGCGTCGCGCAGCGCATCTCGACCGCCGTCGTCGAGGCGCTCGGAGCGCAGGGGTCGTTCGTCGCGATGAACAACGTCGTCTCACAGTCGGTGCCGCACCTGCACGTACACGTCGTTCCCCGTACGAAGGGCGACGGTCTGCGCGGATTCTTCTGGCCTCGAACGACGTATGCGGACGATGCCGAGGCCGCCGGCGTCGCCCGGACGATCAGCCGTGCGTTGGAGTCGAGCGCCACCGACGGATGACACGGGGTCGTCCAGTTGTCGCACTCGATTCGGTCGGCATGCTGCTCGGCGCGGCCGCTGATGAGACCGCGCCGAGCGGGACAACGGCTAGCCCTGACCGCCCCAGGTTCCACAGGTCGGACTGAGCCAGCGACAGGTCGGGTACTCCGACGAACTGTCCCCGGACTCCACGAATGCCATCAAGGAGTAGATCGGGAAGAACACGGCACGAAATGCGATTCCCCCGATATCGCTGGAGGACCAGCCCGGCTCGAGGTCGGACGATGCGGACGGATCCTGCGCGGCTGCGGTGCCTGCACCGGCGCCGACCCCTCCGACCAGCGCAGCAGCAACCGCGACAGACGCCAACAGGCGACGCCCCGAACGTGGTGACATGTGACCCCCTCAGGTGATGGCGGCGGTGCGGCACTCCTCGACCCTCGACGAATGCGACAAACGGCACCGCCCCGGCGCGACGCTACAGGTCGGTCGACCCGCAGTAGTGCGGATTCGAAACATACTGCACCACAGTCACGTTGAGTTGAACGATTCCCACCTGCACCCTACGTAGGCGCACTGCCAGGATCGTCCCGGACCACGCGACCGATCCCGCGACCGGACGCCGAAAGTCGGGGAGTCGCATCGCGCGGTATCTGCGGTTCAATGGCAGCATGCGATGGATCCGCGTGAGCGTGGGCGTGCTGGCCGGACTGGCGATCTGGGGCTTCGCCTTCCTCGTATCCACTCCCGAGACGGTGTGCTACGACCACATGCCGTTCCCGCCACCGCCCGCTCCTGGATACTACGGAGTCGACTACGAGACGACCCGAGCTCCTCTGCCGATTCCTGCAGCGAGATGCACAACGGAGTTGGAAGGCACAGATGTCGCAGCCACCGCATGGGTCGTCGACTGGACGGGCACCGCCCTCGCCGGCCTCGGCATCGTCCTGATGGCGGTCACCTTATGGACCCTGCGGTTGGATGCGCGCGAGCGTTCGACGGCGGGATCACCTGACCGCCCGGGAGATGAGCATTGACCCGGCGTCGCGGTTGGTCGTGGCGAGCCGTCGTGGTCGCCGCGACCGCCACCGCTGCCGTCACGTGGCTGACGGCGGTCGTGAAGGGCCGACGGCTCGCCACGACGGGGAGAGGGGCTGGGCTCGGCCTCTGATCCCGGAGACGGCCAAGCACTGACGGCTGTCGCCGCGCGCGCCCCGTTCGTCTCGGTCGACCACACAGCCCGACAGAGCACCGTCTGGCCCAACACCGAGAGATGCTCTCTACCGAAGACGCCAATGCGGTTCTGGAGGCTCGCGACCGCCTGTCGTACGAATCATGATCAGGCTCAACGCATGTGCGCAGCCTGGGACGGAGCCTGAGAGTCCGACCTGCATTCGGCGTCACGTTCGAACCGACGGGTCGTAGCGTGACCCACCCAGGTCACAGCGGACCGGCGGGGCCCGCATCCGATCCACTCCGCTGTCGTTCGAGGCGGGGACCGGCCTGCTGCACGACGATGGCCGTCCAACCGAAGGCCGCCAGGGGAACAGCGAAGAGCAGCACTCTCCAGTAGGAAGCCCAGTTCACGATCCCCGCGACCGACAACCCCACGAGCAGGACGACTGCCAGCCAGGAAACCCACTGTCGCTTCGCCAATGCCGCCACCAGGGGCGGCGTCGTGAGCAACACACCGAGACCAACCAGCGGCCATATCCCCAGAACGCGCGTGATCGAGTCGTCGCACTGGAAGGAGGAGGTGCGGCCATCATCGAGATACAGTTCGCCACTCTTCGAGCACGACATCGACACGTCAACCATCGGCGAGTTGCCGACCCACAAGGTGATTGCCAATGCAGCCACGACCGAGGCCCACCACACCGCTCTCGACATCTTCGCAGCCTAGCCAGTCACATCGCACTGGAAGCCCGCGAATCTTGCGAACAGCGCCGGTCAACGCTTCCGATTTGTGTGTCGGAGCGGCGTCGGGTTCGAACCGACGGGTCGTAGCGAACAGAACGGCCGGCTCGTCAACCAGCTCCACGCCCTGCTGCGTGAGCTGTTCCCGGGGTGGGATGGAACGCGAGTTCGATACGGAAGACGCTGCCAGCCGCCTCAAGGCATTCCTGCCCGAGACGCAGGCCGATGCGATGCGTAAGAACGTCGCCCTCGACATCGTCGGTGACCTACGGAGGACGAGGTTCCAGATCGAGGACATCACCGCCCGCATCAAGACCGAACTCGCCGCCAGCGGCACGCGGCTCCTGAAGATCCCTGGCGTCGGGATCGTGACCGCGGCCAAGATCCTCGCCGAACCGGGAACCCGACCCGGTTCGCGACCGAGGCCGCGTTCGCGAACTACAGCGGCACCGCACCGATCGAGGTGGCCAGCGCAGACAGGCAGCGGCACCGCTTGTCCCGATCCGGGGACCGCACCCTGAACTCCGCAATCCGCATCGTCGCCGTCACCCAATCCAGGGCACCGAGCAGCGACGGCTACGCCTACCACCAACGGAAGATGGCCGAGGGTAAGACCTCACGCGAGGCGATGCGGTGTCTCAAACGGCAAGTCGCGAAACGGTTGTGGCGCAACATGTGCCGAGATCATCGCGAGTGTCGGCGGTTCCAATTCTGCGATCGGCTTAGGCGAACTGCATTCGACCCGGTTGCCGGGACATGCCTTGGCACATGTCTCACACCAGGGGATTCTTCAAGGCGGACTTTCGCGGCCCGCATCCGATCCACTCCGCTGTTCCAGGTGAGGATTCTTCTGCTACAAGACCACAGCCATCCAACCAAGAGCGGCCAGGGCCCGGTCTATCGAGTCCAGTGAAGCGGAGGGGCTCATCAGTATGCTCAGTGGACATGGGTGGGGACTTGTTGCTGTTGACCGTGATACTCGGCCCGTTCCTGTTACTTGGATGGGCAGCGATTCGGGCGAAGCATCGCGGGCTCGGGGGATCGTTCGTCGGGCCGTTTCAGGAAATGTTTGACCCCGGTGCGGCACGGGCGCAGATGGTGGTCGAGCAGATGGCGGAACTGCCGGATCCTTCCGACTCCGGCGACCCGGACAACGACGACAATGTGCCGTACACGGTGGTGTACAAGGGCGGTCGTCTCCGCATCGACCCTGGTAAGGGAAGGCGGCGCGGAGGTGACGGGACCACTGGTCAGGCTGGGTGAGAACCTTCCTGGCCGCCCCAAACACTGGCACCGGGCGACGATTGGGAAAGTCCTCGCTGGGTCACCGACACTGCCAACCGGACTCGCGCCTGATCGCGCCTGGCATTAGAGATATGACCAGCTGAGACGGGTAAGCGGCTCGAGAGTGTGAGGATCAGGTAGACCTCGGTGCGGGTCGACGCTGCCCTCGTCGACCCGCACCGAGACCACAGGGCCGATGTTCGAACGATTCTGGGCTTGACAGAACACACAGGAACCCTCCGATTCAGGGCGACAAGCGCACGTAGACCTGCTAATATCGAACACATGTTCGAGTTGGGGGATTCGACAGAGACACCGGGAGCGGTCGCTTCCGGACTGCTGTCGCGACTCCCCGAGTCGGACTGGACCGGAGCTCTCCGCGAACATCACGCAGCCGTCGCGCGCGCACAGTTCACGGAAACCGACGCCGTCACCACCCTCTACCTCGCGCGCTGCGCGGAGGATGCGCGCCTCGGCCGCAACGATGCAGTTCAGGGCGAGTTCGTCGGCGCCGAGGTCGGGCACATCCTGCGCCTCACCGAACGCAGCGCGCAGCGACTCATCGAACTGGGCCTCGACCTGCGCTGGCGACTGCACCGCACCTCGATCGTCTTCTCGGCGGGCGGCATCGACCAGGCACGGGCATTCGCGATCTCCGACGCCCTCGCGAACGTGTCCCCCAACAAGGTCGACCTGATCGAACAGCTCCTCCTCGACGACGCCGAGCACCTGAACACCACCACCCTCCGAGCGAAGGCCCGTCGATTGATCGCCCGTCACGATCCCGATGGTGCGGCAGAGCGCAGGCGGCGCGCCGAGGACGATCGAGACGTGCGGATCCGCGCGAACGACGACGGAACCTGCGCCGTCGAGGGCACCCTCCCCGGTCCGGCCGGACAGGTCGTGGCAATGCGACTGCGCGCCATGTGTTTCGACGCGTGCGGTCACGACCCGCGCACCTTTGCACAGCGCCGAGCCGATGCGCTCGTCGCGCTCGCCGAAGGCGGCACACGACTGGAATGCCTGTGCGGCCGATCCGACTGCACGAAGCAGTCCCCAGCCGAGCCCGAGACCGCCCCACCTACCGACCATGAGGCGAGCAGCGGCATCTCCAACCCAGCCGCGCTACCGCCGCTCCCACCCGCGACGGTTCACGTCAGCGTGAACGTGACGACCCTGCTCGGCCTGGACGATCTCCCCGGATTCCTGGCCGGCCACGGAGCCATCGACGCCGACCTCGCTCGCGAGATCGCCTCCGACGCGACGTGGCGAAAGATGCTGACACTCAACGACACCGATCGCACTGCGATCGTCGACGCGCTCGCAGACCAGATCGTCGAGCCGGACACGGCCGGCGACACCGCCCGAGCATCGACCCGACACCTGCCGCACGGCCCGATACTCGGGATCGGTCGTGCACTGAAGTCCGCGGGCGTCACACCCACAGCCATTCGAGCACGCACCAAGAACCACCGAGAACACCTCACCTATCGCCCCTCGACCCGCTTGGCCGACGTCGTGCGGGCTCGCGACGGACACTGTCGATTTCCGGGCTGCGTCGTGCGTGCACGGTCGTGCGACCTCGACCACACCGTTCCCTTCGACCACGACGATCCCGTAGCGGGCGGACGCACGACCGAACAGAACCTCGCATGCCTGTGCCGTCGACATCACCGTCTCAAGACCGAAGGTCTCTGGACCGTGCGGCAACTCGGCGGGGGTCGTCTCGAATGGACAACCCCTGCCCGCGACACCGTGACCACCACACCGGGCGGCGCTGCCTCCGCCGACGAGGAGATCGCCGCCGCACTGGGCCTCACACTGACCGACTCGGCCACACTCGAACGACACTTCGGACCACACCGGGGCCGGGACGCCGCGAGCGACCTGTACTTCCTGATCGAACTTCACCAACCGGTGCCGAGCCGCGCGTTCGACCTGCGCCGCGTGGTGATCCCGCAGCAGGACGTCCTCATCACTGTTCCGGCCACGGTCCGGACGCGGACACCGGAAGCCGATCCGGCGCCGTTCTGACGTGCGCACATCCTTGACGGCGCCACCTGAGGCTTCCCCTATTGACAACATGCTGTCAAATATGACAGCATGTTGTCATGACTGAGACAGTGCACGTGGCCCTGTACGACACCTTCGCGGACTGGGAGATCGGGTACGCGATCGACCACGTCAACAATCCCGAGTGGCAGAAACAGCCCGGGCGATACTCCGTCGCCACCGTCGGCGCGACGCTCGATCCGGTGACCACGACCGGCGGGCTGCGGATGCTGCCGGACACCACACTCGACAGGCTGAAGCCGAGCCACAGCGCGATGCTGATCCTCGCCGGCAACAACGTCTGGAACACCGACCGGTTCACGCCGTTCGCGGACAAGGCGCGTGAGTTCCTCGCTGCAGGCGTGCCGGTCGCGGCGATCTGCGGAGCGACGGGCGGACTCGCACTCGCGGGCCTGCTCGACGACCGGGCGCACACCAGCAACGCGGCCGAGTTCCTCGACGGCCTGGGCTATGCGGGCGGTTCGCGGTACGTCGACGAACCGGCCGTCACCGACGGCGACCTGATCACGGCCACCGGTATCGCGCCCGTCCACTTCGCGCGGGAGATCTTCCAGCGGCTCGACCTGTACGAACCCGACGTCCTCGACGCCTGGTTCGCGCTCTACGGGCTGCGCGATCCGGCCGGCTTCTACGCGCTCGCAGAACGGTGACCGAGAATCCCGACCAGCGGCTTCTGAGCGGACTCGCACTCGCGTCGTTCCACCTGAACGGGCAGTTCCTCGACGTGGCCGAGGACCTGGCACGACCCGCCGGACTGACGGCGGCGTGGTGGCAGGTCCTCGGCGCGGTCCTGCACACGCCGCAGTCCGTCGCAGACATCGCCCGGGACATGGGCATCACCCGTCAAGGCGTGCAACGCGTCGCAAACCTACTCGTCGACAAGGGCTTGGCGGAGTACCGGACGAACCCTGCGCATCGCCGCGCGAAGCTCGTCGCCCCGACCGCAGCAGGACTGGCCGCGGTGGACGGAATCGACCCGACCCACGCCGAATTCGCCGCCCGGCTCGTCGCCGAGGTCGGCGCCGACGAGCTGGCCCGAACACTCGTGGGAATCAGGGCACTGTCGGAAGCACTCGACCGGCTCGCCGACAGCGCACTCGACCGACTCAGTCCGTGAGCCGCACGACCTCGTCGTCCGTGAGGACCGTCTGCGGGATCCGGTTCGACTCCCGCGCGAGCCGGACAGCGCGGTAGAGGGGCCGCTCCTCCAGGCCCGCTCCGCGCGCCTCGCAACGCAACTGGCCGATCAGTGCGGACGACATCGCCACCGCGGGCGCGAGTTCCCCGGACACCAGCCCGTCCGCGAGCGCCCGCAAGGGCAACACCTCGAGTTCGCGTCCGCCGTCGTCGGTGTACAACGCCAGCGGAACGGTGACCTGACGGTTCCCGTCACCCACCTTGAGCGCCACCTGGGACACCCGCCCGCTGCGTACCAGCAGTTCCGCGCTGACGGCGTCGGCGAGATCCACCGACTTCGTGCGCAGTCCGCTGTGCGCGTGAACGACCGTGCCGGACATCCACATTCGGCGGCGCGACGCGAGGAACGCGGACAACGCGGTCGGCAACGCGATCACCACCGCGACGAGCGATCCGATGCCGGGTCCGGTGAACAGGCCGACAACGAGGCCGATCACCAGGCCGAGGCCGACCGCCCCGAAGGCCAGCCTGCGCAGGCGCGGAGCGATCAGGCGCGCCGGGATCAGGTCCAGTTCGACTGCCCCGGCATCACCGGTCGGCAAGCGCGGCACCCACTTCGGCGACCACCGAGTCCACGGACACCTGCGGATCATCGCCGGACGCCAGGTCCTTCACGCC
>NZ_JBHUFB010000013.1:0-69698 GCF_042681175.1 Rhodococcus gannanensis
CCACCGAGTCCACCGACACCTGTCGCTGATCGCCGGACGCCAGGTCCTTCACGCCGACGACGCCCTCGGCGATGTCCCGCTCCCCCATGACCAGGGCGATCTTCGCGCCGGACCGGTCCGCCGCCTTCATCGCGCCCTTCACCCCGCGGCCGCCGTACGCCATGTCGACACGGATGCCTGCCGCGCGCAGCTTCGCGGCGAGGACCACCATCGACGCCTTCGCCTCGTCGCCGAGAGGCACCCCGAAGACCTCGCACCGCGCGGGTGTCGAGGCGGCCTTGCCCTCGGCCTCGAGCGCGAGGATGGTGCGGTCGACGCCGAGGCCGAACCCGATACCGGACAGCGGCTGCCCACCGAGCTGCGCCATCAGTCCGTCGTAGCGTCCACCGCCACCGATGCCGGACTGCGCGCCGAGACCGTCGTGCACGAACTCGAACGTCGTCTTCGTGTAGTAGTCCAGGCCGCGGACCATCCGCGGGTTCACGGTGTACGGGACGCCGAGTGCGTCCAGGTGCGCGAGCACCTCGTCGAAGTGCCCCTTCGCCTCCTCCGACAGGTGGTCGAGCATGAGGGGTGCGCCTGCCGTCATCTCCTTGATGTGCGGGCGCTTGTCGTCGAGCACGCGCAGCGGGTTGATCTCCGCGCGCCGACGGGTGTCCTCGTCGAGGTCGAGCCCGAACAGGAACTGCTGCAGGAGCTCGCGGTACTGCGGACGGCAGGTGTCGTCACCGAGCGAGGTGATCTCCAGCCGGAACCCGTCCAGGCCGAGGCCCCGGAAACCGGCGTCCGCGATCGCGATGACCTCGGCGTCGAGTGCCGGGTCGTCCACGCCGATCGCCTCGACACCGACCTGCTGGAGCTGACGGTAGCGGCCGGCCTGCGGGCGCTCGTAGCGGAAGAACGGACCCGAGTAGCTCAGCTTCACCGGCAGCTGCCCGCGGTCGAGGCCGTGCTCGATCACTGCGCGCATCACGCCTGCGGTGCCCTCGGGACGCAGCGTCACCGACCGGTCCCCCCGGTCCGCGAAGGTGTACATCTCCTTGCTGACCACGTCGGTGGACTCACCGACGCCGCGAGCGAACAGTCCGGTGTCCTCGAAGATCGGCAGCTCGATGTGCCCGTACCCGGCGAGGCGCGCCGCGCGGGTCAGACCGTCACGAACCGCGACGAACTCGGCCGACGCGGGCGGAACGTAGTCGGGGACGCCCTTGGGCGCGGAGAAGGTGGTGTTGGTGGACTTGCTCACGGCTCTACTTTTCCCTACTGCGCGTCGGACAGTCCAACCAGGAACGGGTTCGACACCCGCTCCTGACCGATCGACGTCGCCCCGCCGTGCCCCGGGAGCACCGCGGTGGAGTCGTCGAGGACCAGCAGTTTGGCCGCGATCGACTCGAGCAGCCGCTCGTGGTTGCCACCCGGCAGGTCGCTCCGGCCGATCGACCCGGCGAACAGGGTGTCCCCGGTCAACGCGATCGGCACCGGACCCTGGTCCGTGTCCGCGGTGGTCCGCAGGACGACCGAGCCCTGCGTGTGCCCGGGCGTGTGGTCGACCGTGACGGTGATGCCCGCCAGATCCAGAACGTCGCCGTCGGCGAGCTCGATCACCTCGGACGGCTCCCGGAACTCGGCGTCACCGATCATCGCGGACAGCGCCGCGCCGGTCCCTCGCAGCGGGTCCGACAGCATGTAGCGGTCCTCGGGGTGGATGTAGGCGGGGATGCCGAACTTCTCGCACACCGGCTCCACCGACCACGTGTGGTCCAGGTGACCGTGGGTGAGCAGCACCGCGACCGGCGTCAGCGACTGCTTGCCGAGGAACTCGATCAGCGGCTCCGCCGCGTTCTGGCCGGGGTCCACGACGAGGCACTCGCTCGCGCCGTCCTGCGCGAGGATGTAGCAGTTCGTCTGGAAGGCGCCGGCCGGGAATCCGGTGACGAGCACGTCGATCGCTCCTACGTTCGGGGGTGTGGTGGTCCCTGCACAGCCTATGTCCACGCCTGCGCGCCGCCTCGGTTGCACTGTGGTGCGCTTGTTTCACAGGTTCGGGTGGCACACTCGGTCACCGAGAATTCGGCGCCGGGATCCCGGCGCCGGCGTGTGAGGGCACCGAACCGGAGGTAAGCAGCAGTGCCAAGCAATGAGCAGCGTCGCCAGACCGCGCAACGCAAACTGGAACGGCAGCTCGAACGTCGCGCCGAGCGTGACCGCAAGCGCAAGCAGATGACGATCGGCGCCTCCGTCCTCGGCGTGGTCCTGGTGATTGCCGCGGGTGCCGTGGTGTACGGCCTGACCCGGTCCGACGACAGCTCCGACGCCACCGCCGCGGAGACCACGCCCACGCAGGAGCAGGCGGCGGCCGCGATGCCCGCCGGTCGCGCGGAGGCACTGCCCGCGACGGTCGACTGCAGCTACGTTCCCGACGGTCAGGCACCGGCGAAGCCTGCGAACACGCCGAACGGAACCGCCGTGTCCGCCGAGGGCGTCGCCGAGGTCACGCTCGCGACGTCGCAGGGCACGATCGGCCTGAGCCTCGACCGTGCCGAGTCGCCGTGCACCGTCAACTCCTTCGTCTCGCTGGCCCAGCAGGGCTACTTCGACGACACCCCCTGCCATCGCCTCAGCACGACCGGGCTGATGATCCTGCAGTGCGGCGACCCGACCGGTCAGGGCACCGGCGGTCCCGGCTACGGCTTCGACAACGAGTTCCCGACGGATCAGTACGACGAGGCGGATCCGGCGGCGAGTGAGGCCGTGACCTATCCGCGGGGCACGATCGCGATGGCGAACACGGGTATGCCGGGTACCAACGGCAGCCAGTTCTTCCTGGTCTACGACGATTCGCCGCTGCCGCCGCAGTACACCGTGTTCGGCACCATCTCCGAGGACGGACTCGCGACGATCGAGAAGGTCGCCGAGGGCGGCGACGACGGCTCGATGTCCGCCGGCGGCGGTGCACCGAACACCCCGATCCAGATCCAGACGGCTACGGTGGCGGCATGACGCGTACCACCTTGTTCCGTGCGATGGCCGCCGCTGCGGGCGTCGGCCTCGCCCTGACTGCGACCGCCTGCTCGTCCGACGACGACTCCTCGACCGACTCGGCCACGTGGACGTCGTCCGCCGCAAGTGCGACACAGCAGCAGAAGCTGGACACCTCGGGCTACGCCGCCCTGCCTGCCGTTCCCGCCGCCGCCGGTCCGACGGTGAGCTGCGACTACCCGTCGACGCCTCGGCAGGCGGCGAAGCCGGTGAACGCACCCTCGACCACCGACGTGTCCACCGAGGGCGTCGCCGAGGTCACCCTCGCCACGACCCAGGGCACGATCGGACTGACCCTGGATCGCGCCGAGGCGCCGTGCACGGTGAACTCGTTCGTCTCGCTCACCGAGCAGGGTTATTTCGACGACACAGACTGCCACCGCATCGTCACCAGCCCCGGCCTGCAGGTGCTGCAGTGTGGCGACCCGACCGCACAGGGCACGGGCGGCCCCGGGTACCAGTTCGCCAACGAGTACCCGACGACCGTGTACGCGGCGAACGACCCGGCGGCACAGCAGGGCATGGTCTACCCGCGCGGCACCGTGGCGATGGCGAACTCCGGCCCGGGCGGTACGAACGGCAGCCAGTTCTTCCTCGTCTACGAGGACTCGATCCTGCCTCCGCAGTACACGGTGTTCGGCACCATCTCAGACGAGGGGCTCGCGACGATCGAGAAGGTCGCCGCCGCCGGTGACGACGGCTCGATGTCCGCGGGCGGCGGAAAGCCGAACATGCCGATCACGATCGAGACCGCGTCGGTCGCCTGACACTCCGCGGCACCGCCCACGGCCGCCGAGCTACCTCCTTCGGTAGCTCGGCGGCCGTTTTGCCAGGAAGGCCGCGGTTGCCTCACCGCGGTCCTCGGTCAACGCGGTGAAGACCTGCTGCCGGTTCTCGAACTCCACCGACGCGTCGAACGACGCGGTCTCGAGCGCGATCCACATGCCCTGCTTGGTGAGTTCGACCGACAGCGGCGGGTTGAGCATGATCTCCCGGGCCTTCGCGAGCGCGACGGTGAGCAGATCCCCGGGTTCCACGACGTCGGTGACCAGACCGATCCGCAGCGCCTCCGCGGCGTCGAAGCGGCGACCGGTGAGCATCAACTCGTGGGCCCGGCCGGCACCGACGATGCGTGGCAGCAACCAGGACACCCCGATGTCGCAGGCGGAGAACCCGGCCCGGATGAACGACACGGCGAACACCGCCGGGGTTGCCGCGATGCGGATGTCGCTCGCGCACACGAAGGCCAGTCCCCCACCCGCCGCCGGGCCGTTGACAGCCGCGACGACGGGCTGGGGCAGTTCGTGCAGTTGCTGCGCGATTCCGGCGATCTCTCGCTGACGGCTCAGCGTCCGCGCGAGATCACCCTCCTCCGCGATCCTGTCCTCGTCCCCGTAACCGGTGAGGTCGAGACCCGCGCTGAAGGCGCGGCCGGCGCCGGTCAGGACGACCACCCGGCAGGCACGATCCTGTGCGATGCCGGTGAGGGCGTCGCGCAGTGCGGCCACGGTGTCGGCCGTGAGGGCGTTGAGCGCCTCGGGCCGATTCAGCGTGATCTGCGTGACGCCCTGCTCGGGTGCGGAGACGAGGACGGCACTCACTTCGAGACCGGCTGCGAGTAGCGGTCGCGCAGCAACCTCTTGTACAGCTTTCCGGTCGCGTGCCGCGGCAACTCTGTTTCGAAGTCGATCCGCCGGGGACACTTGTACGCGGCGAGCCGCTCGCGGCAGTACGCGAGCAGTTCGTCGGCCAGGGCGTCGTCGGGCTCGATTCCGGCGACCGGCTGCACGACCGCGTGTACGACCTCGCCCAGCTCGTCGTGCGGAATGCCGAACACCGCAGCGTCCGCGACCTTCGGGTGGACGACGAGAACGTCCTCGGCCTCGCGGGGATAGATGTTCACCCCACCTGACAGGATGAGGTCCGCCCGCCGGTCCGAGAGGTAAAGGAAACCGTCCGGGTCGAGGTAGCCGAGATCGCCGACGGTGGTCCAGCCGAGCTCGTTGCGCGACCCGGCCGTCTTCTCCGGGTCGTTCAGGTACTCGAACAGCAGCCCGCCGTCCGACCAGATGGTGCCCGTCTCCCCTGGCGGCAGTTCCCGACCGGCTTCGTCGAGGATGTGCGCGGTACCGAGGATCGACTTGCCGACGGACCCCGGATGCGCGAGCCACTCCGCGGAGTCCAACGCCGTGAACAGGCTGTTCTCGGTGGACGAGTAGTACTCGTGCACGATCGGGCCCAGCCACTCGATCATGGCGCGCTTGGTGTCCTCCGGGCACGGCGCCGCCGCATGGATGACCACCTGCAGGGAGGACAGGTCGTACGCGTTCCGTTGCTGCTCGGTCAGTTTCAGCATCCGGACGAACATCGTCGGCACCATCTGGGTGTGCGTCACCCGGAACCGCTCGACGAGTTCGAGAGCCCGTTCGGCATCGAAGCGTTCCATCACGATCGCGGTGCCGCCGAAGCGGTGCACCGCCATGTTGAAGCGCAGTGGCGCGGCGTGATACAGCGGCGCAGGCGAGAGGTAGACGCTGTCACGGTCGATGCCCCAGTGGCTGTGGAGCAGTCCCGCGACCCCCGGCGGAGTACCCAGTGGGTCGAGCGGCAGGGCCGCCTTCACCCCCTTCGGCCGGCCCGTCGTCCCCGAGGAGTACAGCAGGTCGACACCTTCGCGTTCGTCCACCACGGTGTTCTCGGGAACGGAGGCGGCTGCCTCCGTGAGGTTCTCGAATCCACCGGCGGCCACGCCGGTGGTGAACCGATGCTCGACAGCGGACACCTGCGCGACCGCGTCCGCCGCAGCAGCCTGGTACCGATCGGTCGTGACCAGGGCCCTGGCCCCCGAATCACCCAGGATGTAGGCGATCTCGTCGGGGAGCAGGCGCGTCGAGAGGGTGACGTACCGAAGCCCGCTGCGCTGCGCCGCCCACGCGACCTTCGGGAAGTCGGCGTTGTTCTCCATCAGCACCGCGACGCAGTCGCCGTGCCGCAGTCCACGGCTCCACAACAGCCGGGAGATCGACCGCGAGTCGTCCACGAGTTCGCGATACGTGACGACGGTTCCACTGTCGGCCATCACGTAGGCCGGACGGTCGGGCTCCGCCTCGGCGTGGGTGTCGGGGAAGTCGATCATGCCTGTCCTGCCTCGGTGGTCTCGGGATTCGGGTAGCGGCGCACGATGGTGAGCAGGCAGAGGAGCCCCAGAACACCCGCGACCGCGATGAGTGCGCCGACCTTCCACGCGTTGTCCGGATCGCCGCCGATCAGGATCACCATCACCATCGGAGCGAAACCGCCGATGATGGCGGAGATCTGGTAACCGAGCGATGCACCGGAGAACCGCACCTCCGGCGGGAACAGCTCGGAGAAGAGGGTGCCCTGGGTTCCGGTCTGGAACGACATCGCGACCACGCCGACGATCACTGCAATTGCGAACGGCCACACCGAATCCGGACCGGACCCACCGATGAGCAGCCACATCGGCACACCCCACAGCGTCATCGCGGCCGTGCCGAGCCCGAAGATCAGCTTGCGTCCGTACCGGTCGGACAGGTGGCCGAACAGCGGCACCAGCGGAATCTGCAACGCGCAGGCGACGAGGATGTAGGTGAGCACCGTCGAGCGCTCGACGTCCAGGTAGGTCGTGACGAACTGAACCGAGCCGGTGATCATCGTGTAGAAGAAGATGATGCCGATCGCATTCGAGCCGGCCGCGAGGAGCACCGTGCCGGGGTTCTTGCGCAGCACCTCGACGATCGGGGACTTCTTCACCGCCGGCGCTGCGTCGAGCTTCTCCGCGATCTTCTTGAACTCCGGGGTCTCCTCCAGGTACCGGTGAATGGCGAACGCCACCGGCAGCATCACGAGACTGATCCAGAACGGGATGCGCCAGCCCCAGCTCAGGAAGTCGTCCTGCGCGAGGGTCGAGGTGATGACCAGGAACACGACGTTGCCGAGGACGACACCGATCGGGACACCCAACTGGGCGAAACTGCCGAAGAACCCGCGCCTGTTCGCGGGCGCGTTCTCCGTGGCGAGCAGGACGGCACCACCCCACTGCGCGCCGACGGCCAGACCCTGGCAGATGCGCAACGTCACGAGGATCATCGGTGCGAGCCAGACGATCTCGGTGTTCGGCACGAAACCGATCAGCGACGTGGCGACGGCCATCAGGACCACCGCGGCGACGAGCACCGGCTTGCGGCCGACCTTGTCGCCGAAATGCCCGGCGAGGACACCGCCGATCGGGCGTGCGATGAATCCGACCGCGACCGTCGCGAACGAGTTGACAGCCGCGACGACCTCGTTGCCCGTGGCGAAGAAGGTCGAGTTGAACACCAGTGCCGCGGCGGTGGAGTAGATGAAGAAGTCGTACCACTCCAGCGAGGTGGAGATCGCCGCAGCGACCGCGGCGCGGCCGGCCTTGGGTGGTGCGTCGGTGGTCGTCGTGCCGGTCGGTGGCGTCACGTCCACGGTGTCGGAACTCATGCGATGTCTCGATTCACTCGGGGGAAGGTCGGTCGGGTGGTCCTGGGAGGTGGTCATCCTCGAACCTCGGAAAGGACCGGTGTCGCGGCGAATTCGGCGCGAGCCAGGGAGCGGCGGTGCACCTGGTCCGGCCCGTCGGCGATCTGCAGGAAGCGGGCCTGCGAGTACAGCATCGCCAGCGGGGTGTCCTGGGACAGACCGGCGCCACCGAAGATCTGGATGGCGTCGTCGACGATCTTCTTCACGGTCAGCGGGACGAGAACCTTCGCGGCGGCGATGTCGTGGCGGGCCGCCTTCGCACCCTCGACGTCCATTCGCCAGGCGGCACGCAGGACGGTGAGGCGGGCCGCGTCGACGGCGATCCGGGCATCGGCAACGGTCGCCTGGACGACGCCCTCGTCGGCCAGTGGCTTACCGAACGCGACGCGGGTGCGGGCCCGCTCGGTCATCAGCGCGATCGCCCGCTCCGCCATCCCGATCAGCCGCATGCAGTGATGAATCCGCCCCGGACCGAGGCGGGCCTGCGCGACCGCGAAGCCCTTGCCTCGGGGCCCGAGCAGGTTCGCCTTCGGCACCCGCACACCGTTGTAGACGATCTCGCCGTGACCGCCCTCGTGGCGGTCGTCGAACCCGAGGACCGACGTGGACCGGACGATCTCGACGCCGGGGGTGTCCATCGGCACCAGCACGATCGAGTGCCGCGACCCGACCGGCGCATCCGGATCGGTCACACCCATCACCATCGCGACCCGGTTGTCGTCGCGCAGTGCGGCGGTCGACCACCACTTCCGGCCGGTCAGGACCCATTCGTCGCTCTCGTCGGCGATCTCGAGCCGGATGTTGTTGGCGTCGGAGCTCGCAACATCGGGTTCGGTCATGGAAAAGCAGGACCGGATCTCGCCGTCGAGCAGCGGGACCAGCCACTCCTGCTTCTGTTCCGGGGTGCCGTACAGGTGCAGCAGCTCCATGTTGCCGGTGTCCGGCGGATTGCAGTTCACCGCCTCCGGCGCGATCGCCGGGCTCCACCCCGTCAGCTCCGCGAGCGGCGCGTACTCCAGGTTGGTCAGTCCCGCGCCTTCACGGGCCGGCAGGAAGAGGTTCCACAGACCCTGCCGCTTCGCGGCCGCCTTGAGGTCCGCCATGATCGGCGGCGCGCCCCACCAGTCGGGCTTGGCGGCCAGTTGCTCGGCGGCGATCGCCTCCGCGGGAAGCACCCGATCCTGCATGAACGCAGTCAGGCGGGACTGCAGGTCCCGCACCTTCGGGCTGTACTCGAAATCCATTGTCTTCTGGTCCTCTTCGAAGTGGTGTCAGTGATGACGCAGTGCGGCGACCGACGAGCGGGAGGCCTGGTCGAGGGCGCGTGCCAGCAGGGTCGAGGTCATGTCGGCGACCCCGTCGAATCCGTCGCCGACGGTCTCGCCGTTCGCGTGCCGAGCCGCGATGCCCGCCATGATCACCGCCATCTTGAAGTCGGCGAACACGACGTACCAGTCGACGTCGGGCAGGTCGATCCCCCGTGTGGCGGCATAGCGTTCGACCATCTCGTCGCGGCTCGGGAAACCCTCGAGCGCCGCCAGACCACGGGTGATCGGGTTGGGAGTCTCTCCCGGAACGTCCCAGAATCCGAGCAGGATCCCGAGATCCGCGAGGGTGTCGCCGAGGGTCGCCATCTCCCAGTCCAGAAGGGAGACGATCCGGCCCCGGTCCGCAGGATCGACGAGCACGTTGTCGAGTTTGACGTCACCGTGCACGATTCCCGGAAACCGACTGTCCGGCAAGCTGTTACGGAGACGACCGAGGAGTTCGTCGACCTCCGGGCGGTGCACGGTCCGCGACGCCTCCCACTGGCGCTGCCACCGGCGCAGTTGCCGTTCGAGGTAGCCGTCCGCGCGGCCGAACTCCGCCAGCCCAACCGCTTCCGAATCGACGGCGTGCAACGCGGCGAGGGTGTCGGCGAAGTCGAACCCGAGCCGGCGCCGCTCGGCGGAGGTGAGTGCCTCGGCCTGCTCGGGGGTACCGACGGCGATGCCGTCGACCAGTTCCATCAGGTAGAACGTCGCGCCGAGCACCTCGACGTCCTCACACAGATGCACCACGTGCGGCACCGGAACGGCAGTGCCACCGAGAGCCTCGATCACCGTGAACTCACGCACCATGTCGTGCGCGCTCGGCAGCACGTGACCGTAGGGCGGACGCCGCAGCACCCAGGACCGCGCGCCGTCGGTCAGGCGGTACGTGGGATTCGAGCGGCCACCACCGATCAGCGTCGCCGTCAGGGGTCCCACGACACCACCGTCGATCACGCCACGGAGGTGGGCGTCGAGCGCAGGCAGGTCGAGAACGCTCCGCGTCTCGAGCGGGGATGTGGTCACGGGAGATACCCTTCGTCACTCTCAGCCAAACGATCGTTCGGCTGACGCAATGGTGACCTAGCGCACGTTAAGTGTCAATACGTCCGAGCTATCTCCCCCTGAACTGCGGGTATGAAACGCCAATCGGCGGTGCACGATGCACCGCCGATCGTTCGTTCGCCTCGAAGCCCGGTCCGCCGGGCGCGCCTGTCAGCCGGCGTTCTGCACCATCGCAAGTGCGAGGTCCGCATACCGTTGCGCGAGTTCGTCCGGGGTCAGCGGGCCGTCGGAACGCCACCACGTGCACACCGACTGCCCCATGTTGATGATCGCGCGGGCGGCATCGCGCGGCAGCGGCGTCGCGAAGGCGCCCACCTCGACGCCGCGGTCGATGACGTCGCGGAAGATGCTCTCCTGCTCGTCCCGCAATGCGACGACGAGTCGCCTGCCGTCGTGGTCGAGACTGCGAATTTCACTGGCGCCCACCAGCGCATCGGCCTGCCTCGTGGTGTGAAACAGGATCCAGGCCCGCACCACCGACTGCAGTTGCCCGGCAGGCGTACCGGAGGACCGCACGAGGGCGCCGCGCGTCATCGCGATGGCGTCGTGCAGGGCGCGCGCCATGATGTCCTGCAGGATCTCCTGCTTGCTCCCGAAATGGTGATAGATCGACGCGACGGTGATGTCGGCGTCCCGCGCGATGTCACGCATCGACGTTCCGTGATATCCCCGCTCGGTCATGTTCCGGACCGCCGAGTCCAGGATGACCTGCCGACCCACCGTCCCCTTCACAGCACACATGGCCGTCACCCTACCGAACGACTGTTCGGCGTGGGTGACGGCCGGGATCAACGCTGCAGGTCAGGCAGCACTCGTCGTGCGGTACACGTCGTAAACACCCTCGACGTTGCGGACCACGTTCAGGACATGACCAAGATGTTTCGGGTCGCCCATCTCGAAGGTGAACCTGCTGATCGCCACCCGGTCACCCGAGGTGGTGACCGACGCGGAGAGGATGTTCACCTTCTCGTCGGCGAGCGCCTTCGTCACATCCGACAGCAGCCGGTGCCGGTCGAGTGCCTCGATCTGGATCGCGACCAGGAACACCGACGACGCGGACGGCGCCCACTGCACCTCGATGATCCGCTCTTCCTGCTCCCGAAGAGACTTCGCGTTCGTGCAGTCCGTGCGGTGCACGCTCACCGCGCCGCCGCGGGTCACGAATCCCATGATCTCGTCACCCGGAACGGGCGTGCAGCACTTCGCCAGCTTCGCCACGGTTCCCTCGGCGCCCGGAACCAGGACGCCCGCGTCGGTCCCCCGGCGCGGCCGCATCGGCATCGTCGACGGCGTGGACCGCTCGGCCAGCTCCTCTTCCACCGCGCCGACGCCGCCGAGCTGTGCCACGAGTCGCTGCACCACGTGCTGTGCGGAGACGTTGTGCTCCCCGACCGCTGTGTACAGCGCCGACACGTCCGCATAGTGCAGCTCGTGGGCGATCGCCGACATCGACTCGGCGCTGAGCAGCCGCTGCAGCGGCAGTCCCCCGCGCCGGACCTCCTTGGCGATGGCCTCCTTGCCCGCTTCGAGAGCCTCCTCGCGGCGCTCCTTCGCGAACCACTGCCTGATCTTCGCCTTCGCGCGGGGCGAGACGACGAAAGTCTGCCAGTCCCGGCTCGGACCGGCGTTGACCGCCTTGGAGGTGAACACCTCCACGACCTCGCCGTTCTCGAGTTTCCGTTCCAGCGCCACGAGCCGGCCGTTGACCCGGGCACCGATACACCGGTGGCCGACCTCGGTGTGCACGGCGTACGCGAAGTCCACCGGCGTCGACCCCGCGGGCAGCGTGATGACGTCGCCCTTCGGGGTGAAGACGAAGATCTCCTTGACCGCCAGGTCGTAACGGAGCGATTCGAGGAACTCGCCCGGGTCCGCCGCCTCCCGCTGCCAGTCGAGCAGCTGGCGCATCCACGCCATGTCGTCGACCTCGGCGGTGTCGGATCCGTGCTTGCCCTTCGTCTCCTTGTACCGCCAGTGCGCGGCGATGCCGAACTCCGCGGTGCGGTGCATGTCACGGGTGCGGATCTGCACTTCCAGCGGCTTGCCCTCCGGCCCGATCACCGTGGTGTGCAGCGACTGGTACACGCCGTAGCGGGGCTGCGCGATGTAGTCCTTGAAGCGTCCGGCCATCGGCTGCCACAGGGAGTGCACCACACCGACCGCGGCGTAACAGTCGCGGATCTCGTCGCACAGGATCCGCACACCGACCAGGTCGTGGATGTCGTCGAAGTCGCGCCCCTTGACGATCATCTTCTGATAGATCGACCAGTAGTGCTTCGGCCTGCCCTCCACCGTGGCGCTGATCCGCGACGCCGTCAGGGTCGCGTTGATCTCGGCCCGCACCTTGGCAAGGTAGGTGTCGCGCGACGGCGCCCGGTCCGCGACGAGGCGCACGATCTCCTCGTACTTCTTCGGATGCAGGATCGCGAAGGCAAGGTCCTCGAGTTCCCACTTGACCGTCGCCATGCCGAGCCGATGCGCAAGCGGCGCAATCACTTCCAGCGTCTCACGGGCCTTGCGCGCCTGCTTCTCCGGCGGCAGGAACCGCATGGTGCGCATGTTGTGCAGACGATCCGCGACCTTGATCACCAGCACCCGGGGATCCCGGGCCATCGCGATGATCATCTTGCGGATGGTCTCCGCCTCGGCGGCATGACCGAGGACGACCTTGTCGAGCTTCGTCACACCGTCGACGAGGTGCGCGACCTCCTCACCGAACTCCTCGGTGAGCTGGTCGAGCGAGTACCCGGTGTCCTCGACGGTGTCGTGCAGCAACGCCGCAATCAGGGTGGTGGTGTCCATGCCGAGTTCGGCGAGGATCGTCGCCACCGCGAGCGGGTGGGTGATGTACGGGTCGCCGGACTTGCGCTTCTGGTCGGCGTGGCGTTCCTCGGCGACGTCGTAGGCGCGCTGGAGCGTCGCCAGATTCGCCTTCGGGTACAGCTCCCGGTGGATCGCGACGAGCGGTTCGAGGACCGGGCGGATCGCGGCGTTGCGCTGAGCGGTGATCCGGCGTGCCAAGCGGGCCCGCACCCGCCGCGACGCCGACGTCGGTACCGCCGCGTCGTTCGGAGTCGCCCCGCCGGACCCGGACTTGTCGAGGTTCTGCGTCATATCCGTTCACCTCCCACCGAGTCGTACCGTCGGGCACGAAGGAGTACCCGCCCCAACCTTAGTACTCAGATCTTGAGCAGCGACGTCAGCGGGCGGTCGGGCAGCCGGCCACGCCCACCGAGCGCCTCGAGCTCCAGGACCACGGCGATGGAGACGACCTCCGCGCCCGCCGCCTCCAGCAGCTCGACGGTCGCACCCAGGGTGCCACCGGTGGCGAGCACGTCGTCGATGACGAGCACCCGCCGTCCGGTCAGGTCGATCCCGTCGGCGGGAATCTCCAGCGTGGCGCAGCCGTACTCGAGCGAGTACGAGCACGAATGGACCGGCGGCGGGAGCTTGCCCGCCTTGCGCACCGCGAGGACGCCCGCCCGCATCGCACGGGCCACACCCGCGCCGAGCAGGAAGCCGCGCGCGTCGATCCCCGCGATCAGATCGGCGTCGCGGCCGACCGCGACGAGCGCGTCGGTGACGTCCGCGAACGCCGCGGCGTCCGCGAACACGGGGGTCAGGTCGGCGAACCGCACCCCGGGCTGCGGGAAGTCGTCGGCCCACCGGATCAGGCGGGCGACGTCGTCCGACGCCAGGGCGAGCGCGCCACCTACGTCGCGGGGCGATTCGGTGCTCACCGGAGAAGTATCCACCTGTCCATGTTCCACCCCGCACCCGCGATCGTGTAATTCGGCACCGCCGCGTGCATGCCGTTCGCGATCGACGTGGCGCGCGGCGCCGCGAACAGCGGAATCGTCGGCATCTCCGACCACAGGATGTTCTCGGCCTCGGTGGTCAGGTTCAGCCTGCTGCCATCGGAGGTGTCGACCGCGAGCTGGTCGGCGATCTCGGTCACGCGCCGGTTCGAGTAGCCGCCCAGGTTCGTGCCGTTCCCGGACGCCAGCGCGTAGGCGGGGGTGACCACGGAGTCCACGCCTGCGGCGCCCTGCGCTCCGGCGGTACCGGCGAGCACGGCGTCGACGGCGCCCCCGGCCAGCACCCCCGGCGTCCAGTCCTCGGCTCCCGCGTCCTCGACCGTGATTCCGGCGGGTTCGCACGCCGCGGCGATCGCGGCGACGATCTCGGCCCGACGTGCGTTCGGTGCGAGGTAGCCGACCCGAACCGTGATCGAGTCCTGACCTGACGCGGACAGGGCGCTGCGGGCGGCATCGACGTCCGGCTCGCGGTAGCGACCGTTCGCAACTCCCGCCGCCGTCGGATAGATCAGCATGTCCTGCTGGGCGAGCCGGGAGTCGAGCACCCCCGAACCCATACCGGACGCGCGGTCGAAACCGGGATGCCCGTAGTCCTCGAACAGTTGCTGCCGGGGAATGCAGGACGCGAAGGCTCGCCGCGCATCCGCCGCCGCGAAGACACCACCGGTCGCGAGGACGAGCTGTTCGCTGCTTCGGCTCGGCTCGGTCACCGTGTCGTAGCCGTCGCCGGGCGACAGTCCGTCGATCGCCCCGGCACCCACGTCGACGACGTCGAGATCACCGGAGTCGAGATGCGCGGGGAGGTCGGAGTTCTTGGGCCACACCACGATCCGATCCGTGCCGGGCTTGTTCCCCCACCACCGTTCGTTCGCGACGAGGACCACCTCGCCGCTCTCCCCGACCGAGTCGAGGCGGTACGGGCCCGCGGACGGGAACAACGCCGGGTCCGCCTCACCCGGAACAAGGTTCCAGCCGTTGTTCCAGAACTCCGCGAGCCGGCCGACGGCGTCAGGATCACCCGACGAAACGGCGCCGACGACGTCGGGGACATTCGCGACCCGACCCGCCACGTGCGCGGGCATGAGCGCCGTGGCGCCGAACAGTGCGGGCCATTCGGCGTACGCCCGGCCCGGCTTGAACACGACCGTCGCATCCTTCGAACCGGGTTGGCAGTCGACCCGGTCGATGTCCGCGTATCCGGCCCGGCTCGCCGCCCAGAACTGCCCGAACCGGCCACTACCCGCTGCCCATGCCAACACCAGGTCGTCACACGTGACGGGGACACCGTCCGAGTAGACGGCGTCCGGATTCAGCCGGTAGGCGACGGTCAGGGTCTCTCCCGGCACGGTCGCCGCCGTTCCGACGTCACCGTCCGACAGCGCCGTCCCCTCCGGGCCGATGTAGCTCAGTCCCGGCAGCACCCGCACGAACGCCTGCCGGGCTCCGCTGGCGGCGCCGTCGACGGTGTTGGCGTTGTAGCTGGTGACGACGTTGTCGATGGCGTACCCGATCGACGGAACCTGGTCCTCGCTGGAGGAACAGGCCGCGCCGGTCACGATCAGTGCGAGAGTGGCGGCCACCGCCGAGGCGCGCGTGGCGCCGGTGGATCGACGCCGGCCGCCGCCACTCCTGGTCCCCATGTCTACTGCCTCTTCTTGTTGCGCTTTCCGGTCGGTCGAGCACCGGGCTTCGGCGCCGCCGAGGACGGGCGCGACACCGGCGCCGTCCCGCCCGAGCCTGCCAGGGCCGCGCCGGAAACCGTGTTCGACCCGCCGGACCGCCCGGCACGCTCGGCGCGGCGCGCCGCCACCTTACGGGTGTGCGCGGCCACCGGCCCCCAGCGCTCCTTGATCGAGACCAGCATCGGCGTCGCGAAGAAGATCGACGAGAACGCGCCGACCACGATGCCGACGAGCTGCACGACGGCGAGATCCTTGAGCGTGCCGACACCGAGCAGGCCGACGGCGACGACCAGCAGGCCGATCACCGGCAGGACGCTGATCACGGTGGTGTTGATGGACCGCATCAGGGTCTGGTTCACCGCGAGGTTCGCCTGCTCCGCGTAGGTGCGCCGAGTCGTGTGCAGGACCCCGCGGGTGTTCTCCTCCACCTTGTCGAACACGACGACGGTGTCGTACAGCGAGAAGCCGAGAATCGTCAGCAGACCGATCACGGTCGCGGGTGTCACCTCGAGGCCGACCAGCGAGTACAGACCGGCGGTCACGATCATGTCGAAGAACAGCGCGATGATCGCGGCGATCGCCATGTCCCGCTCGAAGCGAATTCCGATGTAGACGCTGACGATCACGAGGAACACCGCGAGGGCGATCAGTGCCTTCTTGGTGATCTGGCCGCCCCACGTCTCGCTGACGTCGGCGATGCTGATCGCGTTCTTGCTCGGCTGACCATTCGAGTCCTCCGGCTGGAACTCGTCGAACAGCGCGTTCTGCAACTCCGCCGTCTGACGCGCGTCGAGCGCCTCCGAACGGATCTGGATGGTCGCGCTGTCGCCGGTGCCGACCGTCTGCACCGACACCGGGTCCTCACCGAGCGTGTCGGCGTACACCTGCTCGACCTGCTCGGTGGTCGCGCCCGTCGCGGCGGGGAACTGGATGCGCGAGCCGCCCTCGAAGTCGATACCGAGGGAGAAGCCGCGGAAGACCATGCTCGCGAGCGAGATCAGGACGAGCGCCGCGACGACGCCGTACCACATGCGGCGCTTGGCCACGATGTCGAACGCGCCGGTCCCGGTGTACAGCCGTGACAACAGTCCGTGCTGTGGCAGCGCCTTCTGGTCGACCGCGTCGTCGGCCAGGTTCGCGGTGTCGATGTCGGTTCCCGATCCGTTGGGTCCCTGGGGGTTCGTCATGATCAGGACTCCTTCACCTGCGCCGAGGCAGCCGCAGTCTTGCGTTCACGGGCCACCTCGGTGACCGCGCCGAGGCCGTTGACGCTCGGCTTCGACCAGAACGCGGACTTCGACGCGAGGTGGACCAGCGGATGTGTCACGAGGAAGACCACGACGACGTCGAGGATCGTGGTCAGGCCGAGCGTGAACGCGAAGCCGCGAACCTGGCCGACCGCGAGGACGTAGAGGACCGCTGCGGCGATGAAGCTGACCGCGTTGCCGGACAGGATGGTCCGCCGGGCCCGCGCCCATCCTCGAGGCACCGCGGACCGGAAGCTCCGGCCTTCACGCATCTCGTCCTTGATCCGCTCGAAGTAGACGACGAAGGAGTCCGCCGTCATACCGATGCCGATGATCAGACCGGCGATGCCGGCGAGGTCGAGGGTGAATCCGATGTAGCGGCCGAGGAGAACCATGATCGCGTATACCAGCAGGCCCGACAGGATCAGCGAGAGCGCGGTGAGGATACCGAGCATCCGGTAGTAGATCAGGCAGTACAGCAGCACCAGGACGAGACCGATCGCACCGGCGATCAGGCCTGCCTCGAGCGATGCGAGACCGAGTGTCGCGGACACCGTCTCGGCCTCGGATGCCTCGAACGACAGCGGCAGCGAACCGTACTTGAGGGTATTCGCCAGCTCCTTCGCGGACGTCGCCGTGAAGTTGCCGGTGATCGATGTCGCGCTGCCCGCCGGGGTCGCGCCCTGGATGACGGGCGCGCTGACGACCTTGGAGTCGAGCGTGAACGCGGCCTGCTTGCCGATGTTCGCGGACGTGAACTGCGCCCAGGTGTTGCTGGCGTCCGACTTGAACTCGAGCGACACCTCGTGGCGCGCCTGCTGCGAGTTGAACGCCGACGTCGCGTCGGCGATCTCCTGGCCGTCGATGATGCTCGGGCCGAGCAGGTACACGGTCGTGCCGTCCGTCGAGCAGGCGACGAGCGGAAGGGTCGGATCGTCGTTGCCCTGGAGCGGATCGGACGCGCTGCAGTCGAGGGACGCCATCGCCTGCTGCTGCACGGCCGGATCGGTGCTCTGGCGGGTCGCCTTCGCTGCCGCGATCTCCGCGGCCGCCTCGTCCGTCTGGCTGGTCCCCTCGGGCACCTGGGTCGCGTCGGGAGCGGGAGCCTCGGTCGTCGTGGCCGCGGGGGCCTCGGTGGTCGGCTCCTGTGCCTGCGCCGGGAACGGGCGGTTCTGCGGCTCGGGCGCCTCGGTGGCCGGTTCGGGCGCAGGCGTCTCGGCCGCAGGTGCCTCGGGGGTCGTGGGCGGAGCGGTCTGCGCTGCACCGGCGGCCTGGGATCCGAGCACCGGCCGGATGTACAGCCGCGCCGTCTGGCCGAGGGTACGAGCCTGCGAGCTGTCGTCACCGGGCACGGTGATGACCAGGTTGTCACCGTCGATGACGACCTCGGACCCGGAGACGCCGAGACCGTTGACTCGGGTCTCGATGATCTCCTGGGCGCGCCGCAGACTGTCCTGGCTCGGGGTGCTGCCGTCCGGCGTCCGCGCAGTCAGCGTGACACGAGTGCCACCCTGCAGGTCGATGCCGAGCTTCGGGGTCGGCGATTTGTCACCGGTGAAGAAGACGAGCGCGTACAGCGCGGCGACGATCAGCCCGAAGATCACGAGCGAACGCGCAGGCCGGACGGCTCCGCTGGGTGATGCCACGATCCGTTGTTCTCCTAGTTGCTCGGTACCGGCACGGAGCCGCAGTGCGCTGCGGACCGCCGGCCCCACACACGACCGCTGCCGAGTGTCTGATCACTCGGCAGCGGGATGCGATCGGTTCATTCCTTGTCGAGGCGCCGCTGCGTCTGCTCCGGAGTCTCCTCGAGAGTGGCCGTCGCGCCGTCCGCGGGGGTGTCCGCGTCGTCGTCGGCATCGGTGTCGATGTCGTCGGTGTCCTCGGCGTCGTCGGTGACGAGTTCACGGATGACCATGCGGGACCAGGTGGACACGACGCCCGGCGCGATCTCGAGATCCACCGTGGCATCGCCGAGACCGGCGACCGTGCCGTACAGGCCCGCGGTGGTCATCACGCGATCACCGACGCTCAGCGAGTCCTGCAGTTCTGCGGTCTTCGCCATCTCCTTCTTCTGACGACGGATACCGAGGAACATCGGCACCAGCAGAGCGAGAATCAGGAGCGGGAACAGCAATTCCATCGTTGAAGTCAGTCCTCGAGGGTCGTCCGTGTCCGGTCCCGTGTGGACCGGCCCACCCCACAGTCTGCCACTACTCCCGCAACGCCTGCTGCGGTTCATTGACACGAACGTCGATCCCGCCCGACGCGGCCTCCGGTGGCGGGGTCAGTCCCAGCTGCTCCCATGCCGCCGCCGTGGCCACCCGGCCCCGTGGCGTGCGGGCAACCAGACCTGCCCGCACGAGGAAGGGTTCGCACACCTCTTCGACGGTGCCCGGCTCCTCACCCACCGCGACGGCGAGTGTGGACACGCCGACGGGACCCCCGCCGAAGCTGCGGACGAGCGCGCTCAGCACCGCCCGGTCCAGCCTGTCGAGTCCTAGCTGGTCGACGTCGTACACAGCGAGCGCCGCCCGGGCGACGTCACGGGTGACGACACCGTCGGCCCGCACGTCCGCGAAGTCCCGGACTCGGCGCAGCAGCCGGTTCGCGATGCGCGGGGTACCGCGGGAACGCCCGGCGATCTCCGCGCTCGCCTCCTCACCGAGGTGCACCCCGAGAATTCCCGCCGACCGCAACAGGATTCGCTGGAGCTCGGGCGGGTCGTAGAAGTCCATGTGCGCGGTGAACCCGAACCGGTCCCGCAGCGGCCCGGTGAGGGAGCCGGACCTCGTCGTCGCGCCGACGAGCGTGAAGGGCGCGACCTCGAGCGGAATGGAGGTGGCGCCCGGCCCCTTGCCGACGACGACGTCGACACGGAAGTCCTCCATGGCGAGATACAGCATCTCCTCCGCCGGGCGGGCGATGCGATGGATCTCGTCGATGAAGAGCACATCTCCTTCGACGAGGTTGCTTAGCATCGCGGCGAGATCGCCTGCCCGTTCCAGGGCCGGACCCGACGTCAGCCGCAGCGACGTGCCGAGTTCGGTGGCGATGATCATCGCCATCGACGTCTTGCCGAGCCCGGGCGGCCCGGACAGCAGGATGTGGTCCGGAGTACCGCCGCGCTTCTTCGCGCCGGCCAGCACGAGTTGGAGCTGCTCCCGGACCCGCGGCTGCCCGATGAAGTCGTCCAGCGAGGACGGGCGCAGGCTGGCCTCGATGTCGCCGTCCCCGGTGACCAGTTCCGCCGACACCGGCGATTCACCGGGATCGCCGTACCCCTGGGCGTCCTCGGTCACCGCGTCTTACCCAGCAGTGCCAGTGCGGCCCGCAGGGCGCGGGAGGTGTCGGCCGCCGGATCCGCGGCGAGAACGGAGTCGGTCGCAGGTTCCGCCTGCTTCGCCGGGAAGCCGAGGCCGACGAGGGCCTCGACGATCTGGTCACGGATCGGCCCGGCAGCCGCGGCGGCAGGCGATCCGGGCGCGACCGGCACCGCCTCGACCTTGTCCCGCAACTCGACGACCATGCGTTCGGCGCCCCGCTTGCCGATGCCGGGCACCCTCGTGAGGGCGGTGACGTTGCCCTCGGCGAGAGCCTTGCGCAGCGCCTCCGGCTCAAGGACCGCGAGGACGGCCATGGCCAGTCGCGGCCCGACACCGGAGACCGTCTGGAGCAGGCCGAACAGGTCACGGGACTCGGCGTCGTGGAAGCCGTACAGCGTCATCGAGTCCTCGCGGACGATCATCGCGGCGACGAGTCGTGCCTCCTCGCCGCGATGCAGGGTCGCGAGCGTCGCCGGGGTGACGTTGAGCCGATACCCGACCCCCGCCGCCTCGATCACCACGTGGTCGAGCGCGATCTCGACGACCTCGCCGCGGACGGACGCGATCATTGCGAACCTGCCTTCTTCAACCGGGATCTGTTCAGTTCCGCGAGACGGGCCTCGTACCGTCGCTTCTGGTCCGCCGCAGCGGCCTCGGCGCGGGCCATCCGCTCGATCATCGGGGCCCGCCAACAGTGACAGATGGCCAGCGCCAGCGCATCGGCCGCGTCCGCAGGGCGGGGCGCCTGTTGCAGGCCGAGGATGCGGGTCACCATCGCCGTGACCTGCGCCTTGTCCGCACGGCCGTTGCCGGTGACGGCCGCCTTCACCTCGGACGGGGTGTGGAACCGGACCGGCACGCCACGCTGGCTCGCGGCCAGCGCGATGACACCGCCCGCCTGGGCCGTCCCCATCGCGGTCGAGACCTGGTGCTGCGCGAAGACGCGCTCGATCGCGACGACTTCGGGATCGTGCACGTCCATCCAGTGGCAGGCCGCGTCGTAGACGGAGTTCAGACGCTTCGCCAGGTCCATGTCCGCCGGGGTTCGCACCACGTCGACGTCGAGTGCGGTCACCTGCCGCCCGCGCCCGGACTCCACCAGCGCGATGCCACACCGCGTCAGTCCGGGGTCGACACCCATCACCCGCACGCGCCCACCTCTCCGATCACCCGACCGCCCATGCGAACAGCTGTTCGAGAGTATAGGTGGGCGCTCCGACACGACTGGGGACCAACACGCCCCAGCCGTCGGGGTCACACCGCCGTCAGGCGTCGAGTTCGGCGAGGACCTCGTCGGAGACGTCGATGTTGGTGTAGACGTTCTGCACGTCGTCGGAGTCCTCGAGCGCGTCGACGAGCTTGAACACCTTGCGCGCGCCGTCCGCGTCGACCGGAACCTCGACCGAGGCGCGGAAATCCGGGTCCGCGGAGTCGTAGTCGATGCCCGCGTCGACCAGGGCGGAGCGCACGGCGATGAGGTCGCCTGCCTCCGACACGATCTCGAACTGGTCGCCGAGATCGTTGATCTCCTCGGCGCCCGCCTCGAGGACGACCTCGAGGATCTCGTCCTCGGACCGCCCGGCCTTGTCGAGCACGACAACGCCCTTGCGGCTGAACAGGTAGGACACCGAACCCGGATCCGCCATGTTGCCGCCGTTGCGGGTCATCGCGGTCCGGACCTCGCCCGCGGCGCGGTTGCGGTTGTCGGTGAGGCACTCGATGAGCACGGCGACACCGTTCGGGCCGTAGCCCTCGTACATGATGGTCTGCCAGTCGGCGCCGCCCGCCTCTTCACCGGCGCCGCGCTTGCGTGCACGCTCGATGTTGTCGTTCGGGACGGACGTCTTCTTCGCCTTCTGGATGGCGTCGTACAGCGTCGGGTTTCCGGCCGGGTCACCGCCACCGGTCCGTGCCGCCACCTCGATGTTCTTGATCAGCTTCGCGAAGGCCTTGCCACGCTTGGCGTCGATCGCGGCCTTCTTGTGCTTGGTGGTGGCCCATTTGGAGTGGCCGCTCATGCGTGAGTTCCCTCTTCCGGTAGTTGCTCGGTGCACTCGTGACGTCCGGGTGCACTCACGGTGTCATCTCGGTGGACGCGCAGGGCGCCAGTTTACCCGTGTGTGGCGATCGCCTCGCGGACCATGCCGACGAACAACTCGTGCACGCGGCGATCGCCGGTCACCTCCGGGTGGAACGACGTCGCGAGTACCGCGCCCTGGCGCACCGCAACCACGCGACCGGCGGCCGGCCCCTCCGGGACCGTCGCCAGCACCTCGACGTGCTCCCCCACCCGCTCGACCCACGGTGCGCGGATGAACACGGCCCGCATGGGCGCGCCTCCGACACCAAGGAAGTCCAGGTCCTCCTCGAAGGAGTCGACCTGCCTGCCGAACGCATTGCGCCGAACCGTGATGTCGATCCCGGACAGGCACTCCGCGTCGGGTCGGGTGTCGAGGACCTCGGAGGCGAGCAGGATCATCCCGGCACACGAGCCATACGCGGGCATTCCGTCCCTCAGGCGGGCGCGCAGCGGCTCCAGCAGTTCGAACACGACCAGCAGACGGCTCATCGTTGTCGATTCGCCGCCGGGGATCACCAACCCGTCGACCGCGGCAAGTTCCTCGACACGGCGCACGGAGACGGCCTCGGCGCCCGCGGCCCGCAGGGCGGCGAGATGTTCACGGACGTCGCCCTGCAGGGCGAGCACACCGATCACCGGGCGCGCGGGCGCGTCGGTCACGGTCGGGTCCAGGGGTGCTGACACGATACTGATCGCTGATCCAATCTGATGCGGAAACCTGTGCGGACGAATCGGTTTCGGGAAACGTGGAGGTCCTTCAGTCCCGCAGCAGCCGGGTGAGACCCTCCTGGACCACAGCGGCGACGAGCTCACCGGAGCGATCGAAGATCCGGCCCTGGGTCAGGGCCCGGCCGAAACCGGCGGACGGGGACGACTGGTCGTACAGCAACCACTCGTCGGCGCGGAACGGGCGCAGGAACCACAGTGCGTGGTCGAGCGACGCCTGCTGCACCTTCACGTCGGCGTGCGGTACCTGCGCCGACCCGAGCAGCGTCATGTCCGACATGTACGCCAGCGTGCAGATGTGGAAGACCGGGTCCTCGGGCAGCGTCCCGCGGTACCGGAACCACACCTGCTGCTGCGCCGGCACGCCCGGCCTGCGTGCGATCCGCTCCTGTGGGACGAAACGCAGATCCCAGTCCGCCCACTCCCGGAACTCCCACGACAGCTCCTCGACCGCGCGTGCGGTGTCCGGGAGCTCGTCCGGGTCCGGAACGGGCGGCATGCGGTCGGCGTGCTCGATACCCTCGTCGCCGACGTGGAACGAGGCCGACATCGTGAAGATCGCCTGGCCGTCCTGGACACCGGTCACGCGTCGGGTGCAGAACGAGCGACCGTCGCGGATGCGGTCCACGAGGAACACCGTCGGAATGGTCGGGTTGCCCGGACGAAGGAAGTACCCGTGCAGCGAGTGCACCCGGAACTGCTCGTCCACCGTGCGCACCGCGGAGACGAGCGCCTGGCCTGCCACCTGACCACCGAACGTGCGGGTCAGCATGGTCTCGGCGACGATCCCTCGGAAGATGTCCTTCTCGAGCTGTTCGAGTTCGAGAATCTCCTCGATCGACGACACAGGCGTTCCCCTCTCCGGCAGGTGCTCAAACTGGCAATGGAACGGCCCCGCACCGATCATGCGGGGCCGCCCCTGAATCATGCGCGAACGATCACCAGCCGCGCTCGGCGAGGCGGTGCGGCTGCGGGATCTCGTCGACGTTGATACCGACCATCGCCTCACCGAGACCACGGGAAACCTTGGCGAGCACGTCCGGGTCGTCGTGGAAGGTGGTGGCCTTGACGATCGCGGCGGCCCGCTCGGCGGGGTTGCCGGACTTGAAGATGCCGGAACCGACGAACACGCCCTCGGCGCCGAGCTGCATCATCATCGCCGCATCGGCGGGGGTGGCGATACCGCCCGCGGTGAACAGGGTGACCGGCAGCTTCCCTTCCCGGGCCACCTCGACCACCAGCTCGTACGGGGCCTGCAGTTCCTTCGCCGCCACGTACAGTTCGTCCTCGCTCAGCGACCCGAGGCGGCGGATCTCGGCGCCGAGGGTCCGCATGTGGGTGGTGGCGTTGGAGACGTCGCCGGTGCCGGCCTCGCCCTTGGAGCGGATCATCGCGGCGCCCTCGGTGATGCGGCGCAGTGCCTCGCCGAGATTGGTGGCACCGCACACGAACGGGACGGTGAACTTCCACTTGTCGATGTGGTTGGCGTAGTCGGCGGGGGTGAGGACCTCGGACTCGTCGATGTAGTCGACGCCGAGGGACTGCAGGATCTGGGCCTCGACGAAGTGGCCGATGCGGGCCTTGGCCATGACGGGGATGGAGACGGCGGAGATGATGCCGTCGATCATGTCCGGGTCGGACATGCGGGAGACGCCGCCCTGGGCGCGGATGTCGGCAGGGACGCGTTCGAGGGCCATGACGGCGACGGCGCCGGCGTCCTCGGCGATCTTCGCCTGCTCGGGGGTGACGACGTCCATGATCACGCCGCCCTTGAGCATCTCGGCCATCCCACGCTTGACGCGGGCCGTGCCGACCTGGGCAGGCGAAGCAGCGGGGGTTTCAGGGGTGCTCACGGCATGACTCCATCGGTAGTGACCTGTATGGGAACGTCCGCGGCGTGGTCCGGTGTGGCCACTCAGCCGTACCGACCACGTCCGGGTACCCCGATTCTAGGACGTGGACGCGTTCGCCCGGCCGCCCGGTCAGCGAATGGAACGGACGCCGGGCTCCTCGTCCCGTGTCGCCACGCTTCCCGCCTCGGCGAGCAGCTCGGGCAACTCCGTGGGGTAGACCACCTCGCCGCCCGCCGCGATCGCTCGCATGTCCTCCGCCGTGCACCAGCGGTGCCCGGTGATCGCCCGCCGTTCGAGTTCGGTGAAGCCGTTCCGCTGCGGCGTGAACTCGGTTCCGCGCAGGACGAAGAACAGTTCCTCGGAGCGGATGACCTCGCCGTCGTACGGGAACACCGCGACCCGGCGCCAGATCGGGCCGCGGAGGTCGGACGGATCGACACTCAGACCCGTCTCCTCGTGGATCTCCCGAACGGCGGTCTCTCGCAGCGTCTCCCCCTGCTCGACACCGCCGCCGATCGTGAACCAGAAGTGGACGTCGGGAACCTGCGGATCGTGCCCGCGCAGCAGGAGCACCCGCCCTGCCCCGTCGAGCAGCACGACCCGCGCCGAGGTCCGCATCTCGTCGACACCGGCACCGGCCGACGTGGTGGCGCGCTCGGCGATCTCGAAGTACGTCGGAAGCGGCGCCGTGCCGCCGAGATGCAGCCACCGGACCGGCCTGCGGGTCCGCAGTGCGAGGGTGTCCCGCACCGCGTCGTTGTGGAACCGGCGGGCGATGAGCACCCGAGCCTCGGCGTCGGCCAGTTCCGCGACCAGCTGCGGCGGCAGGGCCTCGGACGGAACCGCAGCCAGCGCGGCGGACAACCTGTTCTCCGTGGACTCGCGCTGTGCCCGGTCCGCCCGCTCGGCCTGATCCGCCAGCACCGCCAGCCGTTTCCCGTCGAGTTCGGGGCGCGGAGGCGACGCGAACGCGTACCCCGTCGGGACGACGGCGGCCGCGACCGCGCGCGCGACGACGGCACGGCGGGCCAGCGCGGCGTCGAGTGCCTGCCACGACAGGTCCGAACGAACGTGCAACCGGTCCAGCCGGTTCGCGGTTCCGTACGCCCACACCGCGACGGCGACGAGCACCGCCACCACGAGTGCGATGACAAGGATCGTCGTCGCGGAGAAGGTCATCACGCCTCCACCCGCACACCGCGCGCACCGACGGTGACCGTCTCGTACACCCGGAGAATCTGTTCGGCCACCACCGGCCAGTCGTATTCGGCGACGACCTCGGTGGCGACCGTGACCAGTTCGCGGCGCCGGTCGGGATCGGACAGCAGACTGTCGACGGCGTTCGCCAGGGCGTCGGAGCTGCCGATCGGCGTGAGGATGCCCGCGGTGCCGTCCCGCAGCACCCGGCGGAAGGCGTCGAGTTCGCTCGCCACGACCGCGGTCCCGGCGGCCATCGCCTCGACGAGCACGATCCCGAACGACTCGCCGCCGAGATTCGGAGCGCAGTAGACGTCGGCGGACCGCAGCGCCGACGCCTTCTCGTCGTCGCTCACCTGGCCGAGCAACCTGAGGTGCTTCGCGTACCGTCCGGCCTCCTTGCGGAGCCGGTCCTCGTCGCCCCGACCGACGACCAGGACCTCCAGATCGGGGTGCCGTTCGACCAATGCGGGCAGCGCACCGAGCAGGACTGCCATCCCCTTGCGCGGTTCGTCGTACCGGCCGAGGAACAGCACGGTGCCACCCTCGCGCGGGTAGCCGGGCAACGGTGCGGCATCCGCGAACGCGGGGACGTCCACCCCGTTCGGAATCTCCACGGCGTCGGATCCGAGGGACTCGACCTGCCAGCGACGCGCCAGCTCGGACACCGCGATCCGGCCGGAGATCTTCTCCAGGTACGGCTGGAGCACGCCCTGGAAGGTGCTGAGCACCAACGACTTCGTCGTGGACGTGTGGAAGGTCGCGACGATCGGACCCTCGGCGATCTTCATGGCGAGCATCGACAGGCTCGGCGCGTTCGGCTCGTGGATGTGCAGCACGTCGAAGTCATTGTCCGCGATCCACCTCCGCACCCGTGCGTAGGAGACCGGTCCGAACGTCAGGCGTGCGACGGATCCGTTGTACGGGATCGCCACGGCGCGTCCAGCGGAGACGACGAAGTCGGGCAGCTCCGTGCCCTCCGAGGCCGGGGCCAGGACACTGACCCGGTGCCCGCGTTCGATCAGGACCTGCGCGAGTTCGACGACGTGCGCCTGCACCCCGCCCGGAACGTCGAACGAGTACGGGCACACCATCCCGATGTTCACGTCACGACTCCATTCGAGCCAGTCGCGATTCCGACAGGTCGGCGAGCCACAGCGGTTGCAGCATGTGCCAATCCTCGGGGTGCGCGGCGATGTTCGCAGCGAAGCGGTCGGCGAGCGCCTGGGTGGCGACGTCGACCCCGCCCGTGGTGTCGATGGCGGCCCCGACGGAGAAGCCCCAGTCGTCACCCTCGAACCAGCAGTGCACCGGTAGCAACGCCGCACCGGTCTCGATCGCCAGCTTGGCCGGGCCTGCGGGCATGCGGGTTGGCTCACCGAAGAACGTCACGGGGACACCGCGTTTGGCGAGGTCCCGCTCGCCGAGCAGGCACACCACCCGGTTGTCGCGCAGGCGGTCCGCGAGCTGGCCGAACGGCGGGGCCTCACCGCCGCTGAGCGGGAAGATCTCGAAGCCGAGGCTCTCCCGGTAGGCGACGAACCGCTGATACAGCGACTCCGGCTTGAGACGTTCCGCGACCGTCGACAGGGTGCCGTGGGCCTGCACCAGCCACACGCCTGCCATGTCCCAGTTGCCGCTGTGTGGCAGGGCCAGTACGGCGCCGGTGCCCGCGGCGAGCGCGGCCTCGACGTGTTCCTTGCCCTGGATCTTGGCGTCGAGCCGGCGACCGAGCTCGGTCTGGTCCATCGACGGCAATCGGAACGCCTCGCGCCAGTATCGGGCGTAGGACCGCACCGACGCCCGGATCAGGTCGTCCGGCACCTGCTCTGCGGGCACGCCGAGGACGCGAGCGAGGTTGCGCCGCAACTGGTCCGGGCCGCCCTTCCGGACGGCGAAGTCGGCACCCGCGTCGAACAATCGTGTCGCGACGGATTCGGGGAGTGCGCGCACCAGGCGCCAGCCTGCGGCGTAGCCGAGGTCGCTCGCCCGCTCTGCGAGACTCACTGCTCGGGGTCCTGGTCTGTGGGCTTGGCGATCGGCAGCAGTTCGCGCGCCCCCGGCGAGTTGCGCACCGCCAGTACCCGCTGGAACACCGTGATCACGCTGGCGACGGCGAGGATCCACATCGCGACGTGGACGGCCCACTCCAGCCAGCCGATCCCGAAATGCCCTGCGATACCGGTCAAACCGGCGCCGACGAGAACGATGATCAGCCGGTCGGGACGTTCGATCAGGCCACCGTCGGCGGTCAGACCGCTCGCCTCCGCGCGCGCCTTCGCGTACGAGATGACCTGCGAGGTCACGAGACAGATCAGTGTCGCGACGAGGAGCGATCTGCTGCCCTCGTGGTAGACGGCCCACCAGGCGAGGCCGGCGAAGATCGCACCGTCCGCCACCCGGTCACAGGTTGCGTCGAGCACGGCGCCGTACCGCGTTCCGCCGCCCCGGGCCCGCGCCATCGCACCGTCGAGCATGTCGAACATGACGAAGAACCAGATGAACATGGTTCCCCAGAACAGATGTCCCGACGGAAAGAGGGTCAGCGCCCCCGCCACGCTCGCGACGGTGCCGAACACCGTCACCGCATCCGGGCTCAACCCGGTGCTCACCAGCGCTCGGCCCAGGGGCGCGGTCGCCTTCGACACCGAGGCCCGCCCCAGAATGCTCAGCATCTAGACGCCCCCGACGCCGGTGGACATCTCCTGCCACGCCGCCGACAGCAGCGCCCGCGTCTCCCGCAGCAGCTGCGGCATCACCTTCGTACCACCGAGGACGGTGATGAAGTTCGCGTCGCCGCCCCAGCGCGGAACGATGTGCTGGTGCAGGTGCTCGGCGAGCGAGCCGCCCGCCGCCGCACCGAGGTTGAGGCCGACGTTGAACGCATCCGGCCGCGACACCCGCTTGACGACGCGGATCGCCTGCTGTGTGAAGGCCATCAGCTCCGCCGACTCGCCGGGGGTGAGGTCCTCCAGCGCAGCGACCCGACGGTAGGGCACCACCATCATGTGGCCCGGGTTGTACGGGTACAGGTTCAGCACCGCGTAGACGTGCTCGCCCCGCGCGACGATGAGACCTTCCTCGTCGCTCATCTTCGGGATCGCGGTGAACGGACCCTCGTCGGACTTCGCCGACCGGGGAGACTCCGCGATGTAGGACATCCGGTGCGGCGACCACAGCCGCTGCAGTCGGTCCGGATCACCGGGGCCGGTGTCGACCATCGGTTCGTCGGTGCCGTTCACACCGGCAGGCCGATCGGTGTCACTCATCGCCGACCCCGAGGAGTTCGGCCGTCGGCGAGGAGTTGTCGCGGCGGGCGATCCACTCCGTGATCACGGCGACCGCCTTCTCGACGGGCACGCCGTTGATCTGGGTGCCGTCACGGAACCGGAAGGAGACGGCTCCGGCCTCCACGTCCCGCTCGCCCGCGAGCAGCATGAACGGCACCTTCTGCGTGGTGTGGGTGCGGATCTTCTTCTGCATCCGGTCGTCGCTGACGTCGACCTCGGCCCGCACGCCGGCCTTCCTCAGTCGCTCGTTCACGTCCCACAGGTGGTCCTCGAACGCCTCCGCGACCGGGATGCCGACGACCTGGACCGGGGCCAGCCACGCCGGGAACGCACCTGCGTAGTGCTCGGTGAGCACGCCGAAGAAACGCTCGATCGACCCGAACAGCGCGCGGTGGATCATCACCGGACGGTGCTTGGCGCCGTCGGTTCCGGTGTACTCGAGCTCGAATCGCTCGGGCAGGTTGAAGTCGAGCTGGATCGTCGACATCTGCCAGCTGCGGCCGAGGGCGTCCTGGACCTGCACGGAGATCTTCGGACCGTAGAACGCGGCGCCGCCCGGATCCGGAATCAGGTTCAGCCCGGACGCCGCACCGACCTCGCGCAGCGTCTCGGTGGCCTCCTCCCAGAGAGCGTCGTCGCCGACGAACTTGTCCGGGTTCTTCGTCGACAGCTCGAGGTAGAAGTCGTCGAGGCCGTAGTCCTTGAGCAGACCGAGGACGAACTGCAACGTCGTGGTCAGCTCGTCGCGCATCTGCTCCTTGGTGCAGTAGATGTGCGCGTCGTCCTGCGTCATGCCGCGAACGCGGGTCAGTCCGTGCACGACACCGGACTTCTCGTAGCGGTAGACGGAGCCGAACTCGAACAGGCGCAAGGGCAGTTCCCGGTAGGAGCGCCCCCGCGACCGGAAGATCAGGTTGTGCATCGGGCAGTTCATCGGCTTGAGGTAGTAGTTCTGGCCCGGCTTGCGCACGGTGCCGTCCTCGTTCAGTTCCTCGTCGATGTGCATCGCCGGGAACATGCCGTCGCGGTACCAGTCCAAGTGGCCGGACACCTCGTACAGGTGCTGCTTGGTGATGTGCGGCGAGTAGACGAACTCGTAGCCCTCCTCCACGTGCCGCTGGCGGGAGTAGTTCTCCATCTCCTGACGGATGATGCCGCCCTTCGGATGGAAGACCGGGAGACCGGACCCGAGCTCGTCGGGGAAGGAGAACAGGTCCAGCTCGGCGCCGACCTTGCGGTGGTCGCGCCGCTCCGCCTCGGCCAACAGCTCCATGTGCTTGTCGAGCGCCTCGGTCGACTCCCACGCGGTGCCGTAGACGCGCTGCAGGTCCTCGCGGGACTGGTCGCCGCGCCAGTACGCGGCAGAGCTGCGGGTCAGCTTGAACGCCGGGATGTACTTGGTGGTCGGAATGTGCGGGCCGCGGCACAGGTCCTTCCAGATCAGCTCGCCGGTGCGCGGGTTGAGGTTGTCGTAAATGGTCAGCTCGCCGCCGCCGACCTCCATGACCTCGGGATCGTCGATCCCGGACTTGTCGTCGATCAGCTCGAGCTTGAACGGCTCGTCGGCCAGCTCGGTGCGGGCGTCCTCGATGTCCTCGACGACACGGCGGGAGAACCGCTGCGCGTCCTTGACGATCTTCTTCATTCGCTTCTCGAGGCGAGCGAGGTCCTCGGGCGTGAAGGGCTCGGCGACCTGGAAGTCGTAGTAGAAGCCGTCCTTGATCGGCGGGCCGATGCCGAGCTTCGCGTTCGGGAACTCCTGCTGGACGGCCTGCGCGAGGACGTGGGCACACGAGTGCCGGATGACGCTGCGACCGTCCTCGGTGTCCGCGGCGACCGCCTCGACCTCGGCGTCGACGTCGGGGGTCCACGACAGGTCCTTGAGGGTTCCCTCGGCGTCGCGGACCACGATGATCGCGTCGGGGCCCTTCGCGGGCAGGCCCGCATCGCGGACTGCCGCGCCGGCCGTAGTCCCGGCAGGCACCCGGACGCGGGCGGCTGGGACTACTGATGCAGGCGTGGTCACGGCGTTGTGCTCCTCGTGTGATTGGCCGAACCGGAGGTCGGCGGGTCGATGCGCACTCATGCTATCGGGACCGTCGGCCGATCCGCCGATGCGGACCCGCGTCGCGCGGTCGCGGTCGGGTGGTCAGAGTGCCGTGAGGCGCGCGGCGCGGACCTCGGGACGCTGCCGGGGGCAGCTGACGCACTTGGCTCGCGCCGCGGCGTCCGGGTCACCGGGGGCGGCGACCACAGGGCTTCGGTAGATCAGGCAGCACGAGGAACGTCGAACCACCCGGCGGCGCCCGGGTGGTACGGGCGCCGAGGTGTCCGCGTCGGTGCAGTCCCGGCCGACGTCGACGAATCGCGGCACCGGCAACGGCTCCCCGATTCGCGTCGCCAGACCGGACGCGAGGGCGGCGCTACCCGCATTCAGGCAGCGGTTGGCGAGCGAGTCGGACGCAACCGCCCACAGCGCCCGAGGGGTGGCTCCGCTCAGCGTCGCCAGCGGATCGACGATCGCGGCGAGGGTGTCGCGGAGTGCGTCCGCGATGTCGTCGACGTCCCGCAGGCGGCCGGCGGACCGGAAGTCGAGGAGGCGACCGTCGGGCGCGATCTCGACGGTGGCCTCGTCCAGGTCGGTGTTCGGCGCCGTGCCGGTTGTCAGCAGGTCGCCGATTCCGGTGACGACCACCGAACTCGCCGAGTACCACCACAGGGTTGCGGCGACGCGGTCGTCGTCGAGACGCCAGTACCGGGCGGTGTCGGCGACGCGCTGCGCGAGCCACGCCGGTTGGGCCAGAACCGCGCCCGGGGACGAGGTCACAGCGGCGATTCGAGCCAGGCGTGCTCGATCCCGATCCATCCGCCGACAAGAGAGAACGTCCCGAGGACCCACAGGGTCAGGACGACGATCACCGCGGTCGCGAGCGCCGCGAGCCCCTTGACGACGATCGACTGCCGCGCGAACCAGTCCATGAAGCGGTCGTACTTCTCCTTGGCGAAACGCAACAGTCGGTGCGCCCAGGCGAACTCGGACGCGAGGATGCCGAGTCCGGCGAAGACGATCAGCCAACCGGGGCCTGGGTACGGGATGGCGAGGATGCCGACGGCGAGGACGGCGGCGCCGATCACACCGACCGCGATGCGGTAGCCGAGGTTCAGCACGGGATTCGACGCGATCCGTCGGCGCGCCCGCATCCACATGCTCTCGTCCCGCGTCTGCTCCGTCACCGGACCCACGGTACCGCCGTCGGTGACCGGACTTCCCGGTGACCGCGGGCGGTCACTCGGCGGATTCGAGTCCGGCGCCGAAGTCGAAGTCACCTGCCACCACACGTTCCCGGATCTCGTCCGATCGCTGAATCGCCCGACCCATCTCCTCCGCCATCACGTGTGCCGCGGACTGCCATGCCACGGCCCGCAACCGCTCGAGCTTCGCATCGAAATCCTCCCGGGTGGCGGTCCCCCGATAGAGCCTCCCGGATTCGGCGATCCACCGTCCGACGAACAGTTCGCTCATGTCGCGCAGCCGCGCACGTAGTTCGTTCGAGGCCCAGGCACTCAGTTCCAGAGCGGCCCCGATCGTCCGCAACTCGAGCGCACCGCGCAGTTGGGGAACGCTGGCGCAGTACCAGACTCCGCGTCCGTCGGGGCCCAGTCGCCGTTCGAGATAGCCGACCGAGACGAGGGATCCGACCTGATCCGGGTAGGCGTCGCCGAGCAGGTCCGCGAGTTCACCCTCGTCGAGCGTGCGTGCCGACGTTGCGAGCCACGCGGCTCCTGCGATCTCCGGTCCCAGCAGGTCGGCCACGTCGCTGGTCGACTCTCCCGATTCGCCCAGGACCTCGCGGATGGTCTGCAGTCTCAGTCCACGCGACTGCAGGGCTCCGATCGACCGCAGTCGCTCGAGATGCAGCCTGTCGTACACCGCCTGTCCGGCCCTACGGGAGGGGCGTGGGAGCAACCCTTCGGACTGGTAGTAGCGAATCGTCCGCGCCGGCACGTCTGCTGCTCGCGCGAGTTCCGCGAGGGAGTACGCCGATGCGCCGGGGCCGTCCACTGTCATGTCGGTCATGAAAGCACCACTGTGCTGCCAGTGTCACATGACATGCGTCATTCAGAACTGTTTGACGGTGCTGAGTGACCACTATTACTGTCCAATTACAGTTGTTACTGTCCCACCCGGATCGGCGCTCCGACCAACCGGGAGCCGTCACGAACTCACCGTCGTCGGCACACCCGGGCGAAGACCGATGCACACCCTCCCTCATCCGACTTCGCACCAGTGCACGTCGGGGCACGAATTGGATAGCAATGAACCTCACTGACAATCTGCGGAGCACCGCCGGCCTGCACCCCGACCGCGTCGCGGTCAAGATGGACGATGCGCAGCTCACCTTCGCGCAGTTCGCCGGGCTCGCCTCCAAGGTCGCCGGCTGGCTGCGCGAACTCGGGGTCGAGCCGGGCGACCGGGTCGCGCTGTCGCTGCCGAACATCCTGCACATGCCCGTCCTCTACTACGGCGTGCTGTGGGCAGGTGGTGTCGTCGTCCCGACCAACCCTCTGTACAAGAGCCGCGAGTTCTCCCATGTCCTGCGGGACTCCGACGCCAAGGTGTTCTTCGCGTGGAACGCCGTCGACGAGGAGGCGGGCAAGGGTGCCGCCGAGGCCGGGGTCACCTACGTCTCGGTCGACCCGGCATCGTTCCTCACCGAACTCGGTACCTACGCGGCCGTCGAGGGTGTCGACCGCGCGGCCGACGACACCGCGGTGATCCTGTACACCTCCGGGACCACCGGAGCCCCGAAGGGCGCCGAGCTGACTCACGCGAACATGATGCGCAATGCGGAGATCTCCGCGAGCGACGCCATCGCGGGCCTGTCGGCCGGCGACGTCGTCTTCGGTGGCCTGCCCCTGTTCCACGTGTTCGGGCAGACCACGATGATGAATGCCGCCGTGCTCGCCGGCGCCACCCTGACCCTGCTCCCCCGATTCGATCCCGCGAAGGCACTCGAGGTGATCGCCCGCGACAAGGTGACGCAGATGGGTGGCGTACCGACCATGTACGTCGCGCTCTCGCAGTTCCCCGGTCGCGCGGACTACGACACTTCCAGCCTGCGGCGTTGCGTGTCCGGCGGGTCCGCCCTCCCGGTCGAGGTGCTCGGCGCGTTCGAGGAGGCGTACAACGCCCCGATCCTGGAGGGCTACGGACTCTCGGAGACTTCACCGGTGGCGGCGTTCAACCATGCCGACCGCGAACGCAAGGCAGGATCCGTCGGCCAGCCCATCGACGGCGTCGAGCTCAAGCTGATCGACGCCGAGTGGAACGAGGTTCCGGACGGCGAGGACGGCGAGATCGCGATCAGCGGCCACAACGTGATGAAGGGCTACTTCGGGAACCCCGAGGCCACGGCCTCGGCGATCCGCGACGGCTGGTTCCGAACCGGTGACATCGGCCGCCGCGACGAGGACGGCTACTACTACATCGTCGACCGCGCCAAGGACATGATCATTCGCGGTGGATACAACATCTATCCCCGCGAGATCGAAGAGGTGCTGTACGCGCACCCGGCCGTCGGCAGCGTCGCCGTCGTCGGCGTTCCGCACGAGACACACGGCGAAGAGGTTGCCGCCGTGGTCATCCCGAAGCCCGGTCGGACTCTGACCGAGGACGAGGTTCGCGAGTTCGCGAAGGAACGGGTCGCGGCATACAAGTACCCGCGCGTCGTGCGGATCGTGTCGGAGCTGCCCCTGGGCCCCACCGGCAAGATCCTCAAGCGCGAGATCGTCGTCGACTGATCCGCTGACACCTGCCGCGAAGCCCCGGTCACCCTTGGTGGCCGGGGCTTCGTGCCGGCGCGAGCGGTGTGCGTGCTGTCGGGTTGTGGCGCGGCGGTGGTCGGGATGTTGTCGTGCCCTGGTCGCCGGATTCGATTCGGTACGACCCGTGTGTCGGCTCGTCGGCGGGTGGGTCAAGTGTGCGTGGTCCCGCCACATCACGCTCGTCGAGTGCCGTGCGCGGCATCACCGTGTACCGCGCCACCGGCACACACGTGCCGGCATCCGGACCGTGCCGCAATCGGAAGCTCCACGTACTCCCCGTCCGAGCGGAGGACGTGCACGTGCGACCGCCCCGCCACCACCCCGACCGGCTCGGCGCCGAGCAGGTGGGCCAGTACATACGTCGCACTCAGGCTCGTCACGTCCCGGATCACCCCGAGCGGAAGCAACGATCCTGTCTCGGCGATGATCTCCTTCTCCCCTGCCCGCAGCACCGCCCGCACCTGCGGTGCCGCGGCCTGCGCCGCCAGCGACACGGCGATGTTGTCGCGATCGTCCGAGCTCACCGCAGCCAACGCGATCGCCCTCCGCACGCCGACCCGCTCGAGCAGCGCGCGGTCCGTGCCGTCGCCGACGACGGCGGGAATGCCGTCGTCGCGCATCGCGTGCAGATTGCGCGCATGCGGATCCCGCTCGACGCCGACCACCGGCACACCGAGTTCCCGCAACTCCCTGCACAGCCGCAGTCCGACCTGCCCGAGCCCGACGACCACAACGTGCCCGGATCTCGGCAGTGCCCGTGACCCCCACACGGCGGTCAGCCGGGGACCGATCAGGCGATCGACGACGCCCGCGGTGAACATGGCGGTGAACACGATCGTGGCGAGCATGGCCATCGACGCGAGAATCGCGTAGACCGGATCGCCGTCGATCTCGCCGGCGGGGCCGACCGTGGTCACCACCCGAACCGCTTCGCCGAACGACTCGACGGCTCCGTGTCCGGCGCCGATCACGAGCCACGTCCAGTCCGCGACCAGGACGGTCGCGAGACCGAGCAGCCCGGTCAGGAGGATCCGCACTCCGACCTCGTGGGACCCGAACACCCTCGCGAGACCGTGAGCGGCCGCGCGCCAGCCCTTCCGGCGGCGGCCTTGCACGGGGACCTCGTCCACTGTTCCGGACACCGAGCGCACCCCGCGGATCCCGGACCCGCTGCGGGTGACCGCAACGAGATTCCAGTCCAGACACGGGCCCGCCAATGAGGGTGCGGCGAGGTCGGCGGGACTGGTCACCGTGCAGTGCGGGAGGAAGCGGGCGAGCTGGTCGCCGATTGTCCGGTCGAACACCGTCACGACCATCGCGACACCCGGCTGAATGTTCGCCACGGCCAGCGCATAGCGCAGGGCGACCACGTCGTCGTCGAACAGCACCGCCACACCGCAGGCCGGTGCCTCGGCCAGCATCGCCACGAGCTCGTCTTCGTCGGGACACGCGAGGTGGCGCACCGGCTCATCACGCTCGGCGAGCGAGGAGCACAGCCTGCGCGCCACGGTGGTGTCGCCGATCACCACGAACGATTCCGTTTCCATCGGCCCATCCCTCGTCCGGTCCGATTCCCGATGAGCCAAGCGCACCATGCGGCGATCCGACACGCACGCCGAAACCGATTGCGAGTGGCCATCATCCACCGGCAGCTCGGGGTGTGACTCGCGCCTCGCCCCTCCGGCTGACGTGATCCGGACCGCGTGGCGAACTGCACGTCGAGACGGCCACGACGACAATCGGGCAGTGGGGGCAGTGGGTCCGACAGTCCGAAGGGAATCTCACAGGCCTGAGCAAGGCCAATCGGGCAGCGGCGGACGGCACGACCGGTGACCACGTCGACGTCGCCGTCGAGTCGGACGCCCGAACCCCTCAGGGTGACCGAACCCGCGGACTTCCTGACCGCGGACCCCTCCGCAGAATCGGCCTACCGCGATCTGACCGTCAGCCGGCGGCGGCAACTCGTCCGGCACATCGACGGCGCGAAGAGGCCGGAGACGCGCGGCAGACGGATCACCGAGACGGTCGAAGAGCTGTCGCGGCGATCCGAGTGACGTCCTAGTACTGTCCGCTCGCCAACCGTTCGGCGACGTGCCGGGTGAAGATCTGCACCCGATCGGCCAGCCACAACAGCTGCCGGGTTCCCGGTTCGAGAGGGTCGGCGTGCGTCGGGTGACTCGACGCCTCGAGGAGGTGCCCGCGTTCGATGGCGTGGACCACCTTCCCGAAGCAGACGTCCTCGGTGTGCGGGCGATCGACGGTCGTGATGCTCATTCCGCGCAGCGTGTGCTCGGTCAGTTGTCGACGCCACCGCGGGGCGTCGACTCGGGTGTTCGGGCACGCCCTGTTCAGCTCCGCCTCCGCGGCCGCGCACAACACCGCGGCCGGGCACATCGCGCAGAACTCCCGTTCGCTCAGCCGGTCCAGGCCCCTCGCGAGGAAGGCCCTCGTCTGTTCCGCAAGCTGGGTGTTCGCGTCGACGATCGACACGAACTCGGCACGCGGACCCGCGGGATCGTACTCACCCTGGTGCAACGCCATACGAGATTGTCGTCGCGCCGCCGCGTGACCGTCAACCGCGCACGGTCCTGACGTGGGCACCGACTGGGGATCCCGTGCAAGGAGGGCACGAGTACCGCACTACGCGACTTCTCCACGAGAGCGGGCGCACGGGCCGCGAAACGACGAAAGCCCCCTCGGTGGAGGGGGCTTTCGTGTTGTGGTCCCGGCTGGGATCGAACCAGCGACCTTCCGCGTGTGAAGCGGACGCTCTCCCACTGAGCCACGGGACCGTGCACTTTTCCGCCCGGCGCGGGTGAATCACCTGCGGCCGAACGAGGAGAAACCTAGCACGCCGACGTCCCGCGGGAAAAACCACCAGGTCAACACACAAACCTCGACTCCGGCACGCACGCGACGCCGTCCGCAGGCCGCGATGCCCTGTCGCGACCACCCTGGCGTCACCGATCCTCCCCTGCCCCGTCCACCCCACCTGCCACATCCGTTCACTTCGCGGCCTCGGCCCACGATGACCAGGCGATTTGGCCGCACCTGCACCGTCGGCTACTGTTCATCTCGCAGCACGGAGGCAGCAACGCCGCCGAGCAGCGTGCGGATGTAGCGCAGCTGGTAGCGCATCACCTTGCCAAGGTGAGGGTCGCGGGTTCGAATCCCGTCATCCGCTCTAGAGGTTGGAACTCGACCTTACGGTGGAGTGGCCGAGTGGTGAGGCAACGGCCTGCAAAGCCGTGCACACGGGTTCGATTCCCGTCTCCACCTCTGTTGCAGATGGTTTTCTGCACGATGGACCTGCGCGATTAGCTCAGCGGGAGAGCGCTTCCCTGACACGGAAGAGGTCACTGGTTCAATCCCAGTATCGCGCACCACGAACACGACGAGGGCCCCGGATCTTGCGGGGCCCTCGTCGTGTTTTCTGCCGTGGCCGGCTCCGCATCCGACGCGACCCGATTCGGCCGGCCCACCCCCGGCGCATCCTGCAGGTGCGGCCGAGCCTTCACCGTCCTCCGGGGCCGACGCCGCGGTCTCGCACCCCCGCCACCCCGAGCCGGACCGAGGCACGCACATCATTCGAGGTCAGGGCGCGAATTGTGTTTTCGACGGCGGGTCCGCTAATGTTCCTTCTCGCAGCACGGAGGCAGCAACGCCCCCGAGCAGCGTGCGGATGTAGCGCAGCTGGTAGCGCATCACCTTGCCAAGGTGAGGGTCGCGGGTTCGAATCCCGTCATCCGCTCGAGAGGTTGGAGAACAACCTACGGTGGAGTGGCCGAGTGGTGAGGCAACGGCCTGCAAAGCCGTGCACACGGGTTCGATTCCCGTCTCCACCTCCGCAAGAACAACTGCATGATCCTGCGCGATTAGCTCAGCGGGAGAGCGCTTCCCTGACACGGAAGAGGTCACTGGTTCAATCCCAGTATCGCGCACCAGCCGAAGGGCCCCCGGGAAACCGGGGGCCCTTCGCGCACGCTTTGTCGCGATCGCGAGAAGCGATCGGGTGTGTACTGAACACGTACCGTCCAACTGGAGAAGAGGTCCGAGATGGCGACCGAACCTGCAGCACCGGATCCGTCGCTCGGCCTCCACGCCGCGCGGGTTCTCGCCGGCACCGTCGCGGTCACCGCCGACCTCGCCCTCGCCGCCGGCCGAACCACCGTCCGGGCCGTCTCCCGACTCCCCCGCCCCGCGCCACTCGACGCGAGTGTCCGGGCCCTCACCGAGCGTGGTGATGCAGCCCTCGATGCGGTGGCCGATGCCGCGCGGGTGGTCCTTCGGGCCGTGATCCGGGAGGTACTCGTCGCGTTCCTTTCCGAGGCGGATCTGACCCGGATCGTGAAGGAGAACGTGGACCTGGACGAGCTGGCGAAGGGCATCGACGTGGACGCCGTCGTGGCGCGCGCCGACCTCGAACGCATAGTCGGCCGCCTCGACCTCGACGCGATCGTCGACACGGTCGACCTCGATCGCGCCGTCCGCCGTGTCGCCCTGGACGCGGTCGTCGACAGGGTGGACCTCGACCGGGCAGTGGCCCGCGTCGACCTCGACAGCGCGGTACGGCGCGTGGACGTCGACGCGATCGCCGCCCGCCTGGACATCGACGCGGTGATCGACCGCATCGACCTGGTCGGGCTGGCGGATCAGGTCATCGAGGGCGTCGATCTACCCGAGATCATCCGCGAATCCACCGGTTCACTGTCCGAGGAAGCCGTCCGCGGCGTCCGCAGCCAGGGTATGCACGCCGACGACGCCGTCGCGGGATTCGTCGGCCGGCTGTTCGGCCGCGACCAGCCCGCCAACGGCACCGACGAGTCGGGTGACCGGTGACGGCGGGTCATGGGCTTCCCGAGCGTCGACCCGCCGGAATCGTCACCCGTGGTGTCGCCGCCGGCATCGACCTCGGCGTCGTACTGGGCATTCTCGGTGGCGCGTACCTGGGACTGCTGCTCACCCGTCTACTGCTGTCGCCGCAGAGCTTCTCCTTCCCCGATCCGGGCCCCCTGTGGTCGATCGCGTCCTGGTTGGGCATGTCGATCGTGTACCTCACCGGCTGCTGGGCGACGACCGGGCGCACCGTCGGCTCGCTCGCGATGGGTGTGCGGGTGACAAACAGGAGACATCAGCGGGTTCGGTGGGCAGTCGCGCTTCCGCGCGCCATCGCGTGCGTCTTCTTCCCTGTGGGGCTGCTGTGGGTGGTGCTCGACCCGAACCGACGGTCCCTGCAGGACATCGTCCTCCGCACCGAGGTCGTCTACGACTGGCGTCAGGACCTGGACGTCGTCACGGCCTGAGCGGCGCCGCCGGGGTCACGGCCTCGGCGACGCCACAACGGTCACGACCGAGCGGCTCCCGCGGTCGCTCGGTGGGCGGCGATCAGGTTCCGGTACCAGTGGTACGAGTCCTTCGGTGTGCGCTGCAGTGTCTCGTAGTCGACGTGGACGAGTCCGAACCGTTCCTGGTATCCCGCAGCCCATTCGAAGTTGTCGAGAATCGACCACACGAAGTAGCCGCGCACGTCGACCCCGTTGTCGACGGCTTCCTTCAACGCGTGCAGGTGTGCGCGGTGGTAGTCGATCCGGAGCCGGTCACGCACTCTGCCCTCGGCGTCGGGCGCCGGATCGTGGTAGGACGCACCGGATTCGGTGATGTACAGCGGCGGCAGGGCGTCGCCGTAGCGGTCGGCGAAGGTCTGCACGATCTCGCGCAGCCCGTCCGGCACGACCGGCCACCCGAAGTCGGTACGAGGGTAGCCCTCGAGAGCGACCGGTTGGAAGGGCATTCCCGGCGGCAGGTCCACTTCGAGGACGCCGGTACTGCCCTCGTCGGAGGTCGGCGCGGCGATCACCGTCGGCTCGTAGTAGTTGATCCCGAACCAGTCGAGCGGCTCGGCAATCGTCTTCAGGTCGTCGTCGACCGGTCCCTGCAGGATCGCGGCGAGCTCGGGTGCGGAGTAGCTGCCACGCAGAATCGGGTCCGCGAACGTCCAGTTGACGATGTGGTCGTAGATCTCGGCGGCCTCGACGTCTGCCTCGGCGTCGCTCGCGGCATGGACGGGGGCGTGGTTGGAGGCGATGCCGATGTCGGTGCAGCCCGCGGATCGCAACGCCTGCACCGCAAGTCCGTGCCCGAGGAGTTGGTGGTGCGCTGCCTGCAGTGCACCGAAACCGAGCGCCTGTCCGGGCGCGTGGACGCCGAGCGCGTGACCGTAGAGCGTGTGCACGACCGGCTCGTTCAACGGCATCCACATCCGAACCCGGTCCCCGAGGCGTCGGCCGACGATCGCCGCGTAATCGGCGAGCCGAGCGGCGGTCTCGCGGTTCAGCCAGCCTCCTGCGTCTTGCAGCGTCTGCGGCAGATCCCAGTGGAACAACGTGACAGCGGGGGCGATCCCTGCCTCGCACAGTTCGTCGATCAGCCGGTCGTAGAAGTCGAGTCCGGCGTCGTTGACGGCGCCGCTGCCGGTCGGCTGCACCCGCGACCACGACACCGAGAGCCGGTAGGCGTCGACGCCGAGCTCACGCATGAGTGCGACGTCCTCGGGGTAGCGGTGGTAGTGATCCGTAGCGGTCGCGCCGGTTTCTCCGCGTGCGATCACTCCCGGTCGCGAGCAGAATTCGTCCCAGATGGACGAGCCTCGTCCGTCGACGTCCACCGCGCCCTCGATCTGATACGCGGCAGCGGCCACACCCCACAGGAAGCCGGGCGGAAACTGGGGTTCGGTGTTCGTCATGAGGCGAGTGTCGCCGTTTCCTGGACGCACGTCCAGTGTGATGCTTGAATTTCCGAACACGCCCCAGCAGGCCCGGCGAAAGTACCGACACAGGACATGACCGAACCCACTCCCGCCACACGCACCGCCCGCGTGGCCACTGCGACGGCATTCGCACTGCAGGGCTTCTTCCTTGCCGTGCTGCTGACCCAGCTCCCACAGATCAAGGACAAGTTCGGCTTCTCCGACACCACGATCGTGATCGCCGTGGTGACCGTGTCACTGGTCGCAGGGGTCGGCAGTGTCCTCGCCGAGTTCGTCGCCACTCGAACCTCCAGTCGGACGACGCTGCGGATCGGGCTGGCCGTCGTCGCGGTGGCGGGCACGGGCATCGCGCTCGCCCAGGGGACCGTCGCCTTCTTCGCCGGTTTCGCGGTGTACGGGATCGGGCTCGGCATGATCGATGCCGCCGCGAACATGCAGGGTGTGGCCGTACAGCACCGATACGGGCGGTCGATCCTGTCGTCGTTCCACGCCGTGTGGAGCGTCGGCGCAATCGTCGGAGCGCTCTTCGTCTCCCTCTGCGCCGGGCTGGACGTCGGCCTCACGGTCACGGTCCTTATCGCGGCCGCGGTGGTCGCCGCCGGAACGATCGCGCTCGGGCCGCGACTGCTCGTCACGGGTCACGAGCGTGTCATCGCGCCGACGGCGCCGCTGGCGGTTCCTCTGCGGCCGTTCCTCGCACTCGGTGCCGCGATGGCGTTGTTCTTCGCGATCGACTTCAGCGTCGGCAACTGGTCCGCGCTCTACCTCACGGACATGCTCCTCGCGAGCACCAGCACCGCCGCGCTCGCAGTCGCCGCGTATCAGGGCGCCGGACTCGTCTCCCGCCTCACCGGCGACATGTGGGTTCGCAGGTACGGCGAGATCGCCGTGGTCCGGGTCGGCGCGGCGATCGGCGCCGCGGGAATGCTCGTCGTCGTCACGGCCACGGGACCGGCGATGGCGATCGCCGGGTTCCTCGTCGTCGGACTGGGCGCCCCCATCGTCGCGCCGCTGTGCTTCAGTGCCGCGGGGCGTCTGACGCCGCCCGAGCAGACCGACGCCGTCATCGCGCGACTGAACCTGTTCAACTACGCCGGCACCGTCGTCGGCGGCGGCATCGTCGGTGCGGTGGCAGCGGTGTCGAACCTGCGTGTGGGCTTCCTGGTGCCGTTGGTGTTCGCGGTCGTACTGATCTTCCTGGCTCCGGCGTTCCGTCCACACGTCACCGCAGCAGCCGAGGCACCGGATTCCGCCGACCGCACGGCGTGATGGTTGACTGGCCCCATGCCGAACTGGGGCTGGTTCATCGTGGTGCTGATACTCGTGGACCTCGCGGTCCTGACGACGTGGCTGCTGACGCGGCGCTCGCGTTCGATCGATCGGCGGCCGTCGCCACACGCCCTCGTGGCGAACCTCGATCTCGACACCCGCGACCGCATCGAACGACTGGTGGCCGACCACAAGAAGGTGCACGCCATCACCCTGCTGCGTGAGCGCACCGGCCTCGACCTCGCAGGCGCGAAGGCCGCCATCGACGCGGTCGAGCGCGGCGAGTGGGTACCCACAGCAGGCAACCCGCCGGCCGAGTGGCGCGACATCGAGCCGACGCTGCGGGACCTCAAGGCCGAGGGCCATCAGGGACGAGCCGCGAAGATCCTCCGCGACCGCACCGGCATGGACCTGCGGGAAGCGAAGGAACTGGTGGATCGCCTGTGACCGTCACCGTCGCCGTGGCCGACCCGTCCGACGCGGCCGAACTCGCCGCCGTCGCGGCCGTCACCTTCCCCCTGGCCTGCCCGCCGTCCGTTACCGACGACGACGTGGCCGAGTTCCTCGCCACCGTACTGTCCGAGGACAACTTCACCTCCTACCTCGCGGCGGCCGACCGGACGGTGCTCAAGGCCGTCGGTGACGGCGCCGTCGTCGGATACGCGATGCTCGTCGACGGTGTCGCCGATGACGCCGACGTGCGCGCGGCCGTGACGGTGCTGCCCACGGTCGAGCTGAGCAAGCTGTACGTCCTGCCTGATCATCACGGCGAGGGCGTCTCGCATCTGCTGATGGATGCAGCGATCGCGCGCGCACGCACGAACGGCGCCGCCGGCCTCTGGCTCGGCGTCAACCAGGAGAACGTCCGGGCCCAGCGCTTCTACGCCAAGCAGGGCTTCGCGAAGGCCGGGACCAAGCGGTTCCGGGTCGGCGGGCAGCTGCACCACGACTTCGTCATGGAGCGACGGCTCTGATCGCGGCGCCGAGCTACCGGCGCGCCAACTTCGGGTGTGCGCGACCCGCCATCAGCGGCAGGTCCAGGTAGGACTTGATTCCGGGCTCGGCGCGGCAGACGTACGGGACGGAATTGACCAGGTGGTTCGCGGTCGCCACGATGCCGGGATTCGGATCGCCCGCCTTCTCGATCGCGTCCGAGTTGAATCCGGTGAACGTCACGAGTGAGCTGGGCGTGCCCTCGATCTCGACCTCGTAGCGTTCGCCCGCGAGGCCGAGCGTCCACGGCGGGTCGAGGTTCTCCTCCCCCATCAGCCAGTTCACGGCGACCCGCGCCACGGAGCTGCCGTCGATCACCGCATCCCACTGGAATCGCTGCCCCGCAACGCATCCCGGTTCGATGACGCCGAGGGGACTGTCGATGGGCGCCGTCGCGACGGCGATCTCGTGGCCGGTGCGGATCTCGGCCTCGGGATCGAACCCCATACCGTCCAGGATCAGCCGGAGCGACTGCGTGAACCCGCCGGTGAGCAGGCCCAGCATGGGCCCGTCCTTCGCCTCCTGCACCGACCCACCGAACCGCATGATCCACCGCAGCACGTCCGGTGCCGCGTATCCGCGTAGATCGGAGAACTCCTCCGCGCGCACGAACGTCACCGCCGACGTCATCGCGGACAACGCCAGCGGGAACAGGTCGGTGATGCCGCCGGGGTCGATTCCGGTGCCGTGCAGGGTGACCCCGGCGTCGACGGCGGTCGTCTCCAGGGCCGCGTCCCGTTCCGAGGGCCGGAACCAGCCGAGCGGGGTGACGACGTTCTTGCCCGATGCGAGCAGTGCCGCGACGACCTTCTTGTCCGCGACGAGCGGGGTGTAGATCACGCAGTCCGCATCGAGAGCGAGGAGTTCGTCGACGCTCGACGTGGCGTGGACGCCGATCGGATCGGTTCCTGCGAGCTCACCGATGTCGCGGCCGTGCTTGTCGTCGGAGTGCACCCAGCACCCCACGAGGTCGATCTCGGGGTGCAGCAACGCCGCTCGCACTGCCGCCGTCCCGACCCCACCCGTCGCCCACTGCACCACACGAAACGTCATGGCGCCGATGGTAGGTGGGGCCGTGCCCCGATGTGCGCTTTCCGGCTACGCCGGAACCTCGAAGCGGGAGAGCGCGAGCAGACGCGAGGTGGCGCGCAGGTACTTCTTCTTGTAGCCACCCGCGAGCATCTCCGGAGTGAAGATCTCGTCGAGCTTCGCGCCGGACACCGTCACCGGGATGCTGGCGTCGTAGAGGCGGTCCGCGAGGACGACCAGACGCAGCGCCACCGACTGGTCCTCGGCGGCATGCACACCGTCGAGGAAGACGGCACTGACGTCCTGGATCAGCTTGTTGTAGCGCGACGGGTGCAGCGTGCTCAGGTGCACGCACAGCTCGTCGAAGTCGTCGAGGGTGGCACCCGGGGTGGACTCGGCGCGCTCACGCAGCTCGGCCGACGAGATGGGCTCGGGCGCGGGCGGGAGGTCGCGGTGTCGGTAGTCGGGGCCGTCGACGCGGATCGTCTCGAAAATCGAACCGAGCTTCTTGATCTCGCGCAGGAAGTCCTGTGCGGCGAAACGACCCTCGCCCAGCTGACCCGGCAGTGTGTTCGACGTCGCGACGATGGACACGCCCCGCGCGGACAGCTCGGTCAGCAGTCGCGACACGAGCATGGTGTCGCCCGGGTCGTCGAGTTCGAACTCGTCGATGCAGAGCACGCTGTGCGAGGACAGCTGCTCGACGGCGTTGTTGAAGCCGAGCGCGCCGACCACGTGGGTGAGCTCGACGAAGGTGCCGAACGCCTTCGGGCTCGGCGAGCTGTGGAAGATCGACGCGAGCAGGTGGGTCTTGCCGACGCCGAATCCGCCGTCGAGGTAGAGGCCGGCACCGGTCGACGGCGCCTTCTTGCCGAACAGTCCGCGGCGTCCACCGGACCGGATCTTGGCGACCTTGCCCGCGAACTCCTCGGCCTTGTGTACGGCAGCAGCCTGGCTCGGTTCGTTCGGATCGGGAATGTAGGAGGCGAAACTCACCTCGTCGAACATGGCGGGCGGGACCATCTGTGCAACCAATTGGTCGGCGTGGACCACGGGATTGCGGTCGACAAGGCGCTGCGGCATGTAAACAGCGTATCTACGTGCTGTTATCGACAGTATGCGCCCCATCGATAATGAGGGATTCCTCACAACAGCTCACAGCCCGCTAACCGACGACGAGATTCGCGAGTGGTACGCCTACCCAACGGATCCCGGGTCGCCGTGGGTCCGGACGAACTTCGTCTCCAGCATCGACGGGGCGGTCACCGCCGAGGGTACCTCCGGGGCGCTCGGCACGCCCGCGGATCGGCGCGTCTTCACCATCCTGCGAGAACTCGCCGACGTCGTGGTCGTGGGCGCGGCCACCGCACGGTCCGAGGACTACGGCGGCGCAAGGCCCGACGCCGCAGCCAGGGAACGTCGGGTCGGCCGCGGGCAGGCTCCGGTACCACCGATCGCCGTCGTCACCGCGAGCGCCCGGATCGACCCCGGCAGCAGGCTCCTCACGGACACCGACGTCGCTCCGATGGTGATCACGGGACGGGCCGCGCCGGCGGATCGGGTGCGTGCACTGGAGGCGGCGGGCGCGGATGTGGTGACCGTCGACGCGGAGGCGGTCCCCACCGCGGCGCTACTGACCGTACTCGCCGATCGGGGGCTCGCGCGAGTGCTCTGTGAAGGCGGACCCAGCCTGTTCGGCCAGCTGCTGGACGACGACGCCGTCGACGAACTGTGTCTGACGACGTCCCCGGTGCTCGTCGCGGGCGGCGCCGGACGGATCGCGTCGTCCCCGTCGTCGTCACCACGGCCGATGCGCAGGGCGCACGTTCTCGCCGACGACGACGGGACGATCCTGACCCGCTGGGTGCGGGAGCGACCTGGCAGGCTGTGACGCATGCGCACTCTGGGGTTGGCGGCTGTGGTCATCGCGCTGTGCACCGCCTGCGGTGCGGGGCCGAGCGTCCGGCCCGACGTCGCGATCGTCGAGCAGCCGGGCAACGCCCCGACCTCCACGTCGGGCGAAGTCCCGGACGTCGCACCCGAGCTGCCCGTACCGGTTCACGACCTGGCATGGCGGGACTGCACCGCCGAGACGGTGGAGACGCTCGGGTTGCCGCCGGGCCCGGGCGGGCTGGTGCTCGACTGCGCCGACCTCGTCGCTCCCGTCGACCCCGGGCAGCCGTCCCACGGCACGTTCGACGTCGGCGTGCTACGCGCCCGACTGCCGCAGACCCCCGCCGACGCGGCACCCCTGGTCCTCACCACCGGCGCCGACCGGGCGTCGACCGAGACCCTGGCCGCGCTCGCGACGGGGCCGGCGAGCACCCTGCTGGCCACGCGGCCGGTGGTGGCGGTGGACCGTCGCGGGATCGGGACGTCGACGGCGATCGAGTGCGCCGACGGGACCACCACGATGCCCAGGCAGGCGATGATCGACCTCGGGCAGTTCACCCGGCCTCCGGCCCGTGGCGGCGACGCCGCGGACACCGTGCTGGCGCTCGGCCGGGACGCGACGACGACCTGCACGGATTTCCTGCAGCCCCACGAACTGTCCTTCGACGCCCCCCACGCCGCGGAGGATCTGGACGCGTTGCGCGTCGCCTGGGGGGTCGACCGGATCGGGCTGATCGCCGCGGGCAGCGGTGTCGACGTCGCGCTGGCGTACGCGACCGCGCATCCCACGTCGCTGGCTCGACTGGTTCTCGACTCCCCGTCGGTGGTGCGTACCGATGCCGCGACGACAGCCGAAGCCGTGGTCCGTGGCCGGCAGGCCGCGCTCGCATCGTACGCCCGGCAGTGCGCGGCGCTGCAGTGCTCGTTGGGGCCGGATCCACTCGGCGCGATCACGGATCTGGTGGACCGGGCCAGGCGCAGCGAACTCGGCTCCGTGTCGTCGAACGCCGTGCTCCTCGCGATCACCGACTTCGTCGGCTCACCCCGAGGCGACGTGCAGGCCGGGATCCGGGAGTTCTCGGATGTCCTCGCCTCCGCCGCGGCAGGCGACACGGGCCCGTTGCAGGGCCGTGTCGACAGCGCGGTCGCCGCGACCCGGAGCGACGGTCAGTTCGTCGCACGCTGCTCGGACGGCCACCAGTGGCCCACACCTGGACGGGTCCGCGAGCTGATGGCCGACTGGGGTGAGCGGTACCCGGTGTTCGGGCCGGAGGGGGCACTGGAACTGCTGCTCTGCGCGTCCTGGCCGACCACGGCACAGGCGCCCGCTCCGGGGACCGCGACGGTGGCCACCATGGCGGTGGCAGGCGCGGCGGACCCGGTCAGCGGCGACGGCGCCGGATCTGCCACGGGTGTGCTCGCCGCCGTCGGCACGCCGACGGCGACGGTCGCCTGGCTGGGGTCGGGGCATCCGGCGCTCACCCATTCCGACTGCGTGCAACTCGCCGTCGTCGGGTACGCGGCCTCCGCCGTCCTCCCACCCGACGGCGGCGCGTGTCCGGGCTGAGCCCGAAACCCGGTGGAGTCTTCGGGCGGTCACGGCGGCGAGTCGGGTACCGTGCCACGGTGTTCCTTCGACAGCTCGAGCCGCGTACCGCCCGCACCACCGCCGAGGTGGTGAAGTTCGCGCTCTGGCCGCTCGCGATCATGACGGTGCTGCACCGGGTGCTGGTCAAGGCTGTGAACGGGGCACGCACCGACGACTTCACGCCCGTCTACAACGCCGCGCTGGAGTTCCTGAACCGCCGCCCGGTGTACACGGCGAACTTCAACTGGGTGGACCCCCACTACCTCTATCCGCCGAGCGGCACCCTCCTGATGGCGCCCATCGCGATCATCGACCCCGAGCGGTCACGGTGGCTGTTCATCCTCGGCAACGCGGTCGCAGTGATCATCGCCGGATACCTGCTGCTGAAGATGTTCGGGCTGGCGCTCGACTCCGTCGCCGCCCCGATCCTGCTGCTCGGCATGTTCGCCAGCGAGACCGTCACCAACACGCTCGTCTACACGAACATCAACGGTGTCGTGCTGCTCGGCGAGATCGCGTTCCTCTACCTGCTGCTCAAGCGACGGGACGCCTGGGCGGGCGTCGCGATCGGCCTGACCTTCGCGGTGAAACCGATCCTCGCACCCCTGCTGTTGCTGCCGCTCGTGACCAAGCAGTGGAAGGTGTTCGTCACCGCCTTCGGCATCCCGCTGATCCTCACCGCGGTCGCCTGGCCCCTGGCCGTGGACCCGATGGAGTTCGTGCACCACACGCTGCCGTACCTCATGGAATCGCGCGACTACTTCAACTCCGCCATCGTCGGAAACGGCGCCTACTACGGGCTGCCCGGGTGGCTGGTCCTGATCCTGCGCGCGGCGTTCGGTGTCGTTGTGCTGGTGTCGTTGTGGTTGCTGTACCGGTACTACCGCGAAGACCGGCTGTTCTTCTTCTGCACCACGTCCGGAGTGCTGCTGTGCGGATCGTTCCTGCTCGGCTCGCTCGGGCAGATGTACTACTCGATGATGCTGCTGCCGCTGCTGATGACCGTGGTGCTCCGCAACTCGGTGATGCGAAACTGGCCGGCGTGGCTCGCGGTGTACGGATTCATGTCGCTCGACAGCTGGCTCTCGGGCCGCTTCCCGGCGACCGGCCGCGCCGCCGAGTACATGAAGACGACCCTCGGGTGGAGCCTGCTGCTGCTGGTGATCTGCGCCGTCCTCGTCGTCCGTTACCTGACCGCGAAGCGGGAGGGCCGCCTCGATCAGGGGATCGACCCGGTGTTCGACGAGCGCGAACGGGAGACCGTTCCCGTCGCATCGTGAGTAGCGTGGTCACATGACTTCCGATGCAGGCCGCAAGCCCGGGTTCGAGCTGACCGACGCGCAGTGGCGCGAGAAGCTGACGCCGGAGGAGTACGCGGTGCTCCGGCAGGCGGGGACGGAACGTCCCTTCGTCGGCGAGTACACCGACACGAAGACCAGGGGCGAGTACCACTGCAGGGCGTGCGACGCCCTGCTGTTCACCTCGACCGAGAAGTTCGAGTCGCACTGCGGGTGGCCGTCGTTCTTCGATCCCGCAGACTCGGACGCGGTGATCCTGCGTCCGGACGAATCGCTCGGGATGCGCCGGGTCGAGGTGCTGTGCGCGAACTGTCACAGCCACCTCGGTCACGTCTTCGAAGGCGAGGGCTACCCGACCCCGACTGACCAGCGGTACTGCATCAACTCGATCTCGCTTCGCCTGACGCCGACCGCGTAGCCGCCTTCGCGCTGCACGACCGCCTGCGGGCGGGGACGATCGGTTCATGACCAGTGGAGCGACGTCGCGCAAGTCCAAGGTGTCCATCATCGGCGCCGGCAGCGTCGGTACCGCCGTCGCCTACGCGTGTCTGATCCGCGGGTCGGCGGGCGCCCTCGCCCTGTACGACACCAACGCGGGTAAGGTCCGTGCCGAGGTGCTGGACCTCAATCACGGCACCCAGTTCGCCCCCGCGTGCCGGATCGACGGTTCCGACGACCTCGCGGTGACCGCGGATTCCGACCTGATCGTGGTCACCGCGGGTGTCAAGCAACGCCCGGGTCAGTCGCGGCTCGACCTCGCGGCGGCGAACGTCGAACTGGCCCAGGCCCTGACACCGGCCCTGCTCGACCTCTCCCCGGGCGCGGTGGTCGTGTTCGTCAGCAACCCCGTCGACATCGTCACCTACGCGGCTGCACGAGCCGCCGGCGAGGACGCGGCGCCCCGCATCTTCGGCTCCGGCACCGTCCTCGACTCGGGCCGCCTGCGCTTCCTCGTCGCGGAACGCGTCGGAGTGGCCGTCGAGAACGTCCACGCCCTCGTCGTCGGTGAACACGGCGACTCCGAGATCGCGCTGTGGTCGAGCACGACGATCGGCGGCGTGCCCGCGCTGGCCTACGACCTCGGCGACGGCCCGGTGTTCGACGACGCCGTTCGCGCCGAACTGGCGTCCGAGGTGATGCGCAGCGCCTACGAGATCATCTCCGGAAAGGGCGCGACCAACCTGGCGATCGGCCTGTCCACGGCGCGGATCGTCGAGGCCGTCCTCCGCGACCAGCACCGGGTGCTGCCGGTCTCCAGTCTGCAGACGGGCGCCAACGGCATCGAGGGTGTGTGCCTGTCGCTGCCGACGATCGTCGACGGACGCGGCGCCACCCGGGTGCTCGAGGTGCCACTGTCCGCCGACGAGGAGCAGGGGTTGCACGCATCGGCGCGAGCGCTCCTGGACGTGCAGCGCGCGCTCGGCCTGTGACGCCGAGCGCGCCCCGACGTCAGCCCGTGTACATCTCCCCGATCAGGTTCTTCGCGACCGTGGAGGCCGGATCGTGCCCGTTCGCACCGGGCGCGAGGTTCGCCCACACGATCAGCGTGACCCCGTTCTCGGGGTCCGAGCCCATGAACGAGTTGTAGCCGGGTAGCTCTCCCGTGTGCCCGTACATCGGACCCATCTTCGCTATGCCCCAGCCGTAGCCGGCGGCCTCGGGATTGGACGGGTCGGTGGGCGTGATGCTCTTCATCCGCTGCGCCTGCATGTCGGCGTCGAGTGCCTTGCCGCCGGCGAGCGCCTCCGCCCACGTGGCGAGATCCTCGGCCGTGGAGATGCCGCCACCCGCGGACCACGTCCACGACGGGTTGTTGTTGGTGACGTCGGTCGGCATCAGGGTGCCGTCCGTGGCGGCGGTCTGCATGTCGGCGGGTAGCGCCGGATCGGTGAGGGTCAGCATGTTGGTTCCGAAGAAGTACCCGTGCGAGTACGGATCCGGGAGCGAGGTATCCGTGGCCTCGGGGAACGACGAGTTGGTCAGCCCCGCGGGACCGATGATGCGGTCGCGGTAGATCTCCCCGAGAGGCTTGCCGTCGAGCTGTTCCGCGACGAGTCCCAACAGGACGTAGTTGGTGTTCGAGTAGTGGTAGCCCTGCCCGGGCGGGAAGTACGGCGGCTGCGCGAGCCCGATGGCGAGGAGCTCCTCCGGTGTCCAGACGCGCTCCGGCTGGTTGTCGAGCGCCTCGTTGACCTCGGGAGTCTCGCTGTAGTTGTAGAGCCCGGAGCGCATGTCCAGGACCTGCGCGACGGTGATGTTCTCGCCGTTCGGGACGTCGGGCCGGTACTTGGACACCGGGTCGGTGACCGCGATCTTCCCCTCCTGCGCGAGTTGCAGGATGACGGTCGCGGTCCAGGTCTTGGTGTTGGAGCCGATGCGGATGTGGTCACCCGACGCCACCGGATCGCCGCCGTCACGCTCGGTGGTCCCGTAGGTGGCGGTCACCGTCCCGGACGGGGTACGCAACAGCGCGAACGCCCCCGGGTACAGGAACTCCTTCGCGCCGTCCGCCAGCGCGGCCTCGAGACCGGCCTGATCGACGGGCTTCACCGAACCGGCGCCCGAGGTCGTCGACGTCCCGGTGGTGGAGCCGGAGGTCGTGGAAGTGGCGTCCGAGGACGCGTCGTCGGAGTCCGAGCAGGCGCCGACGAACAGGGTCAGCGTCAGCACAACGCCCGCAACCCGCAGCAGTCGTCCAGGTACCGCATGACGGTTCATGGACTTTCACGCTACGCGGGATCAGCCACCGATGTGAGGTGGTTCACATGTGTGAACGAACGACCGGTGGCTCGTAGGCGCGGATCGGCGGGACGTCACCGACGAAGCGCTCGATCTCCACAAGCACATGCTGCCCCGTGCAACCACGCGCGAGACGTGAGGTGCCGACGTCAGGAGTGAGGACGTTCGGATTGCCGTGCACGCACATCGAATTCGGGTCGGACGGATCGAGCGGGTCGTACCAGGCACCCGTGGACAGCTGCACGACCCCGCGAAGCAGGCCGTCGTCGAGCACCGCCCCGGCCAGGCAGGCCCCGCGGTCGTTGAACACTCGCACGACGTCACCGGCCGTGATCCCCCGCTCCGCGGCGGCGGCCGGATGCAGCCGGATCGGCTCGCGGCCAACGACTTTCGACGACTGGCTGATGGCGCCGTGGTCGAGCTGACCGTGCAGCCGGGTCTTCGGCTGATTCGCGATCAGGTGCAGCGGGAAACGCTCGGCCCGCGCACCGCCGAGCCATTCCTCCGGTTCGTACCAGGTCGGGTGGCCTGCACAGTCGTCGTAGCCGAATCCGTCGATGTCGCTGGAGAAGATCTCGATCTTCCCACTCGGAGTACGCAGCGCGTTGCGCTCGGGATCGGCGCGAAAATCCTCGAGCAGCGTCAGGTCGTCCTCGGTGCGCATCCGGACGTGTCCCCGCGCCCAGAACTCGTCGAACGGCGGGGCGTCGCCGCCGTCGGCCGCGACGAAGCCGCGCCACTGCTCGTAGAGGTGCTCGATCCACTCCCCGGAGGTTCGCCCCTCGGTGAACTGCGCCCCGAAACCGAGTCGGCGCGCGAGCGCCGCGAAGGTGTCGTAGTCGTCGCGCGCGTCGGCGTAGGGCTCGACCGCAGCCTGCATCGCCACCATCAGCGGGTCGTTCCTGGTGCAGGTCAGGTCGTTTCGTTCGAGCGAGGTCGTCGACGGCACCACGATGTCCGCATGCTTGGCCATCGGCGTCCAGTACGGGTCGTGCACGACGATCGTGTCCGGCCGGGCCAGGGCCCGGCGCAGACGCCCGAGATCCTGATGGTGATGGAAGGGGTTGCCGCCCGCCCAGTACACGAGCCGGATGTCGGGGAAGGTGCGGGACTCGCCGTTGTAGTCGTACCGCTCCCCCGGATGCAGCAGCAGATCCGAGATCGCCGCCACCGGGATCGAGTCCGACACCGGGTTCTGTCCCTGGAACAGCGTCGGCAGCGGGTACGGCACCGGCGCGAGACCCGGCTCGTTCATGGACCCGTAGCCGTGCCCGAATCCGCCTCCGGGAAGCCCGATCTGGCCGAGCATCGCGGCCAGGGTGATGCCCGCCCAGGGCGCCTGCTCGCCATGCCGCACCCGCTGCAGCGACCAGGTGACCGTGACGAGCGTGCGGCCGGACGCCATCCGGCGAGCCAACGCGGCGATGTCGGCGGCGGGGATGCCGGAGATGCCCTCGGCCCAGACGGGATCCTTCGCCACCCCGTCCGCACGACCGAGCAGATAGTCCTCGAACTTGCCGTAGCCGACGGTGTACCGGTCGAGGAAGGCCCGGTCCAGCAGGTTCTCCGTCGCGAGAACGTGGCCGAGGGCGAGCATGACCGCGACGTCGCTGCCTGGCCGCGGCGCCAGCCACTCGGCATCTCCGTGTACGTCGTCGCGCAGCGGACTGATCGTGACGATGCGTCCGCCGCGGGCCCGCAGCGCGTCGAGTGCACCCCGGGTCGGGTGATCGCTGGTGCCGCCGTCGTTGACCGCGGTGTTCTTCAGCGGCACCCCACCGAAACACACCATCAGATCGGTCTCGCGCGCGATGACGTCCCAGTTCGTGGACCGGGCGAACAGTTTCCAATGGGTGCCGATGACCCGCGGCATGATGACGGCGGTCGCGCCCAGCGAGTAGGTGTTCTCGGAGCGGGTGTAACCGCCGAGCATCTTCAGGAACCGGTGCACCTGACTCTGCGCATGGTGGAAGCGGCCCGGCGCCGACCAGCCGTAGGACCCGCCGAAGATCGCGCGGTTACCGTGGGTGTCCACGACCCGCCGCAACTCCCGGGCCAGCAGTTCGGTCAGTTCGTCCCAGGACACCGCCACGAACTCGTCGGAGCCCCGGCGGTCCGACGGCACCGGCCCGTCCTCGAGCCAGCCGCGCCGGACGACCGGACCGGTGATCCGGGACCGGTGCCGCACGGAGCCGACGGCGTTCTCGAGGATCGGCGACGGGTCGGCGTCACCGGCGAAGGGGTGGACAGCAGTGATCTCGCCGTCCTGCGCTTCCGCCTCGAACATCCCCCAGTGCGCCATCTGCTGACGCCGTGTACTCGCCGAACCCATGTCGCCAGTTTGCCACCACGCGCCGGGTGGCCGGGAATCCCGACCACCCGGCGCAGCCGGTGGAATCAGGGCAGCGCGGACACCAGCTGCTCGACCGTCACGCGCGGGCCGGTGAAGAACGGCGTCTCCTCGCGCACGTGCATGCGGGCCTCCGTGGCGCGCAGGTCACGCATCAGGTCGACGATCCGGTCCAACTCCGGCGCCTCGAAGGCGAGGATCCACTCGTAGTCGCCGAGCGCGAACGCGGGAACGGTGTTGGCGCGGACATCCGGGTAGCCACGGCCGGCCTTGCCGTGATCGGCGAGCATCGTGCGACGCTCGGCGTCCGGGAGCAGGTACCACTCGTAGGAACGCACGAACGGGTAGACGCAGATGTAGTTGCCGGGCGCCTCGCCCGCGACGAACGCCGGCACATGGCTCTTGTTGAACTCCGCAGGACGGTGCAGCGCGACGTTCGACCAGACCGGCGCGCTGGCCCGGCCGAGGATGGTGGTCCGACGGAAGTCGGCGTACAGCTTCTGCAGGTCCTCGAGCTTCTCCGCGTGCGACCAGATCATGAAGTCGGCGTCGGCGCGTACGCCCGCGACGTCGTAGATCCCGCGGACGACGGTGTCGGTGGTGTCCTGCCGCTCGACGGGGTTCTCCGAGGTCTCCCAGAAGGGGCCGAAGAAGGCCGTCGCGTCGTCGATCGCCTTGGTGCGGTCCTCGTCCAGCACTCCCGGCTGGACCTGGAACACCGAGAACATCGCGTACCGCAGGGTCGAGTTGAGCTTGTCGTAGTCGAGGCGTGCCATGACCCTATCCTGCCACCCGCTCCGCGAGCCGCGTCGCGGCACCGGTCGCCGACGCGACGCAGGCAGGGACGCCGACCCCGTGCAGCATGGCACCGGCGATCTCGATGCCGTCGACGGCCGCGATCGCACTCTCGAGCGCGGCCACCACGCCCAGGTGCCCGGCCCGATACTGCGGGAGTCCGCCGTGCCAGCGTTGTACGAACGCTGCGACGGGCCGGTCACGGACCCCGCACACCGTCGCGAGGTCCGCACGTGCCAGCGTGACGAGCTGTTCGTCGTCGGCGTCGACGATCGCGGCATCACCGAACCGGCCGAACGACGCCCGCGCAAGGGCAACCTCCCGCGCACCGAGATGTGGCCACTTTCGAAAGGACAACGTGAACGCCTTCGCGGCGAGATCCTCGCCGGTCGCCACCAGGATTCCCGAGTTGTCCGGCAGCGCAGCCTCTTTCGGAAGTGCGAGTGCGACGACGACCGACGAGGCCAACGGGATGTCCGCCGCGTGCACCGCAGCGGTGGGCACCGCGTCGGCGAGCAGCGCCGCGGCACGATCGGCCGGGACCGCGAGGATCACCCCGTCGACCTCCCCGACCGGGTCGACCGACCAGCGGTCGGCCGCACGCCGGAGCCCTCCCGCGGTCGCGCCGGAGTGGAACTCGGCCGCCGCAGCGTGACGCAGCGCGTCGAGCAGGATGCCGTAGCCGCCGCGGAGGGTGCCGAACACGGGTGCGTCCGACGGCGGCGGCAACGCCCGGCGCACCGCCTCGGTGAGGCTGTCGGCGCCGGCGTCCAGCGCCGCCGCCAGGGCGGGGACCGTCGCCCGCACGCCCGCGGTGTCGGAGAGCCCCGAGTAGACGCCGCCGAGCAGAGGATCGACGGACCGGCGGACCACCTGGTCACCGAACCGGTCGCCGACCAGTGCCGCGACCGAGACGTCGGCGGAGCGATCCCAGCTCAGCGGCCGGCTCGGCTCCGCGTCGATCTGCGCCAGGGTCGGTGCGTCGACGAGTCCGGCGAGGGACGCCGACCCCGCAGGAATCCCCATGAGGGTGCCGGTGGGCAGCGGGTGCAGCCGCCCCCCGGCCCAGATCAGCGGGCGCGCAGCCGACGGGTGCTCGACCTGATCCGACAGCCCCAGCTCTGCGAGCAGCTCCGGCACCTCGGGGCGCCGCTCGATGAATGCCTCGGCGCCGACGTCGACAGGCCCACCGGCGAGAGGGACGGTGCGGAGCTTGCCCCCGCACCGCTCCGACTCCTCGATGACGACGATCCGGGCGTCGGGACCCAACCGCTGCCGCAATCGGTAGGCGGCAACGAGCCCGGAGATGCCGCCGCCCACCACCGCAACCGTGGTCACAGCGAATGCACCAGCTCCACGACGTCGGTCAGCACGGCGGGGTCGGTGTCCGGCAGGACACCGTGCCCGAGGTTGAAAATGTGGCCCGTGGCTCCGGCGGCGATCGCCCGATCCGCCTCGGAAGCGATGCGGCGTACTTCCTTCTCGACGGCGTCCCAGCCGGCGAAGAGGACCGCGGGGTCGAGGTTGCCCTGCAGCGCCTTGCCCGGTCCGACCCGCCTGCCCGCCTCGTCGAGCGGGATCCTCCAGTCCACACCGACGACGTCGGCTCCGACCTCGCCCATCACACCGAGCAGCTCCCCGGTGCCCACCCCGAAGTGGATGCGCGGCACGCCCGCCTCGGCGACCTCGGCGAACACCCGCTCCGAATGCGGCAGGACGTAGGTCCGGTAGTCCGCCTCCGACAGCGCACCCGTCCAGGAGTCGAACAGCTGGATGGCGTCGACGCCTGCGTGCAACTGCGCCTGCAGGAAGGCGATCGTGGTGTCCGCGAGCGCCCCGAGGAGCGCGTGCCACGTCGTCGGGTCGGAGTGCATCAGGGCCTTGGTGCGCTCGTGGTTGCGGCTCGGTCCGCCCTCGACCAGGTAGGACGCCAGGGTGAACGGCGCGCCCGCGAAGCCGATGAGCGGGGTGTCGCCGAGTTCGGCGGTGAGGAGCGAGATCGCCTCGGTGACGGCGCCGACCTCCTCGGCGCGCAGCCGGGGCAGCGCCGCGACGTCGGCGGCGGTGCGCACCGGGTTCGCGACGACGGGCCCGGTGCCCGCGACGATGTCGAGGTCCACCCCCGCCGCCTTGAGCGGCACCACGATGTCGGAGAACAGGATCGCGGCGTCCACCTTGTGCCTGCGCACGGGCTGCATGGTGATCTCGCAGACCAGTTCCGGGTTGAAGCAGGACTCGAGCATCCCGATGCCCGCCCGGATCTCCCGGTACTCGGGCAGCGAACGCCCGGCCTGCCGCATGAACCACACGGGGCGGTGGCTCGGCCGCCCGCCGGTGGCCGCAGCGAGCAGCGGCGCATCCGTCAGGCGCCTGCGGTACGGGTACCGCGCGCCGGTGGTCATTGCCGAATTCGTGTCTTCCAGATCGCTCATGTGTCCCAACGCTCGTCACCCGGTCCGTGCTACTCGTCAGTCATGCTGCCAGATCGACCGTCTCGGGACGTCCGGCGCGCCTCCACCGCGGATCAACGGGGTCGGTCTACCGTCCGCTCTGTGACCATGTCCGGACCCAACGCCGAGCCAGCGCCGTTCCGTAGCGCGGTGGACTCCATGCATGCGGCATCGGTCCATCCGCAGATCGAGATCGGCCCCATCCGCCCACCTCAGCGGCTCGCACCGTACAGCTACGCGATCGGCGCCGAGGTCCGGCATCCGCAGTCCGACGTGGTCGCCGAGGACTCCGAGGGTGACGCGTTCGGGCGCCTGATCCTGCTGTACGACCCCGCAGGCGACGAGGCGTGGAACGGGACCATGCGACTCGTCGCGTACATCCAGGCCGACCTGGAAGCCGACCTGGCGGCGGACCCGCTGCTGCCCGAGGTCGCGTGGAGCTGGCTCGTCGACGCGCTGGACGCGCACCACGAGCAGGTCACCGCTCTCGGCGGCACGGTGACCGCGACCAGTTCGGTCCGCTACGGGGACATCGCCGGACCACCGCGCGCACACCAACTCGAGCTGCGGGCGTCGTGGACCGCGGCGAGCACCACACTCGCACCCCACGTCGAAGCGTTCTGCGAGGTCCTCGCGGCGGCCGCGGGACTACCGCCGGCCGGCGTGACCTCGCTCGGTCGCTGACGTCCCGAGCTACGTGCTCGCCGACGCCGCCTCCGGCGTCGTCCCCGATCCGGCACGCGCTCGCGTCCAGTCCAGGAACGCCGCGGCGCGTGTCGTGACCTGGTCACTGCGCACCGAGTGGAAGATGTCGAACGCGTGCTGCGCGCCCCTCAGCTCCGCATACGCGACCGGGTTGCTCGACACCGCACGCAGTCGCCCGACGAAGTCGCGGGCCTCGGCGACGGGAATGAGGGAGTCGTTGGTCCCGTGGATGACGAGGAACGGCGGCGCGTCCGCGTGCAGCCTCGCGAGCGGTGACGCCGCGAGGTAGGACTCGGGGAACACCGCGTCCTTGCCGAGCACCATCCGGGTCAGCTTCGACTCGACCCGCATCCGGACCGCCGGGATGCCGGACTCGCCGGTGAAGTCGTAGGCACCGTAGAACGGCACGCACGCCTGCACCGACGTGTCCACGTCCTCGAATCCGGGCTGCAGGGCGGGGTCGTTGCCGGTCAGCGCGAGCATGGTGGACAGGTGGCCGCCCGCGGATCCGCCGGTGACGGCGAGGAACCCCGGGTCCCCGCCGTATTTCGGGCCCTCCGCGCGCATCCAGCCGATCGCCCGCTTGAGCGCGACGAGATGGTCGGGCCAGACGGCCCGAGGCGACAGCGGGTAGTTGACCGCCGCACACACCCAGCCGCGCGACGCCATCTCCACCATCAGCGGCAGACCCTGCTGGTCCTTGTTTCCGAGGACCCACGCACCGCCGTGAACCTGGAGCAGCATCGGCGCTCCCGCGGGGGTGTCCCGGCGGTGGTAGACGTCGACGTGGAAGCGCTTGCCACCGGGCGCGTACGCGAGATTCCGGATGCGGCGCACACCGTCGCGGCGGTACGCGAACGGCCGCGACGACGAGCGCCAGTCGACGGGGCCGCGGCCGGGAGCGTCCACCCCGGCCGCGGCGAGCGCGGCGTCCATCTCCGCGCCCGCACGACTGCCGGTGGCGATCGTCGCGGCCAGACCGGCGACCGACGCGGCCGCGAGCGCGAGCCCGATCCGATCGGTCGGGGTGCGTACGCCGCGCCGCGCCGCGTGGGCGCCGGCATCGACGACGGTCGCCGCGAGAAGCTGGGGCGCCAGCTCCGAGGTCAACCACCCTGCGAGGAACGCGGGTACCGCGCTGCGGGGACCGTCCATCGGACGCAGCGCGTTGATGCTCGCGGCCGCGTTCACCGCGTGCCGAAGTGCGAAAGTGACGCTCATCCGCTGCCTCCCACCGTCTCGGGCGCCGGGCGACGACGCCGCGCGTGTTCCCGAATGCACCTCGCTCGGCCGGGCCGATCGGATGGTCCGTCCGGGAGTGTCCCCAGGATCGAATGTAGAGCACGGCACGCTCTCCCCCGGGTCGTTCCGGAACGACGGCGGACTCCGTCGTAAAGTCACTGACCATGTCGGAGCCGAGTGTCCCGTCGCCTGAATCCGCGGCGCCTGAATCCACCTCGCCTGAGTCCACGGCGGTCCCGCTCCTCGTCCCTTCCGGCGGAGTGCCCGAGGTGGTCGACACTCCCCGCGCGGTCGCGGAGGCGGCCGCCCGGCTCGCGGGCGGCACCGGCCCCCTCGCGGTCGACGCGGAGCGGGCGTCCGGCTTCCGGTATTCGAATCGCGCCTACCTGTTGCAGTTCCGTCGCGCCGGAGCAGGCACGGTCCTCGTCGATCCGATCCCCGTCACCGACGATCTCGGCCCGCTGGCGGACGCGATCAATCCCCTCGAATGGGTACTGCACTCGGCGGACCAGGATCTGCCCGGGTTGGCCGACCTCGGCCTCCGCCCGTCGACCCTCTACGACACCGAACTCGCGGGCAGGCTCGCCGGATTCGACCGGGTCGGCCTCGCCGCGGTCGTCGAGCGACTGCTCGGCCTGGAGCTGACGAAGGGCCACGGAGCCGACGACTGGTCCCGCCGCCCCCTGCCCGAATCGTGGCTGAACTATGCAGCCCTCGACGTCGAGGTACTCGTCGAATTGCGAGAGGCGATGGCGGCCGAACTCGAATCCCAGGGCAAGACCGACTGGGCTGCACAGGAATTCGAGCACGTCCGACTCGCGGGTCCGCCGAAGCCGAAGCCGGACCGCTGGCGCCGCACCTCGCAGATCCACTCCCTCAAGTCACCGCGCCAGCTGGCCGCCGTACGCGAGTTGTGGCGGGCGCGCGACGAGATCGCCGCGCGTCGCGACATCGCACCGGGACGCATCCTGCCGGACTCGGCGATCACCGCGGCCGCCGCGGCGAACCCGATGTCCGTGGACGCACTCCGGGCGCTGCCGGTCTTCGGCGGACCCCGTCAGCGCCGCAGTTCGCGGGTGTGGCTCCAGGCGCTCGAGCGTGCCAGGGCCCTGCCCGAGTCCGAGCTGCCACCGGTGACGCAGCCGTTCACCGGCCCTCCCCCCGCCGGGCGGTGGGCGCGCAAGCATCCGGAGGCCGCGGAACGGCTGGCAGCGGCCCGAGCCGGACTGTCCGCGCTCGGCGAGCAGGTACGGGTCCCGGTCGAGAACCTGCTGATGCCGGATCTGGTCCGCCGCCTGTGCTGGGACTTCGTGCCCGCCGACCATGCCGGTGACGACGCCGCCGCCCTGACCGCGTTCGTGGACGCGACCCTGGCCGCCGGGGACGCCAGGCCGTGGCAACGCGAGCTGACCGCCCCGGTCCTCGCCGCCGCGCTCGGCAGGCCTGCCGCTACCTGACGCTCCCCGCAGCGATCATCAGGTCCGTGCAGCGTTCGACGAGGACCTCCGTCTCCACCTCGACGGCGCCGTCGAGCCATGCGGTGAGGATCTGTGCCAGGCCACCGACGACGAAGTGGCCGACGAGGTCGAGTTCGGGTCCGGACGGCATGTCGTAGAAGTCGACCGCCTGCGCGATCGTCAGCCCGACGAACATCCGCACCGATTCGAGTCGTTGCTCCGCCAGGACGGTGTTCAGCGATGCCGAGAACACGAGGCGACCGAGCCGGGGGTCGTCCGAGATCTCGCGAACGAGGGTCGCGACCACGGCCCGGACGAGTGCCCGCTCCTCCTGCGGAGCCTCGGCGACCGCCCGCAACGCCGATTCGGCGATCCTCCCGACCGCGTGCTCGTACACCGCGACGGCGAGGGCCTCGCGGTCGGTGAAGGACTCGTAGAAGTATCGGCTGGCCAGTCCCGCGCGCTTGCAGACGCCGCGCACCGACAGCGCCTTCTCACCGTCGGGGCCGCCGAGAAGGTCGAGCCCGGCCTCGATCAGCTGGGCGCGTCGTTCCGCCCGCCGCTGGTCGCCCTCGACTCCCGCATAGACCCGCGCCGATGTCGTCATGCCGTCCATCCTCCCATCGACCGTCCATTTCCACGGACCCCTTGTACGCGGTACATATATCTGAGTACAGTCGTGTTCAGATACGGTCGAGAGGACCGAACGAGATACCTGGAGGGGCAGATGTCGGTGGCACCGGAAGCGGACGGAACGAGCACGAGCAGTGCTCGCGAGGAAGCGACGGACGCGGAGCCCGCGACTGCCGCGGCATCCACGCCCAAGCCCACGGCACCCAAGCCCGCACCGCGTAGGTCCGCGGCGCGCAAGCCCGCCCCGAAGACCGCCGAGCCCGCGGCCGCGGCAGCGGAGCGCCCCCTGACCGCGGTGGCCGACACCCCCGCCACGCCTGCGCAGAAGCCGATCCGCGCGATCGACGGTGGGCCGGTCCTGCAGTACGTCGACGGGGTGTCCCTGATGGCGGGCGCAGCCAACGTCATCATGCAGCTCTCGTGGCCCGCGGTCGGCTACGGCGTCATGGAGAGCAAGGTCGAATCGGGACGCCTCCTCGATCACCCGATCAAGCGGAGCCGCACGACCCTGCAGTTCCTGGCCGTCGCGTCGCTCGGCACCGAGGACGAGAAGCGGCTCTTCCGCCGGGGCGTCAACCGGGCACATGCCCAGGTCCGGTCCACCGACGAGAGCCCGGTCGAGTACAACGCGCTCGACCCGGAGTTGCAGCTGTGGGTCGCAGCCTGCATCTACCGCGGATTCGAGGACACCCACCGCGTTCTGCGCGGCGAGTACACACCCGCCCAGCGCGAGTACTACTACCAGAAGGGTGCCGTCTTCGGCACCACCCTCCAGGTCAAGGACGAAATGTGGCCCGAGACCCGGGACGCCTTCGAGGAGTACTGGCAGGAGTCACTGAAGAAGGTGCACATCGACGACCGCACCCGTGAGCACCTGGACTTCATCGCGCGTGCCAGGTTCGCGCATCCCCTCACCGCGAAGCTGATCGGCAAGACCAACCTCTTCATCACCAAAGGATTCCTGCCGCAGGAGTTCCGCGATCAGATGCAGTACACGTGGACGGCCAAGGACCAGAAGCGTTTCGACCGCCTCATGAAGGTGATCGCCACCGTGAACCGGCGGATGCCCACCGTCCTCCGCGAGTTCCCGTACAACTACCTGATGACCGACCTGCGGTGGCGCCTCCGGACGGGCCGCTCGCCGATCTGATCCGGACCCGTCCGACCGGACACTGCGCGACGACGACGATGGCGGGCCGAGGTGAATCCTCGGCCCGCCACCGTCTTTCGTGTTGTGACCTACCCGTGCGACTACTGAACCGACAGAGTCGCGGTGGGCGCGGTCTCCTCCCCTGCGCTGCTCGCGGTGCTGAGCTTCTCGACGACCGTCAGGATGGTCGCGACAGCGGTGACGATGGTTGCGATCTCAGAAGATCCCACGATTGTCCTCCCTCAATGTGTGATTCGCGTCCGGAATGTGGACACACGACGACCGTACTGTCCAGATTGCGCGGGGTCACGGCCTTGACAGGGACGCCCGACCACCTGTAGCGGCAGCGCCGAACCGAACGCTCGCGCCGCCGCAACCGACCGGAGTAGCCGGCGAATCACATTGTCCGACAGTCGAACACCGAGGGCGATCCGGGCCAGATCAGGCCGTAGGCGCCACGCCCCAGCCGCGCCACACACCGTGAGGCGGATCACTCCGTCGTACGCCGTACATGGGATCTCGGTCACCGCGCACGATGCGGCATGTCGGGTGCGATTCGCCTCCCGTTCACCGGAAGGCAGCTGCGACGTCGAAGTCAGATCCGAATTCCCGTGTGATCGGCCACATCCCACCGACCCGGCAGGTGTGACCCTCGACACGATCAGCGCACCGGAGTTAACTGCGGGCGTTTCGCAACGCGCCCCGCGCCGGAGGAGGTGCCACGCACCCGTCGGCCCAGCCACGGTCCGAGGAAGCGGACCGCCCAGTCCACGTCACCGCGGACACGGTCCCACGGGCGCACATCGGGGACGGGACCCAGCCCCTCCTGCCAGGACAGGTCCGATCCCGGCAGTCCGAGCGTGCTGGCGGCCGCGGCAGCGAGTCGCTCGTGACCATCGGCGTTGAGGTGCAACCGATCCCAGCTCCACAGTCGCGGATCGGTCGACACGGGATACGCCTCGAGATCGACGAGCGCCACACCGGTGCGGTCCGCTGCAGCTCGAATCTCCGCGTTGAGCGCCACGATCCGAGCCCGAATCGCGGAGCCGCCCGGCATCCCGGCACCGAGCACGGGAAATGCCATCGTGAGCACGTGGGCGCCGGACGAGGTCAGCGCCTCGAACGCGATCTCCAACTCCCCCGCGACAGCGCCCGGATCGAACTTCGGACGCAGGAGATCGTTGACCCCCGCCACCACTGAGGCGAGGTCGGGCTCGAGGGCGAGCGCGGGCCCGAGCTGCTCCATCCGGACCTGCGCGGCGAGACGCCCGCGGATCGCCAGGTTCGCGTATCGCACCTGCGGATCCACTGCGGCAAGGCGACCGGCGAGACGATCGGCCCAACCCCGGTAGCCGGCGTCGTCGTCACCGTCATTGAGGCCCTCGCTCTGACTGTCGCCGATTGCGACGTACCTGGTGAACACCCTGACACCCTCCGTGAACCCTCGCTGCTATTCAACAAATTGACTATATGCCCGGGACTCGCGCGGCTCGCCGACAGGCTCGTGCCGACACCCTCGATGGTGACGTAGACTAAGTTACCGACCGGTAGCGAACGCGCACGGCCGCTACCAGGCAATCACAGGCCTCATCGCCCTCGACGGCGGTGACGGTGAGCATCTCCACCAGGAGGAAACAGCGTGTCTCCATCCACTTCACAGGGCCGGGGCGTCGTCTTCGTCGACGGCATCCGAACCCCCTTCGGCAAGGCGGGGGCCAAGGGCATCTACGCCGAGACCCGCGCCGACGACCTGGTCGTCAAGGCGATCCGCGAGCTGCTGCGCCGCAACCCGCAGCTGCCGCCCGAGCGCATCGACGAGGTGGCCGTCGCTGCCACCACGCAGACCGGTGACCAGGGCCTGACCATCGGCCGCACCTCCGCCATCCTCGCCGGACTGCCCGAAACCGTGCCCGGATTCGCCATCGACCGCATGTGTGCGGGCGCAATGACCGCCGTCACCACCACCGCCTCCGGCATCGGCTTCGGCCAGTACGACGTCGTCATCGCCGGCGGCGTCGAGCACATGGGCCGCCACCCGATGGGTGAGGGCGCCGACCCGAACCCGCGTTTCCTCGCCGACAAGCTCGTCGACCCGTCCGCCCTGGTCATGGGTAACACCGCCGAGAACCTGCACGACCGGTTCCCGTCGATCACCAAGGACCGCACCGACGCGTACGCGGTCGCCTCGCAGGACAAGTACGACGCCGCCCGCAAGGCCGGCCACATCGGCGAGATGCTCGCCCCCGTCGCCACCCGCTCCGCCGCAGGCTGGGGCCTGGCGACCGAGGACGAACCGCCCCGCCCCGGCACCACCGTCGAGGATCTCGCCCAGCTCAAGACCCCGTTCCGCCCCGCCGGGCGGATCACCGCGGGCAACGCCGCCGGCCTCAACGACGGCGCGACCGCTGCGATCCTCGCCGGCGAGGACACCGCCGCCGAACTCGGCCTGCAGGTCGGGATGCGGATGGTCGGGTTCGCCTACCAGGGCGTCGATCCCGCCGTGATGGGCATCGGCCCGGTTCCCGCGACCGAGAAGCTTCTCGCCCGCACCGGCCTGAAGATCGAGGACATCGGCCTGTTCGAGATCAACGAGGCGTTCGCCGTGCAGGTTCTCGCGTTCCTCGAGCACTTCGGCATCGCCGACGACGACCCGCGCGTCAACCAGTGGGGCGGCGCGATCGCGTGCGGCCATCCCCTCGCCTCCTCGGGTGTGCGACTGATGACGCAGCTCTCGCGCCAATTCGCTCTGAACCCCGACGTCCGGTACGGCCTGACCACCATGTGCATCGGTCTCGGCATGGGCGGCACCGTCATCTGGGAGAACCCCCACCACGCCGACTACACACCGTCGAGCCACCAGGCTGGAGTCAAGTAAATGTCTGATATTGCAACAGCTTTCGCCGACGAGGTCGTGACGAACGCGTACACGAAGCTCGTCTCGGTGCCCGGCATCGAGGGTCCGGTCGCACTCGTCACCCTCGACAACGGTCTCGACCACACCAAGCCGAACTCCTTCGGCCCGAAGGGCCTGCTGGCGTTCGACGCTGCACTTGATGCCGCGTTCGCCGCCAACCCGGCCGCGATCGCCGTCACCGGCAAGCCGTTCATCTTCGCGGCGGGCGCCGACCTCAAGGGTGTCCCCGCGATCACCAGCCGCGAGCAGGGCCTCGAGCTCGGCCGCCTCGGACACAAGGTGTTCCGGCGCCTGCGTGACTCGTCCGTCCCCACGTTCGCGTTCGTGAACGGACTCGCGCTCGGCGGCGGCCTCGAGGTCGGACTGCACTGCCACTACCGCACGTACGCCGACAACGTGCCCGCCCTCGGCCTGCCCGAGGCGATGCTCGGACTCGTCCCCGGTTGGGGTGGCACGCAGTTGCTGCCGAACGTCGTCGGTCCGTCGAACGCCGTGACCATCGCGGTGGAGAACCCGCTCAACAACGGCAAGGTGATCGGCGCCGCGCAGGCCGCGAAGCTGGGCCTCGCCGACGCCGTCCTCGGCTCCGCCGACTTCCTCGAGCAGTCCCTCGCGTGGGCCGCGAAGGTCCTCGCCGGCGACATCGTCCCGGCCCGCCCCGAGATCGACCGCGGCGCGGGCTGGGACGAGGCCATCGCCCGCGCCAAGGCGATCGTCGCAGGCAAGACCAAGAACAACGCGCCCGGCGCGGTGCGCACGGTCGCGCTGCTCGACGCCGCCCGCACCGTCGACCTCTCCGATCCGGCGACCCTCGACGCCGGCTTCGCGGCCGAGGACGAGGCGCTCGCCGACCTGCTGATGTCCGACGAGCTGCGCGCCGGCCTGTACGCGTTCGACCTGGTGAACAAGCGCGCCAAGCGGCCCGCGGGCGCCCCCGACAAGGCGCTCGCCCGCAAGGTGACCGGTGTCGGCATCGTCGGTGCCGGCCTGATGGCGAGCCAGCTCGCGATGCTGTTCGTCAAGCAGCTCAAGGTGCCGGTGATCCTCACCGACATCGACCAGGACCGCATCGACAAGGGCGTCGGCTACGTGCACGCCGAGATCGACAAGCTCCAGGGCAAGGGACGCCTGTCCCCCGACGCCGCGAACCGGCTCAAGGCGCTGGTCACCGGCTCGCTCGACAAGGCCGCGTTCGCGAAGACCGACTTCGTCATCGAGGCCGTCTTCGAGAACATGGACGTCAAGAAGAAGGTGTTCGCCGAACTCGAGGAGCACATCGCCCCCGAGACGGTCCTCGCCACGAACACCTCGTCGCTGTCGATCACCGAGATGGCCGCCGACCTGAAGCACCCCGAGCGGGTCGTCGGGTTCCACTTCTTCAACCCGGTCGCCGTGCTCCCACTGCTCGAGATCATCAAGGGCGAGAAGACCGACGACGCCACCCTCGCCACCGCGTTCGCGACCGCGAAGTCCCTGCGTAAGTCCGCCGTCCTGTGCGGTGACAAGGCCGGGTTCGTATTCAACCGACTCGTCACCCGCACCCTCGGCGAGGTCATGGCCGCCGTCGACGAGGGCACCCCGTTCGACGTCGCCGACAATGCGATCGCCGAACTCGGCATGCCGATGAGCCCGTTCACGCTGCTCGCGCTCGTCGGTCCGGCCGTCGCGCTGCACACCGGCGAAACCCTGCAGGCGTCCTACCCCGACCGCTTCGCGTCCTCCCCCGGGCTCGAGGCGCTCGTCGAGGCCCGCAAGCCCGGCGTGTGGACCTACGGACCCGAGGGCCAGGTCGTCGACCCGGAGGTCGCCGCGCTGTGGCCGCAGGGTGACAAGCCGTCCACCGCCGACGAGGTCCTCGAGCGCACCCGGCGGGCGTTCGCCGAGGAGATCCGCATCATGCTCGACGAGGGCGTCGTCGCCGCGGCCGAGGACATCGACCTCTGCCTCATCCTCGGCGGCGGGTTCGGGTTCTGGAACGGCGGCATCACCCCGTACCTCGATCGCACCGGCACCTCCGAGGCCGTCAACGGCACGCGGTTCCTCGCACCGGGCGTTGCCAGCGTGTAACCGAGGCTCACGACGAACGGGCGCGGCACGGGATCTCCCGTGTCGCGCCCGTTTCGCTTCTCCCGTCCACGTCCGAATTCCTGCGCCTGAGCAGGCACGATGTACGCGACACGCACGGTACCCGGGTGCCATCGGTGACGTGGGACACGGTTTGCGCGATAGAGTGCACGAGCCCGTGACCCGCGGCTGTGCATGGCCGCACCGACGAAAGGCCGGAGCACGATGCGACTACGTCGATGGAGGACCGGGAGAGCCACCGGCTCCCCCACACGCACCGGAATGCTCAAGCGCGCAGTTCTGGTGTCGATGGCGATCGTGCTACCGCTCGGGGCGTCGGTAGCAGGTCCGGTCGGCACCGCGAACGCGGCTTTCGACCCGAATTTCGGGTTCGACTTCTGGGTCGACTCCGAGATGGGTCCGATCAAGTCACGCGTCTTCCGCGCGGCGGACGGCAACACGAACCGCGTCGTGTACGCACTCGACGGCATGCGGGCGCGAGACGATCTCAACGGCTGGGAGATCGAGACCAACGTCGCGCGGGCGCTGACCGCATGGAACATCAACGTCGTGATGCCGGTCGGTGGCCAGTCCAGCTTCTACCTGGACTGGAACGCGCCGAGCAACTTCTTCGGCATCGACGGCGCGTCGAGCACCGGGTCCGCCGGCTCGTCGGCGGTCGGTTCGTCAGCCGCGGGCGACAATGTCGCGGGGAAGCGCAACACGTACAAGTGGGAGACGTTCCTGACGCAGCACCTCCCCCGTGAGCTGAACAACCGGCTCGGATTCCGGTCCACACGCAACGGCGTCTTCGGCCTGTCCATGGGTGGCAGCGCCGCGCTCGCCCTGGCCGGGTACTACCCGCAGCAGTTCAGCTTCGCGGGCTCCTACTCCGGTTTCCTCAACACGTCCGCGCCCGGTATGCGTGAAGCGCTCCGGGTCGCGATGATCTCCGCGGGCGGCTTCAACATCGACTCGATGGCGCCGCCGTGGGGCCCGCAGTGGCTGCGGATGGACCCGTTCGTGTTCGCACCCCAGCTCCGGGACAACAACACCCGACTGTGGATCGCATCGGGCAGCGCGGTACCCGGAGGTGGCGACGTGAACAGTGCGCTCGGCATCGTCCAGGCCGTTCCGCTCGAGGCACTCGCCCTGGCGAACACTCGTGCGTTCCAGGTCCGGATGGACAGCATCGGCGCACGGAACGTCCACTACGACTACCCGCCGACCGGTGTCCACAACTGGAGGAACTGGGAGGACCAGGTCAACCGGATGCTGCCCGACCTGTCGGCCAACATCGGCTGAGCTCCGACACCACGACACGAGGGATCCGGCGCCGCACGCGAGTGCGGCGCCGGATCCCGTTCGTGTCGA
>NZ_JBHUFB010000013.1:69767-98729 GCF_042681175.1 Rhodococcus gannanensis
TCAGTGGCCGACCCGGTCGAGCCACTCCATCAGGCTCGGGAGCGCCAGGTACGCGATCGTCGCGTGTGTCGCGTCCGGCACCTTCTCGTAGGTCACGTCGATGCCGATCCCGCGCTCGTGCGCGACGAAGCCGTCGGTGTCCGTGGGGACGACGAGTTCGTCGTGATCGCCCTGCGCGACGAACAACGGTGCGCCGAACGCAGCGCCACCGGCGGAGTTCTGTTCGAGCAGACCCTGCCACGGCTGCGTCGTCGTGGGGTCGACGCGAGTGAAGTCGCCGACCAGTGGCTGACCGATCCGGTGCAGTTCGTCGATGTTGGTGAGCAGGCACAGCTCGTTCATGATCGGGACGACGCCCAGTGCCGCCGGCGTCAGGACGTCCTCGATCCGCGCCCCCGGAACGCTGTCACCGTAGACGGAGGCGTAGGCGGTGAACGCGTAGGAACCGATGGTGACGCCGGAGATGTCGTCGAGGTGAGTGCGCATCAACGCCGTGAGATCGGCGGCGGGCGCGGCGACCGCGACCGCCTTCACGCTCAGCTCGGGGGCATAGGACCCCGCCTGTTCCGCGGTGAACAGTGCGGCCTGACCACCCTGCGAGTGCCCCCACAACACCACCGAGGTACCCGCCTCCGCCTCCGGGATCGCCGTCGCCGCACGCACCGCGTCGAGCATCGTGTGCGCTGCGGTCACTCCCACCAGATACGAATCGGGACCGGTCGTGCCCATGCCGGCGTAGTCCGTCGCGACGACCGTGTAGCCGCGGTCCAGGAGCAGGCGCAGTCCCTCGATCCCGACGAAGGGGTCGAATCCGTGCGACGGGGCGCACTCGGGTGCGGTGCCGGTGGTCGGGTGGCCCCAGGCGAGGACGGTTCGCCCGCCGGGAGGCGGCGGGCCGAGCGGGGTGACCACCGTCCCGGTCACCACGATCGGGACGCCGTTCAGATCGGTGGACCGGTACATGATCCGCCACGCCTTGGACGCCGCCGGGGTACCCGCGAGACCCTCGTGCCGGACGAGTGTTCCGGGCGCGCCGTCGGCCGCATTCGGGGGTTGCTCGTAGAACTGAGCGAGACCCTTCTCGTCGACGGCGTCACCGCCGACCCGGATCACCACCACCGCGGCGATGGTCCCGACCACGGCGAGCACTCCCGCAGCGATTCCGGCCAGCACCCTGCGCGAATCGCCTCGGCCCATCGGCTTCCCCGTTCCCCGGCTGGACACCCGGTCCACGCAATCACCGCACGGCCGGATGCGCGGAACCGTACCCGAGCCGGACCGGGATCTCGCGCCGAGCGGAGCGCCCGACTTCGCGGTCGTGGGACCCCACGGTGAAGTCGCCGTCGATTAGCCTCGAACAGGTGAATCGATCTCTCCTCCGCGTGGGTGTCGCGGCACTCGCCGTCACCGTCCTCGCCGGCTGTTCCTCCACCTCGGACGACACCGGCACCACCGACGCCTCCGGCGACGCCCACTTCCCGGTCACCATCGACAACACGTTCGGGGCCACCACCATCGACGCACGACCCGAACGTCTCGTCACGATGGGCTGGAACGCGCAGGACGTCCTGTACGCCCTCGACCTGAAGCCGGTCGGACAGCCGAAATACGCGTACGGCGCCGACCCGAACGGCGTGATGCCGTGGGCACAGCCCTACTTCGACAGCGGAGTGACGACCCTCTACGAGGACCCGGCCACCGGCGAGCCGTCCATCGAGACCATCGCCACCCTCGCCCCCGACGCGATCCTCGCGCCGTACGAGGGCTTCGACGAGGCCTACTACGACCAGCTGACCGAACTGGCGCCGACCGTCGCCTACCCCGGTGGCGCGTGGCAGACCACCTGGCAGGACCAGACGACGATCATCGGCAAGGCCGTCGGGAAGCCGGACGAGGCGCAGGCCCTCGTCGACGGCCTCGGCACAACTCTCGCCGACACGGCCGCCGACCACCCCGAGTTCGCGGGAAAGACCCTGACGGTGGTCAACCTCGACACAGCCAACGGTCAGGCCAACGTCTACCTCCCGACCGATCCCCGGGTCCAGGTCCTCACCGAGCTGGGCTTCGTCAACGCGCCCGGCGTCGAGGCGCTCGCGCAGGACAACGCCGAGGGCAAGTTCTACAAGTCGATCTCCCTCGAGAACCTCCGCGACATCGACGCCGACGTCGTCGTGGCGTTCGGCGTCAGCGGCACCTCCGACATGGCAGCGAATCCCGCACTCGCCCAGCTGTCCGCCGTCGGCCGGAACTCCGCCGTCGTGATGACCGACGAGCAGACCATCGCAGCGTTGAGCAACGTCAACGTGCTGAGCATCCCGTGGGTTCTGCCGACCATCGTTCCGGAACTGTCGCGGGCTGCAGGCAACGCGGGATGAGCCGCGACACGTCGGCGGTTCCGACACGGTCACGGCGGCGTGTGACGGCGAGCACAACGGGTGGTTTCGCAGTAACGTCGTAGTGCTCCGGGTGTGTCGACGCAATGGGGCGTCGGCCCGGAGGCGGGGCGGCTGAGAGGCTGGGCTGACATGGCGACGAGCGACACCTCCTTCGGCGGAAGCGGCTCCGGGTCCACCCACACGAGTGCGGGAAACGCAGTGCTGATCGCGGCAGCCGCCGCCCTCGGCGGCTTCCTGTTCGGCTACGACACCGCCGTCATCAACGGCGCGGTCGGCGCGATTCGCGACAAGTACGACATCGGGGCGGGCGGGACCGGTCTCACGGTCTCGCTCACCCTCCTCGGCGCCGCACTCGGTGCCTGGATAGCCGGTGACCTCGCCGACCGGCTCGGCCGCATCCGGGTGATGCAGCTCGCGGCGGTCCTGTTCATGCTGGGATCGATCGGGTCGGCGTTTCCCTTCAGCATCTACGACCTGACGTTCTGGCGCATCGTCGGCGGTGTCGGAGTCGGTTTCGCGGCCGTGATCGCTCCCGCCTACATCGCCGAGATCTCCCCGGCAGCGATCCGAGGCCGGCTCGGATCGATGTACCAGCTGGCGATCGTCCTCGGCATCGCCATCTCCCAGCTCGTGAACTACGCACTCCACGAAGCGGCGGGCGGCGATGCTCGCGGGACCCTCGCCGGAATCGAGGCGTGGCAGTGGATGCTCGCACTCGAGGCCATTCCCGCGCTGCTCTACCTCCTGATGACCTTCCCCATCCCGGAGTCCCCCCGATTCCTGATCCTGCAGGGCCGGCACGACGAGGCGCGCAAGGTCCTCGCGGAAGTCGAGGGCGGCGGCGAGGAACGCGTCACGAGCCGGATCGCCGAGATCCGTGAGTCGCTGCGCGAACGAACAGCCAAGATCAGTGTGCGACAACTCTTCTCGAAGGAGATGGGGGTCGCACCTCTGGTGTGGGTCGGCATCGGTCTCGCCGCCCTGCAGCAGTTCGTCGGTATCAACGTGATCTTCTACTACTCGGCCACGCTGTGGGAGGCGGTCGGTTTCGGCGAGGACCGCTCGCTGCTGATCAGCGTCGTCAGCGCCCTCGTCAACATCGTCGGCACCTTCGTCGCCATCGCGGTCATCGACCGCATCGGACGCAGACCCCTGCTGCTCATCGGCTCGGTCGGCATGGCCGTCTCGCTCGGAATCACGGCGATCTGCTTCAGTTCCGCCGTCGTGACCACCGACGCGGACGGCGACTCGGTGGCCACCCTGTCCGGCGCCAACGGCACCATCGCGCTGATCGCCGCGAACGCCTTCGTGTTCTTCTTCGCCTTCTCGTGGGGTCCCGTGGTGTGGGTCCTCATCAGCGAGATGTTCCCGAACCGGGTCCGCGCCGCGGCGGTCGGCGTCGCGACCGCCGCGAACTGGGTGGCGAACTTCCTCGTCTCCGCGACATTCCCGTCGCTGGCCGACTGGAACCTGTCCCTCACCTACGGCGGCTACGCGGTGATGGCGGCGCTGTCGTTCTTCGTGGTGTGGAAGTTCGTGACGGAGACGCGGGGACGCACCCTGGAGGAGGCCGGCTGATCGGGGCCGGTCAGGGCTTCGGGGTGATTCCCGTGTCGGCGTTCGGGCCGGGCGCGACCTCGTCGGACCGCAGCCCCGACACCCACCCCGTGATCTGGCGGGCGAGGTCCTGAGCAGTCAGTCCGATGTCGGCGAGCACCTGATCCCGCGACGCGTGGTCGAGGAACCGCTGCGGGACACCGACGTCGCGGGCCGGGGTGTCGACGTCCGCGGCGCGGAGCGCACCGGACACCGCGGATCCGATGCCGCCGCGCACTCCGCCGTCCTCGACGGTGACGACCATCGAGAAGTCGCGGCCCAGGTCGACGATCGAGTCCGCCACCGGGAGCACCCATCGCGGATCCACCACGGCGGCCGAAATCCCCTGCTGCTCGAGACGTTTCGCCGTCTCCAGCGCCATCGCGGCGAAGGAGCCGACCGCGACGATCAGCACGTCACCGCGACGGTCGGCCGGCATGGCGAGCACGTCCACTCCCCCGACGCGTTCGAGCGCCGGGATGTCGTCACCGACGGCACCCTTGGGGAATCGCAGCGCGGTCGGCCCGTCGGAGATCGCGAGTGCCTCGCCGAGCTCCTCCCGTAGGGTCGCGGCGTCGCGCGGCGCGGCCACCCGCATCCCCGGCACGATGCCCAGCAGCGAGAAGTCCCACATGCCGTTGTGGCTGGCACCGTCCGAGCCGGTGATGCCTGCGCGGTCCAGCACCAGCGTCACCGGCTGCTTCAGCAGCGCGGCATCCATCAGCAGTTGGTCGAAGGCGCGATTGAGGAAGGTCGAGTAGACGGCGACGACCGGGTGGATCCCACCGAGAGCCAGGCCCGCAGCCGAGGTGACGGCATGCTGCTCGGCGATCCCGACGTCGAACATCCGGTCGGGGAACCGCTCACCGAACGCGGCGAGCCCCGTCGGCCCGGGCATCGCGGCGGTGATCGCGACGATGTCCTTCCGCTCGGCGGCCCGGTCGATCAGCTCCTGCGAGAACACCGACGTCCAGTCGGCGACCGGGCTGGCCGTCGACCGCCCGGTGAGCGGGTCGATGACACCCGTGGCGTGCATCTGGTCGGCGACGTGGTTCTCCGCGGGCGCGTAACCCATGCCCTTGCGGGTGACGGCGTGGACGATGACGGGGCCACCGAAGGACTTGGCACGCCGCAGCGCCGACTCCATCGCCACCTGGTCGTGGCCGTCGACCGGCCCGAGGTACTTGATGCCGAGGTCGGTGAACATCACCTGCGGGCTCACCATGTCCTTGATGCCGGCCTTCATGCCGTGCAGCAGCTGGTACGCCGCCCGACCGACCCACGGCATCTTCTTGACCATGCGGCGGCTGTTGTCGAGCACCCGCTCGTAGCCGGGCTGCAGGCGGAGCGCGGCGAGGTGGTCGGCGAGCCCGCCGATGGTCGGGGCGTAGGAGCGGCCGTTGTCGTTGACGACGATGACCACGGAGCGGTCCCCTCCGGCCGCGATGTTGTTGAGGGCCTCCCAGCACATGCCGCCGGTGAGTGCACCGTCGCCGACGATCGCGACGACGTGCCGGGTCTGGCCAGTCAGCTGGAACGACTTCGCGAGTCCGTCCGCGTACGACAGTGCCGCCGACGCGTGTGAGGACTCCACCCAGTCGTGCTCCGACTCGGCCCGGCACGGGTACCCGGACAGGCCGTCCTGCTTGCGGAGCGTGTCGAATCGGTCCATGCGCCCGGTGAGGATCTTGTGGACGTAGGCCTGGTGGCCGGTGTCGAAGAGCACGGCATCGTAGGGCGACTCGAACACGCGGTGTACGGCGAGCGTCAGCTCGACAACACCCAGATTGGGGCCGAGGTGACCGCCGGTCGCGGACACCTTCTCCACCAGGAACTCGCGGATCTCGGAGGCGAGCTCGCGCATCTCGGCAATGGTCAGGCCGTCGAGGTCACCGGGTGACTGAACTCGAGAAAGGACACCCAACGAGATCGCTCCCTCCGCAGGCTTGCACCCCTTGACGCCGACCGCTGCTCGGCCGATCCCGACCAGTCTACGGAGGTCGTGAGGCGATGAACGCCAGGTGTGCCGACCGGACCCGCCTCCGATGCTCGCTGCCTGCTCCATTATGACCGGCGCGGTGAGTCGAATCACAGGTCGCGGCACGTCCGCGGTGGTGCGAACCTTGTCGTCATGCGCACTGTCGTGGACACGATCCTCGCCGAGGTGTTCGAGCGTTGCCGGGACAACCGGGACGGCACCCTCGCGGACTACATCCCCGAACTCGCCGAGGTCCCACCCGACACGTTCTCGCTGTGCGTCGCCACCGCCGACGGGCACGTCTACGAGGCCGGATCGTCCGACGTCGAGTTCACCATCCAGTCGATCTCCAAGCCGTTGACCTACGGACTCGCCCTGGCCGACCGCGGCGCAGACGCCGTCGCCGCCAAGATCGACGTCGAACCGTCCGGCGAGCCGTTCAACGAGATCAGCCTCGACCCGGTCACCGAGCGCCCCCGCAACCCGATGATCAACGCGGGAGCGATCACCGCCGCCTCGCTCGTCGCAGGAGAACCGGCCGACCGGTTCGAGCGGATCCGACGGTGTTACTCGGCCTATGCAGGTCGCGACCTCGGCATCGATCACGACGTCTACGCATCCGAGGCCCGCACCGGGCATCGCAATAGGGCCATCGGCCACATGCTGCGGTCGTTCGGCATCATCACCGACGACCCCGAGGACGCGGTCGACCTGTACTTCCGGCAGTGCTCGATCACCGTCACCTCCCGCGACCTCGCACTGATGGCCGCGACCCTCGCCAACAACGGCACCAACCCCCTGACCGGGGACTGCGCGCTCGCACCCGAGCACGTCGAGCGGGTGCTGTCGGTGATGACCTCGTGCGGCATGTACGACGCGGCGGGCGACTGGATCGCGCGGGTCGGGCTTCCGGCGAAGAGCGGCGTCGGTGGCGGAGTGATGGCCGTGCTGCCGGGCCAGATCGGCATCGCGGTGCACTCGCCACGCCTCGACGCCCACGGCAACAGCGTCCGCGGGGTGCAGGCGTGTCGCGAGCTGTCGAAGGCGCTCGAACTGCACTTCCTCCACGTCGGCCGGGCCGCCCGGTCTGCGATCCGGTCCAGCTACACCGTCGCCCAGGCGACGTCGCGGCAGCGCCGCACCGACGACGAACGGGCCGCCCTCGCCGCGCACGGCGACCGCGCCCGGGTGTACGAACTGCACGGCGACCTCCTGTTCGCCGGCGCCGAGTCCGCCGTCCGCAGCGTCGAGGCGCAGTCCGAGACCGTGGACGCCGTCGTGGTGGACCTGCACCGCGTGGACGAGGTGAGCGACGTCGCGCGGCGCATGCTCGCGAACCTGCGGGACAACCTGGAGGCGCAGGGCCGTGCCTGCGCATTCGTGGACCCGGAGGGCCACCTGGGCGCCGTCGCGTCGAGCGTGGACCCCGCGACCCGCAGCGGCCGCGTGCTGGTGGACCTGGACAGCGCCCTGGAATGGGCCGAGTCGGTGGTGCTCGACCGGCACTGTCTCGTCGGTCGCGTCCCCGAGTCGGTCGAGCCGGCGGCGCATCCGCTGTTCTCGGCGTTGCGGACCGATCAGGTCGCGAGCCTGGTTCCGAGGCTCGCCGTCGTCGAGTACCCGGGCGGGACCACGGTGGTGCGCCGGGGTGACCCGGCGATCGGAATCGCCCTCATTCTCAGCGGCCGGGTCAGCACGACCGTCACCGGCCCGAACGGCACCACACACCGGATCACGACCTTCGCGGCAGGCATGACCTTCGGAGAGCTGCCGACGTTGACCGGCAGCGGGTATCTCGCCGACATCCGCGCCGATACGCCGCTGCGGCTCGCGGTCCTCACTCCGGAACTGTTCGCCGAGCTCGGGGCGTCGGCGCCCGACGTGAAGGTGGCCCTGCTCGAACGGCTCACCGAGAGCGCCTACAAACAGCTCGACACGGTGATCCGTGGGCTCGGCGCGAAAGGACCGATTCTCGCCGTCCCGTGATCCGCGTCCCGGGCCGCTACAGTCACGACATGTCGAGTACTCGGGTGCCGTCCGCAGGTCTCGTTCCGTCCCGCAGGGTCCGCCTGTCGGTCCTGGCGCTGCTCACCGTCGTGAGCTTCGTCGCGCCGAACGCCTTCGTGTACCGGTGGTTCAAGGAGAACGGGGTGTCCGTCGCGAGCACGCGGGCCTTCTTCGCGCACTGGACCGACTCGCTGCCCGCCTCCCAGCTCACGCTCGATCTCGGGTTGACGACCGGCACGTTCTGGCTGTGGTCGTTCTGGGACGCGCGCAGGCGGGGCGTCCGCGGGTGGTGGACCGTGATCCCTGCGACGAGCGGCGTGGGCATCTGTTTCGGTGTCCCGCTCTACCTCCTGCTCCGGGAACTGGCCGACACCGAGGCGTGACTCCGGGCGGCGCGCCGCGGTAAATCCGTTGCCCGAACCGCCGATTTCGGACAGTCTGGACGCATGCCTTCCGACACCGATCTCGCGATCGACACCCATGGCCTGGTCAAACGTTTCGGTTCGACCGTCGCCGTGAACGGCGTCGATCTGTCCGTACCCCGTGGCGGCGTCTACGGGGTTCTCGGACCCAATGGCGCCGGCAAGACCACGACGATCCGCATGCTCGCCACCCTCCTCGACATAGACGACGGCAGCGCCCGCGTCCTCGGGCACGACGTCGCGCGCGACGCCGACGCCGTGCGCAGCAAGGTCGCGCTGACCGGGCAGTTCGCCTCCCTCGACGAGGACCTGACCGGCATGGAGAACCTGCTGCTGCTCTCACGGCTGTACGGCTTCTCGCGGTCGGGCGCACGCGCCCGGGCCGACCAGCTGCTCGCCGCGTTCGACCTCACCGCCGCCGCGGGCAAGCAGGTCAAGAACTACTCGGGCGGCATGCGCCGGCGCCTCGACATCGCCGCGTCGATCATCGTCACCCCGGAACTCATCTTCCTCGACGAGCCGACCACCGGACTCGACCCGCGCAGTCGAAACCAGGTGTGGGAGATCGTCCGCGCGCTCGTCGCGGGCGGCACGACCGTTCTGCTGACCACCCAGTACCTCGACGAGGCGGACCAGCTCGCCGACCGCGTCGCCGTCATCGACCGCGGCCGGGTCATCGCCGAGGGCACCACGGGCGAACTGAAGTCCTCCGTCGGTTCGGGCGCGCTGCACGTCCGTGTCGCGGATGCCTCTCGCCGAGAGGACGCCGCCGTGGTGCTCGGCACAGTTCTCGGCGTGGACATCGTGCTCGAAACCGACCCGGCGGCGGTGACGGCTCGTATCGACGACGCCGAGCGGGTGGCACGGGCGTTGCCGGCGCTGAACGAGGCCGGAATCGCGGTCACCACCTTCGCCCTGGGCCAGCCCAGTCTCGACGAGGTGTTCCTCGCGCTGACCGGCCACCACGCAGAGTCCGCCGACGAGACCACCGCTGCACTGGAAGGAACCCCGTCATGACCTCGACCACGGTCACCACCGCCTCGCCCGCCGCGGCGGTGGGTGCGGCACTCACCCTGGACGGCCCGCGTCCGAAACGGCCGAGCGCGGTCGCGACCTCGCTGTCGTTCGGCTGGCGGGCGCTGTTGAAGATCAAACACGTTCCCGAGCAACTCTTCGACGTGACCATGTTCCCGATCATGTTCACACTGATGTTCACGTTCCTGTTCGGTGGCGCGCTCGCCGGATCCACCGAGGCGTACGTGCAGTTCCTCATCCCCGGCATCCTGGTGCAGACCGTCGTGATGATCACGATGTACACCGGTCTGACCCTGAACAAGGACATCGAGAAGGGCGTCTTCGACCGATTCCGCTCGCTGCCGATCTGGCGGCCCGCGCCGCTCGTCGGGGCGCTGCTCGGCGACATGGTGCGGTACACCATCGCCTCGATCATCGTGATGGTCCTCGGCCTGATCCTCGGATTCCGGCCGGCCGGTGGCGTCGTCGGAGTGGTCGCGTCGATCGCCCTGCTGCTGCTCTTCTCGTTCGCCATGTCGTGGATCTGGACGATGTTCGCGATGCTGATGCGCACCGAACAGGCCGTCATGGGCGTGTCGATGTTCATCCTGTTCCCGCTCACCTTCGCGTCCAACATCTTCGTCGACCCGTCGACGATGCCCGGCTGGCTCCAGGCATTCGTGGACGTGAACCCGATCAGTCACCTCGTCACCGCCTGCCGAGACCTCATGGCGGGGACGGCCGGCGTCGATCAGTTGTGGACGGTGTTCGCCTGGTGCGCCGGTTTCGTGGTGGTGTTCGGGCCGATCACGATGCGCCTGTACAACCGCAAGTCCTGAGAATGCGCGAAAGGCCCGGTCCCGATGTGGGACCGGGCCTTTCGCATACGGTCAGACCTTCGCGTACTCCTCGTCCGCGGCGGACGGCTCGAGGTCGATCGTGGTACGCAGCGGCTTGTTGGGCAGGAACGCGACGGCGATCAGGGTGACCACGGACACGAGCGCGGCGATCAAGAAGATCCGCCCGGTCGCGTCGCCGTAGGACGCCCGCACCACCTCACGGACAGGCTCGGGGAGGGCGGCGAGGTTCAGACTTCCTCCCCCACCGGACCCCTGTGTGTCGATGCCGAGTCGCGCGAATCCTGCAGCCGTGAGGTCGGTGACCCGGGTGGCCAGTACGGATCCGAGCACCGAGACGCCGATCGCACCGCCGAAGGTGCGGAAGAAGGCCACCACGCTGGACGCAGCACCGACGTTGTGGACGCTCACCGTGTTCTGCACCGCGAGGACCACGTTCTGCATGAGCATGCCGGTGCCGAGGCCGAGCAGGGCGATCATGAGGCCGATCAGCGGAATCGCTGTCTCGTGGTCGACGGTGGAGAGCAACGCGAACCCGAGCACCTGAAGGGCGGCACCTGCGACCACGAATCCCTTCCACTTGCCGTAGCGCGTGATCAGCTGACCGGATCCGACGGTGCCGCACAACATGCCGAACACCATCGGGATGGTCAGCAACCCGGCCTCGGTCGGCGAGAAGCTGCGAGCCGTCTGGAAGTACTGCGTCAGGAAGGTGGTCGCGCCGAACAGTCCGACACCGACAGCGATCGACGCGATGATCGCGAGCGCAGTGGTCCGCTCGGTGACGATCTTCAGCGGGATGATCGGCGACGTCGCCCGACTCTCGACGACGACGGTCGCGATCAGGAGCAGTACACCGGCACCCACCATGAGCGCGGACTCGACGGAGATCCAGTCGTAGTAGGTGGCCTTGCCCGCGAACGAGACCCAGATCAGCAGGACCGACACCCCTGCGGTGAGCAGGGTGGCACCCGGCCAGTCGATCTTCACGCCGTCGACGCGGGTGGTCTCGATGTGCAGCGTCTTCTGCAGGAGGAACAGGGCGACCACGGCGAGCGGGACGCACACGAAGAAGCACCAGCGCCAGCCGAGGGTGTCGGCGATCACGCCACCGAGCACGGGCCCGCCTGCCATCGACACGGCCATCACGGCGCCCATGTAGCCGGAGTACCGACCACGGTCGCGCGGCGGGATGATGGTGCCGATGATGGCGACGACCAGTGCGGTCAGTCCGCCCATACCGATGCCCTGGACAACGCGTGCCCCGAGGAGGATCGGCACGTTGTGGGACAGGCCGGCGATCACGGAGCCGACCACGAAGATCACGATTGCCGACTGGACCAGGACCTTCTTGTTGAAGAGGTCGGAGAGCTTGCCCCAGATCGGCGTCGACGCCGCGGTCGCGAGCAGCGCGGCGGTGATCACCCACGCGTACTGGGTCTGCGACCCGTTCAGGTCGCCGATGATGGTGGGAAGAGCAGTCGAGACGATGGTGGAGCTGAGCAGCGCGGTGAACAGTGCGGCCAGCAGCCCGGCGAGGACCTCGAGGATCTGCCGGTGGCTCATCAGTTCCTCGGTGCCCGTCGCGCCTGCCCTCACCTCGCCACGGTCGTGTGTTGCTGTCGTGGTCATGCGTGACCCCCTTCGTTCGGTGTGATGGCGCCGGCTGCGGGGGTCCGAGCCGGGATGGAGAACGTGTCGATGAGGTGCCTCAACGCGGCCAGCGCGGCCTCCGCCTCGTCCTGACTCCAGTCCGCGAGGCGTTCGCGCAGGTTGTCGGCCCGCCGCGCCTTGCTGTCCGCGAGGATGCGACGGCCCGCGTCGGTGAGCTCGACCAGCGATGCGCGCCCGTCGTCCGGGTCGGGGCGCCGCGCGACGAGGCCGGCGTCGACGAGGTCGGCGATCTGCCTGCTGAGCGCCGACTGACTGACACACAGGCTCACGGCCAGTTCGTTCTGCCGACACGGCGCGCTGTGCGCGAGGACGAACAGCACTCCGGTCAGTGCGGGTGGGAGTCCGGTCTCCGTGCCGCCGCCGAGTGCTCCGCGCAGCACTCGACCGAAGAGGAAGACCTCTTCGACGAGGTGTGCGGCGGTTGCGGTCTGGACGGCCATCGATCGACTCCCAAAGGTAAAGGCACCTTTAATATACTTGCGTCATACAACTATATAGTTCGTTGCAGACCGCAAGCAAGTTGCGAAGGGTGTGACGACCGCCTCAGAAGCGGTGACCGCGATCAGCGCGTCAGGCGCGCGATGCACTCCATGTGATGGGTCAGCGGGAAGGCGTCGAAGGCGCGCACGTCCTCCAGGCGGTAGCCGTGCTCCCGGTAGAGGCCGATGTCACGACCGAAGGCCGCCGGATCGCATCCGACGTGGACGACGGTCCGGGGACCCGCGGCGGCGACGGACTCCACGACAGCACGCCCGGCACCCGACCGCGGCGGGTCGAGGACCACCGCGTCGACACCCTCGGACAGCAACGCCGAGGCATTCTCCACCCGCGCCGCCTCCAGGCGCACCTGTGGTAGGTCGGCGAGCGCCCGCCGACCGTCCTCGACGGCACCCCGACTCGACTCGACGGACAGGACCGTGCCCCGCTCCCCCACCTGTGCGGCCAGAGCCGCCGCGAACACGCCGACACCGCCGTACAGGTCCCAGGCGACGTCCTCGGCGCCCAGATCGGCCCACTCCGACACGACCTCCGTGTACCGCTCGGCCGCACCGCGATGTGCCTGCCAGAACCCCGTGGCGGACAGCTCCCACGCCCGGCCCGCCACCCGCTGCACCACCCGGCCGCTGCCGATCACGGGATGTTCCCGGCGACGCCGCGCCGAGGCGGCACGTCGCGCTGTGGCTCCCCGCCGCCCGGGGCTGCGGCGACCCGTGCGACTGACGTCTGCAGGTTCGATCTCGACGACGTGGCGGGCGCCGTCGGAGTCGACCGCCACCAGCAGTTCGGCCCCGGGCCGCCACGACCGCTCCGCGAGCCCGTTGTACATTCCGCCGACCGGCTGCGGGCACGCGAGCGTCGTGACGACCGCGTTGCTCCGGTAACCGTGGAATCCCGCACGCCCGTCCGCGTCGACCGCGAGCCGCAGGCGGGTGCGCCAGCCCGAGCCGTCGCCGGTACCGGGAAGGTCCTCGACCGCCACCTCGCGTTCGACTCCTCCGAGCCGCCGGAGCTGCTCCGCGACCACGGAGGCCTTGATCGCCCGCTGCGCCGACAGGGTGGCGTGCGACAGGTCGCAGCAACCGGCGCCGCCCGGACCGGATATCGGGCAGAGCGGTTCCACCCGATCGGCGGACGCCTCGACGACCTCCGTCACGTCGGCGCGGCAGAACGAACCGCCGCGATCCTCGGTCACCCGGGCCCGGACCACCTCCCCCGGCAGGCCCTGCCGGACGAACACCACACGTCCGTCGTGCCGCGCCACGCAGAACCCTCCGTGCCCCGGATTGCCCAGTCGCAGTTCGAGTTCCGTGCCGACCCAGCTCTCGGTCATCGGGGTCCGTCCGTGGGTCGCTGGTCGGGGGCGTCGAATCCTCGGCGGGTGCCGCCCGGCCCCGCGGGAACGGTGTAGCGCTTGACCCGCTCCGACGAACTCAGCTGCCACGGCACCGACGTCACCATCACGTTGGGCTGGAACAGCAACCTGCTCTTGAGTCGCAGTGCGCTCTGGTTGTGCAGGATCTGCTCCCACCAGTGACCGACGACGTACTCCGGGATGAAGACGGTCACGACGTCGCGCGGAGAGTCGCGCCGCACCCGCCGCACGTAGTCGAGCACCGGCTTGGTGATCTCCCGGTAGGGAGACTCGATCACCTTGAGCGGCACGGTGATGTCGCTCTTCTCCCACTCGCGCACCAGCGCCCGCGTGTCCGGGTCGTCGACGTTGACCGTGATCGCCTCGAGCGTGTCCGGCCGGGTCGCACGGGCGTAGGCGAGCGCCCGCCGCGTCGGCATGTGCAGCCTCGACACGAGCACGATCGAATGGGTCCTGCTGGGCAGCACCCCGTCCCACTCCTGCTCGTCGAGTTCCGCTGCGACACCGTCGTAGTGCCGCCTGATCGACTTCATCAGCACGAAGATGGCGACCATCGCGACGATCGCGATCCACGCGCCCGCCGCGAACTTGGTGAGCAGCACGATGACGAGCACGGCGCCCGTCATGGCGAGACCGATGGAGTTGATGACCCGCGAACGCTGCATGTGGCGGCGCTGCGCGGGATCGGTTTCGGCCTTCAGATGCCGGGTCCAGTGCCGGATCATGCCGGTCTGGCTCAGCACGAACGACACGAACACGCCCACGATGTAGAGCTGGATCAGCTTGGTCACCTCGGCCCCGAACGCGATCACGAACGCGATCGCGGCACCGGAGAGGAACAGGATGCCGTTGCTGAAGGCGAGGCGGTCGCCGCGGGTGTGCAACTGGCGGGGCAGGTAGCGGTCCTGGGCGAGAATCGAACCGAGCACCGGGAAGCCGTTGAAGGCGGTATTGGCCGCGAGCACCAGGATCAGTGCCGTGACGATGGTGATGAAGTAGAAGCCGATCGGGAAGCCGTCGAACACCGCCCCCGCGATCTGCGCGATCAGTGTCTTCTGGTGATAGCCCTCCGGCGCGCCGACCAGCTGCGTCGCCGGATCGTGCGCGTACACCACCCCGATCTTCTCGGCGAGCGTGATGATGCCCATCAGCAGCACGATCGCGAACGCGCCGAGCAGGAACAGGGTCGTCGCCGCGTTGCGGGACTTCGGCTTCCGGAACGCCGGAACGCCGTTGCTGATCGCCTCGACACCGGTCAGGGCGGCACACCCGGACGAGAACGCCCTGGCGATGAGGAAGGCGAACGCGATACCGACCAGGTGCGAGTCCTCCGCCACCAACTCGAATCCCGACGACTCCGCGGACACGTCCTGGCCGAGCACATAGATCCGGAACAGTCCCCAGCCGAGCATCAGGAACATGCCGACGATGAACGCGTAGGTGGGAATCGCGAACGCGGTCCCCGACTCGCGGATGCCACGGAGGTTGATGGCGGTGAGCAACACGATGGCCGCGACCGCGAACAGCACCTTGTGGGTCGCGACGAACGGCACCGCCGACCCGATGTTCGACGCCGCCGACGAGATCGACACGGCGACGGTGAGCACGTAGTCGACCATCAGGGCGCTGCCGACGGTCAGGCCTGCGTTCGGACCGAGGTTGACAGTCGCGACCTCGTAGTCGCCGCCACCGGACGGATACGCGTGGACGTTCTGCCGGTAGCTGGCGACCACCACGGCCATGACCAGGCAGACCGCGAGCCCGATCCAGGGGGTGTAGGCGTACGCCGTGATGCCGGCGACGGACAGGACGAGGAAGATCTCCTCCGGTGCGTACGCCACCGACGACATCGCGTCGGACGCGAAGACGGGCAGGGCGATCCGCTTGGGCAGCAGGGTGTGCCCCAGCTTGTCGCTCCGGAACGGCCTACCCACCAACAGCCGCTTCGCAGCGGTCGAGAGCTTGGACACCGACAAAGCGTAAGCCGTCCGGCCCGATCCGGCGCCATCCGCTCCCGTTCGCGTCCGGTTCGGGCACGCCCGTCGGCAACACCCCGGCCGGAGCGGTACGGTTCGATTCCACATCATCGGAAGTCGGATCGAAGGACCGCAACGGAAGGGCGTCAGGTGTACGTAGTCGTGATGGGGTGCGGCCGGGTGGGTTCCGCCCTCGCGGCCGGACTGAGCCGGATCGGGCACGAGGTCGCGATCATCGACCGGGACCCGGAGTCCTTCCGGCGGCTCGATCCCGAATTCACCGGCCACCGGGTCGTCGGCATGGGCTTCGACCGCGACGTCCTGGTCAAGGCAGGCATCGAGAAGGCAGAGGCGTTCGCGGCCGTCTCCTCCGGCGACAACTCCAACATCATCTCGGCCCGCGTCGCCCGCGAGACCTTCGGCGTCGGACGGGTCGTCGCGCGGATCTACGACGCCAAACGCGCCGCGGTCTACGAGCGCCTGGGCATCCCGACCGTCGCGACGGTCCCCTGGACCACGGATCGCTTCCTGCACCACCTCACCCGCGAGTCGCAGACCACCAAGTGGCGGGACCCCACGGGCACCGTCGCCGTCGCGGAACTCGACCTCCACGAGGACTGGATCGGGCGCAAGGTCACCGAACTCGAGGAGTTCACGTCGTCGCGGGTCGCCTTCCTGATCCGCTTCGGCGCGGGGGTCCTCCCGAACGCGAAGACCGTCATCCAGGCCGACGACCAGGTGTACGTCGCGGCCGTGTCCGGAACCGTCGCCGAGGCCGTGGCCCTGGCCGCGACCGCACCGCCCGCGGACGAGTGAGCACAGTGCCGGACCCCACCGAGACCACCACCGACCCGAACCCGATCGGATGGAACCGATGAGAGTCGCAATTGCCGGAGCCGGAGCCGTCGGACGCTCGATTGCACGCGAACTGGTTCGCAGCGAGCATCACGTCATGCTGCTGGAGCGCAAGCTCGAGCACGTCGACCCGGAGGCGATCCCCGAGGCGCACTGGGTGCACGCGGACGCCTGCGAGCTCGGACTGCTCGAGGCCGCCAAGTTGGAGTCGTACGACGTCGTGATCGCCGCGACCGGCGACGACAAGGCGAACATCGTCGTCAGCCTCCTTGCCAAGACGGAGTTCGCGGTGCGGCGGGTCGTCGCCCGCGTGAACGATCCCCGCAACGAATGGCTGTTCGACGAGTCCTGGGGTGTCGACGTCGCGGTGTCGACTCCGCGGATGCTCGCCTCACTGGTCGAGGAGGCGGTGTCTGTCGGCGACCTGGTCCGGCTGATGACGTTCCGGCAGGGTCAGGCGAATCTCGTCGAGATCACCCTTCCCGACGACACCCCGCTCGCGGGCAAGCCCGTGCGCAGGATTCAGCTGCCCCGGGATGCCGCGCTCGTCACGATCATCCGCGGCGGGCGGGTCATCACACCACAGCCCGACGACCCGATCGAGGGCGGAGACGAACTGGTGTTCGTCGCATCGGTCGAGGTCGAGGATCAGTTGCAGGACGCCGTCGGGCTGACGCGCTGACAAAATTGAATTGGACACATTAAGGATCAGGTGTCCAATTCTTGTACACCGTTCGAAATAGAGCGGTGCCAGAAATCACGCGGCACATTTCGGACGGCGGTAATCGGTGCGGCGCGCGAAATGACAATTCGATGCCATTTCGAGACGATCGGCGAATTCGGATTCAGTGACGGGACGTGGGCGTCTCGCCCGTGTCGGTGTCGGCCCCGCCCGCACCACCCGCGGCACCGGGCTGCCCGTCGGCCCCGATCACCTCCGTGTCGGTACCGAGACCGCCCGCGTCGGTGTCGAGCGCCTCCTCCTCGACGGTGTGATCGGCGCGGCGCACGGCCCAGACGGTCACCACCAGCACCAGCGCGGTGAGCGGCCACCCCATACCGATTCGGGCAACCGCCAGCCAACCCGTGTGGTCGGTGTCGTACAGCTGGGACTGCACCACGTACCTCGCCCCGAACACCAACGCCCACGCGAACGTCGCGATGTCGTAGGCCCGGACCGCCCGCCGCGACTTCCGCCAGGAGTTGCCGTGGCCGTTGAGGAAGCCCCACACCACACCGACGAGCGGCCACCGCAGCAGGATCGACACCACGAACACCGCCCCGTACAGCAGGGAGGTGTAGATGCCGAACAGGAAGTAGCCCTTCGCGTCACCTGTCCGATAGGCGACGAACGCGCAGACACCGACGCCGAGGAAACCCGAGATCGCCGGCTGGACCGTCCCCCGCACCACGAGCCGCCACACCAGGATCAGCGCGGCGACGCCGAGCGCCGACCAGATCGCCACGGTGAGCCCGAACAGCCCGTTGACCGGTACGAACACCAGCACCGGCAGGGTCGAGTAGATCAGCCCGCTGATGCCGCCGAGCTGTTCGAGAATGGTGGGCTGCTTGTCCGTCACCACACGAGGGTGCCACATGCACCGGGTCGGGCTACGAGTCGCCCAGAAGCTCGTAGTAGGGGTTGTAGATGACCTTCTGGCCGTCGCGGTCGCCGAGACGGCCCCGCACGAGCAACTGCTTCCCGGTCTCGATCCCCGGGATCCGACGCCGGCCGATCCACACCAGCGTCACCGGGTCGGTGCCGTCGAACAGCTCGGCCCGTACAGTCGCGTTGGCCGACTGGGCGCAGGACTCGACGCTGCGCAGCCGACCCCGCATCGTCACTTCCTCGCCGTGGCGACAGTCACACGCGCGCTGCGCGCCCGTCGCCTCCACCGACTGTGCCAGCTCCTCGGCGTCGAGCTGATCGATGTCCTCGGTCAGTCGCCGGGTCAGTCGCCGGATGTATCCGTTGGCCGCGAGTGCCATTGCGCTCCTCCGAGCAGCGTGCGGCGCGATCATCTCGCACCACGGGTAGTCACGTGTCGTCCCTCTTTCTCGCCACTGTAGCCCTCCTCCGCGGGCCGTCAATCAGACGTCCCGCCACGAAGTCGGAGGCGACCGTGCACTATCGACACATGGCTTCGTTCAGGCTCCCACCGGTCGCGGTGGCCCTCCCCGGTACGGGTTCGGACGCGGACTTCGCCGCACGTGCCTTCACGCACGCGTTGTCCCAGGCAGGAGTGCATGTCATCGCTGTCGAACCCGACCCGAGCCGGCTCGTCGGAAGCTACCGCGACGCGCTGGACGCGGCCGCCGCACAGCACGGTCCGATCCTCGCCGCGGGCATCTCGATCGGGGCGTCCGTCGCACTGGAGTGGGCAATCGAACACCCCGACCGCGCGGCCGGGGTTCTCGCGGCCCTGCCCGCGTGGACCGGCGACCCGGCCGACGCGCCCGCCGCGCGCAGCGCCGCGTACACCGCCGTCCGCCTGCGCGCCGACGGATTGCAGGCGGTCACCAGCGAGATGAAGGCGACGTCGCCGGTCTGGCTCGGCGGCGAACTCGAACGCTCCTGGCGATCGCAGTGGCCGAATCTGCCGCTCGCCCTCGACGAGGCCTCCGGCTATCACGCACCCACACCGGAGGAGATGGCACGCTGCGCGGTCCCTGTCGGCATCTGCGCGGCCGTCGACGACGCCGTGCACCCGCACGTGGTCGCGCAGGCGTGGACGCGGTCCCTTCCGCAGTCGGCGCTGGGCACCGTCACCCTCGACGAGATCGGCGCGGATCCCTCCGCGTTGGGACGCGTGGCGCTCGACGCGTTGCAGCAGGTCGAGCCGGCTGCAACGCGTCGAGCGGTCGGACTGTCGGGTTAGGAATCCCGCTCGATCTGCTGCATCGCCGAACCCGCACCTCCGGGCCGCTGCTCCGGAGGGGTCGCGTCCCGCTGCTGCTGCGCCTGGACGGCGGCGACGGCCGCCTGCCGTTCCGCCTCGGCCTGCGCCGCGGCAGCCTGCTGCTGCGCGGCGACCTGCTGCTGCTGCGCGGCCACGAGCTGGTCCGCGAGCACCTGCGGAAGAACGACCGGCAACGGCGTCCGCACCGGATGCGGGTCGTCGCCGCGGCGAACGACCGTCTCCCGGAGCACTTCCCGCGCGACCCGAGCGAGATCGGAGTCCACGCCCGCGGAACCCGCGGGCCCGGCCACGACACACCGGATCATCCAGCGGTAGCCGTCGATGCCGATGAACCGGAGATCGGCGTTCGGCGTGACGGCGTGCAGTTCACGCCCCCACGGCCCGCCCTCGACCGAGACCGTCGCGTTGTCGCCGCGCAGCGACTCGGTCAGGTCGGCGGTCACCTCGCGCCACTGTCCCGGCGACTTCGGGGCCGCATAGGCCGCGACGGTGATCCGGCCGAAGCGCGTCACCAGGTGCACCGCCTGCGGCGAGCCGTCCGGCGCCATCTCGACCTGGATCTGACCGCCGTCCGGGACCGGGACCAGCACCGAACCGAGGTCGAGTCGTCCGTCGGCCGGTTCCACGTCGTCGAAGTCGGTCACGTCGTAAGGCCCGCGGTCCTCGGTGCCGAGCGCCGGGAACTCGTCGGTGTCGGTGGCGGACAGGTCCACCTCGGGAACCGCCTCGTCGCCTTCCGACTTCTTCTTCCGCCCGAACATCACCGCACCTCTTCCGCTGCCGGGTCCGGCACCGCACGGAGCAGCGCGTGTCCGCCGCTCGACCCGTGACCGCCCGCTCCCCGACTCGTCTCGTCCAGTTCGTCGACCTCCACGAAGGTGACCAGTTCCACACGCTGGACCAGCAGCTGCGCGATCCGGTCGCCGCGACGAATCTCGATCGGTGTGTGGAGGTCGTGGTTGATCAGGCAGACCTTGATCTCGCCGCGGTACCCGGCGTCGACGGTGCCCGGCGTGTTGACCACGGACAACCCCGATTTCGCGGCGAGCCCGGATCGCGGGTGGATCAGTCCGACGGTCCCGATCGGCAGGGCGATCGCGATGCCCGTTCCGACGAGGGCACGCTCACCGGGTTGCAGGACGATGTCCACAGTCGAACACAGGTCGACCCCCGCATCGCCCTCGTGGGCGCGTCGGGGCAGTGGTGTCTCGGGGTCGAGGCGCTTCAACTCGACGGCAGGAAGATCGCTCACGTGCACCGAGACTACTCTGGGTACGTGCCTGCGAAGCCCGGACCTGCGAACCAACCGACCTCGACTCCCGCGCCCCTGGAGATCAGGAGCTACTCCGAGCGCCTCCGCGTCCCCCTGTGGTGGTGGGGCGCCGGTCTGGCGATCGCGATACTGCTCGCCGTCGAGGTGAACATGGGCGCGCCCGGGCTCGTCGCCTGGCTGCCGTACGTGCTGCTCATCCCGTTCCCCGCGTGGGGGCTGCTGTGGCTCAGCCGTCTGCAGGTCCAGGTGGACCCGGACGCCGACGGCGGCGAGCTCCGGGTGGGACGGGCGCACCTGCCGGTGAGCGCGATCGCGCGTGTCGCGGTCGTGCCGGCGTCCGCCAAGTCCGCGGCGCTGGGCAGGCAGCTCGACCCGGCGGCCTTCGTGCAGAACCGGACCTGGATCGGCCCGATGCTCCTGATCGTCCTCGACGATCCCGACGACCCGACGCCGTACTGGCTGGTCAGCACCCGGCACCCGCACGAACTGGCGGCCGCGCTCGGCTGGCGCACCACCGCCGGCTGAGCCACCGTCCGGCGGCACCGGCCGCCCGGTGACCACACCCCGACGTCACGCAGAACGAAAACGCCCGTGGCCGACCCGATGATCGGGTCGGCCACGGGCGTTTCACGGGCGCAGGGCCGGTCAGATGCCGTCCTCGGACCGCAGACCAGCGGGGTCGGCCCCTTCCGGGTCCGGCCTCGACAGGTCGCCGCCGACGTCGCTCACTGCGTCAGGCAGCGCAGTCCATGCAGATCAACTCGCCGTTCTTGTCACTGGCGAGCCGGCTCCGGTGGTGAACCAGGAAGCAGCTCGAGCAGGTGAACTCGTCGGCCTGCTTCGGAACCACCCGAACCGACAGTTCCTCGCCGGACAGGTCGGCGCCCGGCAGCTCGAAGGACTCCGCGGTGTCGGACTCGTCGACGTCGACGACGGCGGACTGAGCCTCGTTCCGTCGCGCCTTCAACTCCTCCAGCGAATCCTCCGACACCTCGTCGGACTCCGATCGCCTCGGTGCGTCGTAGTCGGTTGCCATCTCGTCTTCCCCTCGTCCTCTCTCGTCATCTGTCCCCGTCCCCACGCCCTGCTGGGCGCACCGCCTGGTGTAGCCCCGCTACACAACGCTCCACAACGAAAAGTGGTGCCCGAAAGTTCGCAAGGCAAATTATGATTCGCCTCACATTCTCCTCCGGTTGCGCACCGCTGAACCTTCGTCCTGTCATCATCAGGCGGGCAGACAATAGCCGAACTACGCGAAAATGTCGCGGTTCATTTCGTCGTGGCCCAGAAATTGTCGAGCAATCGGCATCAACACCCCGTCGGACCCAGACATTCCGGGCCACTCCTCGCCCGTCTCGTCGCCTCCCCGAGACCACACCGCCGGACCGCGACCCGTCCGGCGCGCAGCGTCTCGTCCGGTGTCGTCGCCTCACCGCCGCGTTCACTACGCTGTCCCAAGCGCAACAACGGATCCGCGTCCCGGGCGACCCGCCCGGGAGGGCCCGGCTGCGCAGCCCCCGAACAGCGAGAGGTCAGGACGCAACGTGGTTTCACTGATCACCGACGGCCGGTCGACGGACCCCAACGGCAAGCCGTACCCGTACCGCCGCGCGTACCCGGTGATGATCCTCATCACGGTCCTCGCCGTGCTCGGTGCAGTCGTGTGGTTCCGGATCCTCACGAAGCCCGCCGAACTGTCCGCTCCGGTGGTCTGCAACGCACCGTCCACCTCGGGTCCGGCCGAGCCGGGCGATCCCGAACCCCAGCCTCTCGGCGACGTCGTCTCGGCATCGACGCTGCTCGACGTGGAGCCCGCACCGCTCTCGGCGACACGCGTTCGCGTCTTCAACGCCAACGGTGAACGCGGCCAGGCGGCGGACGTCGCGTCCCAGCTGAGCGACTACGGCTTCGCGTCGGCGCCGGACATCCAGTCCGGGAACGACCCGGTCTACACCGACCAGAACATGCAATGCCAGGGCCAGATCCGATTCGGCACGAACGGCCTGGCCGCGGCCAGCGCGCTGTGGCTCGCGATGCCGTGCGCCCAGCTGATCCAGGACGGCCGCACCGACGACATCGTCGATCTCGCGCTCGGCACCTACTTCCGCAAGATCCAGCCGAACACCGACGCCGAGGAAGTGCTCGCCGCACTCAAGACGACCGCACCGGGCAGCGCGGGTGCAGTCGACATCGGTCTCCTCGACGCCGCCCGCACCGCCCGCTGCTGACCGAGGTCACACCGGAATCGGGTCCAGTGCGCCGACCTGGGAGAGGACGTCGTCGAGCGCGACCGCGACACCCGGCGCGGCCGCGACGGTGACGTCACCGTCGGCGCTGCTCGACTCGGCCGACGGCAGCCGCACCACGGCACCGGCTTCCTCCGCGATCAACGATCCGGCGGCCCAGTCCCACGGGCTCAGCCCGTGCTCGAAGTGGGCGTCGACCCGTCCCGCTGCGACCATGCACAGATCCAGCGCAGCCGAGCCGATCCGGCGGATGTCCCGAACCCGCGGCAGCAGCGCGGCGATCAACTCGCCCTGCCGCTTCCGGCGCTCCGGGGCGTAGCCGAACCCGGTCGCCAGCAACGACATCGACACCTCGGTGACGGCGGTGCAGCGAAGCGTGTGGACCGAGCCGTCCGCCTCGTGCAGGGTGGCTCCGTGCCCGCGCGCGGCCGAGTACACGGATCCGCCTGCGACGTCGACCACCGCGCCCGCGACGGACACACCGTCGACCTGCGCCGCCACCGAGATCGCGTACGCGGGGATTCCGTACAGGAAGTTGACCGTGCCGTCGATCGGATCGACGACCCACCGGATCCCCTCGGGACCGCTGTCGCCGCCGCCCTCCTCCCCCAGGATCGCGTCGCCCGGGCGCAGCGAGGCCAGTGCCTCACGGATGAGCACCTCCGTCTCCGTGTCGACGACGGTCACGGGATCGGTGGGCGTGCTCTTGGTGTCGACGGCCTCCTCGCCCGCGGCCGTCGGCCGTACGTCGTGGCCGACGGTGGCGAAGACCTGCGGGCGGCGCGCCGATGCGTGCGCGGCTGCCGACACCGCGACCCGGACGGCGACGTCGCGGAGGGTCTGCGGGTCCGCCGAGCCGGGCTCGGTGTCGACGGAAAGGTGGTCACGGGCAGCGGGGTGATCGTCGAAATGCGGCACGCCCCATGGTCCCCCACCGGTTCCCGACGCGCAGCGTCGGCAGCCACTATCGTTGCTCGCATGACGGATGCGGCACAGCAGGAGCCGGGCAGCACCCCGGCTGGCACTCTTCCCGCAGGCGGAAACCACGCACTCGGCATCGACGTCGGCGGCAGCGGCGTCAAGGGCGGCATCGTGGACCTCGACACCGGCCAGCTCGTCGGCGAGCGTCAGAAGATCCTCACTCCGCAGCCCTCGACTCCCACCGCGGTCTCCGAGACGGTCCACGAGATCGTGAAGCGGTTCGAGTGGGACGGACCGGTCGGTATCACGCTTCCCTCGGTCGTCACCGCCGGGGTTGCCCGGAGCGCCGCCAACATCGACCCCTCGTGGATCGGCACCGACGCAGCCGAACTGTTCTCCCGCACCCTGGGTGGCCGGTCCGTCGCGGTCCTCAACGACGCGGACGCGGCGGGGATCGCCGAGGACCGTTACGGCGCGGGCAAGGACGTCGACGGCGTCGTCGTGCTCCTGACCTTCGGGACCGGCATCGGGTCGGCAATCCTCAACCACGGCGTGCTGCTGCCGAACACCGAGTTCGGCCATCTCGAGGTACACGGCAAGGAGGCGGAGCACCGGGCGTCGTCAGCGGCGAAGGAAAGGCACGACTGGTCCTACGAGCGTTGGGCGAAGGAGGTCTCCCGCGTCCTCGAGACCTACGAGGCGCTGCTGTGGCCGGACCTGTTCATCGCCGGCGGTGGGATCAGCCGGAAGGCCGACAAGTGGATCCCCCACCTGACCAATCGCACCCCGGTCGTCGCGGCCACCCTCCGCAACACAGCAGGCATCGCCGGGGCCGCTCTCGCGTCCGTGACCAGCATCGAGCGGTAGCACCCCGACACGATCGTTACAATGGTGTGGCCGACGTCCAAGCCGGCCGAAATCAATTGACCTCTCCGCCGGAAATCACTCTGGCGTGACGCCGCACGACTCCGTCACGAAAGGGCGTACGTGGCCGCCACCGAAACCAGTCAGACCGCCGACTCAGCAGCCGACGCAGGCACTGCACACGACTCGGCTGTCGCCGGTACCGCTCCCGCGAAGAAGGCGGCCGCGAAGAAGGCTCCCGCGAAGAAGGCCGCGGCGAAGAAGGCCCCCGCCAAGAAGGCCGCGGCGAAGAAGGCCCCCGCCAAGAAGGCCGCGGTCAAGAAGACGGCCGCCAAGAAGGCCACGGCGAAGGCCGGCGATCCCGACGCCGACGGCATCGAGGACGGCGACGTCGAGCTCGACGGCCCCGAGGGCGAACTGACCGAGGAGGTCGTCGAGGACATCGTCGTCGAGGACGACGCCGAGACCGAGGAGCCGTCCGAGAAGGACAAGGCGTCGGGCGACTTCGTCTGGGACGAGGAGGAGTCCGAGGCACTGCGTCAGGCCCGCAAGGACGCCGAGCTCACCGCCTCCGCCGACTCCGTTCGCGCCTATCTCAAGCAGATCGGCAAGGTCGCCCTCCTCAACGCCGAGGAGGAGGTCGAGCTCGCCAAGCGCATCGAGGCCGGTCTCTACGCGACGCAGCTGATGCAGGAGTTCACCGAGAAGGGCGAGAAGCTGCCGGTCGCGCAGCGTCGCGACCTCAACTGGATCTGCCGTGACGGCAACCGCGCCAAGAACCACCTCCTCGAGGCGAACCTGCGCCTCGTCGTGTCGCTGGCCAAGCGCTACACCGGCCGCGGCATGGCCTTCCTCGACCTCATCCAGGAAGGCAACCTCGGTCTGATCCGCGCGGTCGAGAAGTTCGACTACACCAAGGGCTACAAGTTCTCCACGTACGCGACGTGGTGGATCCGTCAGGCCATCACCCGCGCGATGGCCGACCAGGCCCGCACCATCCGTATCCCGGTGCACATGGTCGAGGTCATCAACAAGCTCGGCCGCATACAGCGCGAGCTGCTCCAGGACCTGGGCCGCGAGCCCACGCCGGAGGAGCTGGCGAAGGAAATGGACATCACGCCGGAGAAGGTCCTGGAGATCCAGCAGTACGCGCGTGAGCCGATCTCCCTCGACCAGACCATCGGCGACGAGGGCGACAGCCAGCTCGGCGACTTCATCGAGGACTCCGAGGCAGTGGTCGCCGTCGACGCGGTGTCGTTCACATTGCTCCAGGACCAGCTGCAGTCCGTGCTCGACACGCTGTCCGAGCGGGAGGCCGGCGTCGTACGGCTGCGTTTCGGTCTGACCGACGGCCAGCCTCGCACCCTCGACGAGATCGGCCAGGTGTACGGCGTGACCCGCGAGCGCATCCGCCAGATCGAGTCGAAGACGATGTCGAAGCTCCGCCACCCGTCGCGGTCGCAGGTCCTGCGCGACTACCTGGACTAGAAACGGGCGGGGGCTAGACCTCCCCCACACCCTCACGAGCGGCCGCCGGATCACCGTCCGGCGGCCGTTCGCGTGTCACCCACTGCATCACCGGTTCGACGATCCGCGCGGCGACCGGACCCAGCACGGCCATCAACAGCACGTAGGCCGTCGCCATAGCGGCGAGCTCACCCTCGACCGCCCCTGCCGACACCGCGAGGCCCGCGATCACGATCGAGAACTCGCCACGCGCGACGAGCTCGGCACCCGCGCGTGCCTGACCCATCCGGGCGATGCCCTGTCGCCGTGCCGCCCACACCCCGGTCGCCATCTTCGTGCCCGCGGTCGCGACGGCGAGGACCACCGCCCATCCCAGCACCGGTGGGATCGTCGCCGGGTCGGTGTTGAGTCCGAACACCACGAAGAACATCGCGGCGAAGAGGTCCCGCAGCGGTTCGAGCACCTGGGTGGCGTTGCGTGCGGTCGACCCCGAGATCGCGATGCCGAGCAGGAACGCCCCGACGGCCGCGGACACCTGCAGGGCGGAGGCGAAGCCCGCGACGAGCAGGGCGGCGCCGAGCAGTTTGAGCAGGAACACCTCGCGTTCCTTGGCGTCGACGAGGTTCGACACCACGTGCCCGTACCGCAGGGCAACGATCAGCACGACCACCAACACGGCGAGCGCGATGATCATTGCCCGTAGTCCGCCGACGACACCGACACCGGCGACGACCGCGGTGAGGATCGGAAGGTACACGGCCATCGTCAGGTCCTCGAACACGAGGATCGACAGGACGACGGGCGTCTCCCTGTTGCCCAGGCGTCCCAGGTCGGTGAGCACCTTCGCGACGATGCCGGACGAGGAGATGTAGGTGACGCCGCCCATCACCAGCGCACCCACCGGCCCCCATCCGAGGATCAGCGCGACGGCGACTCCGGGTACGGCGTTGAGCACGAGGTCGACGACGCCCGCCATCCACGACTTCCTCAGCCCGGTGACGAGCTCGGATGCCGTGTACTCGAGACCGAGCAGCAACAGCAGCAGCACGACGCCGATCTCGCTGGCGATGTGGCCGAACTCGCTGACGTCCCCGAGCGAGATGAACCCGCCGTTACCGAAGCAGAGGCCGCCGAGCAGATAGAGCGGAACCGGCGACATGCCGACCCGGCTGGCCAGCCGACCGAGGACACCGAGCGCGAAGAAGATGGCGCCCAGTTCGACGAGCGCGAGCGCGGTGCTGCTCACCGATCACCCGTTGTGCAGGATCTTGGCCGCCGCGTCGAGCCCGTCGGAGGTGCCGACCGCGACGAGGAGGTCACCCTCGGTCAGATTGAAGTCCGGGTTAGGAGACGGGTACACCTGACCGGCACGCATCACCGCCACCACCGAGACACCGGTCCTGGTCCGCATCGCGGTCTCGCCGAGGGTCCGGCCGTCGTACGGCGACTCCTCGCCGATGGGGAGCTGCCGGGTGGAGATCCCGGGAAGGTCGCGGTGCTCCTCGCGCAGTTGGGAGACCAACTGCGGGGCACCGAGCAGGTTCGCCAGGACCGCTGCCTCGTCGTCGCTCAGGCGCACCGACGCCTGGCACGAGTCGGGGTCGCCCTTCTTGGACACGATCAGATCGACGCCGCCGTCGCGCAGTGCCACCACGCCGACCCGGCGTCCCGTCGAGAGTTCGAAGTCCTTCCGTACCCCGATTCCGGGCAGCGGGACCACTTCCACGTTCATGGCTCAACGGTAGCGCTGCGGGCCGATTTCGGCCGCGACACCGTCGGTTCAGGGCAGCGGCGGGGTTCCGAACAGGCCGTCGGGCCCGGGCAGGTACGGGGTGACCGCGACGACGGCGTCCGCGGGCAGCAGGCCGTAGAGGTGAGGGAAGAGCATCGAGTCCGGGTCGGTGGGGACGCCCGGCTCCCATCGGATCTCGGCACCGAGCCGCGCGGGGTCGAGGTGCAGCAGGACAACGTCCTCGCGCCCGCCGAACAGGCGGTTCGCCGGCAGGTGCACCTGGTCGCGAGTGGAGAGGTGCACGAATCCGTCGGCGTCGAAGTTGACGGGACGCCGGGTTCCGGTCGCCCGGAAGTCGTCCCACTCGGCTGCGGTGCACATGTGCACGAGGATCGAATCCGTCACCCGCGGAGCGTATCCGGCAGCCCGGACACACAGCGAACGTGACGCACATCACTCGCGTCGCAGTTCTCCTGTTAGTGAAACCACAAAGAAACACCCGCGGGAACAACGCTCGAACGCGAAACGTCTGACAGAGTGAGTCCACCGCGCCAGACGGCACGGCGGAGCACGCACCAGGCCACCGGTTCACCACCGACGGCCAGTACGGAGGAGTCATGCCCGAGACACTGACCACCGCCCCGTTGACCGCAGCCGACCGGTGCGACCGGTGTGGCGCAGGAGCCCGCGTCCGCGCACTCCTCACATCGGGGGGAGAACTCCTGTTCTGCCAGCACCACGCGAACGAGCACTCCGACCGGCTCCGCGCCATGAACGCGACGATCGTGTCGGGCGCCGTCGAGGCAGCGATCTAGGCGGCCGCAGCAGGCGGTCCCCCGGTACCGACCTCACCGGGACAACCCCTTCGTCCGGAAGTGGCCCCACCCCCC
>NZ_JBHUFB010000013.1:98866-192043 GCF_042681175.1 Rhodococcus gannanensis
CGGTGGCCCGCCGCAGAGCCGGCGCAGCTCGCCGTGGATCCAGCCGTGCGGCTTGCCGGTGCGGTGGTGTGCCATCGCCACGAGGCTGTTGAGTTCCTTGCGGAGCTGGGCCAGCTTCGCCGCGGACTCGGCCCGCTCGGACGCCGCAGGCGCGGGGACGTGCGGCGCTGCCTCCTGCGACTTCTTCTGGAGCTGTCCGGCCTGACGATCCCGGAGCAGGGCACGCATCTGGTCCGCGTCGAGGAGACCGGGCAACCCGAGGTAGTCGGCTTCCTCGTCGCTGCCGGCGAAGGTCGCGGTCCCGAACGAGGAGCCGTCGTAGATCACCTGATCGAGCTCGGCGTCGGCGCCGAGCGAGGTGAAGGCCTTCTCCTCCTCGCCCAGCTCGTCCTTCTGCTTGTTCGCGTCGGCGATCAGGTCGTCGTCGAGTCCGTCCTTCTCCCGGTGCGGCTTGCCGAGCACGTGGTCGCGCTGCACCTCCAGCTGGCTCGCCAGGTCGAGCAGCACGGGTACGGACGGCAGGAACACGCTCGCGGTCTCACCCTTGGCCCGCGAGCGCACGAATCGTCCGATCGCCTGCGCGAAGAACAGCGGGGTCGACGAGCTCGTCGCGTAGACACCGACCGCGAGCCGGGGCACGTCGACGCCCTCGGACACCATCCGGACGGCGATCATCCACGGCTCGGTGTTGTTGCTGAATTCGGCGATCCGTTTCGACGCGGTCGGGTCGTCGGACAGGACGACGGTCGGGGCACGCCCGGTGATCGCCTCGAGGATCTTCGCGTACGCGCGGGCCACGGTCTGGTCGGTGGCGATGACGAGGCCGCCCGCGTCGGGCATTCCGCCCGACCGCAACTGCTGGAGCCGGGTGTTCGCGGCCCCCAGGACGGCGGGGATCCAGTCGCCGTTCGGATCGAGAGCGGTGCGCCAGGCCCGTGCGGTCTGTTCGGCGGACAGCGGCTCACCGAGCCGGGCGGCGAACTCCTCGCCGGCGTTGTTGCGCCACCGCGCCTCGCCCGAATAGGCGAGGAACACGACGGGCCGGACGACGCCGTCCGCAAGCGCGTCCGAGTACCCGTAGGCGTGATCGGCCTTCGAGCGCATCAGGCCCTCGTGGTCCGGCTCGTACTGGACGAACGGGATGGCGGAGTCGTCGCTGCGGAACGGTGTACCGGTGAGAGCGAGCCTGCGAGTCGCCGGGTCGTATGCCTCACGGATCGCGTCGCCCCAGCTCTTCGCGTCGCCGCCGTGGTGGATCTCGTCGAGGATCACCAGTGTGCGGCGGTTCTCCGTCCGGACCCGGTGCTTCGTCGGGTGCGACGCGACCTGCGCATAGGTGACGACCACGCCGTGGTAGTCGGCGGAGGTCTGACCGGTCGAGTTCGTGAAGTTCGAGTCGAGCGCGATACCGAGTCGCGCCGCGGACTCCGCCCACTGGTGCTTGAGGTGCTCGGTCGGCGCGACGACCGTCACCTGGTCGACGGTCCGGTCGCCGAGCAGTTCCGCTGCGACGCGCAGGGCGAAGGTCGTCTTGCCTGCGCCCGGGGTCGCGACGGCGAGGAAGTCACGTGGCTTCGTCGCCAGGTACTTCGTCAGCGCACGCCGCTGCCAGGCGCGGAGCGTGGCCATGGGTGCGGGAGCGGGGTTTTCGGAGATACCGGTGCGCGGTTCTATGTCACCCGTGAGCACTGTGGCTACCGCTCCTCTCGACTGCGGGACCGTGAAACTGCCCGACGAGCCTAACCCCCACCGCCGACCTTCCCCGCATCCGACAGCGCCCCGCGGCGGAAGTGTCACGCACGCGACATCTCGCGCCTCGCCGCGCCCGCCCGGGTGCGACGCGTGCGCGATGTTCGCGACACGGCGGCACCCGACGAGTGGCCGCGACGGCCGTCAGGGATGCTTGGACCATCATGAGCGACAGGGTGGACGGGCAGCAGGCGGGCGACACGCCCGATGCTTCCGACGAGCTGCCCACCCATCACGCCCGGCCCGGCACCGAGAGACCCCACCCGCTGCGCCGCGGCTGGGAGGTCGTCACCCGCACCGCGGACCGGGCCTGGTCGTACTCGATCTTCGGAAAGTCGGCGACGGCAGCGTTCTGGCAGACCCTCTCGCTCCCCCCGCTCCTGCTGGGTCTGCTGGGCAGCCTGGGCTACGTGGGCGGCTGGTTCGGTCCCGACACCGTGCAGATCATCGAATCGAAGATCCTCACGTTCAGCCGCACCGCGTTCAGTGAGAGCGTCGTCGACCAGATCATCTCCCCGACCGTCACCGACGTGCTCAATCGCGGGCGCCCCGAGCTGATCTCCGCGGGCTTCCTGCTGTCCCTGTGGGCGGGCTCGTCGGCGATCTCCACCTTCGTCGACTCGATCGTCGAGGCGCACGGGCAGCGTGACGTGCGTCATCCGCTGTGGCAGCGCATCTTCGCGTTGCTGCTGTACGTGGGTTTCCTGCTGGTCGCGGTGTTCGTCCTGCCGCTGGTGGCGCTGGGCCCGACGCTCCTCGGCCGGGCGATGCCGGAGTCCTGGTACGACGTCGGATCCCGGCTGGTCGACACCTTCTACTACCCGGGTGTGGGTCTGCTGCTGATCGTGGCGCTGACGACGCTGTACAAGCTCGCGCTGGTGAAGTCGCTGCCGTTCCACCGGCTGCTGGCGGGGTCACTGCTCGCCGGTGTCTTCTTCATCGCGGCGAGCGCGGTGCTGCGGCGATACCTGACGTGGATCACGAGCACCGGCTACACCTACGGCGCTCTCGCCACCCCGATCGCGTTCCTACTGTTCACGTTCTTCCTGGGCTTCGCGGTGATCCTGGGCGCGCACTTCAACGCGACCGTGCAGGAGTTCTGGCCCGCGCGGGCGACGCGGATGGAACAGGTGCGGGAGTGGCTGGCCGCGCAGGCCGCCGTCGCAGAGGCCGAATCCGGCCCGGTCACCACCCTGACGCGGCGACTGGCCTCCGCCCCGATCCGCGTCGTGGACCCGGACCAGGGCAGGCACGAGGCGCCCGACCCGGAGGAACCGGATGCGTGCGACCTACCGGCCCGGTTCCACGGCACGCCCACCGAACCGGATCCGCGCGACAACGACGGTCCGGCCCAGTCGACCAGCGGGGGTTCGGCTCACTCGCCCGGCCGGAGCCCGTCGTAGATCTTCTTGCACTCCGGGCAGACGGGCGAGCCGGGCTTCGCGGATTTCGTCACGGGGAACACCTCGCCGCACAGCGCGACGACATGGGTCCCCATCACGGCGCTCTCGGCGATCTTGTTCTTCTTGACGTAGTGGAAGAACTTCGGGGCGTCGTCGTCCGTCGTCTCGTCGGTGGTGGTGTCGGGACGTTCCTTGGTCACAGTGCTCACCAGTCCATGATGACGCATCCGCAGGCGGCGGGCGAGGGCCCGCCGTAGGAACGCAGCCATGCCCCGGTCGTGACTATCCGGGCTTCGAGTGGGAGGCTGGACGCATGGCTTCGAGTTCACACAACTCGCCGCGGGACGGCGACGAGGACTCGCGGAATCCGGTTCTGATCACCGACGCGGCGCAGTCGTTCGACGAGCAGCACCGTGCCCGCGTCCGCAAGTACACGATCATGATGGGAATCCGCATCCCGGCGCTCGTGCTGGCCGCGATCGCGTACAGCGCCTGGGGCAACGGGCTGATCAGCCTGCTCATCATCGGCGCGTCGATTCCGCTGCCGTGGATCGCCGTGCTGGTGGCGAACGACCGTCCGCCGCGCCGCGACGACGAACCCCGGCGCTTCGATCACCGACCGTCCCCGGCCACCGCGATCGAGTCGCCGAACCACCGCACGATCGACGGCTGACCGACCCGTACCCCACGCCGGTGCGCGTCCGCCGGCGCGGCGAGCTGCGACAATGGTCGGCGTGAACCGCGACCTCCTCTCACTCTGTGGCCCACTCCGCGAGGCCCTGCAGCGCACCGACTACACCGCCGACACCGTCCTCGCCGCGCTCGGCGACGACGCGCACGCGGCACTCGGACGCGGCGAGCCCGTCCCGGTACGCCGGGCCACACGTGACGCGGGCGAACTCGGCCTGCTGGTCCGCCTCTTCCTTCTCGGCGACGACTGCCCGGCGACCGCGGTTGCGTCCGCGCTGGCGCCGGTCGATCTCGACCACGCGGTCGCGGCGGGACTGCTCGAGCGCGACGGCGACGTGGTCCGGGCGGCGCTCGACCTGCGTCCGATGGACCTCGGCCACGGGAACGTCTGGGTCGTCTCCGACCTGGACGGCAGCATGCGACCGCGGGCGACCGCCCCCGACCACGTGCTCGGTGTGGGGCACGCCTCCCTGTCCCTGCTCCGCGGAACGCCGACGGCCCCGACGGGCACGGTCCTCGACGTCGGAACGGGCTGCGGAATCCAGGCACTGCACGCGACCGGGTACGCCGAATCGGTCACGGCCACCGACGTCAATCTGCGGGCGCTGGACCTGTCGGCCGCGACCTTCGCGCTCAACGACGTGCGCGCCGATCTGCTCGCGGGGTCGTGGTTCGAGCCGGTCGCCGGGCGCACCTTCGACCGTGTCGTCGCGAACCCGCCGTTCGTGGTCGGCCGGGCGCGGGTCGAGCACACGTACCGCGACTCGGGTCTGGACCTCGACGGCGCGAGCGAACTGATGATCTCGCGTGCCGCCGACCACCTGAATCCCGGTGGCACCGCGTCGATGCTGGCGTCGTGGGTGCACGTGGCAGGCGACGACTGGCGTGCCCGGGTGGCGTCGTGGTTGCCGTCACACGGGGTGGACGCCTGGATCGTCCAGCGGGACGTCGCGGACCCGGCGCTGTACGTCGGAACCTGGATGCGCGACGCGGGCCTCGATCCGCGGGATCCCGCGACCGCGGCGCAGGCCGACGCATGGCTGGCGCACTTCGCGGCGAACGAGGTCGAGGGGATCGGGTTCGGGTTCGTGTACCTGCGCCGGACCGACGAGCCGTCCGACGTCCTCGCGGAGGATCTGCGGCACGCCTACAGCGATCCGCTCGGCGACGAGGCCCTCGGCTGTCTCGACCGGGCGGCCTGGCTGCGCGAGCGGGACGTCCTGGAGGCCCGCTTCGCCCTCGCTCCGTCGACCGCTCTCGAACGGGTCAGCCTCCCCGGCGACGAGGGATGGCGTCAGGTGGTGGCCCGCGTGCACCGGGGTGACGGTCCGGCGTGGCAGCACGAGATCGACGATCTCGCTGCCGCGTTGCTCGGCGGAATGCGGGCGGACGGGCTGGCGTTGGGCGAACTGGTCGAGCTGCTCGCGGCGGCGCACGGCGAGGATGCCGAGGCGCTGGCGACTGCCGCCGTTCCGCTCGTGCACGGTCTGGTCCGGCACGGGCTGCTGCTGCCCGCCTCGCACTGACCGCCCGGGTTCCGGGTGGGTGTTCTTCTCAGCAACTTCTCAGGACGGACCCCTCGAATGCCCAGTTCAGGGGTGATTCGGTGCGGAACTCTCGGGAACTTTGACGTCCGCTGCGGCGTTGTAGGTCATGAGAGAACACAGATGAGGAGGCAAGTCATGACGAGCCCCACCACCACCCGCCGAGCGCGCCCGACCGCCGAGGATCTGGATGCGCAGTCCCCGTCCGCCGACCTGGTTCGCGTCTACCTGAACGGGATCGGGCGGACCGCACTGCTGACCGCCGCGGACGAGGTCGAACTCGCGAAGCGGATCGAGGCGGGACTGTATGCCGTTCACGTGCTCGAGACCGGCAAGCGCCTGAGCGCATCGAAGAAGCGTGACCTCGCGGCGATCGTCCGCGACGGTGAGGCTGCACGACGTCACCTCCTGGAGGCGAATCTGCGCCTCGTCGTCTCCCTGGCCAAGCGGTACACGGGACGCGGGATGCCGCTGCTGGACCTGATCCAGGAGGGCAACCTGGGCCTGATCAGGGCCATGGAGAAGTTCGACTACGCGAAGGGCTTCAAGTTCTCCACGTACGCCACGTGGTGGATCCGGCAGGCCATCACCCGCGGCATGGCCGACCAGTCGCGCACGATCCGGCTGCCCGTCCACCTGGTCGAGCAGGTCAACAAGCTGGCCCGCATCAAGCGGGAACTGCACCAGCAGCTCGGCCGGGAGGCGACCGACGAGGAACTGGCAGAGGAGTCGGGCATCCCTGCCGCGAAGATCGCGGATCTGCTCGATCACAGCAGGGACCCGGTGAGCCTGGACATGCCGGTCGGTTCGGACGAGGAAGCGCCGCTCGGCGACTTCATCGAGGACTCCGAGGCGACCTCCGCGGAGAGCGCCGTCATCGCGGGTCTGCTACACAGCGACGTGCGCAGCGTGCTGGCCACGCTCGACGAACGCGAACAGCAGGTGATCCGGTTCCGGTACGGGCTCGACGACGGACAGCCCCGGACGCTGGATCAGATCGGCAAGATCTTCGGCCTGTCGCGTGAGCGTGTCCGGCAGATCGAACGCGAGGTGATGGGCAAGCTGCGCCAGGGCGAGCGCGCCGACCGCCTCCGCTCGTACGCCAGCTGACGCGCCAGCCGATCCGACCGCCGGCCGTCCGGGCTCCCTCCCCCCTCTGGGAGCCCCGGGCGGCCGGCTTCGTCGTGTTCCGGCCGTTCAGCGCAGGCGGCGCGGTCCCATGTCGACCCGGGTGCTCGGTTCGGGACCGATCCGCACCCGGGAGTCGGTGAGCTCGGCGCCGGACGCGCTGGCGAGTACCGGCTCGCAGACCAGTTCCCGCACCTCGGGCAGGTCGTCCCCGAGCGCGGATATGCGTTGCAGCAGTTCGACGAGGGCCGTCCGGTTCACGCCCGGCCCACCGCGGTACCCGGACAGCAGCGGCGCGGCCTTCGGAGCGTCGATCAGCTCCCCCGCCTCGTCCTCGGTGAGGGGAAGCACCCGGTACGCGCGATCTCCGAGCAGGCTGGAGATCACCCCGGCGAGCCCGAACGAGATGAGCGATCCGAACGACGGGTCGTCCTGCACGCGGACCACGCACCCGAATCCCTTGGTCGCCATCCGCTGCACGTACAGCAGTGGGTCTCCGGACTCGGTCGCGAGATCGCGGTAGGCGCGGCGTACTGCGTCGGCGGTGTCGAGGTCGAGTCGGACGCCGGCCAGGTCCGGGCGGTGGCGCCACTGTTCGCGGGTGGCCTTGACGGCGACCGGATATCCCAGTTCGTCGGCAGCGGCGACCGCGTCCGCCTCGCTGGACGCGGCGGCGAACTTCGCGATCGAGACGCCGTAACAGTCCAGCAGTTCCGCGGCCTCGAAGTCGGTGAGCCAGCGGCCCTGTCCGCCGCAGTCCTCCAGCCAGCCGCGGACGAGAGCGGCGGCCCGGTCGGCGTCGATCCCGTCGGGACGTACCACCTGGGACACCGGGCGTTCGCGCCACTGCGCATACCGCCAGGCGCGGCCCAGTGCGAGCGCGGCACGTTCCGGTCCCGGGAACGACGGCACCGACCCCCGCACCGGGTTGCCGTCCGGGCCGCGCACTGCGAGGACGTCCGGAATGCCCTCGGCAGCGAGGAAGGTCGTCACGATCGGTTTCCCGGAGTCGCGCGCGGCATCCCGCAGGGCCTTCGCGTACGGCTCCGGGTCCATCGCCACCGGCGGCACGAACACCGCAACCACCGAGTCCACCTCGGGGTCCTCGAGGGCGGTGCGGACGGCGCCGCCGAACTGGTCCGGCGTGGCCTGCGGTCCGAGGTCGACGGGGTCGCCGACGACGAGCCCTTCGGACCGGGCGGCGTCGACCGCGAGCAGACCCAGAGCCGACGAGTTGCCGATGACGGCGAGCCGGGGGCCCGCGGGCAACGGCTGGTAGCCGAACAGCACCGCGCAGTCGAAGAGTTGGGCAATGGACCCGACCTGCACGACACCGGCCTGGGCGAAGAGGTCGTGGACGATCGAGTCGTCGATCTCGACGCTCGTCGCCTTGAGCGCGGCGGGGACGGCGTGGCGTCCCGACTTCACCGCGACCACCGGCTTGTTGCGGGCGACGCGTCGCGCGATCCGGGAGAACTTGCGGGGGTTGCCGAACGACTCCAGGTAGAGCAGCACCACTTCGGTCTCGGGGTCGGTGTCCCAGTACTGGAGTAGGTCGTTGCCCGACACGTCGGCGCGGTTGCCCGCGGAGACGAAGGTGGACAGGCCGATTCGGCGCCGGGCCGCCTCGTCGAGGATCGCGATGCCGAGTGCGCCGGACTGGCAGAAGAATCCGACCTTGCCGCCGTGCGGAAGCACCGGCGCGAGTGTCGCGTTCAGCTGCACGGCGGGGTGACTGTTCGCGACACCCAGCGCATTCGGCCCCACCAGGCGCATGCCGTGTGCCCGCGCCGCGTGCACGAGTCGCCGCTCCTTGGCGTAGCCGTCGGAGCCGGTCTCGCCGAACCCGGACGACACGACGACGAGCGCCTTGACGCCCTTGGCCAGACAGTCGTCGAGGACCTCGTCGATCGCCTCGGCGGGCACGGCGACCACCGCGAGGTCCACCGGGTCGGGAATCTCGCGCACCGACGGGTAGGCGCGGACGCCGCGCACTGACCGGCGTTCGGAGTTGACCGGGTACACCGGTCCGGCGAATCCGGCGCCGAGCAGGTTGCGCAGCACCGCGTTTCCGACCTTGCCGTCGTCGGTGGATGCGCCGATCACGGCGACCGACTGGGGGCTCAGCAGGTTCCGCACGCTGCGGGCCTCGGCGGCCCGCTCGCGCGCGTTGCGCACGGTGAGCAGCGCCTCGGTCGGGTCGATGGCGAACTCGAGCCGCAGGACGCCGCCCTCGAAGCTGCGGCTGACCTGGTAGCCGGCGCTGCGGAAGACCGTGACCATGTTCCGGTTCTCGGCGAGCACTTCGGCGACGAACATCGTCAGCCCGTTCTCGGCGGCCGCCCCCGCGAGGTGCTCCAGCAGGATCGGGCCCAGACCGCGGCCCTGGTGCTCGTCGGCGACGACGAACGCGACCTCCGCCGACTTCCCGTCGCCTACCTCGAGGAGTCGCTCGTATCGGCCGACGGCGATGATCTCGTCGCCGAGGATCGCGACGAACGCCACCCGATTGTGGTGGTCGACCGTGGTGAAGCGAACCAGGTCCCGCTGCGACATCGTCGGGTACGGCCCGAAGTACCGCAGGTAGCGGGTCCGCTCGGACAGTTTCGCGTGGAAGGCGACGAGCCGGTCCGCGTCCTCCGGGGTGATGGGACGCAGATGGACCGCCCCACCGTCTGTGGCCAGTACGTCGGCGATCCAGTGCGCGGGGAACGCGGGCTCCTGCGGGCCCGACTCGGTCGTTCCGGGTTCAGTCACGGGGGTCCTCCGGATCGAGACCGAGAAGCGGGAAGGTCGCTCTGCGGGTGGCGATGATGGCCGCGTCGACACGGATCAGTGCTCGGTCCATCGTGTTGACACCGGTCTCGGGGGTGCCGCCCGGACCGTCCCAGGGCCGGTAGCCGATGTCGCCGCCGTCGGTCATGGTGGTCGGCAGGTCCACCGACGGCGCCTTCGCGGCAACCGCGTCCCGCCAGGACTCGGGCACCGCCGTCCCCGGGTCGACGTCGCGGTCGAGCACCGCCGCGATGAGATGCGTCCAGGACCGGGGAACCACCCGGACGAGGCCGTATCCGCCGCCGCCCACCGCGATCCACCGTCCGTCGGCGTACCGGTCGGCGAGGTCGCGCATCGCCCGGTACGCGGCGCGGTGGCCGTCGACCGTCAACGACAGGTCGGCGAGCGGATCCTCGCGGTGACTGTCCGCCCCGCACTGACTGATCACGATCTGCGGCCTGAACGCGGCGACGGCAGCGGGGACGATGGAGTGGAATGCCCTGAGCCACACGGCATCCACCGTCCCGGGGAGCACGGGGACGTTGACGGAGGTCCCCTCGCCCTCGCCGGACCCGACCTCGCTGGACCAGCCGGTGTTCGGCCACAGGGTGGCGGGGTGCTGGTGGAGCGAGACGGTGAGGACCCGAGGGTCGCCGAGGAACGCGTGCTGGACGCCGTCGCCGTGGTGCGCGTCGACGTCGATGTAGGCGATCCGGTCGAATCCGTTGTCCAGCAACCAGGAAATGGCGATCGCGGCGTCGTTGTACACGCAGAAGCCGGACGCCCAGTCCGCCATCGCGTGGTGCATGCCGCCACCGATGCTGACCGCCCGACGCGCCCGTCCCGACGCGATCTCGCGGGCCGCGGCGAGTGTGCCGCCCGCGAGGATCGCACTGGCCTCGTGCATCCGGGGGAAGATCGGGTTGTCCTCGCTGCCGAGTCCGTGCGGCGCGGAGATGCTGTCCGCGCGGGCGTCGGTGAGCCGCTGCGCGGCACCGGCCGAACCCGCCTCCTTCACCGCCGCGATGAGTCCCGGGGTGTGGATCCGGAGCAGGTCCGCGTCCGTGGCGGGCTCGGGAGCGACGATCTCGGCGCCCTCGACCAGGCCGAGGCTCGTCGCGAGCGACATCGTCAGGTCGAGCCGGGTCGGGTTCATCGGATGGTCTGCGCTCCACCGATAGTTCAGGTAGTCCGGACTCCACACCACCACCCCGTCCGAGGTGGCGGTCGGGGTGCCGGGACTGGTCGTTGCGGCCATGTCCGTCACGCTACTTGCGCCGCCCGGGAAGTCGCGAGCGGTACTCGGTGTTGCACCTGTGGGGTCGGATGGCAGGCGCCCGGCACGAGCCGGAACGGCGAGATGTGTGGCATGAGTCGCATCGTCAGCGCGTGTGGCACCTATTCGCCGTACACCCCCGGTAGAATCACCGGGAACGAAGGGGCGTGAGCGTGAAGGATCTGGTCGACACAACGGAGATGTACCTCCGGACGATCTACGACCTTGAAGAAGAGGGCGTCATCCCGCTGCGGGCGCGGATCGCCGAGCGGCTCGAGCAGAGCGGGCCGACCGTCAGTCAGACGGTGGCGCGGATGGAACGTGACGGGCTGCTGCTCGTCGCGGGCGATCGGCACCTCGAACTGACGGACAAGGGGCGCGAACTCGCGGTGGCGGTGATGCGCAAGCATCGCCTCGCCGAGCGACTGCTCGTCGACGTCATCGGTCTCGACTGGGACCAGGTGCACGCCGAGGCCTGCCGCTGGGAGCACGTGATGAGCGAGGAGGTCGAGCGGCGACTCGTGCAGGTCCTCGACAATCCGACGACCTCCCCGTACGGAAACCCGATCCCCGGTCTCGCGCAGCTCGGGCTGACCAAGCCCGTCGACGAGACCGAGACGTTGATCCGTCTGACCGAGGTGCCCGCCGGGCAGCCGACCGCGGTCGTGGTCCGCCGACTGGCCGAGCACGTGCAGTCCGATCCCGACATCATCGCGCTGCTGCGCGACGCCGGTGTCGTGCCGGACGCCCGGGTGACGGTCGAGTCCAACCCGGATTCGGTGACGATCACGGTGCCCGGCCACTCCGGTGTCGACCTCCCCGCCGAAATGGCGCACGCCGTCCAGGTCAAGCAGGTCTGAACGAGTGCGACTTCTGGTCACCGGCGGTGCCGGTTATGTGGGAAGCGTGTGCGCGACCGTTCTGCTCGAGCGTGGACACGACGTGGTGATCGTCGACAACCTGTCGACGGGCAACGTCGACGCGGTGCCGACGGGCGCGGAGTTCGTCGAGGGCGACGTCGCGGACGTCGCGGCGCGGGTCCTCGGCGACGGCCGGTTCGACGGCGTGTTGCACTTCGCGGCGCAGTCGTTGGTCGGCGAGTCCGTGGAACAGCCGGCGAAGTACTGGCAGGGCAATGTCGTGACGACGCTGACACTGCTGGAGGCGATGCGGGAGGCAGGAACACCCAAGCTGGTGTTCTCGTCGACGGCGGCCACGTACGGCGAGCCCGAGCGGACCCCGATCACCGAGGACGATCCGACCCGGCCGACGAATCCGTACGGCGCGACGAAGCTCGCGATCGATCACGCCATCACCTCGTACGCGGACGCGTACGGGCTGGCCGCGACGAGCCTGCGCTACTTCAACGTGGCAGGCGCCTACCGCGGCGCGGGCGAGAACCGGGTCGTGGAAACGCATCTGATTCCGCTCGTGCTGCAGGTGGCCCTGGGGCAGCGGGACAAGATCTCGGTGTTCGGCACCGACTGGCCGACCCCGGACGGCACCGCGGTGCGGGACTACATCCACGTTCTCGACCTCGCCGATGCGCACCTGCTCGCACTGGACCACGCGACACCCGGCGCCCACACCGTGTACAACCTCGGCAGCGGGGCCGGATTCAGTGTGCGCGAGGTCATTTCGTCCTGCCGTCGGGTGACCGGACTGCCGATCGCCTCCGAGGACGCCCCGCGTCGGGCAGGCGATCCCGCGGTACTCGTCGCGTCGAGTGAACGTGCGATGGCAGACCTCGGCTGGCAGCCGAAACACACCGACCTCGACGTGATCGTCGCGGACGCGTGGCAGTACCTCCAGGAGCTGGGCGACCGCTCGCACGCTGCCCGCCGGAGCTGACACCGCACTCGCGGGCCGCACCGCGGCCCGCGAGTTCACCCCCTCCCCGCGCGCTGGACACCCGGCGCGGCAACTGTCCGAAACGCAACGCGGCACGACACGGCGTGCAATGCTGCGCACGATTCGCGAGCCGGCATCCCGGCTCGTCGCGACGCGTGTGCAAAGGACGGTCTCCCTGTGACGGTGTACTCCCTGCCTGCCGACTCCCCCGCTGCCGGCCATGCGGACACTCGTAGCCGGCGAGCGGCACGCACACTGTTCGCCCTCCTGACCGCACTCCTCGTGATTCCGGCTCCGCTGGCCGCCGCCGGATCTCTCGATGCGGGCAGCGCAGACCTGATCGGCGCCACCGGGTCTCTCGCACCGAGTGGGCTCGAACGAGCCGAGAACCCGGACTGGATGGGAGGTCTTCCCGACGACGTCGGACTGTCCGAACTGTCGCTGCCGGGAACACACGACACAATGGCCGTCCGGGCGTCGGTGTTCGCCGAAACCCAGGACGTCGACCTGCCCACACAGTTGCGGGCCGGTGTCCGGGCGGTGGACATCCGCACCCGGCACTTCCGGGACGCCTACCCGATCCACCACGGACTCGAGTACCTGAACACCAACTTCACCGATGTCGTCGTGCAGCTGACCGACTTCCTTCGTGATCACCCCACCGAGACCGTGGTGATGCGCCTGAAGGAGGAGTACACGCCCGCGGAGAACACACGCAGTTACGAGGACACGCTCCGCTGGTACCTCCACGACAACCCCGACACCGCGGCGCGACTGAGCGAACACCTGTGGTCGGCGGACGGAAACCGCTTCCCCACCCTCGGTGAGGTGCGCGGGAAGATCGTCGTGATCCAGGGATTCGACGGGGCCGAGACGTACGGGCCCCGCTGGGGCAACGCGGGTATGGACATCCAGGACACCTACGAACTCACCGATCTGCGCGACGTGGATCGCAAGTGGGACCTCGTGCGCGCCCAGTTCGACCGCGCGGCTGCCGGCGACCCGCAGACGTTCTTCGTCAATCACCTCAGTGCCACCGGCAACCCTGTCGCACTGGTGTCGGGAACCGTCCCCGTGACCGTTGCCCGGGGCGTCCCCGGCACGATCGGGATACTCGCCCGCGCGGAAGAGCACCTCGCAGCGAACCCGACAGGCCGCACCGGAGCCGTGATGGCCGACTACCCGACCCCGGAACTCGTCGACGAGCTCGTCGCCCGGAACTTCCGCTGACCGTGGCTGCGCCGTCACAGCCCTTCCGCCGGGGGCAACGTGACACCGAGGTCCGCCGCGACGTCCCGGCCGGTTTCGGCGAGCTCGACGAGTGCGGTGGGAGGCAACCCCTGACCGAGTGCCCGGTCGAGCAGGCCCGCGAGCCGGTGACCGGGGTCCGCGCAGCGCGCGGCTCCGAGCGCCACTCCGGCGAGCGGGCCGTTCCCCCGGACGTATGCGCTGAACCCCAGCAGCGCGGACGGCTCGGCTCTCGCGCGGCCCGGTAGGGCGCGCGCGAGCACGGTCCACACCTGTTCGGCGGCATCGGCGGCGACCGTCACGGCCAGGCCGAGGACGGCGTCGCGCACCCGGACCCGCTCGAGCGCGACGGACACCGTGACGATCTCGTCGTCGGTGAGCCTGCCGGTCGACTCCATCGCCGCGACGCGAAGCAGGACGCGTTCGAGCAGTTCCCGATCGCCGACGCCACCGGACGTCGGGTGCCGGGCGACCGCCAACCGCCGTCCCAGTTCACGCCGACGCCGGTCCGGCAACGGGTGGAGGATGCGGGACAGTTCGTCGCGGGACCCGAGTATCGGACGGCCGCGAAGAACCTGGGCGAGCGCCACTCTCGACGCCGTCGGATCCGGCAGGGACCCGCCGCGGAGGTCCCCGGCGAGGCCCCACCAGGGTTGTCCGGCAACGATGTCCGTCGTCGCGTGCGCGGAACGAACCGGGACGCCGACGTCCTGCAGGATCGCGGCGAAGAGATCGACGAACGCAAAGCAGGTCGACGCCGCCAGTGTCGTGTCGCGGTCGTCGACGACCACCACCACGACGGCGTCCGCGCCGGAGTTCGCGCAGACCACGGCGATCTGTTCGAGACCGAACCGGTCGTCCGCGGCGACGACACCGTCGGGAAGGTCCTGCCTCATGACGCACTGCACGGTCGTCGGGCTGCCGCCCAGGCAGATCGCGACGAGCGATCGGCGTGGCCGGAACCCGAGCAGTGCGGGAAGTGCGGCGATGAGTTCGCCCGGTTCGCTGATCCGCACAGGCGACGGTCCGCCGGGAAGTGGATTCGGTTGTGTGGTTGTCATGCCGGGAACCGTCCCCGACGGATCCGACCCGGTCCCGGCCCGCGACGGCGCCCGGTCCGCGGCCTGTGGACGGGTGTCGGTGCTCGTCCACAGGCGCCGTCGCGGGGTTTACTTCTGCGCCGCCGTGACCTTCTGGACCGCCTCGGTGAACAACTGGTCCAACGCCGCCGAGTCCGGGGCCTCGTCGCCGAACGACATGTGTGTGGCGGAGATTCGCACGTCGTCGACCTGCGCGACCAGGCGCAGCATCGACTGGGTGACCGTCTGATCGGCGTTGCCTGAGGTGACCGTCTGTCGCAGCGCCATCGTGTCGTCGGCGTTCAGCGGTGGCGCCGGAAGCATCGTCGTGGTGACGGTCGCGGTGGCGCCGTTCCGCGTGGTGGTCACCTCGGGGCACTCGGCCAGTTCGGACTCGCGCACGTCCAGGGTCCTGTCCACCCGCGCCAGTTCGACGGAGATGGTCGTCCGGGCGGCGTTGTCGGTGCCGACGATCAACGCGGCCGCGTCCGGCCCGAACGTCTGAGGCGGAGGCTTGCAGCCGGCCGGATCGACCGACGCCCCGGCGGGGATGCCGTCGAGGTCTGCTGTCGCCTGTTCGACCGCGTTGTCGGGCAGGACCAGCGCCTCGTAGCGTGCCGGGAAGTCCTCGGGAGACAGCAGCATCGACGCGAGCGGGGCCTCGATCGTCCCCGTCACCGCTCCGTCCTCGGTCGTCCCGCCCGTACCGGGTCCGGAGGTGCCGGGCAGGGCCGCGCCCGCCTGCCCGGCGGGCTCAGCCACCCCGGACACGTCCGACGAACACCCGGCGAGGGCGAGGGTCACGGCGGCCGATGCGGCCATCAGGATGCGGCGTCTCAACGAAGTTCCTCCCGAGTCACGTGGGGCTTGCACCCCAACTCTGCCAGGTGGCGGCCGCATGCACCCTCGACCGACGCGGCGCGTCGACCCGTGAGCGGGAATGTCGTGACCTCCGGTCACGTTGAACGCAGACGTGAGGTGGGACCCCGACCGGGGTGGCGCACACCCTGGACCGGTAAGGGACACTGGTCACAACGAAAACGCGAAAGGGTTGGGCGATGAACGAGCAGTCGGGCATGTACGAGCTGGAGTTTCCGGCACCGCAGGTGTCCGCCGACGACGGCCGGGGCCCCGTGCTGGTGCACGGACTGGAGGGGTACTCGGACGCCGGGCATGCCGTGAAGCTCGCCACCACGCACCTGCGGGAGAGCCTCGAAACCGAGCTGGTCGCCTCGTTCGCGGTCGACGAGTTGATCGACTACCGCTCGCGGCGCCCGACGATGACGTTCAAGTCGAACCAGTTCACCGACTACGACACCCCCGAACTGAACCTCTATGCACTCAAGGACACGACGGGTACGCCGTTCCTGCTGCTGGCCGGCATGGAACCGGACCTGAAGTGGGAGCGCTTCACCACCGCGGTGCGGCTCCTCGCCGAACAGCTGGGAGTGCGCCGCACCATCGGGTTGAACTCGATCCCCATGGCGGTGCCGCACACCCGCCCGCTCGGCGTCACGGCGCACTCCGCGAACCCGGACCTGGTCGGCGAGAACGAGGGCTGGCCGGGCGACCTGCGCATTCCCGGCAGCGCCTCGTCGTTGCTGGAGCTCCGCATGTCGCAGCACGGGCACGAGTCGATGGGCTACTCGGTGCACGTCCCGCACTATCTGGCGCAGGCCGACTACCCGGCCGCAGCCGAGACCCTCCTGGAGCGGGTCGGCGAGGTCGCGGATCTGGACCTCCCGCTGGCGGCGCTCGGGCAGGCCGCCGCCAGGGTGCGTGAGCAGGTGGACGCGCAGGTCAACGGCAACGACGAGGTCGAATCCGTGGTCCGTGCGCTGGAGCAGCAGTACGACACCTACGTCACCGCGCAGGAGCGGCAGTCCAGCCTGCTCGCAACCGAGAGCGAACTGCCCAGCGGTGACGAGCTGGGCGCCGAGTTCGAGCGCTTCCTCGCCGAGCTGGGCGACGCGGACGGCGACGACGACGCGGGTTCCGGAGCCGGCGAGCGAGGGGTGTGAATCCGTTTTACAGTTATCCGGCGCGCCCGGGACTTCATCTATACGATCGTCCAGATCACAGCTCGGCATGGTCGGTCCGGTAGTCACCGGACCGACGAACGACAGGAGTGACTCATGGGCGGAGACCGACCCCGCGTACTGCGGACCGTGCCCGACACCGAACCGCGCCTCGAGTTCCGGACCGTGCACGGCTACCGCAGGGCGTTCCGGATGGCAGGCAGCGGCCCGGCACTCCTCCTGATCCACGGAATCGGTGACAACTCCGCAACCTGGAACGAGGTCATTCCCCACCTGGCGAAGAACTTCACCGTCATCGCCCCCGACCTGCTCGGGCACGGGCGCTCCGACAAGCCGCGCGCCGACTACTCCATCGCCGCGTACGCGAACGGTATGCGGGATCTGCTCACCGTGCTGGGCATCGACCGCGTCACCGTCGTCGGGCATTCGCTCGGCGGCGGGGTGGCGCTGCAGTTCTCGTACCAGTTTCCGCAGATGATCGAGCGGCTGATCGTCGTCGCCCCCGGCGGTGTCACGAAGGACGTGAATCCGGCCCTGCGGTTCGCCGCGCTGCCGATCGCGAACGAGGCACTGCGCCTGCTTCGGGTTCCCGGTGTCGTCGATCTCGTCGGCGGACTGGGGCTGATCGCGGACCGCCTGTACAAGGGACCGTTCAAGTCCCTCGACATCTTCCACGACTCGCCGGACCTGGTGCGCGTGCTCCGAGACCTGCCCGACCCGACGGCCCGGGAGGCGTTCCTCCGCACGTTGCGCGCCGTCGTCGACTGGCGGGGCCAGGTCGTCACCATGCTCGACCGATGTTATCTGACCGCCGACCTACCGGTTCAGATCATCTGGGGCGACCGCGACGCCGTCATTCCGGTCAGCCACGCGCACCTCGCGCATTCCGCACTCCCCCACTCGCGTCTCGACATCTTCGAGGGCAGCGGCCACTTCCCGTTCCACGACGATCCCCTCCGATTCCTTCGTGTGGTCGAGGAGTTCGTCGCCACCACCCGGGCCCACGAGTTCAATCCCGACCGCTGGCGGCAGATGCTCATGGGCGGCGTCGGGGAATCACAGATCAGCGGCCCCAGCGCCACCCGGGAAGCCGTGCTGGACGCGATGGGCGCCGACGAGCGCAGCGCAACCTGAGTCGGTTCGTCCCTCTCGCATAGCCTGTATCGGTGCTCCTCTCCGAACTGGTTCCCGACAACCCCGACGCCGACACCCTCTTCGATGCCTTCGCCGGCTGGGCGTCCGACCGCGGCCTGACGTTGTATCCGGCGCAGGAGGAGTCGCTCATCGAGATCGTGTCGGGAGCGAACGTCGTCCTGTCGACTCCGACGGGATCGGGGAAGTCCCTGGTCGCGATCGGCGCCCACTTCGCTGCGCTGGCCGACGGTCGCCGCACGTTCTACACGGCGCCGATCAAGGCTCTGGTGAGCGAGAAGTTCTTCGCGTTGTGCGAGGTGTTCGGCGCCGAGAACGTCGGCATGATGACCGGCGACGCGTCGGTGAACTCCCAGGCGCCGATCGTGTGCGCGACCGCCGAGATCGTCGCGAACCTGGCGCTGCGCCAGGGCGCCGACTCCGATATCGGCCAGGTGGTGATGGACGAGTTCCACTACTACTCCGAACCGGATCGTGGCTGGGCCTGGCAGGTCCCGCTCATCGAACTCCCCAACGCCCAGTTCCTCCTGATGTCCGCGACGCTCGGCGACGTGTCGTTCTTCCGGGACGACCTGACGCGTCGCACCGGCCGCCCCACCACCGTGGTCGGTGGCACGGAACGACCTGTGCCGCTGACCTTCTCGTACGCGAAGACCCCGATCGGCGAAACGATCGAGGAACTGGTGACCACACACCAGGCACCCGTGTACGTCGTGCACTTCACCCAGGCCGCCGCGCTCGAACGCGCGCAGGCGCTGACGAGCGTCAACATGTGCAGCAAGGAGGAGAAGGCCGCGATCGCCGACGCGATCGGCGCCTTCCGCTTCACCACCGGCTTCGGCAAGACCCTGTCCCGGCTGGTCCGGCACGGTATCGGCGTTCACCACGCGGGAATGCTGCCCAAGTACCGCCGACTCGTCGAACGGCTCGCACAGGACGGCCTGCTCAAGGTCATCTGTGGCACCGACACCCTCGGCGTCGGCATCAACGTCCCGATCCGTACCGTGCTGATGACCGGGCTGACCAAGTTCGACGGGACCCGCACCCGGCACCTGCGGGCCCGCGAGTTCCACCAGATCGCCGGACGGGCCGGCCGCGCCGGGTTCGACACCATGGGCACGGTCGTGGTGCAGGCGCCCGAGCACGAGATCGAGAACCACCGTCTCGTCCAGAAGGCGGGCGACGACCCGAAGAAGCTCAAGAAGATTCAACGCAAGAAGCCGCCGGAGGGATTCGTCTCCTGGGGCGAGCCGACGTTCGACCGGCTCGTCGCCGCGGCACCGGAGCAGCTCACCTCCCGCTTCCGGGTGTCGAATTCGATGCTGCTCAACGTGATCGCACGCCCTGGGAACTGCTTCACCGCGATGCGGCATCTGCTCGAGGACAACCACGAGCCCCGCCCGCAGCAGCGCAAGCACATTCGCCGGTCGATCGCCCTCTACCGCGGTCTGTTGCAGGCGGGCATCGTCGAGCAGCTCGACGAGCCGGACGAGAACGGGTCGTGGGCGCGGCTGACGATGGACCTGCAACGCGACTTCGCCCTGAACCAACCACTGTCACCGTTCGCGCTGGCCGCGATCGAACTCCTCGACGAGGACGCGGTCACCTACGCACTGGACGTGATCTCGGTGATCGAGTCGACCCTCGACGATCCGCGGCAGATCCTGATGGCCCAGCAGCACGCGGCGCGCGGCGAAGCGGTGCAGCAGATGAAGGCCGACGGGATCGAGTACGAGGAGCGGATGGAACTCCTCGAGGACGTCACCTGGCCCAAGCCGCTCGAGGATCTGCTGTATCCGGCGTTCGAGACGTATCGCGGTGGGCACCCGTGGGTGTCGGAGTTCGCGCTGTCCCCCAAGTCGGTGGTGCGGGACATGATCGAGAAGGCGATGACCTTCGCCGAACTCGTCAGTCACTACGGCCTCGCCCGTTCCGAGGGTCTGGTGCTGCGCTACCTCGCAGACGCGTATCGCGCTCTGCGGCAGACGGTCCCGGACTCCGCCCGCACCGAGGAACTCGAGGACGTCATCGAGTGGCTCGGCGAGCTCATCCGACAGGTCGACTCGTCGCTGCTCGACGAATGGGAGCAGCTGACCAACCCGGGAGTCGAGTCCGACGACCAGCAGGTCGCGTTCGGCGCCGACGTCCCGCGGCCGGTGTCCGCGAACGTCCGGGCGTTCACGGTGATGATCCGCAACGCCATGTTCAAGCGTGTCGAGCTGGCGTCGCGGCGGCGGTGGGAGACGTTGGCCCAACTCGGCGACGGCCTCGAGGCCGACGACTGGGCGGACCTGATGGAGCTGTACTTCGACGAGTACGACGAGATCGGCACCGGGCCCGACGCCCGCGGCCCGCAACTGTTCACGGTGTCGCGGGAGGCGGAGCTGTGGCGGGTCCGGCAAACCCTCGCCGACCCGAACGGCGACCACGGCTGGGCACTGGTCGGCGAAGTCAACCTCGCCGAATCCGATGCCGCGGGCGAGGTCGTGTTCGACGAGTTCGAGGTGATCGAGGGGTGACGATGCCGTCCGTGTCAGGAGCGGCGACGGCGTCCGCGTCCCGCACCTCGTATCCGCCCCATCCGCCGAAGCGCGTTCCGCTCCTCGGCGACGTGCTGGGGCTCGACCCGGTCAAGCCGATGCAGAAGACCGCGCGGATGCTCGCCCAACTCGGCCCGATCTACCAGCGCCGCATTCTCGGCCTGCGGCTGACCTTCGTGGGCGGCGCGGCGCTCGCCGCTGAGGTGAACGACGACGCGGTGTGGCGCAAGGCGGTCGCCCGTCCGCTACAGAAGCTGCGCCCCATCGTCGCCGACGGATTGTTCACCGCGTACGACGACGAGCCGAACTGGGCGAAGGCCCATGCGATCCTCGCGCCCGCGTTCACCCAGGCGTCGATGCGGTCGTATCACGACACGATGCTCGGCGTCGTGGACGAGATGTGCACGGCGTGGGACGACACCCCGGGCGAACTCGACGTCGCGGCGGAGATGACCAAGCTGACGTTGGAGACGATCGGCCGCTGCGGCTTCGGATACCGGTTCGGGTCCTTCGACAGCGGCGAGCTCGATCCGTTCGTCCAGGCAATGAGCAGCGCCCTCGGCTACGTGCAGAAGCAGGGCATCCCCGTTCCGGGCAGGACGCTGTACGACCGCGTCACCGGGCGTGCCCGCGAGCATCGCCGCGACATCGACCACATGTTCACGGTCGTCGACGACGTGATCGCGGACCGGCGGTCCGCTCCGCACCAGGATCCCCGCGACCTTCTCGACCTGATGCTCGCGACCGCCGATCCGGACACCGGCGAGCGACTCGATCCGGTGAACGTCCGCAACCAGATCCTGACGTTCCTCGTCGCCGGGCACGAAACCAGTTCGTCCGCACTGGCTTTCGCGCTGTATCTGCTGTCGAGCCACCCCGGCGAGGAGGAGAAGGCGCGAGGCGAGGTCGATGCGCTCTGGGCCGGCGTCCCGACCGTCGGTTTCGAGCAGGTCGCGAAGCTACGCACGGTGCGCCGGGTCCTCGACGAGACCCTGCGGCTGTGGCCGACGGCACCAGGTTATTTCCGGGAGGCGAAGCACGACACCGTGCTCGGCGGTCGGTATCCGATCCGCGCGGGCCAGATGGTGATGGTGGTGTTGCAGGGAGTCCACACCGATCCCGCGGTGTGGGGCGAGGACGCCGACGAGTTCCGCCCGGACCGTTTCCTGCCGGAGGAGGTGCGGGCCCGGCCCGGGCATGCGTACAAGCCGTTCGGCACCGGCATTCGGGCCTGCATCGGCCGCCAGTTCGCGTATCACGAGATGATCCTGGCCCTCGCGACGATCCTGCACCGCTACCGCATCACCATCGATTCCGCACCGACACTCGACGTGCGGGAACAGTTGACGTTCAAGCCCACCGGATTGCGGATGACGGTCACGCGGCGCTGAGTCCGATTCCGCGGTGACGCCACGACGAGGTGTCACCGCGCGCGAACGAGGTCGGTGTCACGGCGAGCACGACGTGCCCGGGTCGCTCACCGCGGCCCGTAACCACCGCTCGGCCCGTAGTCACCGGTCGGTCCGTAATCGCCATCAGGTCCGTAATCGCCATCGGGTCCGTAGTCGCCGTCGGGTCCGTACGTTCCGGTGGGGCCGTACGTCCCGGTCGGGCCGTAGCCCCCGCCGGTTCCGTAGGCGCCGCCGGTTCCGTCCATCGGCGCCGACCCCGCGACCCGCGTCGTCGTGGTCGCGCCCCACGTCGGCTGGGGCAGCTGGTCCATCGTCGGCTGCGGTCGCCCTGAGGTCGTCCCGACCGTCCCGGTCTCCGGCAACAACCCGGACAGTGCCCCGGCGATCACGAGGTCCGCGACGAACTCGTCACCGACCTGTTCGCCCTGGACGACCGCTGCGTCACCGATCTCGAGGTTCTCGAACTCGTCGCCCTGCAGGGTGACGATGCGGGTGGTCGCGCTCGTGCCGACGGTGACCTTGGTGCCGTCCTCCGCCTCGAGCACGAACGTGTCGCCGGCGATGGTGTCGACGGTCCCCGACGCGGCGAGGAAGAGCCCGGGGCCTGGAGCGGGTGCCGCCACGGTGGTTGTCGGCACGACCGTTGTCGCGGCGACCGGAACCGGCGCCGGTGCACTGGTCGTCCCGCTCGATCCGGCGACATAGCCGCCCGCCGCGCCGATCGCCAGGGCGACAACGGAGGCGCTCACCGCGACTACGCGGCCCCGCACCGACCTCTGCGGCTCCGCCGGGGGCTCGGGTTCGGGCTCGGGTTCCGCTTGGGGTTCCGGTTCGGGCTCGAGTTGCACACGAGGAATCACAACGGTCGGGTCGGAACTCATGTCGTACGGATGGGACACCGGTCGAGCCTCCTCGTGACAGTGACAGCGCGCGGAACTGTCCGGATGCTCCCCCGGACATCGAACAGCCCATCGCGCCCCCCGCGACGGGCGTTACCCACTCAGTCCTGTGGGTGCATGATCGGCTTGGCGCCCCGCTGCTTGCGGTTCGACGCCTCCCGCTTGGCGGTCTGCTGCTCGCGGATTCGCTTCTCGTCCTTCTTCACCTCGACGAGACTGGCCCGCTCGGCGACCAGCCAGTCGGGCTGATCCGCGAGGAGCGCGTCGATCTGCTCGGTCGTGAGCGCCTCGGTGACGCCACCGCGCGCGAGTCCGGCGATGGACACGCCGAGCTTGTCGGCGACGACGTTCTTCGGGTGCGGACCGTTGGCGCGCAGGTCCTGCAACCACTGCGGCGGATCGGTGCGCAGCGCGGCGAGTTCGTCGCGGGTGATGACGCCGTCGCGGAACTCGTCGGGCGTCGCTTCGAGATACACGTCCAGCTTCTTCGCGGCCGTCGCCGGCTTCATCGTCTGGGGTGTCTTCTGCGCACTCATGTGCTCAGCGTATCGACCGGTAGCCTGACTGCATGACCGAGCCCGCGCCCACGACGTTCCGGCTCGCCTACGTTCCCGGGGTGACCCCGGCGAAATGGGTGCGGATCTGGGGTGAGCGCAGGCCCGACGTCCGTCTCGAACTGGTCCCCGTGACCGCCGGCGAGTCGGCCGATCTGCTCCGTGCCGGCGGCGCCGACGCGGGGCTGGTGCGGTTGCCGATCGAGCGCGACGGCCTGAGCGTCATCGCGCTGTACGAGGAGACACCCGTCGTCGTGGTCCCCAAGGACCACGTGATCACCGCCGCCGACGAGGTGGCGACAGCCGACCTCGCGGACGAGATCGTCCTGCATCCCCACGACGACACCCTGGAATGGCAGTCGCGGCCGGGTACCGCGGCTCAGCATCGGCCCGACACGACCGGGGACGCGATCGAGCTGGTCGCGGCGGGAGTCGGAGTGCTCGTCGTCCCGCAGTCGCTGGCGCGTCTGCACCATCGCAAGGACCTCACCTACCGAACCGTCTCCGACGCACCGACCTCCCCCGTCGCCCTGTCCTGGCCGGCCGGGACGACAACCGATCTGGTGGAGGAGTTCGTCGGGATCGTGCGTGGTCGCAGCGCGAACAGCTCACGCGGTCCCGGCGGCGACGAACCCGCACCCAAGCGAACCGCCTCGCAGAAGGCCGCCGCGAAACGTGCCGCCCGCGAAGCCGCGGGCAAGGTGCCGCCGCAACGGTCCGGCAAGGGAGGCAAGGGCCGCTCAGCCCCCAAACGCGGTCGACGCTGACGGTTCGAACTGCTCGGCGAGCAGGCGACGCTTGGCGAGTGGCGTCACCCCGAACCATCGACGACAGCTGCGGGTGAGCGCGCTCTGCTCCGAGTAGCCGAGTTGCTGAGCCACCGCGGACAGCGGCACGTCCCGTTTGGACAGCAGCGTCAGTGCCACTTCCCGGCGGATGTCGTCCACCATCGACTCGAAGGTTCGCCCCGTCTCGGAAAGCCGACGCTGCAGGGCCCGGGGATGCAGCATCATCAGTTCGGCGACGGCGGAGAGTGTTGCGGCACCGGCGGGTAGGGCGCGGGTGATCACCACCGACACCTCGTCACTGAAGGCGACCTCCGGATTCCTGCCCGCCATGTATCGAACCGCCAGGTCGTATGCCAGCGGGTCCACCGACGGCAGCTTTCGGTCGAGGACACCGCGCGGCATCACCATGAGATTGCGATCCGCACCGAATTCGACAGGACACTCGAAACAGTCGGTGTAGACGTGCATTTCGGAGATCTGTTGATGCTGAAACGTCATCCTCCGGGGCCTGAAGTCGGGACCGGCCAGCGCCCGAAACGTACCGAGCGTCACCCCGAGCGCCAATTCGACCACGTGCGCGCGGAACGGAAGGCGGTGCAGCACGGTGGTGAACTCGTAGGCCGCCTCGGCGTCGCCGACGGTCAGACGGGTCGACAGCGCCGGACTGTATACGTGCGCGAACTCCGCCACCCCTCGCACCGCGGCGCCGACCGTGTCCGCGTTGCGGGCGACGATCGCCACGGGACCGAGGATGTCCGGGTCCTGGCGCCTGGCCAGTCGTAGCCCGAAGTCCGGAACCCGCATCTCTTCGGCGCAGGTTCCGATCAGGGCGGCCAGCGCACTGAACGGAACGAAACGGTCGTAGGCGCCCACGATCTCCGGGTCGATGCCGAGCCGGTCGAGGACGGCCTGAGGGTCCCCGCCGAGTTCGCGAATCAGTTCGGGCGCGTGACTGAGCGACGACGCGCAGATCAGATCCGCCATGTGTCCAAAAGTAAAAAAGTGGTCGTGTGATGTCAATAGTTCGAGCGCGCACCCCGTGACGATGGACACATACGGGTAAGGCCCGCATCGCGAGACTCAACGAGGAGTTCTGATGACGACACACACCGAGCGCACCGCGCTCTTCATCGACGGCGAGTGGCGAACGCCGTCCACCGGCGACGTCATCCCGGTCGTGTCCCCACTGACCGAGCAGCGGATCGGATCTGTGCCTGCGTCGACACACACCGATGTCGATGCAGCGGTGGCCGCGGCCCGCGCCGCACGTCGCCGCCCCGAGTGGGCCGGTCTCGCCCCCACGGAACGCGCCACGCTCCTGCGCCGGTTCGCGGACGCCCTGGAGAAGCGAGCCGAGGAGCGGGCGGCCACCGTCACGAGCGAGAACGGCATGCCGATCCTGTTGGCGCGCTTCGCCGAAGGCGATGCTCCCGTCCAGCTGCTGCGCTACTACGCCGGACTGGTCGAGTCGACACCTGTCGAGGAGCGCCGCACCAGCCAGCCGATCCCCGGCACCACCGTCGTCCGTCGCGAGCCGGTCGGTGTCGTCGCTGCGATCGCACCGTGGAACTTCCCCGCCGTGCTCTCGATGTTCAAGGTCGCGCCCGCCCTTGCCGCCGGGTGCACCGTCGTCCTCAAGCCGTCGCCCGAGACGACGCTGGACTCCTACCTGCTCGCCGAGGCCGCAGCCGAGGCCGGCCTGCCCGCGGGCGTACTCAACATCGTCACCGGCGGCGCGGAGATCGGCCAGTACCTCGTTGCCCACCCGGGCGTCGACAAGGTCGCGTTCACCGGCTCGACACCGGCCGGACGGCACATCGGCCGCGTGTGCGGGGAACTGCTTCGCCCGGCCACCCTCGAACTCGGCGGCAAGTCCGCCGCGCTGGTTCTCGACGACGCCGACCTCGACGCGACGGTCGCCGGACTCGCCACCGCATCGCTGCTCAACACCGGGCAGACCTGCTACATGTCTACTCGAATTCTGTTGCCGCACAGCAGGTACTCCGAGTTCCGTGACGCGATCACCGAGATGGCGGCGGGCCTGCCGGTCGGCGACCCGATGGACGAGACGACCGTCGTGGGGCCGCTCGTGAGTGCGCGTCAGCGCGACCGCGTGCTGTCCCTCATCGAGCAGGGCCGGGCGGAGGGCGGCACGGTCACCACCGGCGGTGGCCGCCCCGCAGACCGGGACACCGGGTACTTCGTCGCGCCGACGGTGTTCGCCGACGTCGACAACGCGGCGACCATTGCGCGCCAGGAGATCTTCGGGCCGGTCCTGACCCTGCTCCCCTACACCGACGTGGATGAGGCCGTCGCCGTGGCCAACGACTCCGAGTACGGACTCGGCGGCACGGTGTGGACCACCGACGACAACCGCGGACTGGACGTCGCGCGGCGGGTCGAGACAGGTTCGTTCGGCGTGAACACCTTCAACCTCGACTGGGGTTCGCCGTTCGGCGGTGTGAAGGCCAGCGGGGTCGGTCGCGAACTCGGGCCCGAAGGCCTCGCCGCGTACCAGAACCTCAAGTCCATCTTCCTCACCGCCTGACCGACCAGGAGTCACATTCCATGTCCACCACAGGAGTCGCGGCGTCCCGTGCGCTGGCCGCGAACACGCTGAGCATCATCGAGACCTTCGGACCCGACGACTGGGCCGCCGACACGGCCTGCCACGGCTGGCGGGTCCACGACCTGATCACCCACATGGGGTTCTTCTTCAACTTCATCGCCGATTCGACCCTGGTTCTGCCCGACAACCCGAGCGGGAAGTCCGAGCGACTCAACGACGCAGCCGTGCGCGAACGCGCCGACTGGACCGCGGATCAGGTGGTCGAGTATTACCGCGCGCAGTCCGAAGCAGGCCTGGCGACCCTGGAAGCCCTGCAGGGCCCCGACTTCACCGACGCCACGGTCGACATGCTCGACCTCGGCACGTACCGGCTCGCCGCACTGGCCGACGCCGTCGCGTTCGACCACCTGGTGCACCTGACGTGCGACCTGCTCGCGCCGCGCGGCCCGATCGCCGGCGGGGACGTCGACGTGGCCGCCGCGATCGACCCTGCCGTCGACTGGATGATCGCCGGACTTCCCCAGATGTGCCGCGTTGCACTGCATCCCACGCTCACCGAACCGATCGGACTGCGACTGACCGGCACCACCGAACGCACCTTCGTCCTCGATCGCGGCGTGGACGACACCGTCGTCGTCACCGAGACGGGCCACCTGCCCGCGGACGTCGCGACGACGAACGCCGTCGACTTCCTCTCCTGGGCCACCACCCGGACCGCATGGCGGTCCGCTGTGACGGTGACCGGGGACCGGACGCTGGTGTCCGCGGTCCTCGACGCCGTCGACGTCGTCTGACGTCCGGCCGACACGGACGTCGGACGAACTCCCCTCATCCCCCTCACGAAAGGCAACACATGTCGCAGTACCTGAAGGACAAGGTCATCGTCGTCACCGGGGCCGGAAGCGGTTTCGGCAAGCTCATCTCCGAGAAGTGCGCCGCTGCGGGCGCGAAGATCGTCGGCGTCGACATCAGCGGCGAACGGCTGGTCGAGGTGTTCGACGGCATCCGAGCCGCCGGGCACGAAGGCACCCACCACACCGCCGACGTCACCGACATGGGCCAGGTGAAAGCCGCGATTGCGCACGCCGTCGACACCTACGGTGCCGTGGACGTCCTCGTCAACAACGCCGGCGTAATGCCGCTGGCCTACTTCGCCGACCACGAGCGCGCCTGGGAGAAGTGGCACAAGGCGATCGACATCAACATCAAGGGTGTCGTGAACGGCATCTCGGCCGTGTACGACCGGATGATCGAGCAGGGCCGCGGCCAGGTCGTCAACATCTCGTCGATCTACGGGAACGCGGGCATCGAAGGATCCGGCGTGTACAGCGCCACCAAGGCGGCCGTCACGACGATCTCGGACTCCCTGCGGATCGAGGCCAAGGGCAAGATCAAGGTCACCACCGTCAAGCCGACCGGCATCACCGGCACCGACCTGGCCAGCTGGATCGTCAACGACACCGCCATCATGGGCCTGGTCGGGCAGCGAGCACCGCAGTACGCCGAGACCGTCGCCAACCTGACCAACGGCACGCTGCCGCCCGAGCAGACGGACGTGGACTCGGTGAAGTACTGGCTGATCAAGCCCGATGACCTCGCCGACGCCGTCGTTCACGTCATCGACCAGCCGTGGGGCATCAGCCTCAGCGACGTCACCGTCCGCGCCAGCGGCGAGGACTACATCTACTAGGCGCTACCCGCTCGTGCGCGGTTTGTGGGTCCAGGGGCCCACAAACCGCGCACGAGCGCCGAAGGCGCCTACACCGACAGGATCATCGCGATGCCCTGGCCACCGCCGCCGCACAGGGCTGCGGCGCCCGTGCCGCCGCCTGCGGCCTTGAGCGAGTGCGCGAGGGACAGGGCGATGCGGGCGCCGGACATGCCGACCGGGTGCCCGACCGCGATCGCTCCGCCGTGGATGTTGACCTTCTCGGGGTCCACACCGAGCTGACGCACCGACGCCAGCGCGACACCGGCGAACGCCTCGTTGATCTCGAGCAGGTCGAGGTCGGCGACGGCGATCTCACCGTCCCGCTTCACGGCCTCCTCGATCGCGTTCGCGGGCTGGTGCAGCAGCGAGGTGTCGGGACCGGCGACGAGGGCGTGCGACCGGATCTCGGCGAGCCACTCGATGCCGCGGGCCTCGGCGAGGTCCTTGCGCATCACCACGACGGCGGCGGCGCCGTCGGAGAGCTGGGACGCCGCGCCCGCGGTGATGGTGCCGTCCTTCGCGAACGCCGGACGCAGCTTCCCGAGGGACTCCACCGTGGTCTCGGCGCGGATGCCCTCGTCAGCGGAGACGGTGACGGTGCCCTTGCGGGAGGTGATCTCGACCGGCGCGATCTCGGCCGCGAACGCACCCGACTCGGTCGCGGCAGCGGCGAGGCGGTGCGAGCGGGCCGCGAACTCGTCCTGCTGCTCGCGGGTGATGGCCTCGGCCTCCGAGCCCTGGTACTTCTCGGTGGACGCGCCCATCGAGACGCCGTCGAACGCACACACGAGCGCGTCGCGGTCGAGGGCGTCCTCGAAGTTGGTGGAGCCGTACTTGAGGCCCGTGCGCGCGCCCCGGACCAGGTACGGCGCGTTGGTCATCGACTCCATGCCACCCGCGACGACGACGTCCGCGGCACCGGTCGCGATCAGGCGATCGGCCTGCATGATCGCCTCGAGGCCGGACAGGCAGAGGTTGTTGACGGTGGTCGCCGGAACCGTCATCGGCAGCCCCGCCGCGACCGCTGCCTGACGCGCAGGGTTGGGGCCGACACCGGCCTGGACGACGGTGCCCATCACGACGGCGTCGACACCGTCGGTGCCGACACCGGCACGCTCGATGGCGGCGGCGATGGCGCGACCGCCCAGGTCCGCCGCGGTCAGGGACGCCAGCGCGCCGGACAGCTTGCCGATCGGGGTGCGGGCCCCCGCCACGATGACACTGGTGCTCACGATCACTCCTCACCACCCGCGCCTGTGGGCGGGAACGTACGAATTGTCACGGTCGGTACGGCACTCGGTGCCGAACAGTGGACATCCTCGCATTTCCGGTACCCCAGCCCTACATCGCTGCCGGTCCTCGCCCGGACGACCGACTCAGTCGTGCACGTGCGCGCCCTCGGGTGCGATCGTTCGGATCACCTCGGCGAGGCGCTCGTAGGCGTCGCCGCGTCCGCTCGACGCGCGGAACACCACACCGATGGTCCGACCCGGTGCCGGTGCTGCGAATCGGGCGGTGGCGAGATCACCGCGGGCGGCTTCCACCTCGACAGCGGACTCGGGTACCAGGGTGACGCCGAGCCCGCCGGACACGCACTGCACGACCGTCGACAGCGACGTCGCGCGGGTGTCGCCCGCGAGCGGGTGCGCGTCGACGGAACGGCACAGGTCGAGGGTCTGGTCGCGCAGGCAGTGCCCCTCGTCGAGGAGCAGCAGCGGAAGGTCGTCCAACGCGGCGGGAGTCAGGTTCGAGCGACCCGCGAGTTCGTGGTCGCGGGGCACCACCATCACGAAGTCCTCTGTGTACAGGGGAATCTCGACGGTTCCCGACATGTCCGAGGGCAACGCCAGCACTGCGACGTCCAGCGAGCCGCCGCGGAGCGCCGCCAGCAGCCGTGCGGTCTGGTCCTCGACGACGTGCGGCACCACCGCGGGGAGCTCCGCCCTGATCACGGGCAGTAGCGCGGGCAGAAGGTAGGGCGCGACCGTGGGTATCAGACCTATCCGCAGCGGCCCGGCCAGCGCCTGGCCGATTCCGGCGGCGGCGGTGACGAAGCCGTCCGCACCCTCGACGATCTGCTTGGCCTGGGCGAGGAGAACCGTTCCGGCCGCGGTGACGAGGACGCGACGGGTGCTGCGCTCGATCAGCTGCACACCGAGGCCGGATTCGAGCGCGGCGAGCGCCTGCGACAGCGTCGGCTGACTGACCCCGAGACGCGTTGCCGCCGTACCGAAATGGCGGTACTCGGCGACGGCGACGAAGGCGCGGAGCTGAGCAAGGGTCGGCTGCCAACTCTGATCGGACACGCCTATGAGTTTACCGCTGTTCATCGTCGATTCCTGTTGACGAGGCCACCACCCCACGCCGGCGAGGACCGTCGCCGAAACGAGGCGCGACCTCCACCCGGACGGCACCCGGTGAGCGGTATCGTTCGACGATGGGCATTCAGGTAGACGTCGTCAGGGTGTTCACCGATCCCGATGGGCGCCACGGCAATCCGCTCGGAATCGTCGACGCGAGCGAGGTCGCGCCGCCGGACAGGCAGCGGATCGCCACCACGCTCGGCTACAGCGAAACCGTGTTCGTCGACATACCCGACCCCGGCGCGACCACGGCATCCGCACAGATATTCACCCCCGCCGCCGAACTCCCCTTCGCCGGACATCCCACCGTGGGCCTGGCGTGGTGGCTCGGCGACCGCGGACTCCCGGTGGAGACGCTCGCCGTGCCCGCGGGCGACGTCGCGACACACACGACCGGCGCCGACACCTGGGTTCGGGCGAAACCCGACTGGGCACCCGAGTTCACGCTGCACTGTCAACCCGACACCGCAGCCGTGGCCGCCGTCGCCGCCGCATCATTCGACACCGGACACCACTACGTGTGGGCGTGGGCAGGCGCGGGTGCGATCCGGTCCCGCATGTTCGCGCCCGACCTCGGCGTCCCCGAGGACGAGGCCACCGGCGCCGCGGCGCTGCGCATCACCGAGCACCTGCGTCGCGACCTGCACATCACGCAGGGACGCGGATCACGCATCGTCACGCGGATCGTCTCGGACGGCTGGATCGAGGTCGGGGGGCAGGTCCGACGCGACCGCCCGGTGACCGTCTGACGACGGCCACCGGGCGGAGCGGAGCGTGACGAACGGATCAGAACGCGAGCGTCTGGCCGGGGAAGATGAGATCGATGTTGTCGACCTGCGAGGCGAGAGCCGACAGGTCGATGCCGTGATCCCGCGCGATCTGCGAGAGCGTGTCGCCCGCCTGGACGACGTAGGTGGACGCGCCGAGCGTCTGCACCTGGGGCGCCTCGGCGACCTGGGCGGCAACCTGCTGGACCGGGTCGAGAACCGGCGCCGGGGCCGGCTCGGCGACGGGCTCGGCGATGTCGGAGACACCGGAGGTCAGGTACTGACCGCACACCGGCCACGCACCGACGCCCTGGCCCGCGAGGACGTTCTCGGCGACGCGGATCTGCTCGGCCTTGCTGGCGTTGTGTGCGGACCCGGAGCCGCCGTAGGCCTGCCAGGTGCTCTGCGAGAACTGCAGACCGCCGTAGTAGCCGTTGCCGGTGTTGATGGACCAGTTGCCGCCGCTCTCGCACTGCGCGACGCCGTCCCAGTTGTGGGTGGCGGCGGAGGCGGTGCCTGCGCTCAGTCCCATCGGGACGGCGGCGAGGGCAGCGGTGGCGGCGACGGCGCCGAGGGCGCGCTTGGGGGTGAAGCTGGACATACGGGGAAATCCTCTCCTTGCCGCCGGCGGTCCGATTCGAACGCCTGGCGGCGGTTCGAGATCTGTCCGTCCCACTCCTGTCCCGGGGAATGTGTGACGTCCGGCCCGCGGGACAGGATCTAGCGGTAGCGGGTCGGCGTTGGTCCGGTTGTCTCGGACCGGAAACGACCGTAAGCGATCATCACGAACAGATCACGACATGCGTGTCGTACGACGGCACGACACAATTGCTGATATAGAACGCGATCGCCGCTGTACAGCGTAATGATTGATCGTTGAACCAACCGGCCGGTTCCTTCGAGAAGTGTGACGACCGACACCACGAAAAGGTGGCGGGGGTCACTCGGTTCCCGTGGTGCGTGACGTCAGAACATGATCACGTCACGCCCGAGGCGAGCGTCCCGCTGCCAGATCGTCGTCGTTCAGCAGGACCGCGATCTCGTCCCCCAGACGGACGCCGTCGGTCAGCGGCAGCCGATCGCCGCTCCAGAACTTGCCGGGGTCGTACCAGTTGGTCTTCCGCCGCCCGGTGAGCAGTCCCATCGCCTCGTAGGTCTGCGCGACCACCTCCGCGCAGTACGCGCTCTCGATCCCCGCAGCCTTCTCCTCCTGCCGCCTGCGTACAGCGGGGAGCCGTCCACCGAACCACCGTGAGGCCAGTTTCACGGTCGAGGGGAAGGGCGCGCCGTTGAGCCGCGCGATCGTCCGCAGCAGCTCGTCCTCCTGCTCGCGGGTGACGGGCGACTCGAGCTGCCGCAGCCAGCCACGCTGCCCGTACTTCGCTCCCCACACCTGCACCGCGGAACGGAGATCGTGCAGCTGCACACCGCGCTGGTACCTGCCGGTCCACATGTCCTGGAGCGAGTGTCCCAACTCCGCGTGCCACATCAGGGGCGGCATGTCGTCGAGGACCACCGACATGCCGACATGGTTGACGGGACTGTTCGTCAGCGTCTGGATGGCGCGGTCGGCGCCGGAATGGCCCCGGAAGATCCAGATGTCGCCGGTGCGGGTGGCGTCGACCGCCACGTCGAGGGTGACCTGCGATTCGTGCATGCGCCGACTCATGCCCCTAGGTTAGAGCGATGCCGGTCAATGCCAGGTCTCTGTGGAAGCTCGTCGGACTCGCAGGCGTCGTGGGAGTTGCCGCGACGGGGGCGCTGACCGTCCGAGCGGAACGCAAGCGCCGGGCATACACACCGGACGAGGTGCGCGCGCAGCTGCACACCAGGTACGCGCAGGCCGCCGCGGACGCCGATGCCCGACCCAAGGTCGAACTCGCGCCGGTCCGTCGACGGCTCCGCGACCGCCTCCGCAAACGCTGACGCACTGCCCACCGAATCGGCGAGCAGCGCGTCGTGTGTCGCTCAGCCGAGTGCCGCGCGGACACCGGCCGCCATCTCGGCGACCTGTTCGTCGGTCATCACGAACGAGGGCGAGAACTGCATCGCGCCGACACCCGCGGCGCGACCCGAGATGCCGTGCTCACGAAGGGCCTTCACGAACGGAAGCGCCTCGGCCGGATCGGCGAGCTGGACGGCCGCGACGGCACCGAGGCCACTGCGCACCTCCTGCACCCGCGGATGGTCCGCGAGCGGCGCGAGGTGATCGTGCAGCGAACGCTCCAGACGCGCGGACTCGGCGAGGAGGTTCTCGCGCTCCATGATCGCCAGGTTCGCGAGCGCCGCAGCCGCGGCTCCGGCGTGACCGCCGTAGGTGTAACCGTGCCGCCACCAGACGCCACCGGAGAAGAACGGCTCGGAGATGCGCGGCGCGATGAACACCGCACCCATCGGCACGTATCCCGACGTCAGACCCTTGGCCGTGGTGACCATGTCGGGCTGCAGGTCGAAACGGGTGGACGCGAACCACGACCCGCCGATGCGGCCGAACCCGGTCACGACCTCGTCCACGACGAAGAGGATCTCGTGCTCGCGGCAGATCTCCCGCACCTCCGCGAGATAGCCCTCCGGCGGCAGGTAGATCCCGCCGGCGCCGATGATCGGTTCGCAGAAGAACGCGGCGATCGAGTCGGCGCCCTCGCGTTCGATCAACTCGAGCAGGCTCTTGGCGTTGTCCCACTCGACCGTTCGGGTGTCGGGCATGAGCTCGCCGTACCCCTCGCGGTTCACAGGGATGCCCGCGAGCGCGGTTCCGGCGACGTGCATGCCGTGGTATGCCTTCTGCCTGCCCACGACGATGCGCTTGGCAGGCCGGCCGACCTCGTTCCAGTACCTGCGGGCGAGCTTCGCGGCGGTGTCCACCGAGTCCGAACCACCCGAGGTGAAGAAGATCTTGCTGCCGGGGACCGGAGCGATCGTGGCGAGCTTGTCGGCGAGCGCGACCGTCGTCTCCGGAGCGAAGTCACCGAAGTTCGAGAAGTGCGCCATCGTCGAGAGCTGCTGCGCGACCGCATCCGCGATCTCCGTGCGCCCGTGTCCGACGTTCGTGAACCACAACCCTGCGGTGGCATCCAGGTAGCGCTTCCCGGCGTCGTCCCAGATGTACGCTCCCTCACCGCGACTGACCACGAAGGCCCCGTCGCGCTGGACCGCGCCCATGTCGGCGAACCCGTGCCACAGCGAACCGCTCATTCCTCGACCTTCCTCTCGACACCGTCGCCGGGTGTCTCGTGCGTGTCCTCACCGTATCGCCACCGGCGACCGAGTCGCCCGGCCGCGTTGACGGCCACGCAGATCAGGACGAACGCGATCACCAGGACCACGAGCCCGATCGCCATGTTCAGGTAGCCCTGCGTACGGGGGTCGATGAACGGGTACGGATACCAGTCGACGACAGGGCCCCGGACCAGGGTGTAGACGCCGTAGACGACCGGGAACCACACCCACGTGACCGCCTGGGTGTCGCTGATCCGCATCCGTGGCGGGTTGACCACCCAGTCCAGGATCAGGACCAGCGGCAGCACCCGGTGCACCAGGTTGTTGGTCCACTGACCCTGCATTCCGACGTCGATGCTCGCGAGCAGAATCGCGTACACGATGCCGGTGATGACCATGTACACCGTGACCGCACCGCGAAACATCTGCCAGCCCCGGTCCAGTGGGTCGGCGGCCGCGCCGGCGAGGAGGACGATCACGGCGAGCACGTTGCTCAGCACGGTGAAGTAGCCGAAGTAATTGAACCAGTCGAGATTCTCGGTGTGCAGCGGAATCCACACCAAGGCGAGCAGCCCGAGCGCTCCGAACACGAGCCTCAGGAGCCGATAGACCGGGTGGGTGTGGACGGGCGCGCGCGCGACGTCGGTCATGTTCAGATCGTCGCACGCACGCTGGGCAGTCCGGCGGATTTGGCCCGTCGCCCCGGACGGGCCGCCGTCCACGTCCGCGCGGACGGTGGACGCGCGTCCCCCCGGCACCGTTCGATACCCTGGCCTGAGCATGTCCACCACGCCTTCCCCCGCGCCGTCCGGCCCGAATCGACGCGACCTCACGCGTCTCCTGCCCGACCTCACCCTGCGCGACGAGCACCGCCTGCGCCGAAAGCTCGACCGCGCCCGGTCCCCGGAGGCCGTGGCCGCTCTGTCGCGGGAGATCGCCACCGCGCAGGCCCGGGTCGCGACCCGACGGGCGGCGGTCCCCACGACGACCTATCCGGAGGCACTACCGGTCAGCGCCCGCCGCGACGACATCGCCGCCGCCATCGCGGCGCACCAGGTGGTCATCGTCGCGGGCGAGACGGGGTCCGGCAAGACGACCCAGATCCCCAAGATCTGCCTCGATCTCGGCCGGGGCATTCGCGGGCTGATCGGGCACACCCAACCGCGCCGGCTGGCGGCGCGCACGGTCGCCGAGCGGATCGCCGAGGAACTCGGCACCGACCTCGGGGACGCCGTCGGCTACACAGTCCGCTTCACCGACCAGGTCTCCGACGGCACGCTCGTCAAGCTGATGACCGACGGCATCCTGCTCGCGGAGATCCAGCGCGACCGCCTGCTGCGCCGCTACGACACCCTGATCATCGACGAGGCGCACGAGCGCAGCCTCAACATCGACTTCATCCTCGGCTACCTCAAGCAGCTGCTCCCCCGCCGCCCCGATCTGAAGGTGATCATCACCTCCGCGACGATCGACCCGGAACGCTTCGCCGAGCACTTCGCCGTCGACGGGGTGCCTGCGCCGATCGTCGAGGTGTCGGGCCGCACCTTCCCCGTCGAGATGCGGTACCGCCCCCTCACCGTGCACGTCGGCGAACAGACGATCGACCGGGACCCGGTCGACGCGGTCGGCGAGGCCGTCGAGGAGCTGATGGCGGAGGGCGACGGCGACATCCTCGTCTTCCTCTCCGGCGAACGGGAGATCCGGGACACCGCCGACGCACTGCGGGAACGCAGGATCCGGGGCCTCGACATCCTCCCGCTCTACGCCCGACTGTCCGCGGCCGAGCAGCATCGCGTGTTCGAGAAGCACGCGGGCAGGCGAGTCGTGTTGTCCACCAACGTCGCCGAGACGTCACTGACGGTGCCGGGCATCCGGTACGTCGTCGATCCCGGTACCGCACGCATCTCGCGCTACTCGGTGCGGACCAAGGTGCAGCGGCTGCCGATCGAGGAGATCTCCCAGGCATCTGCGCGTCAGCGGGCCGGCCGCTGCGGTCGCGTCGCGGACGGGATCTGCATCCGCCTGTACTCGGAGGACGACTTCGAGTCCCGGCCGGAGTTCACCGAACCGGAGATCCTGCGCACCAACCTCGCCTCGGTGGTGTTGCAGATGACCGCGCTCGGCCTAGGTGACATCGAGGCGTTCCCCTTCGTGGAGAAACCCGACCCGCGAGCCGTGCGTGACGGTGTCGCCCTGCTCGAGGAACTCGGCGCGATCTCCCCGCCCAAGAAGGACGCCCCCGCCGAGCTGACCCCGGTCGGTCGCGAGCTCGCACAGATCCCCGTCGACCCCCGCATGGCGCGGATGCTCGCGCAGGCCAATCAGACGGGCTGCCTGCGCGAGATGCTCGTCATCGTCTCCGCCCTGTCGATCCAGGACGTGCGTGAACGTCCCGCCGAGCACCAGCAGGCCGCGGACGAGAAGCACGCCCGCTTCACCGTTCCGGGATCGGACTTCCTGGCCTACCAGAAGCTGTGGGAGTACCTGCGCACCCAACGGAAGGACCTGTCCTCCAATCAGTTCCGCAAGATGTGCAAGACCGAGTTCCTGCACTGGCTGCGTATCAGGGAATGGCAGGACCTGCACGGACAGCTGTCGCAGATCACCCGCTCGCTCGGCTGGTCCGTCGCCGACGCCGACGCGTCCCCCGATTCGATCCATCAGGCGCTGCTGGCGGGTCTGCTGTCCCACATCGGACTGCGTGAGGGCGACAAGAAGGATTTCCTCGGAGCCCGTGGTGCGCGGTTCGCCGTCTTCCCCGGCTCGTCGCTGTTCAAGAAGCCACCTCGCTGGGTGATGGCCGCCGAACTCGTCGAGACCTCACGCCTGTGGGGCCGCATGGCTGCGGGAATCGAGCCGGAATGGGCCGAGAAGCTCGCGCCCCACCTCGTCAAACGCACCTACTCGGAGCCGCACTGGTCCACGAAGCGGGCCTGCGCAATGGCGTACGAGCGGGTGACGCTGTACGGCATCCCCCTCGTCGCCAAGCGTGCCGTCACCTATTCCTCGATCGATCCGGAGGCGTCGCGCGAGCTGTTCATCCGGCACGCCCTCGTGCAGGGCGAGTGGCAGACCCAGCACAGCTTCTTCCACGCGAACCGGGCGCTGCTCGACGACGTCGAGGAGATGGAGACCCGCGCCCGGCGCCGCGACATCCTCGTCGACGACGAAACCCTCTACGAGTTCTACGACCAGCGGGTCGGCGCGGAGGCGGTGTCGGCGAGGCACTTCGACACCTGGTGGAAGAAGGCCCGGCGGACCGACCCCGATCTCCTGACGTTCACCGCCGCGAACGTGGTCAACCCCGAGGCCTCGTCGGTCCTCGGCGGCGATTACCCCAACACCTGGCGCCAGGGAGACCTGTCGTTCCCCCTCACGTACCAGTTCGAGCCGGGTACCGAGGACGACGGTGTCACCGCGCGCATCCCCGTCGCGCTGCTCGCGCAGGTCCGGAACGTCGGATTCGAGTGGCTGGTGCCGGGCATGCGCGAGGAGTTGGTGACGGCGCTGATCAAGACCTTGCCGAAGACGTTGCGTCGCACGGTCGTTCCCGCACCCGACTACGCGCGAGCCGCCCTGTCGGTCGTCAAGCCGCGCACCGAGCCGTTGCCGGTGGCGATGGCGCGGGAACTGACCCGGATGGCAGGCACCCCGATCAACCCGGGCGACTTCGACCTCACGGCGATTCCCGGTCACCTGCGGATGACGTTCGCCGCGGTCGATCCCGCGGGTACGGTGGTCGGCCGCAGCAAGAGCCTCGACGATCTGCGCGCCGGCCAGGCGCCGCGGGTCGCGGCGGCCGTGTCGAAGGCGGCCGCGACCACGGAACGGCCCGCCGCGACCGTGTGGACGTCCGAAACCCTGGGGACCGTCCCGGACACCGTCACCCGAGACCTCGGCGGACAGAAGGTGGTCGGCTATCCCGCGCTCGTCCCCGAATCCGGCGGTGTCGCGGTGCGGGTGATGGCGACGCCCGCCGAGCAGCGGCGGGCGATGCTCGACGGCACCCGCGCACTGTTGATGTCGGCGGTGCCGACCCCGACGAAGTCGGCCGTCGGAGGGCTCGGTACCCGAGACCGGCTGGCACTCAGCCAGAACCCGCACGGCAGTGTCGACGCCCTGATCGAGGACTGCCGCACCTGCGCCGTCGACGCGCTCGTCGACAGGCACGGCGGCCCGCCCCGCACGCCCGAGGCGTTCTCGGAGCTGCAGGCCGCGGTCCGTGCCGAACTCGCCCGGGAGGTTGCGGTGCTGGTCCGGCTCGCCGTTCCGGTTCTGGCCCGGACCCAGCGCCTCCGCGTACTCCTCGACGGCACCCGCGGCGATGCCGTCGACGACGTTCGCGAACAACTGGATTCCCTGGTGTACCGCGGGTTCGTCGCCGACACCGGCGCCACCCGTCTCCGCGAGCTGCCCCGATACCTCGACGCCGCGATCGCCCGGCTCGAGGCGCTCCCGGGCTCGGCGACCCGTGATCGCCAGAACCTCACCGTCCTGGACGGCGTGTTCGACGAGTACGGGAAGCTACTGGCCCGGCTGGACCCGCGGCGGCACCACGATCCCGACGTCGACGCAATCCGCTGGATGATCGAGGAGCTACGGGTCGGCCTGTTCGCGCAGTCGTTGGGTACCCCGTACCCGGTGTCGGACAAGCGGATCCGCAAGGCGATCGCAGCGATCACCCGGTAGCCGGGGCCGCGCGGTCACTGCCCGCAGATCCGTGGAGACACGGCGCCGGGGAAACCGCCCCTAGCGCGCGGCGGACTCGTCGGATTCGGTGCGGGCAGACTCGGCTCGGTGCACGCGGAGATCCTTGATCTCCTGCTCGAAGTCCTCGGCCGAGGAGAAGGACCGGTAGACCGACGCGAATCGCAGGTAGGCGACCTCGTCGAGGTCACGGAGCGGACCGAGGATGGCCAGGCCGACCTCGTTGCTCGGGATCTCGGCGGACCCGTTGGCGCGCACGGTCTCCTCGACCTTCTGCGCCAACTGGTACAGGGCGTCGTCTGCGACGTCGCGACCCTGGCAGGCCCGCCGGACACCGCGGACCACCTTCTCACGGCTGAACGGCTCGGTGACGCCGCTGCGCTTGACGACGGACAGCACCGCGGTCTCGACCGTGGTGAAGCGACGACCGCACTCGGGGCACTGGCGCCTGCGCCGGATCGCCTGTCCCTCGTCCGCCTCGCGCGAGTCGACGACGCGCGAGTCGGGGTGCCGACAGAACGGGCAGTGCATGGTGTGTCCTTCGCGTGAACCGTGGACGCGGTCGTGAGTTCCCGGCGCACCGAGATCGTCCTGACGCCCAGGTGCACCGAGCCCCCACGTTCCACTGGATGTGGTGGGCCCAACAAGCTTCGACAATACCGTCGGATCACCCATGGCCGTGCACGTCCCGGTCAGTCGCCCGCCGTCGGCGACCCGGACGAGGGTGCACCGACGTGCTCTGCGCCGCTCGAGACCCCGCCGCCCGCCACCCCGTCGACCGCGGTGATCCGCTCGCCGACGTCGGTGAGCGACTCGTCCACGCCCACCTGCACCACCGAGGTGCTCACCGGTGCGACGTCGCCCGCCCGCCACTGGGCGAGGCCCAGGAATCCGGCCAGCACCAGGGCCGTGGACAGCGCGGTGATCACGACGGCACCCCAGCCGACCTCCTGCGAATCGGTCGGCCGGTGCGGCGACGTCGACGTCGCCACCCGGGGCCGCTCGTACGCCATCGGCCGGCCGCCCGGGCGGCGTCCCGAATCCGCACCGGAACGGCGCAGACCTCGGCGGCGCGTGTCCGCCGCACCGGCACGCGCTGCGGCACCGCCGCCTCGCGCGATGTCGTCGGCCGTACCCGTGCGCGCCTCGCCACCGTCTCGGGTGGCGCCGAAGATGTCCGCCGCAACGCTCATGTGAACCTCCACTGGTGTCCGAACAGCACCGGCGTTCGACGTCGAGCGGTCGAATCGGCGCTGGTACTTCGAGGGCCGGATGTGCGGAAAGCCTGTGTTCGATCAAGCGTTCGAAAGAACACATGTTCGATTACTACCACGCCACACCGACAAAAGCGCCCCCGCGAGGCGAAAAAGTCGAACAGATGTTTGATCGATTCGAGATTTCCGTCTAGATTCGTGCCAGAGACCACATCACGCGCAGGCGTCACACCCGACCCGCCCGGCACACGGCACGAGACGACGGCACCACACGAGAAGACGAGGCCAGGAGGCTCCATGAAGGACGACAGCTCCAGCGACGGCGCGACGGCCGGCACCGGCCCATCCGCCACGGCGGGGCTAACGGATCGGCAGCGGCGCGTTCTGGAGGTGATCCGGGAGTCGGTCAGTGAGCGCGGGTATCCGCCCAGCATCCGGGAGATCGGCGACGCGGTCGGACTGACGTCCACCTCCTCCGTCGCGCACCAGTTGCGCACCCTCGAGCGGAAGGGGCTGCTGCGACGCGACGCCAACCGGCCGCGGGCGGTCGACGTTCGCGGACTCGACGACGCACCGACCGGCGCGGACACCACCGCGGGCGACGTGGCCGAACTCGATTCGGCGAAGCCCGCGATGGTCCCGGTTCTCGGCCGAATCGCAGCAGGCGGCCCGATCCTGGCGGAGGAAGCCGTCGAGGACGTCTTCCCGCTTCCGCGCGAGCTGGTCGGCCAGGGTTCGCTGTTCCTCCTGAAGGTGGTCGGCGAGTCGATGATCGACGCGGCCATCTGCGACGGCGACTGGGTGGTCGTGCGTCAGCAGTCCGTTGCGGAGAACGGCGACATCGTCGCCGCGATGATCGACGGCGAGGCGACAGTCAAGACGTTCAAGCGCACCAAGGGTCAGGTGTGGCTGATGCCGCACAACGAGTTGTTCGAGCCCATCCCCGGTAACGACGCGCAGATCCTCGGCAAGGTCGTCACCGTGATGCGAAAGATCTGAGCCCCCCGACAACCGGTGTGAACCCACTCGGGGCCGTGGCGGATGATTCCGTCACGGCCCCGAGTGGCCCCTCACAGGTTCCTGTGTGGCGATCCGGCGATCAGAGGTTCAGGCCGCGCCCGATGATCTCCTTCATGATCTCGCTGGTACCGCCGTAGATCTTCTGCACGCGAGAATCCATGTATGCCTTCGCGATCGGGTACTCCCGCATGTAGCCGTAGCCGCCGTGCAGCTGGAGGCAGCGGTCGATGAGCTCCACCTGACGGTCGGTGGTCCAGTACTTGGCCATCGCGGCTTCCTGGACGGTGAGCTTGTTCTCGTTCAGCAGCTCGATCGACTTGTCGACGAAGACGCGCGCGATCTGCGTCTGCGTGGCCATGTCCGCCAGTTCGAAGCGGGTGTTCTGGAAGCTGCCGATCGACTTGCCGAAGGCCTTGCGGTCGCGAACGTACTGAACTGTCATCTCCAGGGCCGACTCCATCGCGGCCGCGGCGACGACGGCGATCGAGAGCCGTTCCTGCGGAAGGTTCTTCATCAGGTAGATGAAGCCCATCCCCTCCTCACCGAGCAGGTTCGCCGCGGGCACCCGAACGTCGGTGAAGCTGAGCTCGGCGGTGTCCTGCGCCTTGAGCCCGATCTTGTCGAGATTGCGGCCACGCTCGAAGCCGTCCATGCCGCGCTCGACGACGAGCAGCGAGAATCCCTGCGCGCCCTTCTCGGGATCGGTCTGCGCGACGACGATCACCAGGTCGGCGTTGATGCCGTTCGTGATGAACGTCTTGGATCCGTTGAGGATCCAGTGGTCGCCGTCCTTCACCGCGCGGGTCTTGATGCCCTGCAGGTCGGATCCGGTGCCCGGCTCCGTCATCGCGATCGCGGTGATGATCTCGCCGGAACAGAATCCCGGCAGCCAGCGTCGCTTCTGCTCCTCTGTCGCGAGGTCCATCAGGTACGGGGCGACGACGTCGTTGTGGAGCATGAAGCCGATGCCGCTGAACCCGCGACGGGTGGTCTCCTCGGTGACGATCGTGTTGTAGCGGAAGTCGAGGACCCCGCCGCCGCCGTACTCCTCCGGCACCGCCATGCCGAGGAAGCCCTGCTCACCCGCCTTCTTCCAGACCTCGCGGTCCACGATGTTCTGCTCCTCCCACCGGTCGTGGTGGGGAGCGACCTCGAGGTCGAGGAACTTGCGGTAGGACTCACGGAAGAGTTCGTGCTCGGGCTCGAAGAGGGTGCGTTCCATGGGCCCCAGGCTAGGTCGCACCGCGCGGACCGGTCGATGACCGGAGCGAGCGGAAAGTGTGACCGCCACGGCACGTCGGAACGTATCGCGGTGGCGCGGCGGCCACCGGTCCGTCAGGCCACCTCGAAACCGTGGTAGCCCGCGACGGCGATGCCGTCACCGATCTGCTTGTAGGCCCCCACTCCCGCCGCGAACGGCAGGAACACCCGCCGCTTGCCGGGCACGTTGGCACCCATGTACCAGGACGCCGCCTGCGGAAAGAGGGTGAGGTCGGCGACGTCGTTGGTGGTGTTCACCCAGTTGTCCTCGGCCTCCACCTCGGGTTCGACGCGCACCGCACCGCGGTCGCGCAGGTGCACGAGGAGGTCCGTGATCCAGTCGACGTGGTACTCGATGGAGGTCATCATGTTCGACAGCACCGACGGGCTCTGCGGACCCGTGACCGTGAAGAGATTCGGGAAGTCCGCGGACATCAACCCCAGATAGGTGCGGGGGCCGTCCGCCCACTTCTCGCGCAGGGTGCGGTCGCCGTGACGGATGTCGATCGCGTTCAGCGCGCCGGTCATCGCGTCGTACCCGGTCGCGAGGACGATCACGTCGAACTCGCGTTCCGTGCCGCCCGCGACGATTCCCCGTTCTGTGAACCGCGCGAGAGGCTCCTCGCGCAGATCCACGAGTTCGACGTTGTCCTGGTTGTAGACCTCGAAGTACCCGGTGTCGACGCACATCCGTTTCGCAGCGATCGGGTACGAGCGCGGCGTGAGCTTCTCCGCGACAACGGGGTCGTTCACCTTCGCCCGGATCCGGGCGCGAGCGTACTCGGCGGCACGGTCGTTCGCGTCCGGGTCGAGGAGCAGATCGAAGAACGACTGTTGATAGCACAGTCCGCCGTTGTCCCAGCGTCGTTCGAGCTCGGACGTGACCGTTCCGTCGTCGAGGTCCTCGAAGAACGGCGGCAGCGCCGCCCCCTCCCCGCACTGCGCTCCCCCGCGGGTCAGGCGGCTCACCTGCCGAAACTCCGGGTAGTGCCGCTTCACCTCGGCGAGCAGATCGTCGATCGCGTGGTTGTGTGCGGGCACCGCATAGGACGGCGTGCGCTGGAAGACCGTCAGGGATCCGACGACCGGGGCGATGGCCGTGATCGTCTGCAGGCCCGACGAACCCGTCCCGACGACAGCGACTCGCTTGCCGGTCAGGTCGACGCCCTGCTCGGGCCAGTCCCAGGTCCAGTACGTGTCACCGCCGAAGTTCTCGAGTCCGTCGAACTCCGGCCTGGTCGGTACCGAGAGGCACCCGGTCGCGGCGATCACGAAGCGGCTCGTGAACCGCTCGCCCCCGTCGGTGCCGACGGTCCATTCGTTGGTGGCGTCGTCGAATTCCAGCGCGGTGACCCGGGTGTCGAACGTGATGTCGCGGCGCAGGTCGTAGCGGTCGGCGACGTGCCGGATGTAGTCGAGGATCTCCGGTTGCGCCGCGTAGCGTTCCGTCCAGTTCCACTCCTGCTCGAGCTGCGGGTCGAAGGAGTATGAGTACTCCACCGACTCGATGTCGCAGCGGGCGCCCGGGTAGCGGTTCCAGTACCAGGTGCCGCCGACCTCGGGGCCGGCCTCGATCACGCGGGTGTCGAACCCGAGTTCCCGGAGCCGGTGGAGCTGGTAGAGGCCGGCGAATCCGGCGCCGATGACGGTGACGTCGTGGTCGGCCATGTCTCATCCCTCCTGACCGCCGGGCGTGTACCCGGCGAGGAACTTCCCGATGTGGTCGGCGACGAGTTCGACGCCGGTCCGGTAGCCCGGCAGGATGTCCGCCATCTGGAAGTAGGCGTGCATCTGCCCGGCAGCCTCCTCCAGGACGACGGCCACGCCGGCGTCCGCGAGTGCCCGCGCGTATGCCACGCCCTCGTCGTGCAGTGGGTCGCATTCGGCGACGTACACGAGCGCGGGTGGCAGCCCGGCGAGAGAGGGCGCCCGCAGTGGTGACGCATCGGGACTCGTCCTCGACTCCGCATTCGAGAGGTAGTGCCCCCAGAACCAGATCATCGTGTCCCGGCTGAGCAGCAGCTGGTTCTCCGGCGCCACGTACGACGGGCGGTCGAAGTCGCAGTCGGTAACCGGGTAGACCAGCACCTGGAAGTCGATCCGCGGACCGCCGCGGTCGCGGGCCCACTGCGTCATCACCGCGGCGATGTTGCCGCCCGCACTGTCGCCGGCGACGATCAGCGGCACACCCGCCGGCGCATGTCCCTCCAGATGCTCGGCCGCCCAGCACAATCCGAGATAGCTGTCCTCGATCGCCGCAGGGAAGGGATGCTCGGGGGCCTTGCGGTAGTTCACCAGGACGACGGTCGACCGGGTGAGGTTCACCAGGTCGCGGGCGACGTGGTCGTACTGGAGGTCGATGTCACCGATCACCCAGCCGCCGCCGTGGAAGTAGACGACGACCGAACGGGATTCACCCTCGGGTTCGAGGACGCGGACGCGGATCCGGCCGCCGTCAGGGGTGTCGAGCTTGAGATTGCGGACGCGTGCGACGTCCGGCCCGCGACCGCTCATGCCCGCGAAGATCGGGCCCGCCATCCTGGCCAGGGCCGGTGTTCCTTCGTGGATCGGGGGGTCGCGGGTTTCGGCGAGCTGCGTGAGCAACGCCAGGGACACGGGTTCGAGAGGCATGCGGGTCACTCCCTTCCGTCGTCGACGAACCCCACGCCGGGCAACGGCCCGGCGTGGGGCGTCGAGAGGTCACTGCGACGCGGTGCGCCCGATTCAGCGCGGCGCGGAACGCGTGATCAGCGCTGGATGGACTTCACCTCGAGGAACTCCTCGAGTCCGTACTCGCCCGCCTCGCGTCCGAGACCGGACTGCTTGTAACCGCCGAACGGCGCGTTGGGGTTGAAGGCACCCGCGTTGACCTGGACCTGGCCGGCACGGATCCGGCGGGCGATCTTCTCGGCACGTTCCGGCGAACCCCACACGGCTCCGGCCAGGCCGTAGTCGGTGTTGTTCGCGATCCGGACGGCCTCCTCCTCGCTGTCGTACGCGACGATCGACAGAACGGGACCGAAGATCTCCTCCTGGTGGATCGTCATGTCCTCGGTGACGTCGGAGAATACGGTGGGCCGGACGAACGCGCCGGGAGCGTCGACGTCGGTCGCCCCTCCGGTCACGAGCCGTGCGCCCTCGTCGATTCCGGTTTTGATGAACCCGAGCACCCGCTTCTGCTGTGCCCGGGAGGACAACGGGCCGACGGCGGTTCCGTCGTCGGTCGGGTCACCGACGGGGAGGGCGTCTGCGGTCGCCTTCGCGAGCGCCTCGACCTCGGCGACCTTGTCGCGCGGGACGATCATGCGGGTCAGCGCGGTGCACGTCTGGCCGGAGTTCATCATCATCATCTGGACCGAGGCGGGGACGACGGCGGCGAGGTCCGCGTCGTCGAGCACAACGTTGGGACTCTTGCCGCCCAGTTCCAGCGACACCTTCTTGACGTTGCGCGCCGCCACTTCCGACACGCGCTTACCCGCCCGGGTGGAGCCGGTGAAGCTGACGACGTCGACGTCGTCGTGACCGGCGATCGCCTCACCGACCTCGGCGCCGGTGCCGAAGACGATGTTGAAGACGCCCGGCGGGAGACCGACCTCGTCGACGATCTCGGTCAGCGTGATCGCGCACAGCGGCGTCACCTCGCTGGGCTTGACGACGACGGTGTTGCCCGCTGCGAGTCCGTACGCCACCTTGAGCGCGATCTGGTGCAGCGGATAGTTCCACGGCGTGATGGCGCCGAGTACACCGAAAGGCTCACGGACGACCGTCGATCCGCGGTGCTCGCCCTCGAACTCGTACTCCCGCACGATGTTCGCGGCTTCCGCGAAACTGTTGATCGGCAACGGCGTCTGGACGGCCCGCGCGACGGAGATCGGGCAGCCCATCTCGGACGAGATCGTCCGCGCGAGTTCTTCCGACCGCTCGGCGATCTTGCCTGCGATCGCAGCGAGGTAGTCGGCACGCTCCGAGGCCGGCGTCGCCGACCATGCGGGGAAGGCGGCGCGGGCCGCGGCGACGGCGGTGTCTACGTCGACCGAGGTACCGGCCGTCACCTCGGCGATCACCTCGTCGGTGGCCGGATTCGTGACGGGAATCCGCTGCGTGCCGGACGAGGCGGTCCACTTGCCGTCGATGTAGTTCTTGTCGTGGATCTGCATGTGTCGGATGCTCCTGAAATCGTCGATGCGGTCAGGTCGATGCGGTCGTCAGTAGTCGGCGTCGCCGTAGACGACGAGACCGCGCAGGTTCTTGCCGTCGAACATGTCCTGGTACCCCTGGTTGATGTCCTCGAGGCGGTACTTCGTCGTCACGAGTTCCTCGAGCTTCAGGTTCCCTGTGCGGTAGAGATCGAGCAGCTTGGGAATCTGGGTGCGCGGACCGACACCGCCGAAGATGGCGCCCTGGACCCGCTTCTGGAGGAGGGTGAGCTCGAACAGGTTGAGGTCGACGGTCGGGGCCGCGAAGTTGCCCATGCCGGTGACGATCACCTGACCGCCCTTCCCGGTCAGGCTCAGCGCCTGCTGGATGTGCTCGCCGTGGATCTCGCCGACGGTGATGATCGTGACCTGGGCCATCTTGCCCCAGGTGAGGTCGGGCAGTTCGGCCATCGCCTCGTCGACGGAGGCGTAGGTGTGGGTGGCCCCGAAGTCCAGTGCCTGCTTGCGCTTGAACTCGATCGGGTCGATCGCGACGACGAACCGGGCGCCCGCGTGCTTTGCGCCCTGGACCGAGTTGATACCCACGCCGCCGATGCCCATCACGACCACGGTGTCGCCGGGACGGGTGTTTCCGATCTCGGTCGCGGATCCCCAGCCGGTGGAGACGCCACAGCCGAGGAGCGCCGCCACCTCGAGGGGGATGTCCTTCTCGATCTTGACGACCGAGGCTTCGCTGACGGTGACGTAGGGCGCGAACGTCCCGAGCAGACACATCTGGATGACCGGCTGACCGTCCTTGGTCACCCGGAAGGTTTTGTCCGAGATGGCCTGGCCGGTGAGCAGGCCGGCACCCTCGTCGCACAGATTCTGCAGGCCGGTGGCGCAGGACGGGCAGGTTCCGCAGGCGGGGATGAACGCCAGAACGACGTGGTCACCCACCTCGAGTCCGGTAACACCGGGCCCGACCTTGGTGACGACACCCGCGCCCTCGTGCCCGCCGAGAACCGGCATGAACGGTACCGGGCTGTCGCCGGCGACGACGTGCGCGTCGGAATGGCACAGGCCCGACGCAGCCAGCTTGACCTGGACCTCACCGGCGACCGGGTCGCCGAGTTCCACCTCGGTGATCTTCCAGGGCGCGCCGACCTCTTCGACGATCGCAGCCTTGACCTTCATGCAACGCCTCCTCATGTGTGCCAACAGACACAGTCATCCTCATGTGTGATGTGTGTCACTGATCACACACGGTAGGTGCCACCCAGGAAATCGGCCAGGACCGTCCGGGCCACAACGCGACAGTTCCGGCCACGGTGGGTCGCACCGCGGCCCGGCACGCCACGCTAGAACTCGTTGACGCTTCGACCGTCGTCGGTGAGACTGGCCACATGATCCCCGGCGCCGTGGTCCGTCGCGAACTCTCTCCGGCGCCTGCGGTGACGCAGGCGTCGAACCGGATCATCGCCGCAATCACCGATCCCTGGGACCACCCCCGGACGATGGTGTCCGTCTCGCTCATGTGCGAATGGGGCGCGGCGCACGGCATCCCTGCGGCGACCCTCCTGGGCGGATCGGGCATCGACGAGCGGTCGCTGACCGATCCGGAGGTGCTCGTCGAGGCTCGCCAGGAGATGGCCGTCATCCGAAACCTGGTGTCCACGACCGCGGGACGGCCGGGAGTCGGGATCGAGTTGGGGTCGCTGTACCACCTGACCGCCTACGGGTATCTCGGATACCTGCTCACGGCGGCGGCGACCGCCCGCGACACCGTCGAGCACGGTCTGCACTTCGCCCTGCTCACCTTCGCGTTCACGACCATGACGGCACGGATCGACGCGGACGGTCGGTACGTCCTCACCTTCGAGGCCGAAGACGTACCGGAGGACATCCGGTGGTTCGTGGTGGAACGGGACGTCGCAGCGGTCGTGCAGGTGCACCGCGAGATCTTTCCCGGCGCCGACCGGGTGCCGTTGCGCGAGATCCGCCTCGAGGCCGGTCGACCCGGTTCGACGAGCGTGTACTCGGACTACTTCGGAGTGCCGATCGAGTTCGGGTGCGGCCGCAGTGAGGTCGTGCTGGATGCCGGTTACCTCGACGAGGTGCCCCCGATGGCGAACACACTCACGGCGCAGCTCCTCGTCGCTCAGTGCGAACGGATTCGTGCCGAGCGTCTCCACCACACCGGCGTCGCCGCCCAGGTCCGCGCCCACCTGCTCGACCGGACGTCGCTGGACCTGACGCTGGAGGAGGTGGCGATGCAGCTGCACTACGCACCGCGCACGCTGCGGCGGCACCTCGAGCACGAGGGCACGACGTTCCGGGAGCTCCTCGAGGAGGTGCGCCGCGGCGTCGCGGAGAGCCTGCTGCGGGAACGTTCTGTGCCCCGGCACGAGATCGCCCGGCGACTCGGGTACCAGGACTGGTCGAGTGTGGTGCGGGCGCGCCGCCGCTGGAAGCGCGCATGACGCCGCCGCTGGAAGCGCGCATGACACCGCCCCCGCACCGAGCGCTGTTCGGGTTCAGCGTCGGAAGCGCGCCAGCCATTTCATGAGCGGGTAGCCGACGAGGATGCCCACCGACCCCCAGGCGATGCCGCCGAGTTCGACGGACCCGATGGAGAGGGTGAGGTCTCCGATGCCCGCGACGATCGCGGCGGCGACGACGGTGAGGTTGACGGGGTCGGTGAAGTCGACCTTCGCGTCGGCCCAGATGCGGACGCCGAGGATGCCGATCAGTCCGTAGAGCACGAGGGTGGCACCGCCGATCACGCCGTCGGGGACGGTGAAGACGAGTGCGCCGAACTTCGGCGAGAACGCCAGGACGATCGCGGTCGCGGCTGCCACCCAGTAGGCGGCCGTCGAGTAGACGCGGGTCGCGGCCATCACTCCGATGTTCTCGGCGTAGGTGGTGGTACCGGAACCACCGCCCGCGCCCGCGAGCGTGGTCGCGAGCCCGTCCGCGAAGAGTGCGTCGCCGGCGACGGCGTCGAGGTTGCGTCCGGTCATCGCGGACACGGCCTTGACGTGGCCGACGTTCTCGGCGATCAACACGATCACCACCGGCAGCGCGAGCGCGATCACCGACCATTCGAAGGTGGGCCCGCGCAGTTCGGGGAGGCCGATCCAGGCCGCCTCCCGCAGCGCGTCGACGCGGTCGGTGGCGAGTTCACCTGTGACGGCGGCGAACACCCAGCCGATGACGACACCGACGAGGATGCCGAGGCGGCCCAGCAGTCCCGGGCCGGCCGCGGTGACGACGAGCACGGACACGAGGGTGACCCCCGCGACGAGTGGTTGCGCCTCGAACGACCCGACGGCGGCTGGCGCGAGGTTCAGTCCGATCAGCATCACCACCGCGCCGGTGACGATCGGGGGCATCACCGCGTCCAGGACGCGGGCACCTGCCGCCTTCACGAGCAGGCCGACGAGCATCAGCACCACGCCGACGCTGAGCACCGCGCCGAGTTGCGCGGCAGGCCCGTCGGCGGCGGACGCGGTGAGCGGCGCGATGAACGCGAAGGACGACCCGAGGTAGCTGGGTACCCTGCCCCGGGTGATCAGCAGGAACAGCGCGGTACCGATGCCGGAGAACAGCAGGGTGGTGGTGACCGGGAACCCGGTGATCGTCGGTACCAGGAGGGTGGCACCGAACATCGCGATGACGTGCTGCATGCCGATTCCGACGGTCCGCGGCCAGCTGAGCCGCTCGTCGGGGGCGACGACCTCACCGTCGGTGATCGACCGGCCGTCGCCGTGCAGGGTCCACCCGAAGCCGCCGCGCGCGGCCATGTCTCGTTTGGTCACGAGGCAGATCCTAGGGCGCGTGCGGGCGGCCGGCCCTACGCGATCAGCTCCCGAACGACGGTGCGGGCGTCTCGCCGTCGAACAGTGCCCGGACGAACGGCACGGTGTCGGGCAGGGAGGCTGCCATGGTTCCGCTGTGGTCGGTCGGGTAGGTCTTGAACGTCAGCGGCTCGCCGTTGCGGGCGAGGGTGCTGCCCAGGAGCAACGTCGACGGCATGATGACGTCGGTGTCCTTGAGGCCCTGTCCGATGAAGAACGGCTTGTCGTAACCGGTTTCGGGGACACCCATGTAGTCGGTGAGCACGCCCTGGATGTTCGGGATGGTCGAGAGCGGCTTGTCGAACAACGATCCGACGACCAGCCCGGTCGCTTCCTTCTTGAGCGGGTCGTAGCAGAGGATTTCGGCCTTCGCGAGCCACTCGCGTCCGGAGTCGTTGAGGAGGGACGGGATACCGAGTTCCGGGTGCGCGGCGTTGAGCCCGGCGAGGATGTAGAGCGAGTAGACCGTCAGACCGCCGGGCAGTGCCACCGGCGGGAAGCCGGGGCCCGCGAGGGCGACGATGTTCTCGATGTAGGCGGGAACTCCGGTGCCGACTGCGCCGCGGTAGTCGAGTTCGGGTCCGCCGAACTCGGTGGCGTAGCGGGCGGTGGTGATCGCGGCGCCTGCGCCCTGGGACTGTCCGATCGCGACCCAGGTGTTCGACAGCGACGGCTCGACGGCGCGGCCCGCCTTGACCATGTCGACGACGCTGTGTGCCTCCGCCTTGCCGTCGAGGTAGGGCATGGTACCGGGGGTTCCGAGGCCGGCGTAGTCGCTGGCGACGACGGCGTAGCCCTGGTCGAGCCACGTTCCGAGGTAGGCGAAGTCGCGCTCACGGGCTCCGGGTCCGACGACGGACGGCGCGCAGTCGTCACCGAGTCCGACGGTGCCGTGCGCCCACGACAGCACGGGCCAGCCCCCCTCGGGCGCCTCGCCCTCGGGGACGAAGACGGTGCCGGTGCTCAGCGCCGGTTCACCGGTCGCCCCGGTGGTCCAGTAGGTGAGCCGGTGCGCGTTCGCGGAACCCGGATACCAGAGGTCTCGGGGCAGGGTCTCGTTCGCGGTGACGGTGCCGGGCGCGGTGGACGCGGGTGCGGCGAGTGCGGGTGCGGCGCCGAGCAGCGCGCCTCCGAGTGCCAGTGCAAGGCCGAGTGCGCCGGTACGTCGGCGGATGGTTCGGGTCACGGTGTTCCTTTTCGACATGCGCACCGGCCGCGGTCGCGGCCCGGTGTCGCGACCCTACGAGTTGTTCAACCACATGGTCAAGCTTTCGTCCATTCGAGCAGGCGATCCACGTTCCAGGTGTTGACGATCCGGTCCGCCGGCACCTCGCACGCCTGCGCGCGTTCGCATCCGTAGCCCTGGAAGTCGAGTTGCCCCGGTGCATGGGCGTCCGTGTCGATCGAGAACAGGCAGCCGCGTTCCAGCGCGACACGAATGAGCCGCGACGGTGGATCACGGCGTTCCGGTCGACTGTTGATCTCGACCGCCGTGTCGAACCGACGGCACGCCTCGAACACGACCTCTGCGTTGAAATCCGACTCACCGCGGGTGCCGCGGCCGCCCTCGACAAGCCTGCCCGTGCAGTGCCCGAGGACGTCGACAAGCGGGTTCGCGACCGCCCGCACCATTCGCCGCGTCATCGCATCGTGGTCCATCCTCAGTTTCGAGTGCACGCTCGCGACGACGACGTCGAGTTCGGCGAGCAGTGCCGGATCCTGATCGAGCGTCCCGTCGTCGAGAATGTCCACCTCGATACCGGTGAGGATCCGGAACGGCGCGAGTTCCTCGTTCAGTTCCGCCACGACCTCGAGTTGTCGCCGCAGCCGGTCGGCGGACAGCCCGTTCGCCACCGTCAGCCGCGGCGAGTGATCGGTGAGGGCACAGTAGTCGTGCCCGATCATCGCCGCCCGGCGCATCATCTCCGCGATCGGACTGCCACCGTCGGACCAGTCAGAATGAGTGTGCAGGTCACCGCGGAGCGCGGCGAGGAGCTCGCGTCCACCGGCGCCGATCTGCTGGGCCGACTCCTTCACCTCGGACAGGTACGCGGGCACCTCGCCGGACCACGCCTGCGCGATCACGGTCGCGGTCTTCGGCCCGATCCCTGGCAGAGCCGTCCATGTCTCGGTGCGTCCGTACCGGTCACGCTGCTCGGGACTCAGCCCCTCGACGACGTCGGCCGCGCGCCGGTATGCCTTGACCCGGTGCGTCTCGGCCCGGCCACGCTCGAGCCAGAACGCGATCTCCCGTAACGCCTCGACGGGGTCCATGCCCCCATCCTGAGCCATACGCCGCGCTATCGCAGGATCTCGGCCACCCTCTCGCGTGCCAGGGTCGGGTCCGGGGCGGCGAGCGCCGCGTCGGCAGCGCGGCGGCACTGTTCGAGATCCACCGACGCCAGCAGCGCGGATCAGCGCATCCTCGAGAAGGTCGCCGAGCCGGCGGCCGCCGACCTCGACGCCTGAAATCTGCCGCGACGCGAGGTGTCATCCGGTGCGTTCGGCGACGCCCTGTCGCCAGTAGCCCATGAAGGCCACCCGTTTGCGGTCGAATCCCCAGTCGGTGACGAGGAGCCGGCGAAGCCGTTTGATGACCGCGGCCTCGCCCGCGAGCCAGGCGTAGAACTCGCCCGCCGGTTCGGGTTCCGGTGAATCCCACAGGATCTGGGAGTCCACGTCGATATCGTCGAGCGGTTGCGCAGCATCGACGTGCGCCGCGTCGACCGCGGTGCGACCGGCGCGGTGCCACTCGTGCAACGCGGGGACGAGGAGCGATCCGATCTCGCCGCCCTCCCGGGGAAGCCAGCGGACGTCGATGGTGGCGGCGCTGGCGATCTGGACCACGTCACCGCGGTCCGGCACCTCGATCAGGGCCGTGGCGCGACAGTGCACGGGAATTCGTTCCAGGATGCCCGCGATGGCGGGCGCCGCCGTCTCGTCACCCACGAGCAGCAGCTCGGTGGCGTTGCCCGGCTTCCAGTCCATACCGGCGTGGGACTGCTCGCTGCGCGCGTCGGGCCCGACGATGACAACGGCGTCGCCGGGTGCGGCGGAGTGCAGCCATGCGGAGCCGGGTCCGACAGGGTGCCCGTGCTCGGCGTGACCGACGAAGTCGACGTCGACGCGTCGGGATGCGGTGTCGACGGCCCGCACCGTGTAGGTGCGGAACGGGCTGCGCCGCTCTTCGGGCAGGGCACGCCACCGCGCGTACCAGTCCCCGCGCAGGACGGCATCCTCGTCGTCGACTCCGAGATCCGAGTAGCAGTGGTCGTCCTTCGGGAACACCACCTTGACTCGCTGATCGCGAGCGTGATCGGCGAAGTGCTCGAAGTGCGGGCCGGTGAAGCTGACCCGGACGAAGGTCGGAGTCAGTCGTCGGACTGCGGTCACCGTCGCACGGTAGGGGCGGTAGCCGGGCCGATCAGGGGCGGCGCTCGTCTCGGGCATCGGTCTCCTTCGCGGGAACGTCGGGCTCACGTCACGAACTTTCAAAAGATTTGATAGTTCAACTTAGGGAAGCCTACACTCGGCGCGCCCGACCGATGCACCACCGAGAGGACCTTCCCGCATGACCAGCAGGACCCGCTTCCGACGAGTGGCCGCTGTCGCGTCCGCACTCCTCGCACTGACCGCGTGTTCGAACTCGAGCAACGACACGACGCACACAGCGGCGGCGGAAGCATTCGAGACGGTGACCATCGAACACGCCCTCGGCGAGGCCGTGATCAGCGAGAAGCCCGAACGAATCGTCACCCTCGGGCAGGGCTCGACGGAGACCGCCATCGCGCTCGGCACCGTCCCGGTCGGGATGGAGGAGTACCCGTGGGGCAGCGACGAGACCGGCTACATGCCCTGGATCCACGAGGCGGTCGACGAGCGCGACGCGGACCTGCCGACCCAGTTCACCGGCGGCAACGAGCTGGACATCGAGGCGATCGCGGCACTCCACCCGGACCTCATCCTCGCACCGTGGTCCGGCGTCACCCCGGAGCAGTACAACCATCTCTCGGCGATCGCACCGACCGTCGCCTACCCCGAGGTCGCCTGGACGATCACCTGGCAACAGCAGATCGAGACGATCGCTCGCGCCATGGGCCAGGTCGACGACGGCGCCCGACTCGTCGCCGACATCGACAGGCAGCTCGCCGAATCCGCGCGTCCCGAGTACGCGGGCATCACGTTCTCCTACGTCTACAACACCGGGCCCGGCACTCTCGGTGTGTTCTTCCCGACCGAACAGCGGGTGGCGATGGTGAGCGCACTCGGCCTCACCGTCGATCCCGTGGTGGACACCCTCCGCGGATACGAGGTGTCGGGCACCGACTCCGCCGTGATCGGCCTCGAGAACGCACACCTGCTCACGGGCTCCGACCTGATTTTCACGTTCTACTCCGACGCGGCGAACCGCACCGACGTCGAGGCCCAGCCCGTGTACCGGCAGATTCCCGCGGTCGCGCGCGGCTCCGTCGTTGCGCCCACCGAGCAGTCGTTCGTCACCGGTTCCTCGATCATCAATCCCTTGACCGTGCCGTGGACGATCGAGCGATTCGTCCCGCTGATCGACGAGGCCGTCGCGAAGCTCGACCGTTGACGAGGCGGCGGAAATCTTTCCGCAGGAAGCGTTTCCGTCACTCCGGTCGCGCATCTCGCTCTCGTTTGAAGCGATCCCACTCGCTGCCCAGCCGCGCGTCGACGAGCCAGCCCATGTAGTCGCGCATGTTCCGCACCCGATGCCACGCGAGGCTCCCCTCCCGAACGAAAGGGAGAGTCTCCTCGGCGAGGCGGAGCTGGTTGTGCAGGTACACCTGCTCCGCCGCCAGGAATCCCGCCCACACATCGGTGTCCATCACGAAGTAGTGCGAGCGGTCCCCCCGTTTGCGCACCCGACGCACGAACCCCCTGTCGACGAGTTGCCGGGTGTAGGTCGACACCGATCCCCGACTGATTCCCAACGCCTCGACGAGTTCCGCCGGAGCCACCCCGTCGGACTCGTCCACCAGCAGGTAACCGGCGATAAGCCCTTCTATCCGAGACGCCCCCGCCGCGGACCAGTAGTCGGCGAACCGTTCCACGAAGCCTTCGACGGTTCCCTCACCACCCGCAGCCGCACTCATGGCGCACATTCAATCACCGCAACGAAAGGGACCACACCGCGACCGACTACTGTTCGTCGGTGCCCGGAACCCCTGAGGACGACTCGTGACCACCGCGATCGTGCTGTCGCTACCGATTGCGTTCGGCTTGGCGTTGGCCGCGATGCCGATGGTGATGCTGTCGACGGTCCTGATCACCACGCGGCCGGCCCGAGTGTCGTATGCCTTCGTCGGAGGCTGGGTCGGGGGCCTGATCGCGGCGGGCGCCGTGGTGCTGACCGTCGTCGACGTGATCGCGCTGGCAGCCGAGCCCACCTGGTGGGTCGGCGCACTGAAGCTCACACTCGGCGTGCTGCTGGTCGTGCTGGCCGTCCGGAAGTGGCGCGCACGACCCCGGAATGGGCAGGACCCCACTCTCCCGCGGTGGATGGCGGCCGCCCAGACCATGACCGAAGCACGAGCGCTCCGCCTCGGGTTCCTGCTCGCGGCAGCGAATCCGAAGAACCTGGCACTGGTCGCTGCCGGCGCGACGGTGATCGCGGATGCCACGCCCCGCGTACACGAGCAGGTCATCGCCCTGATCGTCTTCGCCGTCGTGGCCAGCCTGACAGTCGGTGCACCTGCGGTCGTTCGGGTCGCCCTCGCGGACAGCGCCGATCGCACGCTGGACGCGGCCGGCACGTGGATGACCCGTCACAACGCCGCAATCATGGCCGCCGTCCTGCTCGTTCTCGGCGTCGCACTGATCGGCAACGGGGCAGCCACGCTGTAGCCGCGACGTCCGGTCACCCCGCTGAGGTCGGCACCAGTGCAGTCGCCCTACGCAGGATCTGGACAGGTTGCAGCGGGCCGTCCACGGCCTCGGAGGCACTGAGCAGGTCCCCGTTCGGAGTGAAGGCGATCGCCTCGCCCTGCGGCTGGTTCGGCATCGGTACCCGGATCGGCCCCGACCCGGTCAGGGCGGCCACGATGTCACCGTCCGGCGCCGAGAAGAGGTAGACGTCCGTGTAGGTCCGCAGTGCGACGACGCGGCCGTCCGCGCTCACCGCTCCCCCGGTCACGAGCGTCGACCCGGCGATCGGCACCGGCCCGCCGGGAGTGTCGGTCGGCCCGAGCCGAACCTGCCCGGCGCGTCGCAGCGTCGTCGGCCCCTCCGGCAGGTCCGCGGCCGACTGGTCCACCGTGTAGACCCCCGCGGCTAGGAGGATCTCCTTGGTGACGATCACCGGTCTGCCGTCCGCTCCGACCAGCAGGGCTTCCGCATCGTGAGCGCCGTCCGGGTAGACGAGCGAACGATGCTCACCCGCGCCCGTGTCCGGATCCATCGAGATCAGTCCGATCGACGTGCGGGCGCGGTTGTTGTCGCCGGTGTCGGCGAGCCACAGGGTGCCGCCGGACATCGCGAGGTCCTCGACGTCGACCGGGGTGACCGGCACCGGCAACGACCCGGTGACCGCGCACTCGTCGTCGAGCACCCACAGGGTGCGATCGGTGCCGCTGTCCCCGATCGCGAACATCCGATCCCCGTCCGACACCAGGCCCGACACCTCGGACAGTCCGGACTCCGTTGGCGTGCAGAGCGTGTCGAACTCCGCGTCGGCGGCCGCGGATCCGGACGACGAACCCGCCGAGCCGGCGGAGCTCTGCGCCGCAACGGGAGCGGTCGTCAGGACTACCGAACCCGCCACCGCGACGGCAATCGTGAGCCACCGGTGTCGTGCACGCGTGATCGATCGGGTCATCGTCGCAGGGCTCCTCCGAGTCGGGATCGGGCGGTGCCCTGGTACCGCGCCGCCCGCTGGCTGGTGGGTACCGACGGCACCTTCGCGCGGACCAGTGTGCCCGCCACCTCGCGCCACTGCCCGGGAATCGACCGAATCGCTTGTGGGTCATCGCGGCGACGTGCACCAGTGCGCAGGTGACGAGAGAACCTGCGGCAGCCGTGTCGTACCGCTGCCGCGTGCGCTCTCGACCTGCGCCTGTGTCAGGTACAACGGCGAGGACAGGTCGGCACCCGCCACGCGCGTGTCCCGCAGATCGGCGCCGAGCAGGTCCACCGCGGTGAGATCGCATTCCGCGAGGTCGGCGCCGATCAGCACCGCTCCTCGCAGGTCTGCGCCACACAGCCGCAGTCCGCGCAGGTCGCATCCGGCGAGATCGGCGCCCGGGCGCAGCCGCGGGTCGAGGTCACCGGCATCGGCGAAGTAGGCGGAGCGCACCTCGGCACTGACGTTCGTCAGCACCGTCCGGACCGCCTCGCGCACGACGTCCGTCTCCAGCGACAGCACGCCGTGGAGTCCCCCGGCGACGACGGACGCCAGCGAATCCGCGAGATCGGCTGCCTCGCGCGCGGTCCCGGGGTCGTAGGTGCGTTCCTGCGCCTCGAGGAGGTGCCAGATCATCTCGTGCACCTGCTTGACGGTCGCGAACACCGAGAACATCTGCGCGCGTGTCTCCGGACGGTCCCGCCAGCTCATCCCGCCGAACAACCGCTGGGAGACAACCTGACCTGCGCCGAAGCAGTCGAACGTCGTACATCCACGAAATCCCCTGTCGCGCAGCGCGCCGTGGATGGTGCAGGCGAACGCCCGGTCGAGGTGCCGGCAGGGCACCCCCGCTGGTTTGTCCTCCGCGAAGTCCACCGACCTCGAGAATCCGAAAGCAGTGCAGCACAGGGCGAAACACCTAGTGCAGTCAGGGTGCAGCAGGGTGCGACGATCGGCCGGGTCGACGGGCTGACCGATTGGCGGGTGAAGGGACACGTGTGACGAAGAGATGGTCATGTGAACTCCAGAGGGTGGTTCCGGTAGGGACGGAAGCCAGGGAACCCGCTGTCGGGTTCCCCCTCGGGACACACAGAATCACCACCGCGGACAGACGCGGCTCGGGTGACGAGCGATGGGTCCGGTTCACGGACGCGATGTGATGATCACTGCCGGCCAGACTAGCAGGTCACGACTCCAGGACGGGAGTTCAGGAGCGCCGCCGCCGCACGATCCACCACGTGGCGCCGGCCGCGCCCGCGACGAGGACGACACCCACCGCGACCACCGCCGCCGGTTCGACCTGGATCGCGACTGACACATTGTCGGAGCTGTCGGGCAGCGACACCAGATCCGTTGCACCACGGACGATCCGGATGGGTGCCGGTGCCGCCGCCGTCGACTCCGAGGCCGAGAGCAGGTCGCCTGCGCCCGTGAAGGCGATCGCCTCGCCCTGCGGCTCGTTCGGCAACGGAATGCGGATCGGCGTCGACCCGGTGAGTGCGGCGACGACGTCACCGTCGGGTGCCGCGTACAGGTACGCGTCGGTGTAGGTACGCAGCGCCACGACCCGGCCGTCCACGCTCACGGCGCCTCCCGTCACCAGCGTCGAACCGGCCGACGGCACGGGCCCGCCGGGTGTGTCCGTCGGTCCGACCCGGATCGCACCCGCTCGCCGCAACGGGCTCGGTCCGGGACTCGGCAGGTCCGTCACGGGAACGTCGGAGACGTAGACACCCGATTCCCCGAGCAGGGTCTTCGTGACGATCACCGGGCGCCCGTCGACACCGACAAGGAGCGCCTCGGCGTCCTGCGCGGTGTCGGGATACGTCAGTCGGTGCAGTCCACCCTCCCCGGAAGTGGCATCCATCGACGTCAACGCGATCGTCTCGCGTCGCCTGTCGTTGTCACCGGTGTCCGAGAGCCAGAGGGTGCCGTCGTGCAGGGCGAGATCCTCGACGTCGTACGAGTCCACAGGGACGTCGAGCGTCCCGGTGACCGCGCAGTTCTCACCCAGGACCCACACCGTCTGATCCGCCCCGCTGTCGCCGATCGCGTACATCCGACCATCGTCGGCCGCCAGGCCCGACAGCTCCACGAGCCCCGGTTCGGTTGGCGTGCAGAGGGTCTCGACCTCGACGTCCGTCACCTCCGGCACCGACGTCTCCTGGGCACCGGCCGGTGCGGCCACGACGAACACCGCGCCCACCACGACGCCTGCGGCCGCCACGCGGCCCCACACCCCCGGCACCAACTCAGGCTGCGCTGTGCCGGTACTCGTCGAGCGCCGCTGCCAGCGCAGGCGGCACCTTGGCCCGCACGAGCGTGCCCTCCGCCTCGTGTGCGGTGTCGACGATGCGGCCGTCGGCGTGGATCCGCGCCACCAGGTCACCCCGGCTGTACGGGAGGAGCACCTCGATCTCGACCTCCGGTGGGCTCACCATGTCGGCGAGCGTTGCCCGCAGGTTCTCGATGCCCTCACCGGTGTGCGCCGAGACGAACTTCGCTCCGGTCAGCAGTGCGCGCAACTGCGTCAACGTCACCGGGTCGGCGGCGTCGATCTTGTTGACCACCAACAGTTCCGGCGGCGGAGGCGCATCGGACTCGCGGAGCACGTCGACGATCACCTCGCGCACCGCCTTGATCTGCTCCGTCGGCAGCGGGTCCGAGCCGTCCACCACGTGCAGGAGCAGGTCGGCGTCCGCGACCTCCTCCAGAGTGGACCGGAACGCCTCGACCAGCTGCGTCGGCAGGTGCCGCACGAAACCGACGGTGTCGGTGAGCACGTACTGCCGCCCGTCCGGGAACTCGGCCTTCCGGGTCGTCGGGTCCAGCGTCGCGAACAGTGCGTCCTGCACGAGGACTCCGGCCCCGGTGAGGGCGTTGAGGAGGCTCGACTTGCCCGCATTGGTGTAGCCGACGATGGCCACCGACGGCACATCGCTGCGCAGCCGCTTGGTTCGCTTCGTGTCGCGCGCCGCCTTCATCCCCTTGATCTCGCGGCGCAGCTTCGCCATCCGCTCGCGGATGCGGCGCCGGTCCGTCTCGATCTTCGTCTCGCCCGGACCACGCAGACCCACACCGCCGTTGCTGCCTGCACGGCCACCGGCCTGCCGGGACATCGACTCACCCCAGCCGCGCAGCCGGGGCAGCATGTACTCCATCTGCGCGAGGGCAACCTGCGCCTTGCCTTCACTGGAGGTGGCGTGCTGGGCGAAGATGTCGAGGATCAGGGCCGTCCGGTCGATCACCTTGACCTTGACGACCTTCTCCAGCGCGGTCAGCTGGGCGGGCGTCAGCTCACCGTCGCAGATCACGGTGTCCGCACCGGTCGCGAGAACCACCTCGCGCAACTCGTCGGCCTTGCCCGATCCGATGTAGGTGGCGGCGTCCGGTTTGTCGCGGCGCTGCACGAGCCCCTCGAGGACCTCGGAGCCCGCAGTCTCGGCGAGCGCGGCGAGCTCGGTCATGCTGGCGTCTGCCTGCGCGGCCGTTCCGGAGGTCCACACCCCCACCAGTACGACCCGCTCGAGGCGCAGCTGCCGGTACTCGACCTCGGTGATGTCGGTGAGCTCGGTGGACAGACCCGCGACGCGGCGGAGTGCGCTGCGCTCGTCGAGCTGGAGTTCACCGACCGACGGCGAGTGCCCGGCCCGGTCGAAGTCGGACCCGGTGCGGGACATGTCGGTCATTTCGTCTGATTTCGTCATACACCGCCATGATCCCACGCCCGGCCACCGCGATGCACCCCGATTAACGCCGGGACGACCGGGCCCGCGTCACCCGGAGCCGATTGCCGGCCGTCACCGACCGAGCGACGACCACCAGGACTCGTCGAGGCTTCCCGACGCGACGAGCACCGACGGTCCGCGCAGCGTCGCCGAGCCGTCCGCGACGGTGACCACGACCTCACCGCCCGGCACCCGGACCCGAACCTCACCCTCGGCTCGGCCGTCCGCACGCAACGCCGCGGCCGCCGCCGCGACGGTTCCCGTGCCGCACGACCGGGTCTCCCCGACGCCGCGCTCGTAGACACGCATGTCCACCCCGCTGTCCCGGATCGGGGTCAGGATCTCCACGTTCACGCCGTGCTCGAAGAACGACGCATCGAAATCCGGCGCCGAGGTCAGGTCCAGGTCGGCCAGCGCAGCCGCCGTCAGCTCGTCGGACACGCACGCCAGGTGCGGGTTGCCGACGTCGATTCCGAGTCCGGTGAACTCCCGTCCCGCGACAGTCGCGGTCGAGGTACCCAGCTCGCGGACCCGGCCCATCGCCACGGTGACGTCGGCGGTCGCGCCGGAGACCGCGTGCACGATCACCGGCCGGGCACCGGCCCGCGAACCCACGACGAACTCGGCTTCCGACTCGAGACCCGAGGCCCGCAGGAAGTGCGCGAACACCCGAACTCCGTTGCCGCACATCTCGGCGACGGACCCGTCGGCGTTGCGGTAGTCCATGAACCAGTGATCGGCCGCGACGCCGTCGGGCAACACGTCGAGCACCCCGGCCTCCACGAGGACTCCGGCCCGCGCGACGCGCAGCACTCCGTCCGCGCCGATGCCGCGGTTGCGATCGCACAGCGCGGACACCCGGGCCTCGGTCAGATCGACGGTGGCGTCGAGATCGGGCAGGATCACGAAATCGTTCTGTGTGCCGTGACCCTTCGCGAACTGCATGGCGACCATGCTAGCGGCGCCTCGCATCGACGCCGCGGCGCCGAACAGGCTCAATCGCGCGGCCACGTGGTCGGAGACGGTCATCGCGCACCCCCGGAGGCCGTCGCGGAACGCTGTCGCGTTACCTCGTACAGGCAGACCGCACCCGCGGACGGGGCACCGAGGGAGCTGGCCGCTCCGCCGATCGGGATGCTCACCGTCACGTCACAGGCCCGTCGCCAGCCGGCACTCATGCCGCGTGTCTCGTTTCCGATCACCAGGATCGTCCCGCCTCTCAGGTCGTGGTCGAAGACGGTGGCGTCACCGTCCTCATCGGTGCCGACGATCTGCAGGTGCCGGCTCTGACGGTCACGGAACGCGACCACCTCGGCAGGATCGGCGGCCGTGAACACCGGCATCGCGAAGAGCGAACCGGTGGACGCCCGCACACACTGCGGATCGAACGGGTCGGCGGCGTGACCGGTGACGACGACGGCGTCCGCCCCGAACGCGTCCGCGCTGCGGACGAGGGTACCGAGATTGCCGGGCGACGAGGGTCGGTCGAAGACCACGACCAGGGGCTCGTGGTCGGAGCCGCGCATCGTCAGCCCAGCCAGCGAGCGGGTCCGTGTCTTCGCCACCGCGATCAGCTCCGGCGCCGCCTCCGAACGCTCGCCGAGTTCGGCCATCAGCACGCCGCTGACACCGATCTTCTCTCCCGACCAGCCGGCCAGCAGGTCCCTGGCCCAACGGGACAGAGGATCGCCGTCGACGCGGTAGAGCAGGGTGTCGATCGGCCAATCGTGCTCGATCGCGAGCGTCAGCGGACGCACACCCTGGATCAGGAATCGGCCCGCCTTCGTCCGCTTGGACCGGGTCGCCAGGTACGAGAGCCACTGCTGGAACCTGGCGTTGCGGACGGTGACGCGCGGCGGCTGCCCGCCGCCGGAGGTACGGCTCATCGGCCGACCTGCAGTGGGTGGCCTGTGGCTCGCGACGTCATACCCGCGAGTCTAGGTCCAGGCCACGGCCCCGCCGAACACCCCCGACCAGGCGGTCTGTCGGTCTAGTGTGCGGACTGTGACACACGACACGATCACGATTCGCCGTGGCGGCGGAAATCGGCGAATCGCGGTGCGACGGTTCACCGCCGCCGCGGTGTTCACCCTGTGCGCGACACTCACCGCCGTCCACCCCGCCGCTTCGGCAGCACCGCCCGAGCCTCCGGACACCGGGTCGATCGACTCCGGATCCGCGGCGTCCAACTTCGTCACCGGATTCGGAACCACTCTGGTCCGGCCCGGCCTCGCGCCTGCGGGCACGAACGACTGGTCCTGCCTGCCGTCCGCGACGCATCCACGGCCCGTCGTGTTGGTGCACGGCACCTGGGAGAACTCCTTCGACAACTTCGCCGCGCTCGCGCCTGCTCTGGCCGAGGAGGGATTCTGCGTGTTCGCGCCCGACTACGGCAGGGTCGGGCCACTCGACGGCGGCGGAGTGCTGTCGATACTGCCGAACACGCAGGGCCTCGGTCCGATCGAGCAATCGGCTCACGAGATCGGCGGGTTCGTCGACCGTGTGCTCGCAGCGACCGGCGCGGCGCAGGTCGACATGGTCGGCCACTCGCAGGGCGGGCTCGCCGCGCGCCAGTACCTGGCGTTCGCGGGCGGAGCCGATCCCGTGGACCCGAGCCGGAACAAGGTCGCGAACCTGGTGACGATGGGCGCCACCAACCACGGCACGACCCTCCTCGGTGCGGGTGTGGTCGCCCGGGCGATAGACGGCCTCGTCGACCTCGATCCCGCCCTCGGATCGGTTGCAGGCCGGGCTCCGATCCAGCAGATGATCGGTTCCGATCTGCTGGATCGGCTCGACGCCGCAGGTGACACGGTGCCCGGTGTCGCATACACGGTGATCGCCACCCGCTACGACGAGATCACGACGCCGTACGCGTCCACCTTCCTCACCGCCGGTCCGGGCGCATCGGTCCGCAACGTGACACTCCAGGACGGCTGCGTCGACGACCTGTCCGACCACGCCAGCCTGACGTACTCGCCGCGGGCGATCGACTGGGTCAAGCACGCCTTCGACCCGGTCGGTACCCCGGAGGCGGCCATCCGTTGCGAACCGCACGCCGCGGTACTCGGCGGATCCGACCACGCGGACGCCGGGTCGGCCGGATCCGCGGGCCCGGTCGACGCGATCGCCGACCTGTCCGGGTCCTAGTCAGGCGGAGCGGCCCTCGACCACGGAGAGAGCCATCGACACGAGATCCGGGCGAGCGGCGTCGACCCAGGTGATCCGGTCGTCGCGACGGAACCAGGAACGTTGCCTGCGGACGTAGCGCCGTGTCCCGATGAACGTGCGTTCCCGGGCCTCGTCCAGGTCGTACTCGCCGTCCATCGCCGCGAGCACCTGCGCGTATCCGATCGCCCGGGGCGCGGTCACGCCCTCGCGCAGACCCGCGCCGAGCAGTGCCTCGACCTCCTCGACCAGACCCGTCTCGAACATGAGCCGCGTCCGGCGTTCGATCCGCTCGTCGAGTTCGACGGTGTCCCGATCGACACCGATGAGCACCGCACCCCACCGCGGTTCCCCGATCGCCGGCGCCGACGCGGCGAACGGTCGCCCGGTCAGTTCGACGACCTCGAGAGCGCGCACCATTCGTCTGCCGTCGGTCGGCAGGATGGTCGCCGCGGCCTGCGGGTCCGCCTTCCGGAGTTCCTCGTGGACGCCCACGACACCCCGCTCGGCGAGCACCGCCTCCCACTTCGCGCGCACGTCGGGGTCGGTGGCCGGGAACGACCAGTCGTCGAGCAGCGACTGGACGTACATCATCGAGCCGCCCACGATCACCGGCACGGCGCCACGCGCCGCGATCGCCTCGACGTCCGCGCGCGCGGCGTCCTGGTACCGAGCGACGGTCGCGGTCTCCGTCACGTCCAGGACGTCGAGTTGGTGATGCACGATCCCGCGGCGCTCCTCGACCGTCAGTTTCGCGGTGCCGATGTCCATGCCGCGGTACTGCTGCATCGCGTCGATGTTGACGATCTCGCCGCCCAGGCGCTCTGCCAGTTCGAGCCCCAGGTCGGACTTGCCGCTCGCGGTCGGCCCGACCACCGCGATCGGCCGGATTCCGCCGGTCACGGCAGCCACAGTCCGACGTGATAGGCCACACCGAAAGGCGCGCCGCGATAAGTGGTCGTGACCTGGCTCGGCGCGGCGCCGAAGAGGCCGGCCAGCACCTGCCATGCCGCTCGTCCCTCGATTCCGAAGGAGTCGCACGCGGTCGGATCGAGCCGACGCAGGTGGTCGAGATCGCCGGTGTCCAGGGCTCGGTCGAGTTCGCGCTGCACCTGCGGTGCACGCTCGTCGAAGGCGCCGGGAGCCTTCGACGTCAGGGTGTTCGCACCGTCCGCCACCACGAGGACGCTCTGTGCCGTCGCGTCGCCGTCGAGTTCCTTCCGGAGCCGGGCTCCGATGTCGACGCACTCCTCGGGTGTGGTGTCCGCCGCGACGACGAGGGCGTCCGCGACCACGTCACCTGGCGCGGCGGCACGCAACCAGCCACCGACGAGAACCGGGAGTGGCACGTCCGGGTCGATGGGAGTGCCCGGGCCGGCACCGAGCCCGACCCGCACGTCGACGCCGAATCCGGCGAAACTCCCCACCGTCCCCGGGCCGTAGTGCGCACCGGCGGCGCCGACACCGACGATCGTCCAAGTGCCCGCGGACTCCGCCAAGCGGGCGGCGGCCTCGACAGAGGCCGACCGCAGGTCTGCGGTCTCCTGCGTCGCGGCGCCAGCCAGTTCAGGTATCAGCAGAGGTGGGCAGGAAACCAGGGCCGCGGCGGTGAACACACCGGGCAACGGTAGTCGCCACGCGGCGCAACTCGCCACGAGGCACGCGCCCGACGCATGCGCGGCAGTCGCCCGACGCACGGACCGTGCAATCCCAACTCTCGTCGTCCGAGCTGTTTCAATGGTCGGAACACCTCGTTCCGGGTTGAATAGGACCAACACGCGCCGATCGGGTGTGTGACGAGCGAGGCAGCGGCAGCCGTGACGCGCGGCAGAGATGAGGAGCCATGACCGACAACAGCGCACCCAAGCCCGGCGCACCCAAGCCTGGTGCCCCCAAGCCCGGCGCACCGAAGCCGGGCGCGGCGAAACCCGGCGCCGTCACCCCCTCTCCCGCCGCTGCCGTACACGCACCGGCCATCGCACCGCCGAGCGATCCGAGCCTGTTCGGCCGTGTCGACGAGGACGGCACCGCGTGGGTGAAGACCGCGGACGGCGAACGTCAGATCGGTTCGTGGCAGGCCGGCGACGCAGCCGAAGGCCTCGCGCACTTCGGTCGCCGATACGACGACCTCGCAACCGAGGTGGGACTCCTCGAAACCCGACTGACCTCGGGAACCGGCGACGCGCGCCGCACCCGCACCGCGGCCGTCGCGCTCGCCGAGTCGCTGCCCACCGCAGCGGTGATCGGCGACATCGACGCGCTCGCCTCCCGCCTCGACGCCGTGATCAGCAGCTCCGCACAGGCCGCGGAGGCGGAGAAGGCGGAGCGCGACCACGTGCGCGAGGAACACACCCACCGCAAGGAGGAACTGGCTGCGGAAGCCGAGCAGATCGGCGCGGAGTCGACGCAGTGGAAGGCCGCGGGCGACCGGCTCCGCGAGATCCTCGACGAGTGGAAGACGATTCGCGGTGTCGATCGCAAGCTCGACGACGCACTCTGGAAGCGCTACTCGAAGGCCCGCGAGGCGTTCAACCGGCGACGGGGAGCGCACTTCGCGGAGCTCGACCGGGAGCGTGCCGCGGCAAAGACCCGCAAGGAAGAGCTGTGTGCGCGCGCCGAGGAGCTGCGGGACTCCACCGACTGGGGCCCGACCGCCGGCGCGTTCCGTGACCTGCTCGCCGAGTGGAAGGCCGCAGGCCGCGCGCCCCGCGAGGCCGACGACGCACTGTGGAAGCGCTTCAAGGCGGCGCAGGACGTGTTCTTCGGCGCCCGCAACGCCGCCTCCTCGGAGCGGGACGCGGAGTTCGAGAGCAACGCGGCGGCCAAGGAGGCCCTGCTCGACGGTGTCGACATCGACCCCGCGAAGGGCCTCGACTCGGCCCGTTCGGCGCTGCGCGACCTGCAGGAGAAGTGGGACGAGATCGGCAAGGTCCCCCGCGAGAAAATGCACGACCTCGAGAGCCGGCTGCACGCGATCGAGAAGAAGGTCCGCGACGCCGCCGATTCCCAGTGGCGACGCACCGACCCCGAGGCGATGGCGCGGGCGGCGCAGTTCCGCGAGCGGGTGGCCCAGTTCGAGGAGCAGGCCGCCAAGGCCACAGCCGCGGGCAAGACGAAGGACGCCGAACAGGCGCTCGCGCAGGCCAAGCAGTGGCGCGAATGGGCCGATGCGGCCGAGGGCGCAGTCGAGGACCGCTGACCGACAGGTCACCACGGGTGTGACGATCACCGTCGCCGGGCGCACAGACCCGGCGACGGTCGTCTACTGTCTCCGCGGTGACCGCTGACACAACTCGACTCGACCTCCGCACCCGCGTGGACGCCGACGAGGTCTTCGCCCGGGGCCAGGCGCTGCGCGAGATGGTTCCGGCGTCCGCACACGACCACGACCCGGCCGCTGCGGACCGGCCGGCCGTTCTCGACTTCGTGGCAGCGAGCAACCGCGGCCGGCTCGACCATCTCGTTCCACTGCGCATCGGACGCATGGTCGAGTCGCCGTTCGCCTTCTTCCGCGGCGCCGCCGGACTGATGGCGGCCGACCTCGCGGCGACTCCCGTCACCGGTATCGCCGCACAGTTGTGCGGCGACGCCCATGCCGCGAACTTCGGGCTCTACGGGACACCGGACGGCGAGATCGTCATGGACGTCAACGACTTCGACGAGACCGTCCCGGGCCCGTGGGAGTGGGATCTCAAGCGGCTCGCAGCGAGCCTGGTTCTCGCCGGGCGCGAGGGCGGCGTGGCCGAGCGCGCCTGCGTCGAGGCTGCCGAGGACGCCGTCCGCTCCTACCGGCGGACCATCCGGGACCTCGCGGAGATGCCGTTCCTGACATCGTGGAACGCGCTCCCGGACAAGGCCGCGATCACGCGCGCCAAGGCCGACGAACTCCTCGACGACTTCGAGAAGGCGGCACGCAAGGCGAAGCGCAACACCAGCGCGAAGGTCGCGGAACGCTGGACCGAACACCTCGACGACCACGTGACCGGGGTGCGTCAGCGCCGGTTCGTCGAGAACCCGCCGATCCTCACCCGCGTCGACGGCGCCAGCTGCGGCGCCGTGATCGACGGTCTCGAGCGCTACGTCGACACACTGCGGGAGTCGCGCCGGACGCTGCTCGGGCGCTTCTCCGTCGCCGACGTGGCGTTCCGGATCGTCGGCACCGGCAGTGTGGGCCTGCGCAGCTACGTCGCACTCCTGCTCGGCAACGGCGACGAGGCCCTCGTTCTGCAGGTCAAGCAGGCGCAGCGGTCCGCGCTCGCGCCCCACCTCGACACCGCGCTGTTCCCCCACGCCGCCTTCGAGCACCAGGGTGAGCGGATCGTGCACGGGGCCCGGCTCGTTCAGGCCGAAACCGACATCCTGCTCGGCTGGACCACGATCGACGGGCAGCCGTACATCGTCCGGCAGTTCCGCAATCTGAAGGGCGACATCGACCCGACCGCGCTGGACGGCAACCACCTCGACGACTACGGTCGGCTCGCGGGGGCGCTGCTCGCCCGGGCGCACACCCGCTCGCTCGATCCGCGACTGCTGGCGGGCTACTTCGACGGCGACGCCGACCTCGACGAGGCGATCGGCCGGTACGCGGTCCGCTACGCAGATCGCACGGAGGTCGACCACGAGGACCTGGAGCGTGCGGTCCGCTCCGGCCGAGTCGCGGCGGTCAGCGCCTGAGCGTCAGCGCTCGCCCCACAGGATGTGGCCCTCGGTCTCCGCGCTGCGTCGCCTGCGTTCCTCCTCGGCTGCGAGCTGGACGGCCGTGCGCTGCCAGACGACGTGCAGCCAGTGGAAGGTCAGGACCATGATCAGGACCCAGCCGAGGATCAATCCGATGCCGGGTCCACCGCCGGGTGACCCGACGTCGAGGGTCTGACGCGACCAGATCGCCAGCATGCCGAACACGCTCGCGACAGCCGAACCCGCGACCGCGATCCATGCCAACGCCCACCGGCGGGTGGCGAGCGCGAGCATGCCGATGACGATGCCGAACACCAGCGTCAGCCACACGAACACCCGGGACGGCAGTGCGATGTCCTCGGCGAGTGCGACGTCGTTCCCGGCGAGGACGTCCCAGCCCTTCGCGTCACCGGTGTGCGGGAGCGCGAACGTGCCGACCAAGGCGAGCATGCCCACGGCGACGACGAGGGCACGCAGACCCGGGTCGATCTCCCGGGCGACCTTCTTCTCCGCCGCGTCGATGTCCTTGCGGTACTGCTCGAACGAATCCTCGGGCTTGTTGCTGCTCATACTCCACATCCGGTGACGGTGGGCTGCGGTGCGGGCGCACCGATCTGCGGGAGGCCGAGACCGACACCGATCGGCGGGGTCTTCGGGGTGATGCCGCGTTCGTGGGAGTCGCCGGCGCGGGTCCGGCGGTGCGTCAGGACGAGATCGTCGGCGATCAGGTGGTGCGGGGCGGCCCCGGTCACGACGGCGGTGATCACGTCACCGGGCCGGACGTCGCCGTCGAGATTCCCCTCGGGACGGAAGTGCACGAGCCGGCCGTCGCGAGCACGGCCGCTCATCCGGCGCGTCTCGGCGTTCTTGCGCCCCTCACCGGCGGCGACGAGCAGCTCCACCTCGGTGCCGACGAGCTTCCGGTTCTCGTCGAGGGTGATCTCCTCCTGCAGCGCGATCAGCCGGTCGTAGCGCTCCTGGACGATCTCCTTCGGGAGCTGGTCGGGCAGCTCGGCAGCGGGCGTCCCGGGGCGCTTCGAGTACTGGAAGGTGAACGCGCTGGTGAACCGCGCCTGCCGGACCACGTCCAGCGTGGCCTGGAAGTCCTCCTCGGTCTCGCCGGGGAAGCCGACGATGATGTCGGTGGTGATCGCGGCATGCGGCATCGCGGCACGAACCTTGTCGATGATGCCGAGGAACTTCGCGCTGCGGTAGGACCGGCGCATCTCCTTGAGCAGGCGGTCGGAACCGGACTGCAGTGGCATGTGGAGCTGCGGGCACACGTTCGGCGTGTCCGCCATCGCCTCGATGACGTCGTCGGTGAACTCCGCCGGATGCGGTGACGTGAACCGGATCCGCTCGAGACCCTCGATCTGCCCGCAGGCGCGCAGCAGCTTCGCGAAGGCACCCCGGTCGCGAGGCAGCTCGGGATCGGCGAAGGACACCCCGTAGGAGTTGACGTTCTGTCCGAGCAGGGTGACCTCGAGGACGCCTTCGTTCACGAGCGCCTGCACCTCGGCGAGGATGTCGCCCGGCCTGCGGTCCACCTCCTTGCCACGCAGCGACGGCACGATGCAGAAGGTGCAGGTGTTGTTGCAGCCGACGGAGATGGAGACCCAGCCCGCGTAGGCCGACTCCCGTTTCGCGGGCAGCGTCGAGGGGAACGCCTCCAGCGAGTCGAGGATCTCGACCTGTGCCTCCTCGTTGTGCCGGGCACGCTCGAGCAGCACCGGCAGCGAACCGATGTTGTGGGTGCCGAACACGACGTCCACCCACGGCGCCTTCTTGACCACCGTGTCGCGGTCCTTCTGCGCGAGGCAGCCGCCGACGGCGATCTGCATCCCCGGGTGCGCGTCCTTCGTCGGCCGCAGGTGGCCGAGGGTGCCGTACAGCTTGTTGTCGGCGTTCTCACGGACCGCGCAGGTGTTGAACACCAGCAGGTCGGGGTCGACACCGGGCGTGGCCTTCGTGTAGCCCGCCTCCTCGAGCAGACCCGAGAGCCGCTCCGAGTCGTGCACGTTCATCTGACACCCGAAGGTGCGCACCTCGTAGCTGCGGGTCTTCGGGGAGGTGAGGTCGATCGAATCCACGCGTCCAGGGTACGGCGTCTGCGGAGGTGGCCCTCGACACGGTGCGACGCAGAGTAAAGATTCCATTACGCGGCGCGCCGGGGCGGCAGCAAAACAGGCGCCGGGCCGAGCTCAGCCCTAGGGTCTGCTGCTATGACGAATGCGGGTGAACCGGGCACCGCGCCCACCGCCACCACGACCTCCATGATCTCGATGACCGGCGTCCAGAAACACTTCGGCGACCTGCACGTCCTGCGTGACATCACGCTCGAGGTGCCGGTCGGGCAGGTCGTGATCGTCGTGGGGCCGTCCGGGTCCGGGAAGTCGACGCTGTGCCGGACGATCAATCGGCTCGAGCCGGTCGACGAGGGCGTGATCCGGGTCGACGGACGGGAGCTGCCCGCCGAGGGAAAGGCGCTGGCCGCCCTCCGCGCCGACGTCGGCATGGTGTTCCAGTCGTTCAACCTGTTCGCGCACAAGACGATCCTCGAGAACGTCATGCTCGCCCCGGTCAAGGTACGCAAGACGGGCAAGTCCGAGGCCAGGTCACGTGCCCTGGAGTTGCTCGACCGGGTGGGGATCGCCAATCAGGCCGACAAGTATCCCGCCCAGTTGTCGGGTGGCCAGCAGCAGCGCGTCGCCATCGCCCGAGCCCTGGCGATGAGCCCGAAGGTGATGCTGTTCGACGAGCCGACCTCCGCGCTCGACCCCGAGATGGTCAGCGAGGTGCTCGACGTCATGACCTCGCTCGCCAGGGACGGCATGACGATGCTCGTCGTCACCCACGAGATGGGATTCGCCCGCAAGGCCGGGGACCGCGTGCTGTTCATGGCCGACGGCCAGATCGTCGAGGACACCGACCCGGACAGCTTCTTCACCGCCCCGAAATCGGATCGTGCGAGGGACTTCCTCGGGAAGATCCTCGGCCACTGACCGGCGATCCTCGCAACCGATCGAGATCCCCCAGCCGTCGATCGACGGCCGACCCGGCCCCACAGACCTCCCCGGAACCCACCAACGAGAGGAGCACCATGAGGATCACCCGAGCGCTGCGAACAGGCATCGGCCTGGTCGCGATCGCCGTCGTCGCCACGGCCTGCGGCGGAGACGAGACCAAGAGCGCCAGCGACAGCGCAGAATCCGGCACGCTGACCGTCGGCATCAAGTTCGACCAGCCCGGACTCGGGCTGCGCAACCCGGACGGCACCTTCAGCGGCTTCGACGTCGCCGTCGCCACGTACGTCGCCGAGCAGCTCGGCGTTCCCGCCTCGGGCATCACGTTCAAGGAGTCGCCGTCCGCTCAGCGCGAGACGCTCATCCAGAACGGTGAGGTCGACTACGTCGTCGCGACCTATTCGATCACCGACGCCCGCAAGGAGAAGGTCGACTTCGCCGGCCCCTACCTGACGACGGGTCAGTCGCTGCTCGTGCGGTCCGACAACACGGACATCACCGGGCCGGAATCGCTGAACGGTGGCAAGAAGCTGTGCTCGGTGACCGGCTCGACACCGGCGCAGAAGGTCAAGGACACCTACGCGAACGACGTCCAGTTGCAGGAGTTCGACACCTACTCCGCATGCGTCGAGGCGCTGCGCAACGGGGCGGTCGACGCGGTCACCACCGACGCGGTGATCCTCGCGGGCTACGCCGCGCAGTACCCCGGTGAGATGAAGGTCGTCGGCGAGCAGTTCACCACCGAGAACTACGGCATCGGGCTCGCCAAGGGTGATGACGAGACGCGCGCCAAGATCAACGACGCGATCGAGTCGATGATCGCCGACGGGTCGTGGCAGGCCGCGCTCGAGGAGAACGTCGGACCGTCCGGGTACCAGATCCCGGCGCCGCCGACCGTCGACCGCTACTAGGGGCGCGCTCCGCGCCTGTGCGTGATGTGCACCCCGATCGGGGTGCACATCACGCACAGGCCGCGCAGCCGCAGGAGGGAGTTCCGTGGATCTGCTCAGCGAATACGGTGATCAGCTGATCTCCGCGTTCTGGACGACGATCCAGCTGACGGTGCTGTCCGCGATCGGTGCACTCGTCATCGGAACCGTGCTGGCCGCCATGCGCGTCTCGCCGGTACCGGTCGCGCGGTGGATCGGTTCGGCCTACGTGACGGTGTTCCGGAACACTCCCCTGACGCTGATCATCCTCTTCTGCTCGTTCGGTCTGTACCAGACGATGGGCATCCGCCTCGCGCCGGAGAACTCGCCGACATCGTTGGTGGACAACAATTTTCGCCTCGCCGTAGTGGGCTTGAGCGTCTACACCGCAGCGTTCGTCTGTGAATCGCTGCGATCGGGCATCAACACCGTGCACGTCGGACAGGCGGAGGCGGGGCGCTCCCTCGGGTTGACGTTCGGCCAGAACCTCCGGCTCATCGTGCTGCCGCAGGCGTTCCGGGCGGTGATCGCCCCGCTCGGCAGCGTCCTGATCGCGCTCACCAAGAACACCACGATCGCCTCGGTGATCGGTGTCGCGGAGGCGTCCCTGCTGATGAAGACCATGATCGAGAACGAGGCCGCGATCTTCGTGGTCGGCGGAATCTTCGCTCTCGGCTTCGTGATTCTCACCCTCCCGATGGGCCTGCTCTTCGGGTATCTCGGGAAGCGGATGGAGGTCGCCCGATGAGCGCCCAGGCCACCGTCCTCTACGACGCGCCGGGACCACGCGCCCGGACGATCTACCGGCTCGCCTCCGTCGCCGTCGCGCTGGTCCTCCTCGCCGTCGGCTACGCGGTGTACCGCGCGCTCGACGAGAAAGGCCAGCTCACTGCGGAGAAATGGGATCCGTTCCTCGAGTCCACCTCGTGGACGACGTACCTGATCCCCGGAATCCGCGGCACTCTGGTGGCGGCGGCGATCTCGATCGTCCTCGCCCTGATCCTGGGTGGCCTGCTCGGCATCGGCCGGCTGTCCGAGCACCGCTTCGTTCGGATCGTGTCGGGTGTCGTCGTCGAACTGTTCCGCGCGATCCCGGTGCTGATCCTGATGATCTTCGCGTACCAGGTCTACGCCGAGTACCAGGTGTTCAAGTCGAGTTACCTCGCGCTCGCCGCGGTGGTGACGGGGCTGACGCTCTACAACGGTTCGGTGATCGCCGAGATCGTGCGTGCGGGAATCCTGTCGCTCCCCAAGGGGCAGACCGAGGCCGCGCAGGCGTTGGGTATGCGTAAGAGCCAGGTCATGGTCACCATCCTGCTGCCGCAGGCCGTGACCGCGATGTTGCCTGCGATCATCTCCCAGATGGTCGTGGCCCTGAAGGACTCGGCCCTCGGCTACCTCATCGGCTACGTCGAGGTGGTCCGGTCGGGCCAGCAACTCGGCGCGTTCTACGGCAACTACCTTCCGGCTCTGCTGGTCGTCGCCGCCATCATGATCGTCCTGAACTCGGCGTTGTCCGCGCTCGCCACCTACGTCGAGAAACGGCTGCGCAGCGGCAAGAAGGGGCGCACCACAGTGGAACCCGCCGTACCCCCTGCGGCACCGGGCATGGACCTGACCGCGAACGTGTGACGGTGCCTCGAGACGAGCCGGGGTCGACTTCGACCGCGACGACGACCGTCCCGGCGCGGCCTGCCACATCCCGTTGGTGGGCCGTGTCGGCCGTGGTCCTGTCCGCCCTGGTCGCCGTCGCGTGCGGTGTGATCCTGTGGGCGTCGGTGCCGCCTGTCGTCGACTTCCCGTTCGCAGCGCTCGCCGGGTCGGCGCTGCTGGTGTTGGGCGTCGTCTGGGTGACACTCACCCTGATCGGCTGGTTCCGCTACCGCACCTGGCGTGCGAGCGTCATCGCTCCCGCCGTTGTCGTGTGCACCGCCGGACTTGTCATGGTCGATGCACCGTTCCGGCTCGGGTTCCAGCTGTCGAGAGGCGCACTGACGTCCGCCGCCGCCGAATGCTCCGTCTCGTACGACGATCGACGGATCGGCGTCTACGACGTGTGGACGACCAACAGGAACGGCGACGACGGCTGCCTGTTCTACATCCGAGGTGGGCTGATCGACTCGGTCGGACTCGCCTACATGCCGAGCGGCGCACCGTATCTCGGCAAGCCTCGCCACGACGGCGACATCGGCTACGAACACCTCGCCGGGGACTGGTACCGCTTCGTCAAGCAGTTCTGACGACCGGAGCGGAACCCGCTCCGCCCCCGCGCTGCCGTCAGCCGCCGTCGAGATCTCCGACCTCCGACCCGGCCCGGGCCAGTTCGGCTTTCACGACGTCGAACGACATGCCCTGCGGGTAGCCGCGCCGCGCGAGCATCGACACCAGCCGACGTACGAGACGATCCCGCTCGCTGCTCCGCCCACCAGGGCCGTCGATCTCGAAGTCCAGTGAGGCGGTCCGCAGTTTGCGCTGCACCAACTCGACGGCGCGGGCACGTTCGTCGTCGCCGTCGATCTGGTCGAGAGCTCCCGCCGCGACGTCCGGCGCGACACCCTTGGTGCGCAGTTCCATCGCCAAGGCGCGCTTGCCCTTGCCCGAGTACGTGTGCCGCGAATGCACCCACTGGGCTGCGAACGCGGCGTCGTCGACCAGCTTCACCTCGGCGAGACGGTCGAGGACCCGGGCGATCACGTCGCCGTCGAATCCCTTGTCCGTCAGCTTCTTCGACAGTTCCGCGCGACTGCGGGCACGGTCGGTCAGGAGGCGCAGGCACAGGTCCTTCGCCTGCACCTCCTGTTCCGCCGGAGCGAGCGATCCGACGTCGACGCCGCGCCGCGCGCTGCGCCCACGCCCGGTGTCGTCGTCGCCGGAGCGACGACGGGTGGGCCGGCGCTGCTCGTCCGGATGCATACCCGGCCTAGAAGTCGACGGGCTCGTCGTCGGTGCCCTCGGCGGTCACGTCCGCGCCGATGCCCAGCTTCTCCTTGATCTTCTTCTCGATCTCGTCGCGAATGTCGGTGTTCTCCAACAGGAACTTGCGGGCGTTCTCCTTGCCCTGCCCCAGCTGGTCGCCCTCGTAGGTGAACCAGGAACCCGACTTGCGGATGAACCCGTGCTCGACACCCATGTCGATCAGCGAGCCCTCCTTGGAGATGCCCTGACCGTAGAGGATGTCGAACTCGGCCTGCTTGAACGGCGGCGAGACCTTGTTCTTGACGACCTTGACACGGGTGCGGTTGCCGACCGCGTCGCCGCCGTCCTTCAGGGTCTCGATCCGGCGCACGTCGAGACGTACCGACGAGTAGAACTTCAGCGCCTTACCACCGGTGGTGGTCTCCGGCGAGCCGAACATGACGCCGATCTTCTCGCGCAGCTGGTTGATGAAGATGGCCGTGGTACCGGAGTTGTTCAGCGCACCGGTCATCTTTCGCAGCGCCTGGCTCATCAGCCGTGCCTGCAGGCCGACGTGGCTGTCGCCCATCTCGCCCTCGATCTCGGCACGAGGCACGAGCGCGGCGACGGAGTCGACGACGATGATGTCGAGCGCGCCGGAGCGGATCAGCATGTCGGCGATCTCGAGCGCCTGCTCACCGGTGTCCGGCTGGGAGACCAGCAGCGCATCGGTGTCGACACCGAGCTTGCGGGCGTACTCCGGATCGAGTGCGTGCTCCGCGTCGATGAACGCGGCGATGCCGCCGGCCGCCTGTGCGTTCGCGACCGCGTGCAGCGCGACGGTGGTCTTACCCGAGGACTCCGGGCCGTAGATCTCGACGACGCGGCCGCGAGGCAGACCGCCGATGCCGAGCGCGACGTCCAGGGCGATCGAGCCGGTGGGGATGACGGAGATCGGCTGGCGCGCCTCCTCCCCGAGGCGCATCACCGAACCCTTGCCGAAGTTCTTGTCGATCTGCGCCAGTGCGAGCTCGAGCGCCTTGTCGCGATCATGTGCCTGCGGTGCCATCGGTTCTCCTTGGTCAGCTGCTCGTGCAGTCAGGTACTCGTGTCGAGTCGCTCGGGTCGAGCGGGTCTCACGGTGTTGTCGCAACCGTAGAGGGGGGCACCGACAAACTCTGCCGACGCGCTGGACGGGGGTACCCCCACAGCATAGGCGAACACCTGTTCGAGTGGAGCGACGAGGGGCAGCGTGTCGCACGCAACCGAGCCGTGCGCGCCCGCGAACGGCCGGCTACCAGCGGGAGCGCGGCACGTCGAACTCGGCGCACAGCGCCCGCCACACCTCGCGGGGCTCGTGCCCGTCCTCGATCGCCTGGGCTGCGGTTCTCCCACCCAGGCTGAGCAGCACGTGGTCCACGAGCAGCGAATCGCCGTACAGCCGGCCGAACTCGCCGTGGACCAGTTCGTTGAACTCGGTCAGTCGCACACGGCCACGGTAGTCGTGACGACGGCCGAGCCGTCAATCGAGACGCAACGGCCGAGCCGTCGATCGAGACGCAACGGCCGGATCGTCGATCGCGAACGGGCGAATGCTCAGGACAGTGCGGCGGCTGCCACGGCCCGGCACACCTCCACCGGGTCCGCGACATCCGGAGCCGTCTCCGCTGCGCGTCGCGCGGCCTGCGCGAACGACGGATCGTCGAGCACCCGGCGTACCGCGTCGCGAAGGGACTCCGCGGTCAGGGGCCGCACCACCACCGCGCTCCCTTGCCGGGCCGCCCGGTTGGCCAGTTCCCACTGGTCGCCGCCGCCGGGGACCGTGACGACGGGCACCCCGGCCAGAAGCGCCTTCGCGAGCATTCCGTGCCCGCCACCGCACACCACGACGGCGGCCGACGCGAGCAGTGCGTCCTGACGGCCGAGCCCGGCACGCGCCCACGCGGGCAGGTCGACCGGCGGCGCGTCGAGCATCGAGGCGACCACCCGGACCCCTTCACCGTCGAGCGTGTCGAGCGCGGTCTCGAGCATTCCTTCGGCGCCGGTGTGCGCGGTGGACGGCGCGATCATGACCAGTGGCCCGTCTCCCGGAGACGGATCGAGCAGGTCGGCAGTCGGCTCCCACAACAGTGGCCCGACGACGTGGGCGTTCTCGGGCCAGTCGGGTCTGGGCACCTCGAGGGCGGGCAGGGTCGCGATCAGCCGCGCCGCGGGACCCGGGTCCTGCGCGGGCAACCCGACGCCGACCCGCGCCTCGGAACGCTGGCGCAGCCCCTGCTTGATGGACCGGGCCGTCGCGGCCCGCATCATCGAGTCGCGCAGGCGGCCACGGATGCCCTCACCGGGCGCGAGGCCGCTGCCGATCGGGGGAAGCCCCACCGACGGCGAGTACAGGGGATGCGGGGACAGCTCCACCCACGGCAGGTCGAGACGTTCCGCGGCCATCCCGCCACCCGCGGTGAGGATGTCGGACACCACCAGCTCCGGCAGCATCGCACTCAGGTCGGGCAGGATCTCGGTCGAGATGTACGCGGCACGCGAGTGGATTCGTGCGCCCGCGTCGAGATCGTCGTCCTCCGGGCGTGGGGCGAGCCCCTTGAGCTTGCGCACCGAGATCCCCGCGCCTCGTGCCGCGTCGAGCCACCTGTCCCCGGTGAACAGCACCGGATCATCGCCCGCGGCAAGGAATTTCAGGCACAGGGCGATGGCGGGGATGGCATGGCCCGGATCGGGTCCGGCGACGACGGCAACGCGCATCCGACCAGGGTGCCACACACGCAGGTCAGCCGGAGACGAGTGGGCCGAGAGTTCGTCCGGCGAGCTCGACGATCCCGGGCTGGTGCCCGTTGGCGACAAGGTTGATCACAACTCCGTCGACGCCCCTGTCGAGGACCCGACGCTGGATCTGTTCGGCGACGTCGTCCGGGGTGCCGACGAACTGGCGGTCGGTGGCCGCAGCGCGGGCGTCGGCGTCGAGTGTGTCCAGGTCGATGCCACGGGACAGCAGGAACTCGCGTTGCAGCTGCCGGGCCCGCTCTCCGTCCTCGTCGAGCATCACGAACGCGAGGAAGCTGGTCTCGAGGGTGGAACGGTCACGCCCGACCTCCTCGCACCGCGCCGCGAGGGCGTCGAGTTTGCGCGGCAGTTCCGACGCGTTGCAGATGACGTTCAGATGATCTGCGTAGCGCGCCGCGTAGCCGAACGTCTTGCGCTCGCCTCCCCCGCCGAGCAGAACGGGGAGGGTGTCGCGGATGCGCGGCTCGTTGATCGCGTTCTCGGTGCGATACCAGGTCCCCTCGACGGTGGGCCGCTCCCCGCGGAGCATCGGCACGATGATCTCGAGCGCCTCACCGAGCCGGTCGAACCGGTCACTGAAGGTCCCGAACTCGTATCCGAGTTGCCGGTGCTCGAGTTCGAACCATCCCGCCCCGATGCCGAGGACCGCACGACCGCCACTCACCACATCGAGGGTGGTGACGGTCTTCGCGAGCATCGCCGGATTCCGGTAGGTGTTGCCGGTGACGAGCGCCGACAGCGCGATGTCCGTCGTGGCCATCGCCAGCGCGGACAGCGTGGAATACGCCTCGAGCATCGGCTCGTCCGGTTCGCCGATTCCGGGCAACTGATAGAAGTGGTCCATCACGAACGCGGTGTCGAAACCGGCCGCCTCCGCCTCGCGGACCTGGGCGACGACGGTGGGGAACAGCTCGCGCACCGGCGTTCCGTAGCTGAAGTTGGGGATCTGGTATCCGAGCCGAATGCTCATGTCGCCCAACGGTACTCCCGTACGCCTCGGCGCGCTCGCGGCGAGTGCGCGGTATGCGAGGAATGCCCGATCGACACCCCGGTCCCGTCAGAACTCCATGCCCGCGTCCGCGCCCATCTGCATGGTCGTGTTCGCACCGTCGAGGCTCTCGCGAATGATGTCGGCGTGCCCGGCGTGCTGCGCGGTCTCCCGGAGGACGTGCATGAGGATCTTGCGCACGCTCCACCACTCCCGTTCGGGCGCCCAGGGGGCGGTGGGCAGCGGCACCGGCGTGTCCAGGTCCAGTCCGGCGACCAGGGCATCGGTCTGCTGCGCGATCGTGGCATAGGCCGCGGTCAGCGCCGCGACGGTGTCGTCGTCGCCCACCGCCCAGGACGCCATGCCTTCCGCCATGTCGAACTGGGCGTTCTCGTCGCTCTCCCGGATCGTGCGGATCCAGTTGCCCTCGGTGAAGGAGACGTGTTTGAGCAAGGCGATCAGCGTCAGCTCACTGGCGGTGGTTCGCGATCGCGCACCGGCTTCGTCGAGGCCGCGATACGCGATGAGGAAGGTGCGGCGCTGCTCGGCGAGCAGTTCCAGGATGTCGGACTTGGCTGTACTCGACGAGCCTGTGGTCATGACGAGAACCCCCGGAGAATCGGTGCGGTGTGACCGGACTTCCCCACCGTACGGCCATCCACCGACAGGTTCCTGTTCAGGCGAGAGCCTCCTGCGCCGCAGCCAGCGCCCGTTCCCGGTCCTCGGCGACGAGACCGATCCTGGTTCGCCGATCGAGCAGGTCGCCGACGTCGAGCGCGCCCTCGTGACTCACCGCGAAGGCCAGTTCGGCACGGGTGACGTCGATACCGTCGGCGACCGGCGTCAACTCGCCCGCAGCCGCGACCGTTGCGGATTCGGCGCCGTACCGGGCTCGAAGCGACTCCGGAAGCCGGGCCGTACCGACACCGAAACCGGTACCGACGAGCGGCAGGTTGGTCGTGACGCACGGACCGGCGGCGAGCCGACCCGCCCGAACCGCCGTGTCGACGGCGTCCTGGGCCATCTTCCGATAGGTCGTCAGCTTTCCGCCGACGACGCTGATCACACCGGTGTCGGACGTCAGCACGGCGTGGTTGCGGGACAGATCGGCGGTGTCGCCGTCGCCGGTGTCGAGCAGTGGACGCAGGCCGGCGTAGGTGGCGAGGACGTCCGCCCGGGTCAGTTCGGCGCCGAGCGCAGTGTTGACGGTCGTCAACAGGAAGTCGATCTCCGCCTCGGTGGCGACGGGGACGTCGGGAATCTCACCCGGCGCCGCCTCGTCCGTCAGGCCCAGGTAGACCCGTCCCAGTTGGGCGGGCAGGGCGAACACGAAGCGGTTCGTCTCGCCGGGAATCGGCACGGTGAGCGCCGCCCGGGGATTACCGAGACGTTCGGCGTCCAGGACGAGGTGGGTGCCGCGGCTCGGCTTGAGCGTGATGCTCGGGTCGACCTGTCCCGCCCACACCCCGGATGCGTTGACCACGGCGCCTGCCCGCACCGTCATCTCCTCACCCGTCAGTTCGTCCCGCAGCCGGGCCGAGTCACCGGTGACGTCGTAGGCGCCGACGCGGGTGAGGATGCGGGCACCGTGCCCCGCCGCCGTCCGGGCGAGAGCGACCACCAGCCGGGCGTCGTCGATCAGCTGTCCGTCGAAGGCGAGCAGTCCCCCGCGCAACCCGTCCCTCCGCACCGCGGGAGCGAGGTCGACGACCTCCGCTGCGCCGATCCGGCGGGACCGCGGCAGCACCGACGTCGACGTCCGAGCCGTCGCGCGCAGCACGTCACCGGCGAGGAAGCCCGTACGCACCAGCGCCTTCTCGACGCGGCCGACCGACGGAAGCAGGGGCACGAGCTGCGGAAGCGCACGTACCAGGTGCGGAGCGGTCCGGGTCATGAGGATTCCTCGCTCGACAGCACTCTCGCGGGCGATCCCGACGTTCCCGCTGGCGAGGTAGCGCAATCCACCGTGTGCGAGCTTCGAGCTCCATCGACTGGTCCCGAACGCCAGGTCGTGGCGTTCGACGAGCACGGTCCGCAGGCCGCGGGACGCGGCGTCGAGGGCCGCGCCGACGCCCGTGATGCCGCCGCCGACCACCAGGACGTCGATCGGCTCGCCGTCACCGAGTCCGGACAGTTCCCTGACACGACGGGCGGCGTGGAGTGAGGTCGGGGCGTGAGCGTGCACTGCGAACTCCTGTGGCGGTGAATCGGACGGACGGATCAGGCTGGCGGGGTGAGATAGGCGTCGACGGCCACGACGAGCTCCGCCACGAGCGCGTCCGGCGCGACCAGCTCGGCGACCATCCCCGCGGACTGAACCGCGGACTGCGCCATGAGCAGGATGGTGACCGCGATCGCGACGGGATCACCCGCTCTGATCGATCCGTCGTCGTGACCTGCCCGCACGGCGGGGACCAGATGGTCGAGGATCGCGCGTTGGCTCGTTCCGAGCCGGTCGACGATGTAGGTGACGAGCAGCTCCGGGTCGGACCGCAGGATCTTCGCGAACAGCGGATGGGTGCGGACCGTCTCGGTCATGCCGCCGACCGTGTACACCAGCCGGTCCCGAGCGGTGCCACCGCTCGGCGGGTGCGGCATCGCGTGGCCGATCTCCCGGGTGAGGAGGTCTGCCACGATCGCACCGGTGTCGGGCCAGCGCCGGTACACCGTGGGCCGGCTGACGCCTGCCCGGCGAGCGATCTCGGCGAGCGTGGTGCGCCGAACGCCGAACTCGACGACGCAGGTTCGTGCCGCGTCGAGGATCTGGTCGTCGATGCTGCGCGCCGCGTCGGAGGCATCGGCCTCCCCCGACTGCTGCACGAGCCGTGCGGCGTCCGGGGTGCCGGAGAATTCTTCGTTACGGATAGACATCGTATGTAAGACTGTAACGCATGGAGACCATCGGATCACCCGAACGGCCGACCACCACCGCCCCGACCATGGAATGGGACGCGTGGGGACTCGGGGAGTACCGCAAGCAACTCTCGCCCCAGATCCTCGGGCTGCTGCGTGCCGCGCTCGGCGTCGACGCCGAGCAGGCCCCGCCGCCCAGCGAATCGGATGTCACTCTGCGTCCGAGTGCCCTGACGGGCGCGCACCGCGAGGCCCTGGCGTGGCTGCTCGGCGCGGAGAACGTTCACACCGACGACGCCACCCGACTGCGCCGCGCCGGCGGAAAGTCGACACCGGACCTACTGCGACGCAAGTCGACCGATGCCCAGGATGCGCCCGACGCCGTCGTCACGCCCGCGTCGCACGACGAGGTCCTGGCGCTGCTGCAGTGGTGCGCCCGCACCGGAGTCGCCGTGGTGCCGTTCGGTGGGGGCACGTCGGTGGTGGGCGGACTCGACCCGATCCGCGGCGAGTTCGACGTCGTTCTGGCGGTCGACCTCCGTCGCCTCGACGCCCTGGTCGATCTCGACCCCGTGTCCGGAATCGCCGTGCTGCAGGCAGGACTGACCGGCCCGCAGGCCGAGGAACTGCTCGGCGCGCACGGATTCTCGCTCGGACACTTCCCACAGAGCTTCCAGTTCGCCACCATCGGCGGATTCGCGGCCACCAGGTCGTCCGGGCAGGCATCGGCCGGATACGGCCGCTTCGACGACATGGTGCAGCGGCTGCGCGTCGCCACCCCGTCCGGATCGCTCGATCTCGGCCGTGGTCCCGCCTCGGCGGCAGGTCCGGACCTGCGTGAACTGTTCGTCGGGTCGGAAGGCACGTTCGGCGTCATCACCGAGGTGGCAGTCCGGGTGCACCCCGTACCGGAGACGACCGCGTACCGGGCGTGGTCGTTCCCCGACTTCGCGACCGGCGCCGCCGCGCTGCGCACCGTTGTCCAGACCGGTGCGGCGCCGACGGTGATGCGACTGTCGGACGAGGCCGAGACCGGGCTCAACCTCGCCCTCGCGGGCGACATCGGCGGCGACAGCCCCACCGCGGGCTGCCTCGCGATCACGACGGTCGAGGGCACCGCCGACCACGTTCGGGCGCGATCCGACGAGGCCTGGGCGCTGCTCGCGGCCGCAGGCGGAACCGACCTCGGCGACGCCCCCGCGCTCGCCTGGGAGCACGGCCGGTTCGACGCACCCTACCAGCGCGACGCACTCCTCAACGCGGGAGCGATCGTCGAGACCCTGGAGACGGCGACCGTCTGGTCGAATCTCTCCGACCTCCGCGGTGCGGTCACCACGGCGCTGACCGAATCGCTTGCGGCACAGGGAACCCCACCGCTGGTGATGTGTCACATCTCGCACACCTACGCGACCGGAGCGTCGCTCTACTTCACCGTGGTCTGCGCCCAGGCGGCCGATCCATTGACACAGTGGGCGGCAGCGAAGAAGGCTGCGGGCGATGCCATCGTCGCCACGGGCGGCACCATCACCCACCACCACGCCGTCGGCCGCGACCACAAGCCGTGGATGTCCGCCGAGATCGGCGAGCTCGGTGCCACGGCCCTGCGGGCGGTCAAGGATGCGCTCGACCCCTCCGGAATCCTCAACCCTGGCAAGCTGATCCCATGAAATCGGTGACGGTGCTGACGAATCCTCATGCGGGCGGCGGGCACCCCCGCGAAGCCGCCGCCACCGCGACCGCGCGCCTGCGTGAGCGTGGGCTCGAGGTCACCTCCATCGAGGGCACGACCGCCGACGACGCGCTGACCGTCGCGCACGCCGCCGTGGCCGCAGGCACCGACGCGCTCGTCGCGGTCGGCGGCGACGGCCTGATCAACATTGCGTGGCAGGCCATCGCGGGCACCGGCGTCCCGCTCGGCATCGTGCCCGGTGGCACCGGCAACGACCACGCACGGCTCTTCCACGTCCCCGTCGACGACCCGGTGGCCGCCGCGGACGTCGTCGCGGACGGAACGATCGCCGACATCGACCTGGGCCGAGTCACGATCGGCGACGACCGAGTCCACTGGTTCGGTACGGTCCTGGCCAGTGGTTTCGACTCGCTCGTCACCGAACGCGCGAACCGGATGCGCTGGCCGCACGGTCCGATGCGCTACAACCTGGCGATGCTGGCGGAGCTGGCGGGTCTGCGGTCGATCCGCTATCGCATCGTCCTCGACGACCGAACGCTCGACGTCGACGCGGCGATGGTCTCGCTCGGCAACGGGACTTCGTACGGTGGCGGAATGCTCATCGCACCCGGCGCCGAGCTGACCGACGGCAAGCTCGACGTCGTGATCGTCGCTCCGGGGAGCCGGTTCAAGCTCGTGCGACTGTTCCCGACCGTCTACAAGGGGACACACGTCGACCTGGACGAGGTCACCGTGTACCGATCACGGTCGGTCCGACTCGTTGCCGACGGGATCGTCGCGTACGCCGACGGTGAGCGGATCGCACCACTCCCGATCGACGTCGAGGCGGTATCCGGGGCGGGACGGGTCCTCGTCGGCGCACCCGTGCGCTGACGGGCGTCAGAAGGCGTACAGCTCGAAACCGACGGCGCGGGTCGCGGGGAAGCCGTCCTTGGGGCCGGTCGCCATCGCGATCTGCGCCGCGGCCTGCTCGGAGACCGGGGTGTCGGACAGCGCTGCGAGGTAGCGCGCGTGCTCGGTGAGCGACGCGACCGCGGCATCGACGCCGTCCGTGACGTCGACGGCGTGGTCGTAGCCGATCATCACGTTCACCGCGGCCCACCGCACACCCGTCCACCTCGGTTCGGGCAGGTCCGGGAAGATCCACTCGTTCGCGGCGTCGGACACCGCATCGAGCGCGGCCTGCCCGACCGCGCGGTGATCGGCGCTGTTGCGCATGCCCGGGGCCCAGGTCTCGCGGTGGTTCATGGTGACGACCAGCTCCGGGCGGTGCCGACGGATCGCTCCGGCGAGGGACCGGCGCAGGTCCAGTCCGTACTCGAGGCGCCCGTCGGGGTGGCCCAGGAACTCCACCTCGTGGACGCCGACGGCGGCAGCGGACCGGTGTTCCTCCGCCTCGCGGATCGGGCCGCACTCGGCGGGGGGGAGTCCGTCGATGCCGGCCTCCCCGCTGGTCGCGAGGACATAGCGGACGTCCTTGCCCTGTGCAGTCCACCGCGCGACCGCCGCCGCGCATCCGTACTCGATGTCGTCGGGGTGCGCGACAATCACGATGCCTCGGTTCCAGTCCTCGGGTACGGGCTCGACGGATGCATGTGCCATGGCGTCAGCATGCCTGCCGGGCGTCCGCCGCGCGCGATGCGACACGCAGGTCGAGTAGCCACACCGCCACCGTGACCACGGCGAGCGCCAGCCCGGACAGGCACACCCCCGGCCACCCGCGCGCGGCCCACGCCACCGAGCCGAGCGCCGAACCCGTTGCCCCACCGATGAAATAGGACGTCATGTACACGGACGTGACACGTGACCGGGCATGCGGCGCCAGCTCGTAGATCACGCTCTGGTTGCTCACGTGCACGGACTGCAACGCCATGTCCGCGATCACCATCGCGGCGAGGAACGCGAGCAGCACCTGCCCGCCCAGCGCGAACAGTCCCCACGCGGCGCACAGCAACACGGCCCCGACACCACTGGTCGCCTGGACGAGTCCGCGATCGGCCAGCCGCCCCGCGGCGTTGGCCATGAGCGCACCGGCCACCCCGGCCAGTCCGACGAGCCCGATGGCGACGTCCCCGAAACCGAACGGCTCGCCCGCCAGCAGGAACGCCATGGTCGCGAACACCACACCCACCGACGCGAAGCTCACCGCTCCGAGCACGCTCCGGGTCCGCAGCCGCGGCTGGTCGCGCAGCAGCCGCCCCATCGACGCGAGAATTCCGCCGTACCCGAGACCGTGCCGCTCCCGGGAACTCGGCAGCGACCTCCACAGCGTCAGCGCCACGACCACCATCACGACCGCCGACACCCGGTACACGGTCTGCCAGCCACCGAGCCCGGACAGCAGCCCTGCGACGCTGCGCGCCAGCAGGATGCCGACGAGCAGGCCACTCATCACCGTCCCGACGGCGGTGGCCCGGCGCTCGGGCTCGGCGAGAGTGGCCGCGAACGGGACCAGGACCTGCGCGGCGACGGAGAACAGCCCCGCAGCCGCGGTGCCGACCATCAGCCATCCGATCGACGGTGCCAGCCCGCTGACGGCCTGACCGGCCGCCGCCAGGAGCATCAGGGCGACGGAGAGCCGACGACGATCCAGGAGGTCCCCCAACGGAACCAGGAACAACAGTCCGATCCCGTACGAGACCTGCGCGACGGTCACCGTGACCGCGGCCGTGGACTGCCCGACCCCGAGCGCGGCGGCGATCGAATCGAGCAGTGGCTGGTTGAAGTAGTTCCCGCCGGCGCACAGACCCGTGGCGACGGCCATCAGCAGCAGCAGCGACCTCGTCAGCACAGGCGGGGCAGCGGCCGGGGGCGTCGTCACCCCTCCACTGTCCCCGACCGTGCCACCGGTCGCCCGGCGGCGGGTCAGACCCGGGTCACGTCGTTCGAATCGCTGTCCGAGAACGCCTTCACTAGGAGGTACACACCGAACACGACCGCACTGATCGCGAGGATCCAGAACAGCCCCTTGACGAGGACCCCGACCAGGGCCAGCGCAATCCAGACCAGCGCCACGACTCCGAGAATCTTCCAGAACACGTCGGATCTCCGTTCCGTTCGGGCCGCCACGAGTTTGACTGCCCTGTGCCACCAGACTGGCACGGTCGGAGTGGCAAATCACCAGCTCAGACGCAAGATCAGGGAAAGATCAGGGTGAACCCGGACACACCCCACGGGCGAGTCCCGGACGGTGGCCGACCAGTGTCCGGTCGCGCTGCCCTATTCTCGCTGAGGGCCGGCCCACACCTGAGCGCCGCGCCACCTCACGTCACCGCCCTAGGAGTCCACCCGTGTCTGCCCGCTTCTCCGGGACCTCCCCGCTGACCTCCCGCGACCTCGCTCACGTCGCGGTGTTCGCCGCGCTGATCATCGCCCTGGGGCTTCCGGGCACCATCAACATCGGCGGGTCGGCCGTGCCCATCACGCTCCAGTCGCTCGGCGTGATCCTCGCCGGGGCGCTGCTCGGACCGCGCAAGGGTGTACTCGCCGTGCTCACGGTCATCGTGCTGGGCCTCGCACTTCCCGTCCTCGCAGGCGGACGCACGTCGCTCACCTCCCTGTCCGGCGCGACCGCGGGCTTCCTCGTCGGCTGGATCCCGACCGTCGCCGTCATCGGCTGGCTGACCGTGAAGATGCTTCCGAAGTACTCGGTGGTCAAGGGAACCCTGATCAACGTCCTCGGCGGGGTCGTGGTGCTGTACCTGTTCGGCACGATCGGCATGCTGCTGCGCGGCCTGTCGTTCGGAACCGCGATGAGCTCGAACCTCACGTACCTGCCCGGTGACCTGATCAAGGCGGTTCTCGCCGCGGTCGTCGCCGCCCAGGTGCACCGCGCATACCCGACGCTGCTCACCGACCAGGCGGCTCGGCGCCCGGCCGCCACGTCCTGACGGCTCGGAAAACCAGATGGCCGAGATCCGCTTCGACAACGTCCGCCACGCCTACGGCGAGCGCAGCGTCCTCGCCGGCGTCGACCTGACGCTGACAGAACACCGGATCGGCGTCGTCGGAGCCAACGGCAGCGGCAAGTCCACGTTGGCCCGCACCGTGAACGGGCTCGTGGTCCCGACGTCCGGCCGGGTCCTCGTCGACGGTCTCGACACCGCGAAGGACGGGCGCGCGGTGCGCCGCAAGGTCGGCTTCGTCTTCACCGACCCCGATCACCAGATCATCATGCCGACGGTCGCCGAGGACATCGAGTTCTCCCTCCGGCGTAGCGGACTCGACGCGAACGGCCGTGCCGAGCGGGTGCGCGCGGTCCTCGAGCGGTTCGGTCTGGCCGGGCACGCCGACCACCCAACCCACCTGCTGTCGGGCGGTCAGAAGCAACTGCTGGCGCTCGCCGCGGTCATGGTGACCGACCCGGAGGTGATCGTCGCGGACGAGCCGACGACGCTGCTCGACCTCCGCAACGCCCGCCTCGTCGCCGAGACGCTCCGTGGCCTCACCCAGCAGGTGGTGGTCGTGACGCACCACCTCGACCTGCTCGCGGACTTCGACCGGGTACTGGTCGTCGACGGCGGCGTCGTGGTCGCCGACGACAATCCCGCGGCGGCCATCGCCCACTACACGAAGATCGCGGGATGACCACCCTCGGCCAGTACGTGCCGGGCGCCTCGCTCGTGCACCGCATGCCGGCGATCACGAAGCTCGCGATCCTCGTGGTGGTCCTGCTGGCCATGGCGATCGGTGTCCGGGAACCCTGGCAGCTCGTGCCTGCCGCAGCGGTCACTGCCGCGGCCTACGCGCTGTCCCGGATCGGCCCGCGTGCCGCGCTGCGCCAACTACGCCCCGCGCTGTGGATGCTGCTCTTCGTCGGTGCCTTCCAGTGGTTGTTCACCAGCTGGCAGCGCGCCCTGGTCGTGGTCGGTGTGCTCGGACTGTCCGTGGCGTGGGCCGCGCTCGTCTCACTGACGACCAGGGTCCTCGACATGCTCGATGCGATCCACCGGTTGCTCGGACCCTTTCGTCGATTCGGCGTCAACACGGACCGTGTCGGGCTCGTGCTCGCGATGACGATTCGGTGCATCCCGCTGATCAGCGGACTTGTCGCCGACGTGACGGAGGCCCGCAAGGCCCGTGGCCTCGGCTTCTCGATCCGCGCGTTGGCGGTCCCCGTGGTCATCGGCGCGCTGCGGACCGCGGACGCGATGGGCGAGGCCCTCGCCGCTCGCGGTGTGGACGACTGAGCCTCCCGCGGGCAGAACGAGCGAACGGCCCCGACATGCGGAAGGCCCCGCCGGGACATCTCGTCCAGGCGGGGCCTTCGGCGTTGTCGACGGGCTGGTCGCAACCTACTGAGCCGTGGGGTTCTCCGGCTTCGGGGTGGCCGCCGGAGTGGCAGGTGCGGCCGACGGGGTCGCGGTGCCACCGGCGGGCAGCGCGTCGCCCTTCATCGAGGCGCGGATCTGCTCCAGACGGCTGTGCCCGGCCATCTGGACGCTCGCCTGCTGGACCTCCATCATGCGGCCCTGAACCGAGTTCTGCGCGAGCTCGGCCGAGCCGAGGGCGTTCGCGTAGCGACGCTCGATCTTGTCGCGCACCGCGTCGAGGCTCGGCGTGTTGCCGGGCGCCGAGAGGGTCGCGTCCATTGACCGGAGCGAATCGCTGACCTGCTCCTGCATCTTCGCCTGCTCGAGCTGGCTGAGGAGCTTGGTGCGCTCCGCGACCTTGGCCTGGAGGGTCATCGCGTTCTGTTCGACGGCCTTCTTCGCCTGCGCCGCGGCCTGCAGCGACTGGTCGTGCAGGACCTTGAGGTCCTCCACGGACTGCTCGGCGGTGACCAGCTGCGCCGCGAACGCCTCGGCGGCGTTGGTGTACTGGATCGCCTTCTCGTTGTCGCCTGCCGTCGCGGCCTGGTCCGCGAGCGTGACCGCCTGACGGGCGTTGGCGTTGAGCTTCTCGACCTCGTCGAGCTGACGGCTGAGCTTCATCTCCAGCTGGCGCTGGTTGCCGATCACCGATGCGGCCTGCTGCGAGAGCGCCTGGTGCTGACGCTGCGCATCCTCGATTGCCTGCTGAATCTGAACCTTCGGGTCCGCCTTCTCGTCGATCTTCGAGTTGAAGAGCGCCATCAGGTACTTCCAGCCCTTGACGAACGGGTTTGCCATTGGTTTGATCCTGCCTCCGTCTGTTGCCGCGTCAACCGCGACCCGGTGTGCGACCGTCGCGCACCGACATTGGGCTACTGCCCCACAACTGCTGCTCGCGGCCACCCCCACGCGGTGGTCCGGTGTCGAATCTACAGCGCTCCGGGGGCTGCGCGCCCCCTCGACGGCCGGGTGGACAATCGGTGCAGATCGGACGTCACGCAGCCGCCAGCGCGGCAGGAGGCGCCGGAATGACGACGAGCGTGTCCTCCTCGATCCGAGGCGCCGACTGCGCGTTCTCCAGCGACACCTGGGCGCCGGAGGTCGCCGCGGACCGAGCAGCGGGTGCCGAACGGTCCTCGGCGGAGTCCGACAGCGTCTCGCTCACCTCGTACAGCACCGTCGACAGGGGTACCTCGAGGGCATCGCAAATGGCGGCGAGGAGTTCGCTGGACGCCTCCTTGCGCCCGCGTTCGACCTCGGACAGGTACCCGAGGCTGACCCGCGCGGAACTCGACACCTCACGCAGGGTGCGGCTCTGGGCCACCCGCGTGCGCCGCAGACTGTCCCCGAGCGCTTCTCGCAACAACACGCTCATCTGGCACCTCCATCATGTGCACCCGATCCGGTCACGCTTCCCGTCTACCCTGATTCAACGAGTCGACACGTCGAGTTGGTTCCCGACCCTATCCCGACACGACCGAGCGCATGCGACCGAGGAGGTCCGACATCGCCGCGTCGACCGCGGCGCGGCGGATTTCCCAGCGACCGCCCGGCAACATGAGCTCCCGGATGCGGACCCCGTCCGGCCCTGCGACGGCGACGAACACCGTCCCCACAGGCTTGCCGTCCTGGGGATCCGGACCTGCGACCCCGGTCAGTCCGACACCCCAGTCGGCCCGGCACCGCGTCGCCGCGCCCGCCGCGAGTTCCGCGGCCGTGGACGAGGCCACCGGCCCGTCGGCGGCGAGCGTCGCCTCGGCCACACCGGCGAGTTCGGCCTTGAGATCGGTTGCGTACACGATCACGCCGCCGCGGAGCACTGCGCTCGCGCCCGGAACCCCGGCGATCGTCGCGGCGAACAGTCCCGCCGTCAGGGACTCCGCCGACGCAAGGGTCTGACCGCGCCCGGCCAGCTCTGCGACCAGCGCGACGGCGTCGGTGCCGTCGACCAGGGGATCCGTCACTGCGATGCGTGGCGCACGCCGGCGCGCAGCCGGATCGACTGGACCACGTAGTCGAGTCCGGTGACGACGGTGAGGAAGACGGCGATCCCCATCACGACCGCGGCCCCGATCTCCCACACACCGGACAGCGGGAACAGGTACAGGCCGATCGCGAGGGACTGGACCAGCGTCTTGACCTTGCCGCCGCGGCTGGCCGGGATGACTCCGTGCCGCAGGACCGCGAAACGCAGCAGGGTGATCCCGATCTCGCGGGCGGCGATGATGCCGGTGACCCACCAGCTGAGATCGCCCAGGACGGACAGTCCGACCAGCGCGGCGCCGACGAGCGCCTTGTCGGCGATCGGATCGGCGAGCTTGCCGAAGTCGGTCACCAGCCCGTACTTGCGCGCCAGCTGCCCGTCGATCCGGTCGGTGATCGCCGCGACGGCGAACACCACTGTCGCCGCGATCCGCCACGACGTCTCGTGGCCGTCCCCTACGAACAGCACGATCAGGAACACCGGCACGAGCAGGATGCGAACGACCGTCAACACGTTGGCGATGTTCAGCAGCGGCACCGGTCGCGCGGGGGCGGCGTCGGACAGGTCGGACACGTGAACGTCACCCTCTGGCATTGCGGTGCCGTTCGACTCCCACTGCCGGGCCGTCATCCGCGCACCGCCCCGAAACCGGCGAATCCGAACGCACGACGGTTACCCCGCGCGACACGCAGACCGGTCCCCTCGTCGAGGTGGTGGGAGGCAACTGGGGACGGCACACGGCTCAGAATATCGGTTGGCGCCACGACTACTGTGCACCCCATGACTTCAGGCTCCGAAAGCTCCGCCGCGGGCGCGCCGATCGTGCGGCGCGCGCGCACGTCCGACGTCACGGACATCAAACGCCTGATCGACATCTATGCCGGCCGAATCCTTCTCGAGAAGAACCTCGTGACCCTGTACGAGGCCGTCCAGGAGTTCTGGGTCGCCGAGGTGGACGGGGTGGTCGTCGGCTGCGGCGCACTGCACGTCCTGTGGGCCGATCTCGGCGAGATACGCACTGTCGCAGTCGATCCCGTAGTCAAGGGTCGCGGCGTGGGACACCTGGTCGTGGCCCGGCTCGTCGAGGTCGCACGGGAACTCGAACTGGAACGTGTGTTCGTGCTGACCTTCGAGGTCGATTTCTTCGGCCGCCACGGATTCGCGGAGATCGAGGGCACGCCCGTCACCGCGGAGGTGTACGCCGAGATGTGCCGGTCGTACGACACCGGTGTCGCCGAGTTCCTCGACCTGAGCTACGTGAAGCCGAACACACTCGGCAACACCCGGATGCTCCTGACGCTCTGAGATCGGGGGGGGGG
>NZ_JBHUFB010000013.1:192188-293866 GCF_042681175.1 Rhodococcus gannanensis
GTCGCCGCACGCGACGAGGTACGCCCCGACCACCGGGCGTGGTTGTCCGAACTGGTGGCCGCGGGCACCGTGCTGAGCACCGGGCCCTACGCCGACGGCAGTGGCGCCCTCATCCTGGTCTCCGCGGTCGACGAGGATACCGCCCGCACACTGTTCCAATCGGATCCGTTCGCGCGTGCGGGACTGATCGACTCCGCCCGGTTCACCGAGTGGACTCCGGTGATGGGCGCGTTCACCGCATCCTGACGGCTCGCACCCGAACGATCGAATGACATCCGGGTAGCTCTGCGCATTTGCCAACGCGGACCGGCTTCCCCCGCATACGCTTTGAGTTCCCCGGTGTACTTCGATTCCGTCCGGTTTCGGCCTGGGCGAGTGGAAAGCGAGTTGCCATGTCGTTCATCGCCGTCGAGTACGTGTACCGCGAGGGATCCGTTCCGGATCGTGACATTCACCGACCCGCCCACCTGACCTGGCTCGGCGAGCTCGTCGACCAGGGTCACGTCCTGACGGCGGGCCCGTTCCTCGACAACAGCGGAGCCCTGCTGATCCTCGCCACCCCCAACTGCGAGGCAGCGGCGAAGCTGCTCGCGGACGACCCCTTCATCCACGCCGGGATCGTCATCGACATCCACTACACCGAGTGGAGGCCCGTGCTCGGCTCGTTCACCGAGCACGGGGCCTCTTCGGTCACGCCGACGTCGACTGGTCCTGTTCGCCTCGGGTCTTGAGCAGGCTCGCGACCGTCGTCACGACGAGCGTGCCGATGATCACCGTCAGCGACAGCGCGATGCTCACCTCGGGCACGGCGACGTGCTCACCGCCGTTGATGAACGGCAGGGTGTTCTCGTGCAGCGCGTGCAGGACGAGCTTGACGCCGATGAACGCCAGGATGAACGACAGGCCGTAGGACAGGTACACGAGGCGTTCGAGCAGTCCGCCGATGAGGAAGTACAGCTGCCGCAGACCCATCAGGGCGAACGCGTTGGCAGCGAACACGATGTACGGCTCCTGCGTGAGGCCGTAGATCGCGGGAATCGAGTCCAGCGCGAACAGGATGTCGGTGAATCCGATCGCGATGAGGGCCAACAGCAGCGGGGTCACGAACCGCTTGCCGTCGATCTTCGTGACGAGCCTGTCGCCGTCGTACTCCTCGGTGGTCGGAACGAACTTGCGGACCACCGTCACGATCCGGTTCTCGCGCTTCTCCTCTTCCTCGGCCTCGTGGCCGTGGTCCTTGAAGAGCTTGATCGCGGTGTACACCAGGAAGAAGCCGAACAGGTAGAAGACCCAGCTGTAGGCGTTGATCGCCGCCGCACCGACCGCGATGAAGATTCCGCGCAACACGAGTGCCATAACGATGCCGATCAGCAACACCTTCTGCTGGTATTCCCGTGGCACCGCGAAGCTCGACATGATGATGACGAAGACGAACAGGTTGTCGACCGAGAGCGCCTTCTCCGTCACGTAGCCGGCGAAGTACTCACCGCCGTAGCCCGCGCCCCACTGCCAGACGACGAACAGTCCGAACAGGATCGCGATGCCGATGTACACGGCGGACCAGAAGCCCGACTCGCGCAGCGTCGGGGCGTGCGGAGTTCGGACGTGGGCGAAGAAGTCGAAGATGAACAGGCCCAGGATCACCAGACACGTGATGATCCAGACCATCGGGGTGATGTGCACAGGCAATCCTCCGGTAGTCGTTCAGGACACCGGAGGTCTCTCCCGCCGAGTTCCGGCGCGTCGCGCCCTCGCGCGTCCACGTCGTTCACTCGACCGGCAACCCCGGAGCGGCGATTGCGCTGCTCGTGTTGACGAGGTTGCCACGGAAATTCGGGGATACTCCCCTCCAAAGCCTCCTCATTCAATCACAGGACACACGCATCGCCGTGAACGAGCAGGTCACTCGTCGGAATCCGATTCGTCCGGATCACCGCCGCGGATCGACCACAGCAACCCGTCCAGTTCGTCCGGTTTGATCAGCACCTCGCGTGCCTTCGACCCCTCGCTCGGCCCGACCACGCCACGCGTCTCCATCAGGTCCATCAGCCGGCCCGCCTTCGCGAACCCGACGCGCAGCTTGCGCTGCAGCATCGACGTGGAACCGAACTGACTGGTCACAACCAGCTCCACGGCCTGCAGCAGCACGTCCATGTCGTCGCCGATGTCGGGGTCGACGTCCTTCTTCTCCGCGGACTTGGCCGTGGTGACGCCCTCGGTGTACTCGGGCTCGGCCTGGTTCTTCGTGAAGTCGACGACGGCGGCGATCTCCTCGTCGGTGATGAACGCGCCCTGCATGCGTGTGGGCTTGCCGGCGCCCATGGGCAGGAACAGTCCGTCGCCCATGCCGATGAGCTTCTCTGCGCCCGGCTGGTCCAGGATGACCCGCGAGTCGGTCAGCGAGCTGGTCGCGAACGCCAGTCGGGACGGCACGTTCGTCTTGATCAGGCCCGTGACGACGTCCACGGATGGACGCTGCGTCGCCAACACCAGGTGGATCCCCGCTGCGCGGGCTTTCTGCGTGATCCGCACGATCGCCTCCTCGACGTCGCGCGGCGCGGTCATCATCAGGTCGGCGAGCTCGTCGACGATCGCGAGGATGTAGGGGTACGGCCGGTACACCCGCTCACTTCCCAGCGGTGCCGTGATCTCCCCCGACTTCACCTTCTTGTTGAAGTCGTCGATGTGCCGCACCTTGTTGACCTGCATGTCCTGGTAGCGCTGCTCCATCTCCTCCACGAGCCAGGCCAGCGCCGCCGCCGCCTTCTTCGGCTGGGTGATGATGGGCGTGATCAGGTGCGGGATGCCCTCGTACGGCGTGAGCTCGACCATCTTGGGGTCGATCAGGATCATCCGGACCTCGTCCGGCGTGGCGCGCTGGAGCAGGGACACCAGCATCGAGTTCACGAAGCTGGACTTGCCGGAACCGGTCGAACCGGCGACCAGGAGATGCGGCATCTTCGCGAGGTTGGCGCTGACGAAGTCGCCTTCGATGTCCTTGCCCAGTCCGATGACCAGCGGGTGATGGTCCTTGCGGGTGCTCGGGGCGGCGAGGACGTCGGCGAGCCGGACCATCTCGCGGTCGGTGTTGGGGACCTCGATGCCGACGGCCGACTTTCCGGGGATCGGCGCGAGCAGACGCACGTTGTCCGTTGCCACGGCATACGCGATGTTCCGGGCGAGGGCCGTGATCTTCTCGACCTTCACGCCCGGCCCGAGCTCGACCTCGTACCGGGTCACGGTCGGGCCACGGGTGTAGCCCGTGACGGCGGCGTCGATCTTGAACTGTTCCAGGACCTCGGTGATCGCCTGGATCATCGCCTGGTTCGCCGAGCTGCCCGCCTTCGGCGGATCACCCTCGACGAGCAGCGAGACGGGCGGCAGCGTGTAGTCGCCCTCGACGACCCGGTCGGCAACGATCATTTCCGGCTCGTCCGCCGGTTTCGCGGCGGGCGCCGGCTTCGGGGCCTTCGGCTTGGCTCGCGGCTTCGGCGGCTGAGCCACCGGGCCGGCTTCCGTCGCGAGCACCTCGGTCGGCGCGAACTCGTCGAGCGGATAGTTCGTCGTGGGGTCGCTCGCCGAGCCGGCATCCGGCAGCGCGTCGTCCACCGGGTAGCCGTCGGCATCGAACAGCGCCGGATCGTAGTCGGGGTCGTCGTGGGCCGCCCGCCGCCGCGACGGCCTCAGGTTCCGCAGACCACGCAGGCGGTCGTGTTCGTGGCCGTCGTCGCCCGCCTCGTCGTGGTCGTCGAAGTCGCCGACGGCCTCCCGGTCGTACGGCTCGTAGTCGTCCTGCCGCGGGGTTCCGAACAGGGATCGGACCCTCGACGGGACCTCGCGGACCGTCGTTCCGGTCAGCAACAGGACACCGAAGCCCATCGCGAGCAGCAGCAGCGGCACCGACAGCCAGAATGTGATGCCGTCGGTCAGCGGACCACCCGCGGCGAATCCGACGAACCCGGCGCCGACGGCGCGTCCCTCGGCGTCGCGGGGCTCACCGCTGATCACGTGGAAGACACCGAGCGCGGGCACCGCGACGAGCAGCGATCCGAGCACCAGCCGCGGCCGGATCTCGGGATTCGGCTCGGAGCGCATCAGGATGACGGCCACGGCGACGCCGACGACCGGCAACAGTGCCGCCGCGCCGCCGAACAGTGCCCGGACGCCGGTTTCGATCCATCCACCCACCGGGCCACCCGCGCCGAACCACATCGCGGCCGCAACGACCGCACTCACGGCGATCAGGCCGAGGGCGATCCCGTCCCGCCGGTGTCCGTGCTCGATGTCGGCGGCGCGACCGACCGTGCGCGTTGCGGCGCCGACACCCCGCGCAGCGAGCGTCCAGCCGCGGCCCAGCGCCGCCCCGACCGAGTGCAGTGCGCCACCCGACTTACGGCCGGCGGGACGTCGCGCGGCCGGGCGAGGCGCGGTCGCCTTGCGCGGGGTCGACACGGTGCGGGTGGTGCGACCGCGTGATGCGGAACCCCCCGACCTCGCCGCACCCGACGATCCGGTGCGCCCCGTCGATCGGGGCGCGCTCGTGGATGTTCGGGTTCCGGACTTTCCAGCCATGACGCCCAGGCTAGTCGCTTCGGCCCCATCGGGACCATCTGCAACACGTGCCCCAGCGGACTCAGACGCCGCGCGGAAGCGCCTTCACCGCCGCAATCGACGATTCCGGGCCGTCGAACCCCACGTGTACCGCGTCCCGGCCGAACACGTACAGCAGCAGCTCGGCGGGAGTGCCGGTCAGCACCACCTCACCTGCACCCGACGCACGGCGTGGCGTCACGGTCCTCCCCTCCCCGGCATCCAGCACCACCGTGCACGAGGCCCTACGGAACACCATCCGACCCAGCTGTCTCGCCAGCGACCACAGTGCGGCGTCCCACTTCGGCCCGAGGTCACGCGGCTCCCAGGCCGACCCCGACCGCCGGACGTCCTCGTGGTGGACGAACATCTCCGCAAGATTGGCCTTCGCGTCGACGAGCTTGAGCGGCGACCAGAGCGGCGGGCCGGTCCGGACCTGTTCGAGGAGTTCCGCGTACGGGCGGGTCGCGTACTGCGCACGGATCTTCTCGGTGTGCGGTGCGAGCGGCTTGATCAAGATCCCCGGCGACGCGTCGAGGCGCCGCTCCCGCCCCACGAGGTGCGCGGCGAGGTCGCGGGTCGTCCAGTCCCCGCAGAGCGTCGGGGCGTCTGGGCCGACGGCGGTCATCGTCGCCACCAGCGCGTGGCGTTCGTCACGGGCAAGGCTCATGCCGCGCAGGTTACCGCCGTTCACGAAACGTGTGAATCTATTCCGTGAGTCACGCCCTCACAGACATGGCGTTGACCGCATCGCGGTCTTCCCGTGGCAATCTCACAGCCCGACACAACATCGGGTCTGACGCGAGTTCCAGCGGACTGCTCCCGGAGCAACTCCCCGGTGTCGCCGCCCGCGAGGGCGGCAAGGTTGAGCGCGGCGTTGAGGTCCCGATCCAAGACCAGGCCACACACCGCACACGTGTACGTCCGCTCCGAGAGGGCCAGCTTGGTTTTCGCTGCCCCACACCCGGAACAGGTCTTACTCGACGCGAACCAACGGTCCGCCACGACAAGCCGCACGCCCGCCGCATCCGCCTTGTACGACAACTGCCGCCGGAACTCGCCCCACCCCGCGTCGGCGATACGCCTCGCGAGGCGCCGGTTACGCACCATCCCCGCGACGGGCAGGTCCTCGATCACGATCGTGTCGAACTCGGACACCAGCCGGGTGGTGAGCTGGTGCAGGCCGTCGCGACGTTGGTTGCCGACCCGGGTGTGCAACCGCGAGACACGGCCCTGCGCCTTGCGCCACCGGTTCGACGGCACCTGCCCGGACCGACGGTCCGGCCCCTGTCTGCGTGCCACCACGCGCTGCGCCCGTCGCAGGTCCCGTAACGCCTTGTCGAGATGGCGCGGATTGGCGATCGTGTCGCCGGTCGACAAGGTAGCCAACGCGGCGATTCCCACGTCGACACCTACCACCCGCGGGACGCCACCAGATGCGGCGACGGCGCCGGCGTCGGCGTCGGGTAGCTCCACCGCGAACGACACATGCCAACGGCCCCGCTGATACGACAGGGTCGCCGAGACGATCCGGGCGGTGCCGGCCTCGACCTTGCGGGCGAGCTTCCGCGTCGACTCGTGGGTGCGTACCTCCCCGATCCGGGGCAGCTTCACGTGTCGCCTGTCGCGGCCGAGCCCGAACGCACCGGTGGTGAACCGACACGATCGGTGAGACCTTTTCGACTTGAACCGCGGCATCCGAGCCCGCCCGTCCCGGCGGTTGCCGAGCGCGGCCGCCAGGTTCGCGCACCCGGAGGCGTACGACTCCTTGCTGTTCTCAGCCCACCACGGCGCCACGACGTCTTTGACTTGGTTCCAGGTCTTCCGCAGGCTGTAGGCGGACGTACTGATCCAGGGGGTCCGGTCCGCCTCCGCGATCCCGTAGGACTCCTCAGCCGTACGTTGGTTCCAGTTCGCTTTCACCTGCGCGAGTGCCCAGTTGTAGGTGAATCGTTGTGCCCCGCAATGTGACCGGAACGCCTGTTCCTGCCCGGCGGTGGGGTCGAGTGCGAACAGGTATGCCCGGATCACCGCCCCACCCCCAAACCGATATCGAACTTATGTTCGACTACGGTACCCGACTTCCGGTCCGAGCATCCGAGGAAACCTGAACTCACCCACAACGCACCGCCCTGTCGACACATCAGTGCGGATCATCAATCCGACGACGACGCTCGCCCGCCACACTGCCCAGCGCGAAACGGTACGAAACAGCGCAGATGTGCCCACACCGACGAACAGCTCGAACCCCGCGTTCGGGTCATCATCTCGGCCTCGTTAGCGTCGACAGGTGTCCGCTGTCGAGATGATCGTGATCGCCGTAGCCGGCTTCTGCGCGGGCGGGATCAACGCGATCGTCGGCTCCGGAACACTCGTGACCTTCCCGACTCTGGTTGCGTTCGGGTATCCCCCGGTGGTGGCGACGATGTCGAACGCCGTCGGACTGGTCGCGGGCGGTGTCTCCGGAACGTGGGGTACCGGCGGGAGTTGCGCGGCCAGTGGGATCGACTGTGCTGGCAGATTCCCGCGTCGGTACTCGGGGCCGCGCTGGGGTCGTGGCTGCTGCTGCACCTGCCCGAGAAGGCCTTCACGACGATCGTGCCCGTGCTGTTGGTCGGCGCGCTCGTCCTGGTGGTCACCGGTCCGCGCATCCAGACCTGGGCACGTGCCCGCGCCGAGGCTGCGGGACGCACCGCCGACCACGTGGGTACGGCACGCATGATCGCGCTCACGGCCGGGACATTCGCGGTCGGCGTCTACGGCGGCTATTTCACCGCCGCACAGGGGATCCTGCTGATCGGCGTGATGGGCGCACTGCTGCCCGAGTCGATGCAGCGGATGAACGCGGCGAAAAACCTGCTGTCACTGCTGGTGAACGTAGTGGCAGCGGTCGCGTACACCACGGTCGCGTTCGACCGCATCGACTGGGCCGCAGCCGGATTGATCGCCGTCGGCTCACTCGTCGGCGGTTCCGTGGGCGCGCGTTACGGCAGGCGCCTGTCCCCCAACGCGTTGCGCGCGGCGATCGTCGTGCTCGGCCTGATCGGACTGTGGCGACTGCTGGCGGGCTGAATGTCACATCGTGCGCGTCGGATGCGCACGATGTGACATCGCGTCCACGGCGAGAGGGGTGGGACCGCGGCGTCAGACGCCGATGACGGTCGGCACGATCATCGGTCGGCGCCGGTACTTGTCGGCAACCCAACGCCCGACGACGCGGCGCACCGCCTGCGCGATCCGGTGTGTGTCGGTCACACCTTCACCCGCGAGCCGGGACAGTTCAGCCTCGACGAGGACCGCGGCCTCCTTGAGCGCGGCCGGGTCGTCCGAGAATCCGCGCCCGTGGACCTGCGGGGTGCTGACGGCCTTGCCGGTGTGCTCGTCCACGGCGAGGGAGATCGAGATGAAGCCACCCTCCCCGAGGATCAGGCGGTCGGACAGAGTCGAGTCGCCGACGTCGCCGACGGAGTTGCCGTCCACGTAGACCATGCCGACGGTGACGCGGCCGGTGATCTCGGCGAGCCCGTCGACCATGTCGACGACGACGCCGTTCTCGGCAAGCACGATCCGGTCCTCCGGCACGCCCGTCGCGGCCGCCAGGGCGGCGTTGGCGCGCAGGTGCCGCCACTCGCCGTGCACGGGCATCGCGTTGGTGGGCCGAACCGCGTTGTAGAGGTACAGCAGCTCGCCGGCCGAGGCGTGTCCGGAGACGTGGACCTTGGCGCTCTGCTGGGTCACGACGGTGGCGCCGCGCTTGGCGAGTCCGTTCACGACCGCGAACACCGAGTTCTCGTTGCCGGGGATGAGTGACGACGCGAGCACGACGAGGTCGTTCGCTCGGATGTTGATCTGCCGGTGCTCACCGCGCGCCATCCGCGACAGCGCCGACAGCGGCTCGCCCTGCGAACCGGTGGAGATGAGCACGAGGCGGTCGTCGGGCAGGTTCGCCGCGGTGTCGATGTCGACGACCACTCCGTCGGGGACGGTGAGGTAGCCGAGGTCCTGCGCGATCTGCATGTTCCGGACCATCGAGCGGCCGACGAACGCGATCCTGCGGTTGTACCGGACCGCGACGTCGACGACCTGCTGGATGCGGTGCACGTGGCTGGCGAACGACGCGACGATGACGCGCTGCTTCGCCTTGCCGATGACGCCGTCGAGGACGCCGCCGATCTCGCGTTCGGGGGTGACGAAGCCGGGGACCTCGGCGTTGGTGGAGTCCACGAGGAAAAGGTCGACTCCCTCGTCGCCGAGCCGGGAGAATCCGGCGAGGTCGGTGAGCCGGCCGTCGAGTGGCAGCTGGTCGAGCTTGATGTCGCCCGTGTGCAGTGCGACGCCCGCCGGCGTCTTGATCGCGACGGCGATGGCATCGGGAATCGAGTGGTTGACCGCGAAGTACTCGCACTCGAAGGGGCCGTGCGTGGTGATCTGGCCCTCGACGACCTCGACGAGGTTGGGGCGCTGCCGATGCTCGCGGCACTTCGCGGCGACGAGCGCGAGGGTGAACCGGGAACCGATGACCGGAACGTCGGGCCGCAGGCGCAGGAGGAACGGCACCGCGCCGATGTGGTCCTCGTGACCGTGGGTGAGGACGACCGCGACGACGTCGTCCATCCGATCCTCGATGTGCGCGAAGTCGGGCAGGATCAGGTCGACACCCGGCTGCTGGTCCTCGGGGAACAGCACGCCGCAGTCGACGATGAGCAGCTTGCCGTCGTACTCGAAGACGGTCATGTTGCGGCCGATCTCGCCGATGCCGCCGAGCGCAACCACTCGGAGCCCGTTCTTCGGTGCCTTGGGGGGCGGTCCGAGCCGCTCGGTGGGGTCGACGGCGACGATGCCGTCGGGACGACCCTTCGGCTGACGCTGAGGACGGTTCGAGCCTCCCTGCGACTTCCGCCGCCTGCCCGCCTTCTCGCCCTCGCCGGACGGACGTGAGCGACCGCTTCCCGCCTTCTCGGCCACCGGCGCCTTCTCGGCCACCGGCGCCTTCTCGGCCACCGGCGCCTTCTCGGCCACCGGCGCCTTCTCGGCCACCGGCGCCTTCTCGGCCACCGGCGCCTTCTCGGCCAGCGGAGCCTTCTCTGCGGGAGACTTCTGCGATGCCGCCTGCGCCGACTTCGGCGCAGCCGCCGGCGCCTGGGCTGCCGACATCTCCGCGGGCGTCACCGCCTCGGGCGCGCTCGGCGGGCCGGCCTGACGACGTGCGCTGCGGCGGCGCGGCGGCCGCGTCACGACAGTGCTCCGGCCGCGCGCAGGTCGGTCGCGAGCAGGTCCAGCTCCTCCAGGCTCGGCGCGACCTGTGGCAGTCGCGGATCGCCGACCTCGATGCCCTGCAACCGCAGCCCGGCCTTCGAGGCGCTGACGCCGCCGAGGCGCCCCGTCGCCCGCATCACCGGCAGCAATCCCGCGTTGATCTCGCGGGCGCGGACGATGTCGCCCGCCTCGTAGGCGTCGAGCAGCGCCCGCAGTCGGCCCGGCACCAGATGTCCGATGACGCTGACGAATCCGACCGCGCCGACCGACAGCCAGGGCAGGTTCAGCGGGTCGTCACCCGAGTAGAACGCGAGGTCGGTGTTGGCGATGAGCTCCGCGCCCGCGGCGAGATCGCCCTTAGCGTCCTTGACGGCCGTGATCCGCGGATGCTCGGCGAGCCGGTAGATCGTCTCGGTGGCGATCGGGACGACCGACCGCGGCGGGATGTCGTAGAGCATCACCGGGAGATCGGTGGCGTCGGCGACCGCGGTGAAGTGCGCGAGCAACCCGGCCTGCGGCGGCTTCGAGTAGTAGGGGGTGACGACGAGCAGGCCGTCGGCTCCGGCCTTGGCCGCGTCGCGGGCCAGCTCCACGCTGTGGGCGGTGTCGTTGCTGCCTGCGCCTGCGACGATCCGGGCGCGGTCGCCGACCGCGTCGATCACCGCGCGCATCAGTTCGAGCTTCTCCGACTCGGTGGTCGTCGGCGACTCGCCGGTGGTGCCGGCGAGCACGAGGCCGTCGCAACCACCGTCGACCAGGTGCGCAGCCAGCCGCACACCGGCATCCACGTCCAGTTTCCCGTCGGCTGTGAACGGGGTCACCATCGCGGTCAGGATGGTGCCGAACGGGCGCTCGACTGGTGTGGATTCAGCATGGGTCATGGTTGTCAAGGTTACCCGGTCACGGAGCCCTCCCCGCACACCGATCGCGCCCGGAGAGGGTCGGCCCGTCAGGCACCCGCGCCGAAGTCGGTGACCGCGATCTCGGATCCGTCGGGCAGCGCCGCGATCTCGAAGTCGCCGAACACATTTGGCGCCGCTATCTGGAGCTGACGCAGGCACTCGACCGCGACGGCTCGAATCTCCACATCCGCATGCTCGGTCGCCCGCATGCCGACGAAGTGCCGCCAGGCCCGATAGTTGCCGGTCACGACCAGCCGCGTCTCGGTGGCGTTGGGCAGCACGGACCGCGCGGCCTGCCGGGCCTGACGCCCCCGCAGCGACCCGTTGGGAACGTCCGCGAGCTTCGACTCGAGCGCGTCGAGCAGCTCTGCGTATGCGCCTCGGCTGGCGTCGGTGGCTGCGGCGAACAACGACTCCAGTTCGGGATCCCCCGCGATCGCAGGCGGGACCACGACCTTGGCGTCCCGCTCGGACACTGATCTCTGCGAGAGCTGCGAGAACGACAGATGCCGGTGCCTGATCAGCTCGTGGGTGCAGGAGCGGGAGATCCCGGTGACGTAGAAGCTGACCGTGCCGTGTTCGAGAACCGAATCGTGACCGACTTCGAGCAGGTGCCGCAGGTAGCCGGCGTTGGTCGCGGTCCGCGGGTTCGGCTTGCTCCAGCTCTGGTAGCAGGCGCGACCGGCGAACTCGACGAGCGCCTCGCCGCCGTCGGCATCGGTGTCCCACGGCACGTCGCCGGGCGCGAAGAACTCGGTCTTCGCGATGAGTTGGACCTTCAGGGACACCGCTCGCTGCACCGCACACCCTCCTCGGACCCGACCGGATCGTGACCGAACACTATCGGGCGGCCGCCGAATGCGGCGTGACGCCACAATGACGTCACACTTCGTTGACAGACGTCATATACGACGCCACACTGGCGTCATGGACATCTCCGAGTACACCCAGTCCCTTCGTCGCGACCTGGCGGCTGCGGCCGCGCTCGGCGACGAGAACACCCGGCGAATCGCGGAGGGCCTCGCCGACGCGGCCGAGAACTCTGCCCGCCTGATGCTGATCGGCGCACTCTCCGATCTGGCCGCGGAGGTCACGTCCGCCCTCGGCGACCGCACGGTGCACGTGCGTCTGCGTGGCTCCGAGGCGAGCGTCGAGATCTCGACTCAGGCTACCGATACCGAAGCCGAAACCGACGCCTCCGACGAGACCGCCTCCGAACGCGAGAACACCAGGACCTCCACCGAATTCGACGATCTGAGCGGCGACATCTCCCGGGTCACACTGCGACTGGTCGAGCAGGTGAAGTCGCGGGCCGAGGAGGCGGCGGCACAGAACGGGGTGTCGCTGAACTCCTGGGTGGCGCAAGCGGTTCAGGGCGCGCTGAGCGATCAGATGAGGCGCAGCCGCGAGGGCACCAAGTTCGGTCTGTGACCCACGGCCCTCCCGCGCGACCGCCACACCCGAGGCGGGCGCGCGGGACGATCGCCGTCGATGTGGTGAACTACTGACGAATCGATCGGTGTGCACCGGTTGTCGGTGCGAACGCGGAGGGGTGTGCCATGGCGGTGTCCGGGTCCAAGGAGTTCGATGTCGATGCCGATCCGGCGACGGTGATGGCGGCGCTGGTCGCCGTCGAGCGACTGCCCGAGTGGTCGTCCGCGCACAAGACGGTCACGATCGAGTCCACGCACGACGACGGCCGCCCGCACCGTGTCCGCATGACCGCGTCGGTCGTCGGTATCACCGACGAGCAGGTCGTCGACTACACCTTCGAAGGCGACGAGAAGCTGATGTGGACCCTGGTGTCGAGTACTCAGCAGAAGCAGCAGGACGGCAGCTACGTGCTGACCCCCAATGCCGACGGCGGCACCCACGTCGCGTTCACCCTCACCATCGACCCGAAGATCCCGGTTCCGGGGTTCCTCGTCAAGAAGGCCCAGAAGATGGCGCTCGACACGGCGTCGAAGGGCCTGATCAAGTTCGTCGGGAGCTGACGGCCGCGCGGACGTGACCAGCCCCGGTCCCACCAGGGGCCCGAACGCGATCGGGCCCCCTGGTGGTGGCGCGACACCGGGATCGTCGCGACGGGCATCGGCGCGGCGTGGCTTCTCCCGCACGGCACGCCCGACACCGAAACCGTGGACGAGGCAGGCGACCACGTCACCGAACCCGTGACGTATCCGGTGGCCGTTCCGGGATGCGACGAGGTCGAACCACCATCGGGTCCGGGCAGAACCGTCTACTGGGCCTGGTCCGACAAGGGCGGAGTTCGCATGCTAGGCCGATCGGATCCCTCACGCGCGTCGCGTCGCGCGTTCACGACGATGCGACCCACGTGACGGCCATGCGTCCGTCGGGGACGTCGGTGGAGGTCACCCAGACAGGACCCGGCCTCACGGTCGACCAGTGGGTCTCGCTGGCCACCGCGCCTGACCTCGATCTGTAGCCGCCGGGCAGAATTGTTCCCGCCCGTCGAAGCGGGCCCGAACACCGATCGACCCCGGAGGTACCCGAATGACCGACCACGACACCGGTTTCGACGCAGGCCTCGCCGTCCGCCGAGCCGTGATGAGCGACGAGTTCGTCGACCGCGCACTCGAGCGCACACGCGGAACCGACTCGGAGGCGCTGCAGGAGCACATCACCGCGACGGTGTGGGGCGGGGTGTGGACACGCCCCGGGCTGGAACGCCGTGATCGCAGTCTGCTGAACATCGGCATGCTCATCGCCCTGCGCGCTCACGAGGAGCTGGAGGGACACGTCCGGGGCGCGCTCACGAACGGCCTGACACGCACGGAGATCACGGAAGCCGTCATCCACTCCTCGGGCTACTGCGGGGCGCCCGCCGCCCTGTCCGCGATGAAGGTGGTGCAGCGGGTTCTCGACGCCGAACTCGGCCCGCTCGACGCGTAGCCCACCCGAGGACAGGCCTCGCGAGACACCCGCTCGACGCGGTTGGCGCCGATTCCGTGGATCCGGGCAGGATGGCAGACATGGATACGGGCGAATCGAGTGGGCTCGACGCCCTGACCGACGCTCTGCTGGGCCGAGTCGACAGCGGAACCGATCGGGTTCTCGCCGCCTTCGACCGATTCGGCGCGACACCGGCGGAGCGGTCGTCCTTCATGGAGGCGGTCCGACTGCACCGTGCGGAGGTCGGCAGGCTCGAACGGCGCGAGCGCGAACTCGCCGCCCTCTACTCGAGCGCGAGGGAGCTGGCCCAACTCCGCGACATCGACGCCCTGCTCGGCCGACTGGTCACCCGAGCCCACGAGATGATGGGAACGGACGTCACCTATCTGTCCGAGTTCGATTCCGACACAAGGGAACTCCGAGTACGCAAGACGGCCGGAGCGGTCACCCGACAGTTCCAGAACCTGCTCGTGCCGACGGGTATGGGTCTGGCGAGCCAGGTCGTCAGCTCGGGCGCACCCCAGTCGGTGCGACGCTACGACCAGTACTCGGAGGGGCCACACGCGGACACCATCGACGATGCGGTCGCCTCGGAGGGCATCGTCTCGATCCTCGGGGTACCCATGTTGTCGGACGGGCGGGTACTCGGTGTGCTGTTCGCGGCGACGCGCCACGAGCACACGTTCACCCCTGACGAGATCGCCCTGTTGGCCGCGCTGGCGGACCACGCGTCGGTGGTCGTCCAGACCGCCAACACGCTCGAACAGGTTCGACGATCCGAGGACGAGGCCCGTTCCGCGTTGGAACGCCTCACCGAACACGTTCAGGCCCGGGACCTGTCGAACATCGTCCACCAGCAGCTGATCGAGGCCGTGTTGCTCGGCGGCGGCTTTCCCCAGATCGCCCGCACACTCGCGAGCACCCTCGGTCGGGAGACCACCATCGTCGATGCCGAGTTGCGTCCGGTCGCGGCGAGTCTGCCGGAGGGCGTGTCGGGGACCACCGGCACGACACCCGCGGTGCGAGAAGCCGTGAGTTCGAGCCGGGCCACCGGTCACTGCTGCATCGTCGACGATCCGGACACGAACGCGGTCGCCGCGATCACCGCCGGCGACCTCTTCTTCGGCGCGATCCTGCTGGGCCGCGGCGATCTCGAACTCGGGCCGGTCGAGCGTCGAACCGTGGAACGGGCGGCCCAGGTCGGCGCCGTTCTCGCCCTGCAGCAGAACGCCGTCGACGACGCCGATCGGCGTGCCCGCGTCGAGTTGGTGGCCGACCTGCTCGATCCGGCGCCCGAGCGCCGCCGCGACCTCGAACGACGGGTCCGAGCCCAGAACGTCGTGCTGGCGGACCTCGAGACGGTCGTCCTGCTGTCACCGGCACCCGACGAGAGGGCGGCGGTGGCGCGTGTCGTCGCGCGGATGCTCGACGGCGTCGGCCTGGTCGGCGAGCACGGCGGAAGTGTCGTCGTCGTGCTCGCCGCCACCGCGCCCGCGGACACGGTGGCGCGTCTACGCGGTGTCGTGAAGGACTCGTTCCGCGGTGCCGTCCGGACGGTCACCGCCCCTGGGGTGTCGGCCCCCGGCGACCTGCCTGGTGCGTTCGAGACGGTTCTGCGGACCGAGCGCCTGCTCGACGCCCTCGGGTCCGAGGACGTCGACGTCCACACCGATGCGTACCTCCCCTACGCCGTCCTGTTCGACGCGGACGGGCGGACCTTGCGGGCCTTCATCGACCGGACGATCGGCGTCGTGCGCCGCTACGACGAGGCCCGCGGTACCGACCTGGTCGCGACCCTGCGGGCGTTCGTCCGCAACGACGCCAGCCCCACGAAGACCGCGCGGGCCCTGAACTATCACACCAACACCGTTCTCCAGCGGCTCGACCGTCTGAAGTCCCTGCTGGGCGAGCGGTGGCGCGAGGACGAGAATCTCTTCCGGATTTCCGCGGCCGTTCGACTCGACGAACTCGGTAGGCCCTGACCGCGTGGGCGGTCACACACACATCCATGAAACTGATGTGGCGATCGCCCATGTCGCGGGGCTCTCACCCCTCCTAGCGTGTGAGTCGAAGCACATACCGGGCACACGACGTTCCCGAGCGTCCGCCCACGAAGTACCCCTGGAGGAACCTGCAGTGTCCGTAAACAGCCGAATCCCCGGATTCAAGGATTCGACCCCGGAGCAGCGTCGCTCGGTCCTGGCCGAACGGACCGGCCTCGCCGTCGACGACCTCGCCGTCCTGAACCCGGATGCAGGCCTGGCCGTCGAGCAGGCAGATCACATGATCGAGAACGTCGTCGGTGTGATGGGGATCCCGGTCGGCGTGGCAACCAATTTCGTGGTCAACGGCCGCGATCGCCTCGTGCCGATGGCGACCGAGGAGCCGTCCGTGGTCGCCGCGGCGAGCAACGCCGCTCGCATGGCCCGGGTCCACGGAGGATTCCACACCTCCAGCACACCGCCGGTCATGCAGGCACAGGTGCAGCTGCTCGACTGCACGGATCCGCACTCCGCGCGTCTGCGCATCCTGGAGGCAAGACAGGAGATCATCGACCTCGCCAATGCCCAGGATCCGATGCTGACGCGGTTCGGGGGTGGCGCTCAGGACATCTCGGTGCGCATCGTCCCGACCCGGACCGGCGTGCACGTGGTCACGCATCTGCACGTCGACGTCCGCGACGCGATGGGTGCCAATGCTGTCAACACAATGGCCGAAGCGGTCGCTCCCCGCCTCGCCGACCTGGCGGGCGGACGTCCGCTGATGCGCATTCTCACCAACAAGGCCGACCTGCGCCTCACCCGCGCACGCGCGGTGTTCGACAGTGACCTGCTCGGCGGACCGGAGGTGGTGGAGAACATCGTGCACGCGTCGGCACTGGCCGAGTCCGATCCGTATCGCGCTGCCACCCACAACAAGGGGATCATGAACGGCATCACGGCCGCTGTTCTCGCGACCGGGAACGACACCCGCGCGGTCGAGGCCGGATGCCATTCCCACGCCGTCACGGACGGCGTGTACCGGTCCCTGTCGCGCTTCGAGATGACGGCAGACGGCCATCTCACCGGTGTCCTCGAGGTGCCGATGCCGGTCGGCCTGGTCGGCGGGGCGACGAAGGTTCACTCGGTCGCCCAGGCCGCGGTCAAGGTCCTCGGCGTCACCTCCGCGATCGAGTTGGCGGAAGTGGTCGTCGCCGTCGGGCTCGCCCAGAACCTGGCCGCGTGCCGCGCTCTGGCGTCCGAGGGGATCCAACGTGGGCACATGAGCCTGCACGCCCGCACCATCGCAGCATCGGCCGGTGCGACCACCGCAGAACTGGACGGCGTGGTGGCCCGGCTCATCGCCGATCGAGCGATTCGAGTGGACCACGCGGAGCGGGTACTCGCCGAACTCCGTTCGGGGAAATGACATGTCGTCCGCCGGCACTGCACCGCCCCAGGCGTGGGCCCCGATACCGCAGCCGTTCCGTGATCCGGTTCTGCCCGACCGGGTCCGGGTCCACGAGGTCGGACCTCGCGACGGCCTCCAAGCGGAGGATGCCTTCGTCCCGACCTCGATGAAGGCGGAGTTCTGCCGGCGACTCGTCGCGGCAGGCGTCTCCTCGCTCGAAGTGACCAGCTTCGTCTCACCCAGGTGGGTCCCCCAACTCGCCGACGCGGAAGAACTGGTGCGGGAACTCGCGCTTCCCGGCGCGGTGCGCCAGGTCGTTCTGACCCCGAACCTCCGCGGACTGGAGCGCGCGCTCGCGGTGGGCGCGCACGAGGTCGCGGTGTTCGTCAGTGCCACCGAGACTTTCGCACGCAGGAACCTCGGATCCACTGTTCGGGGAGCGATGGACGCGGCTCGGCCGGTCGTGTCCGGAGCTCGCTCTGCCGGTGTGCCGACGCGGGGCTACGTGTCGATGTGCTTCGGTGACCCCTGGGAGGGGCCGGTGGAACCGGCGCTGGTCGCCGGTGTCGCCGCCGAACTGATGGCGGCGGGCTGCACCTCCGTCTCGCTCGGCGACACGATCGGCGTCGCGACCCCGGGCCATGTTCGCGCCGTCATCGACGAGATCGTGCGCGCCGGTGTCCCGGTCGACGCGATCGCCTGCCATTTCCACGACACCTACGGTCAGGCGCTCGCGAACGTGCACGCGGCGCTGATCGCGGGTGTCACCGAATTCGACAGTTCCGCAGGGGGACTCGGCCGGTGCCCGTACGCGAAGGGCGCGACGGGCAATCTCGCGACCGAGGACCTCGTGTGGATGCTGCACGGACTGGGGATCCACACCGGGATCGACCTCGCGGCCCTGTGCGACGTGTCGCACTGGATGGCCGGACGGATCGGCCATCCGGTTCCCTCTCGCGTGGCCACTGCACTGCTCGCGGCCAGGTCCTGACCTGGCACGGCAACCACCCGCCGTTTCGGCTTTCGGTATTCGACTCAGACACCAACGGAAGTGCACCATGTCCATCGACAGCAACATCGACTCACACTCACCCCCGCCAAGGGGAACGCAGATGACACCCGACCCGGCCGAATCCACAGAGAACGACGCGCGGTACCTCGAGGTGTGGGGCGACACCGTCGTCGGCCGTGACCTCGCAGTGTCGGTTGTCATCGGTGTGGCAGTCAGTGTCGCGGCCCTGCTCGGCGCGACCGCGCTGTTCTCGTCGTTCGTCGAGGACGAGGCACTCGCGGACGCCTACGCACTCCTCGTCGGCATCGGGTCCTGCCTGATCGCCGGTGTCGTCTGCGGAAAGCTGTTCCGTCCCAAGCGGAACATTGCCCTGGAGTCCACGGAGGGCGCCAAGGTCGACGACGTCATCGCGACGTTGAAGGAGGAGCGGCGCGGACTCGGCTCGGTCGACGACCTCCCCGCCGCAACCGTGCGGGAACTGAAGGAACTCGACCTCTACGAGCGGTTCCGCGCAGCCGAAACCGACGGGCACGGTGACAGGTGATGAGCGCACTCTTCACGAACGACGTTCTGATCGCGATCCTCCTAGGTGTCGTCGGTGCGATCGTCTTCTCGCTGATCGGCCTCGTGTCGGGCACCGACGAGACGGCGACGATCGCACCGTTGACGCTGCTGGTCATTCTCCTGGGGGCGCCGCCCGCGGCGGTGTTCACGTTCTTTCTCGCCGGCGCGGTCGCCAAACACATGACGCACGCCGTGCCGACCACCCTCCTCGGCATCCCCGGTGACACGATGGCTGTGCCACTGATGCGCGAGGCTCGACTGCTCCGTGCTCTCGGCGTCCCCCACATCGCGTTGCGCAAGGCGATCTCCGGTGCGATCGTCGCCGCGTTCATCGCGGTTCCGGTGGCCGTTCTCTTCGCGACCCTCCTTGCCCCGGTCGCGGACACCGTGCAGTCCGTGGCACCGTGGCTGTTCCTCGTCGCCGCTGTCGCGATCGCCTACACCTCGCCCGGCCGCTGGTCCGGGGTGATGGCGCTGCTCCCCTTCGTCGTCCTGATCCTCGGCCTCAAGGCACTCACCGCGAACTACGACGTCTCCCTGAACATCAGTTACTTCCTCGGGATCGCGGTCGGCCCGTTGATCGCAGACCTCTTCCTCGTGCTCGGCCCCGCGGGTCGGCGGGAAATGTCGAGGAAGGACCCTGACACGGTGTGGCTGGCACCCGACGTCAAGGGCTGGAGCGGGTACTTCCCGAACCCGCTCCGGTTGCTCGACCGCAGACAGGCAGGGTACGTGGCCGGGACCGCCACTGTGTCGAGCGCGACCTTCGTGTTCAGCCCTGTCGCGATGACCGTACTGATGGGTGAGGTCGTCGGCTCCCGGGTCAAGCAGGGCTACCACCGTCTCACGTCGGTGATCTCGGCCCGCAACGGCACCACCGAGTCCACCTACATCGCCGAGGCACTCATCCCCCTGATCGCGTTCGGCCTTCCGCTGAGCCCGGTCGCGGCCGGGCCCGCTGCCCCGCTGTTCAACGCTCCCCCGGTGTTCACCACGGACGACGGCAACGGCAACATCGACAACCTCTCGACCGCGTTGTCGAACTGGGAGTTCCTCCTCTACGGGCTGGGCGCTGTCGTGATCGCCGCGATCATCGCCTACCCATTCGCGATGAACTTCGCGCACCGGGCCGCGACGTTGGTGGTGCGTTACGTCAGTCACGAGGCGATCATCGCCACCTTCACCGGGCTCGTGGTCGTGATCAGCGTGTGGGAAGGCGGAATCCTCGGCCTGGCGGTGACGCTGACCGTGGGCCTCGTCGGCGGCCTGTTGTCCCGAATGTTCAAGATCCACGCGGGCGTCCTCTTCATGGGCTACTACGTCGCGGTACTGAGTGTTCCCGCGATCCTCGCCCTCTGACGATCGACCCTCCCACCGCAGCCCGCACCCACTCGGTCGCGGGCTGCGGTGTTCACACCCTGACCGCCAGTTCGGCAGCGAGGTCGCCGCGGTCCCCGACCACGACATCGGACAGGCCGAGCCACGTTGCCATGGAACGCAATTCGCCCGCCAGCGCCTCGACGGCGTCGCCGGAGTCGCGTCCGTCCTCGGCGAACGCACCGGGAACCCGTAGTGCGTCTGCAGCGCGATCTGCCTTGAGATCCACCCGCGCGACGAGTTCACCTCGATGGAGGAACGGGAATACGTAGTACCCGTGCACTCGCTTGTGGGCAGGCGTGTAGATCTCGATGCGGTACCGGAACCCGAACACCCGCTCGGTGCGCGGGCGGAAGAACACCAACGGATCGAACGGGCAGAGCAACGCCGTGCCCGCTGCCTTACGTGGCACCGTGGCCTCGGCGGACAGGTAGGCGGGGGCATCCCATCCGCGTACCGTCAGGGGAACGAGCGCGCCGTCGTCGACGAGGTCGGCGATCGCGGGCGCCGCCTGTGCGGCGGAGAGCCGGTGGTAGTCACGTAGGTCGGCGGCCGTCGCCACACCCAACGCCTTCGACGCCCGCCGGATCAAGGCCCGAATCGCGTCCGACTCGGCGACCTCGGCGGTGGTGACGACCGCGGGAAGCACCCGTTCGGCGAGATCGTAGTGGCGGACGAAACCGACGCGCCGGTCCACCGACAACGCACCGGAGGCGAAGAGCTGCTCGCAGACGACCTTCGTGTCGCTGCGCCCCCACCACGGCCCACGCTTCCCGCTGGAGTCGATCCGCAGGTGCCGCTCCACCTCGCCCGCCGACGACGGACCGGCCTCGGTCACGACGTCGAGGATGTCCTTCCCGAGGGTCGGGTTGCGGTCGAGGACACGCCGCTCCCCTGCCCAGCGCCCACCTTCGTAGCGACGCATCCGCCAGCGCATCAGGGGCCAGTCCGCCACCGGAATCAGCGCCGCCTCGTGGGCCCAGTACTCGACGAGTGCACGCGGTGTCGACGCGGTGTGCCGCCAAGCGGCGTCGTCGAGCATTCCGCGGTCGTAGCCGCCGATGCGGCTGAAGACGGGCATGTAGTGCGCCCGCACGGCGACGGACACCGAGTCCAGCTGGAGCAGACCGGTCCGATCTACGGTCGCGAGGACGCGCCGTCTCGTCGGTGGCGTGGCGGGTCGGCGATCGGTGAAGCCCTGGGCCGCCACCGCGGCACGTCTGGCGGCGGCGGCGGTCATCTCCAACATGCGTCCCAGGGTGCCACCGGACCCCGACAGGTTTCGGTCAGCCGCGGTGCAGTGCGGGCCGCTTGCCGTCGAAGGTCCAGCCGGGAATCAGGTACTGCATGCCGATCGCGTCGTCACGCGCACCGAGCCCCTCGCGGTTGTACAGCTCGTTCGCCGCGGCCACCCGGTCGAGGTCCAGTTCCACGCCGAGACCCGGTCGGTCGGGGACGTCGAGGTACCCGTCGTGGATCTCGTAGGGCTCGCGAGTGAGGCGCTGGCCGTCCTGCCAGATCCAGTGCGTGTCGATGGCTGTGATGTCGCCGGGCGCGGCGGCGGCGACGTGGGTGAACATCGCAAGCGACACGTCGAAGTGATTGTTGGAGTGCGATCCCCACGTCAGGCCCCACGCATCGCAGAGCTGGGCGACCCGGACGGATCCCGCCATCGTCCAGAAGTGCGGGTCGGCGAGCGGGATGTCGACGGCACCGGCGCGGATAGCGTGGCCCATCTCCCGCCAGTCGGTGGCGATCATGTTGGTGGCAGTCGGCAGTCCGGTCGCCCGCTTGAACTCGGCCATCACCTCGCGACCGGAGAACGCACCCTCGGGGCCCACCGGGTCCTCTGCGTAGGCGAGGACGTCGCGCAGGCCGCGGCATGTGTCGATCGCCTCACTGAGCAACCAGCCGCCGTTCGGATCCAGGGTGATCCGTGCGCCCGGGAACCGCTCGTGCAGAGCGGTCACCGCGGCCGCCTCGTCGCGAGGCGCGAGGACGCCGCCCTTGAGCTTGAAGTCCTCGAATCCGTACCGGGCGTGCGCGGCCTCCGCGAGCCGGACCACGGCATCGGGGGTGAGTGCTTCCTCGTGTCGGATGCGCATCCAGTCGTCGGCGTCGACCGACTCGTCTGCGCCGGACCGGTACGCGAGGTCGGTCCGGTTTCGGTCGCCGACGAAGAAGAGGTAGCCGAGAGCCTGTACCCGGTCGCGCTGCTTCCCGTCGCCGAGCAGCGCGGCGACGGGCACCTCGAGATGCTTGCCGAGCAGGTCGAGCAGTGCCGACTCCACCGCGGTGACGGCGTGCACCGTCACCCGCAGATCGAAGGTCTGTGCGCCGCGGCCACCGGCGTCGCGGCCCGCGAAGGTGTCTCGGACGGAACCGAGAATCGCGTTGTAGGCGCCGATCCCCTGCCCCACGACGAGGGGCCGCGCGTCCTCGAGCGTCTTCCGAATGGGCTCGCCCCCGGGCACCTCGCCGACACCGGTGTTGCCGTCGGAGTCGGTGAGCACCACCAGGTTCCGGGTGAAGTAGGGGGCGTGTGCACCGCTGAGGTTGAGCAACATCGAGTCGTGGCCGGCGACAGGGATCACCTGCATGTCGGTGACGACGGGGGTCGTGCGTGCGGCGTTCATCTGGATCGACTCCTGATCGAGGTGAGGGTTCATCGGGTGCCGGCTTCGACGTCGGGCCGATCGGTGGACGAGGGGGAAACGTCGGCGGGCGCGGGGAGGTCGATCGGCCGCTTCGGCGCCTTCACGAGGTACACCGACGCCGCGGCGAGCAGGGAGGCGGCAGCGAGGGCGTACAGGCCCCACGTGACCTCGCCGGTGGCTTCCTTGATCAGACCGAAGCCGAACGGCGCCACGAAACCGCCGAGGTTGCCGAGCGAGTTGATGATGGCGATCGCCGGTGCGAGTACGAACGGGTGCAACGTCGACTGCGGGATCGACCAGAACAGTGGGCTGGCGCTCTTGAAGCCCATGGCGGCGATGCAGAGGAAGACCAGCGCGAGCCATGGTGAGACGATCGCGGCCATGTAGGTACCGATCGCCGCGACGACGAGGGCGACGACGAGGAGGGGCTTGCGGTTCCCGGTCCGGTCACCGATCCGCGACGACAGGTACATCGCGACGACCGCGCAGATCCACGGCAGCGAGGAGAGCAGTCCGACCGTGATGTCGTTGGTGCCGTCGATGCGGCGCACGATGGACGGCAGCCAGAACGTGTTGGCGTAGATGGACAGCTGGATGGCGAAGTAGATTCCGCAGAACAGCAGCAACTGTCGATCGAGCAGCATCTTCCACCGCGAACCCTTGTGCGCGACGCCGGAGTTGGCGGCCTTCTCCGCCTCCTCGGCCGCGATGGTGCCGGCCAGGGCCGTCTTCTCCTCACCCGTCAGCCAGGTGGCGTCGGAGATGCGCGAGCTGAGCAGGAAGTAGGCGACGATGCCGACGGCGACGGAGGTCACGCCCTCGATGCCGAACAACCACTGCCAGCCGTGCAGGCCTCCGGTGCCGTCCATCGACAACAGCGGACCGGAGAGCGGGCCGGAGATCGCTGCTGCGACGGACGACCCCGCGACGAACAGGGCCGTCGCCTTGCCCCGCGACCGGTTGGGCAGCCACTTGGCGAGATAGAAGATCACGGCCGGGAAGAATCCGGCTTCGGCTGCACCGAGCAGGAATCGCAGGATGTAGAACATCGTGGCGTTCTGCACGAACATCATGGCGGCGGACACGAGGCCCCAACTGACCATGATCCGCGTCAGCCAGATGCGCGCTCCGTACTTCTCCATCATCACGTTGCTCGGCAGTTCGAACAACGCGTAGGCGATGAAGAAGACGCCGGCGCCGAAGCCGTACGCGGCAGCTCCGATGCCCACGTCGGCTTCGAGGTACTCCTGCGCGTAACCGATGTTCGAACGGTTGAGCTGGTTGCAGATCAGCATGACGACGAACAGCGGAACCATCCGCTTGTAGAACTTCGACACCGCGGACTGCACCGCGGGATCGAACAACAGAGTGAACGACATCGTTCCCTCTTTCAGATCCGGCAGACCCCGGAGAACCAGGTCCTGCGACGTACACGATCAATGATGCTCGCTGGTGAGTCACCTCACACCCGACGAATGTACGGGCGCGCAGCGATGCGCGTCCAAGACTGAATTCGCATCGATCAATACCGATATTGAATTTATGAAGCGGGCGACGAAAGGCGCTGCCGGGTGGCCGATCCCGTCGGTTCAGCCCTGCGTGACGACACGCTCGAGCGACCGCCCCTCGACGAGCCGACGGATGTTGTCCGTGATGTCCCGAACCCTGCCTACGAAGGTGTCGTGGGTGACGCCCGACGTGTGCGGCGTCATCAGCACGTTCGGCAGGTCGCGGAACGGTAGGTCGGACGGCGCGGCGGCGTCTCCGCCGTCCGGATAGCGGTACCAGACGTCGACGGCGGCGCCGCCGATCACGCCGTCCCGCAGCGCCTCGTACAGCGGCTGCTCGCGGACCAGCGGCCCGCGACCGACGTTCACCAGCACGCCGTCCGGGCCCAGCCGGAGCAGTTCGTCCCCGCCGATCATCCCGACGGTCCGCTCGGTGAGCGGCGCGGAGACCACGACGACGTCCGCTTCGTCCATCAGGCGCCCGAGCTCGGCGGTGTCACCGTGCCAGTCGAGGCAGGTGGCGTCCGCAACCCGCCCGGACCCGGTGACTGCGACGCCCCGCGCCCCCAGCGCGCCGAACAGGTCGGCGGTGCGGCGGCCGATGTGCCCGAACCCGACGTAGCCGACGGTCGCGCCGCGCATCGTTCGCGGCTGCGGGAGCTCGGGGCGGTAGACCGACGTCGCCCACATGTCCTCGCGGAGGGCCCGATCCTGGCGCAGCAGTCCACGCCGCAGGAACACCGCGGCGGCGAGGACGTACTCGGCGATGGAGTCCTCGTGATGGAAGGTGTTGGCCACCTCCGCGGTCTCGGGCAGGTCCGCGAACGACACCTTGTCGGTGCCCGCGCCCCCGGTGTGGACGAGGCGAAGCCGCCGGCCGGCGGCCGCCATCGCCGGTGTCACCCGCCCACCCACATAGACGGCGGCGTCCGGCAGATCCCCGACGATCGTCGCCTCGTCGAAGGCGTCGTGCCAGGACACCGTGACGCCCGCGGGTAGTAGCGACTCGAACAGCTCCCGATGCGGCAGCAGATTTCGCTCTCCGACAACAATTTTCACGTTCGTTCCTTTCACGACCACGTTGCGGGCCCTCGGTTCAGCTCGCGAGCCACACCTGTTGTCCGACGAGCAGAGCCGCGCCGACCGCCGACACGGCGATCGAGACGGTGCGCAGCCGGCCCCTGTCGAGCAAGCGGTTCACCCACCGCGACAACAGGAATCCGGCGACGATCGCGGGCACCAGCCACGCCGACACGACCGCGGTGTGCACGTTCACGTGCCCGGTCACCGCGAGGACAGCGAGCGAGAACATGCTGCCGACCAGGAAGAAGGCGCTGAGGTTACTACGGACCGCGGCGTTCTCCTCACCGGAGAAGACCAGCGCCATCGGCGGCCCACCGATCGACGTCGCGGTCCCGAGCAGTCCCGATGCGGCACCGGCGGTGACGAGATTGCGGCGCACCGGAGCGGGGTTCCAGCCGAACCCGGTCAGCACCACGCCGCCGATCACGACCAGCGCCAGCAGCAGGGACAGTCCGCTCTCGGGAAGCCACACCAGCAGGAGGGCACCGGCAATGGTGCCGGGAACCCGGCCGACGAGTGCCCAGCCGGTGCCGCGCAGGTCGAGGCTCTCCCGCTCGCGGAGCAGCACCAGCAGCGTGACGACGCTCGCCGACATGATCAGCGTTCCCGGCAGCAACGTCGGATCGATCAGCGCGACGACCGGGGCGGCGAGCATCCCCATTCCGAATCCGATGGACGCCTGCATGCACGAGGCGAGTGCGACGGCCGCCGCGACGACTGCGAAGGCTGCGGTGCTCACGCCACGGCCGGCACACCCAGCGAGACCCGGCCTCGAGGGTGGAAGCACTCGGCGACGTGCCCGGACTCCGCGGTGTCGGACACGGCCGTCGGGACGGCGCCTGCACAGACGTCGGTGGCGTGGGCGCAACGGGTCCGGAACCGGCACCCGGACGGCGGGTTCAGCGGCGACGGCACCTCGCCTTCGAGCAGGATGCGAGAACGTCGCGCCTGCGCATCGAGTGTCGGCGCCGCGGACATCAACGCCTCGGTGTACGGGTGCGCGGAGTGGTCGAACACGGACTCGGTGGAGCCGGTCTCCACGATGCGACCGAGGTACATGACCGCGACCCGGTCGGCGACGTGCCGGACCACCGACAGGTCGTGCGAGATGAAGATGTAGGAGATGCCGAGTTCCTGCTGCAGCTCGTTCAGGAGGTTGAGCACCTGCGCCTGCACGGAGAGGTCGAGCGCGGACACCGGCTCGTCGCAGATGATCACCTCCGGGTTGAGCGCGAGCGCCCGCGCGATACCGAGCCGTTGACGCTGACCGCCCGAGAACTCCTGGGGGCTGCGGTGTTCGTCGCTCGGACGCAGCCCGACGAGGTGCAGGAGCTCCCGCACGCGCGCCGCGCGGTCCCGCTTGGACGGGTACAGATCCTTGTGGGTGCGCCACGGCTCGGCGATGATCTCGGCCGCGCTCATCCGGTTGTTCAGCGAGGCGTACGGGTCCTGGAACACCATCTGCACCTTGCGGCGCAGCGCGAGGAGGTCCTTGCCCTTGAGGGTGTACGGGTCGGTGCCGTCCCAGCGGACGGTTCCGGTGTCGGGTCGCTCGAGCATCATCAGGGTGCGGGCGAGAGTGGATTTGCCACAACCGGATTCGCCGACGAGCCCGAGGGTTTCGCCGCGCCGGAGGTCGAGGTCGATGCCGTCGAGGGCACGGAGCTGCTTGCGTCCCGCCTTCCCCGACACGGTGAAGGTCTTCCCGACGTCCCGGACCTCGAGTACACGGTCGGCGGTGCTGGTCTCAGGCATTGGGGATCTCCTCCGAGAAGTGGCAGGCCGCGGCCTGGCCGGGCGCGGTCGGGCGCAGTGCGGGCCGTTCGTCGAAGCAGCGCTGGCGGGCGAGCGGGCACCGCGCCTGGTAGACGCATCCGGTCGGGATGGAGTGCAGGTCGGGCGGAGTGCCGCCGATGGACTTCAGGTCCGCGCCGCGTTCGGCGCTCACCGGCACCGAGTCGAGCAGCCCCTTCGTGTACGGGTGGGTGGGACGTTCGAAGACGTCGGCCACCGGCCCGGTCTCGACGACGGACCCGGCGTACATGATCGCCACCTTGTCTGCCTGCTCGGCGACGAGCGCGAGGTCGTGGGTGATGAGGACGACGGCCATGTCGTGTTCCTCGCGCAGCCGCTGGAGCAGCGCCATGATCTGCGCCTGCACTGTCACGTCGAGGGCGGTGGTCGGCTCGTCGGCGAGCAACACCTTCGGACTCAGCGCGACCGCCATCGCGATCAGCAGTCGCTGCCGCATGCCGCCCGAGAACTGGTGCGGGTAGGAGTCGGCGCGCGACTCCGGTTCCGGGATGCCGACGTGCCGCATCAGCTCGATCGCCTCGCGGCGTGCCGCCTTCCGCGACATCTTGCGGTGGATGCGGAACGGCTCGGCGAGCTGGGTCCCGACGGTGTACACCGGGTTCAGCGCGGTCAACGCGTCCTGGAAGACGATGGCGAGTTCGGTGCCGGCCATCTGACGACGCTTCGACCGGCTCGTGGTGACCAGGTCCACGCCGTCGAGGGTGACGGAGCCGTGGGTGATCTCGGCAATCGGCGCGAGCAGGCCGACGAGGGCCTGCGCCGTCATCGACTTGCCGCAACCGGATTCGCCGAGCAGCGCCAGCGTCTCCCCGTGGCGCGCGACGAAGGAGACATGGTCGACAGCGCGAACCGTCCCGGTTGGGGTGTGCAGGTCGACGGTCAGGTCCGCGACGTCGAGTGCGACGCGGTCGTCGCCGTCGGCGGTCACCGGGGTCTCGAGGGCAGGAGCGCTCATCGCACGGCCTTTCGGGAGGAGAACATCGACTTGCGGGCCTTGGGGGTGGTGAGGCGCCACCGCTGTCCGGGGTCGGTCGCAATGCGCGCCCACGCGGCGAGGATCGTCGCGGAGACGGTGGTGATCACGATCGCGAGGCCCGGGAAGAAGGAGAGCCACCATGCGGTCTGCAGGTACGTCCGGCCCTGCGAGACCATCAGGCCCCAGCTGATGTCCGGCGGCTGGATGCCGATGCCGAGGAAGCTCAGCGAGGACTCGGCGAGCATGACGTAGCAGAAGTCGAGGGTTGCGACGGTGAGCAGTGTCGGCAGCAGGATCGGGAGCACGTGCCCGCGCAGGATCGCGCCGCTCTTCGCGCCGAAGGTGCGGGCCGCGTCCACGAACACCCGACTCTGCAGTTCCGCGGACTCGGCTCGGGCGGTGCGCAGGTAGATCGGGATGCGGGTGATCGCGAGAACCGCGACGATGTTGGCCGCGCTCGGGGAGAACACGTACAGCACGACGACGGCGAGCAGCAGCGACGGGAAGCTCATGATCACGTCGGCGACACGCATGGCGGTGGTTTCCCGCCAGCCCCGGTGGTAGCCGGCCCACATACCGATCGCGGAGCCGACGACGCCGGAGATGATCACCGCGGGCAGCGACACCATGAGAGTTGTCTGGCAGGCGACGATCAGCCGGGCCAGCATGCTGCGTCCGAGGGGGTCGGTGCCGAGAACGTTCATCCAGCCGGTGTCGAGGTTGAACGGCGGCAGGTTGGATTCGTCGAGGTTCTGGTCGGTCGCCGCGTCGCCGACGATCCACGGACCGAAGATCGCGACGAGGAGAACGAAGCCGAGGACGACGGCGGCGACCGTGGCGAGCTTGTCGCGCAGCAGCAGCTTCCACAGCGGCAGCTGACCGGCGGGAACCTTCTTCGTGGCGACGGAGTCGCCTGCCGGGTCGGTGGAGGCGACCGGGCTGCCCGGGTCGAGCGGGTCGGTGACGAGTGACATGTGGGCCTCCTAGACCGTTGCCTTGTCGCGAACCCGCGGGTCGAGCAGTGCCAGCACCGCGTCGATCACGATGTTCAGGATGAAGATGCTGACGGCGGTGAGGAGCACGGCCGCCTGCAGAACCGCGAAGTCCCGCTGGAGGATCGAGTCGATCATCAGCTTGCCGATGCCGGGCCAGCCGAAGATGGCCTCGACGACGACCGCGCCGTTGATGAGGCCGACGGCGAGGTCGCCCGCGACGACGAGTGCCGGTGCGGCGGCGTTGCGGAGGGCGTGGTGCGTGACCACGCGCAGGTCGCCGGCGCCCTTGCTGCGCGCCACCTTCACGTACGGCGCCGACAGTGCCGACACCATGGCGCCACGCACCACCTGGGTGAGCACGCCCAGCGGCCGGATCATCAGCGTCGCGATCGGCAGCACCCACGAGAGCACTCCGCCGGTGCCGGAGGTCGGCAGCCAGCCGAGGACCACCGCGAAGATCCAGATGCCGGTGATGGCGAACCAGAAGTCCGGGACGCTGGCGGCCGTCATCGACAGCAGGCTCGACGCCCGGTCGGCGAGGGAGTTCGGCCGGTAGGCGGCCCAGCAGCCGAGGACCACCGAGCCGATGACGGACAGGAGCAGCGTCATGAACGCGAGCTGCAACGTCGCCGGGAACGCGTTCAGCGCCATGGCTGCCGCATCCTGCCCGGTCTTCAGAGACTCCCCGAAGTCGAGGTGGACGACGCCGGCGAGGTAGTCGAGCATCTGCTGCAAGACCGGCTGGTCGAGCCCGTTGGCGGCGGCGAACTCGGCCCGCTGCTCGGGGGTGGCCGACACCGGGAGGTACAGGTTCGTCGGGTCGCCGGTGAGGCGGGCCATGAGGAACACGCCGAACAGGACGATGACCAGCGGGATCAGGCTGGTGAACATCCGGCGTCGGAGGAAGGGGAGCATCTTCGCCTCGGTTCGTGGGACGGGGTGGCTGGTCAGGGGGTCAGTCGTGGGATGCGTCGGCCTGGGTCATCTCGGCCAGACGCATCTCGTCACCGGTGGCGGAGTTCGGCTGGTAGGCCACTCGCGGCGACTTGGCCAGGACCGCCTCCATGTGGGCGATGTAGGCGTACTGCCGGATCTCGGCCGGTTCGTCGCCGAGTACTGCGGCCAGTGCGGTCTGTCGCGCGTCCCCGGTGAGCGCCTCGGCCGCCCGGATCTCGTCGTCGTATTCCGCTGTACCCCAGGAACTCTGGTAGCCCTCGCTGAGCATGTACTGGTCGAGCGTGAACTGGGTGTCTCCGGCCTGGTTGCCGTGCATGATCATCAGCAGGAAGGGGCCTGCGCCCGGCACGAACGGCCGGACCTGGTACTGCATCTGACCGGAGGTGTCCATCATCTCGATCTTGACGTCGAGGCCGATCTCACTGAGGGAGAACTGGATCGCCTCGATCGTCTCGTTGATCTTGGGGAACTGGCCGGTGCGGCCGATGAGCCGGATCGTGCGGTCCACAGGGACGCCGTCGGCACGAGCCTCGTCGATCAGCGCCTTCGCCCGCTCGAGGTCGTACGGCGTCGGAGTGAGCGCGTCGTTGTATCCGACGATGTTCGCTCCGACGAGCTGCGCGGCGGGCAACCCGAGCCCCTGGAAGAGAGCGTCGACGATGCCCTCGCGGTTGATCGAGAGGTCGATGGCCTCGCGTACCCGCAGGTCGTCGAGCGGCGCCTCGGTGGCGTGCATGCGCAACGCGGTGGTCTCGTTGTTGACGTAGGAGATACCGAGATCGCCGGCGCCGTCCTCCGGTCCGAGCGAGGTGGCGATGTCCGCCTCGTCGTTGGTGACCATCGCTGCGCGGACGCTGCCCTCGGCGCGCCACTGGTAGACCGCCCGTGTGAAGGCCGGCGTCTCGCCTCGGTAGTTGGGGTTCGCCTTCAGTGCGATCCGCTGCCCGGAATCCCAGAAGTCGACCATGTACGGGCCGGTGCCGACCGGTTCGCGGACCTTGCCCTCGGAGTCGGTGGTGCGCGGCACCATCTCGATGAACGACAGCCGCAGCGGCAGAATCGGATCCGGCGCCTCGGTTCGCAGTTCCAGCGTGGTCGGGTTCACCGCGTCGACCTGAATCTCGCTGTCGTCGAAGACGTAGCCGTTGACGTCGCATCCGATGGCGCCGTTGAAGGTCCGCTCGATGGAGAACGCGGCGTCCGTCGCATCGAAGGGCGCGCCGTCGCTGAACTGGACGCCGGAGACGATGTTCAGCCGCCACAGGTTCGGCTCCACCTGCTGCCACGAGTCGGCCAGCATCGGCTCGAGGTCTCCGGTGGCGGGATTCCGCTCGATGAGCGGCTGGGTGATGTTCGAGCGGACGACCACACCGGTGGCGGTGAGCGAGGCGTCGCACGGTTCGAGGGTCGGCGGCTCCTGCGGCAGCACGATGCGCAGGGTGTCGGCGCTGGCGCTCTCACTCCGAGTCGTGTTCGCGACCGAGCATCCGCTGACCGTCAGCACTGCGACCGCCGACGCGACCAGAGCACCGGTCACGCGATTCCGCGGCTGCCGTGCGATCTGCATGGGGACCTCCGATGGGAGAAGACTGCGAGAGTGACCTCGCGGACGATGTGCCCGTCGTTGTGACGGTAGACACACGCTAGGAGCGCGGGAGAACGGTCGTCAACCGAGGAAAACAGCCGCGAACTGGGATTTTGATGCACCGAGGGCCCCCGAGAAGCGCATCGCCCAACGCCCCGGGAGACGCGGATCACAGCTCTGACCTGTGATTTTCCGACACCGGCCCACGCGAGAAGGTAACGACAACGGGTCGTCAATGCCGTTTCGGCATCGATCCATGTTATTTGCGTCTTGGACAGCGATTCGAGCGGAGCAATACCGTGAATTCGTGCCCGGTTCGACAGGGAACCGGCCCTGCACGCGAGGAGTCCACCACGTGACCAGCGTCGACGACACCGTCGGAACGTCCGAACCGATTGCCGCACAGCCATTCCCGGAGGTCGTTCCCGGTTCGGTGTTGCAGGTCGGCCCCCTGAAGCCGTCTCTCGAGGAAGCCCTGGCGGACAGGTACGGGGCCGATCGCCTCCCCGACGGGGATGCCCGCGCACAGTGGCTCGCCGAAAACGCCGACATCGTGACCGCGGTGGTCACCTCGGGCCGCACCGGCGTCGACGCGACCCTGATGGACGCACTGCCGAACCTGGGTGCCGTCGTCCACTTCGGCGTCGGCTACGACAGCACCGACGTCGAACGTGCCGGCGAACTGGGTGTCGGGGTCAGCAACACCCCGGACGTGCTCACCGACTGCGTCGCCGACACGGCCGTCGGACTGCTGCTGGACACGATGCGCGGCTTCAGCGCAGCCGACCGCTACGTGCGCGCCGGGCGCTGGCCCGTTCTGGGCAACGTCCCGCTCACCCGCAAGGTGTCCGGTTCGCGGGTCGGCATCGTCGGACTCGGCCGGATCGGATCGGCGATCGCGGACCGGCTCGTCGCCTTCGGATGCCAGATCGCGTACCACAACCGTCGCGAGATCGCCGGCAGCCCTTACCGTTACGCGGCTTCGCCTCGCGACCTGGCGGCCTCCGTCGACGTGCTGATCGTCGCCGCCGCCGGTGGCGCGGGCACCCGGCACCTGGTCGACCGGGACGTGCTCGAGGCGCTGGGCCCCGACGGCTTCCTGATCAACGTGGCCCGGGGCAGCGTCGTCGACGAGGCCGCCCTCGTCGAACTGCTCCGCGGCGGCGGACTGGCCGGCGCAGGCCTCGACGTCTTCGCCGACGAACCCCACGTGCCCGCGCAGCTGATCGACCTCGACACCGTGGTCCTGCTCCCCCATCTCGCCAGCGGCACGGTCGAGACGCGCGCGGCAATGGAGGCCCTCACCCTTCGGAACCTCGACGAGTTCCTGCGCACCGGCGGACTCGTGACGCCGGTTCCGACCTCACGGACGGACGCCCGATGACCGTCGTTCTGAGCTATCTGCCGACGGTCGAGGGCCGTGGCGCCCTGGCGTTCGGGTTCTCCGAGGCGCGGATGCGCGGCTGCGACCTGCTCGTGATCGCGGAGAAGGAGACGGTCACCGACGACGTGTTCACGGACGACCTGAACTCCGCCCGCGCTGCGGCAGACGCGGCGGGTGTCACCTACCGGGTCGCCGAGAGCGACCCGGGTCTCTCCCATGCCGACCAGCTGATCAACGCGTCCTACGACGAATCCGTCGAGCTGGTGGTCATCGGACTCAAGCGCCGCTCCCCCGTCGGAAAGCTGCTCACCGGCAGCGCGATGCAGCGTGTCCTGCTCGACGCCCACTGCCCGGTCGCCGCGGTCAAGCCGCCCGTCCGCGCCGCCGTGTGAGACGAGAATCTAGCGCCATTCCCGTTCCGGCAGAACGTCGTTCATCAACCTGGCCAGTGCCGGATTGGGATTGTCACCCCGCCAGGCGATGTTCATCTGGACGGGTCGGTCGCGGATCGCGTCGACCTCCCGGAATACCACGCCGTCGGGGTGCATCGTCGTGGCCGACTCCGGCACCAGCGCCATCCCGAGGCCGGAGTGCACGAGCACCAGCATGGTGTGGACCTGCGTCACGTACTGCACGTACTTCGGCGAGGCCCCGACAGCGGTGAACGTGCTGATGAGCAACTCGTTGAAGTAGCGCGCGTCCACCGGTGAGTACATGATCACCGGCTGGTCGTCGAAGTCCTCGATGCGCAAGTGCTCGGCGCCGGCGAGCTCGTGGTCCGCCGGTAGCGCCGCAACGAGGTTCTCCCGGTGCAGCGCCCGGGTCAGCACACCGGGGCGGGACACCGGCGGACGGACGATACCGAGGTCCAGCTCACCTGCGGCGAGTGCCTCGATCTGCGCGGCAGTCACCATCTCCCGCAGCTCCAGACGTACGTCGGGAAGCTTCTCCCGTGCGGCCTGCAGCAGTCGCGGGAGCACGGCGCGCGCGGAGGCGCCGGTGAAGCCGATGTTCACGGTGCCCAGGTCACCGGCCGGCACCCGTCGCACGGTCATGGCGGCGCCCTCGGCGAGCGCGACGATCCGCCGGGCGTCGGGCAGGAACGCGGCCCCGGCCGCCGTCAGGGCGACCGCCCGGCTACTGCGTTCGATCAGCTGAACCCCCAGCTCGTGTTCGAGCTGCTGGATCTGCCGACTGAGCGGGGGTTGCGTCATGTGCAGGCGTTCGGCGGCCCGGCCGAAGTGCAGTTCCTCGGCCACCGCGATGAAGCAGGCCAGTCGCGACAACGAGAACATCGATCCACCTTCGGCATCGGTTTCACTGCATATGCACGAAATCCGTATCAGCGTACGGCACCGGCCCGGATGTGTCCGACAACGTCGGCGAACACATCCGGGCCGGCAGGCTACCGATTCACCACACAGGTGCGCGTCACCAACGCGGGCTGGTGTTCTCGAAGGTGGGATCGACGGACCGCATGTAACCGGTGTCGTCGCGATCGCGGATTCCACAGTCCAGGTACTGCTGGTGCAACGCCCCGAGAGCGTCCTCGTCGATCTCGACGCCGAGGCCCGGGCCGGTGGGCACGGGGACGGCGCCGTCGACGAAGCGCAGCACACCGGGTTTCACGACGTCCTCCGACTTCCACGGCCAGTGGGTGTCGCACGCGTAGGTGAGGTTCGGTGTGGCCGCCGCGAGGTGCACCATCGCCGCCAGGCTGACGCCCAGGTGCGAGTTCGAGTGCATCGACAGTCCGAGACCGAAGGCGTCGCAGATCCCGCCCAGCAGGCGGGAACGCTGCAGACCACCCCAGTAGTGGTGATCGGACAGCACCACGGAGACCGACTTCTTCACCACCGCCGGCTTCAGGTGTTCGAAAGCGACGACACACATGTTGGTCGCGAGCGGCATCTTCGCCTCCCCCGACACCTCGGCCATGCCGTCGAGTCCGGGGGTCGGGTCTTCGAGGTACTGGACGATGCCGTCGAGTTCCGAGGCGACCCTGATCGACGTGTCCACCGACCAGGCGGCGTTGGGATCGAGACGCAGTGGCACGCCGGGGAATTCGGCGTGCAGGGCCTTGATCGCGGCGATCTCCTCGTCGGGCGGGAACACCCCGCCCTTGAGCTTGATCGCGGTGAAACCGTACTCGTCGATCATCCGCCGCGCCTGCCGGACCAGGCCCTGCGGGTCCAGCGCGGCACCCCACTCGTCTTCCGGGGCGAGCGAAGCGACGGGGTGTGTGCCGGCGGCGCCGGGATGACCCGCCCACTTGTAGAACAGGTAGGCACTGAACGGAACCCGGTCGCGGACCGCGCCGCCGAGCAGGTCGCTCACCGGCCGGCCGAGAGCCTTGCCCTGGATGTCGAGGCAGGCCACCTCGAACGGGGAGAACACCCGGTCGGTGGTGCTGGCGGTGGTGATCATCCCGGCGACACCGTCGCCGCCGGTGACGGACAGCCGGGAGATCCGGTCGTCGATCACCGACCTGATCGTGTTGAGCGCGAACGCGTCCAGCCCGATCAGCGTCTCGGCCGCGGCCTCCATCCGGGCGAGGTGGGCGGTGTCGGCGTAGGTCTCGCCGACTCCCGTCAGACCACCGTCGGTACGGATCCGGATGATCGCACGCAGCGCGTACGGCTGGTGTACACCGACGGTGTTCAACAGCGGCGGATCACGGAACGCGACCGGGGTGACCTGGACCTCGGTGATCGTGGTGGGGTGCATCAGACGGTCGCTGCCAGCGAGTCGGCCAGCACCGCCCGACCGGCGGCGATGATGTCCACGAGCGCCTTCTGGTGCTCGGCGCTGGGGTTCACGAGCGGTGCACGCACCGAACCGGCGTCGACGCCTTCGACGGTGACGCCGTGCTTGACGAGGGCGACAGCGTATCCGGGGACGGTGTTGCGCAGGCGGACCAGCGGGTGGAAGAACTCCCGCAGCAGTGCTTCGGTCAGTTCGGCGTTGCCCGACTCGAGCGACTGGTAGAACGCCAGGGCGATCTCGGGGGCGAACGCGAAGGTCGCCGACGAGTAAAGCGTCACGCCGATGGCGCGGTACGCCTGCTGCGTGATCTCGGCGGTGGGCAGACCGTTGAAGAACAGGAAGTCCTTGCCGGAGTCGGCCAGTGCGCCGCGGACCGCGGTGACGATGCGGCCGACGTTGTCCAGGTCGCCGGTGCCGTCCTTGAATCCGATGACTGTCGGGAGCTGAGCCACCTCGACGGCAGCGGCCTCGTTGTAGACGGCGTTGCCGCGGTTGTAGACGATCAGCGGCAGGTCGGTGGCGGCGGCGACGGCGCGCGTGTACTCGACGAGGCCGGCGGGCGGCATGCCGACCAGGTACGGCGGGAGCAGCAGGATGCCGTCGGCGCCGTTCTCCTTGGCGCTGACCGCGAACTCGCGGGCCTGCACGAGTGATCCACCGGCACCGGCGAACACCGGCACCCGGCCGGCGACGACCTCGACGGCCTTGGCGACGATGCGGCCGAACTCGGTGAGGCCGAGTGCATGGAACTCGCCGGTGCCGCAGGCGATGAAGACGCCGCCGGGTCCGGCGGCCACGCCGCGCTCGACGTGCTCGGCGAGCCGGTCGTAGTCGACCTCGCCGTCGGCGCCGAAGGGGGTGACGGGGAAGAACAGAACGCCATCGAGCATGGGGACTCCTAGGAGAAGGAAGGGTGGTGGGAAGACTTCAGTCGCGGGTGAGTTCGCCGTCGACGCGGCGCCAGATGCGATCGGGGTTGCCGTCGGCGATGGCTGTCGGCAGAAGTGCGGGCGGGACGTCCTGGTAGGCGACCGGGCGCAGGAACCGCTCGATGGCGAGCGATCCGACGGAGGTGGTGCGACTGTCGGAGGTGGACGGGTACGGGCCGCCGTGCACCATCGCGTGCCCGACCTCGACGCCGGTCGGCCAGCCGTTGAAGAGGATACGTCCGGCCTTGAGCTCGAGCAGGTCGAGGAGGGTGCCGGCGTCGGCGTGATCGCCGAGGTCGGCGTGGATCGTCGCGGTCAGCTGCCCCTCGAGGCGTTCGGTGACCGCGCGCACCTCATCGAGGTCGCGGCAGCGGACGATCAGGCTGGAGGCACCGAAGATCTCCTGCTGCAACGTCTCCGAGCCCAGGAAGTCGCCGGCCAGGGCAGTGAACAGGGCCGGCCGGCCGCAGTTCGGTCCACCCTCCGCGTCACCCCGTGCAACGACCGTGGCGGCGTCGGTGAACTCCTCGACCCCGTCGGCGTAGCTGCGCGCGATGTTCGGGGTGAGCATCGGTGTGGCGGCGCTCGCCTGCAGTGCCTCGGCGGCCGCGGCGATGAAGGTGTCGAGGTCGGGGCCGTCGACGGCGATGACGAGTCCGGGGTTGGTGCAGAACTGTCCCGAGCCCATCGTCAGCGAGCCGACGAACGCGGCGCCGAGTTCCGCGGCGCGTTCGCGCAGCGCTCCGGCGAGCGGGAAAACGGGGTTGATCGAACTCATCTCGGCGTACACCGGGATCGGCTCCGGTCGCGCGGCCGCGGCGCGCACGAGTGCCGTTCCGCCGGAACGTGATCCGGTGAACCCGACAGCCTTGATCCGGGGGTCGGTGACCAGAGCGATGCCGAGTTCCTGACCCGAGCCGTAGAGGAGCGAGAAGGTCCCCGCGGGCATCCCGGTGGCGACGACGGCGTCGGTGACGGCCCGGGCAACGAGCTCCGAGGTGCCGGGGTGCGCGTCGTGTGCCTTGACGACGACGGGGCAGCCGGCCGCCAGCGCGGACGCGGTGTCGCCACCGGCGACGGAGAACGCGAGCGGAAAGTTGCTGGCACCGAACACGGCGACAGGTCCGAGGGGGACCTTGCGCTGCCGGATGTCGGCGCGTGGCAGCGGCGCCCGGTCGGGCTGCGCGGGGTCGATGCGGGCACCGTTCCAGCTGCCCTCACGGAGCACCGCGGAGAACAGTCGCAGCTGTCCGCTGGTGCGGCCGACCTCACCGGTCAGCCGCGCCACCGGGAGTCCGGTCTCGGCATGGGCGCGCTCGACGAGGTCGTCGCGGGCCGCGTCGAGGTTGTCGGCGACGGCGTCCAGGAACGCCGCGCGGTCCTGCGAGGACGTTGCGCGGTATGCGGCGAACCCCTCGGAGGCGGCGGAGGTGGCGCGTTCCACGTCGGCGATGGTGCCGTGGGCGTAGGCGGGCGCCAACTGCTCGTTCGTTGCCGGGTTCACGCCGTGAACGACCTTGCCGGTACCGGTGACGGCGTCACCCGCGATGATCATCTGTCCGGTCAGTGTCGCGTTCCGCTGCGCGGTGGTCATTGCGTCCGCCCTCCGTCGACTGTGTGGGGAGCTCCGGTCACGTCCGCGTTCGGGGGTTCCACTAAGCGTGACCGGAGCCGTACGACGACGGTAGGACGACGCATCAATTCATGTCCAAGTCAAAATTGGACCACATCGATACAGAACGAGTATCAACACTGGTGCGAGACGTGGGCACCGACGTAACCTCGGACAACGACGGCGGACAGCGTCCTGCACCGGCACACACCCCAAGCCGCTCGAGGTGCCCCGTACCCACCCATGTATGCCCTCAAACGTACGACTTCCCACAGGGAAATCGAGAAGAGTTCATGAGAAGCAAGGCCCATGAGCTCCTGCCATCTCCGTAGCATCGGCGTCATGAGTACCTACGTGACCGCGAATCCCACGACAGGTGAAACCGAGCGAGAATTCACGTCACTCACCGACGGCGACATCCCGCAGGTCGTCGCCCGAACGGTGACCGCCTACGAACACTGGCGCGCGGTGCCGGCAGATCAGCGAGCCGATGCACTGCGTCGAACCGCGGACCTCTACGAGGAGCGGGCCGATGAACTCGCGCGGATGATCACGACGGAGATGGGCAAACCCCTCGCGCAGGCGGCGGGCGAGGTCCAGTTGGCCGCCGACATCTACCGGTGGTACGCCGACCATGGTCCGGAGTTGCTCGCGGTGGAGACCCTCGACCCACAAGGCGCGACGGAGTCCATCGTGCAGAAGCGTCCGGTCGGCCCGCTGGTCGGCGTGATGCCGTGGAACTACCCCTACTACCAGGTTGCGCGGTTCGCGGCGCCGAACCTGCTGGCGGGCAACACGATCATCCTGAAGCATGCCTCCATCTGCGCCGCGTCCTCCGCGTTGATGGCAGAGATCCTCCACAGCGCCGGCGTCCCCGAGGACGCATACGTCAACGTCTACGCCAGCAGTGACCAGGTGGCATCCTTGATCGAAAACCCTGCGATTCAAGGAGTTTCACTCACCGGAAGCGAGGCTGCGGGAGCCGCTGTCGCCCAGGTGGCGTCGCGGAACCTCAAGAAGTCGGTGCTCGAACTCGGTGGCTCGGATCCGTTCGTTCTGCTCGACACCGACGACATGGCACGCACGGCCCACGTCGCCGCCACGGCGCGCCTCTCGAACGCCGGGCAGGCGTGCAACTCACCCAAGCGCTTCATCGTCCTCGAGGAACTCTACGACGACTTCGTCGGGAAGCTCGTCGCCGAGTTCGAGAAGACGGCGGTCGGAGATCCGACGGACTCCGGGACGAAGGTCGGCCCACTCTCGTCGGTCGACGCCCGCGACGCGGTGGCCGAGCAGGTCCGCACCGCCGTGGCGCAGGGCGCCCGACTGGAGACCGGAGGTTCGCCCGTCGACCGCGCAGGTGCCTTCCTCGAGCCGACGGTGCTCACCGGAATCACCCCGGACATGGACGCGTACTCCGAGGAGATCTTCGGCCCGGTCGGCATGGTCTACAAGGTGTCCTCGGTCGACGACGCGGTCCGGCTCGCGAACGATGTCGGGTTCGGTCTCAGCGGCTCGGTCTGGAGCACCGATGCAGCGAAGGCTCAGGAGGTCGCCGACCGCCTGGAGGTGGGCATGGCGTATGTGAACGAACACGGCACCACCTTGCCCGGGCTTCCGTTCGGTGGCGTCAAGCGATCCGGTTATGGCCGTGAGCTGGGACGGTGGGGCCTCGGAGAGTTCGTCAACACCCGCTTGCGCCGCACCTCCTCCGCGTAGCACGCCCGGATCGCGAGCACGCGCACCCCCGACGAGCTCATCGTCCCCGCGCGTACTCCGCGACAATCGGGTCGAGCTCCGCGGGGGTCGACCCGTGCAGGATGACGCCGTCGCAGCCCAGGTCGAACTGGTGCCGGATCGCCGTCACGCACTGCGCCGGAGTGCCGGTCGCCGCATACGAGAGCCACTCGTCGGGGAGCAGCGTCGCGGCATGCTCGAGTTGGTCGACGGTGCCGACGACGTCGAGACCGGCGACGGTGCTGATCACGGGGTCCGACAGGAAGCTCTGCAGCACCGCGGGGTCCCATCCGTTGGTGTCGACGAGCAACTGCCCGTAACCCTGCAGATAGGTCCCGAGCCGGCCGACGGTCTTCCGCAACCGGTCGACCTCGGAAACGTGGTCCCCGACCGTGGCGAGGCACGCCCACACCTTGACGGCATCCGGGTCACGTCCCGCCTCCTCTGCCGCGGACTTGACCAACTCGACGCACCGCTTCGTGGTCTCGTCCGTGAAGTAGGTGTGCAGGATGACCTCGTCGAACATCCGTCCCCCCAGCTCGAGGGTGTTGGGTCCGAACGCGACCAGAGCGAGGGGGAGGTACTCGTCGAGCGTCGCATCGAGGTGGAGTACCGGGTAGCTGCCCGCGGGACCGTCGTGGCCGACGATCACCTCACCTCGGAACAGTCGCCGCATGATCTGCGCGAAGTCCGCCATCTGCGCGGTGGTGATCGGGGGAATCCCGTACGCGCCCTGCAGAATCGGCACCCCCCGCCCGATTCCGAGGGTGAACCGTCCACCGGTGAGGTCGCGCAGGGTCCTGGTCATCCCTGCCGTCACCATCGGGTGTCGGGTGTTGTGATTGGTCGCGCCGGTGCACAACTGGATGCTCGAGCTCGCAGCAGCGGCCGCACCCGACAGCGCCGCGATCTCCTTCTTGTTGTACCGCTCGGAGATGAACGCGGTACCCAGTCCGAGACGCTCGGCGTCCGACACCTCGTCGAGAATGTCCCGCGCGGAACGGGGCTGGCCACCCAGGAGGTAGCACCCCAGCTCGCCGTAGGTTCGCGCCGCGCTCACAGCCGGCCTCGGATCAGGTCGAGGGAACCGAGGTCGCGGATGGCCGCGCAGCCCCGCTCGAGCATCGTCACGATCATGTCGTCGCCGCGTTCGGTGGATGCGGCGAACGCGAAGCCGAGGGTGGTGATCATCGGCATCTGCAGTACGGAGATCCGGTAGTCGTCCCAGCATTCGTCAGCCGGGTAGCCGACAACGCCGTGCTCGGTCAGCGCCCGGTGGTAGGCGTCGACGAGTTCACGTTCGTACTCCGCGCGCACGGCCGGCTCGAAACTGGTCCCGATGAAGTACGCGAGGTCCCGGGCGGGCATACCGACGGCCGTCGTCTGCCAGTCGACGACGGTCAGTCGGTCACCGTCGGGGTGGAACATCAGGTTGTCGAGGCGGTAGTCGCCGTGCAGGATGCCGAAGCGGTCGGGCTCCAGCATCAACCAGGCACCGACGAGATCCGCGGCCTCCTGCAGCGTCGCCACATCGTCGGCGCTCAGCCGTCCCGCGAGCTTCTCGACGGTGGTGGCGGTCGCCAGTTTCGTGACGTCGCCGAGTCCGGTGGCCGCCGCCGCGTCAGCCGGCTTCGGCATGACGGTGCCGGTGAACTCGGCCCACTTCGGATCACACCAGCCTGGACCGTGCAGCCCGGCCAGCGCCTCGACGGCCAGCAGGGCGTCGGCCAATCCGCAGCCGCGGATCTGGTCGCCCTGTGTCGCGGGCGCGAGATCCTCGAGCAGCAGCACGAATTCTCTTCCCTCGTCGGCGATCTCGCAGTGGAAGCACCGGGGCACGGGGATCTCCGTCGACTCCGCGACCCCCGTGTAGAACGCGTGCTCCGACCGGTAGCCGAGCGCCACCCTGTCGCGGACCGTCAGGTCCTGTGAGGGCAGCTTGAGTACGAAGGTGTCCGGGAGGCCCGCGCCGCGACGTCGGTACCGGACCGCGAGGTGGTAGGTCGCCGCGGTCTGTCCGGTTCCGACCGGCGTGATCTCGACTGCGTCGACGATCACCTGGTCGTCGGTCGCAGCAAGCACGCTGCCGAGCCACTCGGGCGTCACCTCCCGCGGCGTCCCGGGCAATCGGCCACCGGTCACCGTCGCGGTGTCGGCCGGTCCACTTCCGCTCATCGAACCTCCATCGGCGTCGGGGCACACCAGAACAACCTCGGGCAACGGCAGACGTGTCGCCGTGACGTGGACCATACATCTGAACAACTTGTGTATGGCCGTTTTGAGTGACATCGGGATCGAGCCGTACCGCCCCCGTTAGACTCCGGACCCATGGCAGGCCTGCGATGAGGACACACGGCTGGGCGGGATCACCCCCACAGTCGGACGACGAGGCCGTCGCCCGGATCGTCTCCGCTGCTCTCACCGTCGTGGAGCAACGTGGAACCGACATCACGGTCGCAGACGTCGCGAGACTGCTCGGCGTGACGAGACAGACTGTGTACCGCTACTTCGACGGCACCGACGCGCTGCTCATGGCCGCCGCGACCGCAGCAGCCACCGAGTTCCTCGACACCGTGCGCACTCTCGTCGGAGGCGAGGACCGTCCCACCGAGGCGGTCGTCACCGCCGTTGCACACACCCTGGAACTGCTCCCCGACCGCAGGCCGATGCACCTGCTCATCGACCCGGCGCAGCACGGACGCTTCTCGGCGGGCATCACGTCGGGTGTCGCACGCGGCTTCGCGCGGGCGATGCTCGACAACCTGCCCGTCGACTGGCGGTCCGCCGGCTTCGACGACACGGCGATGGACGAGCTCGTCGAGTTCGTACTGCGGGTCATCCAGTCGTACGTCGTCGACCCAGGCGATCCACCGCGGACGGGGGACGACCTCCGCGGTTACCTGTCGCGCTGGATCGGCCCGGCGGTCACGGCGCACACCGGGGTCGGTCAGCCCGCGACGGTCACCGCGAGCGTCGCACCCAGTTCGTAGCAACGCTCCCGGGCAGCGGCATCCACCCCGCCCGTGATCTCGACCGCCTCCGCGGCCTGGGTCAGTGCGAGACCGGTCACGATCTTCTGTACCGCGTTCACCGCTCCGGCGGTGTCGTTGTTGCCGTGCACCCACAGTCCGTACGGCAGCCCGGCCACGGCGTCGAGGCACGGGTAGTACACCGTGTCGAAGAAGTGCTTGAGCGCCCCGGACATGTAGCCGAAGTTCGCGGTCGTCCCGAAGAGAAATCCCTTCGCGGACAACATGTCCGGGACCGTAGCGCCGAGCGCGGGGACCATCCGGATCTCGACACCCTCGATGTCGGGGTCGTTCGCGCCCGCCAGGACCGCCTCGAGCAGTTCACGAGTCGGCGGTGACGGCGTGTGGTGGACGACGAGGAGGGTGGGGATGTCGGCGGTCACGACAGGCAGCCTACGGCTACCGCTCCACCGTTCCGGATGCGAACCTCCGGCCCGTCCGACCGTGTCTACAACGGAGGCCCCGGCCACGGGTGGTCGGGGCTGACGATGCCCACGATCTCGGTGACGAGATTCCACACGCCCAGCGGGTCGACGTTCGAATTGACCAGCACCACCATCGTCGTGCCCTCGTCGGGAAGTCGATACGCATACGCCTGGTAGCCGACGATGTTTCCGTTGTGGCCGATCCAGCCGTTCTGGTACTCGACGCCGAGGCCGTACAGCGACCCCGCACCCTCGGACGGCGCAGGCAGGAACTGTTCCCGTTCTCGCTGGGTGGCCGGTGTGAGCAGGGTTCCGTCGGTCAGGACCCGCGCCCAGTCGCTCAGATCGCCGACTGTGGAGATCATGTTTCCCGCGCCGTAGCCCCAGGACGGGTTCCAGTCCGTCGCGTCTACCGTCGACCCGTCGGATGTTCGTGTGTATCCCCTGGCGTGCGGTGACGGAAAGGCCGCGGTGTCACCGACCGTTGTTCGGTCGAGTCCCTCGGGCCCGGTGATGTGTTCCGCGATGTATTCGTCCAGCGGCCGACCGGACGCCTTCTCGACGACGAGGCCCAAGAGCGCGGTGTTGGTGTTCGAGTAGTCGAACGCGGTGCCCGGCGGAAACAGCGGTGGGCTGCCGAAACCGATCTCGAGCAACTCCTGGGGCGTCCACTGGCGTTGCGGCTGACTCGGGAGCGCCGGGATCACCACCTCCCCGTAGTCGGGGAGGCCACTGCGCATGGCGGCCAGGTGACGGATGGTGATCGCCTCGCCGTTGGGGACGCCCGGCACGTAGGCGTCGATCGGATCGTCGAGGCCGACCTCGCCCTGGTCGACGAGTTGCAGGACGGCGGTGGTGGTGAAGGTCTTGGTCACGCTGCCGACACGCATGAACAGGTCCGTCGACATGGCCTCGCCGGTGGCCGTGTCGCGCACACCGAACGCCTGCAGGTACGGCTCGGCGCCGTCCTGCCATATGCCGACGATCGCCCCGGGAACCGAAGCCTCGTCCATCGCCTTCGGGATCGTCTCCGTGAGCCGTGTACTCGGCGGGGCCGGTGGAACGTCGTCCGACCCACCACATCCCGTCAGTCCCGTCGCCAGGATCGACAGGACGAGGACAAGTCGCCGGGCTCGACGTGTGCGCGCGAGCGACGGGTCGTGCCGCAGCCACTCCGCGATCAACGTCTCTCCCACCAGAAGGAAGGACTTCGGATGTTGCCCGGCCGTTCGCGTGTGGGCGCCATGACCAGTATGGCCGCCGGTCCGGCGCAGTGGGAAGGAGCGCGCCTAGCGCTCCCCGTCCACGGCCTCCAGTGCGACTGCGCGCTTCATGATCTCGCGGGCCCGCGACCGGTCGCCGGCGTAGTCGTAGGCGCGCGCGAGCCGGTAGTTGGTGACCCAGTTGTCGGGGTCGGCCTCCCATTCGGCCTTCACCTCGGTGAACAGTGCATCCGCCGCATCGCGCTGCACGCGCCCGGACGGCATCTTCGGGAGGTCGGACACGTCGAGGTCGCGGCCCTCCTCCTGTGCCCTGGACACGAGATGCTGGTGCTGGAAGCCGGATCGGATCGTCGACCACACCATCCACACACCGAGGATCGGGAGGACGAGGACGGCGATGCCCAGAACGACCGGAACGGCGCCTCCGTCCTGGATCAGCGAGATGCCGCGCTGACCGAGCAGGACGAAGTAGACGCTCAGCGCGACGACGATGCCGACGATGGTCGCGACGACCTTCGTCGAGGTGCCCTTGGATTCGCTCACGGCACCGTCGCTCACAGGTCGAGGAGCGGATCGAGTCCGAGCGTGAGGCCGGGACGCCCGGCGATCTCACGAACACCGAGGAGGACGCCCGGCGCGAAGGAGTTCCGGTCGAGGGAGTCGTGGCGGATGGTCAGCGTCTCACCCTGCGTCCCGAGCAGCACCTCCTGATGGGCGACGAGGCCCGCGAGGCGAACGGAGTGCACCCGCACGCCGTCGACGTCGGCTCCGCGGGCGCCGTCGAGTTCGTCGGTGGTGGCGTCGGGACTCGGCCCTCGGCCGGCCGCAGCGCGGGCCTCCGCGATCAGCGCGGCCGTGCGGTACGCAGTGCCGGACGGCGCGTCGACCTTGTTCGGGTGGTGCAGTTCGATAACCTCGACGGAATCGAAGAAGCGGGCCGCCTGCGCGGCGAACCGCATCGACAGCACCGCACCGATCGCGAAGTTCGGGGCGATGAGCACACCGGTCTCGGGCCGCGCGGCCAGCCAGCCACGCACCTGCGCGAGCCGCTCGTCGTCGAAGCCGGTGGTGCCGACGACGGCGTGAATCCCGTTCGCGACGAGGAACTCGAGGTTCGGCATGACGACGGCGGGGCTGGTGAAGTCGACGACGACCTCGGTACGGGTGTCGACGAACGTCTCGATCGGATCGCCCGCGTCGACCTGCGCGACGAGTTCGAGGTCCGATGCAGCCTCGACGGCCTCACAGATCGCGCGGCCCACCTTGCCCTTGGCACCCAGGACTCCGACCCGAATCACCGTCACTTGATCTCACTCCGTCCGATCGTGTTCCTGCCGGTGCCAGCGACAACCGCGTGGCCCGGTCCAGAGCCTACGCAATCGGCGGATCCGACCGCGAAGGGTCGTCGCGAGCGCCGCACGATCAGGACCCACGACAGCGGCCCTTCGGGGGGCGTGAGGCAACAGGGCTGCTGATCTCGTCCGGACCTGGTTCGAGCGGGGTTCGAGCGGCCTCCGGTCAACGGAGAACGGTCGCACGCCACCACGACGGCGGACATCCGAACCCGGATGATTCGGGCATCGTCACACGATCGACATACACGCACGTGGGACCGTGCATTCGCGCCTGAAATCACCACCCGACGCCGCGGAAGACCCGCACGAAATTGGCCTCGACACCATTCACTGTGATAGGCAGGAGCAAAGTTCATTCGAGAAATAGGGGATAAAATTGACGCCAAGGATCGCGATTTTGGGAGCCGGTCCGAGTGGTCTCGCACAATTGAGGGCATTCGAATCCGCACACAAGTCGGATCCCGGGCCGATGCCGCACATCGTCTGCTACGAGAAGCAGAGCGATCTCGGTGGAATGTGGAACTACACGTGGCGCACCGGACTCGATCAACACGGCGAGCCGGTGCACGGAAGCATGTATCGATTCCTGTGGTCCAACGGCCCGAAGGAATGTCTCGAGTTCGCTGACTACTCGTTCGAGGAGCACTTCGGCAGGCCAATCCCGTCGTACCCGCCACGGGCCGTCCTCCACGACTACATCATGGGCCGCGTCGACCAGAGCGACGCCCGTAAGTACATCCGTTTCGACACCGCGGTACGACAGGTCGAATGGATCGAGTCCGGTGACGGGACCGGCACGGGACACTTCGACGTGACCGCTGTCGATCACCGTGCCGGCACCCGCCGGACCGAGTCGTTCGACTACGTCATCGTCGCAACCGGCCATTTCTCGACGCCGAATGTGCCGTATTTCGATGGATTGGAAGACTTCCCGGGTCGAGTGCTGCACGCCCACGACTTTCGGGACGCTCGCGAGTTCACCGGCAAGAGACTCCTCCTCGTCGGCAGCAGCTACTCCGCGGAGGACATCGGTACCCAGTGCCACAAATACGGTGCCGCCGAGGTCACGTTCAGCTACCGGACCGCACCGATGGGACACACCTGGCCCACCGGACTGTCCGAGGTTCCGCTGCTGACCGGCGTGGACGGCAGCACCGCGCACTTCGCAGACGGCAGCAGCAGGGACGTCGACGCGATCATCCTGTGCACCGGCTACCAGCACCACTTCCCTTTCCTCTCGGATGCGCTGACACTGACGACCGACAACCGTCTGTACCCCCGCGGCATCTACAAGGGTGTCGTCTCGCAGGAGAATCCCCAGTTGTTCTTCCTCGGCATGCAGGACCAGTACTTCACGTTCAACATGTTCGACGCCCAGGCATGGTACGTACGCGATGTGATCCTCGGCCGTGTCGAATTGCCGGATCACGCATCACGCGAAGCCGACGTCGACGAATGGTGCGCTCGCGAAGAACTCCTCGACGGACCGATTCAGGAAATCGATTTCCAAGCAGCATATATTCGCGACCTGGTGGATCGGACAGATTATCCAGAATTCCACGTGGAAAAGCAGGGCGAGCTTTTCAAGCAGTGGAAGAAGGACAAGAAGAACGACATCATGGGCTATCGGAACTGTAGTTACGTTTCGACGCTCACCGGGAACGTCGCACCACCGCTCCCGGACAGATGGATGAACATCATGGACGACTCCGCGGAATCGTTCCTGAAACAGGAGTTCGGTGCGACGTCACCCGCGGCCACGGCATCGACGCAGCCCCGGATCCCGACTCACGAACCGATTCGGACGCCGCAGCCGGCGTGACCGACGATCCACCACGGGCGCGCGGCGAAGCCGTCAACGTCCGGCGTCGTACCGTCCACCCACCGTGTGCACGATCTGCAGCGTCGGGTCCCCCGGCACAAGGTCGTTCACGGTCCGCTGCAGGTCCTCGATCGGTGGCAGCTCGGTGGGGCCGAGGATGGTCACGGTGGCGGTGTCGCTCTGCCACTGAACGTCCACGACCTCGGCGTCGGGCGTATTCGACAGCCAGTCCTGCGTCGCCTCGAACACCTGCCTCGCCCACACCGAGGACAGCGAGTTGACGACCATCGGCACGATGACGGCGCATGCCGCGACACCCAGCGCCAAGTAGGTCCGCGCCCGACCGGGGTCGGACTCGTGCCCGTAGCCGGCGACGAACAGCACCACCATTGCGGTGAACACCATCGCCACCACATTGGACGCGAACAGGACGAATGCGCCCACCGCCAGCGAGGGGGCACCGGAACCGAGACACACCCCGACCACGCCGAGCGGCGGCACCAACGAGATCGCGATCGCGACACCCGGCAGAACGTCACCGACGTCGCGACGGGTGATGGCAATGGCCCCGGCGAATCCGGTGGCGATCGCGGCGAGCAGGTCCATCAGCGTCGGCGATGTCCGCCCGGTGACCTGTGAATTCGACAACACGTTGGTCGGATTCGGCAACAACTGCGCGACCACCGCACCGAGAACCACCACCACCACGATGCCGCCGCAGACGTACAGGGTGCTGCGCCGGATCAGCGCCCCGCGACCGGTCGTGACGCCGAGGCCGATACCGAGGATCGGCGTCGACAGCGGCGCAACGATCATCGCACCGATCACGGTCGCGGTGGAGTCGCTCACGACACCAGCGACGGCGATCACGCCGGCGAGTGTCAGCATCACCCAGAACGCGGACTGTTTGGCGCGGCGGTCACCGACCCCGAGGTCGAGGCGGTCGTCGAGTTCGTCCAGCGTTCGCCGCTGATTGTCCGGTACGAGCAGCATCGTCACCCTCTCCGGACCGGACGCGCGTGGACCGGTCTCGAGCAGAGTGTGCCGCATCGACAGAGCCGAGGCGTCACCCTGACCGGATGACCGCACGCCACCGCCGGACCACCCGACGCACCCTTCTCGCGGCCGCCGGCAATGCAGGGCAAGTTCGTCGTTCCGGCGGTCGCGCCCCGCCTGTCGGATTACCCTCCGCAGCCGGGGGACGATGAGGAGACACACCATGAATGCACTGATCGCGAAAACTCGGTTGCGGGTGTCGGCTGCGTTTGCCGTGGCCGCCGGAACGGTCCTGGCACTGTCCGCCCAGGCACCCGCCGGAGCACAGGAGGTGGACAACGGTCAGCGCACCGGACCGGTCCAGTTCTGGGCGACCGACCTCGGCGATTGCAAGGCCGAGTTCACCATCGAGAACCAGACGAACGTCACGACATACACGATCGACTGGCGCATCGACGACGAAGAGGGCCGTGACATCGGCGTCGGCTTCCCCGTCTGGCGAACCGGCACCCCGAACATGTCCTCGAAGTCGGAGCTGCCGAGTTGGCCGGACGGCGGCGCGGGCGAGAACACGCCCGAGAACCGCACGATGGTCTCCGACCGTGCCCCGGTGTCGGCCACCTACGTCCAGGACCTGAAGAACATCAACGCCGAGTGGAACCCGCCGCTGCCCAACCCGGAAGCCGACACCCACAAGGTCGACTACCGCATCGTCCTGGGTCCGCCCGGGAACAACGGCCAGACGGAGACCGGAACACCCGAGTGGCTCGGCGACCGCCAGTGGCACACCGTCACGGTCACCGGCTGCAACCCGCCCGTGACCGGCGGCGGGTCGCTCGAATCGCTCGACTTCGGTTCGCTCGCGTCACTGTTCGGAGCCTGAGCGACCGCATCGGTGCCGGGCGGTGACGAGGACTCGCCGCCGCCCGCACCGACGTCAGTCGAACAGGATCACCTGACGCAGCGCGTTGCCGTCCGCGAGTTCGTCCATCCCCCGGTTGATCTCGTCGAGTGTGATGCGTGACGAGATCAGCTTCTCGACGGGCAAAGTGCCCTCGCGCCACATCTGTGCGTAGCGCGGGATGTCGCGGGACGGCAGTGCGGATCCGAGGTAGCTGCCGACGATGGTGCGGGCCTCCGCCACCAGTGTCAGCGGCGAGATCTCCGAGCGTGCCTGCGGGTTCGGCAGACCGACGGTGACGGTGGTTCCACCGGGCGCGGTCGCCGCGACGGCCGTTTCGAAGGCCCGCGCGTTGCCCGCGGCCTCCACCACGAGGTCGGCTCGCACACCGAGGTCGACGAGTTCCGCCGGCGTGTACACCGCGGTGGCCCCCAGTTCGACCGCGGTGGAGAGCTTCTCCGGCATCGCGTCGACTCCGACCACCTCGCCGTGACCGAGCGAGACCGCGGTCAGCAGCGCCGCCATCCCGACGCCGCCGAGCCCGACCACCATGATCGAGTCACCGGGCGCGGTGCGGGCTGCGTTGAGCACCGCGCCTCCCCCGGTGAGGACCGCACATCCCAGCACTGCGGCGACGTCCGCGGGCACGTCGTCGTCGACCGCGACCACCGAACGCCGGTCGACGACCGCGTGCGTCGCGAACCCGGACACCCCGAGGTGGTGGTGCACCTCCGTACCGTCGCGCCGCAGGCGTCGCCCACCTGCGAGCAGCACGCCCTCGTTGTTGGCGACACCTCCTGTGCTGCACGGCATCCGGCCGTCCGTCGCGCAGCCCGCACAGTCACCGCAGCGTGGGAGGAAGGTCATCACTACGCGTTGCCCGACGGCGATGTCGGCGACACCGTCACCGACGGCCTCCACACGCCCAGCCGCCTCGTGCCCCAGCAGCATCGGAACCGGCCGCACCCGGTTGCCGTCGACGACCGACAGGTCCGAGTGGCACAGGCCCGCCGCCTCGATGCGCACCAGCAACTCGCCGTGACGGGGACCGTCCAGGTCGAGATCCGAGATCGTGATCGGCAACGACTCCGCGAAAGGGCGGGACCGCCCGATCTCCTCGAGCACCGCACCACGAATACGCATCGCACACCTCCAGGATCAGTCGACGGCCGCCGACGTCGTGTTCTTCACCCGCCATGCCGCGACCAGGCCGAGGCCGACGATCACCCCCACCGCGTCTGCAGCCCAGTCCCACAGCGATCCGCTTCGCTGGATCGGCAGGATCGCCTGCAACACCTCGGACACCGCCGCGTACACCAGTGCGCCCAGCAGCACCCAGCGCGTCCGGAAGCCCGCGAACCGGGCCGCGACGACCAGTGCCACGAACATCAGCAAGTGCGTCACCTTGTCCGAGTTCGGCGGACCGCTCGGCACGGTGCTGCCCGGCGAGAACAGCATCACGAGCGTCACCGCGAACACGACCAGGAACGGGACCACCCGCCAGGACCGGACGCGACTGCCGCTCACCGTCATCAGACGATTCCCCGCACCACCGCGGGCAGGTCCCTGGTGCGCCGGTACGGGCCGACCACGGACGCGGCGAACGGACGGTTCAGCAGCATCGCGGCGACGTCACGCACGTCGTCGGTGGTGACGGAGTCGATCCGGCGCAGCGTCTCGGAGATGCTCCGGTGACTGCCGTAGCTCAGTTCCTGACGGCCGATGCGGTGCATCCGTGAGCTCGAATCCTCCAGGCCGAGAACCATTCCACCGCGGATCGAGCCCTTCGCGCGGGCGACCTCGGCATCGGTGATGCCGTTGGACGCGACCTGCGCGAGCACCTCGCGGATCAGGGTCGTGACGTCGGCGAGGTTCTCCGGCTGACATCCGGCGTACACGGAGAACGCGCCGGTGTCGGCGAACGTGTCGACGCTGGAGTACACCGAGTAGGCCAGCCCGCGCTCTTCACGGATCTCCTGGAACAGCCGCGACGACAGGCCCCCGCCGACCGCGGTGTTGAGCACCGAAAGTGCCCAACGGTGACCCTCGTACCTGCCGAGACCGCGCACGCCGACGCACAGGTGCGCCTGCTCGCTGTCCCGCTCGAGGACGGTCAGTGCGGGCGCCGTCCGGCTCCGCAGCCGCCCCTCGCGGCGCGGCGCCGGCTCGGCGTCGCCGATCAGGTGCCCGTCGAACGCGCGCCGGACGAGCTCGACGGTGTCGTCGTGATCGACGTTGCCCGCGACCGCGACCACCATCCGCTGCGGCGTGTACCGGCGGACGTGGAAGGAATGCAGCTGGGTGCGGGTCATCGCCTCGATCGACTCGGTCGACCCGATCACCGGCCGGCCCACGGGGTGGTCGCCGAACAACGCGGTGAGAAATTCGTCGCCGAGCATGTCCTCGGGGTCGTCGTCGCGCATCGCGATCTCTTCGAGCACGACCTGGCGTTCGACGTCGACGTCGGCGCTGCGGCACTTGCCGCGCAGCACGACGTCGCTGACGATGTCGATCGCCAGCGGCAGGTCCTCGTCGAGAACGTGCGCGTAGAAACAGGTGTGCTCGCGTGAGGTGAAGGCGTTGAGCTCGCCGCCGATGCCGTCGACGACCTGCGCGATGTCCAGCGCGGTCCGGGTCGGCGTGGCCTTGAACAACAGGTGCTCGAGGAAGTGCGCGGCCCCGGCGACCGAGGGCTGCTCGTCGCGGGAACCGACGCCCACCCACACTCCGACGGACGCCGAGCGCACACCCGGCATGTGCTCGGTGACCACTCGCAGCCCGCCGGGCAGGACGGTGCGGCGAACCATGGACCGCGGAGCGCGGACCCGTCGCTTCGATGCGGCTGAGCCCTGGGACGCGACAGACGGCGCGGTCGCGGTCTTCGGTGCAGTGGTCGTGCGGGTGCGTGCGGTGGCGGCCATGTAGTGGTTCAGCGGTCCTCGGTCGTTGCTCTGAGGTTGTCGGTCGAAGACCAAACAGTACAGGCCCGGGTCACCACCCGCGCCGGTGCGGTTGCGAGCCGACGAGTTCGCCCTTGCCGGCCGTGTCGCGGTTGCGGTACACGATGTACGGGCGGAACAGGTACGCGAACGGTGCACTGAAGGCGTGCACGAGGCGGGTGAACGGCCAGAGCGCGAACAGCACCAACGCGATGGTGATGTGGATCTGGAACGACGCGGGCGCCTCCGTCATCAAGTGACCCTCGGGCTGGAAGTACCAGATGGACCGGAACCACGGTGACACCGTCTCGCGGTAGTTGTGGGCCTCGTTGCCCTCGAAGGCGCCGATCGTGGTCGTCGCCAGGCCGGTGACGATCGCCGCGGTCAGAACCACGTACATGATCTTGTCGTTGCCGGTGGTGGCGGTGAAGACGGGGCCCGTCGCACGGCGGCGGTAGATCAGCAGGCCGACGCCGATCAGCGTTGCCACACCGGCAATGACGCCGGGAATCGCCGCACCCCAGTGGTACATGTGCTCGCTGATCCCGACGGCCTCGGTCCACGACTCCGGGATCACGAGACCGATGATGTGACCGATGATCACGACGAGTATGCCGAAGTGGAACAGCGGGCTGCCGATGCGGAGCAGCCTGCTCTCGTACAACTGCGACGAGCGGGTCGTCCACCCGAACTTGTCGTAGCGGTAGCGCCACCACGTCCCGACGATCAGGATCGCGAGTGCCACGTACGGGATGACGTCCCAGTAGACGCTGCCTGCCGACATGTCACTGCGCTCCTTCGGATCGTGTGCTCTGGCCCCGGCGCGGCGGCACGGTCAGCGTGAACGGTTGCAGGCCAACGGATTCGGCAGGAGGACCGGACAGCGCGAGTTCACGCGCCCGCCTGCGCTCGAGTTCACTGGCGGGCGGCAGCGTGGCCGCCACCGCACCGAGAACGCCCGCGAACGGTGACCCCGAGGCGCTCAGCTGCTCGTGCAGCATGTCGATCGCCATCCGGTTCGCGGCGAGCAGCCGACCACCGCTGTCCGGGTCGACGGTGGCGGCGAATTCCAGGACCACCGCGAGATGGTCCGCGGACTCGCCGTCCGGGGGTGATGCGCCCGCCGCGCGGTAGGTGTCGGCGAACACGAGGATGGCAGTGCCGCGGTTGCGGGTGTCCCCGTCCGTCCAGTACGTCAACAGCAGTGTCGTCTTCCGCCGCATGTCGAACGTCTCGACATAGGCGGTGGCCGCATCGAGGTCCGGCTGCTCGCGCAGCCTCCGGACCGCGACGTGCAAGGGCGCCGCCGCCTCGTCGGGCAGGTGCGCGAGCAGCTCGTCGACCGTGGCCAGGCGATCGTGGCGCCCGCCGTCCGGGTACGCGAGCAGGAGCGACGCCGCCTGCCAGACGATCCGGCGGTCGCGGGTCGTCCGGGCGTCGCCTCCCCGCGCCGGACGACGGAGCAGCTTCATCGCCGACCGCCCGGGAACATCCCGTCGGGAGCACCCTTGCCGTCCCAGTTCAACAGGTTGACACGCGACGGGCTCTGCTCGTTGGCTCCCATGGCCTCGCTGGTCTGCCGCTGCCGCAGCGCGTGGAACGTCTCGACCGCCACCGGCACCGGCGTTCCGCTGGCCTCCCCGAACGGTCCCGATCCCTGGTCGTACAGGCCCGGGCCACCCTCGAAGTCGAGGGCGCATTCGGTGACGGTCTCCTCGAGCCCGTGCGCCTCGGCCGCGTACGCCGACGGAATGACGTACCTCTCTTCGTACTTCGCGATCGCGAGGAGGCGGTACATCTCGTAGATCTGTTCCTCCGTCATGCCGACCGCCGCAGGAATGTGTTCCTGTGGCGTTCGCCCGAGGTTGATGTCACGCATGTACGACCGCATCGCAGCGAGCTTGCGCAGCACCCCGCCGACGACATCGGTGTCCCCCGCCGTGAACAACTCGGCCAGATACTCGATCGGGATGCGCAGCGACTCCAGCGCGCCGAAGATGTTGCCGAGGTCCTCACCGTCGTGACCGTCCCGGCTGACGGCATCCACGACGGGTGACAGCGGCGGGACGTACCAGACCATCGGCATCGTCCGGTATTCCGGATGCAGTGGCAGCGCCACCCGGAACTCCTTGATGAGCGCGTGGATCGGAGACTTCTGCGCTGCCTCGATCCAGGTGTCGGAGATTCCCGCGGTGTGTGCAGCTGCGATGACGTGCGGGTCGTTGGGGTCGAGCAGGGTCTCCAACTGTGCCTCGTAGAGGTCCTTGTCGTCCTCGACCGACGCCGCCTCGAGCACCTTGTCGGCGTCGTACAGGATCAACCCGATGTAGCGCAACCGGCCGACGCACGTCTCGGCGCACACGGTCGGCAACCCGACCTCGACGCGCGGATAGCAGAAAGTGCACTTCTCGGCCTTGCCGGTCTTGTGATTGAAGTACACCTTCTTGTACGGGCAACCCGACACGCACATCCGCCAGCCGCGGCACTTGTCCTGATCGACGAGGACGATGCCGTCCTCGACCCGCTTGTACATCGCCCCCGACGGGCAGGACGCGACGCAAGCAGGGTTCATACAGTGTTCGCAGATACGCGGCAGGTAGAACATGAACGTCTGCTCGAGTTCGAGTTTCACCTGCTCGCTGACCTTCTTGAGCACCGGGTCGTCGGCGAGGATCTCCGGCGATCCGCCGAGGTCGTCGTCCCAGTTCGCCGACCACTCGACTTTCATCGGTTTGCCCGTGATGAGGCTTCGGGGCGGCGCCACCGGGATGTCGTCACCGAGCGGAGCGTTCGTCAGATTCTCGTAGTCGTACGTCCACGGTTCGTAGTAGTCCTGGATCGCGGGCATCTTCGGGTTCGAGAAGATCCGCGACAACTTCTTGAGCCGGCCACCGTCCTTGAGCCGCAACCGCCCCTTCGAGTCGCGAACCCAACCGCCTCGCCAGCGTTCCTGATCCTCGTATGTCCTCGGATATCCCTGTCCCGGACGGGTTTCGACGTTGTTGAACCACACGTACTCGGTACCGGACCTGTTGGTCCACGCCTGCTTGCACGTCACCGAACAGGTGTGGCACCCGATGCACTTGTCGAGGTTCATCACCATCGCCATCTGCGCCATGACCTTCATCGCGACCTCGCCTCACCGATTCCGTCGGAGCTGGTGCTCATCAGTACGTCACCTCCTGGCCACGACGGCGCACCACCGTAACCTCGTCGCGCTGGTTTCCGGTCGGGCCGAGGTAGTTCCACGCCCACGACGTCTGGGCGTAGCCGCCGGCGAGGTGGGTCGGCTTGATCAGCAACCGCGTCAGCGAGTTGTGGATGCCGCCGCGACTGCCGGTCGTCTCGGACTTCGGAACGTCGATGGTGCGTTCCTGCGCGTGGTAGACGTACACGACGCCCTCGGGCATGCGATGCGAGACGACGGCCCTGCACACGACGACACCGTTGCGGTTCACCGCCTCGATCCAGTCGTTGTCCTTCACCGAGATCTTCGCCGCATCTGCAGGACTCATCCACATGGTCGGGCCACCCCGCGACAGCGACAGCATGAACAGGTTGTCCTGGTATTCGGAGTGGATCGACCACTTGCTGTGCGGCGTCAGGTAGCGCACGGTCAAACCGATTCCGTCACGCATCTCACCGACGTGGGGTTCCTCGAACAGCTTCGCCATGTCCAGCGGCGGCCGGTAGATCGGCAACTGCTCGCCGAGTTCCTCCATCCAGTCGTGGTCGAGGAAGAAGTGCATGCGCCCGGTGAGGGTGTGGAAGGGCTTGAGCTCCTCGATGTTCACCGTGAACGGCGCGTACCGCCTGCCGCCGGTCTCGCTGCCCGACCACTCCGGACTGGTGATCACCGGGACCGGCCTCGCCTGGGTGTCCGCGAAGGTGATGCGGCGCTCCTCGCTGCCCTCGGCCAGGTGGACGAGACGCCGCCCGGTGCGTTGCTCGAGCTGTCGGAATCCTTCGACGGCGAGTCTGCCGTTGGAGGTGCCCGACAGCCGCAGCACCGCCTCACACATCTTCTCGGCGGTATCGAGCGCCGGACGGCCCGCGGCCGCACCGGAACTCATCACACCGTGCTTCTCCGCGAGCTCGACGACCTCCTCGTCGGGGTGGAACGTGACTCCCTTCGTCACCAGCCCCGCCTTCTCGACCAGAGGACCCAGCGCCGACCACTTCTCGGCGATCGAGCCGTAGTCCCGCTCCACCACGACGAGCGGACCCATCGTCTTGCCCGGCACGGGAACCTCGCCGGTGGTGCGCCAATCCGATTCGGTACCACCGGGATACGCCATCGCGCCGGGAGTGTCGTGTTGAAGTGTGCCGAGCACGACATCGGTCCGGGTACCGAGATGCGTCCGGGCCTGGGCCGAGAACGCCTTCGCGATCGCCGCGAATGCGTCGAAGTCCGACTTCGTCTCCCAGGGCGGGTCGATCGCCGCGGTGAACGCATGAATGTACGGGTGCATGTCCGTGCTCGACAGATCCTGCTTCTCGTACCACGTCGCGGCCGGCAACACGACGTCCGACAGCAGCGTCGTCGACGTCATCCGGAAGTCGATCGACATCACCAGGTCGAGCTTGCCTTCCGGGATCTCCTCGGGCCATTCGACATCGTTGGGCCGCAGATTCTCCCGCGTCGGCTCGGCCTGCAGATTCGACGAGGTGCCCAGCAGATGCTTGAGGAAGTACTCGTTGCCCTTGCTCGACGACCCGAGCAGGTTCGCCCGCCACACGCTGAGTACTCGCGGCCAGTTCCGTGGATTGTCGGGATCGGTCACGGCCAGCGACAACTCCCCGGACGCCAACTGCTGGGCGACGTGCTGCGGGACGTCGACCCCCGCGGCCATCGCCTCCTCGGCGACATCGAGGCTGGACCGGTCGAACTGCGGGAAGAAGGGCGTCCAACCCATCGCCACCGCGGAGGCCATCACGTCCATCGTGTGCCTGCCGGCGAACAGGCCGCGTCCGGTGGGGCTCGCCAGCGCATCGGCGCGATAACCGTCGTAGCGCCACTGGTCGGTGTGCGCGTACCAGTAGGAGGTGCCCGCCATCTGGCGCGGCGGCCGACTCCAGTCGCTACCCATCGCGACGGTCGCCCATCCGGTGACCGGGCGGCACTTCTCCTGGCCGACGTAGTGCGCCCAGCCACCACCGTTACGGCCCATCGAGCCGGTCAGCAGGAGCAGGCTCAGGATGGCGCGATAGGTGGCGTCGCCGTGAAACCACTGGCAGATTCCCGCCCCCATGATGATCATCGATCGACCACCCGACTCGATCGCGTTGACCGCGAACTCCTTCGCGATCCGGATCACCTGAGCAGCGGAAACACTGGTGATCGGTTCCTGCCAGGCGGGCGTGTAGAGCGAGCCCACGTCGTCGTACCCGGTCGGCCATTCGCCGGGCAGGCCGTCGCGGTGCACTCCGTACTGCGCGAGCATCAGATCGAACACCGTGCACACCCGGTGCCCCGCGACGGTCCGAACGGGAACACCGCGTTCGATGACTTCACCGCTACCGTCGACGGTGTCGAAGCGCGGGAACGTCACGGCCGCGACGTCGCCCTGGCCCGCACCGCCGGAGCCGTCCGCCGGGGCCGCGGTCAGCGCAGGCACCAGATCCTCGAGGTCCAGGTTCCACTTCCCCATGCCCTCCGCGCCGAACCGGAATCCGAGCGAACCGTGCGGAACGGCCGGCCGGTCCGTCGCACCGTCGATGAGGACCGGTTTGAACGCAGCATGCTCGACGTCCTCACCGAGATCCGCGGCGGTGAGGTTCTTTCCGGGGACGAGTCGGCCGTCGCGCTCCTCCAGCTTGACCAGAAACGGCAGGTCGGTGTATCGCTGCACGTAGTCGACGAAGAACGGTTCCCGAGTCTTCACGAAGAACTCCGACAGGATGACGTGCCCCATCGCCATCGCCATCGCCCCGTCGGTACCCGCCGCGCAGGGCATCCACTCGTCGGCGAACTTGGTGTTGTCCGCGTAGTCGGGGCTGACGGTCACACCCTTGGCGCCGCGGTATCGCACCTCTGCCAACCAATGGGCATCCGGTGTGCGCGTGACCGGAACGTTCGATCCCCAGACGATCACGTAGCTCGCATCCCACCAGTCACCCGACTCGGGCACGTCGGTCTGGTCGCCGAACACCTGAGGCGAGGCAACGGGAAGGTCGGCGTACCAGTCGTAGAACGAGGTCATGACCCCACCGATGAGTTCGACGAAGCGCGAACCGGCGGCGAAGGAGATCATCGACATCGCCGGGATCGGCGAGAACCCGGCGATCCGGTCGGGCCCGTATTCCTTGATGGTGTGGACGTGTGCCGCCGCAATCATCTCGGTGGCCTCGTCCCACGTCACCCGGACGAGTCCACCCTTGCCGCGGGCCCGCTGGTAGCGGCGCCGGCGCTCGGGATCGCCCTGGATGTCCGCCCAGGCGAGCACCGGATCGCGGAGCCGAGCCTTCGCCTCGCGGTACAACTCCACGAGAACACCGCGGGCGTACGGGTACCGCACTCGTGTCGGCGAGTACGTGTACCACGAGAAGGCGGCACCGCGCGGACATCCGCGCGGCTCGTACTCGGGACGGTCCGGACCCACCGACGGATAGTCGGTCTCCTGGGTCTCCCAGGTGATGATCCCGTCCTTGACATAGATCTTCCACGAGCACGAACCCGTGCAGTTCACGCCGTGCGTCGAGCGAACCACCTTGTCGTGGCTCCACCGGTCACGGTAGAAGATGTCGCCCTCGCGGCCACCGTTGCGGGTCACGGTGCGGCGGTCGGGTGAGAACTGCCCGGGAGTGAAGAACCTCCCGCTTCGCAGCAGCACGTCCTCGACCGCGCCTCCTGTGGTCGGAACATTGGCCGTCACGTCGCCTCCTCAGCGCCCGATGCGCTCGCTACTCGTTTGGTGGAGCTATTTCGGAGCCACACCCACTGAATCAGGTTCGCGGGCATGAAGTTTGAACGCGGTGTAGAGGAATGCCACACCAGCGGTGATCGCCAGCAGGACGAGACCGACCGTGTAGTCGTTGTCCGCCTGGTCGTACGTCGCACCCATCACGAGCGGCGGGAAGTAGCCGCCCAGACCACCTGCGGCGGCGACGATTCCGGTGACGCTACCGACATTGGAAGCGGGTGAACGCTTCGCCACCCAGGCGAACACACCGCCGGTGCCGATCCCCAGGAACACCGCCAGCAGAGTGAAGGTCAGTCCTGACCAGAAGTCGGGCGGCGGCTGCAGAATCTCGACCAACGCGAGCACTCCGGTGCCTCCGAGCGAGGTGAGCACCACCCACTTCGGTGCGATCCTGTCCGACAGCGCGCCGCCGATCGGACGGGCGATGACGGCAGCGAGCGCGAACGCGGCTGTGCGGGTACCGGCGTCGACCGCCGAGAAGTCGTAGACCGTCTTGATGTAGGTCGGCAGGTAATTGCTGAACGCCACGAATCCACCGAACACGATGGCGTAGAGGAACGACATCTCCCAGGTGACCCGGAGTTTCGACGCCGCAACCAGTTTCGGAACAACGGGGTCCGTGTTGGGGGTGAATCCCGGCGAGTCCTTCATCAGTGCGACGCACAGACCCGCCGTGGCCGCCAGGGCCACCGCGATGATCAGGTGCGTCGGGATCAGTCCGAACCAGCGCACGAATCGGGGGGTGAAGAACGCCGAGAGCGCCGTACCCACCATGCCCGCGCCGAAGACGCCCGTTGCGAATCCGTGCCGGCTCGCCTCGTACCAGGATTTCGCGAACGGGATACCGATCGCGAACACGGTGCCTGCGATGCCGAGCAGGAAGCCCGACACCAGCAGACCGACGTACGAGTCCGCCTGTGCGGAGAATCCGACAGCGAGGACCGGAATGATCGACGCGAGCGACACGAAGATGAAGAGCGCTTTGCCGCCATAACGGTCGGTGAGTGGACCGGTCACGATCCGGCCGAGCGACCCGACCAGAATCGGAGTGGCGACCAGCATCGACGCCTGGGAACTGCTGAGGTCGATGCGGTCGGCGTAAGTCGTCGACATCGGACCGATCATGTTCCAGGCCCAGAAACAGATCGTCGACGTCCAGGTGGCCAGAGCCAGGTTTCTCACCTGGGCGGACTTGTCGAAAACAGGTGTTCCTGAGTTCACTGCACCAGCTAATCACTGATCATCTTCAACTGCAGGGCGGAACACGCCACCGATCACAACGTTCCGATCACGTCACCGGAAAGACACTTCGTCGATCGCCCCGGTAACGCCGATGCCCCCGGCCGAACGGCCGGGGGCATCGGAAGAGCTGACGAAACGACGCGTCAGGCGTCCGCCTCGGTCTCGGTCGGCGCAGCCGCCGCACCCTCCTCCTCGACGGGAACCAGCGAGATCTTGCCGCGGTTGTCGATGTCGGCGATCTCCACACGGAGCTTGCTGCCGACACTGACGACGTCCTCGACCTTGTTGATCCGCTTGCCGTTGCCCAGCTTCGAGATGTGCACCAGTCCGTCGCGGCCCGGGAGCAGCGAGACGAATGCGCCGAAGGCGGTGGTCTTGACGACCGTGCCCAGGAAACGCTCGCCCACCTTGGGCAGCTGCGGGTTGGCGATGGCGTTGATCTTGTCGATCGCAGCCTGCGCGGACGGGCCGTCCGCGGCACCGACGTACACCGTACCGTCGTCCTCGATGGAGATGTTGGCACCGGTCTCCTCGGTGATCGAGTTGATCATCTTGCCCTTGGGGCCGATGACCTCGCCGATCTTGTCCACGGGGACCTTGATGGTGGTGATGCGCGGTGCGTACGGGCTCATCTCGTCCGGAGCATCGATCGCCTCGGCCATCACCTCGAGGATGGTGGTGCGGGCGTCGTGCGCCTGCGACAGCGCGCCGGCCAGAACCTTCGACGGGATGCCGTCGAGCTTCGTGTCGAGCTGCAGGGCCGTGACGAAGTCCTTCGTGCCCGCGACCTTGAAGTCCATGTCACCGAAGGCGTCCTCGGCACCGAGGATGTCGGTCAGCGCGACGTAGCGGGTCTCGCCGTCGACCTCGTCGGAGACGAGGCCCATCGCGATACCGGCGACCGGGGCCTTCAGCGGGACACCGGCGTTCAGCAGCGACAGGGTCGAGGCGCACACCGAGCCCATCGAGGTGGAGCCGTTGGAGCCCAACGCCTCGGAGACCTGACGGATCGCGTACGGGAACTCCTCCTGGCTCGGCAGGACCGGCATCAGGGCGCGCTCGGCGAGTGCGCCGTGGCCGATCTCGCGGCGCTTCGGCGAGCCGACGCGGCCGGTCTCACCGGTGGAGTACGGCGGGAAGTTGTAGTGGTGCATGTAGCGCTTGCTGGTCTCGGGACCGAGCGAGTCGACCTGCTGCGCCATCTTCACCATGTCGAGCGTGGTGACACCCATGATCTGGGTCTCGCCGCGCTCGAACAGCGCGGAGCCGTGGGCCCGCGGAATCACGGCGACCTCGGCCGAGAGCGACCGGATGTCGGTGATGCCACGGCCGTCGATCCGGAAGTGGTCCTTGAGGATCCGCTGACGGACCAGCTTCTTGGTCAGCGAGCGGAACGCCGCGCCGATCTCCTTCTCGCGACCTTCGAACTGCGGGGCGACCTGCTCGAGAACCTCGACCTTGACCTCGTCGGTCTTGTCGTCGCGCTCCTGCTTACCGGCGATGGTCAGCGCCGCCGACAGCTTCTCGGTGGCAGCGGCCTCGACGGCGGCGTATACGTCGGCCTGGTAGGCCGGGAACACCGGGTACTCGCCGGTGGGCTTCGAGGACGCGGCGGCGAGCGCCTGCTGTGCCTCGCACAGGCGGGCGATGAACGGCTTCGCGGCCTCGAGGCCCTCGGCAACGATCGCCTCGGTCGGCGCCTGCGCGCCACCGTCGATCAATGCGATGACGTTGTCGGTGGCCTCGGCCTCGACCATCATGATCGCGACGTCACCGGACTCGACGACGCGGCCCGCGACGACCATGTCGAAGACGGCGTTCTCGAGCTGCTCGACCGTCGGGAACGCGACCCACTGGCCGGCCTTGTTCTCGTCCGAGGTGATCAGCGCGACGCGCACGCCACCGACCGGGCCGGAGAACGGCAGGCCGGCGATCTGGGTGGATGCCGACGCGGCGTTGATCGCGACGACGTCGTACAGGTCCTTCGGGTCGAGGCTCAGGACCGTCACGACGACCTGGATCTCGTTGCGCAGGCCGTCGACGAACGACGGGCGCAGCGGCCGGTCGATCAGGCGGCAGGTCAGGATGGCGTCGGTGGAGGGGCGGCCCTCACGACGGAAGAACGAGCCGGGGATACGGCCCGCGGCGTACATACGCTCCTCGACGTCCACCGTCAGGGGGAAGAAGTCGAAGTGCTCCTTGGGGTGCTTGCTGGCCGTGGTGGCCGACAGCAGCATGGTCTCGTCGTCGAGGTAGGCGACGACGGCGCCGGCGGCCTGCTGAGCGAGGCGGCCGGTCTCGAAACGAATGGTGCGGGTTCCGTAGGACCCGTTGTCGATGACGGCGGTCGACTCGAAGACGCCCTCGTCGACCTCGACTGCGGTGTTTGCGGTCATGTCTTTTTCTTCTCTCCCTCTCGTCTTCGCCGTATCCGCATGGCCGTGGCCGCCCTCCTGGCGGTCACGCGCACCTGCCGGGTGCTCCCTCTTTCGCGGAGGCGGCCATCGATCGAAGCCAATCGCAGATCGCCCGTCGTGGGTGATCGTCCGAGTGGCCACTACCGAGGACCGACTGCCACTACTGCAGGTACGTACGGCGGGATCCCTCGTGGATCCGATGGTTCGCGATGGAACCGGTTTGCCCGGTGGATCAGCTCACGCTTGGAGCCGTTCCACCCGGCAAACACCGGTAGCCAACGAGGTCAGTCTAAGCACTCGCCTCGTTGGCTACCGGGATGTTCACGTCCGGATCGGTGCGCTGTGTCGCGCACACACCCGGGCCGTCGAATTACTTATCGGCGCAGGCCCAGACGCTCGATGAGCGAACGGTAACGCGCGATGTCGACCTTCTGGACGTACTTGAGCAGACGACGACGACGTCCGACCAGCAGCAGCAGGCCGCGGCGGGAGTGGTGATCGTGCTTGTGCGTCTTCAGGTGCTCGGTGAGCCCGACGATCCGCTTGGTCAGCAGCGCAACCTGCGCCTCCGGCGAACCGGTGTCGGTCTCGTGCAGCCCGTACTCGGAGAGGACGGCCTTCTTCTCTTCGGTGGTCAGCGCCACTGTCACTCCTGTTACTGATGTCCGCGCGATGAGATCCCGGGGTGCGAGGCGGATGCACTCGCGTCAGGGTGGCGTGGCCGCCGCAGACCGCAGCACACACCGGGAAAACATCCTACCAGGAACGATTCCGGTCCCCGACGGGCGGGCGAGACCGCGGTCCCGACCTGCGGTCAGTCGATGACCTCGGCGCGTTCGAGCAGCTCACGGGTGACGTCGACGTCCCGGCCCATCTGCGCGACCAGCGACTCCACCGAGTCGAACTTCTCCATCCCCCGCAGTCGCCGGACGAAGTCGACCGCGACGTGCTGTCCGTACAGGTCCGCACTGGCGTCGAGGACGTACGCCTCCACGGTGCGCACCCGGCCGGAGAACGTCGGATTCGTCCCCACCGACACAGCCGCCATGTACCTCGTCCCGGGCTCCAGCGAGCCCTCGACAGCGTCCTGCGCCAGCACCGTGAACCATGCCGCGTACACGCCGTCGGCGGGGATCGCGGCATGCTCCGGCGGTGAGATGTTGGCTGTCGGGAAGCCCAGGTCGCGACCACGGCGCTCACCGTGCACGACCACACCCTCGACTCGGTGCGGACGACCGAGCGCCTCCGCCGCGGCGGTGACGTCACCTGCGTCGACACAGGAGCGGATGTACGTCGAGGAGAACGTCACAGCGTGCTCGGCCACCAGGCTGACCCCGTCCACGGCGAACCCGAACCGCGACCCGATCTTCCGCAGCAGGTCCACCGTCCCCGCCGCCTTGCGGCCGAAGGTGAAGTTCTCCCCCACCACGACCTCGGCGACGTGCAACCGCTCCACAAGGATCTCGTGGGCGTACTGCTCGGGGCTCAGCTTCATGAACTCGGCGGTGAACGGGACGACGCAGAACACGTCGATGCCCAACTCCTCCGCCAGCTCGGAACGCCGCCGGAGCGTCGTCAGCTGAGCCGGGTGACTGCCCGGGCGCACGACCTCCATCGGGTGCGGATCGAAAGTCATGAGCACACTGGGAATTCCGCGTTCGCTCGCCGACTTCACCGCACGGCTGATCAATTGCGCGTGCCCACGATGAACACCGTCGAAGACGCCGATCGTGAGTACGCAGCGGCCCCAGTCGGCTGGAACGTCGTCGAGCCCTCGCCATCTCTGCACGCATCGAAGCCTACGACCCACCGCGGCGAGCGTCACGTTCGGTGGGGGTTCGGCGCGCTCACATGCGTTTCGGCGTGCCGCCGACATCCACGTCTCCGACGCGGACGGTGTCGAAGTGCAACGGCGCCTGTGCATTGCCTAAGCTCGGTTCGTGACTGAGCGCAAGAACCGACCGGAGGCACCGACGGCCGAGGACGTGCCGTCGGGCGGGCGCGCGCAGTCGCTCACGACGGTCGCGCAGGACTACCTGAAGGTGATCTGGACCGCCGGCGAGTGGTCTGGGGAACAGGTGTCGACGAAGATGCTCGCCGAACGCATCGGCGTGTCCGCGTCGACGGTCTCCGAGGCGATCCGCAAGCTGTCCGACCAGGGGCTGGTCGACCACGCCAAGTACGGGTCGATCTCGCTGACCGACAGCGGCCGCGCGGCAGCGGTCGCGATGGTCCGCAGACACCGGCTCATCGAGACGTTCCTCGTCGGTGAACTCGGATACGGCTGGGACGAGGTGCACGACGAGGCCGAGGTCCTCGAACACGCCGTCTCGGACCTGATGATCGCGAGGATCGACGCCAAGCTCGGGCACCCCGAGCGCGACCCGCACGGCGACCCGATCCCGGCCGCCGACGGCACCATTCCCACACCGCAGGCTCGCCAGCTCAGCGAGCTCGCCGACGGCCAGTCCGGAACGGTGGCCCGCATCTCCGACTCGGATCCCGCGATGCTCCGGTACTTCGACAGCGTCGGCATCTGCCTCGACCTGGCGATCACCGTGCTCGAACGTCGCGACTTCGCGGGCACCATCTCCGTGCGCCTCGGGGACGGCTCCGTCATCGAATTGGGAAACCTTGCCGCCGAGGCGATCTGGATCGTGGAACGCTGATCCCCGGTCAGAGCCCCCGCAGGGTGGCGGGCCGTACCACCATCACCGAACTAGCCCGCCTGCCCTTCTCCTGGAGCAGCGCGATGGTGCTGCCGTCCGGGGCGATCGCGGCGTAGGTGCCCGGGATCCCGACCGGGTCGAGCCACCGTCCCTGACTGATCGACTCCGCCTCCTCCGCCGAGATCGGACGGTGCGCGAACGCCGTCCGGCACGCCTGGTCGATGTCGAGGCTCACGGCCGGGTTCTCGGCCAGCTGCTCGAGGGTCCGGGCGTGTTCGAGGGTGAACGGCCCGACGCGGGTGCGACGCAGCGCCGTGAGGTGTCCCCCCACCCCGAGCGCCGCCCCGAGATCCCGCGCCAGCGCTCTGACGTAGGTACCGGAGGAGCACTCGACCTCGACGTCGAGGTCGACGAACGAATCGTGTCGGCGCGACGCGGTGACGTCGAACCGCTCGACGGTGACGGGACGCGCCTCGAGCTCGAAGTCCTCCCCCGCCCGCACCAGCTTGTGGGCCCGCTGTCCGTCGACCTTGATCGCGCTCACCCGGGTCGGCACCTGGAGGATGTCACCGGTCAGGGTCGCCACGACCGCCGCGACGTCCGCGTCGGTGACGCCCGACGCGTCTGCCGTGCTGAGCACCTCGCCCTCGGCGTCGTCGGTGGCCGTCGCCTGCCCGAGCCGGATGGTCGCCGAGTAGGCCTTCGTGGTCAGGGACAGCAGGCCGAGGAGTTTCGTCGCCCGCTCGACACCGAGCACCAGCACACCGGTCGCCATCGGATCGAGGGTTCCCGCGTGCCCGACCTTGCGGGTGTGCAGGATCTTGCGGCACCGGGCGACGACGTCGTGACTGGTCATCCCGCCGTCCTTGTCGACGATCAGCAGCCCGGCGCCGTGGAGGCCGGAGGACGGGGGACGGTGAGCAGACACGGGTTTCGAGCCTACTTGACGGCGATCGCGGCGATGACCAGGCCGCCGTCGACCAGCCAGCGGCCGTCGAACCCGGTGAGCGGCGGACCAGACGTCGTGTCCCCCGGCACCAGCAGGTCGGTGTGGAAGGTGCCGGTGATGCCGTCGGGCCCCGAACCGTCGGGCCCCGAACCGTCGAGCGCAAAGGTGATGTGCGCGTCCTCGAATCCGAGCCACCGCTGCGTCAGCGGGAACCACGCCTTGTAGGTGGCCTCCTTCGCGCAGAACAGCAGCCGGTCCCAGTGGAGCTCGTCGCCGGCACCGCTCAGCCAGTCGCGTTCGGCGGGCAGGCTGACGGCCTCGAGCACGCCGTCCGGCAGCGGGCCGTGCGGTTCGGCGTCGATGCCGACCGTACGCACGGCCATCGAGTATCCGAGCACCGCGCCTCGGTAGCCGTCGCAGTGCGTGAGGCTGCCGACGACGCCCCGCGGGAACAGCGGAACGCCCCGCTCGCCCTTGAGGATCGGTGCCGGGTCGACGCCCAGCTTGCCCATCGCCTGCCGGGCACAGTGCCGGACGCTGACGAACTCGCGACGACGCTTCTCCACCGCCCGTGCGATCAGGGCCGCCTCGCTGGGGTGCGGCTCGAGCTCCGGCGGGTCCGAGAACAGCTCGGCGTACTCGACACCGCTCGGCAGAATTCTCTCGATCACGCGCGCGCCGCCCTCATCCGCTCCATCTCGGCTTCCTGTTCGGGTGTGACCTTGAAGTGGCCGCCCCACTTGTTGAGCGTGCCCGGCGCGTAGTCGGGCACCGGGAGGATCTGGCGCAGCAGGCGGTCGGGCAGCCCGCGGCGCTGCCACTCGCGCGGGTAGCCGAGGGACACCTCCTCGAACCGAACACCGTCGTACCAGGTGGTGCGCGGAATGTGGAGGTGCCCGTAGACGCTGCAGATCGCGTTGTAGCGGGTGTGCCAGTCCGCGGTCTGCTCGGTACCGCACCACAGCGAGAACTCCGGATAGAACAGCACTCGCGTGGGTTCGCGCACCAGCGGGAAGTGGTTGATCAGCACCGTCGGGATCGACGGGTCGAGCGCATCGAGGCGTGCCCTCGTCGTTTCCAGCCGAGCCGCGCACCACGCGTCCCGGGTGGCGTACGGCTCCGAGGAGAGCAGGAACTCGTCGGTCGCGACTACGTTCTTGTCGCGGGCGAACTCGAGTGCCTCCTCCTTCGTCCGCGTGCCTTCGGGGCGGAAGCTGTAGTCGTACAGCAGGAACATCGGCACCAGCGTGGCCGGGCCGCCCTCCCCCTCCCAGACCGGGTACGGGTCCTCCGGGGTGATCACCCCGAGTTCCCGGCACATCGCCACGAGGTAGTCGTAGCGGGCGACACCGTGGATCTGGACGGGATCCTTCGCGGTCGTCCACAGTTCGTGGTTCCCGGGGACCCAGATCACCTTCTCGAAGCGCTCGGTCATCAACCGCAGCGCCCAGGCGATGTCGTCGGTCTTCTCGGAGACGTCCCCGGCGAGGATCAGCCAGTCCTGCGGCGATTCCGGGTACAACTCCTCAGTAATCGGCCGGTTTCCGCGATGCCCCACATGGGTGTCGCTCACCGCCCACAGCCTGCGTGTCACGCCCACTACCTTCCCACCTGATCGTCTCCGGTCCCCGGCCGCACCTCGGCGCCGGTTCTCAACTGGATGTCGGCACCGCCGACGGCCCACCGTCCCGAGGCCGTTCGCCACACGACCGCGAGCATCCGTAGCACCATGAACACGGTCAGGCCCGTCCAGATTCCGGCCAGGCCCCAGTCGAAGGCCAGTGACAGCCAGATCAGCGGCAGGAACCCGACGACCGCGCACCCCAGCGTGGCATTGCGCAGGAATGCGGCGTCACCCGCCCCGAGCAGCACACCGTCGAGTGCGAACACCACCCCGGCAACCGGCATGATCGCCACGAAGAACCACCAGGCGACGGCGATCTGATCCTGTACGGCCACGTCCCCGGTGAACAGTGCCGGAATCACCGCGTGCCCGAGGGCGAACACGACCGCGATCAGTACCGCGAACACCGTCGACCACGCGGTCAACCGCCGGGCCAGCCCCTTCGCACCGGATACCAGGCCGGCGCCGAGCGCCGCACCGACGAGCGTCTGCGCGGCGATGGCCAGGGAGTCGAGCGTGAGCGCCACCAGGTTCCACAGCTGCAACACCACCTGATGCGCCGCGACCGCCGCAGCCCCGAACCGGGCGGCGACCGCTGCCGCCGACAGGAAGCACGCCTGGAATGCCAGGCTTCGCAGGATCAGGTCGCGGCCGAGGACGAGTTGCGCCCGCATCACCGCGGGTTGCGGGCGGAGCGGTGCACCCGACCGCACGATCGCGACGACGAAGCACGCCGCCGTCACCACCTGTCCCACGACGTTCGCCACCGCCGAGCCGATCAACTCCAGGCGTGGAGCTCCCGCGAGACCGTGCACGAGCACCGGGCACAGGACCGCCGACAACGCCAGGCCGGCGAGCACGAAGCGCAGCGGTCGCAGTGTGTTCTGCACTCCCCGCATCCAGCCGTTACCCGCCATCGCGATCAGGATCAGCGGCGCACCGAACACCGCGACGCGCAGCCACGACAGCGCGGCATCCGCGATGTCGTCACCGCCCGCGATCACGCCGGTGACCGGGCGGGCGAACACCTGAACGAGGGCGACGATCGCCAGGCCGATCCCTGCCGCGAGCCACGTCGCCTGTACGCCCTCCGCGACGGCGCCGCGCTCGTCGCCAGCGCCGTGGAGGCGAGAAGCGCGTGCAGTGGTCCCGTAGGAGAGGAACGTCAGCTGGGTGCTGACCTGGGCGAGGATCAGCCCACCGACGGCGAGGCCGGCGAGGGCGAGGGCGTTCAGGTGACCGACGACCGCGATGTCGAAGAGCAGGTACAGGGGCTCGGCGGCGAGCACGCCGAGCGCGGGCAGAGCGAGGCCCAGGATTCGGCGCGCGGACGGCCGGTCGCCCACGCCCAGTGCCGCGGTGGCGTCAGCCAACGGTGCCCAGCAGTCCGGCCACGACGTCGTCCGCGTCGCCTTCGGCCGTGTACCCGGATGCGAACCGGTGTCCGCCGCCGCCGAGCCTGCCCGCGACCTCCGAGACGTCCACCTCGGACTTCGACCGCAGCGACACCGACCAGACGCCGGGGGTGTTCTCCTTGAACACGGCCGCCACCTCGGCCTCGGAGGTGGTCCGCACGATGTCGATGACGGATTCGATCTCCTCGGCACCCATCCCCACGGTGTCGCGGTGCCGGACCAGCGCGTACACCAGCCCCAGGCCATCGGCCGCGTCGGGGACCAACTGCGCCGACCCGAGGACGGACGAGAGCATCGGCAGCCACCCGAAGGGGTGCGTGTCGAGGAGGCGGCGGGTGATCCCAGCCGAGTCGATCCCGGTGTCGATGAGCCGCTCTGCCAGCGCGTGCGTGCCAGGTTGCACCCACCGGAAGGATCCGGTGTCCGTGGCCAGGCCGGCGAACAGGCAGTGCGCGATGTCCCGGTCGATCTCCACCCCCCAGACGTCGAACAGCCGGCTCAGCACCGCTGCCGTCGCCTCCGCCGAGTCGTCGATCAGGTTGTGCCTGCCGTACCGGGTGTTCGACCGATGGTGGTCGATGACGAGCGTGGTACCCGCCGTGTCGAGGCGCTCCCCGAGCGATCCGAGCCGGCCACGGCTGCCACAGTCGACGGTCACGACCAGGTCGGCCGTGTCCGCCACCTCCGCTGCAGGAACGAGCAGTTCGATTCCGGGCAGCGTGCTCATCGACTCCGGGAGCACATCGGGCTGCGCGAAGGACACCTGGACAGGCGTCCCGCGCCGCTCGAGCGCGATCGCGAGGGCAAGCCCGCTGCCGATCGTGTCCGCGTCGGGCTGGACGTGGCAGAGCACGGTCACCGAACGCGCGTCGGACAGCAATGACACGGCACCGGCGAGGTCGATGTCGGCGGGCTCCTGCGGGCGCGTGGTCTGCGACGTCACGGTCATCGCCGAACCTTAGTCGCGGTCGGCGTCGTCGTCGTCCGCTACGCGTGCTTCCCGGTACGGATCTTCCTCGCCCGCGTGCGCCGCGCCCTCGCGTGCCTTCGCGACCTCGTCGTCCGCGGCCCGGGCCCGCGCGAGCAGTTCCTCCATGTGACGCGCCGCGTCCGGAACGGTGTCCGCGACGAACGTCAGGGTCGGGGTGAACCGGACACCGGTCCCCGCACCCACCTTCGACCGCAGCACGCCGGTGGCCTTCGCCAGCCCGGCCGCGGCGCTCTCGAAGTCGGGTTCGGTGTCCAGGTCGACGCCGCGAACGGTGTAGTACACCGTCGCGTCGTGGAGATCCGCCGTCACCTTCGCGTCCGTGATGGTGACGTAGTCGAGCCGAGGATCCTTGATCTCGTGATCGATCGCCGAGGCGACGATCGTCGAGATGCGCTTGGCGAGCTTGCGTGCCCGAGCCGGATCTGCCATGACCGAAGTCCCTTCTCACCACGACGGCACCGCCGCCGCAAATCCCTGGCGGCATCGCCGCCGAAAAACGTGTGGCGGCACCGCCGCCGACATCACCCGGCGGCAGGGCCGCCGTCAATCAATTGGACTACACCCTGAATCGAACTACACCGCGAAGGCGCCGTACACGGCAGGGTCGGACCTGCGCCGTCAGTCCTCCGGACCGAACATCCGCCGACGCGCCGACAGCAGCTGGAACTCCGGCCGAGCCGCCACGGTCCGTTCGCAGGTGTCAAGGATTTCTCCGACGTGCCCGGCGTCGACGCCCGCGACGGCAACACCGATGTGCGCCCGCCGGTAGACGTCGTGATCGCCGGTCTCGGCAACCGACACCCCGTATCGGGCCAGGGCCGCGATGACGGGTTTCACCACGGACCGCTTCTCCTTCAGCGACCGGACGTCACCCAGCAGGATGTCCAGCTCGAGAGCACCGAGATACAACGAACCTCCCGATCGTCGACAACGAGGCGCGGAGCCCGCGGGCCGCGAATGTTCGCGGCCCGCGGGACACCGGAGCCTAGTCGCGCGGCTTCTCGCGCAGCTCGTACGCCTCGATCACGTCACCGACCTTGATGTCGTTGTAGGTGACGGTCAAACCGCACTCGTAACCCTCGCGCACCTCGGTGGCGTCGTCCTTCTCCCGCTTGAGCGAGGAGATGGTGATCGTCTCCGCCACGACGACGTTGTCACGCAGCAGGCGTGCCTTCGCGTTGCGGCGCATGATGCCGGAGGTGACGAGGCAACCTGCGATGTTGCCGACCTTCGAGGACCGGAACATCGCGCGGATCTCCGCCTTGCCGAGCTCGACCTCTTCGTAGATCGGCTTGAGCATGCCCTTGAGGGCCTTCTCGATCTCGTCGATGGCCTGGTAGATCACCGAGTAGTACCGGATGTCGACACCCTCGCGGTTGGCGAGCTCGGTGGCCTTGCCCTCTGCGCGGACGTTGAAGCCGATGATGATCGCGTTCGACGCCGACGCCAGGTTGACGTTGGTCTCGGTGATGCCACCGACACCGCGGTCGATGACCCGCAGCTGCACCTCGTCGTCGATCTCGATCCCGAGCAGTGCCTCTTCCAGGGCCTCCACGGTTCCGGAGTTGTCGCCCTTGAGGATGAGGTTGAGCTCGTTGTGCTCCTTGAGCGCGGCATCCAGATCCTCGAGGCTGATCCGCTTGCGGCTGCGAGCAGCGAGCGCGTTGCGCTTGCGTGCGTTGCGCCGGTCCGCGATCTGCCGGGCGATCCGGTCCTCGTCGACGACGAGCAGGTTGTCGCCTGCGCCGGGCACCGACGTGAAGCCGACGACCTGGACGGGACGCGACGGGAGCGCCTCGAGGACGTCCTCGCCGTGCTCGTCGACCATGCGCCGGACGCGGCCGTATGCGTCGCCGGCGACGATCGAGTCGCCCACGCGCAGGGTGCCGCGCTGGATGAGCACGGTCGCCACCGGGCCACGGCCGCGGTCGAGGTGCGCCTCGATGGCGACACCCTGGGCGTCCATGTCCGGGTTGGCGCGCAGGTCCAGCGACGCGTCCGCGGTCAGCAGGACCGCCTCGAGGAGTGCCTCGATGTTGGTGCCCTGCTTTGCGGAGATGTCGACGAACATGGTCTCGCCGCCGTACTCCTCGGCGACAAGGCCGTACTCGGTGAGCTGACCACGGATCTTCGCGGGGTCTGCGCCCTCCTTGTCGATCTTGTTCACCGCGACCACGATCGGCACGTCGGCCGCCTGGGCGTGGTTGATCGCCTCGACCGTCTGGGGCATGACGCCGTCGTCGGCCGCGACCACGAGGATCGCGATGTCGGTGGCCTTCGCACCACGGGCACGCATGGCGGTGAACGCCTCGTGACCCGGGGTGTCGATGAACGTCACCAGACGCTCGACGCCGTCCAGCTCGGTCAGCACCTGGTAGGCGCCGATGTGCTGGGTGATGCCGCCTGCCTCGCCCTCGCGGACGTTGGCCTTGCGGATCGTGTCGAGCAGGCGGGTCTTGCCGTGGTCGACGTGACCCATGACGGTGACCACCGGGGGACGCTGCTCGAGGTCCTCTTCGCCGCCCTCGTCCTCGCCGTAGGTGAGGTCGAACGACTCGAGGAGCTCGCGGTCCTCGTCCTCGGGGCTGACAACCTGGACGACGTAGTTCATCTCGCCGCCGAGCAGCTCGAGGGTCTCGTCGTTCACCGACTGCGTCGCCGTGACCATCTCACCCAGGTTGAACAGGGCCTGGACGAGCGCCGACGGGTTGACGTCGATCTTCTCGGCGAAGTCCGACAGGGATGCGCCGCGAGCGAGCCGGATGGTCTCGCCGTTGCCACGGGGCAACCGCACGCCGCCGACGGCGGGCGCCTGCATGGAGTCGTACTCTTGCCGCTTCTGACGCTTCGACTTGCGACCACGTCGCGGCGCGCCGCCGGGACGACCGAACGCACCGGCCGCCGCGCCACGCTGACCGGGACGGCCACCGCCGCCACCGGGACGACCGCGGAAGCCGCCTGCGGGTGCGCCACCACCGGGAGCACCTGCGCCCGCACCGGGAGCGCCACCGCCGCGGTAGCCGCCGCCACCGCCGCCGGGACGTCCACCGGGACCGCCGGGACGACCGCCACCGGGGCGGCCGGCACCGGGCGCCGGACGGGACGAACGCGCGGGCATCGCGCCCGGGTTCGGACGCGGAGGCATCGAGCCGGGGCTCGGACGCGGGCCACCCTGGCCGGGAGCCGGACGCGGACCACCGGGACCGGCAGCGGGACGCGGAGCGCCCTGGCCCGGACGCGGGCCTGCCTGTCCGGGACCGGGCCGCGGTCCACCCGGACGCGGTGCGCCCGGAGCGGGACGGGGGGCCGGACGCTCGGCGGGAGCCGAGGAGTACGGGTTGTTACCGACGCGCGGCGCCTTCGGGCCGGGCTTCGGACCAGGCGCGGCCGGACGCGGAGCGGCCGGCCGGGGCGCCTGAGCCGGTGCGGGTGCCGCCGACGCTGCGGGCGCAGCCGGGGCGGGTGCCACGGGCTTCGGCGCGGGAGCGGCCGGCTTGGGTGCGGCCGGGGCAGGCGTGGACGCCTGCGCAGCCGGGGCGGGCGCTGCCGCAGCCGGGGCTGCCGGTGCGGGTGCCGCCGGCTTCGGGCCGGGACGGGGTCCGCCGGGCTTGGCGGTGGTGGCCGGCTTCGCGGCCTCCGAACGCGACGCGGACTGGGCCGCCTCGCCCTTGGCCGACGGGAACGATTCCCGCAGCCGTCGCGCAACCGGCGCCTCCACGGTGGAGGACGCCGACTTCACGAATTCGCCCTGCTCCTTGAGCCGAGCGAGAAGTTCCTTGCTTGTGACACCGAGTTCCTTGGCCAACTCGTGCACGCGGGCCTTGCCTGCCACTGCTCTCCTCTACTGAGAGGCCGAGCGTGGCTGATGCCCGCGCGACCTCGGGTTAACTCCGATGGACGATCATCGTTGGTGCTTCACGGTGTGCTCATGAGTGTGTTTGCCTGACTCTGCTCGAGAGATTGCCCTGTGTTCCGGCAGGTACCGGACTACGAGGTACTGCTCTGTTGTGGATGCGGTTCGCTCGCAAGATCCGAATCGATCGAGAGACCGAGGGCCGCTGTGTCCAGGCTTCCGGACACTCGAAGCGCTCTGCCGAACGCTTTGCGCTTCTCCGCCTGACCCAGACATTTCCGATCGCGGTGCAACCACGCACCTCGGCCGGGAAGCCTGCGACGCGGATCGGGAACCACCGTCCAGCCATTCGGCTCGACCGGTCGTGCCACGATCCTCAGCAGATCGGCGGCCGGCGCGAGCTGACGACATCCGATGCACGTACGCACCGGAGAACCGGGACGCAGGCGCACTTCTGCCGAGTGCTCATGCCGAGCCATTGACCACTCTACCGCTGTTGTCCACCGACACACGCACGGCGTCCACTAGGACCTTGCCGACGGCGCGTCGGAAGCCGCTCCGCCGTCCGCCGCGGCGTCGCTGCGGATGTCGATACGCCATCCCGTCAGTCGCGCAGCCAGGCGGGCGTTTTGCCCTTCCTTGCCGATGGCCAGGGACAACTGGAAGTCCGGCACCACCACGCGGGCCGCCCTCGCATCGGGGTCGACGACTGTGACGGACACCACCTTCGACGGCGACAGTGCGTTTCCGACGAACTTCGCCGGGTTGTCGTCGAAGTCGATGATGTCGATCTTCTCGCCCGCGAGTTCACTCATGACGTTGCGGACGCGCTGACCCATCGGTCCGATGCAGGCACCCTTGGCGTTGAGCCCCGGCACGCGCGAGGCAACCGCGATCTTCGAGCGGTGACCGGCCTCACGTGCGACGGCGACGATCTCCACCGAACCGTCGGCGATCTCCGGGACCTCGAGTGCGAACAGTCGCCGGACGAGGTTCGGATGAGTCCGCGACAGCGTGATCTGCGGCCCTCGCTGACCGCGAGTGACACCGACGACATAGCACTTGATGCGCTCGCCGTGCTCGTAGACCTCGCCGGGGACCTGTTCCGCGGCGGGCAGGATGCCTTCGGCACCGTTCGCCTCGCTGCCGATCCGCACCACGACGACACCCCGTGCGTTGGCGCGGGTGTCGCGCTGAATGACACCGCCGACGATCTCGCCCTCGTGGGTGGCGAACTCGCCGAAGCTCTTCTCGTTCTCGGCATCGCGGAGGCGCTGGAGGATGACCTGGCGCGCGGTCGTCGCGGCGATCCGGCCGAATCCTTCCGGGGTGTCGTCCCATTCCTCGCCGACGGTGCCGCCCTCGGCATCCACCTCGTGCGCCATCACACGCACGAGTCCCGTCTTCGTGTCGACGTCGATCCGGGCGTGCTGCTGGTGCCCCTCGGTGTGTCGGTAGGCGGTGAGCAGCGCGCTCTTGATCGTCTCGATGATCGTGTCGACGGACACTCCCTTGTCGTCCTCGATCGCGCGCAACACCGACATGTCGATATTCACTTGTCCAACCCTCCACCTTCGATGTCGTCGTCTGTCTCGATGCCTTCTGTGATCTCGCCCGCGGCAGCACGTCCCGCGGCAAGTCCACCGGCAAGTTCCATTTCCTGCGCGTTCGGTCGGGAGAACTCCACCTGTACGACGGCCTGCACCACGTCGCCGAGCGCCACCTCACGCACCACGGGGCCGCCCTTGGCGGGCACCACGAGGTCGATCGCCTCGTCCCGCAGCAGACCGACCCGGCCGACGACCTTCTCGTCCGCGAGTGTGATCTGGACCCGGCGTCCCTGCGCGCGGCGCCAGTGCCGCGGCTCGGTGAGCGGCCGGTCCACGCCCGGTGAGGTCACCTCGAGGGTGTACGGGGTCTCCCCGAACTCGGTCGTGGCGTCGAGCCGGTCGGAGATGCGCCTGCTGAGTTCCGCGACGTCGTCGAGGTCGAGTCCGGTGTCGCTGTCGACCATCACGCGGACCACGCTCCGGCTGCCCGCCTTGCTGACCGTCACGTCCTCCAGGTCGTACCCCTGGTCGGGCATGAGACCGGCGAGAAGCTCGATCACCCTCTCCCTCGACGGAACCGGCATCAGTAGAGCTCCTCGTTCAGTTGTGGTCGTCAGCACGCGGTCGGAACATGAACACGAGCCACAGCGACACGTCTGGTCGCCGGGCGTGAGAATCCAGGATAACCCGTCCGGCACCGGTCGGTGACCACGCGAGGCCCGGGCCCACACCGGGCGATCACGCGCGACGACCGCGGGCGGGAACCCCTCGGCACACCTGACAAGATGTGCGACGTGCCAACTGCCCCCACTCCCGCGCCGCCGGACGGCGCCAACCCACCCCTGTCCCGGGTCCTCTCGCACACCGGCCCCTCCCAGCACCGGACGATGTCCCGACGCGCCGCCTTGCGATTCGGGGCCGTCGCGATCGGAGCGACCGCCGCCGCGGCCGGCGTAGCGGGGTGCTCGAGCGCGGAGGACGAACACGACGCCGAGCCCGATCCCCTGCTCACCGCGCTCGACGCCGCGCGCCGGGACGCCGACGCCGCTGCCGCGGGCGCCGCGGTCACACCCGACCGTGCGGGCGCCCTCGCGGTGATCGCCGCGGAACGAACGGCGCACGCGGATGCACTTGCGGCCGAGATCGCCCGCGCCGCAGGCGAGGACCCGACGTCCCCGTCCACGACGACGACCGCCGCGACGACCACGGCAGCGCCCGTGACACCTCCGACGGTCGACGCACTCCGGTCGATGCTGGCCGAATCCCAGCGTGGTGCCGCGTCGCTGGCGCGCAGCCTGGACGGCTACCGTGCGGGGCTGACGGGTTCGATCAGCGCCGCCGTCGGCGCGCAGCAGGCGGTGCTGCTGCGATGACCTCCCCCACCACCACCGCAACATCGAGCCTCGGGCCCGAACAGCAGTCTCTCGTCGATGCACTGAAGGCCGAGCACGCCGCGATCTTCGCGTACGGCGTGGTCGCCGCGTACTCGAATCCCAGCCGGGCGGGACAGATCGCGGCGGACACCGCCGCCCATCGCGCCCGCCGCGACGCGACCGTCGACGCTCTCAGGGCGGCCTCGGTGACCGCCCCGCCGACCGAGCCGGGCTACGTCGTCCCGTTCCCCGTCGCCGACCCTACGTCGGCCATCCAGCTGGCCGTCGAGGTGGAAGAGGACACCGCCACCGCCTGGCTGTCGGTGATCGAGCGGGCACAGTCGGAGGCGACGCGGTCGGCGGCCGTCGACGCACTGACCGAGTCCGCGGTGCGTGCCGCGAACTGGCGCGACGTGCTCGGCGTCGCGCCGCCGACCGTCGCGTTCCCCGGACGCCCCTGACACGCCTGCGGCGCCGTGCGTGATTTTCACCCTCATCGGGGTGAAAATCACGCACAGGCGCGACCCGCAGTCAGGTGCCCTTCACGTTCAGGATCTGCCGCAGTTCGTGGACCACGCGCACGAGGTCGCGCGCGTCCTCCATGACGACGTCGATGTCCTTGTAGGCGTCGGGTATCTCGTCGACGAACTCGGCGCTGTCGCGGTATTCGATGCCGACCATCCGGGCCCGCAGGTCGTCCTGCGTGAACCGGCGCTTGGCCTCCGTGCGGGAGAACTGCCGCCCCGCCCCGTGCGGCGCCGAGCACAGGCCGTCGGCGTTGCCGAGCCCCTCCACCACGTAGGACCGGGTGCCCATCGACCCGGGGATCACGGCGCGGACCCCGGCGTGTGCGTCGACGGCGCCCTTACGGGTCAGCCACACCTGTTCGCCACCGTGCATCTCCTGCCGGGTGTAGTTGTGGTGACAATTGATCCGTTCTGTCTCGTGGTTGCCGGACACGCCCATCCACCGTGCGAACACCGCCGCGAAGCGGTCCATCATCTCGGCGCGGTTGAGGTACGCGAAGCGCTGCGCCCAGTGCAGATCCGTCAGGTACCGGTCGAACTCGGCGGTGCCCTCGCTCAGGTAGGCGAGGTCGCGGTTGGGCAGGCGTACACCGGCGCACATGCGCTGCGCGACGCGGATGTGGTGCTGCGCGATCTTGTTGCCCACTCCCCTGCTGCCGCTGTGCAGGAACAGCCACACCCGGTCCGCCTCGTCCAGGCAGAGCTCGATGAAATGGTTTCCGCCACCGAGCGATCCGAGCTGACGGCGCCACTTCGGCGAATGCGACAGGTCCACGTCGCCCGCATCCGCGAGCTCCTCCAGCTCACGGATTCGCGCAGCCGTGAACCGCCAGTCGCCGGTTCCACGGTTGTAGTTGCCCGGCGACAGCGGGATCGCGTCCTCGACGGCTTCGCGCAGCGCGGCGAGGCCGCTTCCGGTCTCTGCGATGCGCGCGTCGACGTCGGCGCGGGTGAACGTCGTGCGGGCCGCGATCATGCCGCAGCCGATGTCGACGCCGACCGCCGCGGGCATCACGGCGCCACGGGTCGGGATCACTGTGCCGACGGCACTTCCCTTGCCGCTGTGGGCGTCCGGCATCAGTGCGACATGCGGATGGATGAACGCCATTGCCGCGGTCTGCCGCGCCTGCACGAGGGTGGACACCTCCAGCTGGGATGCCCAGCTCAGCAGCGTGGGACCCTCGCGGGTCGGGGACATGACTCTGCTCTCCTTCGGCTCGGGGCGATGCAGCCGCCGAATGCGGCCTACCTCTTCACCTTTGCACGGCGACGAGGAAGACCGCATCCGGTTTTCGTCAGGCGCGTGATCGTCCCGGGATCCAGAACGCGGCGACGAGCGCGACGAGGACCGACGCCGCACCCACCAGCAGTGCCGGCTGCAGGGCGTCGGCGTAGCCGGTCGGGGTGAGGGTTCCACCATTCGCGAGGAACACCGCGGTGAGGATGGCGACACCGAGCGCGACGCCGACCTCACGGATCGTCGAGTTCACGGAACTGGCTGTGGCATGGTCCTGTTCCGGCATGTCCGCGAGCACGGCGGTGGTGCTCGGGGCGAACGTCATGCCCATGCCGATGCCGGCCATCGCCAGTGCGGGCACCATCGCGGGATAACCGGTACCCGCCTCGAAAACGAAGGACATCCACACCAGTGACGCCGCCTGGAGCGACAGTCCGGTGACGAGCAGCGCCCGGAGACCCACCCGCGGCGCGAGGATTCCCGCGATCGGCGCGACGATCATCGGCGCTGCGGTCCACGGCAGGGTTCGCAGGCCGGCCTGGAACGGGCTGTACCCCATCACGATCTGCAGGTACTGCGACAGCAGGAACACCGAGCCCATCATGCCGAGGGTGAAGGCGAGGCCGATGACGTTGGCGGCGGAGAAGTTGCGCGAGCGGAACATGCGCATCGGCATCAACGGATGCTCGGTGCGCAGTTCGCGAATCACGAACGCCACCAACGCGATCACCGACACCGCCAGCGATCCGAGCACCGTGGCGGACGTCCAACCGTCGTCGTTGCCCCGGACGATCGCCCACACTCCCAGGAACACGCCGACACCCGCGAGAACCACACCGGTCAGGTCGAGGGGGCCACGTCGGCCGTGCGACTCACCGAGAGCTTGGAGCGCGAGCGGAACCGCGATCACGGCGACGGGCACGTTGATCCAGAAGATCGCCTGCCAGGAGAAGCCGTCGACGACCGCACCGCCGATCACCGGCCCGAGGGCGACACCGAGTCCCGCGACGCCGCCCCAGACGCCGATGGCGAGCGCCCGTTTCGCCTCGGGCACCGCGGCGGCGAGCAGCGTGAGCGACAGGGGCATGATCGCTGCGGCACCGACACCCTGGACGGCACGCGCGGCGATGAGCATCTCCGCCGAGGTGGAGAGCGCCGAGGCGATCGAGGCGAGCGCGAACACCCCTATGCCCCAGAGGAACACACGGCGCCTGCCGATCCGGTCGCCGAGTCCGGCCGCGGCGAGCATCAGCGTCGCGAACGCGAGGGTGTAGGCGTTGAGGAACCACTGCAGCTGCTCGACCGAGGCCCCGAGATCGACCTGGATCACGGGCAACGCACTGGTCATCACCAGGTTGTCGAGGGTCGCCATGAACATAGGCAGCGACGCCGCCACCATCGCGAGCCAGAGCGGGACGGGGCGACGCCGTGCGGCTTCCGGCGCGAGCGAGGCGAGTTGGTCTGTGGAAACGGTCATCACGGCTCCCGAAGTGGAGTTACCAGTGGACTCGAGACTTGTAAGCATCGAATGATTACTTAACTCGTCCGACGCTAAGGCATCGAGTGATAACCTGTCAACATGCCCGCGACGAAGACCACCCGCCCGGCCACGCGAATGAACGCCGCCGACCGACGCGAGCTGGTCCTCGCCGCCGCGACCACCGCATTCGCCCGTGGCGGATGGAGCGGCACCAGTACCGATGCCGTCGCGAAGGAGGCGGGCGTGTCACAGCCCTACGTGGTGCGCATGTTCGGTACCAAGGCCGAACTCTTCCGGGAGGTGTTCGCCCGCGCCCTCGGCCGGATCGTCGAGGCCTTCGACACCGAACTGGACCGGATCGAGGCCGATCCGGACGCCCCCGTCGCCGGCAGCGAGGACTACTGGTCACGGCTCGGCGCGGCGTACGGCGACCTGATCGCCGACGGCGACATGCTGCTGGTCCTGATGCACGGATTCACCGCGGGCGGGACCCCGGAGATCGGTGCGCAGGCGCGGTCCGCGATGGCGCAGATCTACACCCTGATCCGCACCCGCACCGGGTGCGCACCCGAGGTGGCGCGGCAGTTCATCGCGAACGGAATGCTGCTCAACGTCCTGCTCGCGATGCGAGCGCCGGACCACGTCGAGGACGAGCCCGCGCTCGCCGAGCTCGCCGAATGCGCGTTCGGCGAGGCCCTCCCCGACGCGGCCGAACGCGGCTGACGGCGGCCTCGCTCAGCGCACGGGGATCAGCGCGGCGGCCGGCCGCGCGCCCAGGAGCATCGTCGCGACCGCGTCACCACACACCGACACCCCTCCGGTGTCCGCGCACCAGTGCGTCTCCGTGCGCGTTCCCGCTGCCAGGTCGCGGGCCCAGACACCTCCGAGTTCACGCAGCCGAGCCGTGTTCACAGGGTCCGGGGCGCACGCCGCGCCCACGATTCCGATCAGGTCGGTGTCCTCGCCCTCGACGTCGACGTGGCAGCTGCCGCCGAGCAACTGCACCCCGACGAACCCCGACCCGAGGGACGCGAGTGCACCGAACGAGTTGTCGAAGAGGTTCACGACGCTCGGGCTCGCGGCGATCGAGAGCACCGGCCGAGTGCCTCCCGCAGACACGGACCGCACGGCCGCCGAGAATCCCTCGGCCGCGACCGGGTCGAACAGCACCGCACCGGCCAGGTCCGGATAGCCGCGTTCCACGAGACCCGCGCCGACCAGTGCCGCGAAGTGCCCACCCGCGGAATGGCCACCGACGACGTATCGCTGCGGCAGCGGCAGACCGTTCGGCGGGACGACCGTTCGCCGGGCGAGCGCGTCCGCGAGATCGTCGGCGAGCGCCGGGTTGCCCGCCGTCATGTCCTCGTCGAGGCAGACCACCATCAGGCCCTGGCCGGCGATCGCCCGCGCGGTGCCGTCCAGATTGGCGCAGCTCCGGCTGAAGCCGTGCTCGAGCAGCATGAGCGCACTCACCGGGCCGTCCGGGAGGTACCAGACGGCATCACGTTCCGCGCCCGCCACCTCGATCGGTGACTCGACGCAGGTGCCCGACGCCGCGGTCGCGCATCCTCGACCGGACGACGGAAACGACGACTGCGCGGTCGCGGCGGCCGGGGCTACCGCGACGGCGGCCCCGAGCGCGACTGCGACAGCGGCGAGACGGAGTACGGCACTCCGATACGAGACTCGACGGGCCATGAGGACTCCTGGACATCCGGGGAGGATCGGCGGACCGCCGCGCGGCGCCCCCCGTGACCGCGTGCGTGAAAGAAGTACCCGGACACTAGTTCCTGCGCGGCGGTCGCGTGGCCGAACCGTACGAAGCGGGTTCGCCCGCCCACTGGGAGAACCTGCCCCGGAGGGCGTGCGGACGCTCTAGGGTCGAGTGCGTGACGGACATCATGGACTCCGACCTCGCGCGCCGCCTCGAGCGGCTCGAACAGGTCGAGGCGATCAAGGCACTGAAGCACGGCTACTGGCGAGCATGCGATGCGAAGGACCCGAAGGCGTTCCGGGACAGCTTCGTTCGCGAGGGCGCCCGCATCGACTACGGACGGCTCGGCGCGTTCGACGACGCGGCTCCGATGGCGGAGATCTTCACGCGGGTCGCGCTCCACCAGGTCGACGGCAGGCACGTGATCTTCGACATGCACCACGGCGTGCATCCCGAGATCACCCTGACCGGCACGGACACCGCGACGGGACGGTGGACGCTGCGGTTCCGCCAGATCAACCTGATCGACAACACCGAGAAGCTGATGACCGGCGAGTACGACGACGAGTACGTCGTCGAGGACGGCCGCTGGAAGATGTCGAAGTGCCGCTTCACCGAGACGTGGGCGATGGTGCGCCCGCTGCCGGAGGGCACGACGGTGACCCCGGGCGAGTTCGCCGAGGTCACGCAGTGACCGACCATCAGATCGGAGGTCACGCAGTGACCGACGATCAGCCGGGCGGCGGGGGAACTAGCGGGGATCGGCGCGTCGCACTGGTGACGGGCGCGAGCCGCAGCGTCGGCAGGGGTATCGCGCAGGCTCTCGGCTCCGACGGGTGGACCGTCTACGTGACCGCGCGAGGCGAGGTCGGCACCGGCGGCAAGCTGGACCGGACGGCGGCGGAGGTCACCGACCGCGGCGGCTCGGGCGTCGCCGTGCAGTGCGACCACACGGACGACAGGCAGGTCGAAGCGCTGTTCGCACGGATCGCGGACGAGCAGGGCGGACGGCTGGACCTGCTGGTGAACAATGCGTGGGCGGGACCCGCGGACGGCTACGCGGGGTTCGCCCAGCCGTTCTGGGAACGTCCGATCGACGACTGGGACAACCTGATCGGCCTGGGACTGCGCGCGCACTACGTCGCGAGTGTCGAGGCGGCGAAGCTGATGGTGCCGCGGGGATCGGGTCTGATCGGCAACATCTCGTCGTTCGGCACCCGTGGACACCTGCACTCGGTGCTGTACGGCATGTCGAAGGCCGGTCTGGACAAGATGGCCGCCGACATGGCGGTCGAACTGAAGGGCACGGGCGTGACGGCCCTGAGTTTCTGGCTCGGGCTGATCCGGAACGAGCGGATGGTCGCGAGCGGGATGACGGACTTCGAGGGATTCTCGCTGGCCGACGCCGAATCGCCGGAGTTCGTGGGCCGGGTGATCGTCGCGCTGGCGAACGACCCGAATGTCGGCGAACGCAGTGGCCACACCCTCGTCACCGCAGAGACGGCCCTGGAGTACGGCGTCACCGACATCGACGGTGGACAGCCGGTGTCCCATCGCGGTGCGTTCGGCGGAGGACCGCTCTTCGGCCCGGGCGCCTGACCGTACGCCCGGCCGGCGACCGCCGGTTCCGGCGCACACGTGTGCGCCGGAACCGGCACGCCGGGCGACTGCGCGGACTGGCATGCACGCCGTGCGCGGGGGACGATGAACCCGTGACCGCGGAAGCCCTCGCGTATGTCAGGCTGGCCGCCCCTGACGGGCGCGGTGCGGAGCGATGGGACCTCGACCCGGATCGTCCACGCCTCACCGTCGGGCGGTCCGGTGAGTCCGATGTGTCGCTGCCAGACGACGAGGAGGTCTCGCGGATCCACGCCGTGATCGAGTTCGTGGGCGGACACTGGACCCTCCTCGACGACGGGCTGTCTCGCAACGGGACGTACCTCAACGGCGATCGCATCACCGGGCGCAGGAGGCTTCGCCCCGGTGACAGTGTCCGCGTCGGAGGGACGGTGCTGATCTTCCAGGAGTTCGGCGCGGCCGAGGACGACGCGACGATGGTCGCAGGCACGGTTCCGGACGTCCGATCGGTGACCCAGACCCAGCGGTCGGTGCTGATCGCGCTGTGCAGGCCGTTCAAGCACGGTTCCTCGTTCGCGAACCCGGCGTCGAATCAGCAGATCGCGGACGAACTGTTCCTGACGGTGGACACGGTCAAGACGCACCTGCGGACATTGTTCGGCAAGTTCGGGGTCGAGGACCTGCCGCAGAACCGCAAGCGAGTCGCCCTCGCGGAACGGGCACTGCAACTCGGGGTGGTCACAGGCCACGACCTCTGAGGTCAGCCGGCGGAGGCGAGACCGATGGTCGCGACACGGTGGACGAGGCCGTCGAGGGCGGCGGCCACCTCGCTCGTGCGGTCCATGATGATCGAGTGACCCGCGCCCGCGATACGGACGAGCTGCGCTCCGGGGAGCCGCGCGGCGAGGGACTCGGAGTGTGCGACCGGGGTGAGCAGGTCCGCGGTTCCGCAGACGACGACAGCGGGGATCCCGGCGAGTACGGTCGTCGCCTCCGCCTCGTCGAAGTCGGCGAGGGAGGCGAGGAAGCCTGCCATCGTCACCACCGAGGTCTCGGCCGCCATCGCTGCCGCGACCACCACGATGCGGGGATCCACCGAGCGGCCACGGTTGCGTGCCACGCGCATAGCGGCACCACTGACGAAGCAGGTGACCCGTTTCGATCCGGCGGCGACCCGCGGTGCGCGCCGGACGGCGACGTGGACCGCGCCGACGACCGGGCTGCGCAACAGCCTGCCGAGCCCGGCGTCGGCCAATCCTCCTGCGGCGGTGGAGATCAACGCGATTCCGACGAGACGGGACCGGACCTCCTCGGGTTGTTGCCGCACGTAGGTCAGTGCGGCCATGCCTCCCATAGAATGCCCGACGAGAAGTAGTGGTCCGGTCGGCGCCACCGTGGCGATGACGGCGCCGAGATCCCGTCCGAGCTGGTCGATCGTGTACGTGTCACTCGACGCGTGCCCGGAATCACCGTGGCCGCGGTGGTCGTAGAACACCATCCGTACACGGCCTCGCCACGACGACGCCAGCACTTCCCGGAGCAGGCTCCACGCCTGCGATCGCATGCAGTGTCCGTGCAGGAACACCGCGGTGACCTCGGCGTCGGCCGGACCGTACTCGTGGACGGCGATCGGGACGCCGTCGTCCGCGACGACGGTGGCGCGGCGGGCGTGCTCGCCCTTCGTGTTCGACATGTCGCCTCCCGTTCGAAGCGTGACGGGCAATCTGTGTATCGCCGCGGCGAGCCGCGAAATTACAGGCCGGTTCCGGCGCCGAGGCCGCCGAAGTCGATGCCGCCGAGTCGCACGCCGTCGGGTCCGGCGGTCAGACCGGGGACGCCGAGTGGTCCGACGTTGGCACCTCCGAGGACGACCCCTCCGGGCCCGTTCTGCTGTGGGGCGGTGACACCGGGGTCGGCGACGGTGCCAGGTGTGGGTGTGATCGCGGCGAGGGCGACGCCTCCGGTCATGAGGGTGGCGGTGACGGCGATGCCGACGGCGGCTGCGCGGACTGCGGAGGTGGCGTACATGTCGTGGACCTTTCGGTTGTGGTGAACGGAGTCGTGGGGCGGGCCGGCGCTCCGGCTGGGAGCGCCGGCCCGGGTGTCGGACGCTTCGGCCGGGTCTCAGCAGAAGGGCCAGTAGAAGGGGCAGTCCTCGACCTCGTTGGTGGTGGTCGTGGTGGTGGTGTTGCCACTGTTGTTGTTGCTGTTCGAACTGTCGGTGCCACCCGCACCACCCGTGCCACCGTTCGCATTGGCGTCACCACTGTTGCCACCGGCACCACCCTGCGCGTTCCCGACGTTCGTCCCGCCGTTCCCGTCACCGATGTTCACACCGCCGATCACGACGCCGCCGTTGGCGCCACCAGTCGCGGCACCACCGGCACCGCCCTGACCCGTCGTGGCATTGCCGCCGTTGGCGCTGCCGCCGTTGGCGTCGGCAGAAGCGATACCGGCGCCGCCGGCAACTGCGAAGGCGGCGATCGCCGCGGTGGCCAGAACTCGCTTGATGGTGTTCGACATGGTTTCTCTCCCTTGATCGGTAGTGGGTCTTGCTTTGGTGACTTCAAGACTCCGCCGATCAGAACCACGCCGACAGGCACCCAAGGTGGTGTTCGGTCACCACCCCTGAACGGTCAGTGCGCCACCGGGCACTGGTCGGTGCCGGTCGCCGCCGACCGAGCCGTCGCGGGGCACCCGTAGTCCACCTGCCATTCCTTGATGCCGTTGATCCAACCGGACTGGAGTCGGCGCGGATCTCCGATCGCGGTAATGTCGGGCATGTGGTCTGCGATCGCATTGAAGATCAGGTCGATCTCCATGCGGGCCAGGTTCGCACCGATGCAGTAGTGGGGTCCGGTTCCGCCGAATGCCAGGTGCGGGTTGGGATCCCGCAGGATGTCGAAGGTCTTCGGGTTCTCGAAGACCTCCTCGTCGAAGTTCGCGGACCCGTAGAGCATCACCACGCGATCCCCCTCCTTGATCGGGGTGCCGGAGATCTCCGTGTCCTCGAGCGCCGTTCGCTGCATGGCGATCACCGGCGAGGCATAGCGAATGATCTCGTCCGCGGCCGTCTTGGGGCGCTCGCGCTTGAAGAGCTCCCACTGTTCGGGATGCTCGAGAAAGGTCATCAACCCGAGAGTCGTTGCGTTGCGGGTCGTCTCGTTACCGGCGACCGCGAGCATGATGACGAAGAAGCCGAACTGCTCGGGCGTGAGCAGCTCGCCGTCGACATCGGCGTGCACGAGCTGGGAGATGATGTCGTCGAGCGGTTCGTTGCGACGCAGCTCCGCGAGCTCGTAGGCGTAGCCGAGGATCTGCGCTGACGCCATCCGCGACGCACCGGCGAGGGTTTCGTCGTCGTATCCGGTCATCTGGTTCGACCACTCGAACAGCTGGTCGCGCTGTTCGGCCGGCACACCCAGCAGCTCGCAGATCGCCTGCATCGGGAGCTCGCTCGCGACCTGGTGGACGAACTCACCGGCACCGTTCGCCGCCGCGGCCGCCGTGATCTCGTTGGCCTGCTCCTCGAGCTCGTCCCGCATCGCACCGACCGCACGAGGGGTGAACAGCCGCGAGACGAGCTTGCGCAGCTGCGTGTGCTCCGGTGCGTCCTTGTTGATCAGGACGTACTTGGTGACCTCGATCTCCTCGGGGGTGATCGAGGACTCGTGCCGCGGAATGGATCCGTTGACGTTGCTCGAGAAGACCTCGGATCGCAGCGAGACGTCTCGGATGTCCTTGTGCCGGGAGACGACCCAGTAGCCGTCGTCCTGGAAGCCGTCGACGCCCGGTTCCTTGGCGTTCCACCACACCGGCGCGCACCGGCGCAGCTTCGCGTACTCCTCGAACGGCATCCGCTCGCCGTACAGCTGCGGATCGGTGAAGTCGAATCCCTCGGGAAGGTCGAGTTCGATGTTGTCGGACATTGCAGTTGACTCCTCGTGGGTCCGCGCCGCGCGCGGCGTGTCGTTGCGCCGCGCCGCGCGCGGTGGTCAGTCGATGCGGTGGTCGGCGGCGGTCGTGGCCGCGTGGTTCTTGGCCCAGCCGTAGTCCGGCTTGCCACTGGGTGTGCGTGCCACGTCCGAGGTGATCCAGAACGCGCGGGGGATCTTGTAGCCCGCGAGCTGGCTGCGAGTGTGCTTCTCGATGGACTCGAAGTCGGCGTCGACGCCGTCCCGGAGCCGGAGCACCGTCGACACTCGACTGCCCCACCGGTCGTCCTCGACACCGATCACGATGGCGTCGTAGACGTCCGGGTGCGCCTTGACAACGGCTTCCACCTCTTCGGCGAACACCTTCTCGCCGCCGGTGTTGATCACCATGTTGCCGCGCCCGAGCAGCGTGATCGACCCGTCGTCCTCGATCCGGGCGCGGTCGCCGGTGACGACAGCGCGGCCGCCGTCCACCTCCCGGAAGATCTCGGCGGACTTCACCGGGTCGTTGTAGTAGCAGACGGGCACGTTCCCGAGCTTGGTGAGCCAGCCCTCGCCACCCGATCCCGGAGGGAGGATGCGGTTGTCGTCGTCGACGACGACGGTGAACTTGTTGGCCCCGACCTTCGGTCCACCGTGCTGTTCCAGGCCCTTGGTCGCGAATCCGATTCCACCGAAACCGGTTTCGGACGAGCCGACGGAGTCGGAGATCATCAGGTTCGGCATCACCTCGAAGAACGAGTCCTTGACGGCACCGGAGAAGAGGGCCGCACCGGACGCCAGGATCGCGAGGCTCGAGGTGTCACCGGACTGCTGGTGGAACGCGTCGACGAGCGGTCTGCCCATGGCGTCACCGGTGATCACCATGACCTGGGGCTTGTACTCCGCGACGAGCTCCCAGACCCTGGCGGCCTCGAACTTCGGCAACATGACGACGGTGTTGCCGGAGAAGAACGCGTTGAAGGTCGGCATCATCGCGGAGGTGTGGATCAGAGGCGGCAGCATCATCCACCGCATGGGCTGCCCGGCGGCGACGCCGTTGCGGGACTGCTGGTACTCGTCGGCGATGGGCTCACCGGTGTAGAAGTCGTAGCCGCCGGCGAGCACACGCCAGATGTCCTCGTGCCGCCACACCACGCCCTTCGGGCGACCTGTGGTGCCACCGGTGTAGAAGATGTAGTGGTCGTCCGCGCTGCGCTCCTCGAATCCGCGCTCCGGATTGCCCGCCGCGAGGGCGTCCTCGTACGCGACGGAACCCGGAAGTACCGCCTCGTCCCCGGTCGCCAGTTCGTCGGGGACCGAGATCAGGTGCCGGATCTTCGGTGTGCCCGGCAGCACCTCCCCGATGATGTCGGCGAATCCCCGGTGGTACACGACGGCGACGAGGTCGGCGTTGTCGTACAGGTAGTGCAGCTCGTCGCTGGTGTAGCGGAAGTTGACGGTCAACGGAACAGCGCGGAGCTTGAACGCGGCGATGATCGCGACCATCGTCTCGATCGAGTTGTGCATGTGGATGCCGATATGGTCGCCCGCTCCGAAACCGGAGTCCGCGAAGTGGTGGGCGAGCCGGTTGGCCCGCTCGTCGAGCTCGCGGTAGGTCACCTCCTCGCCGGAGACGATCATGGCGAGACGGTCGGGCATCGCATCGACGGAGTGTTCGAACAGATCAGCAAACGTGTAGGCCATTGGTCGTATGTCCTCGATCTGGAGTTCGGCCGCACCGGCGCGAGCGTCGAATCGACACCGAATGCGAGAGCGTCAGATTACGTACAGCGGAAGGGGAATGCCCCGGTCCTCGAACTTGAAGGCAGCGCCGGTGCTGACCTTGGTGATCGCCACCTCGACGCACTCGCGGGCCGGCTCGTCGGCGGTGTCCACGGCGAGCAGCAACCCGGCGGGCTCCTCGCTCACCACTCGCACCGTGAAGTGCGGGTTCACGCCGCGGACCAGGGCCTGCGCCGCCTCGAGGTGGTCGCCGTCGACCAGCGTCGGCCAGGCACCGTCCACGTCGGCGAGACCGCCGCGGCCGAGCCAGATGTGCAGCTCCCCGTCCCGGAAGCGGATCTCGCTGTCCACGTACTGCTTCGGAGCCAGCAGCGGATGCAGCGAGAGCACCGTCGCGAGCCCTTCCAGGTCGTCGGGCAGGCCGAGTGCGTCCCGGATCCGCTGCGCGGTCACGCCGGCGATGCCGGTGAGCTGCTTGCGGGTGATCTCCAGGGCCTTGTCCTCGTCGGCACGCTTGCGGACGGCGATGAGGAAGCCGAGTGCCAGCAGGTGCTGTTGCAGGCACACCTCTTCCGCGATCCGGACCAGCGCCGACTGCGAGAAGTCACCGAACCGGACGTCGGAGAGCAGCGGACCGGAGTAGTCGCGGTTCCCCTCGCCTGCCGGGTCGATCGGACTGAGCTCCACCGAGTTCGCGGCCGTGCGGCCGATCTGCTCGGTGTGCGACTCCATCACCGGAGGCACGTGGGACTCGTCGATGATCACGGTCCATGCACAGTGCGGGTTGCGGTCTGCGGGCCGGCGCGGCGGCCGGTGGATGGGCCGCACCTGGGCGTACGGGTTCGTCGCGAGGGCTGTCGCGTCGAACGTCGGGTCCTCGATGTCGTGGCACATCGCCGTCACGTACTCGTCGCCGAGCGGCTCGACGTCCATCAACGCACCACAGTGGTCGAGCCAGAACTCGCCGTGCTGCGGGTCGTCGACGCGGTACCGGAAGTCCATGAACTGCGGCGGCGCTCCGATGTCGAGCTGCAGGCCCTTGAAGATGGTCACCACGTCGTCGCCCTCGTACCGCAGCGCCTTCTGCATGCGCTTCGTGTACCAGGGGCTCGACGCCTGCCACTCCTCGATCGCGACGGCCGCCATTCCCTCACGGCCGAACTCGACGATCAGGTGTGCCATCCCGGAGCGGTCGATGAGCTGCCCGCACAGCAACAGTTCCGGGACGAGGACGGCGAGATCCGCCCTCGAGAGCGCCGCGAAGGAATGTGAGGGGTGCGCTTGCGTGCTCACCACAGCGGCACCGGGGCCGTTCCGGCCTTGTACCAGCCGGGCAGGTCCTTGCCGGACACGGAACGCTGGATCCGGGCCTGCATGCCCGGAGACAGCGCGTTCGCCTGGATCATGTCGATGAACAGTGCCGACACGTTGCCGAAGTCGAAGAAGTCACGCTGCCACGACCACTGGAAGTTGCCGCCGTAGCGGAACCAGCTGCCACCGATGCCGTAGACCTGGTAGTTGGTGCCGTCCTCACGCTTGGCATCCGAGACCTGCTTCCAGAGGCCGATGACGTTGCCGCTGCGCTCGTCGACGACGAACTCCTGGTACGGGTACTCCCAGCCTTCGAGGCCCTCCATCTCCAGGCCGAGTGCGATCTCGCGGATCTCCTCGCGGCCGACGGCCATGAAGTCCTGCTTGGGGCCGTAGTTCCAGCCGTAGGTGGCGTCCTCTGTGTACATGTCGGCGAGCGGCTTCCAGTCGCCGGCCGCCTCGGCCTTCTTGTTCTCGTCGATCCAGCGCTGCACCATCTCGTCCAGCTCGGCGCGGTCGAATCCGGTCATGATTCCTGCTCCTCCAAAGTCTTTGGGCTGTACTGCATTCGGTGTCGGTTCAGTCCTCGACGATGCGCAGCGCCTGCGTCGGGCAGTACCGCACGGCGGCCTCGACGTCGGAGCGCAGCGACTCGGGCGGGTTCGCGTCCAGGATCTCCACCTTGCCCCGCTTGGGGACCGAGAACACGTCGGGCGCCTCCATCTCGCACGCGGCGTGACCCTGGCACAGGTCCAGATCCGCCTCGATGCGCATGATCAGGCCTCGCTCGCGCCGTGCGCGACCGGGCAACCCGCGGCCGCCGCGGTTCCGGCGCCGACCGCTGCGGCGCGCGCGGTGCGCTTGCGGTACCGCACCTTGCAGGGCTGCTGCAGCTGCACGACCATCTTGCTGTGGTCGTTGCGGTAGCTGTCCGCCGGCTGCGCCATCTCGAACTCGTAGTCACGCAACAGAATCGAGAAGATCGCCTTCAGCTGCATCTGCGCGAACGCGGCCCCGACGCAGCGGTGGCGGCCGGCCCCGAACGGGATCCACGTCCACCGGTTGACGATGTCCTCCTGGTTCGGGTCGATGTACCGGCCCGGGTCGAAGGAGTCGGGGCTCGGGAAGTCCTCGGGAATGCGGTTGGAGATCGCGGGCGTCGCGGCGACCAGGTCGCCCTCGTCGATCGCGAAGCCGCCGACCTCGAAGTCGCCGCGCGCCACACGAAGCAGCAGGATGAGCGGCGGATGCAGTCGCAGCGTCTCCTTGATCACCGCTTCCAGCACCGGAATCTGCCGCAGCGCATGGAAGCTGATGTCCGCACCGTCCGAGTACAGCTCGTCGAGCTCGGTGGTCACCTGCTTCATCGTGTCGGGATGGCGCAGCAACTCGATCAGCGACCAGGCCGCGGTGCCGGACGTCGTGTGGTGACCGGCGAACATCATCGAGATGAAGATGCCGGTGATCTCGTCCGCGGTGAACCGCAGGTTGCCGTCCTCGCCCGGGATGGAGACCAGGACGTCGAGCATGTCCCGGTCCTCCTTGCCCTGGGGAGGATTCGCGATGCGGCCGTTCATGATCTCCTGCACGAGCTCCACCAGCGCGACCCTCGCCTCGTCGCGACGGCGGAAGCTCTCGATCGGCGCGTACGGGTCCACGAACGCCAGCGCGTCGGTGCCCTGCTCCAGCTCGTGGTAGAGCTTCGCGAAGCGGTCGTCGAGCTCGTCGCGGAACTTCTTGCCGATCAGGCAGGCCGACGAGGTGTAGATGGTCAGCTCGGCGAAGAACTCGAGCAGGTCGATCTCACCTTCGTCGCCCCACCGGGCGACCATGTCCTCGACCTCGATACCGATCGTGGTGGCGTGGCCCTTCATCTGCTCGCCGCGCAGCGCCGAGTTGTGCAGCATCTCCTTGCGGCGCTCCGGGCTGGCGTCGAAGACGACGCCCTCGCCGAAGATCGGCTTCATGAACGGGTAGGCCGCCTGCTGGTCCAGGTCCTCGTCGTCCGCGCGGAAGAAGAACTCGTTGGCCTCCGCACCGGAGAGCATGACCACATCGCGGTCGACGAGCCGGAACACTCCGACGTCGCCGCACTCCTCGCGGACCCGCCGCATCAGCGCGATCGGATCGGTGCGCAGATCCTCGAGGTGACCGTGCTCGTGTTCGCCACCGGACACCCGGGGCGGCTTGGGAAGTGTCATGGTGATTACCGTCCTTGGGGGTCGAACGTCATCGGAAGGGGCGCCAGCGGCGCTTCGGGCTGGACCTCGACGAGCACGAGATGCGCCCCGCGGGGCGCGGACACGACGGCGACGATCGCGTTCGCCATGTCGGACGCGCGGAGCATGTAGCCGTGGCGGGCGAATCCCCACTTGGACCACAGTTCCGCGACCGGCGCGAGGATCTCCGGGGTCGAGTTCATCCCCATCCCGGTGAAGGTGGGGCCGGGGCGGACGATGGAGGCACGAATACCGGTGCCCTCGAGCTCCATTCGCATCTGCCGGCCCATCGCCTCGAGGCCGGCCTTCGCGGCGTCGTAGGCACCCATGCCGGGCCGCTGCCGGTCGGCGCAGTCGGAGCCGATCAGCACGAAGTCGCCTCGCCTGCGCTCCCGCATCCCGGGCAGGACGCGGTGCGCGAGCCGCTGCGCACCGACGAGGTGCACGTCGATCTGCTTCGCGAACCGGACGGGGTCCATCTCGTCCGCCATCCCGAACTCGAGGTCGCCGGCGCCGGAGACCACGATCTCGGTCGGACCGATCGCGGCCTCGGCCGCGGTGACGAACGCGTCCACCGACTCGCCGTCGGTGACGTCGAGGAAGTGGGCGAACGCCTCTCCACCGTTGGCGCGGATCTTCTCGGCTGTCGCCTCGATCTGCTCGACGCGTCGGGCGCCGAGCGCCACGGGATGACCCAGCTCGGCGAGCGCGTAGGCGGAGGCCTCGCCGATTCCGGACGAGGCGCCACTGATCAGCGCCGGGCGGCGGGTCGGCTGGGGGTCGAAACGGGGCATCAGCGCACCTGTACCTTCACTGGCAGGGCCGCGAAGCCCCGCACGTTGGTCGAATGAACTCGTTCGAATCCGGTCTCGTCGACCTCGTATTCACGCACCCGGCTTGCGAATTCCTTGAGCGCGATGTTGGCCTCGAGCCGCGCGAGGTGGGCGCCGAGGCAGAAGTGCACCCCGCCACCGAAACTCGCGAGCTTGTTGGTGGAGTCCCGCCCGATCCGGTACTCGTCCGCGTCCTCGAACATGTCGTCGTCGCGGTTCGCCGAGCCGATCAGCAGGAGCATCTTCTCCCCGGCAGGCACCGTCACCCCGTGGTACTCGATGTCGACGGCGGTGGTCCGGGCGACGATCTGACTGGAGGTGTCGTAGCGGAGGGTCTCCTCGACCCACTCCGACACGCGCTCCGGATCGTCGAGGACCTGCGCGACCTGACCGGGATTGTGGCCACCCCAGTACAGGGCGTTGCCGAGAAGCTTGGTGGTGGTCTCGTTCCCCGCGACCACCATGAGGAACATGAATCCGAGGATTTCCTGGTCGGAGAGCTTGTCGCCGTCGATCTCGGCGTCGAGCAGGGCGGACGTCAGGTCGTCCGTCCGCGACTTCCGGCGCTGCTCGATCATCTCCTTGTAGTAGGTCATCAGGGTGATCGACGACTCGACGGACGCCTGGGGCACGTCGAGCACCCCGTCCTCGCGGTGCACGACCAGGTCGGCGAGCCGACGCAGTTCGGCACGGTCGGGCTGCGGAACACCCATCAGTTCGGAGATGACGTCCATCGGCAGCTTGCCGGCGACCTCGGAGATCCAGTCGAATTCTCCCGACGCCAGTGCCGGCTCGAGGTACTGCACCGACAGCTCGTGGATCCGGCCGCCGAGGGCGGTGACACGACGCGGGGTGAAGCCGCGGGAAACCAACTGGCGCAACCGCATATGGCGCGGATCGTCCATCGCGAGGAAAGACATCACCAGGTGCGCGTGCGGACCGTAGGCCGCCGGATCGAGCGAAACGCCGTTCGCGCTCGACAGCCGCGTGTTGTCCTTGAACGCTTCCTGGACGTCGGAGTGCCGCGACAGCGCCCAGAACCCGATGTCCGGATTGTGGTACAGCGGCGCCTCCTCGCGGAGCCGCCGATAGGTCGGGTACGGGTCCTCGTGGAAGTCGTAGTCGTAAGGGTTGAACACGAGGGGATCGATCAGGGCCGCACCGTTGGTCTCGGTGCCGGCCGCTGACGTCGGATCGGGCATGTGATCACTCCAGAATGATTGTGGCGGAACGCTCCAGCTGGTCGGCCAGGTTTTCGTATGATCCGTAGCCCATACCTGCTCGGAGCAGCGCTCCGGCGTAGAGAAGTTCGAGTGTTTCGAGCACGTCCGGGTCGTGACCGACCTCCAGCGCACTCACGAGGCGTTCGCGGATCTCGATGCCGATCCGGAGCCGCAGATGCTCGACGTCGGGATCGTTACCGAGAAGTGCGTTGGTGACGGCGGCCGAGAGTCCGGGCTCGTCGGCCAGCATCAGTGCGATGTCCCGCAGCACGCCGACCACCCGCGCGGTCTCGGCGAGCCCGTCGGACTCGGGCCTGGGCAGCTGCGACAGCCTGCGCCAGAAGACCTCCGCGACGAGATGTTCCTTCGACGAGAAGTACGTGTAGGCCGTCGCCGGCCCGACACCTGCCCGCGCCGCGACGGTGCGCACGGTCAGTCCGGCGAAGTCCTCTTCCCTGAGCACCTCGACCGCTGCCGCACAGAGGCGGTCGACGGTCTCGGCCTGCTTGGGGGTCAGACGCCGGCGGGTGGATTCGAAGTTGCTGCTCGACACTCTACTAGACACGTGTCCAGACATTACTACAGGTTCACCCCCGTAGCCATCTTTCCGGGCCGAACCCCGGATCGTCTCGCGTGCCATCACTGCTGCTCAGCAGGACCCCGCCGGGCCTACCGCGCACTCCCCGCGGACCACAACCCCGCTCGATCGCCGGCCACTCCATACATGTTCCAACTCCCTTCGATCGGTCGAACAGGGAAACGACGAGACATCTCGACCCACAGCCCGGATTCGTCGTCCCGGGGCGTCGAGGCGGTGCCCACAGTAGACATGACGTTCCAGCTTTGTCGAGAGGCGTTCTCAATTCGCCTCTGCCCGAAAACCATTGCGTGTGACATTTGTTCGAACTATAGTCCAGACACCTGTCCAGAAAGGAAGGTTTTGCGCAATGACGCTTCGATCTGCCGACACCTCGGCGCTCCTCGTCGACAACACGTCGACGCTCCTGATCGACGGCAAGCTCGTTCCCGGCTCCGGCGGCACCTTCGATGTCGTCAACCCCGCCACCGAGGAGGTGATCGGGCAGGCCGCCGAGGCCACCGCCGCCGACATGGACGCGGCGATCGACGCCGCGCGCCGCGCCTTCGACACCACCGACTGGTCCCGCGACCACGCCTTCCGCGCCCGCTGCCTGCGGCAACTGTGCGACGCGTTGCAGTCGCACCTCGAGGAGCTGCGTGAGGTCACGATCGCGGAGGTCGGGGCCCCCTCGATGCTCACCAACGGCCCCCAGCTCGCCGGCCCGATCGAGGACCTGCGCTACTGGGCCGATCTCGTCGAGGGCTACGCCTGGGATCAGGATCTCGGCAAGGCCACCCCTATGGGCATCCCCACCAACCGGCGTCTCCTCAAGGAGGCTGTCGGCGTGGTCGGCGCGATCACCCCGTGGAACTTCCCGCACCAGATCAACTTCGCCAAGCTCGGCCCGGCGCTCGCCGCAGGCAACACCGTGGTACTCAAGCCCGCGCCGGACACCCCGTGGTGCGCCGCGCTCGTCGGCAAGGTGATCGCGGAGGAGACGGACATCCCAGCTGGTGTCGTCAACGTCGTGACCTCGACGGATCACGCGCTCGGCGCCCAGCTGTCCACCGACCCGCGGGTGGACCTGATCTCATTCACCGGTTCGACCGCCACCGGTCGCGCGGTGATGGCCGCGGCGTCCGAGACCCTCAAGAAGGTGTTCCTCGAACTAGGCGGAAAGTCGGCGTTCATCGTCCTCGACGACACCGACATCAAGGCCGCCTGCTCGATGGCCGCGTTCTCGGTGTCCGTGCACGCCGGCCAGGGCTGCGCCCTGAGCACCCGCCTCCTGGTTCCGCGGGAGAAGTACGACGAGGCCGTCGCCGCGGCGGCGAAGGGGATGGCCGGGGTCGGAGTCGGAGACCCGACCAAGCCAGGAACCATCTGCGGCCCGTTGATCTCCGCGAAGCAGCGTGAGCGGGTCGAGGGCTACCTGAAGCTCGCCGTCGAGGAGGGCGGCACGATCGTCACCGGCGGCGGACGCCCCGACGGGCTCGACCGTGGATACTTCGTCCAGCCCACTCTCGTTGCTGGACTGGACAACTCCTCGCGTGTCGCGCAGGAGGAGATCTTCGGCCCTGTTCTGGTCATCCTCCCCTACGACGGCGACGACGACGCGATCCGCATCGCCAACGACTCGCCCTACGGCCTGTCCGGGACGGTGTTCGGCACCGATCCGGCGCGCATCGACCACGTGGTGCGTGGAGTGCGCACCGGCACCCTCGGCGTCAACGGCGGCATCTGGTACTCCGCCGATGCCCCGTTCGGCGGCTACAAGCAGTCCGGCATCGGCCGCGAGATGGGCGTGGCCGGGTTCGAGGAGTACCTCGAGACCAAGCTCGTCGCCGACCTCGCCACCTCCTGACACCAGCACACACACTCAGCAGTCACGACAGAAAGCAGGACTCCAAGATGGGACGCTTCGACGGACGCACCGCCATCGTCACCGGCGCCGCACAGGGCATCGGCGAGGTCTACGCCCAGCGCCTCGCGGCCGAGGGCGCGAACGTGGTGGTCGCCGACCTCAACGCCGAACTGGGCGAGCAGGTCGCCAAGCAGATCGTCGCCGACGGTGGCTCCGCATTCTTCCAGCAGGTCGATGTCTCCGACGGCGCCTCCGCGCAGGCGCTGGCCGACGCCACGATCGAGAAGTTCGGCGGCATCGACCACCTCGTCAACAACGCCGCGATCTACGGCGGCATGAAGATCGACTCGCTCCTCACCGTCGACTGGGACTACTACCGCAGGTTCATGAGCGTCAACATGGACGGCGCCCTGCAGGTGTGCCGCGCCGTTGTCCCGCACATGCGCGCCAAGGGCGGCTCGATCGTGAACCAGTCCTCCACCGCGGCCTGGACCTACTCGAACTACTACGGCCTGGCGAAGGCCGGCATCAACAGCCTGACCCAGCAGCTCGCCACCGAGCTGGGCTGGTCGAAGATCCGGATCAACGCCATCGCACCCGGCCCGATCGACACCGAGGCCACCCGCACCTCCACCCCGAAGGCGATCGTCGACCAGATCGTCCAGCGGATCCCGTTGCAGCGCATGGGAACCCCGGAGGACCTGGCCGGACTGTGCCTGTTCCTGCTCTCCGACGAGGCGAGCTGGATCAGCGGCCAGATCTACAACGTCGACGGCGGGCAGGTGTACCGGTCGTGAGCGACACCGAATCGATCACCGTCGGGTACATCGGCCTCGGCAACATGGGCGCGCCGATGGCGAAGCGGCTGCTGGACTGGCCCGGCGGGCTTGTCGTGTGCGATGCCCGACCGGAAGCCGTCGAACCTTTCGTCACCGACGGCGCGCGGGCGGCCGCCACGCCGGCCGCCGTCGCCGCCGAGGCCACCGTGATCTCGGTGACCGTCCTCGACGACGCCCAGGTCCGCGACGTCGTCGCCGGACCGGACGGCATCCTGTCCACCGCACGTCCCGGCACCGTGATCGCGGTCCACTCGACGATCTCGGACACCACCGCCGTCGAACTGGCACAGACCTGCCGCGAGAAGGACGTGCACCTGGTGGACGCCCCGATCAGCGGTGGCGCGATGGGCGCCCAGCAGGGCAAGCTCGCCGTCATGGTCGGCGCCGATGCCGAGGCCTTCGCGGCCGTGAAGGAGCCGTTCGGCCTGTTCGCCGAACTGGTCGTGCACGCCGGCGACGTCGGCGCGGGAACCCGAATGAAGCTGGCACGCAACCTGCTGCACTTCATCTCGTTCACCGCGGCGACCGAGGCGCAGCGACTCGCCGAAGCCGCGGGCCTCGACATCCGCAAACTCGGCAAGGTGGTCCGGCACACCGATGCGATCACCGGTGGAGCCGGAGCGATCATGCTCCGTGACACCACCGCACAGTTGGACGAGAGCGATCCCTGGTTCCCGATCCTGGCGCACACCCGCAACCTCGGGGAGAAGGACCTGTCGCTCGCACTCGGTCTGGGTGACCGCCTCGACGTCGACCTGCCGCTCGCCGTCCGAGCCCTCGCCGGGCTCGGAACGGGTCTCGGTGTCGGCCCGGGCGAGATCTCGACCGCATTCGCCAAGGAGAACGCATGACCGAGAACAACGGGAACGAGATCAGCGAGGTCCGGGCACGCGGGCTGGGCACCATGAAGCAGGTGTACGGCTGGGACATGCCGTCCGGCGACCTGGGCCCCTTCTACACCCAGACCGTCGAGCACCTCTTCGGCGACATCTGGAACCGTCCCGGCCTGACCATCCGCGACCGCCGACTGCTCGTGCTCGGCGCGCTCGCCGCTCAGGGGCAGTTCGATCTGGCGAAGGTCCAGATCAACGCGGCGCTGCAGAACGAGGAGCTGACCGAGGAGCAGATGGAGGAGATCGTCATCCTGCTCTCCCAGTACGTCGGCTACCCGCTGGCCAGCGGGATCAACAGTTCCCGCATCGCCGTCGTCGCGGATCGCGCCAAGGCGGCGCGTGCTGCGGCGAAGGCCGCCGAGAACGGTTCCACCCCGTAACGCAATTCCGCCCCGGGCGACGCCCGGAGCGGAAATACTGAGGAATGCGGCTCCGCCGCCTGTGCGTGATGCTTACCCCGATCGGGGTGAGCATCACGCACAGGCGCGGGACGCGCACCGGCACCCGACGAGAAGGACCTGAACACTCATGGCCGAGGCCACACCCATTCGTCCCCTGCCCGCCGCGAGCGTCGAGACCTGGCATCGCGAAGCCGACGTGGTGATTGCCGGTTACGGCATCGCAGGCGTCTGCGCCGCGATCGAGGCGGCCCGCGCGGGCGCCGAGGTCCTCGTCCTCGAACGGACCAGCGGATGGGGCGGGGCCGCGGCCCTCGCCGGCGGATTCATCTACCTCGGCGGCGGGACCCCGCTGCAGAAGGCTCTCGGCTTCGAGGACACCCCCGAGAACATGAAGGCGTTCATGATGGCCGCGCTCGGCCCGGGCGCCGACGAGGAGAAGATCACCGACTACTGCAACGGCAGCGTCGACCACTACAACTGGCTGGTCGACAACGGTGTCCCGTTCAAGGAGAGCTTCTACGGCGAGCCCGGCTGGGAGACTCCCTTCGACGACGGGCTCATGTACTCCGGCGGCGAGAACGCCTCCCCCTTCAAGGAGGTCGCCACCCCCGCCCCGCGCGGCCACGTCCCGCAGATGACCGGCAAGCGGACCGGCGAGAAGGGCGGCGGCTACATGCTGATGAAGCCGCTCGTCGAGACCGCCGAGCAGCTCGGCGTCGTCGCCGAGTACGACATGCGCGTGCAGCGCCTCGTCGTCGACGAGACGGGACGGGTCGTCGGCATCGTCGCCAAGCAGTACGGCACCGAACTGGCGATCCGGGCCCGCAAGGGAGTGGTGCTCGCGACCGGCAGCTTCGCCTACAACGACGAGATGGTGCAGCAGTTCGCGCCGCGCCTGATCGGCCGCCCCGGCGCCGCGATCGAGGAGCACGACGGGCGCGCCGTCCGGATGGCACAGGCGCTGGGCGCCGACCTGGCGCACATGGACGCCACCGAGGTCGCGTTCTTCGGCGACCCGCAGCTGATGGTGCGCGGCATCCTCGTCAACGGCCGCGGCCAGCGCTACGTCAACGAGGACACCTACCCCGGCCGCATCGGCCAGGAAACCCTGTTGCGCAACGAGAACCAGGCCTACCTCATCATCGACGAGGCCGCATACGAGGAGGGTTGCGCGGCAACGAGTTCTACGCCGTTCTTCCGATTCCCGCCGAAGTGGGCCGCGGAGACCGTCGAGGAACTCGAGTCGGACATGGGTCTGCCCGCGGGCACCCTGCAGACCACCGTCGAGGTGTACAACCGGCACGCCGAGAACGGCGAGGACCCAGTGCTCGGCAAGCGCGAGCAGTTCGTCAAGCCGATCGGCCTTCCGGTTGCCGCACTCGACCTGCGGGGGTGCACCGCCGGATTCACCCTCGGAGGCCTGCGCACCTCGCTCGACTCGGAGGTGCTGCACGTCTCCGGTGAACCGATTCCCGGGCTCTTCGCGGCCGGCCGCTGCACGGCGGGTGTGTGTGCTGGCGGCTACGCGTCGGGCACGTCGCTCGGTGACGGCAGCTTCTACGGTCGCCGCGCCGGCATCGCCGCCGCCAAGGGATAGGTTCCGCGCCCGCCACCG
>NZ_JBHUFB010000013.1:294016-310590 GCF_042681175.1 Rhodococcus gannanensis
GCCCCATGACGGGCGCACTCGTGTTGCCCACCGCGTACAGGCCCTCGATCACGGTGCCGTCGGCCCGCAGTGCCCGTGCCGCGCAGTCCGTGTCGATACCGCCCTTGGTCCCGAGGTCGCCCGGCACCATCCGCGCCGCATGGAACGGCCCCTCGGTCAACTCCCCCAGGCTGGGATTCGGCTTGTTGGTGATGTCGCCGTAGTGGTCGTACCGACTCTCGCCGCGGCCGAAGTCCGGGTCGTGACCCGAGCGTGCGTGTGCGTTGAACCGCTCGACCGTCGCGGTCAGTGCATCCGCGGGAACACCGATCTTCTCGGCCAGTTCGCCGAGTGTCCGCGCGCTGGTGATCGCTCCGGAGCGCTGCCACGACCGGGGCAGCGGTTGCCGGGCGGGGATCCCGGCGAACATGTAGCGGTTCCGATAGGTCTGGTCGAATACCAGCCAGGCGGGCAGGTTCTCGGCCGGGCCGTCGCCCTGCCCGAACGGACCGCCGAACATGCGGTGGGTTGCCTCGACGTACGGCAGCGACTCGTTCATGAAGCGCTCACCGCGCTCGTTGACCATCAGGCTCCGGGGAAGCGAGCGTTCCGCCAGGGCGAACCACGGTCCGTTCGGCAGCGGAACGGACGGAGCCCACCAGGCGTCGTCCATGCACGAGACGGTCGTACCGACCGCCAGTCCCGCAGTGATCCCGTCGCCGGTGTTGGTCGGTGCGCCGAGACTCCACGCGGTGTCGACCGGATCCCGCTGGTACTGCAACCGCATCGCCGTGTTGTGGTCGAAGCCGCCGCACGCGAGTACCACCCCGCGGCGTGCACGCAGCGCACTCGTGGTCCGGCCGTCGTCGACGACGACCCCGACGACCCGGTCACCCTCGGTGACGAGCTCCGCCATCGCGGTGCCCAGCCGAACCGGGACGCCGGCATCGCGAACGCCCACCATCAGCTGTCCCATCAGTGCCGAACCCAGGCCGAGCAGTTTCCTGCGACGGACCCGACCCCACAGGGTGCGCGTTCCGACGGCGAGCATCCGCTGCGGGCCCCGCCAGTGCCGCAGTCCGGTGCTCAGCCACCGGTAGTCGGACTGCTTGACGACGACTCCGAGCGGCGCTTTGGTGTACGACGGGTGGAGGGTCGCGAGATCGTCGCCGAGTTCGCGGCCGTCGAACGGCCTCGGCTCGCAGGAACGTCCCGTGACGCGGCCACCGGGCGCTTCCGGAAAGTAGTCCGAGTACCCGCTGACCCATTCGAGGTCCAGCGCCGAGTTCGCGATGAGGAAGTCGAGCGCCTCGTGACCTCGGTCGATGTACGTGTCGATGCGCGCACGGTCGCCGGTGTCGCCGACGATGCTCGTCAGGTAGGAGCGCGCCGATTCGAGATCGTCGGGTGGGGCCTGCCCACGCAGGACCGAGTTGCCGGGCACCCACACCCCGCCGCCCGACCGGGCAGAGGACCCGCCCCAGTACTCGGACTTCTCGACGACGACCACGCTCAACCCGGCGCGCGCCGCGGTGATGGCCGCGGCCATCCCGCCCGCGCCCGATCCGACCACCACCACATCGACCGTGTCACAGACTGATTCGGTACCACTCTTCATGCCATTCTCCGATTCGAGTGAGTCAGGAAGTGGTGCGCCACCGCTCGCCGAGGACGGCCACCAGGGCGCCCTCGACGCAGACGGGCAGTGACGCGCCGCGCGAACCCGTGTCGCGCAGCCACTGCAGGTAGCCGAACTCGGCGGCAGCGAGCATCAGGTGCACCAGTAGACCCGGGTTGCTGTCGGCGTCGGGATCGACCGACATCCGCTCGGCGACGAGTTCGACGAGCCGCGTCCGATGTTCCGGTGTGATGAGCGCGACCCGGTCGAGCAGGTGAGGCGCGGTCCGGAACGCGGCCCGCCACTGTTCCACCTCCGCGACCGCGACGGCACCGGTGCGCGTCAGGATCGATTGCGAGAGAGCCACATCCGCGGGTTCGTCGCGCGGGCGTTCGTCGAGCAACGCGACGATGCCTGCACCACCTTCGCGCACCGGATCGAGGAGCAGATCCTCCTTGCTGCGCACGTGACGAAAATAGGTGCTCGGCGAGATGCCCGCCTCCGCGGCGATCTGATCGGTCGTCACCGCGTCGAACCCGTCGCGGGCGAACAGTGCGAACGCCACCCGCTGGATCTCCGCACGCACCAACGCTCGCTGACGCTCGCGCAACGACATGTCACCCTCCCACCGTTCGACTGGTGACAGACTCTCGCAATGTGACAGTCACTGTCAAGCATGAGAGCAGGTGTCACCAGCGCAGGGAGGGGATGGGTGCGCGACGAGGTACGGAAGGGGACGGGAGCGAGCGGTCGTCACACCACCGCGGGACGCACGACCTCACTGATGAGACGCAGACTCTCCCAGGCCGGTTCCTCCGGCATGCCGCCACACAGGGGGTGGCTCGTCACCACCCGAACCTCGCCCGATCGGCACGCGTCGATCAGGTCGTCGGGCGTGAACACGCGATATCCGCCGGCCACGCGGAGTTCGTCGACCGTGGTCGAAGAGTCCTTCACGTGGGACTCGCGATCACCAATCCAGGCCCGGTATGCGAGGGCGTCGGCGAGCAGATGGTGGCCGTACTTCGCCCAGAACTCGTCGGGATCGGTCGCACAGAACACCGTCGCGGGGCCGGGCGGCGGCGACAGGACGAGTCCCGGTTCGCGCCCGTGCGCCCGGCACTCCTGCACGTACAGCCGCTTCAGCTCCCGGTCGGCGACCTCGGGCTGGAAGTGCAGACCCAACCGGGCCGCGCGACGCGCCGCCGCGGGCACGCCTCCTCCGTAGAACATCACCGGGTGCGGCTTCGTCAACGGCGCGGGAGTGACACGGCCGCTCGCCCATGCGTCGAACATGGACTCCACGACCGCCTCGAGGTCGCGGGCCCGGGTGGCCCAGGGACGGCCGAACAGCGCATACTCCTCCGGCCGGTAGCCCAGTCCGATCGTGTAGGTCACGCGCCCGCCGCTGACGTGGTCGAGTACGGCGACGTCCTCGGCGAGGCGGATCGGGTCGTACAGATTGACGACGAGTGCCGCGACGGAGATCGGGATGCGAGCGGTACGGGCGGCGAAGGCCGAGGCCACGATCAGTGGACTCGGCAGGTAGCCATCGTCAGACCCGTGATGCTCGGACAGCGTGATCGCCGTGTGGCCCTGGGTGTCGACGTACGCTGCCTGGTCCAGCGCGACCGCGAACTGACGGCTCCGCTCCTCCGGCGAGTAGCCGGGCGCCCGGAAGTCGAAGCGGGTCACGAAGTGCGCCATGTACGCGTCTCCTTCTCGCGTGAGGGTGAGACACACGGTGCCCGGACGGAATCCGCCCGGGCACCGATGCGGCAGGGTCCGATCAGTTGACGGCGGGTGTGCGACCGAGCTTGCCCGCGAGCTTGTCGAGGTAGGCCACGACGGTCTCCTCGTCGGCGTCGGGCATACCGTAGATCACCTCGTCCACGCCGAGATCCGCCCAGCGCGAGAGCTTCTCGGGCACCGGCTTGCGGTCGAGGATGACGATGCGCGGTGAGCCCTCCCGCCCTGCCTCGGCCCAGATCTTACGGAGGAGCAGGACGTTGTCCTCGATGTCCTGCTCGATCGGAGTGGTCATCCAGCCGTCGGCCGCACGGGCGATCCACTTGAAGTTCTTCTCGTTGCCCGCGGCGCCGACGATCACCGGAACACGCGGCTGCTGAATCGTTTTCGGCCACGCCCAGCTGGGGCCGAAGCTCAGGAACTCGCCCTCGTAGGAGGCTTCCTCCTGCGACCACAGTGCCTGCATGCCCTCGATGTACTCGCGGAGCATCGTCCGGCGCTTCTTGATCGGAACGCCGTGGTCGGTGAGTTCGTCCAGGTTCCAGCCGAAGCCGACGCCGAGCGTCACCCGGCCACCGGACAGGTGGTCGAGGGAGGCGATGGTCTTCGCCAGGGTGATCGGGTCGTGCTCGACGGGAAGGGCCACCGCGGTGCCCAGCCGAACCCGCTCCGTCACCGACGCGGCCGTCCCGAGCGCCACCCACGGGTCGAGGGTGCGCATGTAACGGTCGTCGGGGAGGGACTCGTCCCCGGTCTGCGGGTGCGCAGCGTCCCGGCGAACCGGGATGTGCGTGTGCTCGGGGACGTAGAACGAGTCGAAGCCGAACCGCTCCACCGCCTTCGCCGCCGCCGCGGGGGTGATCCCGCGATCGCTCGTGAACAGAGTGATGCCAAACTCCACCGTGTCTCCTCAGCCATAGCTCGAATGCCACCGACACTATTGTCCAGACACCTGTATGGCAAGGTGTCCAGCAAATTGGTGCCGGTGGCATTCGATCACGAATCGCGGCGGCGTGACCGCGGTTCAGCCGCCCAGGTCAGGCCCGCATCTCGTAGGCGCCGTCCTGCTCGACGACCCGATCCCACATCCGCGCGAAACGCTCGGAGTCGACCTCGGGCTTGCGGATCGCACCGAGCGCCCACTCCTGCTGCGCGGGCGTCGAGGACGACTTGCCGTGCAGCGCGACCGCCTGAGCGGAGAAGTCCCGCACCTGGAAGTCGAAGATCTGGTCGACGGTGGCGCGGTCCACGCCCGTGAGTTCGGCCTGCTCGAGGATCAGCTGGCCGTACACGACCTGCGAGAACAGGTGCCCGACCGCGAGCATGAAATCGAGGTCGTCGCGCTGCGCCTCGTCCGGTGCCGCCGCGGTCAGCAGCACCTTCAGCCCCTGCGCCTGCTCGAAGAACCGGGCGACGTTCGGGACGTCGGCGAAGCGGGTGTAGACCTGCGTCCAGTCGGCGAACTGAACCTTCGCGGCGCCGCGCGTCGGGCCCTGGTTCCAGAAGAAGACGTCGTCCGCGGCGTCGGTGCGGGTTCCGACCTCGGGACGCTCGATGGGCGCGAACAGGTAGTTCGGCAGGAACTTGAGCACGAGTCCGACGTTGACGTGCACCGTCCCCTCCAGCTTGGGCAGCGTGCCGATGTAGCGCGCCGCCTCCTGGAAGTAGGTGTTCTTCTCGTAGCCCTTCGCCGCGATGACGTCGTGCAGGAGCGCGACGACCTTCTCACCTTCCATCGTCACCTTGGACTTGGTCATCGGGTTGAACAGCAGGTAGCGCCGGTCGTCGAGGGATGCGCTGCGGAAGTAGTCGACGGCGCGCGCGCTGAACAGCTTCATCGCGAGGGTCCGCGAGTACGCGTCGACGAAGTTCGCCCGGACGTGCGCGAAATCGGTGACGGGGTTGCCGTACAGAATCCGGTTGTGCGCATGGGTGATCGACTCGAAGAACGCGTGCTCGGCGATGCCGGTGGAACCGGTGCACAGGTTGAACTTGCCGACGTTCACAGTGTTGAGTGCGGCCTCGAACGCAGCGACACCGGTGTGCAGGATGTCCTCCTCGCGCACCGGGTAGTCCTCGAGCCGGAAGGTGCTGACGTACATCTGAGCACGCAGCACGTTGCCGAGCAGGTTGTAGTTCGGGTGCCTGCTGTCGACGACGAAGAAGACGTAGCCCTCGGGTCCGTCGATGTCGGTGCGGCGACCGAACACCGACACCATGCCCGCCACGTTGCCGTTGCCGATGTAGTACTTCTCGCCTGTGGCCCGGAAGGCCACGCCGTCGTCGTCCAAGGTGGCGGTGAGCAGCATGTCGGTCGAGTACACATCGGCACCGTGATCGCGCTCCGACAGCCCGAACGCCATCACCTCGCCGTCGACGAGCTGCTGCGCGGCGCGGCGCTTGGCATCGACGTTGTCGCTCATCCAGATCGGGCCGAGACCGAGAACGGTGACCTGCCACGCGTACCAGTAGGCCAGGCCGTAGAAGCCGAGAATCTCGCTCAGCGCGGCGTTGCGAGCGGCGTCCCAGCGGCGGTTGGGGTCGCCGTCGGCGAACTCGGCCGGGGTGAGGAAGGTGGCGAACAACTTCTCACGGCGGACGAAGTCGAGGAAGTCCGCGGGCCACACCGCTTCGAGGTCGTCCTCGAGGACCTGCTGCTTGCCCCGGGCCTCGAACCAGTCGATGGTGGCGCGCAGCAGCCTGCGGGTCTCCGGATCGAATTCCTGCGGGTCGTAGGTGTTCGGGTTGAACAGCTGCACGGTCACGGATCGGCCCTTTCGTCGGATGTCCGACCTCAAATTACCAGCCAGTAACATTCAACGGCCACCGCCGCCACCGAACTGTGATCACCGTTCGAGATAGGCAACGATCGCGTTCGCCAGCCCGCGCCTGGCAACACCGAGGTCGGAGTACGTACCGAGCTGATGCTCCGAGACGATGCCGCGCATCGCACCCGGAATGAAGGCCGCAATCTCCTCGACCCGGACCGGATCGACGTCGAGGTCGGCAAACGCCTTCTGACACAATGCCGCCCAACTCCCCCGCCAGGACACCAGTTCGGCAGCCGTCCGGGGGAACGCCCGTTCGAGTTCGGAGTGGTCGCGCGGAAGTGCCGCTCGCAGATTCTCGATCGCGCGCGAGTCCGGGGCGAGGAGGCCCGCGTACATCGTCTCGACGAGCCCGACCACGCGCTCCCGGAGCGAGGCCGTCGTGCCGCCCGTGAACGGCAGGTCACCGCGCCGCTCGGCCGTGCGGTGCAGCACCGCCGCCCAGAGACCGTCGACGTCGCCGAACTGGTACTTCACCGCTCCCCAGGTCGCGCCCGCCTCCTTCGCGATGCGGTTGGCGGACACGGCCGCCGGATCACCGGTCGCGAGCGCCGTCAGCGCGGCCGCGAGCATGTTCTCCCGGGTCGCCGAGCCACGCCGGTTCGCCCGTCTGCCCGCCGCGTCCGCTGTGGTCATATCCGCTGATCGTAGTAGTTCGCGCGATTGCCCTCGCAGTTTCACAGAGGTGTCTATGATTTTCGGCATCACAGTCCACGACCGGCCCACCGGCCTGCAGGAGAGGACGATCATGGCCAAACCCACCCTCCCGATGAACCCGACCGGCTGGTTCCAGGTGGCGTGGTCTGCGGAGGTCGGCGTCGGCGCCGTTCACCGCATGCACTACTTCGATCGCGAGATGATCGCCTGGCGGACGACCTCCGGCGCCGTGACGGTGATGGACGCCTACTGCGAACACCTCGGCGCGCACCTCGGGCACGGCGGCACCGTGGACGGCGAGAACATCGTCTGCCCCTTCCACGGCTGGCAGTGGAACACGCAGGGGCACAACGTATGCATCCCGTACGAGAAGCACCCGAATCGTGGGCGCCGCATCCGCACCTATCCCGTGGTCGAGCGCAACGAGTCGATCTACATCTGGCACGACGCGGCGCGCCGCGAGCCGTACTTCGACGTCCCCGACGTGTTCACCGGATTCGACGACGGCCGCACGGCCGCCGACTACCACCCTGCGCACCCGAGAGGAACGCTGTACCGCGAACAACTCGAGCTGCACCCCCAGTACGTCCTGGAGAACGGCGTCGACTTCGCCCACTTCACCTACGTGCACAAGGTCCCGATCGTGCCGGTGTTCACTCGCCACGACTTCGACGAACCGGTCTCCTACGTGGACTTCACCATCACCTTCGACAACTCGGTGGCCGGCGAGACATCGGTCGCGGACATCCACAGTGGCGTCAACGCGATCAACGCCGGACTCGGGGTCGCGGTGACCAAGAGCTGGGGCATGATCGACAACCGCACCATCTCGGCGGTCACCCCGGTCGACGACAGCACCTGCGACGTCCGGTTCACCGTGTGGATCGGGAGGTCACCGAAAGACGGGGGCGCACCGGACCCCGAGCGCGCCGACCGGTTCGCTCAGGGCGTCATCGAGCAGTTCGAGGCCGACATCCACATCTGGTCCCACCAGCGCTATGCCTCCCCGGGCGCGTTTTCGCGCGGCGAGTACCCGGGCTTCACTGCGCTGCGCAACTGGGCGACCCGGTTCTACCCGGGAACCGAGAACGAGAACGACTCCCCCACAGCAGATTCCGCGTACACCGACGCCATAGGAGCGAGCAGGCAATGACGAACCCGCAGCGACCCATCCGAGTGTTCCAGGTGGCGACCGGCAACCTCGGCACCGAGATGATCAAGCGCATCGCCACGCATCCCGACCTCGAACTGGTCGGCGTCCACTGCTACTCGCCGGAGAAGATCGGCTGTGACTCCGGCGAACTCGCCGGCCTGGCCCCGAACGGCGTCGTCGCAACGGGCTCGGTGGCGGAGATCATCGCCGCCGAACCCGACGTGATGACCTTCCACGGCGTCTTCCCGGACGAGGACCTCTACATCGAGGTTCTCGAAGCCGGGATCGACATCGTCACCACCGCCGACTGGATCACCGGACACCACCGTGACCGCAACCATCCGCACCCGTCGGGCCGGAAGGTCAGCGATCTCCTCGCGGACGCCTGCACGCGCGGCGGTTCCACGTTCTACGGCACCGGCATGAATCCCGGACTGAACCAGATCCTCGGCATCGTGCACACCGCGGACGTCGCGGACATCGAGAACGTCACCGTCATCGAATCGGTGGACGTCTCGTGCCACCACTCTGTCGACACGTGGAAGGCGGTCGGCTACGGCCGTCCGGTGGACGACCCGACGATCCCCGCCTCCCTGGAGAAGTACACGAGCGTCTTCGCGGACTCGGTGTACCTGATGGCCGACTGTTTCGATCTCGAACTCGACGAGGTGACGTTCTCCGCCGAACTGGGCGCCTGCACCAAGGACGTCGACCTCGGCTGGTACCAGCTGCCGAAGGGCTCGCTCGGCGGCAGCTACGTCAAGTACCAGGGCATGGTCGACGGCATCCCGCGCATCGAGTCCCACATCGAATGGCAGATGACGCCGCAGACCGAGCCGAAGTGGGACGTCAAGGGCTGCTACATCACGAAGATCCAGGGCGACCCCTGCATCTACAGCAAGCACATGGTGCTCCCCAAGCCGGGCACCGACTTCTCGTCGCCCGCCGCATTCGCCTCGATCGGCATGTCGGTGACCGGCCTGCCCGTCCTCAACTCAATCCGGTCGGTCGTCGCCGCGCCGCCCGGGATCGTGACGAGCGCCGATCTGCCGCTCCGCGCGTTCGCGGGCAGATTCGCGATCTGACCAGGCACGCAGAGCCCCCGCTGCAACTCCGCACCGACCTCGCCAGGCACCCGCCCGGCGAGGTCGGCTGCGTTTCGGGCACCGCGTCTTGTGTGAGGGCGGCCACGTTGATACCGTCTGTCACATCAACTTGTGACACAGAGATATGACTTTGTTCCAACGTCCTACGCGACAGGAGCTCGGATGACGTCAACCCACGAATCCACCGGCGAGGCAGTCGAGGGGTCCGCCTCACTGTCGTTCGACCAGGGCATCCGCGAAGCGGTTCCCATGCCCGTCGACGACCTGGACCCGGACCTGCGCCTCGGGCCCGACTCGCTGGTGTGGAAGTTCTACGGCGACATCCGTGGAGTGCTCGGCTTCCAGCGACTGGCCGGCACGGAGAACTGCATCGAGCAGCTCGGCAAAGCGGTCGAGGACCACTCGGTGATCTTCTCCGACACTCTCGGCCGGGCCCGCCGCAGCGGTCCGCCGATCATGAAGACCGTCTACAGCGAGGACCCCCACAAGTGGGGCCGAACGGTGCGCGACTTCCACAAGCCGATCAAGGGAACGATCTCCGACGGCTCGCGCTACCACGCACTCAACCCCGAGCTCTTCTACTGGGCGCACGCCACCTTCGTCGACCAGGTGCTGTACATCACCGACACCTTCATCCGCCGGCTCTCGTACGACGAGAAGGTGCAGATCTTCGAAGAGGGCAAGCTCTGGTACCAGCTCTACGGTGTGAGCGCGCGCAACCAGCCGCAGACCTACGAGGAGTTCCTCGAGTACTGGGACGGCATGCTCGACCGTTTCGTCCCGACGAAGACGATCACCTACGCCACCGGATACATCCGCAAGGGCATTCCCGGTCCGCGCCAGATCCCCGCGCCGGTGTGGCGTGTGCTGTCGGCGCCGCTGAACGCCTTCGCCCGCACCATCGTCGTCGGCACGCTGCCGCCGCAGATGCGCGAGGTGTGCGGACTCGAGTGGGACGGCCGGAAGGAGAAGAGCTTCCAGCGTTTCGCGAAGGTCATGCGTGCACTGAACCCCGTGTTCAACAAGCTCCCGATGCGAGTGCTGTACCTGCCGTGGGCGCGCGAGGCATGGCAGCGCGTCGGCGTCGACCCGCGACCGCTGTTCAACGCCCCCGCCTGAGCATTCCAGCGCCACAACGAAATTCCAGGAGTCACCACATGACCCGCAAGCTGTTGGCACCGCCTCCGGCGGGGAGCGACCTGAAGCCGATCTACGGCACCGGCCACCCCGGGGTGGTCGAGGTGCTGCGCTTCTTCAGGGACCCGATCACCATGGTCGCGCAGCGCCGTGCCCAGTTCGGCGACATCACCTACATGAACTCGTTCGGGCTCAAGTTCGTCATCCCGCTCACTCCGGGCGGTTCCGAAGAGATCGCGATCAACAAGAAGAAGGCGTTCGCGAACGAGCCCGCGTGGGGGTTCCTCATCGGTCCGTTCTTCCGTCGCGGGATCATCCTGATGGACTTCTCCGAGCACCGTCACCACCGGCGGATCATGCAGGAGGCGTTCAACCCCACCCATCTCAAGGGCTACCTCCAGGACATGCAGCCCATGCTCAAGGATCGGGTGGCGAACCTGCCCGTCGGCGACGACGTGCGGATGCTCAAGGAACTCAAGCAGGTCACCCTCGACCTGGCGCTCGAGATCTTCCTGGGCATGGACCTGCCGCGGGCGGAAGCCGACCGGATCAACAAGGCCTTCATCGACTGCGTCGACGCCGGACTCTCCTTGATTCGCAAGGACATTCCGGGCACCAAGTGGGCCCGCGGGCTCCGGGGACGCAAGGTGCTCGAGGACTTCTTCTACGAGCACCTGCCGGCCAAACGCGCATCGGTCACCCCCGACCTGTTCTCGGTGCTGTGCCACGCGAAGTCCGAGGACGGGGACACGTTCACCGACGAGGACGTCGTCAACCACATGATCTTCGTGCTGATGGCGGCGCACGACACCTCGACGATCACGCTGACCACGATGGTCTACTACATGGCGAAGCACCCCGAGTGGCAGCGCAGGGCCCGGGAGCAGTCGCAGGGGCTTCCGCCCGACATCTCCTACGACACCCTCGACGAGTTCACCGTGCTGGACCGGATCATGAAGGAGTCGCTGCGGCTGAACTCCCCGGTGCCCGGGCTTCCCCGGCGCGCGATCGAGGACACGGAGATCGACGGCCACTTCGTCCCGAAGGGCACGTATGTGTCGGCGATCAACCTCGTCAACCACCACAACCCCGCACTGTGGAAGGACCCGGAGCACTTCGACCCCGACCGCTTCTCGCCGGAGCGCGCCGAGGACAAGGTGCACCGGTACGCGTGGATGCCGTTCGGCGGCGGTGTGCACAAGTGCATCGGCCTGTACTTCGCGCAGATGGAGATCAAGACGGTCATGCACAACCTGCTTCTGCGGTACGAGTGGTCCGTGCCCGAGGACTACGTGTGGAAGCTGGACAACTCCACGCTGCCCGTCCCCAAGGACCGCCTGCCCGTGCGCCTCCGCGCACTGTAGGTAGTTCCCGACGTGACCGGCGACTGTCGATATGCTGCCTTCGATGCCCACTCCGATCGAACGCCCCGAGTCGACCATGACAGCGACGACGACATCCGTCTCCCCCGAGACGGTGATGCTCGACGCCGCGCGCGAGGAGTTCGAGCGGTACGGAATCCGGCGCACCAACATGGACGACATCGCGCGGCGGGCCGGAATCTCCCGCAGCACCCTCTACCGGCGCTTCCCGAACAAGGACGCGCTGGTGGAGATGTTGGTGTTGCGCGACACCGCGACGTTCTTCGCGGCGCTGGACCGGGTCGCCGCCGACCGGGATCCGCGCGGCGCCGTGGTGGAGTGCTTCACGCGGGGTGTTCGCCTCACCCAGGAGATGCCGCTCGTGGCGCGGATCCTGGAGAGCGAACCGGAGCTGATCCTCGGTCTCACGAACAGGACCGACGGCGCGCCGATCGTCCAGGCCGCCACGCAGGTCGCGAGCACGCTGCGCCGCAGCGGGGCGACGATGTCCGACGAGGACCTGGCCGCTGTGTCCGAACTGCTGGTTCGCATCGCCGTGTCGCTGATGCTCAATCCTCAAGGGCAGCTGGACATCTCGGATCAGGATGCGGTGCGGCAGTACGCCGACCGCTTCCTCGCCCGCCTCGTCTGGTAGCACCTCTCACCACCCGGATCTCCGGGAACCACCTCACCGCATGCGCCGACGCCGCCGCATGCGGGTTGACGCCGTCCGGCCACACCTCTCTCCCCGCACTCACCTCACGCCGAGGAGCCCGCCCGTGACCCTCACCACCCGACCGACCGACGACCCACCGGCCGCCCAGTACCCCGCCTCGGTCGACGCCCGACTGATCGACACCCTGCGAGCGCAGCTTCCCGAGACCGGAACCGTGCACCGCGCCGTCGCGCCGTTCACCGGCACGCCACTGCCCGCCGTGTCGCAGTCCGACGCCGGCGCCGTCGCCGCCACCGCGGCCTCGGCCCGCGCCGCTCAGGAGCGGTGGGCCCGGACTCCCGTCACCGAACGAGCCGCAGCCGTGCGCCGATTCGCCCGCGCGCTGATCGCGAGCAACGACGTGTTGTGCGACCTCATGCAGTGGGAAACCGGCAAGGCCCGTGTCCATGCCGCGATCGAGGTCCAGGGTGTCATCTCGGTGGCCGTCTACTACGGCCGCCACGGTGCCGGGCACCTGCGCGAACGTCGCGCGACGACCGCGCTGCCCGGCGTCGTGGGCGCACGCGTCGGGTACCGACCGAAGGGTCTCGTCGGTGTCATCGCGCCGTGGAACTATCCGCTGTTCCTCGCGGTCGGCGACGTCATTCCGGCCCTCGTCGCAGGCAATGCGGTGCTCAGCAAGGCCGACTCGCAGGCGCCACTGACGCTGCTGCTGGCCCGGAAACTCGCCGTGGACGCCGGGATTCCCGCCGACGTGTGGCAGGTCGTCGCAGGTCCCGGCAGGCTCATCGGCCCCGCCGTGATCGACGCGGTCGACTACCTGTGCTTCACCGGTTCCACTGCCACCGGCCGCGACATCGCCCGGCGCTGCGCGGACCGGCTGATCGGTGCGTCGCTGGAACTCGGCGGCAAGAACGCGATGATCGTCCGCGCCGACGCGGACGTCGCCGCCGCCGCGACCGGAGCCGTCCAGGCGTGCTTCTCGAACGCCGGCCAGATGTGCATCGGCATCGAGCGCATCTTCGTCCACGACGCCGTGTACCACCGGTTCGTCGCCGCCCTGGTCGAACGGGCCGCGGCGATCCGGCTCGGCTCCACCTACACGTACGACGTGGACATGGGGTCGCTGACCTCGCAGCGTCAGCTCGACGCCACGACCGCGCACGTCGAGGACGCCGTCGCGAAGGGCGCCACCGTGGCGACCGGCGGTCGTCGCAGGCCCGACCTCGGTCCCCTGTTCCACGAGCCGACCGTGCTCACCGATGTGACCCCGGAGATGGCGGTCTACGCGGAGGAGACGTTCGGCCCGGTGGTGTCGGTGTACCGCGTGGCGAACGACGAGGAGGCCGTCGCCCGCGCCAACGAAGGCGAGTACGGACTCAGCGCCAGCGTCTGGACCCGAGACCTGAAGCGGGGCAGCGAGATCGCCGCACGCATCGTCGCGGGCGCCGTCAACGTCAACGACGGCTACCTGTCCGCGATCGCCGCACTCGACGCCCCGATGGGCGGCATGCGCACCAGCGGCGTCGGACGCAGGCACGGCCGCGAGGGCATCGTTCGCTACACCGAACCGCAAACGGTCACGACCCAGCGGGTGCCGACCGGCTATCCCGACCGCTTCCGCTCCCTCCTGTTGGGCGCGATGAATCTGAGCACGCGGGTCCGCCTCGCGCTGCCCCACCGATCGTGAGGACGAGCATGAACCTCGAACAACTGACGACCCGGCTGCGGAACGAGGTGACCGCGGCCGGCATCCTCCGGCAGTCGGGCATGTTCCGGCACAGCCCCCGCGCCCTCGCCGCCGGCGCCCGCGGCGTCGGTCAGCTCGGTCCGTTCGGCGGACTGCCGGCATACTGCGCCGCCGTCCACTCCGGCGTCGCGATCATCGACGACCGCGGTGAGCTGACCTTCGCCGAATTCGCACGCCGTACCAACAAACTCGCGAACGCACTGCGCACCGAACTGCGTGGCAAGACCGGCCGGCCCAGCATCGGCATCCAGTGCCGCAACCACGCCGACGCCCTCGTCACCCTGTGCGGTGCAGCCGCGACCGGTGCCCGCGTCGTGCTGCTCGGTTCGGATTTCGGCCCCCGTCAGGTGGCCGCGGTCTCCGAGCGCGAGAAGCTCGACGCAATCGTGTACGACGCGGAATTCGCCGAGGCCGCAGCCGCCTTCGACGGACCGCGCTGGTGTGCGTGGTACGACGGCGAGCAGCCCGACGACGCGCTCGAACGGCTGATCGCCTCGGGTGACGACGCCGTACCTCCCCGTCCGACCCAGGCCGCGGCGCTCGTGATCCTCACCAGCGGAACCAGCGGCATCCCCAAGGGCGCTCCTCGCGGCGAGCCGAAGACCCTGATGCTGACCGCCGGTCTTCTGCAGCGCATCCCGCTGCGCGGCAACGAGCGGGTGCTGCTGTCCGCGCCGGTGTTCCACGGCTGGGGCCTGCTCGTCGCGGTGCTCGTCCTCATGCTCGGCTCGACGCTGGTGATGCACCGCCGCTTCGACGCCGCACGCGCACTCGACGACCTCGCACGTCTGGAGTGCTCGACGTTCATTGCCGTCCCGACCATGATCCGGCGTGTTCTCGCCCTCGGTGACGCGGTGCGCTCGGCGGACCTGGCGTCCCTGCAGATCGTCGCCAGCGGCGGCGCGCGACTGGACCCGGCCCTCGTCGCGCAGGTGCAGGACGTGTTCGGCCCGGTGCTGCACAACCTGTACGGCTCCACGGAGGCCGCGTACATCAGCATCGCCACCCCGGACGATCTCGCCATCGCGCCGGACTGCGCCGGACGCCCGCCGGTCGGGAACACCGTGCGCATCGCCGACGCGAACGGTGTTGCACTCCCCGCCGGAACCGAGGGCCGGATCCTGGTCCGCACCCCCGGACAGATCGAGGCCTACACCGACGGCACCAGCCGCAGCGGGGCCGACGGATTCCTCGACACCGGTGACCGCGGACATCTCGACTCCGCGGGACGGCTGTACGTCGCGGGCCGCTCGGACTCGATGGTCGTCTCCGGTGGCGAGAACGTCTTTCCCGAGGAACTCGAGATCGTCCTGCACGCCCACCCGGGTATCGCCGACGCGGCCGTCACCCCCGTCGAGGACGCCGAGTTCGGGCAGCGCCTGCGCGCGTACGTCGTCCGCGCGGAGGGCGTCGACATCGACGAGGCGACCGTCCGGGCGCACGTCGCGGCCGAGCTGCCGCGGTCCCGGATGCCCCGCGACATCGTGTTCGTCGAGACGCTCGCCCGCGGGTCCTCCGGAAAGGTCCTGCGCCACACCATCGAAGAGTTGAGGGAGACCCACGCATGAAGGGAATCGACCTGGAGGGACGGGTCGCCGTCGTCACCGGCGGCGCCCGCGGCATCGGGCGCGCGACCGCCCGCGCACTCCGCGACGCCGGCGCGAAGGTCGCGATCGGCGACGTCGACGCCACCCAGACGGCACTGACCGCCGACGAACTCGGCATCGTCGGGGTCCGCCTCGACGTCACCGACTCCGCCTCCGTCGAGAGCTTCCTCGACGAGGTCGAGTCGATGCTCGGTCCGGTCGACGTGTGGATCAACAACGCGGGCATCATGCCGATCGGGTCCGTGCTCGAACAGGACGACAACATCGTCCGGCGCGCCATCGACATCAACGTCCTCGGCGTGATGAACGGTGCGCGGTCGGCGGCGCGGCGAATGGTGACGCGCTCCGGCGGCCGGATCGTCAACGTCGCGTCCGTGGCGGGCCGGATGCCCGCCCCCGGTATGGCGGTGTACACCGGCACCAAGTTCGCGGTGGTCGGCTTCGGTGACGCACTCGACGCCGAACTCGAGCATCGCGGGGTGCGAGTGTCGACGATCATGCCCTCGTTCACGAACACCGACCTGATCTCGGGCACCAAGCCCGGACCGCTGACCCGGCCCGTCGAGCCGACGGAGGTCGCCGCCGCGGTGTTGACTGTGCTGCGACGCGGCCGCAGGCAGGCTGTGGTCCCGAAGCGACTGACCTCGGGAACCGCGCTCTGGCAGCTGTTCCCGCGGCCCGTCGCGTCGGCGATGCGCCGGTGGTTCGGTCTCGACCGGGTGTTCCTCGACGTCGACGCGGATCGATCCGCCTACGAACAGCGGATTGCCGGCGCCCCCGCGGACCAGCCGGGAAAGCAGGCGAACTGACCTACCGGGTGCGGCCGTTGCAGGGGGACGGCCGAACCTGACGCCCCGTCCCGGTGGCCCGGCCTGCGCTCACAGGCCGGGCCACCGTCACATCAGGAGCAACGGATACGCGGGCGGCGCGGCACCCGACGAGGTGCCGCGCCG
>NZ_JBHUFB010000013.1:310701-439462 GCF_042681175.1 Rhodococcus gannanensis
GGGACTCGCCCGTGAAGCGGTCGCGCAGTTCGACATTCCCGTCGGCGTAACCACGACCGACGACCACGATCAGCGGGACACCGAGCAGTTCGGAGTCCTTGAACTTCACGCCCGGCGACGCCTTGCGGTCGTCGAGGATCACCGACAGGCCCGCACCGTCGAGCTGCGCGGCGAGCGCCTCGGCGCCCTCGCGTGCGGCGTCGTCCTTGTTCGCGATGACCAGGTGCACGTTCGCCGGGGCCACCTCGGCGGGCCAGCGCAGTCCCTTGTCGTCGTGCTGCTGCTCGGCGATGACGGCAACCAGCCGGGACACGCCGATTCCGTACGAGCCCATCGTCGGGCGCACCGGCTTGCCGTTCTCGCCGAGGACGTTCACCTCGAACGCGTCGGTGTACTTGCGGCCCAGCTGGAAGACGTGTCCGACCTCGATGCCGCGAGCCGCCACGAGTGCGCCCGCACCGTCCGGTGAGGGATCGCCGTCGCGAACCTCGGCGGCCTCGATGGTGCCGTCTGGAGTGAAGTCGCGGCCGGCGACGAGACCGACGACGTGCTTGCCCTCCTCGTCGGCGCCGGTGATCCAGCTGGTGCCGTCGACCACACGCGGGTCGACGAGATAGCGGACACCGTTCTCCTGCAATGCCTTCGGGCCGATGTAACCCTTGACGAGGAACGGGTTGTTCTTGAAGTCGGTCTCGGTCAGGAGCACGTACTCGGCCGGTTCCAGCGACGCCTCGAGGCGCTTCGCGTCGACCTCGCGGTCGCCGGGCACGCCGATGCCGAGCAGTTCCCACTCGCCACCCGGCACTCGGGTCTTCACCATCACGTTCTTCAGCGTGTCCGCGCCGGTGACGGTGCGGCCAAGGTCGGCTCCGTTCGCCCACTCGACCAGGGTGTCGATGGTCGCTGTCCCCGGGGTGTCGTAGACCTTCGCCTCGGGGAGCCCGTCGAACGGGATCGGCTCGGGCGCGAGAGTCTTGACGGCCTCGACGTTGGCGGCGTAGCCGGACTCGAGGCAGCGGACGTAGGTGTCCTCGCCGACCTCGGACTCGGCCAGGAACTCCTCGGACGCGCTGCCGCCCATCGCACCGGAGGTCGCGGACACGATGACGTACTTGACGCCGAGACGCTGCAGGATGCGCTCGTAGGCGTCCCGGTGCGCCTGGTAGGAGGCGGTCAGACCCTCGTCGGTGAGGTCGAACGAGTACGAGTCCTTCATGACGAACTCGCGACCGCGCAGGATGCCGGCGCGGGGCCGCTCCTCGTCGCGGTACTTGGTCTGGACCTGGTAGAGGGTGACCGGGAAGTCCTTGTACGAGTTGTACTCACCCTTGACGGTGAGCGCGAACAGTTCCTCGTGCGTCGGCCCGAGCAGGTAGTCGTTGCCCTTGCGGTCCTTCAGCCGGAACAGTCCCTGGCCGTACTCGGTCCAGCGGTTGCTGGTCTCGTAGGGGTCGCGCGGCAGCAGTGCGGGCAGCAGGATCTCCTGGGCGCCGATGGCGTCCATCTCCTCGCGGACGACCCGCTCGACCTCACGCATCACCTTCAGGCCGAGCGGCAGCCAGGAGTAGACACCCGGCGCGATGCGGCGAACATAGCCGGCTCGAACCAGCAGCCTGTGGCTGGGAACCTCGGCATCGGCCGGATCGTCACGGAGGGTGCGCAGGAACAGCTGAGACAGGCGGGTGATCACGGGATATCAGGATAGTCGGCGACCCGAGGCCGACCGGAACCGCCAGTGCTCACATCACTGTGACCGCCATCACAACTAGACACTTATTGTGGTTACTGTCGGGTAAGTTCCTGGTGGCCGGCGCCACACCCCACCTCGGGTGCGCGCTCGGTCACCTCACGAATCACACGACCACAGGGGGAGAATCACGTGCTCGGACAGGGTTGGAGACGAGAGAAGCCGCGCCCGCCGCGGAAGACGCGTCGAGCAGGCACGACGGCGCTCACCGTCGGCCTGGCGCTCGGAATCGCCGCCACACTCTGCGCGAGTCCCGCCGTCGCCGATCCGGTCAGCGCCTTCTACGTGCCCCCGGCGCAGTTCGACTCCACCCCCGGCGCCGTGATCAGGAACGAACCCCTCCCGATCCTCGCCACCGTCCCCGGAGGAAGCGGCACCTGGCCCGCCGAAGGCCGCCAGGTCCTGTACACCTCGACCATGCAGGACGGCTCGCCCGTCGCCGTCAGCGGCACGTTCGTCGACACCAACCGCCCCTGGACGGGGTCCGGCCCTCGCCCGACGGTCGTCATCGCACCCGGCACCTCCGGGCAGGGCGACCAGTGCGCGGTGTCGGCGGCCTTCCAGAACGGAATGTACGTCGACATCTCGAAGGCGTCGTTCTCGGCGAACCAGGAGATCCTGTCGGCCGCCGCGTGGAGCGCCATGGGTGCGCGCGTGTTCGTGACCGACCACATCGGCCTGGGAACACCCGGCGTCCACACGTACGTCAACAACAAGGAGAGCGGGTACGCCGTGCTCGACGCGGCGCGCGCCGCGAACAACCTCTCCGGCGGATCAGCGACACCGATCGTCCTCTGGGGCTACTCCCAGGGCGGCGGTGCCACCGCGGCCGCGGCCGAGATGCAGCCGACCTACGCCCCCGACGTGAATCTGAAGGGCACCTGGGCGGGAGGCCCGACCGCGAACCTGACCGAGATCCTCGGCCAGGTCGACGGCAGCCTCATCGGCGGCGTGGTCGGATTCGCCCTCAACGGATTCCTGGACCGCGACCCCGCACTGCGCCCCCAGGCCGAGCAGGTCCTCAACCCGCGCGGACTGGCGTTCCTCGACGAGATGCGCGACGCGTGCATCGGCGACGTCATCCTGAAGCACCCGTTCCTGAAGTCGAGCACCCTCACCGTCGACGGCCGGCCTCTCCTCGACCACTTCCGCGAGATGCCCGACGCCATGCGGACCCTCGACGCTCAGCGCATCGGCCGGCTCACCCCCGCCAGCCCCGTCCTGATCACCAGTGGTCTCAACGACGACACCGTCCCCTACGGTCAGGCACGGCAACTGGCCGAGGACTGGTGCGCGAAGGGCGCGACGGTCCGATTCGACACGAACGACCTGCCGCCGATCGCGTCCGGTGCGACGATTCCGAACCACTTCGGTCCGCAGATCGCCGACGGGTACATGAGCGACAAGGTCGTGACGTACCTGCTCGACCGGCTCGCCGACAAGCCGATCTCCGGCTGCACCATCTCCTGATCCGCGCGATTCGTCACCGCCCCTCGGCTCACACCGAGGGGCGGTGTCGTATCCGGTCCGTGTAGGGATCTACCCGGCTCCGGAGGTAGCGTTACCGGCCGTGCTGGTACTGCTGCCTCCCTCCGAAACGAAGTCCGACGGCGGCAAGGGCGCTCCCCTCGACCTCGGTGAGCTGTCGTTCCCGAAGCTAACCTCGACCCGCGAGATGCTCGTGGACACACTCGTCGCGCTCGCCGACGACGTGGAGGCGTCCAGTGTCGCGCTCGGGCTCAGCGCGGGTCAGTCGGACGAGGTCGCGCGCAACGCCGAACTGTGGACCTCGCCAACGCGGCCGGCCCTCGAGCGCTACACCGGGGTGTTGTTCGACGCGCTCGACGTGAGATCCCTCACCCGCGTGCAGAAGTCGAAGGCGATGACGCGGCTCGCGATCGGTTCCGCGCTGTTCGGCGTCGTCCGGCCGGGGGATCCGATTCCGGCGTACCGACTCTCGGGCGGATCGAAGCTGCCCGGGATGGGCACCCTGCAGTCGCTGTGGAAGCCGGAGATCACGCCTGCACTCGAAGCGGAGGACGCAGGCCTGATCGTGGACCTACGGTCGGGCACCTACCAGCAGTTGGGCCCCGTGCCCGGTGCGGTGACCGCGACGGTTCTGACGGAGAAGCCGGACGGCAGCCGGTCGGTGGTGAGCCATTTCAACAAGCACCACAAGGGGTTGCTCGCGCGTGCGCTCGTCGTCTCCCGAGCCGAGCCGTCGGACGTGCGCGGCGTCGCGCGGGTCGCAGCGAAGGCGGGCCTGCGCGTCGAGATCGCGTCCGCGACGGAGCTCGTCATCCTGACCTGATCCGACTCACCCGTCACTCCATCGGCCGGCGCCGGAACGTCGACAGCGGAACGGAGGATTCAGGTTTCGCTGCCCGGTGTGGATAGGCTCGCATTCCGTGACGAACACGACGACTGCGACCGGGACGCCGCCTCCACACTCGTCCGCCGCCCGTGGACGTCCGGTCTCACCGACCGGTCCGCAGCGTACGAGGCTGGTCGCCGTGATCAGCGCCGTGGCCGGTGTTCTTGCCGCACTCGCGATTCCGTTCCTGCCCGTCGAACAGACACAGGCGCGAATCTCGTGGCCGCAGGGCGGATCGCTGGACGGCGTCACTGCACCTCTGGTGTCGTACAGCCCGACCGATCTGGACATACGCATTCCGTGCACGGCCCTCGGGGAGTTGGCCGCGACGGGGGGTGGTGTCCTGGTGTCGACGGCGCCGATCGGAGCCGCCCAGCCGGACCGGTGGGCGCTGTCCGCCCGCGTACTCGACCGCGGCGGCTCCGCCCAACTCGAGGTCGTCACGCGAAACACGATCCTGCTGTCCACGCCTGTCACGTCGCTGACCGGGACCGATTGTGCGGTGACGATCACCTCGACGCCGACCCGGACCGTCGCCGCTGTCACCGGCAGTGACAACGACACCGAGCAGGTGTTCGACCGTGACCTGCGTCCACAGATGGTCGGCGTCTTCTCCGACCTGGACGGAGCTGCTCCGGCCGGACTGCGGGTCGACGCGACGCTCGACACCCGATTCACCACGTCACCGACCCCGTTGAAGCTTCTCGCGATGATCGTGGCGATCCTGGCGACCGCGATTGCACTGTGGTCGCTGCACCGCCTCGACACCGTCGACGGCCGGCACTCCCGGCGGTTCCTTCCCGCTTCGTGGTGGTCGTTCACCCGTATCGACGCCGTGGTCGTGGGAGTGCTCGCCCTGTGGCATGTGATCGGCGCGAACACCTCGGACGATGGCTACCAGCTGGGTATGGCACGCACGGCCGGCGAGGCCGGATACATGGCGAACTACTTCCGCTGGTTCGGTGTCCCCGAGGCGCCGTTCGGCACCCCCTTCTACGACGTCCTCGCAGTGATGACCCAGCTGTCGACCGCCAGCATCTGGATGCGACTGCCCGCGCTGGCAGCCGGACTGCTCGCGTGGTGGCTGCTCAGCCGGGAGGTGGCGCCGAGGCTCGGCGTGGCCGCCCGCCGGACATCCCTGCCGCTGTGGACCGGGGCTCTAGTGTTTCTCGCGTTCTGGTTGCCGTTCAACAACGGTCTGCGACCGGAACCGATCGTCGCTGTCGGCGTCCTGCTCACCTGGTGCTCCGTCGAACGAGCGGTCGCAACGCGCCGCCTGTTCCCCGCAGCGGCAGCCATCCTCGTGGGCGCGATCACCGTGACCGCCGGCCCGTCGGGGATCATCTGCTTCGCCGCATTGATCTCCGGCGCCCGCCCGATCGCCCGGATCGTGGCCGACCGGGCCCGCCTCGTCGGCCACGCCGCACTGCTCCTTCCGATGATCTCGGCCGGTCTCGTGGTGCTCGTCGCGGCGTTCGCGGACCAGTCGTTCGCTGCGGTGCGGGAAATGCAGCGGGTACACGCTGTTGGGCCGGACGAGCCGTGGTTCAACGAGTACCTCCGCTACCAATGGCTGTTGCAGGACAGTACGGACGGCTCGCTGGCCCGGCGGTTCGCCGTGATCACGATGGTGCTCTGCTTGACGACGGTCGTGGTGGCACTGCTGCGGCGGGGCCGAATCCCCGGCGCCGCAACGGGACCGACCAGCCGAATCGCCGGCACCACTCTCGGCGCGATGGTGCTGATGACGTTCGTGCCCACCAAGTGGACCCACCATTTCGGGATCTATGCCGGGCTCGCCGGCGCCCTCGCGATCGCCGCCGCCATCGCCGTGGCACCGGCGGTGTTGCGGTCCCGGCGGAACCGCGCGCTCTTCGCTGCGGCCATGACATGCGTCGTGGCGATCTCGTTCGCCGGCCGCAACGACTGGTGGTACGTCTCGAGTTACGGGGTTCCGTGGTTCGACAAGCCGCCGTCGATCGGCGGGCACGGGTTCGCGGTCGCGTTCCTCGCTCTCGCGGTACTGCTGTTCGGGGTGGCGGCCTGGTTCCACATTCATCCGAGCGCCTCGGCCCGGACCGACAAGCCGTCCCGGCTCTGGGCGATCCCGCCGTTGACGGTCGCCGCGGCGGTGATGGTCGCGTTCGAGGTGCTCTCCCTCGCCAAGGGTGCAGTGTCGCAGTACCCCGCCTATTCGGTTGCCCGCTCCAACGTCGACGCCCTGACCGGCTCGACGTGCGGACTGGCGAACGACGTCCTCCTCGAAACCGACCCCAACGCATCGATGCTGCAACCGCTCTCCGGAAACACCGCGACGGCACTCGCGGCGGGCGGCGGTGACGGGTTCACGCCGAACGGTGTCGCGCAGGACCTCACCCCGGCAGCCGAGGACGTCGCCTCCGGAACCGCGAACACCGTCGACCGCACGGGCGCCGACCAGAACACGACCGGCAGCACCGCCGGCACCGGCGGCGGATTCGGCGGCGAAGGCGTCAACGGAAGTACGGTGGCCCTGCCCTTCGGTCTCGATCCGGTGACCACCCCCGTGCTCGGCAGCGACGGCGCCGACGGTGTCGCCACCGTCACCACCGACTGGTACCGCCTTCCCGAGCCCGACGGTTCCGGGTCCCGGGGCGACCTGGTGTCGATCTCGGCGGCAGGGTCGATCCGGTCCGTCGATTCCGACGGCATCGAAACCTACGGTCAGGACCTGGTAATCGAGTACGGCGCGCGTGGTACAGGCGACGCGATCACCCCGCTGGGCTCGGTGGTGCCGCTCGACATCGGACCCACACCGTCGTGGCGGAACCTCCGCGTTCCCCTCGACACCCTGCCCGCAGAAGCCGACGTCGTACGAGTCGTGGCGGCCGACCACGACGTCCGCCCCGAGCAGTGGCTGGCATTCACCCCACCGCGGGTACCGCAGACCCGCACGCTGCAGGAGGTGGTCGGCCGCGACACCCCGGTCCTGTTGGACTGGGCCGTCGGGCTGAACTTTCCGTGCCAGCACCAGATGTTGCACTCGAACGGGGTCGCGGAAGTACCCGAGTACCGGATCTCCCCGGACCGACCGCTCGCCGTGGTCACCGGTCTGTGGCAGGACCACTACGGCGGCGGACCACTCGGGTGGACACAATTGCTGCTCGGCGCCCGGACGATCCCTTCCTACCTGGCGCACGACTGGGACAGGGACTGGGGTTCGATCGAGCAGTTCGTCCCGATCGACCGGGCCGCCGCACCCGCGCAGATCCAGACCGAGGCGGTGACGCGATCCGGGTTCTGGACACCGGGCCCGATCAACATCACGTCATGACCCGATCAGGGCTCCCCGACGGAACGGGTGACCACGACCATCCGACCGCGGCCACCCACGCCGTCGGGCTGCGCTGCGCGGGTACCGCCCGAACGGACGTCCAGCACATAGGTTAGCCTCACCTCTCGTCGTTGTGGTGCCGTCGTCGGCGGCCCGGACCAGGGAGTTGGGGAATGCGCGTGTTCAGGAGGGTGGCGCTCGCGGCAGCGGTCGTCACGATGTCGGCGGCGATCCCCCTCGGGATCGCACAGGCGCAGCAGGCGCCGAGTGGCTCGGCCTCGGGCGGTGTCTCGCTCGGCCCGGTCGACGTCGACTTCGGCGCGGGCACCGGTGCCATCACCCTCTCGCGGGCCGACGGACTGAACACCGGCGACACCGTCACGGTGACCGGCACCGGCTTCAAGGCCGACACTCCCCTGTACCTGGCGCAGACCGTCGCCAAGCCGGCGGTCGGTTTCCCGACCACCTACGGGCAGGAGGCGAAGGTCACCACCGGCCCCGACGGCAGCTTCACCGCCGACATCGAGGCCAGCCGTAACGTCAAGAACGTCGACTGCCTCCAGACCGACTGCTACATCGCCACTTTCGCGGCCTTCCCGTCGATCTTCACGGACCGCAGCCAGGACGTCTGGGTGCCCATCTCGTTCGCGTCCGACGCGGCGGTCGCCCAGCAGGGCTCCGGCGCCGCACCGGGAGCCGGTGGGCCCGTCACCACCGTCTCGAAGACCTCGGGCGTCCGTTCCGAGGGCGAGACGCTCCGCGTGTCGGGTACCGGATTCTCCGCCGCGGGCGCCGGCATCTACGTCGGCCTCGCCGAGACCGGCCGCTACAACCCGACGAACGCCGACTCGTTCGCGTCCACCGTCTACGTGCGCTCGACCGAGATCAACGGCGGCGCATGGTCGGTCGACCTGCCCGTACGGGCCCGGTCCGGCGCCGCCGACTGCCTCGCCCGCAGCTGTGCGATCTACACGCTCGCAGCCCACGGCTCCCCCGACCGCAGCCAGGACACCGTCACCCCGGTCACGTTCGATCCCGCGGGCGCATCGGCGGCCGCGCCGACCACGACTGCCACCGCACCCGCAGGCAGCCCGTCGGTGTCCGCCTCCAAGACCTCGGGACTGAACGCGGCCGGCGACACCATCACCGTGTCGGGTACCGGATTCTCCACCACCGGCGCGGGCATCTACGTCGGTGTCGCACAATCGAATCGCTTCTCGACGACCGACGCCTCCGCATTCCAGGACGCGAAGTTCATCCGCGCCTCCGACATGTCGAACGGATCGTGGTCGACGACCCTCGGCGTCACCGGCGCGTTCGGCGACAGCGACTGCACGCGCAACGCCTGCGCCGTCTACACCCTCGCCGCTCACGGCTCCGCCGACCGCAGCCAGGACACGGTCACCCCGATCAGCTTCGTCGGAACAGCGAACCCGACGACGACCACCGCCGCGGCCCCGGCAGCCGGGACGGCGGCGGTCACGGCGTCGAAGACCGACGGGCTCGACGCCGCGGGCGAGACGGTCACCGTGAGCGGCACCGGGTTCTCCGGCGCCGGCGCGGGCATCTACGTCGGACTGATCCAGGACGACCGCTACTCGGCGACGGACGCGTCCGCGTGGATGACCACCGCCTACCTCACACCCGACAAGATCGTCGACGGCGCCTGGACGACCGAGCTGGAACTGGCTGCGGTGAAGGGTGATTCGGACTGCACCCGGAACGCGTGCTCGATCTACACCGTCGCCGCGCACGGTTCACCCGATCGCAGCCAGGACACCCGCACGCCGGTCACGTTCGGCGCGGGTTCCGCATCGGTTGCGGTGACGACGTCCGCCGCGTCGGAGCCCGAGGTGCGCACCCTCGCCGACACCGGCACCGCGACCGACGAGTCCGGCACCTCGGTCACGACCATCGTGATCGGCGTCTGCGTCGTGGTGCTCGCCGCGGTCGGTGCCGGCGCGTTCATGCTCCGCCGAAGGGCCTGATCCGGCAGTCCCCCGGGAACGGTCGCTCTGGCCCGTTCAGGCCCGAGCGACCCAGCCGGTTCGGCCGACCCGCGCGGTCAGGTCGTCACGGCGCATCAGCGAGTCGGGGTGCCCGTCGGTGAGAAGGTCGTCGAGAACACGGAGATCGCCGTCACCCAGCCGATCGGCGAGGGCACCGCGCATCCGCTCGACGTTCAGCCGCGCATAGCGCCGGACCGGCTCCGATGCGGGCCGCACGACCTCGAACGACCGCTGGTCGACGACCTCGAAGCCTGCACGCTCGAGATGCCCCCGCCAGTCCGGGTAGGAGTTCCAGCCCTGCGCGGTGAGGGTCTCGTGGCAGCGGGATTCGAGTCCCTCGCCGACAGCGTCCGGAAGGAACCGGGGCAGCGAGTCCATCTCGACCACGGCGAGCACACCGTCCGGGGTGAGTGCGTCCCGCACGCCACGGAGCAGACGGTCGGGATCGGCGACCTCGTGCAGCGAGGCGGACGCCCACGCGACGTCGACACCTCGGGCGTCCGACGGCCAGGCGGCGTCGAGGTCGGCCTCCACGATCCGCAGCCTGCCGTCGAGGCCGTGTGCGGCGGCCGTTGCGCGGAGTCGATCGATCATCGTGGGCCACCGGTCGATCGCGATCAGGTCGGCACCGTCGAAGCGGCGTGCGAGCGCCACTGTGCCGGTGCCGGTGCCGGCGCCGATGTCGACGACGCTGCGAACCGGGGCGGACGCGTGGCCGGCCACCCAGTCGGTGATGTCGTCGAGGCACGATCCCAGCACCTCGGCGTCGAGGTCGAGGACCTCGGCGAGGCCCTCGAGGGTCGCGACGTCCGGTTGCCCTTGCCCGTGGCCGTGTCCGTGCCCGTGACCGTGCGCATGGTCTCGGGCGTGTGCGTGTGAGTGCTCCATGACTCCACGCTAGCGCTGCCCTGCTCTGAGCGCATACACTCTTGCGCATGACGCAAGAACGCGGGCTGGAGGACGTCATCCGCCAGCGCATCCGCAGCCTCCGCCTCGCCCGAGGCTGGTCCCTCGACACGCTGGCCACACGCTGCCACCTCAGCCCCTCGACACTGAGTCGCATCGAGACGGGTCACCGACGCATCGCGCTCGACCAGCTGGTGCCCATCGCCCGAGCACTCGACACGACCCTCGACGAGCTGGTCGAGTCTCCGGACGACGAGGACGTGGTGATCCGTCCCGAGCCGCAGCGCAGGCAGGGCATCACCACGTGGCTCCTGTCCCGTGAGTCCAGCCTGCCCGGCGTGACCGTCGCGAAGCTTCGCATCACCGACAGCGACCCGCTCCCGGTCGACAAGCTGGGCGTACATCCGGGACACGAGTGGTTCACAGTGCTGTCCGGGTCGGTCCGACTCCAACTCGGCGAGCGCACGATCCTGGTCGAGGTCGGTCAGGCCGCTCAGTTCTCCACGATGACTCCACACGCCATCACCGCACATCGCGGCCCCGTCGAGGTCCTCTCGATCTTCGATCGGGACGGGGAACGCGCGCACCTGCACCCCGACAACGAACAGCACTGAGCGAGCGGCGCGAGTCGCGGACGACCGGAGGCTTATGCCTCCTGCGCCGCCTTCTCCGCGGCCTGCGCCTGCGCGACCTGCTCCGGCGTGAACCGAATGAACAGGGCGGCCAGCGCCGCGAGTGCGGCGAGAATCGCGCAGCCGAGCAACGCGAAGGTGTAACCCTGACTCAGGGCGTCGAGCTGAGCCGGGTTCATCTCGGCGGCAGGCACTCCCGAGACACCACCGAGCGACAGCGTCTTGGAGGTCGCCATCGCGCCGACGATCGCCAGACCGATGGGTCCGAACAGCACATTCGCGACCTGGGCGATCGCGGCGAGCGGCCCGATCTCGTGCGGGCCGACCCCGGAGATCGCGCACAGCGGCAGTGGCACCACCGCGAGGCCGACTCCGAAGCCGACACCGACGACGAGTCCGAGCATGTGCGAGACGTAGGTGGTGGACGTGTCCAGTGTCGAGCCGTACATCAGGCCCGCGAAGGTGAGCAGGGTGCCCGCGACAACCAGCCACCGCGGCGGGACCCGGACCGCAAGCTTCGACGCGACGAAAGCCGCGGCGCCGAGCCCGAACGCGAACGGCACGAACGCCAGGCCCGCCCGCAGCGGCGTGTACCCGAGCACGTCCTGGACGAACAGCGCGACGAACGGCGCCAGCGAGAACATCACCATTCCGACCAGGGCGATGGCGATGAACGTCGCCACCCGGTCGCGGTTGCGGAACAGGGAGAACGGCAGCAGCGGATTCTCGGCACGTCTCTCCACCAGGAGAAACGCCCCGAGCAGCACCAGGCCGCCGATCAGCCCGGCGAGCACCAGCGGGCTCCCCCATCCCATCTCGGGCCCCTCGGTGAAACCGAACACGACGGCGGTGCAGCCGAGAGTCGCGAGGATCGCTCCCGGAACATCGAGCTTGAGCCGTTCGGCATTGGTCTCCGAGAGGGAGGAGAACGCGAACACCAGGATCACCAGGCCGATGGGCACGTTGATGAGGAAGATCCACCGCCACGACACCTCGGTCAGGGCACCGCCGGCGATCAGCCCGGTCACCGACCCGACGCCCGTCATGGCCGCGAAGATCGCGATTGCCTGATTGCGGACGGGGCCCGGCGCGAACGTTGTCGCGACGAGCGCCAACGCGGTCGGCGACGCGATGGCGGCGCCCACACCCTGCAGTGCCCGGGCCGCAACGAGAGTGGCCTCGTTGAACGCGAGCCCGCACAGCAATGATGTGACGGTGAAGATCGCGACACCCGCGATGAAGACTCGCTTACGTCCGAACGCGTCACCGAGGCGGCCGCCGAGCAGCATCAGTCCACCGAACGTGAGCGCATACGACGTGATGACCCAGTTGCGGCCGGCGTCGCTGAGACCGAGGTCCTCCTGGATCCGGGACAGCGCGAGCGAGGCCACCGTCCCGTCCAGCACCATCATCAGCTGCATGCCGCTGAGGACGACGATCGCGAGACCGAACGCCCGCGTCGTCACGGGGTACTTCACGGCGGTGGAGTCAGACACGAGACCCCACGTTACCCACCGTTTACCGAGAACCCCGCCACGGGACCGACGACGATGATCGCGGGCGGGCGGATGCCCTCGTCCCTGATCCGGGCCGCGACGGTGCCGAGATCGGCGCGCAGTTCACGTTGTCCGCGGGTGGTGCCCTCCTGGATGACCGTCACGGGGGTGTCCGCGGCCCGGCCGCCGTCGACGAGGACTGTGGCGAACTTCTCGATCCGCTCGACGCCCATCAGGATCACGAGGGTTCCGCGCAGCTTCGCGAGTGCCGACCAGTCGGTCAGCGAGTCCGGGTGGTCGGGTGCGACGTGGCCGCTGACGACGACGAACTCGTGGGTGACGCCACGATGCGTGACGGGGATACCCGCCGCGGACGGGACGGCGATGGCACTGGTGATCCCGGGCACCACGGTGACCGGAACGCCGGCGTCGACGCACGCCTCGAGTTCCTCGAAGCCGCGGCCGAAGACGTACGGGTCGCCGCCCTTGAGCCGGACCACGAACTTGCCTGCCTTCGCGTTGTCGATCAGTGCGGCGTTGATCGCCTCCTGCGCCATCGCCCGGCCGTAGGGGATCTTCGCGGCGTCGATCACCTCGACCTGCGGGCCGAGTTCGGCGAGCAGTTCCGGCGGGGCGAGACGGTCTGCGACGACGACGTCCGCGCGCGCCAGCAGCCTACGACCGCGGACGGTGATCAGATCGGGGTCACCCGGACCACCGCCGACCAGCGCGACGCCCGCGGCGTGCGGCTCGTCGTCCGTCAGCGATCCCGACTGCAGTGCCTCCACGATGGCCGTCCGGACCGCAGCGGACCGGCGGTGGGCTCCCCCGGCCAGCACTCCGATCTCGAGACCGTCGAAGGACGCGCTCGCCGGGGTGACGGCGGTGCCCTGCTTTGCGCTGTCGGCGCGGACGCAGAAGATCCGGCGGCTCTCCGCCTCGGCGACGACCGCGGCGTTGGTGTCCGGTTCGTCGGTGCAGGCGATCGCGTACCAGGCGCCGTCGAGGTCGCCGTCGGTGTAGTCGCGCAGTTCCGCGGTGATCTGGCCGCCGGTCACCATGCCCTCCACTGCGGGAGTGACGGCGCGTGCAACGACGTGGACCCGGGCGCCCGACGCGACGAGCAGGCCGAGGCGACGCTGGGCGACGGTGCCGCCTCCGACGACGACGACCCGGCGGCCGGTCAGGTTCAGGCCGACGAGGTAACTCGTCTCGTCTGCAGCCACTTCGTTTCTCCTTCGTGCGCTTCGCGCCTGTGCGCACTTTTGGTAGCCATAGCTGCCAGAAACGCGCACAGGGGGTGGGTATCAAACAGTACGGGCGAGCGCGACGGTGACGCCATCGCGGGCCCGCTTGCGGGCGACGAGTTCGCCGCCCCCGGATCCGAGGATCGCCGCCGCCTCCGCGACACTCGGCGTTCCGACGACCGCGGCGACGCGGGCCGACGGGTTCGGTACCGAGGCGGCGGCCAACTCGGCGGCGGTGAAGCCGAGCACCGGCACCCCGAGTTCGGCTGCCGCGCGAACAACTGCGAGTTCGGCGGCCTTCCGGTCGAGGGTCGCGAGCGCGACGACGTCGGTCGGCGACGCGTCGATCTCCGCGATCGCGGATCGGACCGCGGTGACGACGGCGGCCGCGCCGACACCGTCGCGCAACCCGACGCCGACGACCAGATCAGCCATGCTGCTCGGCGAATCGACCTGCGGCCGAGACGAATCGGCGGATCGAGTCCGGGTTGCCCGCGGGGTGGGTGTGCAGGTACGAGGCGTGCACCTGTCCGCCCACGAATCCCTCCTTGGCCGCGGCCCCACCGACGTGCCAGCCCCAGGCCGGCGCCCAGCCCGCGGCGGACTGCTCCGCGAGGACGGTGCGGTGGAACTCGTGCCCGACGACGCGTTGCCCCGCGACGAACAGCAGCGAGGACTCCAGTGCGACTGCCTCGCGGTAGCCGAGGGTCAGTGCCGAACCGAACGTCGACTCGATGTCGATCACCCGGGTCATGGCGTGACCGTCGAGGGCGCGGGTCAGGTAGAGCAGTCCCGCGCATTCCGCGTGGATCGGCAGCCCGCGACGCGCCAGCTCCCGAACCGTGGTCAGCAGCGCGGTGTTCGCGGCCAGTGCGGGGGCGTGCTCCTCCGGGAAGCCTCCCGGCAGCACCAGTCCGGCGATCCCGTCCGGCAATTCGTCGGCCGCGGGATCGAACACGACGACACGCGCCCCCGCGGCCTCCAGCAGCTCGCGGTGTTCGGCGTAGCCGAAGGTGAACGCGGCCCCCCCTGCGACGGCGACGAGCGGTGAACCGGACACCGGTGTCCCCACCGCGGTGGCGGGATCCCAGGCCGGTGCCGCGACGGAGGCGGTTGCGAGCGCGCGCACGGCGTCCAGGTCGACGTGGCGGGCGATCAGGTCGGTCATCGCGTCGACCGCGGCCGTCGCTGCTCCGCCGTGCTCGACTGCGGTTACGAGGCCGAGGTGACGGGACGGCACCGCGAGTTCCGCGAGCCGAGGCACCGCGCCGAGCACCGGGATCCCGACCTTCTCGCACGCCTGGCGGAGCACCTGTTCGTGGCGGGGGCTGCCGACCCGGTTGAGGATCACGCCGCCGATCCGGACCGACGTGTCGAAGGTGGCGAATCCGTGCAGGACCGCGGCGAGTGACTGACTGTGCCCACGCGCGTCGACGACGAGGACGACGGGAGCGCCGAGCAGGCCGGCCACCTGAGCGGTGGATCCCTCGGCGGCCCCCTCCGGGGCGGGGTCGGAGATCTTGCCGTCGAACAGACCCATCACGCCCTCGACGACGGCGATGTCGCAGTCCGCGCTGCCGTGGCGGTAGAGCGGACCGATGCGGTCGGCGCCCACGAGCACGGGATCGAGATTGCGGCCGATCCGGCCCGCGGCGAGTCCGTGGTATCCGGGGTCGATGTAGTCGGGACCGACCTTGAACGGTGCGACCCGGTCCCCCGACGCCCGCAGTGCGCCGATCAATCCCGTTGCAACAGTGGTCTTTCCACTACCCGATGCGGGTGCGGCGATGACCACCGCGGGGCAGGTGGTGGCTACCACTCGATGCCCCGCTGCCCCTTGCGTCCGGCGTCCATCGGATGCTTCACCTTCGTCATCTCGGTGACCAGGTCCGCGGCGTCGAGGAGTGCCTGCGGGGCGTCCCGGCCGGTGATCACCACGTGCTGGGCGCCGGGGCGGTTCACCAGCACCTCGACGACCTCGTCGACGTCGACCCAGCCCCACTTGAGCGGGTACGTGAATTCGTCGAGGACGTAGAACTTGTGCTCCTCGTTCGCGATCCGGCGCGCCACCTCGCGCCAGCCGTCGAGCGCGACACGCGCGTGGTCCTCCTCCTCGCCCTTCTTCCGGCTCCAGGACCAGCCGTCGCCCATCTTGTTCCACTGCACCGGGCCACCCACCCCGGTCTGCTCGTGGATGTCACCGAGGGCACGGAACGCGGCCTCCTCGCCGACCTTCCACTTCGCGGACTTCACGAACTGGAACACGGCGACGTCGAAGCCCTGGTTCCACGCCCGCAGCGCCATCCCGAACGCGGCGGTGGACTTTCCCTTCCCGGGTCCGGTGTGCACCGCGAGGACGGGCGCATTGCGGCGCTGCCGGGTGGTCAGGCCGTCATCCGGGACACTGACGGGTACTCCCTGGGGCATGGTCGAGCTCCTCTTTCGGGCGGGTGGATCAGGCGGCAGCCCGGACGACGCCGGCAACCTTGTCCGCGGACAGTTCGGTGAGGCGGACGCAGGTGCCGCGCAGGGCCACCGCGAGCTCCGGCGCCAGGCCGAGTCGGACCATCCCCGACTCGCAGTCGACGACGACGCCCGCGACGGAGGCGTCCGCGAGCAGGCCCGCCGCGACCTTCGCCCGCTGCACCGGATCGGTGCCGCCGGTGGCCCGGCCGTCGGTGAGCGCGACGACCATCGCCCGGCGCTGCGGATCGCGGACCCGCTCCCGCAGGACCACCTCTCGCGCCTTCAGGAAACCTTGCGCCAGTGGGCTCTTCCCGCCGGTGCGCAGGGACCGCAGGCGCCGCACCGCGACGTCGACCGAGGACGTCGGCGGGAGAACGAGCTCGGCGGACGTTCCCCGGACCGTGACGACGGCGACCTTGTCCCGGCGCTGATAGGCGTCCCGGAGCAGCGACACGACGGCGCCGGTCACGGCGGAGAGCCGGTCCCGCGCGGCCATCGATCCGGACGCGTCGACCACGAAGACGATCAGGTTGCCCTCGCGACCTTCCTTGATCGCACCGCGAATGTCGCCGGGGGCCAACAGCATCCGCCCGCCGGTCCGCCCGCGGTCCGCCTGGTGCTCGGCCGCGGCGAACAGGGTGCCGACCAGATGCAGGCCGCGACCGGGTTCGGTCGTGGCTCGCACGGTCCTGCCCCGCGGGGACCGTGACCGCGACCGGCGGCCCGGCGCACCCTCGCCGACGCCGGGAACCGTGAGGAGACGGGTGCGGAACTGCGCGCTGGGAGCACCGATCTCGCGGTCCCGGGTCGATTCCTGCCCGCCCGGCCGGTCGGTCGCGTCGTCGGCGGACGGGAGCGGCGGAGAGGGGGTTCCGTCGTCGTCCGGCTGCGGAGCGCCGCCACCGGGACCGTCGGGGTCGGGGTCCGGCTCGGGATCGGGCTCCTGCTCCGCCTGCTCGGCGGCGTCCCGCATGGCGTCCTCGAGCTGCTGGGGGTCGAGGCCCGGCTCGTCGAACGGGTCGCGGCGGCGCCGGTGCGGCAACGTCAGTTCGGCGGCGACCCGCACGTCCTCCTCCGCGACCTCGGTTGCACCGCGCCAGGCGGCGTGCGCCGTGGCGGTGCGCGCGAGCACCAGGTCCGCGCGCATCCCGTCCACGTCGAAGGACGCGCACAGCGCCGCGATCCGGCGCAGTTCCCGGTTCGGAAGTGCGATGCCCGAGAGGGCCGACCTGGCCTCCGCGATCCGCGCCGCGGTCGCGGCGTCGGCGTCGGCGTACCGGGCGGCGAACCCGACCGGGTCCGCCTCGAAGTCGAGCCGACGCCGCACGACCTGCATGCGGGTGTCGACGTCCCGGGACGCGGCGACGTCCACGGCGAGCCCGAACCGGTCGAGCAGCTGCGGCCGAAGCTCCCCCTCCTCCGGATTCATCGTGCCGACGAGCACGAACCGGGCCGGGTGCGAGTGCGAGACGCCGTCGCGCTCGACGTGTACGCGACCCATCGCGGCGGCGTCGAGCAGCACGTCGACCAGGTGGTCGTGCAGCAGATTCACCTCGTCGACGTACAGCACGCCGTCGTGTGCGGCGGCGAGCAGTCCCGGCTGGAAGGCGCGCTCGCCGTCGCGGAGCACCTTCTCCAGGTCGAGGGATCCGACGACGCGGTCCTCGGTGGCGCCGACAGGAAGTTCGACGAGCCGGGCCGCGGCACCGTTCGACGTCGGGGGCAGCAGCGCGGCGAGCGCACGCACGACCGTGGACTTCGCGGTCCCCTTCTCGCCGCGGACCAGGACACCGCCGATACCCGGGTGCACCGCGCAGAGGGTCAGCGCCAGCCGCAGCAGGTCCTGCCCGACGATCGCGCCGAACGGGTAGCCCGGGTTCGAATCCGTTTCCGCCACCGACTCTTGGTGTGCCACGGCGCCAGTCCCCTCACTCCCCGGTTTCCGCGCCGGGGGTCGGTGGTCGATTCCGCGCCGCGGCGATCTGACTCCGGCGACGGCGGGTGGCCGTCGACCGTCACAGTGGCGGGACCGTGCCTGATTCGCACAGGCTTTCCCGCGGCGGGAACGAAAGAAGTTCGACCCGAACAATAGGGCACGGCCGCCACCACGACCCGTGCGGGTGTGGTGACGGCCGTGTGAGCCTGACGTGCGATCTAGGCGGTCGCGCCCGCCGTGACCGGCGCGGTCTCCTCGAGCTGCAGAGCCTTGTTGCTCCAGTCCCAGACCTCGCGGAAGAGGGACTCGTTGTCGGACAGCTTCACGCCGAGCGAGGGCACCATCTGCTTGAGCTGCGGCTCCCAGGATGCCCAGCGGTCCGCGAAGCAGCGCTGGAGGACGTCGAGCATCGCGGGTACGGCGGTCGATGCGCCCGGGGACGCACCGAGCAGGCCGGCGATGGTGCCGTCGGCCGCATTGATGACGGCCGTGCCGAACTCCAGCACGCCACCCATGCCCTTCTTGCGGATGACCTGGACGCGCTGACCCGCGGTGATGAGCTCCCAGTCGCCGCCGGTCGCGCGCGGGATGAACTCACGCAGCGTCTCGATGCGGTCCTCGGGGCCCTGCAGGAGCTCGCCGATGAGGTACTTGGTCAGACCGAGTTCGGTGACGCCGACGCCGAGCATCGACATCAGGTTGTTCGGCTTCACCGAGCCGGGCAGGTCGGTGACCTTGCCCTCCTTGAGGAACTTGGGCGACCACCCGGCATACGGTCCGAACAGCAGTCCCTTCTTGCCGTTGATGACGCGGGTGTCGAGGTGCGGAACCGACATCGGCGGGGCGCCGACCGCGGCCTTGCCGTACACCTTCGCGCTGTGCTGGGCGATCAGCTCGGGGTTGGTGCAGCGCAGGAACTGACCACTGACGGGGAAGCCGCCGAAGCCCTTCGCCTCCTTGATGCCCGACTTCTGCAGCAGGTGCAGCGCACCGCCACCTGCGCCGACGAACACGAACTTGGCGTGAACCGTCTTCTTCGCGCCGGTCCGCAGGTTCTCGACCTTGACGATCCAGCTGCCGTCCGACTGCTGGGTGAGGTTCTTCACGTCGTGGCCGAAGTGGACGGTGCCGCCCGAGGACCCGATGTGGCCGAGGAGCTGCTTGGTGAGGGCACCGAAGTCGACGTCGGTGCCGCCGTCGGTCCAGTTCAGCGCGACCGGGTCGGAGAAGTCACGACCGGCGGCCATCAGCGGGAGACGCTTGGCGAACTCCTCGGGGCGCTCGGTGTACTCCATCCCGGCGAACAGCGGGTGACCGGCGAGGGCGTCGTAGCGGGCCCGCAGGTACTTCACGTTGTCCGCCCCGTGCACGAAGCTCACGTGCGGAATCGGGTTGACGAACTCCTTGGGCTCGGTGAGGATGCCGTTCTCCACCGAATGCGCCCAGAACTGCCGCGAGACCTGGAACTGCTCGTTGACGTTCACCGCCTTGGTGACGTCGACCGATCCGTCCGCGTTCTGGGGGGTGTAGTTCAGCTCACACAGCGCCGAGTGACCGGTGCCCGCGTTGTTCCAGGGGTCGCTGCTCTCCGCGGCGGCGGCGTCGAGCCGCTCGAACACGCTGATCGACCAGTCCGGCTGCAGCTGCCGAAGGATGGATCCGAGCGTGGCACTCATGATGCCCGCTCCCACGAGAACTACGTCGGCCTTGTTTACCGCGGTGTTGTCTGACACTGGAAAATCGACTTCCTTGTCCATTGGCAGTGGGCAGTCGCGCCGACTGCAAGCGGATAGGTTACCCGCGCGTACCCGCGCAGTTCACCTCGCATCAATTGTGCTCCTCCGAGGGGCCAGGATTGCACACTAGGATTGTGATTTGTGACTACCTGGGCTCCCGACCTCCTCGGCGACGGCTACGAGCAGACCACACTCGCACTCGGTGAGGACCCCGACGGCGAGGGTGACATCGCCGCGACGCTCGTCAGATACCAGCCCGCCGGCTCGACTCCGCGACGGAAAGCCGTGCTCTACGTGCACGGTTTCACCGACTACTTCTTCCAGAAGCACGTCGCCGAGCACTTCCACGACCAGGGCTACGACTTCTTCGCGCTCGATCTGCGCAAGTGCGGGCGCTCCCGCCGCCCCGGCCAGACGCCGCATTTCGTGACGGATCTCGCACTCTACGACCGCGAGCTCGACTGGGCCCTGGAGACCATTCGGGAGCAGTCGGAGGGTGGATCGGTCCTCCTCACCGCACACTCGACGGGCGGACTGATCCTGCCGTTGTGGCTGGACCGGGTGAATCGCCGTCCGGGTGGCAGCGCCGGAGCGGGCGTCTCCGGGCTGATCCTCAACAGTCCGTGGTTCGACCTGCAGGGACCGTGGTACGTCCGCAACGTCGGCACCGTCGCGATCCGCACGATCGGACGTGTGAAGAGCGACCTCCAGCTGCGACAGCCGCCGATCGACGTCTACGGGCGCACGCTGCACCGCGACCACGGCGGCGAATGGGACTACGACCTCGAGTGGAAGCCGCTTCGCGGGTTCGGCGTGACCTTCGGATGGCTGCGCGCGATCCGCAGGGGACAGGCCGTCCTGCACCGCGGGCTCGACGTCGGCGTCCCGTCGCTGATCCTGCGGTCGAAGGCGACGCACTATTCGATGCGGTACACGTCGAAGTCCGAGTCCGCTGACCTGGTGCTCGACGTCCGGCAGATCGCCCGGTGGGCAGGATGCCTCGGGGACCGCACCACGATCGTTCCGATCGAAGGAGCCCGGCACGACGTCTTCCTGTCGCGAGAGGTGCCGCGGAAGCTGGCCTTCGCCGAAGTGGAACAGTGGCTGACGTGGCTGACCGGACAGGGCGCCGCCGAGAACGCGGAGGGACAGCGCTCGTGACGCACTTCGACCTGGCGATCATCGGATCCGGTTCCGGCAACACGATTCTCGACGAGCGGTACGCGGGCATGAAGGTGGCGATCTGCGAGGGCGGCACCTTCGGCGGGACCTGCCTGAACGTCGGCTGCATCCCGACCAAGATGTTCGTCTACGCCGCGGAGGTGGCGCGCACCATCCGCGAATCCTCCCGGTACGGCGTCGACGCCCGGATCGAGAAGGTCCGCTGGTCGGACATCGTGGAGCGGGTCTTCGATCGCATCGACCCCATCTCGGCCGGCGGCGAACGCTACCGGCGCGACGAGAACCCCGACACCACACTGTTTTCCGGGTACGCGACCTTCACCGGCCCGAAGCGGATCCGCACCGGCAGCGGCGAGGAGATCACCGCGGACCAGATCGTGATCGCCGCCGGATCACGGCCGGTGATTCCCGACGAGATCGCCCGCTCGGGGGTCCCGTTCCACACCAACGACGACATCATGCGGCTCCCGACGCAACCGGAACACCTCGTCGTCGTCGGCAGCGGATTCATCGCCTCCGAGTTCGCGCACGTGTTCTCCGCACTCGGCACTGCGGTGTCGGTCATCGGTCGCGGACCACGCCTGCTCCGCGACCTCGACACCGACATCTCGCAGCAGTTCACCGACCTCGCCCGCGCCAAATGGGATGTGCACCTTGGCAGTCCGGTGGTCCAGGTTCGAGGGGACGACTCACGTGTCGAGGTGATCCTCGCCGACGGCACCGTGGTCCAGGGCGACACTCTGCTCGTCGCGACCGGACGCACCCCCAACGGTGACCGACTGAACGCCGAGGCGGCAGGCATCGAGGTGGACGAACGCGGGCGCGTCGTCGTCGACGAGTTCCAGCGCACCACCGCGGAGGGCGTGTTCGCGCTCGGTGACGTGTCGTCGCCTCATCAGCTCAAGCACGTCGCCAACCACGAGGCCCGGGTGGTGCAGGCGAACCTGCTGCGCGACGCCTGGAGTCCGGGAGCCGACCTGGTTCGCACCAACCACCGGTTCGTTCCGGCGGCGGTGTTCACGGATCCGCAGATCGCGTGCGTCGGACTCACCGAAACGCAGGCGCGCGACGCGGGTCTGAACATCTCGGTGAAGGTGCAGCGGTACGCCGACGTCGCCTACGGCTGGGCGATGGAGGACGACGAGGGACTGTGCAAGGTGATCGCGGACCGCGACACCGGCCTGCTCGTCGGCGCGCACGTCATCGGTGCGCAGGCGTCGACGGTGCTCCAGCCGCTCGTCCAGGCGATGAGCTTCGGCCTCCCTGCCCGCGAGATGGCGTTGGGCCAGTACTGGATTCACCCCGCGCTGACCGAGGTCGTCGAGAACGCCCTCCTCGGCCTCGACTGACCCCACCCCACCCATGTTGGCGCCGGCGGCGGCAGGGGCTGAACGTGGCGTTCATGCGCGTCAACCGCATGAACGCCACGTTCAGCCGTGTGTGGCGTCGGCGGCCGGCGGGGTGTTGACGCGCAGGCGTAGGTCGTCCAGCGCGACGTCGTCGCCCGACTCGGTACGCACGCGCACACTGACGGATTCTCCCGTGGCGTCGTCGACGACCTGGAGTGGTCCGCCGCCCTGCTGCAGGTACTTGTCACCCCACTGCATCAGCGCGATCACCGCCGGCAGGAGGTCCCGGCCCATGTCGGTGAGGACGTACTCGTAGCGGGTGCGCTGTCCCGGTTCACGGTAGGGGTGCTTGGCGAGCAGACCTGCATCGACCAGTTCCTTCAACCGAGCAGACGCGACGGCGTCGGTGATCCCGACGCGACGAGCGAAGTCGTCGAAGCGGGTCGTTCCGTAGTACGCCTCGCGCAGCAGCAGCATCGCCGAGCGTGTTCCGACGATCCCCATGGCACGGCTGATCGAGCATCGCTCGTCTGCGTCCCAGGCCGAGCGATCCGCGAGGGGTCCCTGCAACTTCATCGCCACCAGGCAATCGTACTGACTTGAGAAATGTGTAGCCAGCTGTCGCCGATCTGGGTATGGTTTTGCATAGTCAGATCGTTGGTAGTGGCAGAGGGCCTCGGGACAGCCGACTCCTCACGACCGAGAGGACGCACCATGAGCAACAGCAGGACGAGGGACGCCGTGATCGTCGAGGCCGTCCGCACCCCCCTCGGCCGCGGGAAGGCCACCGGCGCACTCCATGAGGTGCATCCGGTGGACCTGTTCGCCCACAGCCTGCGCGCGGTGGTCGACCGCAGCGGCATCGACCCGTCCCTGATCGACGACGTCATCGGCGGCGTGGTCAGCGCAGTCGGTGAGCAGGGCGCCAACCTCACCCGGCGCGCGACCCTCGCCGCGGGCTACCCCGAATCCGTGCCCGCCACCACCGTCGACCGTCAGTGCGGCAGCAGCCAGCAGGCGGTGCACTTCGCGGCGCAGGGCGTCATCTCGGGCGCCTACGACATCGTCGTCGCCGGCGGCGTCGAGTCCATGAGCCGCGTGCCCATGGGATCGAACATGATGGGCACCGACGACGCCAGTGGCGTGGCGTTCGCCGAGCGCTACCCCGACGGACTCGTCGGACAGGGCATCAGCGCCGAACTGATCGCGGCCCGCTGGGGTCTGTCCCGCACCCAACTGGACGAGTTCGCGCTCTCCAGCCACGCCAAGGCAGCGGAGGCGACGAAGAACGGCCTGTTCGACGCCGAGATCAGCCCGATCGGCGAGTTCCGCACCGATGAGGGCATCCGCACCGGCAGCACACTGGAGACGATGGGCGGACTGCGTGCCGCCTACTACGACGAGGCGATGGCCGCGCGATTCCCGCAGATCGGCTGGAATGTCACCGCGGGCAACGCAAGTCAGGTCACCGACGGCAGCTCCGCACTGTTGATCACCACCAGTGAGCGCGCCGAACAGCTGGGCCTGCGTCCACTGGCCCGGATCCACAGTGTCGCCGTCGCCGGCGACGACCCGCTGTACATGCTGACGGCGGTCGTCCCCGCCACCCGCAAGGTTCTCGAACGGGCCGGGCTCGCCGTCGACGACATCGACCTGTTCGAGGTGAACGAGGCGTTCGCGTCGGTGGTGCTGGCCTGGGCGAGGGAAACAGGCGCGGACCTGGACAAGGTCAACGTGTACGGCGGCGCGATCGCGCTCGGCCACCCGCTGGGCGCGAGCGGCGCGCGCCTGATGACGACCCTGACTCACGCCCTGCACGAGCGGGGCGGCCGCTTCGGACTCCAAACCATGTGCGAGGCGGGAGGATTGGCGAACGCCACCATCATCGAGCGCCTGTGACGGCGAGCATCGACCGTCCCTCCCCCAACCGACAGGAAGCAGACCGATGAATCTCCACGGACGTACCGTTCTCGTGACCGGGGCGACGGGCGGCCTCGGCCGCGAGTTCGTCGCCCAGTCGCTCGCGCGCGGCGCCCGCCGGGTGTACGCCGCGGCGCGCCGGGACCACGCCTGGAACGACGGTCGCGTCGTGCCGCTGCACCTGGACGTCACCGACGCCGCGTCGGTGGCGGCCGCCGCGGCGACGGCAGCCGACGTGGACGTCCTGGTCAACAATGCCGGAATCACCGGCGCGCCATCGCTTCTCCACTCCCCCATGGAGGACATCCGGCGCACCTTCGAGACGAACGTCTTCGCCCCGCTCGAACTGGTCCGCACGTTCGCACCCGTTCTGGGACGTGGCGGCGGCGGGGCGGTGGTGGACGTGCACTCGGTCCTGAGCTGGCTCGCCACACCCGGCGCCTACAGTCCGTCGAAAGCCGCACTGTGGGGCGTGACGAATGCGCTGCGTCTCGAACTGGCCGCGCAGGGTACACAGGTCCTCGGCGCGCACCTCGCGTACACCGACACTCCGATGATCGCGCACCTCGACGTGCCCAAGGCGGACCCCGCCGTCGTCGTCGGACGCATCCTCGACGCACTCGAAGCCGGGGAGGACGAGGCGATCGCCGACGAGGTGACCGCCGGGTTCCGGTCGGTCCTCGGCTCCGCGACCACGGGGCGGGTGCCGAGCCGATCGACCTGACAGGACCGTGCGTCAGCCCCGGAGGGCGCGCAGGTCGAGAAGGTCGCGGTGGTACCGCTCGGTGACGTTGGGGTGGGCGCGCAGACGCGACTTGAGGGCGTTCAGTCCATAGCGGGCGTGGAGCGCGTCGCCGTGCTGGTCCGAACCGACACCGACCGAGCCGGCGGCGAACTCCGGTGGGAGCGGCACGTCCGGAAGCGCCTCGTCGTAGCCCGGGTTGAGGAAGAACGGCAGGGACACGCGATCGGTACCCGTCGGGGGTGGCAGCACCCGGTGCACGGTGGCTTTGAGGTACCCGCCGGTCGCGACCTCGAGCAGTTCGCCGATGTTGACGAGGAAGCAGCCGGGTATCGGATCGACATCCAGCCAGCCGGTGTCCGTCTCGACCTGGAAGCCGGTGCTCGTCGGCTCCGGGTACAGGAGGGTCAGTGCTCCGACATCCTTGTGGCTGCCGACGCCCTGAGCGGTGACCGATCCGTCGTGGCCGGGATAGCGGGCGATCTTCAGCAACGGGTCGGGATCCGCGAACGCGGCGTCGAAGAAGTCCTCGGCGGCGCCGAGGGACACGGCCCACCCGCGAATCAGCCGCATTCCGGCGTCCTGAGCCTCTTCCATCCACTCCAACGCCAGGCGGCGCAACCGCGGGACCCGTGCGGGCCACAGGTTCGGACCGTGCAGCACGTCCCACGGCCGGGCCGGATCGACGGACTCGACCGCCGCCCGCTCGGGACCGATGTCGAGTTGCTCCCGCCAATCGACGTAGCCCTGGGTGCGTTCGCCTCCGACGCGGGTGTACCCGCGGAACTGGGGCGAGTTGCCGTTCTCGATCTCGAGTTTGTCCGCTTCGGGGAGGGCGAAGAAATCACGTGCGGCGGCGATCAGGTCGTCAGTGAGTTGCTGATCGATGCCGTGGCCGGTCAGGTGGAAGAAGCCGATCTTGTGTGTCACGGTGCGGAGCGCGTCGACGTCGAGGTGCTCGAGATCGATGACCGGCAGGGTCCTGGTCGAACTGGTCTGCGCCGGCATTGGAACCCCTCCTCGCGCCGCGTGCGCCGTCGATGTCAGGCTACGCCCGGCCGCCGGTTGCTCGAGCCGCCCGCGGTCAGCCGAGCCGGCCGGAGAGCCGTTCGAGTCGATCGAGGCTCGCGCCGTCGAGTCCGACGATCCGAACGGACTTTCCGCGCTCGGCGTACTTGTGCTGGACCGTGTCGAGGGTCGCGACGGTGGACGCGTCCCACACCTCGGCGTCGGTCAGGTCCACCACGACGGTGTCCGGATCGCCCGCGTAGTCGAAGCGGTGCACGAGATCGTTGCTCGACGCCCAGAACAACTGCCCGGAGACGCGGTACACGCGCTCGTCGTCGCGGTCGAACACCGCGACATCCGCCATGTGCGCGACCCGCCGGGCGAACGCGACCATCGCGGTGAGCACACCGGCGATCACGCCGACGGCGAGGTTCTCGGTTGCGAGGGTGCCGACGACGGTCACGAGCATGACCAGGGTTTCGCTGCGCGGCATCAACTTCAGGGTGCGCGGCGCGATGCTGTGCCAGTCGAAGGTGGTCGCGGCGATGACCACCATGACGGCCACCAGTGCGGCCATCGGGATGGCGCCGACGACGTCACCGACGGTCACGCAGAGCACGAGCAGGAACAGGCCGGCGAGGAACGTCGAGACACGGGTCCGGGCGCGGCCCTCCTTGACGTTGATCATCGTCTGGCCGATCATCGCGCAGCCGCCCATGCCCCCGAACAGGGCGCCGGCCATGTTGGCGACACCCTGGCCCCACGACTCGCGGGTCTTGTCGGACGGGGTGTCCGTGATGTCGTCGACGAGCTTGGCGGTCAACAGCGACTCGAGGAGTCCGACGAGGGCGAGCCCGAGCGCGAACGGCGCGATGATCGTCACCGTCTCCCAGTTCAGGGGGACGTCGGGGATCATCCACGTGGGCAGGCCCGACGGCAGCTCTCCCTGGTCGGCGACGTCCGGTACGTCCAGGTGGAACAGCGTCACGACACTGGTGAGGACGACGATCGCAATCAGCGGCGCGGGCACCACGGTCGTGAACCTCGGGATGGCGACCACCATCACGATCCCCGCGGCGACGAGCGGGTACACCACCCACGGCACGTCCACGAGCTGCCGCACCTGAGCGCTGAAGATGAGGACCGCGAGCGCGTTGACGAACCCGATCATCACCGAGCGTGGAATGAAACGCACAAGGCGAGCGACTCCCGCCGCCGCGAAGGCGATCTGCAGGGCACCCGCGAGCCAGACGGCGGCGATCAGGTAGTCGATCCCGTGCGAGGCGACCAGCGGCGCGATCACCAGTGCGGTCGCTCCCGCGGCCGCGGACACCATGGCGGGCCTGCCACCGACGACGGCGATGGTCATGGCCATGATGCACGAGGTGTACAGCGCGACCTTCGGGTCGACGCCCGCGATCACCGCGAACGAGATGACCTCGGGAATGAGGGCGAGCGAGGTGACGAGACCGGCGAGGACCTCGGTGGTCAGACGCCGGGGCGACCGCACCGCCGCGCGAACCGAGGTGACGTCGATGGGCGTGGAAACGTTGTCGAGCACCGACAGAGTCTAGTGCCGGGTCCACGGCGGCTCCGACCCGCGATCACCACATGCTGGTGCGCAGCGAGATCTCAGTGGCGAAGGCGGCGGCCGCGTCGCGGGGCACGGACCCGATCCCGTCGAGTTCGACGACGCGGAAGTCCGAGTAGCAGCGACGGCCGCTGGCCGCGGCATCGTCGCGGACGGCGTCGACGCCGACGAGAACGGTGGTGGGGATCTCGACAGCAGGGCAGTCACCGCCGGTGATCGCGGGATGTGCGGCGTCCGCGACGACGAGACTCTTGAAGCGCCCGAAGGTGCGTGCGGCGGCCTGCCAGGCAAGCTCGGCACCCTCGCGGTTGCCCGCGAGGTTCACGTAGGTCAGACCGAGGCCGTCGAGGAGCGCGAGCAGGCCCTCGACGTCGAGTCCGTCGACGGAATCGGGAACGACGGTGCGCAGGTCGGAGCCGTGCAGACGCTCGCAGACCGCATCGAAGGCGGCCGCGTCCTCCCCGGCGCCGGGCAACAGCACGACGATGTGGGCGCTCTCGGGGCCGTCGACCCGAACGCTGTGCGTGACCTGTCCGACAGTCACTTCCGTCAACTCCATGCCCGGACGGTACACGGAGCGCGATCGGAACCTCGAACGACGACCGGAAGGGTTGCCAACGTCACCGAGCGGTTCTATGGTTAGTTACATGAGTAATGAACCAGTGAGCCACCTCGGACGGTCCCGGTGATCGACGACGGCCGGCCGCTGTTCGTGCAGATCGCCGAACAGATCGAGGGCGCGATCATCGACGGGTCACTGCCCGAGGAGACGCAGGTGCCGTCCACCAACGAGCTCGCGGCGTTCCACCGGATCAACCCCGCGACCGCGGCCAAGGGCCTGAATCAGCTTGTCGCGGAGGGAATCCTCTACAAGAAGCGAGGAATCGGAATGTTCGTCACCTCGGGAGCGCGCGAGGCGCTCCGGTTCCGCCGTCGCGAGGCGTTCGCGCACCAGTACATCGAGCCCCTGGTCGCGGAAGCGGCTCGACTCGGTATCCCGCTCGACGAACTCAAGTCCATGCTCGACGCCACTCGATTCGACAACAGGGAGGTGGCCCGATGACCAGTGGCCTCACGAAGATCACCGCCCCACCCACGACCGACACCGACGTGGTCGCAGCGATGCGGGGAGTCACCAAGACCTACGGCGACGTCGACGCGCTCACCGACGTCTCGTTCGACATCGAGCGGGGGCGGATCTACGGCCTCCTCGGCCGCAACGGCGCAGGCAAGACCACCGCCATGTCCGTTCTCACCGGTCAGGCGATCCACACATCCGGTGAGGCAACGGTGTTCGGCGAATCACCGTTCGAGAACGCGAACGTGCTCCGCGACGTCTGCTTCGTCAAGGAGAGCCAGACGTACCCGGACGACCTCTGCGTCGGCCACGTCCTCACGGCGGCCGCGCACCTGTTGGAGCACTGGGACACGGATTTCGCGGACCAACTCCTGGACGACTTCCAGCTGCCCCGACGCCGCAGGGTCAAGAAGCTCTCCCGAGGCATGCGCTCGGCACTGGGGGTGACGATCGGGCTCGCGTCGCGCGCGCCGCTGACGCTGTTCGACGAGCCCTACCTCGGCCTCGACGCCGTCGCACGCCAGCTCTTCTACGACCGCCTCCTTGCCGACTACGCCGAGCACCCCCGGACGGTGGTGCTGTCCACACATCTCATCGACGAGGTGTCGAACCTGCTCGAACACGTCATCGTCGTGGACCGTGGACGCGTCGTCGTCGACGATTCGGCCGACGCGATCCGGCAGCGCGCGGTGGTCGTCACCGGCCCCACCGCCGCAGTCGACGAGTTCTCCTCGAAAGGCACCGTCCTCCACCGGGAGTCGCTCGGCTCCACCACGAGGGCGACGGTCCGCACCACCGGACCGGACGCCGATCGCAGCCGCCTGCTCGAGGCAGGGGGCACTGTCGAACCGGCCTCACTGCAGGAGTTCGTCATCCGCACGACCAGCCTCCCGCACGACGCACCGAGTCAGGAGCCGCAGTCATGACCACCGCAACGTTCACGGCAGCACAGCACAGGGCCGCCCCGTCCCGGATCGGCGGTGTGCTGCGACTACACACCGTCGCATGGCCGTTGCTCGTCGCCTGGCCGGTCGGCATCCTCGCGGTCTCGTTCGCGATCTGCTGGACCATCTACTTCCTCGTGCAGAACGAGGAGGGCGAGGGATTCACCGGTGCGGTCACCGCCCTGCTCGGTTTCGTCGTCGCCTTCTACCTCCAGGCCATGAACCAGAGTTTCCCCTTCGCGCTGGGGTTGAGCGTCACCCGTCGCGAGTTCTACCGGGCCACCGTGATCATGGCGCTCGGTCAGTCCGCGGTGTTCGCGATCGCGCTGCAGGCGCTGTCCGCGATCGAGGCCGCCACCGGCGGCTGGGGCGTACACATGCGGATGTTCGGCCTCGCCCGATACGTCACCGACAGCCGACTCGTCGAACTGCTGTCGCTGTTCGCGATCCTGCTGGCGACCACCGGCATCGCGATGCTCGCCGGCGCGATCTACCAGCGCTGGCGCACGACGGGCCTGCTGGCCGCGGGCGTCGCGGTGTTCGGCGGCCTCGGCCTGGCGGCCATCGGGATCACATGGGCGGGCTGGTGGCCGGAGATCGGGTCGTGGTTCGCGGATTCCCCTCGCGCCGTTCCGATGGTGGCGCTTCCGCTGGTGATCGCAGCGGTCACGCTGGCCGGCACGTGGGGCGGGTTGCGTCGCGCGACACCGTGATCCCCGTTCCGCCGGTCAGCGAACCGTGAGTGCGGTCCCGACCACCGGCAGCCCGGACGGTGCGCCGCGCTCGATCAATGCCATGACCTCGTCGACGGCCACGTGCTGCTCGACGAGATCGGCGAGCAGGTCGAGCTGGGCGGTGCGCTCGGCGGCGACCGACGTGTTCGGCGCGACGGTGAAGTCGCGGCCCGTGGTCGCCGCCACCCGGGTCAGCAGTCGGCGCCGGTAGTCGTCCGACTCCAGCAGACCGTGCCAGTGCGTCCCGGACACGGCCCCGCGGACACTGCCCTCCGGCGTCCCGTCGTCGTGGCGCAACAGGGGCAGGTCGCCGGTGCGGGTGACGCGGCCGTGATGGATCTCGTAGCCGGACACCGCGATCCCGTCGGACTCGCCCGCCGACTGTGCGAGCACCTTGTCGGCGGCGAACTCGACATCGAGGTCCAGCAGGCCGAGCCCGTCGACGACGCCTGCGCCGGACTCGACGTCGTCGACGATGCGCCGCCCGAGCATCTGGTAGCCACCACAGATGCCGAGGATCGGCCCACCGGCGGCCGCCCGCGCCGACAGCGCGTCCGCGAGCCCCGACGCCCGCAGCCAGTCGAGGTCCGCGACCGTGGACTTGCTGCCCGGGATCACGACCAGGTCGGCGTCGGTCAGACGCGACGGGTCGCTCACCCAGTGCACCGACACCCCCGGCTCGCACGCGAGGGCCTCGACGTCGGTCGCGTTGGACACCCGGGGCAGCCGAATCGCGGCCACCCGCAACCAGTCCCGGCCGATCGGCGGTGCGGGCCTGCCCACCGGCGCGTCCACGATCGTCGACAGCGAGTCCTCGGCGTCGATCCACAGTCCCTCGGCGAACGGGACGACCCCCAGCGTCGGGCGTCCGGTCAGCTCCCGGAGCTGGTCCAGCCCGGGTTCGAGCAACCCGACGTCGCCGCGGAACTTGTTGACGACGAACCCGGCGATCAGCGCCTGGTCCTCGGGTTCGAGGACGGCGACGGTGCCGAACAGGTGCGCCAGCACTCCCCCGCGGTCGATGTCACCGACCACGACGACCGGTAGGTTCGCTGCGCGCGCGAGCCCCATGTTCGCGAGATCGGTGGCACGCAGGTTGATCTCCGCGGGAGACCCGGCGCCTTCGCAGATCACGACGTCGAATTCGGCTCGCAGCGAGGCCAGTTCGTCGGCGACCACCCCGCGCAGCCACTGCCTGTGTGTCATGTAGTCACGGGCGCCGACCGACGTGACGGCCTTGCCACGCACCACGAGCTGGGAGGTGCGGTCGCTGCCGGGCTTGAGCAGCACCGGGTTGAACCGCACGCTGGGTTCGAGGCCGCAGGCGCGGGCCTGCAGTGCCTGCGCCCGTCCGATCTCGCCGCCGTCGAGGGTGACGACGGAGTTGTTCGACATGTTCTGTGCCTTGAACGGCGCGACCGAGACGCCGCGGCGCGCGAGCAACCGGCACAGTCCGGCCACCAGGACACTCTTGCCCGCGTCGGATGTCGTGCCCGCGACGAGGAGCGCCCCACCGGACCCGCTCACGGCAGGGTGAGGATTTCCGCCCCCGACTCGGTGACCACGATGGTGTGCTCGAACTGGGCGGTCCACTTGCGGTCCTCGGTGACGACGGTCCAGTTGTCGTCCCAGATCTCGTAGTCGACCATACCGAGGTTGATCATCGGCTCGATGGTGAACACCATGCCGGGTTCGATGATCGTGTCCACGTTCGGCTGGTCGTAGTGCAGGATCACCAGGCCGTTGTGGAAGGTCTCGCCGATGCCGTGGCCGGTGAAGTCGCGAACCACGCCGTAGCCGAAGCGATTCGCGTAGGACTCGATGACGCGGCCGATGACGTTCAGCTCACGCCCCGGCTTCACTGCCTTGATGGCCCGCATCGTCGCCTCGCGGGTGCGCTCGACCAGCAGTCGGTGCTCCTCGGAGACGTCGCCGGCGAGGAACGTGGCGTTGGTGTCGCCGTGCACGCCGTCGATGTAGGCGGTGACGTCGATGTTGACGATGTCGCCGTCCTGGATCACCGTCGAGTCGGGGATGCCGTGACAGATGACCTCGTTCAGCGAGGTGCAGCAGGACTTCGGAAAGTCCTTGTAGCCCAGCGTCGACGGGTACGCGCCGTTGTCGATCATGTACTCGTGCGCGATCCGGTCCAGCTCGTCGGTGGTGACGCCGGGCGCGACGGCCTTTCCCGCAGCCTCGAGCGCCTGCGCGGCGATCCGGCCGGCGAGCCGCATCTTCTCGATGGTCTCCGGGGTCTGCACCCAGGGTTCGTTGCCCTCGTTGACGGTGGGCTTCCACGCGTACTCGGGCCGCTCGATCTTCGCCGGCACCGCGAGGGTGGGCGAGACGGTACCGGGGACCAAGGGTGCGCGCACAGACATGCGTTCCAGGTTACGCGCCGCGCCCCCACCGGAACTGACGAGCCCGGCGGACGTTCGTGGGAACATCCGCCGGGCTCGGCATCTCGGGGCCGTCAGCGGCGAACGGACACCAGCTCCGCGGCGTCGGACTCCGCCGACGCGGGCCGGCGCGCCGGAATGAACGCCGCGACCGCAGCTGCGACGAGTGCGACACCGCACCCGATCAGCAGCCCGGTTCGGAAACCGGCCTCGGTGGGCAGGACGTGCTCGCCCACCTGCATGGTCATCTGGGCAAGCACGGCGCCGACGACGGCTGCGGCGATGGACGTGCCGAGCGAGCGGCAGAGCGTGTTGAAGGCGTTCGCGGCGCCCGTCTCGGACAGCGGAACTGCACCCATCACCAGCGCGGGCATCGCGCCGTAGGCGAAGCCGGTGCCGATGCCGCAGACGATCGCGACGATCATCAGGCCCCAGGAGGTCCCCATCAGGACCATGGACGAGCCGTATCCGGCCGCGATGATCAGGGCGCCGACGATCAGGGTCAGCTTGGGCCCGCGGGTCGCGGACAGCTTGCCGCCGATCGGTGCGACCGCCATCATCGCGAAGCCACCGGGCAGCATCCACAGACCCATGACGACCATCGAGTTGCCGAGGCCGTAGCCGGTGGCGGCGGGCAGCTGGAGCAACTGCGGCAGGATCAGCGACTGCGCGTACATGGCGAAGCCGATGACGACCGCCGCGACGTTGGTGAGCAGGACCTGCGGCCGGACGGTGGTGCGGAGGTCGACGAGCGGGTCCGTCGTCCGCAGTTCCCACCAGCCCCAGACCAGGAACACCAGCACCGAGGCGGCGAACAGACCGATGGTCGTGCTGCCGGTCCAGCCCCAGACCGCGCCCTTGGACACGGGCAGCAGGAGGCAGACGAGTCCGATGCCCAGTCCGACGGCGCCGAGCGGGTCGAACTTGCCCGCGTGCGGGTCGATGGGGGTGGAGGGGATGAAGAACCAGATCAAGACGGCGATCACGACGGCGAGGACGGTCGCGCTCCAGAACAGTGCGTCCCAGCTGGCGTTCTGCGCGACGGTTGCGGCGATCGGCAGGGCGACGGCGCCGCCGATGCCCATGGATGCGCTCATCAAGGCGATGGACGAGTGCAGCTTGTCGGCCGGAACCAGCTCGCGCAGTGCCGCGATGCCGAGCGGGATGATGCCCATGCCGAGCCCCTGGAGGGCTCGTCCGGCGATCATCGGTACGACCGACGTCGCGAGCGCGCAGACCAGTGAGCCGGCGATCAGCGGGACGGAGCAGGCGAGCAGCATCCGACGCTTGCCGAAGATGTCGCCGAGGCGGCCGGTGATCGGAGTGAACACCGCCCCCGCGACGAGAGTGGCGGTCACGACCCAGGTGGCGTTCGACGCGGTGGTGTCCAGCAGTCTCGGCAGGTCGCCGATCAGCGGGACGACGAGCGTCTGCATCATGGCGACGACGATCCCCGCGAAGGCCAACACCGCGACCACCACGTTCGGGTTCGCAGGACTACTACTTCTCACGCAAGCTCCTCATTGTTCACAAGCGGCACCCCCGGCGCCCTGTCCACGTCATATGTGCAATACACATTACTTGTATCATGCAATAAAATTGCCGCATGCAACAGATGTGTATGATGCACACCACAGGGTTGTCCCAACCCGGACAATCCCGGCGCCACCGGCGGCGACGGATCGAGAGGAAGCAAGCGTGGACGGGACCGCGGACCGGATCGAGTTCGAAACGATGCTCCTCGCGCGGCACATCGCCCGCCCCCGGCGAGGCGACGGCAACCTCGAGTCCTCCGCGTACCTCCTCCTCAGTCGCATCAGCATCGAGGGCCCGATGTCCGTCGGCGAGCTCAGCGAGGCGTTCGACCTGGACACCTCGACGATCAGCCGTCAGACCACCGCGATGATGAAGGCGGGGCTGGTCCAGCGCATCCCGGACCCGGACGGCGGCATGGCCCGCAAGTTCCGCGTCACCGACGAGGGGCGCAACCGGCTCGAACTGCAACGTGCAGGCCACGTACGCGGACTGGGGGCGATCATCGCGGACTGGGATCCCGCCGACAGCGCCGCCTTCGCCGCCCTGCTCGAGCGTTTCAACAACGACATCGAACGCCGGACCGGCCACCCCTGGCCGCGGCCCGCCGACGTACCCGGGGGGCACGCGTAGCGTTGAGGGTGGGCCTCGGCCTCGACGCGATCCGCCGCGGTGCGGCACCGAACACCCGCGACGTCACTTCCCGGCCGAGGTCGCCGAGGGGAGGTACGAAGTGTTCGAGGGCACCCGAGGTCACGAACCCGACCGGCGCGACATCGAGAAGCGCTGGGACGACCCACCCGAGATCCGCCGGGCCACCAGATACGCGGTGTCCGTGCTCGCCGTGGCGCTGGTCGCCGCGATCCTGCTCGGACTCTGGGCCTACCTCGGCCGCAGCAACTGCGCCGCATCGACGACGCCGGTGTGCGGAACGGCCGACCGGTACCTCCTCGCGATCGTCCCCGCCGCCGTCCTGATGGTCGGCGGAGTGGGCGCGTTCTTCGAGACATACGCGGTGTGGAAGCGCGGCGGCACCTGGCCGGCATGGCAGGGTGCGGGCTGGGCTCTGTTCCTGCTGATGCTGGTCTGCGCGGCGCTCGGTGCGGGCGTGCTCGCGACCTGAACCCGGTCAACCGCCCGGTCGTGCTCCGAGCGTGGCCAGCGCCCGGAGGAGCACGGGAGCGAGCCGGCCCACATCCTCTGCGTCCACCTGGTCGGCGAGCACGCGGTCGAGCTCGGCGATAGCGTCCCGCCCCAGCCCGAGCAGTCGCGCGCCCTCGTCGGTCACGACGAGTCGCGCGGTCCGGCCCCGACCGGAATCGGTCGTCCTCGTGACGGCTCCCCGCTCCTCCAGCTTGGCCAGTGTCGACTGCATGCTCTGCGGTGTCACCGAGGCTCGGCGAGCCAACTCGCTGTACGAGAGTCCGGAGTCCCGGGACAGGTGCCCCAGGGCGGACAGGTGGCGCATAGTGATGCCCTCGGCGCGCAGGGCCTGCTCGACCCGCTCGCGCATGCGCCGCCCGAGCGCCATCACCAGGAACGCCGCACTCGGCGGTGGACCCGCATCGGTCATGTTGACAACTCCCCTTCGCCAGTTTCAGACTAACTGAAACTGCACGGAAGAGGCCTGCTGCCATGAAGATTCGTCACTATTTGCACGGCGCCCCGTCGGTGACGGCCGCGGAGGCGATCGGCCTGGTCGCCGACGGCGCACTCGTCGTCGACGTCCGCAGGCAGTTCGAATGGGACCGGAACAACATCCCGGGTTCGGTTCACATCCCGCTCGAGGAACTGCCGAAGCGGTGCGAGGAACTACCGGACGACCGACTGCTCATCACGTTCTGCACAGGCGGTCTCCGCTCCTACGGTGCGGCGAACATGCTCATCGAGTACGGCTTCGACGCCAGGAACATGTCGAAGGGGCTGATCGACTGGCGGGCGGCGGGCGGCGCACTGCAGGGCAGCGCGCACGCCTGACCCGTGTCAGCCCTGTTTGGGCACCCAGTGGTCGACGGCGAGTTCGTAGCTCTCCTTGACGACCCCGTAGGCGGCTCGCTCGGCTTCCTCGCCAGTCCCGAACCGCTTCACTGCGGATTCGTGAGCCGTGGCGTAAACCTCTTGCACCTCCTTCGACGATCGACGCAACGTCTGCGGGAGCTCGAACCGATCCATGCCGCTCACCCTTCGTCGGTGCTGATCAGGTGGCACCCATTGTCCGTCGGAGGGCGCCGAGACAACAGCCCCGATTCGCCGCGTGTCGTGGGCGCGTGGCCGCACCAACTGTTCACCCGAAGTTTCCGCCTCGGCCCACCGTTGGTCTAGACCAACGATCATGCTGTGTCCCATGCGAATAGTGATTGTTGGCGGAGGGATCCTCGGGACGGCGCACGCCGACGAGGCGATCCGCCGTGGACACGACGTCATCCACCTCGAACGCGAACCCGAGGCCCGAGGCGCGACGGTCCGCAACTTCGGTCTGGTATGGGTGTCGGGACGAGCCGACCACGAACTCGATGCGACTCTGCGGTCACGCGAGTTGTGGGCAGATCTCGCCGCCCGCGTCCCCGCGATCGGGTTCCGGCCCGCCGGGTCGCTGACCCTGCTCCGCACACCCGACGAACTGGCCGTCGCCGAGGAAGTCCTCGCCCGCCCCGACTCCGACGCCCGTGGATTCACGCTCCTCGACCCCGAGCAGGTACGCACGACGAACCCGGCCCTGCGTGGGGATTACCTTGCCGGCCTGTACTGCCGCCTCGACGGAGCCGTCGAGTCCAGGATCGCGTTGCCCGCGATCCGTGCCCACCTCGCGGAGTCCGGGCGCTACACCTACCACCCCGCCACCGAGGCCCGTGACGTGACGAGCGATTCGACGGGGGTGCACGTCCGCGACGACCGCGGACGCACGACCGACGCGGACCTGGCGATCGTGTGCCCCGGCGCGGCCCTCGGCGGGTTGGCCCGGGACCTCGCGGGGGACCTCCCGTTGCGCCGGGTGCGGTTGCAGATGATGCAGACGGCACCCCTCGGCGAGGTCCTGACGACGGCTGTCGCGGACGGCGACAGCCTCCGCTACTACCCCGCTTTCGCGGGCAAGGCCCTCGAGGAGTTGCGGGCGCGGCAGCCGCAGGCCCCGATCGCTGCCGCGCACCGCATGCAACTGCTGTGTGTGCAGCGCCTGCACGGCGGACTCACGATCGGCGACACCCACGAGTACGACGAACCGTTCGACTTCGACGTCGACGAGGCACCGTACGAGCACCTGAAGGCCGTCACCGAGAAGTTGCTCGGCCGCAGAATCCCTCCGGTCGTCAAGCGCTGGGCCGGGGTGTACAGCCAACACCTCGATCCGACGCGGCTCGTGCATCGCGGCGAGGCGACCGACAACGTGTGGATCGTCGCCGGCCCCGGCGGTCGTGGCATGACGCTCGGACCCGCACTGGCCGAGCAGACGGCGGAGCAACTCGGCCTCTGACGCGACGGGCGGCCGCGACTGGCCCTCCTGACCGCGCTCGGCGACTTCGGAGACCTGCTCTCTGAAGGAGGCGACTTTCTCTTCGGCATCGTCGAGTTCGCGGTTCGGTCTCCGGCCTGTCGTAGCGTGCCACCTCTCGATGCCGGGCCCACAGCGCCGTGGGCCCGGCGCCCGGTGTGCGTGGGCCGGTAGCCTGACCCACCGAGGCCCCCTGCCGGAGCGGCCGTTTCGGAAGTGGGTGCCATGCGGGTTGGAATCCTCGCGTACGACGACTGTTTCGCCACCGAGGTGTTCGCCGTCTCCGACATCCTCCACATGGCGAACCAGGTCGCACGGGAGAAGCGCACGACCCACGTCGATCCGTTCCGGGTCTCGGTGGTCGCGGTCGACGCCGAACCCGTCACTGCCGCAGGTGGATTCGGTGTCGTCGCACGCCGCTGGCAGCACGACCACGACCTGCTCGTGGTGCCGGGGTTCGACCTCTCCCCCGCCGAGGACCTGGACTCCAGGCTCGCCGGCCGTCGCCGCGAGATCGACGTGATCCGCAAGGCCGGGCGGCGAGGCGTCCACGTCACGTCGGTGTGCGTCGGAGCGTTCCTGCTCGGTGAGGCGGGACTGCTGGACGGGCGACGATCGACGACGTCCTGGCTGTTCGCCTCCCAGCTGGCCCGGCGCTATCCGCAGTCGACGGTGTGCGCGCAGTCCCTGGTCGTCACCGACGGACACGTCACGACCACTGCCGCCTTCAGCGCGTCGCTCGACCTCGCGACGACGATCGTCCGGAACCATCTCGGCGGCGCCGTCGCGCGGGCCACCGCCCGGATCACACTGGTGTCCGAGAACCGGACCAGCCAGGCGCCCTATGTCGTCGAGTCCATGGTGACGCCCGCGACCGGCCCGTTCGCCACCGCGGTCCAGCGCTGGCTGGTCGATCACCTGGCGGAGCCCTACAGCCTGCCGCGACTGGCCGCCGCGTTCCACGTCAGTTCCCGCACTCTGCTGCGCAGGTACGGCGACGACGTCGGCGCGCCGCCACTGGACTTCCTGCAGGACACCCGGATCGCCGCAACCAAGAGACTTCTCGCGGACACCGACGTTCCGATCAGCGACATCCCGCCGCGCGTCGGCTATCGGGATCCGGGCACTCTGCGGCGAATGTTCGTCGAGCGCGTGGGAATCGGGCTCGCCGAGTACCGGCGCCGGTTTCGCGCGCCCTGATCGATTCGCACCGATGTGGCCGGATCGACCCGAAACGTGGCGACAGTGCCCCTCGTGCCGGGGGTTCCGAGTCACGAGACTCGACGTGTCAGTGACCGTCGACGAACAGGAATCCACCCATGGCAGCACAGCGCCCGACCGCGGACGATCCGCTCGACGACTTCGCGCGCCGCGAGTTCACGTTCGATTCGGCGACGAAGCTCGTGCTCGTCTCGGGGGCGGGGCCTGCGGTCGTCGTCATGCCGGAGATGCCGGGGATCAGTCCGCACGTCGCCCGGTTCGCGCGGTGGGTTCGTGACGCCGGATTCACCGTGTACCTGCCCTCGCTGTTCGGGCGGGACGGCGCGGTCCCGACGGTCGAGGACGGGAGCGCCGTCATGCAGCGCGCATGCGTCAGTGCCGAGTTCCGGGCGTTCGGCGCGAACCGCACCAGCCCCGTGACCCGGTGGCTGCGCGCCCTGGCACGCACCGCCCACCAGGAGAGCGGCGGTCCCGGCGTCGGTGCGATCGGCATGTGCTTCACGGGCAACTTCGCGCTGACCATGACCCTCGAGGAATCGGTGCTCGCGCCAGTGCTCTGCCAGCCGTCGCTTCCGCTCGACGATCCGGGCGGCCTGGAGATCTCGCCGGACGACCTGCGCGCCGTGCGCGACCGCCTCGACCGTGACGACCTGACCGTGCCGGCCTACCGGTTCGCCGGCGACAAGTGGTGCCGGGCAGAGCGTTTCACCGCTTACTCGAGGGCACTCGGCGACCGGTTCGTGGGCACGGTTCTTCCCGACGACGCCGCTCATCCGGCACCGCCGCCGTTCTTCGCGGAGGTGGTGGCGAGCCCGCACAGTGTCGTGACCGCCCACCTGGTCGACGCCGCGGGTGAACCGACGCTCGCGGCTCGCGACGAGATTCTCGCGTTCCTCGCCTCACGGCTGACAGAGAGCCGGTGACAGGGTCCTCCGGTGGTCGACGGGGTGACCACCGGAGAACCCGATCGACAGGTCAGCCCTGACGCAGGATGTACCGCTGCACCTTGCCGCTGGGCGTCTTCGGCAGCGACGGCACGAAGTGCACGGTCCGCGGGTAGGCGTGCGCGGCGAACTTCCTCTTCACCAGGGTCTGCAGCTCGGCTTCGAGTTCGTCCGTGCCGTCGACACCGTCGCGGAGCACCACGAACGCCTCGAGCACCTCGCCGCGCAGCTGATCCGGCATACCGACCACCGCGGCCTCGACGACGTGCTCGTGCATCACCAGCACGGACTCGACGTCGAACGGGCCGATCCGGTAGCCGGCCATGATGATGACGTCGTCGTCACGGGAGCTGAAGAAGAAGTGCCCGTCCTCGTCCGCGCTGCCCGCGTCGCCGGTGACGTACCAGCGCCCGTCCTCGGTGAACCGCTGCTTCGTCTTCTCCGGTGCGTCCACGTAACCGCGGAACCACATCAGGGGGCTGGCGTGGGTGTCGATCGCGACCCGGCCCGCCGTTCCGGGTGCGGCGACGTCGTCGCTGTCGTCGAGCAGGACGGCGCACGACCAGCCCGGCAACGCACGCCCCATCGACCCGGCCGGGACCTCCTCGCGAAGCTCGTCGGCCCAGGCGTTCACGATGAACATGCCGTGTTCGGTCTGACCGTAGTGGTCACGCACCTCGCAGCCCAGGGTGGACTTCGACCACGCGACGACGTCCGGGGTCAGCGGCTCGCCCGCGGACGACGCACGGCGCAGCGTCACGCCGGACGGGATCGGCCCGGTGTCGGCGCGCAGGCTGCGGTAGACGGTCGGTGCGGCCGCGAAGTTTGTGACGCCGAACTTCTCGATCACCTGCCAGGTCAGCGCCGGGGAGAACCCGGCGTGCAGGAGCAGGCTGCGCCGGCGGGCGGCCATCGGGCCGAGCAGCGCGTAGTACAGGCCGTACGCCCAGCCGGGGTCGGCGGCGTTCCAGAACACGTCGTGGTCGCGGACGTCGAGCCCGAAGTCCATGTACGCGTGGAACGAGGCGAGGGCGCGCACCGGGACCGGCACACCCTTCGGGGTGCCGGTCGTTCCGGAGGTGAACAGCTGCACGATCGGCGCGTCGGCACCGACCGCGACGGCGGCGCCCTTCGGGTCGTCGGCCGTGTGCGCGGCGAGCAGGTCAGCGAAGGACGTCTGCCCGTCGGCCGCGGCACCACCGGCGACCACGACGGACCACGCGGCGTCCGCGGGGATGTCCTCGCCCGGGGCGAGCTTGTCGAGCTGGTTGGCGTCGGCGACGACGACTTTCGCACCCGAGGCGGTCAGCCGGAACGCTATGGCAGGCGGCGCGAATGCGGTGAACAGCGGGACGTGGACGGCGCCACGACGCCAGATGCCGAGCAGCGCGACGACGAGCTCGGCGGACTTGCCCATCAGCGTCGCCACGCAGTCGCCCGGCTCGACTCCGCGGTCGGCGAGGGCGGCGGCGAACCTGGTCGACTCTGCGCGCAGCTCGCCGTAGGTGAGATCACGGGACGACAGGTCGCTCTCGATCACGGTGAACGCGACGGCGTCGGCGGGGTGCCGGTCGCACAGCAACTCTGCCGCGCAGGCGTCGGCGGTGTCGTACTGCGCGAGCAGCGCGTCCACACTGCCCTCGCTCCGGGCGCGGATCGCTGCCGCATCCGCTGCGAGGGTCGCCGTGGCACTGTTGTCGACCATGGAGGTTCCTTCCCACTTCGCTCCGGCGTGACACCGGACACTTCACTCGCCTTATGATCTAGCTCACAAGACACAACCACCACCCCCGGAAAGGGGTAGCCGCGACGATGCCCATGCCGACGAACCCCCACGAGGCGTTGCTCCGCCCACGCGACGGCGACGCCCTCCGGGCGGAGCTGCGACACACCGCGAGCCTCGCCGATGTTCCCGTGCTGTTCGGAGGCGAGGTCCACGACGGAAACCTGCTGCTCAGCGAGTTCATCGGAACCCGAACGAACGGGCTGAAAGGGCTCACGGTGCCCGCGACCTCCGGTCTGGGTGGCCGCGTCGCACACCAGCGGCGGCCGGCATCCGTACCCGACTACCGGACGGCGCTGAACATCACCCACCACTTCGACGCTCCGGTTCTCGGCGAGGGCCTGCGATCGGTGATCGCGGTGCCGGTCGTGGTCGGCGGGATCTCACGCGCGGTCCTGTACGCGGCGGTCCGCGAGGCCACGCCGATCGGCGACCGCACCGCAGAGCTGCTGACGCTGTCCGGTCGGCGGCTCGCGACGGAGATCGCGATCCGCGACGAGGTGGACAGGCGGCTGCGCATGCTCGGCACCCGCGACACGGCCTCCGGGCCCGGAGATGCCGCCGTGTCCGAGGGCATCCGCGAGGCGCACGCCGAACTGCGGAGCCTGGCGCAGGACACGACGGACGGCGCGCTGCGCGGGCGCCTGCGAGCGGTGGCCGATGCACTGGCCGGGTTGCTCGTCGACGACGCCGAACCGTCCGCCGTCGCGCTCTCCCCGCGGGAACTCGACGTCCTGTCGCACATCGCGCTCGGCTGCACGAACAACGAAGTCGCACACCGTCTCTCGCTCGGCTCGGAAACGGTCAAGAGCTACCTGCGCAGCGCGATGGGCAAGCTCGACGCCCGGTCCCGGCACGAAGCGGTCGTCACCGCCCGAAAGCTGGGTCTGCTTCCGTAGATCCAACGGTTGTTCTCGCACGAGGAGGAACCATGAGCGGATCGTCCGAGACCGGCGGGTCACCGACATCGGGTACCGGCGGCGAGCACAGCGGGGAACCGACCCTCAAGCGGGTGATGGGGCCGTGGCTGCTCCTGCTGTTCATCGTCGGTGACATCCTCGGCACCGGCATCTACGCCCTCACGGGGCAGGTGGCCAACGACGTCGGCGGCGTCGTGTGGCTCCCGTTCCTCGTCGCGTTCACGGTCGCTCTGATCACCGCCTTCAGCTATCTCGAACTCGTCACCAAGTACCCGCAGGCGGCAGGCGCGGCGCTGTACACGCACAAGGCGTTCGGCATCCAGTTCCTCACGTTCATGGTCACGTTCGCGGTGATGTGTTCGGGCATCACCTCGGCGGCGACGGCGTCGCGGGCCTTCGCGGCGAACTTCGCGGAGGCCTTCGAGATCGACCTGAACGCAGGCATCGGCATCACCCTGCTCGGCATCGCGTTCATGCTGATCGTGGCGGCGGTCAACTTCCGCGGGGTGGGCGAATCGGTGCGGATCAACGTCGTCCTGACCTGCATCGAACTGTCCGGTCTGCTGATCATCATCTTCATCGGCATGTGGGCGCTCGGCATCGGCGACGGCGACTTCTCCCGCGCGATGACCTTCGACACCGGTGACCGCAGCGCGCTCGGCGGCGTCATCGCCGCGACCACGCTGGCGTTCTACGCAATGGTCGGGTTCGAGGACTCGGTGAACATGGCGGAGGAGGCGAAGGACCCGAGCCGGATCTTCCCCAAAGTGCTGCTCGCGGGGCTGCTGTTCACCGGCCTGATCTACGTCCTGGTGTCCGTCACGGCGATCGCACTCGTGCCCGCGGACGAACTCGGCGAGGGCGACACTCCCCTGCTCAAGGTCGTGCAGGCAGGCGCACCCGGGTTCCCGATCGGGATCTTCGCGTTCATCACGATGTTCGCGGTCGCGAACACCGCCCTGATCAACATGCTGATGGCGAGTCGGCTCCTGTACGGCATGAGCCGCCAGCACGTGCTGCCGCCGCAGCTCGGGCGGGTGCACCGCACCCGGCGCACCCCGTACATCGCGATCGGGTTCACCACGTTCCTGGCACTCGGCCTCATCACGTTCGTCGGAGAGGTGCCACAGCTGGGCGGCACCACGGCCCTGTTGCTGCTGTGCGTGTTCACCATCGTCAACGTCGCCGTGCTCGTGCTGCGGAAGAACCCGGTCGAGCACAAGCATTTCCGAGCGCCGACGGCGTTGCCGGTCGTCGGCGCGCTGGCGTGCGGTTTCCTGGCCACCCCGTTCACCGACCGGAATCCGGACCAGTACGCGATCGCGGGTGTGCTGCTGGCGATCGGTGTCGTGCTGTGGGGCGTCAACCACGTCGTGAACACCAAGCTGGGGGTCAAGGGCGAGTTGCATCCGGAGTACCTGACGGACGACGACCCGTCGACGCCCCACGGCCCCTCCAACTGATTTTCTAGAACACGTTTCAGGCGATCTGGCATACTCCGCGACATGCTTGCCGACCCCGCCGACCTGCTCACGCTCGCGCACGCCTCACCCGCGGCGGTCGCCGACCACGACAAGGACGCGTGGCTCGGACTGTTCGCGCGCTACCACGTCGTCGAGGATCCGGTCGGCGGTCGTCCGGTGCTCGGCGGGCTCTACGACCCCCGCCGCAAGCGGCGCGGCGGCGACCCCCTCGCCCGGTTCTGGGACACCTTCATCGCACCCAACGACATTCGCTTCCACGTCCAGCGTGACGACATCGTCGACGGGCTCACCGTCGTCCGCGACGTCACCATCGAAACCCGGCTCGGCCGCGGAGTGGTCGCCCACGCACCGATGCACCTGCTGTACGAGGCGACCCTCGACGAGGGCGAGCCGCGCATCCGACGGATCGCGGCGCACTGGGAGGTGGCACCGATGTTCGCCCAGGTCGCGGGCATCAGCCCGGCGAAGCTCGCGGTGGGAACGTCGATGGCGACCCGGATGCTGCGCAACCTGGGACTCGGCGGGTCGATCGCGTTCGGCGCTGCCGTTCGCAGCGTCGGTGATCCCGGAAAGGCCGCCGTGAAACGACTCGTCGACGCTGCCGCGCGGGGCGATTCCGACGCGCTGCACACACTCGGCGGTCGCGTGGTCCGCGACATCACCAAGATCATCGCCGCCGGCGACACCGTCACCGCCTCCTGCACGGCCGACGGCTCCCCCGCCGTGCTCTGCTGCTACCTCGACCGCGGTTCCCTGCGTGTGGTCCGGGCCGACGTGTACGCCTGACCCGGTTCCGTTCGACCCGAAGAGGGCGGGATTCTCCGTGGTTCGGCGGCCACTGCAACCACTGCGTCCCCTGCCGCCAGGGCCGCTTCATCCACTGCGAGAACCTCCAGGTGCCCAGCTGGCAGTATCCCGGCGGCTACGCCGAGTCGGTCACCGTCCCCGGCAACGCGCTCGCCAGGATTCCGGACGGGCTGTCCTTCGTGGAGGCCGCACCGATGAGCTGTGCTGGTGTCACCACCTTCGACGCCCTCCGCAAGACCGGGGCGGCACCTGGCGACCCCGTCGCCGTCCTCGGGCTCGGCGGACTCGGACACCTCGGCGTGCAGTTCGCTCGCGCGATGGGATTCGAGACGACGGCGATCGCCCGCGGCACCGCCAAACGGGACGACGCACTCGCCCTCGGCGCCCACCACTACGTCGACTCCACCGTCGGCGACGTCGGCGAGTCCCTGCGCGCGCTCGGTGGGGTGTCGGTGGTGCTGGCGACGGCCGCGAACTCGACGGCGATGGCCGCGACGGTCGGCGGACTGCTGCCGCGGGGTGAACTGGTGGTCGTCGGCGTCACGCCGGACCCCTTGCCGATCAGCCCGCTGCAGCTGATCACACCCGGGCTCAGCGTCCGGGGTCATCCCTCGGGAACCGCCCGCGACGTCGAGGAAACATTGCGATTCGCCCTGTCGAGCGGTGTCCGTGCGCGAGTCGAGGAACGGCCACTCGCCGACGCGGCGGACGCGTACGCGACCGCGGAGGCCGGGCGCGCGCGCTACCGCATCGTCCTCACCACCTGATTGCGGAGGGCGAACGCCCCGGCCCACCCGGAGCGCTCACCCGATCCGACGACCCGGACGCAGCCGCGCCACGAGCTCCGCGCGACTGCGGACACCGGTTTTCGCGTACACGGACTTCAGGTGGTCGTGGACCGTGTTCGGGGTGAATCCTCTCCGCTCGGCAATGTCGCGCGTCGAGTGACCGGTCATCACGTCCGCACACACCTCACGTTCCCGCGTCGTGAGCGCGCACGCGGCGAACACCAGGTCCGTCAGCTCACGGTCCGTGGCGGGTTCGACGGTGACCACAGTCCTGCCCTCCTCACCCCCGAGCAGTGCGGTGGCGCGCACCAGGACCCAGCCGCCGGACGCGTCCCGGACCCGCGCCCGGAACACGCCGGACGAACTCGACCGCGCACCGGCAGTGGCGATCCTCAGCAGCACCGGGAGCCTGCCGGGGTCGGCCTCGTCCAGGCGGTCCCGCCAGCTGCGCGCCGCCGCGGTGAGTGCGATCGGGTCGCCGGCGGCGTCCGTCACCACCACCGCGGGTTCTCCGCCGTCGGCGGGCGGCCGGACCCGGTCACGGACCGCGGCTCGCGTCGCGGCGGCCAACGCGGGGGCAACGGTCGAGAGGAACTCGACGTCCCGATCGGTGAAATCCGGTCCGGAACGCACGAAACCGGCACCACCCCAGCACATCCCGTCGATCCTGAACACCACCCTGATCTCGCGGTCCATCCCGAGCGGCCGCCACACCGCGCCGTGCCGGAGGCTGCCCGCCACAGCAGTTGCAGGGAGATCCGATGCGCGGACGACGTTCGGCCCGCTTCGTGCGAGTGCCGCGAAACTGCCCGGATCGCGGCCACCGTACTCGGACTCCGCGAGCAACGGCTCGCACTCGGACGGAACGCGGTTCGGGCCCCTGGTCATCGACGAGATGGTGAGCGTCACCGGGTCGATGAGCGCCCAGCACGTCAACTCGCTGCGCATCGTGTGTCCGACGAGTTCGATCGCCCGCCCGTGCAGTCGCGCGACATCGACACCGGACCCCGCCACCGCGGCGACCTCCCGGCGCACACGCTCCGCCCGGACCTCGAGCACGCACCCAGTATGCGCTGGTCAGGGCGCGCGACGCATCCCCCGTTCCGGGGATGGGAGTGCGGCAGGGGCGGGCATAGCGTCGGGTCATGAACAAGACATCGCACAGTTCCGGCACGGTCGGTGCGCCGTGATCGCCGTGGCGCAGGTGGCGGCCGTGATCGCGGCGGCGGTGCACCTGGTGGTGTTCGTTCTGGAGGCGTTCGTCTTCACCCGTCCGTCCGTGCACCGAGGGGTGTTCGGCGTCCCCACCGCGGACGTGCCCGCGGTGCGCCTGTGGGCATTCGGGGTCGGCTTCTACAACCTCTTCATCGGCGCAGGCATGATCGCCGGTCTGGCGCTGTGGTGGACCGGTCACGAGACGCCGGGCCGCACGCTGGTGATCTACCTGGCCATCTTCATGTTCCTGTCCGGCATCGTGCTGCTCGTCGCGGACCGGATGGCGCTCGGTCGGGAGCGGGGCCCCGGACTGTGGGGTTCGGTGGGCCAGGCCGGTCCCCCGCTCGTCACCCTCGTGGCCCTGGCGGTCGCCTGACGCCTCGGATCACCGCTTCCCCGGCACCGAGGACGCGCGTCCGGGTGGCGCCCATCTCCCACCTGGGGTGGGTGTCCGCCCAGGTCACGGCACGGGACTCTGAAGTGGCAGTTGGAACCACCACCACGAGGAGATCCCATGACCCACCTTCGCGCATCCCGCACCGTCTTCGCCGTGCTCGCCGCAACCGCGGGCCTGACGTTCGGCGCCACCGGCCTGGCATCGGCAGGCTCCGCCGACATCCCCGGCGCCGGTCCGGCCGTCGCCGCACCGGCCCAGCCCGTCGACCCCGCTCCGGCCGAACCCGATCCGTGCGTGATGCCGGAGCTCGACCCGGGCACCGTCCAGGCGCAGGTGTGCCCGCCGGACCCACGGGTGACGACACCGCACGACGTCATCGACCCCGGGCCCGTCGTGCAGGATCCCGTCCCCGAACCCGTGGTGCGCGACCACCGCGGCCCCGACGCCGTCCAAGGTGGCGGAGTCACGGTGGAGGCCGTCGAACCGGAACCCGAGGTGCGCGACCACCGAGACAACCCGCCGGTCGTGCGTGACCACCGTCAGGCGAGGTAGCCCTCGGGGAGGGCGGCGAACATGTCGGTGGTCACGGCCACGGCGTTGTCCGAGCTGCCGCCGCGGACGACCAGGGTCGCGAACGCGAGGTCGCCGCGGTAACCGACGAACCAGGCGTGCGAGCCGCCCTCCACCTCCGCCTCACCGGTCTTGCCGTACACCTCGCCCTGACCGGCGATCCGAAGCGCGGTGCCGGACGTGATCACCTCGCGCATCATGCCGCGCAGCCCGTCGACCATCTCGGGGGTGATCGCCGTCCGGTCCCCCGTTGTGGTCGTCTCGTCCCCGACTATCAGGTGCGGCGTCGGAGTCGAACCGTGCGCGACAGTCGCCGCGGCGAGTGCCATTCCGAACGGGCTGACGACCACCTTGCCCTGACCGAAACCGTCCTCGGTGCGCTGGACGAGGTCGTCGGCGGGCGGGACCGACCCCGATTCGGTCGGCAGGCCGGGAACGTCGTAGTCGGGGCCGATGCCGAACTGCGCGGCCGCCAACGTCAGGTCGTCGGCCTGCATCTCGCTGGCGAGTTTCGCGAACGACGTGTTGCAGGACCGCGCGAACGCGGTGCTCATCGACACCGTCCCCAGCGCGAACTCGTTGTAGTTGGGCACCGACCGTTCGCCGATCACGATGCGTCCCGGACACGGAACCATGGTGCCCGGGTTCGCGAGCCCGTTGTCGATCGCCGCGCCTGCCGTGACGATCTTGAACGTCGATCCGGGCGGGTAGAGACCGGTCGACGCGACCGGTCCGTCGCGGTCCGCGGCCTCGTTCTGCGCGACGGCGAGAATCGCGCCGGTCGACGGCTGGATGACCACCGTCATCGCCTGATCGGTCCGCGCATTCACCGCGTTCTGCGCCGCGACCTGGATGTTCCGATCCAGCGTCACCGAGAACGACGGCGCCGGTTGTGGTTTCGCCTCCGTCAGCACGTCGGTGTCCACACCGTTCTGGTTGACGGTGACGACACTCCATCCGGCGGTTCCGTCCACCTCGTCGATGACCCGCTTCTTGATCTGCCCGATCAGGTCCGGCGCGAACTCCCGGTCCGTGGCCACCAGGTCGGCTTCCTCGTCGACCGTCACGCCCGGCAGCTCCGTGAGCGAGGCCGCAATCGTCTCGTAGTCGTCCTGTCGCAGGCTCGCCACCTGGTACGTCCCGTTCGCGCTCGACGCGGACTCGGCGATCGACTGCGCCGTCAGGGACGGCACGAACGGCGCCAGCAACCCGGCGAGCGACGCCGACACCGCACCGAGACTCCCTGCCTGACGTGCATCGAGCTTGATCCGCTCGATGCTGCCGGGAACGAGCACATCTGTGCCGGAGCGCTCGTTCACCCGTGCCCGCGGCGCGGGCACCGAGCGCAGTGACATGGTCTGGGTGTCACCGAGTTTCGGATGCAGGTCCGTCGAACTCCACCGGACCGCCCACTCCCCGTCGCGCCGGCCCATCTGCAGGTCGCCGCTGTAGGTCCACACCCGGTCCTTCGGCAGATGCCACTCGTAGGTGTACTCGACCGTCGCGGTGTCCCCGGTGACGCGCGCGGACCCCACGGTCGCGGTCATCGACTCGGCCTGGAGGTTTTCCCACGCCGAGTCGAGCGCCTCCTGCGCCGCTTCGGGCCGGTCCGTCAGCGCCGCGGCCTCGGCCGTGTCCTGCTCCGCCAGCAACGACACGAACTGCCCGGCAGCGGACTCGGGGCCGTCGGGCTTCGGCGTGCAGGCGGCGAGCCCGACCGCGAGCGCACCCGACACTGCAAGCGCGAGCGACGTTCGGACACCGTGAGCGAGACGCGATTTCATCGCTGCCCATAGTAGGGGCGTATCCGCCGGAACCCGGCGTCCCACGGCGCCCGAGACGTCGCGTCGCTAGTCGAGCAGGATCGTCGAGAAGGTGGCGACCTGGGTGAAACCGACGCGCTGGTAGGCGCGCCGGGCCGCGTGGTTGAAGCTGTTCACGTAGAGGCTCGCGGTGCGACCCGCCGCCATGACCGCGGCCGCGACGGCAGCGGTCCCGGACGCACCGAGCCCGCCACCCCGGTGATCGGGATGCACCCAGACGCCCTGGATCTGCCCGACCTGACGCGACGCCGACCCGATCTCGGCCTTGAACACGACCTCGCCGTCCTCGAATCGGGCGAACGCCCGGCCCGACGCGATCAGCCCGGCGACCCGGCGCCGGTATCCCCGACCGCCGTCACCGGCGCGCGGGTCGATACCGACCTCCTCGATGAACATCTCCACCGCCGCGACGAGATAGGTCTCGAGCTCGTCCATCCGGACCAGTCGCACCGCCGGATCCGGTTCGACGAGTGGACGCGCCGCCAGCGCGAGCAGCGGCTGTTCGGCCCGCACCTCACGGGCGGGACCCCAGTCGGATTCCAGCATTTCCCACAGCGGCAGGGTCAGTTCGGCACGACCCACGAGCGACGAGCACATCCGCGGGAACCGGGTCGCCCTGTCCGCGAACGCGCGGAGGTCCCCGATGCCGCCGCGCAGGGGCACGAGGTTCGCGCCCGAGAAGCACAGCGACTCGTCGGGGCCGCCGCGGCTCCACAGCTCCCCGTTGATCGACCGCGGTTCGACGCCGAGGTCCTGGACGCGGGCAGCGACCATGCACGTCGCGATCGGGTCGGCGTCGAGTACCCGAAGCACGTCGGCGCGGTCCCGCGCACCGAGTTGTCTGGCGCCGAGCAGTTTGAGCACCCAGTCACCCCCGGGTCTCGTCGTACCGAAAAGGACAGGCCGTCCACCGCGGAGACCACCACGGTGGGCGTGCCGACAGGATACGGGGCCGAGTCAGCCCACGGTCACCACTGGCGATCCCGAGTCGGAATCGTTGCCCATCTCCTCGGCGATCCGCATCGCCTCCTCGATCAGCGTCTCGACGATCTGCGCCTCCGGCACGGTCTTGATGACCTTCCCCTTGACGAAGATCTGACCCTTGCCGTTGCCGGACGCGACACCGAGGTCGGCCTCGCGGGCCTCGCCCGGACCGTTCACGACACATCCCATGACCGCGACCCGCAGCGGCACCTCCATGCCCTCGAGACCCGCCGTGACCTCGTTCGCGAGGGTGTACACGTCCACCTGGGCGCGCCCGCAGGACGGGCACGACACGATCTCCAGCTTGCGGGGGCGCAGGTTCAGCGACTGCAGGATCTGCGTGCCGACCTTGATCTCCTCGGCGGGCGGCGCCGACAGCGACACCCGGATGGTGTCACCGATCCCCTCGGACAGCAGCGCACCGAATGCGACCGCGGACTTGATGGTGCCCTGGAACGCCGGGCCCGCCTCGGTCACGCCCAGGTGCAGCGGGTAGTCGCACTGGGCCGCCAGCTGCCGGTACGCCTCGACCATGATCACCGGGTCGTTGTGCTTGACGGAGATCTTGATGTCGCCGAAGCCGTGCTCCTCGAACAGGCCCGCCTCCCACAGCGCCGACTCGACGAGCGCCTCCGGGGTGGCCTTGCCGTACTTCTGCAGCAGTCGCGGATCGAGCGAACCGGCGTTCACGCCGATGCGGATCGGGATGCCGGCGTCACCTGCCGCCTTCGCGACCTCCTTGACCCGGCCGTCGAACTCCTTGATGTTGCCGGGGTTGACGCGGACCGCAGCGCAACCGGCGTCGATCGCGGCGAAGATGTAGCGCGGCTGGAAGTGGATGTCCGCGATAACAGGGATCTGGCTCTTCTTCGCGATGGTCGCGAGGGCGTCGGCGTCCTCCTGGCGGGGGCACGCGACGCGGACGATGTCGCAGCCCGACGCCGTCAGCTCGGCGATCTGCTGGAGGGTGGCGTTGACGTCATGGGTCTTGGTGGTGCACATCGACTGCACCGACACGGGGTGATCACTGCCGACTCCGACGCCACCGACCATCAGCTGACGGGTCTTGCGACGCGGCGCGAGGACGGCGGGAACGTCGGGCATGCCCAAACCGACGGGGCTGGTCACGGTCTGCCTTCTTTCGTTTTGCGGTAGAGAAGAGTCTAGTCGGGCTAGAAGATCTTGATCGGATTGATGATGTCGGCGGTCAGCGTGAGCAACATGAACGCGCCGCCGATGACGATCACGACGTACGTCAGCGGCATCAGCTTCATGTAGTCGACCGGGCCGCCCACCGGCTCTCCGCGCCGGATGCGCAGGGTGTTGCGGATCTTCTCGTAGATCGTGACGGCCATGTGCCCGCCGTCGAGCGGCAGCAGCGGCAGCAGGTTGAAGATGCCGAGGAAGAAGTTGAGGCTGATCAGCAGCAGCACGAACATCTCCCACAGCCCGCGCTCCGCCGCCTGACCGCCGATGACCGAGGCACCGACCACGCTGATCGGGGTGTCGTCAGCGCGTTCACCCCCGGTGACGGCGGTCCACAGGTCGCCCACCTTGCTCGGCAGCTGCGCGAGACCCTTCACCGATTCGACCATCAGGTCGCCGGTGAACGCGAACGACGCGGGGATCGCGGACAGCACGTTGTACTGCGTCGGGGCGTAGTAGTCGGGAACCACACCGATCGCGCCGACGGTCACCGTGCTCGTCGTGCCGTCCTGGTTCTGGACCAGGCGCTGCACCGGCTCGGGAACGACGGTCACCGTGAGGGTCTGCCCGTCACGCTCGACCGTGTAGTCGACCGGGCCGTCGTGCGCACGGGTCTGTGCCTGGAACTCGCTCCAGGTCTCGACCGGCACCCCGCCCACCGCGGTCACCAGGTCGGCCTCGCGCAGACCGCCGGCCTCCGCCGGACCGGCGACGTTCTCGTCGCATTCGGCGAGCGTCCCGTCCTGTCGCTGATCGGACACGCAGCTCGTCGGACCCAGCTGGGTCTCCGGCGGCTGGTTCAGGTTGGGCAGGCCCCACCCGACCGCGAGGACGACGACCAGCGCCAGACCCAGCACGAAGTTCATCGCGATGCCACCCGACATCACGACGAGGCGCTTCCACGTCTTCTGCTTGTACATCGCACGATCGACCTCGTCGGGCGCGAGTTCGTCGTGCTGGGTCATGCCCGCGATGTCGCAGAAGCCGCCCGCGGGGATCGCCTTGAGGCCGTACTCGGTCTCGCCGCGCCGGAACGAGAAGATCTTGGGGCCGAAGCCGATGTAGTACCGGCGCACCTTCATGCCGAGCTTGCGGGCGGTCCACATGTGGCCGGCCTCGTGCAGCGCGATCGAGAAGGTGATGCCGAGTGCGAACAGAATGACGCCAACGATCAACATTCCGTTCTAGCCCTTCCGCTCGACGAGCTCGTGTGCCCGCGCCCGCGCCCACCCGTCCGCGGCGAGCACGTCGTCCACGGTAGCCGGTTCCGCGGACCACTCGCCGCCGGCGGCGAGAACCTTCTCGACCGTACGCACGATCGACGGGAAGGAGGAGACGCCGTCGAGGAAGTACTGTGCGGCGACCTCGTTGGCTGCGTTGTACACCGCGGTCATGCAGCCACCGGCCTTCCCCGCGGCGCGAGCGAGGTCGACGGCGGGGAAGACCGCGTTGTCGAGCGGTTCGAAGGTCCAGGTGGAAGCAGCGGAGAAGTCGCAGGCGGCCGCCGCTCCGGGAACCCGGTCCGGCCAGCCGAGCGCCAGCGCGATCGGCAGCCGCATGTCGGGTGGGCTCGCCTGGGCGAGGGTCGAGCCGTCGGTGAACGTGACCATCGAGTGCACGATCGACTGCGGGTGGACGGTGACGTCGATGCGGTCGTAGTCGATGCCGAAGAGCAGGTGCGTCTCGATCAGTTCGAGACCCTTGTTGACCAACGACGCCGAGTTGAGGGTGTTCATCGGGCCCATCGACCAGGTCGGGTGGGCGCCGGCCTGCTCGGGGGTGACGCTCTCGAGGGCGTCCGCGGTCCAGCCGCGGAACGGGCCACCCGAGGCGGTGAGCACGAGGCGGTCCACCTCCTCGGCGCGTCCCCCGCGCAGGCACTGCGCGAGAGCCGAGTGCTCGGAGTCGACGGGCACGATCTGACCGGGCGCGGCTGCGGCCTGGACCAGCGGACCACCTGCGACGAGGGACTCCTTGTTCGCCAGCGCGAGGCGGGCACCCGATTCCAGAGCGGCCAGAGTCGGCTCCAGACCGAGCGAGCCGACCAGCGCGTTGAGGACGACGTCCGCCTCCGTGCTGCGCACGAGTTCCGTGACGGCCCCCGGTCCGGACAGCACGCCCCGCAGGTCGAGTCGTGCCGCAGCAGCGGGGTCCGCGACGGCGACGCGGGTCACGCCGGTCGCGCGGATCTGCTCGGCGAGCAGGTCGACGTTGCCGCCGCCGGCAGCGAGACCGACGACGGAGAACTTGTCCGGATTGGCGGCGATGACGTCGAGTGCCTGCGTCCCGATCGAGCCGGTGCTGCCCAGCAGGAGCACGCGCGTAGGTTCTGTCACCCGTCCATTGTTCCCGATCGGACCTGAGAGCAACCTGACAGGCCACGACCGGCCCCCGTCGACGCCCGATCCGCGGTCACGGGGACTCCGCGACCCGCGCCACCTCCGACTCGTAGTGGCCTTTCAGTTCGAGGTAGCCGTCGAAGTCCGGCCGCGGTCCCCTGGAGCGGGCAGCGACCAGCAGGTCGAGGTAGTACTCCCATCCCGGGCCGGTGTCCGCGGCGAGCGCGACGGACGCGCTGTCGAGGTGCTGGATCAGCCGTACCCGGCAGCCGTCCGGCTCGGCGGCCACCTGCATCTCCATCAACCACGACCCGAAGTCGTCCGAGGAGGAGAGGACGTACCGGGTGGGCCGCTCGCATTCCTCGATGGTCATGTCCATCCACGGCTCGCCGTCCTCGAACCGCATCTGCACCCGGATCGTGTTGCCCGGCGCCGCTGTTCCCGTCCACGGGCCGAACCACGTCGCGGTCCGGTCGGATTCCGTGATTGCAGCCCACATCTCGTCGACCGGCTCCGGAAACGTGCGGTCGATCACGAGGTCCGCGCCGTCCTCGCGGCGAACCAGCCGCCCGGTCGGTGTCGCGGTCATCCGACACTCCCCCTTGTGAAGTCCACCCCGGTCGCTACGACACCGGGTCGTATGCCACGATATGCGGGCAAGACCCGTACCGCACGAGCAGGAGGAACCGGCTGTGGCCGCGAGTGAGTCCGTCACCACCAACGTCGACACCGCCGAGGTGCCCTCCGCCGAATGGGGCTGGAGCGGCGAGGCCCCGCGTTTCTTCCGATTCCTCGGCTGGTTCTTCGCCGCGTTCCTGCTCGTCTACACGATCGGCAACCACGAGGGCAAGGTCGAGGACATCTGGCTCGTCGGCATCGCCGCGTTCATGGTCTTCATGCTGGTGCGTGACATCATCCGTCGCCGCAAGCCGCGGTAACCACACGGCATACGACAACGGCCGCGCCGCTCCACCGGGAGCTGCGCGGCCGTTGTCGTTCGTATGTCCGGGATCAGTTCTCGGCGGCCAGCTGTCCGCACGCCGCGGCGATCTCCTGGCCGCGGGTGTCGCGCACGGTGCACGAGACGCCCTGCGCGATGACACGCCGCACGAACTCCCGCTCCACGTCCTTCGGCGCCGCGTCCCACTCGCTGCCCGGTGTCGGATTCAGCGGAATCAGGTTGACGTGGACCAGCGAGCCCAGCGCCTTGTGCAGCTTCTTGCCGAGCATGTCCGCTCGCCACGGCTGGTCGTTGACGTCCTTGATGAGCGCGTACTCGATCGACACCCGCCTGCCCGTCTTGTCCGCGTAGTACCGGGCGGCGTCGAGCACCTCCGCGACGGACCACCGATTGTTGACCGGCACCAGCGTGTCCCGCAGTTCGTCGTCGGGGGTGTGCAGCGACACCGCCAGCGTCACGGACAGCCCCTCGTCGGCCAGCTTGCGGATCGCGGGCGCGAGCCCAACCGTCGAGACAGTGACCGAACGCTGCGACAGCCCCAGCCCCTCGGGCGCAGGCGAGGTGATCCGACGGACGGCCGCCACCACCCGCTTGTAGTTGGCGAGCGGCTCCCCCATGCCCATGAAGACCACGTTCGAGAGGCGACCCTCCCCACCCGCGACCTCGCCGTCGCGCATCGCGGCGGCGGCGGAGCGGACCTGGTCGACGATCTCGGCGGTCGACAGGTTCCGGGTGAGACCGGCCTGACCGGTCGCGCAGAAGGGGCAGGCCATGCCACAGCCAGCCTGGCTGGAGATGCACAACGTCGCTCGATCCGGGTACCGCATCAGCACCGATTCCAGCAGTGTGCCGTCGTTCGCCTTCCAGAGCGTCTTGCGGGTCGTCCCGTCGTCACAGGCCACATGCTTGACCGGGGTGAGTAGCGTCGGGAACAGCGCGTCCCCGACCTTCTCGCGCATCGCCGCGGGCAGGTCGGTCATCTTCTCGACGTCGGCTTCGAGGCGACCGTAGTACTGGCGCGCCAGCTGGTCGGCCCGGAATCCCGGGAGGCCGAGTTCCTTGACCGCGGCCTTGCGGCCCTCCGCGTCGAGGTCGGCGAGGTGCGTCGGGGGCATGCCGCGACGCGGAGCGTTGAACACGAGGGGTACGGGAACGGCCATAGTGGGCTCCAGTGTTCCACCCGGGGACCGCGACATGCGAATTCGCGGCCCGCTATCATACCAACATCACAGTTTGCGCCGATATCACAGCGGTGCGTGCAATCGTCCGGCGGGTGGGTGATGATCACAAGATGCCGACCCCCGACGGACCCGACCGCGACGCCGGCGACGTGGAACCTCCGGTCCCACGCGACGCGGAACCTCCGGTCCCACCGAACCCGGTGTCCACGACCGAGGACGATGCGGAGCCCCCGGTCCCACCGAACCCGGTGTCCATCCCCGAGCACGACGCGCTGCGGCGACACACGACCCTCGGTCACACGAAGGCGGCCGCCACCTGGACCGGGCTAGTCATCGGCGCCGTCGTCCTCGTCGTGCTGCTGGTGTTCATCCTGCAGAACCTGGACTCGGTGACGCTGAACCTGTTCTGGTGGGAGTTCTCCGTGCCGCTCGGTATCGGGCTGTTGCTCGCCGCGATCGCGGGAGCCCTGATCATGGCGCTGGCGGGCGGGGTGCGAATCCTGCAGATCCGCCGGCTCGCGAGGCGCGCGGCGAAGCATCGGGACTGACCCTGCCGCGGCTGCGTCAGCCGAGCACCAGCCCCGACGGGGCGCGGCGGGTGTGGATCCGATAGCCCACGTCGATCGACAACCCAGGGACCTGGCCGAAGGCCCGCTCGGCGACGCGCGGACCGAATTCGATGCCGAGGACGGCACGCAGCGCTCGCCGGTCCGGAAACTCCCACCGACTCACGACCCGGGTGAGGTCGAATCCCTGCGCCGCGAAGAACGACTCCACCGCCGCCGGGTCGTAGTGCGGCAGATCGGCGCGCATCCACTCGCCGTACTCCCCGACCGTCGCGTCCAGGTCCACCACCACGAGGGTGCCGCCCGGGCGCAGCACCCGCATCGCCTCCGAGATTCCGGGCCCGCAACCGGGCCCGAAGAAGTACGCAGTCCGGGCGTGCGCGACGTCGACGCTGCGATCGGGTAGCGGCAGGTGTTCGGCACTCCCCTCCAGGACCCGGACACCCGGCATTCCCGCGATCCGGTCCCGCGCCGGCGGCACCAGCGGCGGATGAGGTTCCACTCCGGTCACCGACCGCGCGTCGCGCGCGAACTCCGGCAGGTGGAAGCCGGTGCCGCACCCGATGTCGACGATGTCGCGGCCCGCCCAGCCGACGACCTCCCGGAGCGCGGCGAACAGCGAACCGTCTGCGTCCTGCGCGCGGTTCTCCACCTCGTAGATCTGCGGCCACTGCCAGATGTTCGGACTCGGAATCGGTTCGCCGGGTGGTGGCCGCCGCCGTCCCGTCACGCCGGACCGGTCACAGCAGTGCGGTCAGCACCAGCCACGTCACGAACGCGGACGGGAGCAGCGAGTCGAGGCGGTCCATGATGCCGCCGTGCCCGGGCAGCTTCGTACCCATGTCCTTGATGCCGAGGTCGCGTTTGACCTGGGACTCGATCAGGTCTCCGAGCGTCCCCGTGACCACCAGGACGACGCCGAGGAGTACACCGATGAACGGGTTCGCGTCGAGAATCAGCGTGACGGTCAGCAACGATCCGATGATCGCGAACACCAGCGACCCGGCGAGACCCTCCCAGGACTTCTTCGGGCTGATGGCCGGGACCATCGGGTGCTTCCCGAAGAGCACGCCTGCGGCGTAGCCGCCGACGTCGGAGCAGACCACGCCGAGCATGAACACGAAGACCCACTTGGCGCCGCCGTCATGGGTGACCATCAACGTCGCGAACGATGCCAGCAGCGGAACCCACGCGGCGACGAAGACCGTGATCGAGACGTCCCGCAGATAGTTCTGCGGCGCCTTGTTCAGACCCTGGTCCAGCAGCCGCCACACCATGCACACGAGCACCGTGGCCGCGAAGCCACCGAGCACCCCGCTAGTGCCGTACGGCCAGCCGAGCCAGATGATCGCCTGACCACCGAGCAGCAGCGGGATACGCGGTACGAGGATGTCGCTCTCCCGCAGGCGGGTCGACACCTCCCAGGTGGCGATCGCCATCGCCGCGCCGACGATGCCGAACCACACCATCGGCACCAGCAGCAGCGACGCGATGACCAACGCGCCGAGCGCGACGCCCACCGCGATCGCGGCAGGCAGGTTGCGCCCCGCCTTCGAGGGAGCGGTTGTCACTGTCCCGTCCGGATGGGAACCATCGGTGGGACGTTGGGTGGACACCGCCTAGACCTCCATCAATTCGGCTTCCTTGTGCTTGACCAGCTCGTCGATGTGGGCGACGTACTTCGCCGTCGTCTTGTCGAGCTCCTTCTCGGCGCGCCCGACCTCGTCCTCGCCGGCCTCGCCGTCCTTCTGGATCCGGTTCAGCTCGTCCATGGCCTTGCGGCGGACGTTGCGGATCGCGACCTTGGCGTCCTCACCCTTGGCCTTCGACTGCTTGACCAGCTCGCGGCGGCGCTCCTCGGTCAGCTGCGGGACCGAGACGCGGATCAGGTGACCGTCGTCGGTCGGGTTCACGCCCAGGTCCGAGTTGCGGATCGCGTTCTGGATCGGGCCGAGCTGCGACGCCTCGTACGGCTTGATGACGACCATCCGGGCCTCCGGCACGGTGATCGACGCGACCTGCGAGATCGGGGTCATCGCGCCGTAGTACTCGATGGCGATCCGGTTGAACATGCCGGGGTTGGCGCGACCGGTACGGATGCCGCCGAGATCGTCCTTCGCCGAGGCGACGGTCTTCTCCATCTTCTCCTCTGCGTCGAAGAGAGCTTCATCGATCACGGTGGTCCTCCAGGCTCGCGGGGTTGCTTCGGGTGGTGGTGCTGGTCACGACCTCACCAGCGTTCCGATCTTCTCACCGGAGACCGCACGCGCGATGTTCCCCTCGGTGAGCAGGTTGAACACCATGATCGGCATCTGGTTGTCCATGCACAGGCTGAACGCGGTGGCGTCCGCGACCTTCAGTCCCTGCTCGATGACCTCACGATGGCTGATCTCGGTGTACATCGTCGCGGTCGGGTCGATCCGCGGGTCCGCGGTGTAGACGCCGTCGACGGCCTTCGCCATCAGGACCACGTCGGCACCGATCTCGAGAGCACGCTGCGCGGCCGTGGTGTCCGTGGAGAAGTACGGCATACCCATACCGGCGCCGAAGATCACGACGCGACCCTTCTCCAGGTGGCGACGTGCACGCAGCGGCAGGTACGGCTCCGCGACCTGCCCCATGGTGATGGCAGTCTGCACTCGGGTGTCGATGCCTTCCTTCTCCAGGAAGTCCTGCAGCGCAAGACAGTTCATGACGGTGCCGAGCATGCCCATGTAGTCGGAGCGGGCGCGGTCCATGCCGCGCTGCTGCAGCTCCGCGCCGCGGAAGAAGTTGCCGCCACCGATCACGACGGCGACCTGGACGCCGTCCTCGACGACCGCACGGATCTGCCGCGCCACCGTCTGCACGACGTCGGGATCGAGACCGACCTCGCCACCACCGAACATTTCTCCGCCGAGCTTGAGCAGGACGCGAGCGAAACCCTCGCGCCGGGCCCCCGCGTCCGACGGTGAGGAATCGGTTGGGGCGGATTCGGTCATGACTCTCCTTCTTCGTCGGATCGCGGGGTGACGCGACCAGCATGAATCGGCCATCGTCGGCGGTGCAGCCACAGATGACCCCTCCATCCTGCCCTATACCGGCCCGCGCACCACCTTCGGGGCCGTAGGCTCGCGCGGCGCGCCGCGTGCGCGACTGGGCCGGCAGGAGTCCAGGGGCTTCGACGACAAGGGAGTGTCATGATTCTCGATCGTTTCCGGGTCACCGGGCAGGTGGCGGTGGTGACCGGTGCGGGCCGCGGCGTGGGCGCCGCGTCCGCGATCGCGCTCGCCGAGGCGGGCGCCGACGTCGTGCTCGCCGCGCGAACCACCGACCAGTTGGAGAAGGTGGCCGACCAGGTCCGGTCCACGGGCAGACGAGCGCACATCGTCGCGGCGGACCTGTCCGACCTCGACCGGATCGCCGCCCTCCCCGAGGCTGCAGTCGAGGCGTTCGGCCGGCTCGACATCGTGGTCAACAACGTCGGCGGCGCCATGCCGACTCCGCTCCAGCAGACCTCGACACGGCAGCTCGAGGACGCCTTCCATTTCAACGTCTCGACGGCACATGCCCTCGTTCGAGCCGCTGTGCCACACATCCTCGACACCGCGGGAGGCGGCGCGATCGTCAACGTGTCGTCGGTCGTCGGGCGTGTCGGAGGTCGCGGCTACGCCGCGTACGGAACCGCGAAGGCCGCCGTCGCGCACTACACACGTCTCGCGGCGGCCGACCTGTCACCGCGTATCCGGGTGAACTGCGTGTCCCTCGGGTCGGTGCTCACCTCCGCACTCGACGTCGTCGCGCAGAACCCCGAGATCAAGACCGCGATGGAATCCGCGACCCCGCTGCACCGCATCGGAGACCCAGAGGACGCCTCGGCCGCGGTGCTGTACCTCTGCTCGCCTGCCGGGTCGTACCTGACCGGAAAGGTCCTCGAGGTCGACGGCGGCCTTCAGACCCCCAACCTGGACTTCGGCCTGCCCGACCTGTGACACACGACAGCGGCCCCGTCACCGAGTCGGTGACGGGGCCGCTGTGCGGAAGTGCCTGCGACTAGCTGGCGCCGACCTCGAAGCGAGCGAAACGGATCAGGGTGACCCCGGCCTCGTCCAGCAGCGCCTTGACGGTCTTCTTGCTGTCGGTGACCGAGGACTGCTCGGTCAGGACGACGTCCTTGAAGAAGCCGTTGACGCGACCCTCGACGATCTTCGGGAGAGCGGCCTCGGGCTTGCCCTCCTCCTTCGCGGTCTGCTCGGCGATGCGACGCTCGTTGTCGACGATGTCCGCGGGGACCTCGTCGCGGGTGAGGTACTTCGCCTTGAGCGCAGCGACCTGCATGGCGGCGGCACGGGCAGCCTCGGCGGCCGCGTCACCCTCGCCGGTGTACTCGATCAGGACGCCGACGGCGGGCGGCAGATCGGAAGCACGCTTGTGCAGGTAGGTCGCGACCGGGCCGTCGAAAGCGACGACGCGACGGAGCTCGAGCTTCTCGCCGATCTTGGCGGACAGCTCCTGGACAAGGGCATCGACGGTCTTGCCGTCGACGTCGACGGCCTTGAGGGCCTCGAGGTCGGCCGGCTTCGCCGCGGCGGCGGCGGTGACGACCTGCTCGGCGAGCGCCTGGAACTCGGCGTTCTTGGCGACGAAATCGGTCTCGGCGTTGAGCTCGATCATGACGCCGTCCTTGGCGATGACCAGGCCCTCGGCGGTGGAACGCTCGGCGCGCTTGCCGACGTCCTTGGCACCCTTGATGCGGAGCAGCTCGACAGCCTTGTCGAAGTCGCCGTCCGTCTCGGCCAGAGCGTTCTTGCAGTCCATCATTCCGGAGCCGGTGAGCTCGCGGAGCCGCTTGACGTCTGCTGCGGTGTAGTTCGCCATCGGGGGCGAGCCTCCTCGAATGAGTTTTCGGGTGGTGGAAGTCGAACGGCTCCGACCCGTCGCGTGGTGCAGTCGGGTCGGAGCCGGAGAGACTAGGCCTGCGGTGCGTCGCCCTCGGTCGCGGGCGCAGCCTCGGCAGCGGGAGCCTCGGCGGCGGGGGCGGCCTGCGCGAGCAGCTCCTGCTCCCACTCGGCGAGCGGCTCGGCGCCGGCCTCGGGCTTGCTGTCGTCGGCGGAGCCGCGGCCGGCGCGGGCCTGCAGGCCCTCGGCGACGGCGGAGGCGACGACCTTGGTCAGCAGCGCCGCGGAGCGGATGGCGTCGTCGTTGCCCGGGATCGGGTAGTCGACGAGGTCGGGGTCGCAGTTGGTGTCCAGGATCGCGATGACCGGGATGTTCAGCTTGCGAGCCTCGGAGACCGCGAGGTGCTCCTTGTTGGTGTCGACGACCCAGATGGCCGACGGAACCTTGGCCATGTCGCGGATGCCGCCGAGGGTGCGATCCAGCTTGGTCATCTCACGCGTGAGCATGAGGATTTCCTTCTTGGTGCGACCCTCGAAGCCACCGGTCTGCTCCATGGACTCGAGTTCCTTCAGGCGCAGCAGGCGCTTGTGGACCGTCGAGAAGTTGGTGAGCATGCCGCCCAGCCAGCGCTGGTTCACGAAGGGCATGCCGACGCGGGTGGCCTCGTCCGCGATGGACTCCTGCGCCTGCTTCTTGGTGCCGACGAACAGGATGGTGCCACCGTGTGCAACGGTCTCCTTGACGAACTCGTACGCCTTGTCGATGTACGTCAGGGTCTGCTGCAGGTCGATGATGTAGATGCCGTTGCGGTCCGTGAGGATGAAACGCTTCATCTTCGGGTTCCAGCGACGGGTCTGATGCCCGAAGTGGGTACCACTGTCGAGCATCTGCTTCATGGTTACGACAGCCATGGCTGTTGTACCTCTTTCAATTGCCGGTTGTCGCAGGAGTCGGTGACCCCTGCCCTGGCGCCCGACAGCACTCGGACCCTGCACGAATGCGGGACCAGCCGAGAGCTGTTGTCAATGCGCGGGCGCGCGAAGTCGGACTGCGCGAGCACAGACCGCCCAGCGAGTGTACTGCCCGCACCGGCCCGGATCACAATCGGCTCGTTTCCCCTGTGGACGGGCCCGCGTCGCCGTCCACAGCGCGGCTGCTCGGACTTCCGCCCCGCCGAACAGTCCTGGACCGTGGAGGCATGCGCCTCGTCTCGACCTTCGCCCTGGTTGCGGCACTCCTGTTGGCCGGCCCGGCAGACGCCGCCACCTCGGGATTCGTCTGGCCGCTGCGCCCTCGCCCCGTCGTGCTGACACCGTTCGATCCACCCGCCCGCGACTGGCTGCCCGGGCATCGCGGCGTCGACCTCGCGGGTGTCGCCGGTCGGTCGGTGCTCGCGGCCGGGGACGGCGTCGTCGCGTTCGCGGGTGTGGTCGCGGGCAAGCCGGTGGTCTCGATCGACCATCAGGGCGGGCTGCGCACGACCTACGAACCGGTCGAGGCCGAGGTGCGCGCCGGTGCGCGGGTGTCGGCGGGCTCGCGGATCGGGACACTGGTCGACGGCCACGAGGACTGTCCCACCGCGTGCCTGCACTGGGGTGTGCGCCGGGGCCGGGACGAGTACCTCGATCCGCTGGCGCTGGTCCGGGCGATGCCGGTGCGGCTCAAGCCGCTGCACGGGTGAGCGATCAGGCCCGCGGATGGGCCTGATCGTGCACGGCGCGCAGTCGCGCCACCGACACGTGGGTGTAGAGCTGCGTCGTGGCGAGGCTGTTGTGACCGAGCAGCTCCTGCACCACCCGCAGGTCCGCGCCGCCCTCGAGCAGATGCGTCGCTGCCGAATGCCGCAGACCGTGCGGACCCAGACTGGGCGCGCCGGGAACCGCATCGAGCACCTCGTGCACGACGGTGCGCGCCTGCCGCTGATCGAGACGACCCCCACGCTTGCCGAGCAGCAGTGCCCGCCCGGACTTCGGTGTCGCCAGCGCCGGCCGGCCCACATCCAGCCACGCGTCGAGGGCCTCCGCCGCCGGCGCCCCGAACGGAACCGACCGCTGTTTGTCCCCCTTGCCGACCACCCGGACGACGCGCCGTTCGCGATCGACGTCGTCGAGGTCGAGTCCGCACAGTTCGCCGACGCGGATCCCGCTCGCGTACAACAGCTCCACCACGAGCCGGTCCCGCACCGCGACGGGATCGAGTTGCGCCGCACCTGATTCCGCGGCCCGCATCGCCTCCTCGGCCTGTCCCTGACGGAGCACCGCGGGAAGGGTCCGGTGGGTCTTCGGGGCCGCGAGCCGCACACCCGGGTCCCGCGGGATGCGCCGGGTACGGGTCAGCCACGCCGTGAACGTGCGCGCCGACGCCGTACGCCGCGCGAGCGTCGTCCGTGCGACGCCCGCAGCGGACTGGGCGGCGAGCCAGGCCCGCAGGGTGGCGAGGTCGATGTCCTCGAGCCGGACGTCCGGATCGGCCGCGGCGACGTGGGTGAGGAGTGATCGCACGTCGCCGAGATACGCCCGGACCGTGTGCTCGGACCTCCCCCGTTCGAGGCGGAGGTGGTCGGTGTACGAGTCGAGCAGCTCGGCCAGTCGGGGTGGCAGCGGTTCGGCGGCGTCACCGGGGGCGGACTGCTCGGCAGGAGGCATGTGTCGAAGAGTCACCGGGGCAAGGGAATAAATCAAGCATCCGCGCCGCTGGCTCTCGGATGTGACCCGCGCGATTCCGCTGCCGATGCTGTTGGCGCTAGCACTGCTCTCTGCGATCGCCCCGCTGGCAACCGACATGTACCTCCCCGGACTGCCCGCGCTGGCGGACGATCTGGGTACCTCGACGTCCTCGGTCCAGCTGACGCTGACGACGTTCATGGCCGGCCTCGGCGTCGGGCAGCTGATCGTCGGTCCGCTGTCCGACGGCTGGGGACGCCGCCGACTGCTGCTGGGCGGGACGGTGGTGTTCGCGATCAGCGGTCTACTGTGCGCGATCGCCCCGTCGGTGGAGGCGCTCGTCGCCGCGCGGTTGCTGCAGGGACTCAGCGGCGGCGCCGCGATCGTGCTGGCACGGGCGGTGATCACCGACCGGACCACCGGAGACCTGGCGGCGAAACTGTTCTCGATGCTGATGATCATCGGCAGTGTCGCGCCGGTCCTCGCGCCGGTCCTCGGCGGCGCCCTGCTCGGCCCGATCGGTTGGCGCGGGATCTTCTGGGTCCTCACCGGCACCGGGATCCTGATGGTCGTGGCCGTGCTGGCCGTGGTCCCCGAGACGCTCGCGCCCGAACGCAGACACGGCGGCGGGCTGGCGGCACACGCCCACAACCTGCGCTACGTGCTCGGCAACCGTCGATACGTCGGGTACGCCCTCACCTTCGTCTTCGGATTCGGCGCGCTGTTCTCGTACATCGCAGCGTCGCCGTTCGTGGTCCAGGACGTCCTGGGGCTCACCGCGGGCCAGTTCTCGATCGTGTTCGCGGTGAACTCGCTCGGCCTCATGGCGGGCAGCATCGTCAACACCCGCCTGATCGGGCGCTTCCACGCCCGGCAGATGCTGGGCGTCGGGGTGGCGACGCTGCTGGTGGCGGGCGTCGCACTGACCCTCGAGGCCACCGTCGGCGGGGCCGATCGGGCGGTGTTCCTGCCCCTCCTGTTCGCGGTGCCGGTCGCGATCGGATTCACGATGGGCAACGCGACGGCACTCGCCCAGTCCGAGGTCCGCGAGGCCGCCGGAACCGGCTCCGCCGTCATGGGCGCCGGGCAGTTCGGACTGGCGGCCCTGGTCTCCCCGCTGGCGGGCGGCTCGGCCGCCGGAATGGCGATCAGCATCCTGGTGTGTGCCGCGATCGCGGCGCTGTCGCTGTTCACGCTCACGCAGGCACCGGCGTCGCGGACCGACGAGGCGGAGCCGGCGCGACCGTAGGCCACCCGAGCGAACCGCTGCTCGCTCGGGTGACGGCCTCAGCCCGCGGTCTCGGCGGCCGCGAGATCGGACTTCCAGACCCGGAAGCCCTCCTCGGTGCGTCCACGCCGCCAGTAGCCGGAGATGGACGCCCACTCGGCGGTGACACCGCGCTCCTTGCGGATGTACGGACGGATTCCGTGCATCACGGACTGCGCCTCGCCGTGTACGAAGACGTGCGGCCGGCCCGGCCACCACTCGGCCCCGCGGACCGCGGCGACCAGCGGAGCGTTCTCCCCGGCCCGGTCGTCGCCGACCTCGCCCGCCCCGGCGCCGCGGTGCACCCAGGTGACCGTCGCGTCGGCGGCGGTGACGAAGTCGATCTCGTCCTCCGGGCCCGCTGCCTCGACGAAGACCTGGGCGCGGGCACCGGCTGGCATCGCTGCGAGCGCTGCCGCGATCGCGGGCACGGCGGACTCGTCGCCCGCGAGCAGGTGCCAGTCCGCGTCACCGCGGGGCGCGTACGCCCCGCCCGGCCCCCGCATCGCCAGTTCGTCGCCCGGCTGCGCGTTCGCCGCCCAGCGGCCGGCGACCCCCTCGTCCCCGTGCACGACGAAGTCGATCGCGATCCGACGGTTCACGGTGTCGACGGTGCGGACGGTGTACGTGCGCAGCACCGGCTCCTCGTCGGTGCCGAACACCAGCTTCACGTAGGCGTCGGTGAAGGCGTTCGGCGCGAAGTCGTCGAACCCCGGTCCACCGAGATACACCCGCACGAGATGCGGCGTCAGCTGCTCGGTTCGCTCGACCGTCAGCACGACGGAGGGTCGTGGCATGTTCTGACCTCGTCTCTTCACCCTGCTTATTAGGTTCACCTAAGACAGCGTACGCGCCGCTCGGTGCGGCCGGTCCGCCCACGAACGCGCAGAGCTCGGACGACTCCCGGCACCGCCCTGGCCGCTGCCAGGCATACTCCTTCGGTCGCAGTCGGATTCCCAATCCATCGAAAACCCGGAGGATCATGAAGCTCGCCCGCCGCACCATCACCGCCGCCGCGGTCTCCGCAGTCGCGCTCGCCGCCGTTCTCACCGGATGCTCGTCCGAGTCGACGGACACGGCGACGTCGGGCTCCGAGTGCGTGGACGCCACCCTGCCCAACGCGACCGCGGACGAGATCGTCGACGTCCTGCGGCCTCAGCCCGCCGGCGAGGAGGACGACGCCTACCGTCAGCTCGTCACCCAGTTCGAGGCGGCCAGGGCCGCGGAAGTCGAGCGGGTGCAGTCGAGCAGCGTCTTCACCGGTGTTCCCGAAGGCGGCGATGCCGCGTTCGTCACCGCAGTGTGCGGGCAGGCCCGGTGGGACTCCGCGACGACCGCGGACGGCGTCGAGGTCGCGAGCGTTCGGGGCCAGCGTGCCGTGATCGCCTCGGCCGGCCACACGTTCTGCGACACCTACGAGCAGTTGCTGCCGTCTGCCGAGTCGACCGAGGCGTGGTCCGACTGGCCCGGCTACGTGGAGATGATGACCCGCGGCGACGACTCCGACGACGCGAAGCAGCTGTACGCGTCGGCCCTCGAGAACATCTGCCCCCAGTTCGCCTGAGCCCGGCCCGATTCGTGGCGGGTGCGCCCGCGCCCGCCACGAATCGCCGATCCGGCGCCAACTATGGCCGCACTGTGAATCCTTGACGGCCTTGGCCTTTCGCACCCCAGGACACGGAAGCCACCGATCGCGGACGAGCCTACGGCGGCGCGCACCCCTACAATTGCCGACAATCGACGTGCCGATCGATCCGGGAGGACACCGGACACCCGACATGACGGCCACCGAGCGACACCTCCACCAGACACTGCCCGCGACACTCGTCGAGGTCGCGGCGGATCGGGTGCGGGGAGCCATCCTCAGCGGGGCGCTTGAGCCCGGCGAGAAGATCGTCGAGGAGCAGTTGTGCGCGGACCTCGACATCAGTCGGGCGCAGCTGCGCGAGGCGTTGCGGCAACTGGCGCAGCAGGCGTGCGGGCACCGGCGCGGTGCTGTCGTTCATCGGGCTCATCCACCCCCCGGAGGTGGCATGGGCCGCCAGTCCGGAGGTCGCGCTCGGCTACGCCTTCTTCGCGATCGTGCCTCGCCTACCTGTTCCTCCCCGGGGCGAAGGACCCGGTGGAGGTCGACGAATCGGATGTGGTCGCGGGACACTGACCGCGGCCCCACCCCACCTGCGTCAGGACGGCGGCGCCGACGCGCGCTGCGACCAGATCGGTCAGCGCCGCCGTCTCGTCGGGAGTGAGGTATCCGGGGTTCGGCATCCGCGGTGCCCGGATCTGCTCGCAGCGCGCCAGCCCGGGTGCCGCCAGGATCTCCGACCTCGGAACGTACGTCGTCGGGGTCAAACGCACCGCGGTGAACTCGACGCCGAGGCAGGGCGCCGCGATCTTCTCCAGATCAACGGCGTGCTCGGCGTCGAAGCCGTCCGGCCAGTCGAGTACGCCGTCGCTGGTGACCACCCCGATCTCGTGCACGCCCGGGTTTTTCGGTCCGGTCACCCACAGCGCGATCAGGTCGCCTCGGCGGACCAGAGCCGGCCGCGCCGAGGCCGGACTCATGCTCCAGTTGCTCTCGCACACCTGTGGATCCGGTCCGGTCACCGCGCGGCCACCGAACCAGTCCCACACCGACGGATTGCACTTGACGATCCAGCACCCGACATCGCTTCGTGAAACAGCCACTGTCCCCTCCTGTTTCCTTGTGTGAACATTCCGAGTACGTCAGCGACGCCGAAACCATCCCGACTCGTCCTGACCGACCACGCCCTCCAGTTCGAGCATCGGCAGAGCGCCTCGGACCGCCGCCAGCGGTTGACCCGACTGCTCCGACAGCTCCCGCACCCCGATCGCCCCCGTCGCCGGCAGGGCCTCATACACCGACAACTCGACAGCCGACAGCGAATCGAGACGCCGAGCCGGACCGGACTCGTTCTCCTCCAGCGTGATCGGTCCAGCCGCAGCGATCACGTCCTCCGCCCGCGCGACCAGTTGTGCGTACCCGTCGCGGATCATGCGGTGGCACCCGACCGATGCCGCCGAGGTGACGGGCCCGGGCACGGCAAGCACCGGCTTCCCCAGCCTGGAGGACCATGCCGCCGTGTTCCGCGCCCCACTGCGCGCGCCGGCCTCCACCACCAGAACGGCATCGGACAGACCGGCGACGAGACGGTTCCGCGCCAGGAACCGGTGCCGCGCCGGCGCGACTCCCAGTGGGTACTCGCTGAGCACGATGCCCGTTTCGGCGATGTCGCGCAGCATCCGTGCGTGCCCCGCCGGATAGGCACGGTCGACCCCGCAGGCAAGCACCGCGACGGTCGGCGCCCCCGCCGCCAGCGCCGCTCTGTGCGCCACCCCGTCGATGCCGTACGCCGCTCCCGAGACGACGGTCAACCCGGCCCCGCTCAGATCCTCGACGAACCGGGCGGTCACGTGTTCGCCGTACCCGCTGGCGGCCCGGGTGCCGACGACGGCCACGGCCCGCTCGGTCAACTCCACCAGCGATCCGCTGCCGAGCGCCCACAACGCCAACGGGAGCGCGGCGTCCCGGTCGCGCCGTGCGTCGACACCCCCGAACGCCAACAGTTTCCACGCCGGCCATTCCTCGTCGTCGGGCGTGATCAGCCGTCCAACCAACCGGTCGAGCCTCTCGAGGTCCCGTTCCGCGGTGTCGAGCGCCCGACGTGCCTCGGTTCGTGTGCGCAGCACCTCGGGCAGATCGGCACCACGAACCGCGCGAGCAGCCTCCTCGGGGCCGACGGCAGCGACGAGCTCGACCAGCGGCGCGCAGGGACCGAGCGCCACCTGCGACAGATAGGCCCACGCCAGCGTCCGGGTGCTCATGCGCTCCACCTGTCCCGGAAACCGAGCGCGAGACCCACCTCGTCTGCGCCGGGCGACGGCAGTCCGGCCAGATCGGAAATGGTCCATGCAACCCTCAGTGCGCGATCGGCGCCACGGGCGGTGATCTCGCCGCCACGCAACGCCCGCTCCATTCCGGACAGCGCCTGGCGACCGAGCCGGAATCGTTGTCGCAGAGCCGGTCCCGGGACCTCGGCGTTGGTTCGCCATCCGAACTCGGACCAGCGTTCCACCGCGGCCGCCCGAGCCGTCTCCACGCGCTCCCGCACGGCGGCGGTGCTCTCCGCCGCATCGCCGTTGAGTGCGCCCACCGACACCGCGAACATCTGGACCCGGAGATCCACCCGATCCATCAGGGGACCCGACAGCTTGCCGAGATACCGACGGCGCGCGGTCGGGGCACACACACAGTCCTCGGCACGGGGCGGCGCGCACGGACACGGATTCGCCGCCAGGATCAACTGGAACCGTGCCGGATAGCGGGCTATCCCGTCGCGCCGGGCGATCCGCACCTCGCCGTCCTCCAGCGGAGTCCGCAACGCCTCCAGCGACTTGACGCCCAGTTCCGCGCACTCGTCGAGGAACAGGACGCCCCGATGCGCTCGGCTGACCGCGCCGGGGCGCGCCATCCCCGACCCCCCGCCGACGAGGGCGCTGATCGAGCAGGTGTGGTGCGGCGCGACGAACGGCGGCTCCGTGATCAACGGTTGCTCGGCGGTGAGCAGCCCGGCGACCGAGTGGATCGCCGTCACCTCCAGCGACTCCTCCTCGCCGAGTGCGGGCAGGATCCCCGGAAGTCGCTGCGCCAGCATCGTCTTCCCGATGCCCGGCGGGCCCGTCAGCATCAGGTGATGGGCTCCCGCCGCAGCCACCTCCAGCGCGAGCCTCGCCTCCTCCTGGCCCGCCACCTCACTCAGATCCGGAACCGCCCGCACACCGTCGCGGTCCACCGGACCCGGCCGCGCCAACGCGAGTTCCCCGCGCAGCCACTCGACCACCTCGCGTAGATCCCGTGCACCGAGCACGTCCATGCCGTCGACGAGCCCGGCCTCCGCCAGCGCGACGTACGGCACCACGACTGTCGTCCACCCGGCATGTTTCGCGGCGAGCACCGCAGGCAGGATCCCGCGCACGGTCCGCAACCGGCCGTCGAGCGCCAACTCGCCCAGCAGCACCGTCGTGTCCAGGTCGCCCACCGGCACGACACCCGCCGCGGCCAGCACCGCACACGACAGGGCCAGGTCGTAGGCACTGCCACCCTTCGGCAGCGTCGCCGGCGACAGTGCCAGGGTGATCCGCGAATCCGGCCACTTCTCACCGATGTTCGTCACCGCCGCCCGCACCCGGTCCCGCGACTCCTTGAGCGCACTGTCCGGCAGCCCGACCAGGTGCACGCCCGGCAGCCCGCGACCGAGGTCGGCCTCGATCTCGACGATCTCCCCTTCGACCCCGCGCACCGCTACCGAGTACGCCCGCCCCAGCGCCATCAGAACACCGCCTCGAGATGCGTCAGGTCCGGTGCACACCCCGGCGCCAGCACCACCGCGACCACGTCGAACCGCACATGCCGCCACCCGCGCGGCTGCTCCCGCAGCCACAGCGCCGCGAGCTTGCGGATCCGCGCCTGCTTCGCGTACGTCACCGCCTCGGCGGGCGTTCCGTGGCCGCGACCGGTGCGTGTCTTGACCTCCACGAACACCACGGCGTCCCCCGCCTCGGCGATCACGTCCACCTCGCCGTACCGGCACCGCCAGTTCCGCGCGAGCACCGTCATCCCCCGCCCCGCCAGATGCTCGACGGCCATGTCTTCGCCGAGCGCCCCCAACTCCAGATTTCGCGCCATGCCCAGACCCTGCACCCCACACCACACCAACCCCGGACACCCACCTGGGCTTTCACCCGACCCTGTGGATGAAAACGCGGCTGGGTACAACTTCTCCTCGGATGCCCGACCGCCGACCCCGCCCAGGTGGGCTGAATGTCACATCGTGCGCACCCAGCGCGCACGATGTGACATTGCGCCCACCGCGAAGTCAGGCAACGAGCCGACGCTCGGGTGCGGCGTAGGGCTGCGCTGTCGGAGGCGGCCGCTACCCTGGGCCGGGTGAGCTCGGAGAAGATGCTGGTCCGCATCGGTGGGCTGCTGCGGCAAGCCGAGTCGACGGACAACCCGCACGAGGCGGAAGCCTTCATGGAGGCCGCGCAGCGGCTCGCCACCGCCACCGCGATCGACCTGGCGGTGGCCCGCGCCCACACCTCGTCACGGGAGCGACGCGCCACCCCGGTGCAGCGGGCGATCTCCATCGGCGAGCCCGGCCGCAGAGGGCTGCGCACCTACGTGCAGCTGTTCGTCGCGATCGCGTCCGCCAACGACGTGCAGTGCGACGTCGCGCACAACTCGACGCAGGTGTTCGCGTACGGGTTCGTCTCGGACATCGACGCCTGCCAGGCGCTGTACTCGTCGCTGCTGATGCAGATGGTCCGGGCGTCGGACGCCTACCTGCGGTCGGGTGCGCACAAGCCGGTCGCGGGCGTCACGGCTCGGCTGAACTTCCAGCTGGCGTTCGCCGCCCGAATCGGGCAGCGGCTCGCGGAGACGAAGCGGGACGTCGAAGCGACCGTGGCGGCCGGCGCGAACGACGCAACCGGAACCGCACTCGTGTTGCGGGACAAGCAGATCGAGCTCCGAGACTTCTACACGCATACCTCCAAGGCGCGAGGCACCTGGCGCGGTCCGCAGTCCGGCGTCGCGCGATCCGACAAGGCGCGGCGCGCGGGCGACCGCGCGGGGCGCGATGCCCGCATCGGCCGGTCCACCGAACTCCCGTCCGCACGCAAGCGGTTGGCGTGACGGTCCGCGACGCCCAGCGGTCGCGGGTGTACGAGGCCGAGGCGCTGGTCCGGCGCGTGTTCGACCGCGCCGACGCGGGAACCGGCCGGCAGGTGGAACTGTACGGATCGTCGATCACGCTCCCGGTCGAGCGACGGTTCGCCTCGGTCGACTCCGTCCAGGACTACTCCGACCGCGTCCTCGCGTTGAACTGGGTCCGGGAGACGTGGCCGCGTGCCGCCGTCCCGATCACCGTCCGTCAGCGCGCCGGGACGACCGCCGCCCACTACGAACCCGCCACCGCGACGCTCGCCGTCCCGACGTCGGGCAGCGGCACCCGCTGGGCGCTACGGGAGCTGGTGGTCCTGCACGAGCTCGCGCACCATCTCGAACCGGACGGATCCGACGAGGCCCCGCACGGGCCACCGTTCGTGGACCGCTACCTCACGTTGGTCGACGGCGTCATCGGTGCCGAGGCGGCGCTTCTGCTGCGCGCCACCCTCGTCGAGGGTGGCGTCCGGCTCGGCTGACTCAGCCTCCGAACGGGCCGTTCTCGGGCAGCCTCAGATCCGACTTCTCGAGCTCCTCGATGTTGACGTCCTTGAACGTGATGACCCGGACGTGCTTGACGAACCGCGCGGGCCGGTACATGTCCCACACCCAGGCGTCGGCCATCCGCACCTCGAAGTAGATTTCGCCGTCGGCGTTGTGCGGGACCAGTTCGACAGAGTTTGCGAGGTAGAAGCGGCGCTCGGTCTCCACGACGTAGGCGAACTGGCCGACGATGTCCTTGTACTCACGGTAGAGCGACAGCTCCATCTCCGTTTCGTACTTCTCGAGATCTTCGGCACTCATCGGTGTGGTCGTCCTCCTGCGTATTGCCTGCCCGAACAACCCGGTGTCGGGTGTCGACGTCCCATCATCCCGCACCGACCGCCGCGGTGTACATCGCACCCGCCGCACCACCGACTGCGGATCGCACGTTCGCGTACGACATCCGGTGCTCGCGGCTCGGCCCGAGCAGCGACAGCGCCTGGGTGTGTGCCGCGGTGCTGTAGCCCTTGTGCCCCGCGAAGCCGTATCCGGGGATCGTCTCGTCCATCGCGACCATCGTCCGGTCGCGGGAGACCTTCGCGAGCACGCTCGCAGCGGCGATGCAGGCCGCCGACGCGTCGCCGCCGATCACCGGGAGCGACGGCGCCGCGAGCCCGGGAACCCGGAACCCGTCCGTGAGGACGTAGCCGGGTGGCCGGTGCAGGCCCGCCACTGCTCGCCGCATGCCCTCGATGTTGGCGACGTGCACCCCGAGCCTGTCGACCTCGGCGGCCGGGATCTCGATGACACACCAGGCCGCAGCGAGCCGCTGGATCACCGGGAACAGTTCCTCCCGGGCCCGCTCGGTGAGCTTCTTCGAGTCGTCGAGCCCCTCGAGTGCCCGGTGCGGTTTCGGTCCCAGCACGCACGCCGCGACCACCAGTGGTCCTGCGCATGCACCGCGGCCGGCCTCGTCGACTCCGGCGACGGGACCGAGGCCCGTCCGGATCAGGGCGGACTCCATGGTCCGCAGGCCCGATGCCCTGCGGATCACGGTGCGCGGCGGCCACTTCGTCACGTCGGTAGATCCACTTCGATCACGTCACTTCGCTCAGGGGGCAGGCCGTCAGCTCGTCTGCGGGTTGGGCGAGTCGATCGTTCCCCACCGTGACGGCGGCAGCACGATGAGTACGGCCTTGCCGATCACATTGTCCACCGGCACGGTGCCGCCGAGCTCGTCGCCGACGTGGTACCGCGAGTCCGCCGAGTTGCTGCGGTTGTCACCCATCACCCACAGGTTGCCCTCGGGAACCGTGTAGGGGCCGAAGCAGCGGCCCGAGCGGACCGGGGTGTCACACGTCTGGGTGCCGGGGACGAACGGGAAGTCCGTCACCACGTACGGCTCGTCGAGGGGTTTGCCGTCGACGAGGACCCGGCCCTGGTCGTCACAGCACTCGACCGTCTGTCCGCCGGTCGCGATGACACGCTTGACGAGATCGTTCTCGTCCGGCGGCACGAGACCGACCAGAGAGCCGACCTCCTGGATTCCGCGAACCACCACGTTCGAGGACCGGGTCGAGACGAACTCGGTGTTCCAGGAATCGGGACCCTTGAAGACCACGACGTCACCCGGCTCCGGATCACCGAAGTGGTAGCCGATCTTCTCCACCAGGATCCGGTCGCCCGTGCAGCCCGGGCATCCGTGCAGCGTCGGCTCCATCGACTCCGACGGGATCAGGTACACCCGCGCGATGAACGTCTGCAGCACGAAGCTGAGCAGCAATGCCACCACGATGAGAATGGGGAGCTCACGCCAGAAGGAGCGGGACTTCTTCTTGGGCCGCACCGACACACTGTCGGGGCCGTTCGCGCCGTTGTCCGGCACCGTCGATTCCTGCGGGGTATCTGCCACCGCAACAGGTTAGCGTCTGCCCGGTCCGGCCCTTGCCGCGTTGGCATTCGGCGAACGTGACGCACGGCGTCACCGAGGTCGCTTCCCCCGGAAACGGAGCAGCCCGGCCCGGAGAAGTCCGGGCCGGGCTGATCCGGCATGCGCGAAGCTCAGGCGCACACGAGCGGAACGCTCGGTGCAGATCCGAGCTGGAAGCTCAGCGCTTCTCCTTGATCTTCGCGGCCTTGCCACGCAGATCGCGGAGGTAGTACAGCTTGGCGCGACGCACGTCACCGCGGGTCAGCACCTCGAGCTGGGCGATGTTCGGGCTGTGCACCGGGAAGGTGCGCTCGACGCCGACACCGAAGGAGACCTTGCGGACCGTGAAGGTCTCGCGAACGCCGCCGCCCTGACGCCGGATAACGACGCCCTTGAAGACCTGCACGCGCTCCTTCGAGCCCTCGATGACCTTGACGTGCACGTTCAGGGTGTCACCGGGACGGAACTCCGGGATGTCGTTACGGAGCGACTGGGCGTCCAGGAAGTCCAGTGTGTTCATTGATTCATCCTTGCGTTTCTTCGCATGAGCAGAGGACCCGAGCGGCACCGCTCTCGCGGCGCTCGGCTGGTTCGTGCTCCGATTAAGGGGTGCGCCTGTGCAGGCAACCCCCCGATTGTGCCAGATCGCAGGCCCGACGGGAAATCCGCCGGGTCACCCGCGCGACACCGGGGCGGGCGCCGGGCGTACGGTGCGCTCCAGTTCGGCCTCGGTCGCCGTCATCGCGTGCTCCACGCTCGGCGTTCCAGCAATCAGGTCCTGGAGGAATATTTTCGCCCTGATCAGAGGGCGTCGGTAGCGTTTCTCCCGCACCACCGCGCGGGCCATCTTCTTCGGCTTGTCCTGATACCGCCACCTCGCCCACGGCGCACCGGGCCGGCTCAACCGGATCGCTCCCACCAGTAACAGAGGCGACACGAACATGCCGAACAGCGCGGTCCAGATCTTCCCCTTCGCGATCACGACGCCGGCGACCGCGAGGCTGATCAGTGCCGACACGACGAGCGCCAGGCGCACCCAGGGGTTCGGGTTGTCCCGGAAGTCGGTCGGATTGACGATCGCGTCCGGTCGCGCACCGAGAAGCAGCAGGCCGGTGACAGCCACCGCCGCGAACACCGCGTCGACCGACGCGCGGCCCTGCTGCGACCAGTACACGTCCTTGAGATAGAAGATCAGAGCAAACTCGTCGAGGACGAGCGCGGCACCGACCCCGAACAGCGCCGCGAGGACCGCGCCCGAGGTCTGGGTACCGTCCTCGTAGATCGCGATCAGCGCGACCCCGGACACCAGCATCATGACGACGCCGAACACCACGTGGTGGACGTGCTGACCTCCGGGCGTCACGTTCCCCGGCCACCACCGCACCTGCGCCCGGATCATTCGCACGCTGAATCGGATGAAGACGAACCCACCGATGAAGCCGAGCAGGAAGAAGAGCAACGGCACCCGGCCGGTGTCGACGATCTGATGCTCGAACCAGCGGCTCATCAGTCCGGTCCCGGCTCCAGGGAGATGCACCGGAAGCCGATGTGGCAGGTTGAGGTCTCCTCGGTGTCGCCCTGCCGCGCCGCCGGCCGGTACCGCAGGCAGTAGTTCGGCGCGCACAGGTGCGAGCCGCCCTTGATCACCCGCCGCGGATACGTCTCGCCGTCACGCCGGACCACGGCCTCCACCCGCGGGTTGCGGGGGATGCAGCACGCGCTCGCGGGTGCCACGTTCCGGCCGGACGCGCCGTGATCGGCGGAGTGGTAGTCGGTCGTCCACTGCCACACGTTGCCCGCCATGTCGACGAGGCCGTAGCCGTTCGGCCGGAACGATCCGACCGGGGACGTTCCCGGGAAGCCGTCGTCGACGAGGTTCTGCCACGGGAAGCTGCCCTGCCAGGTGTTGGCCTGGTGCCGCCCGCCCGGGGTGAACACGTCGCCCCACACGTAGGTGGCGCGGTCGAGTCCGCCGCGGGCCGCGAACTCCCACTGCGCCTCGGTCGGCAGTTCCTTGCCCGCCCACCCGGCGTAGGCCAGGGCGTCCGAATAAGCCACATGGGTGACCGGATGCCGTTCGCGTCCACCGACATTGCTGCCCGGGCCCTCGGGGTGCCGCCAGTCCGCGCCCGGCGTCCAGGACCACCACCGCCGGTAGTCGTCCAGGGACACCGGTCCCGGCGGGGGGGTGAACACCAGTGAGCCCGGCACCAGATCCGCGGGATCGGCATCGGGATAGTCGGCCGCGTCGGGCGTGGTCTCGGCGACGGTGACGTGCCCGGTGTCCTTCACGAACCTCCGGAACTCCGCCACCGTCACCGGATGGATGTCCATCCAGAACCCGTCGACGTGGACCTGGTGCACCGGACGTTCCTCGGGATAGAAGTCCTCCGAGCCCATCCAGAAGGTGCCACCGGGAATCCACGCCATGTTCTTCGGAGTTACCGCGACTGCCACCGGCACAGCATCCCACGCGGGGCACCGCCTTTCGCGCGGTGCCGTCGGCGCGTGGTGGTGCCGTCAGTTGCCGAAGCCCGCCTTGCGGAGCGCGTCGGCCATGGAGCCGGAGGCGGGACGCTCGGCGCGACCGCCCTGCTGCCTGCCACCCGACTGGCGATCTCCGCTGCGCTGACCGCCACCACGGTTGCCCCCGCCACGGTTGCCCCCGCCACGGTTTCCGCCGCCGTTGCGCTCGCCGCCCTGGCCGCCCCGCGACCCCGGCTGCTTCGGCGCGCCCGGCTCGTCGTCGAGGCGCAGGCTCAGTCCGACACGCTGCCGCGCGACGTCGACCTCCATGATCTTCACCTTCACCACGTCACCGGACTTGACGACCTCACGGGGGTCACGGACGAAGCTGTGCGACATCGCGGACACGTGGACGAGCCCGTCCTGGTGGACTCCGACGTCGACGAAGGCGCCGAACGCGGCGACGTTCGTGACGACGCCCTCGAGAACCATGCCGGGCTTCAGGTCGGCGACCTTCTCGACGCCCGCCGCGAAGGTGGCGGTCTTGAACTCCGGCCGTGGATCGCGGCCGGGCTTCTCGAGCTCGGCGATGATGTCGGTGACGGTCGGGACGCCGAACGTCTCGTCGGCGAACTGTTGCGGACGCAGTGTCCGCAGCATCGACGTGTTGCCGATGATCTCCTTCACCGTCGATCCCTGTGCGTCGACGATCCGGCGCACCACCGGGTACGCCTCGGGGTGCACGGCGGAGGCGTCGAGCGGATCGTCCCCGTCGGGGATCTTGAGGAAGCCGGCGCACTGCTCGAACGCCTTCGGACCGAGCCTGGGCACGTCCTTGAGCGCGGCGCGGGTGCGGAACGGACCGTTGGCGTCGCGGTGCGCGACGATCGACTCGGCCAGCGAGCCGGCAATGCCCGACACTCGGGACAGCAGCGGAACGGATGCGGTGTTGACATCGACGCCGACGGCGTTCACCGCGTCCTCCACGACCGCGTCGAGAGAGCGCGCGAGCAGCGATTCGGAGACGTCGTGCTGATACTGGCCGACACCGATGGACTTCGGGTCGATCTTCACCAGCTCGGCGAGGGGATCCTGGAGACGACGGGCGATCGACACGGCGCCGCGGATCGACACGTCGAGGTCGGGCAGTTCCTGGGAGGCGTACGCGGAGGCCGAGTACACCGACGCGCCCGCCTCGGACACCATCACCTTGGTCAGGTTCGCGTCCGGGAACTTCGCGATCAGATCGGCGGCGAGCGCGTCGGTTTCGCGGGACGCGGTGCCGTTGCCGATGGCGATCAGGTCGACGCGGTGCTTGGCGGCGAGCCCGGCGAGCGTGGCCAGCGACTGGTCCCACTTGTTCGCCGGCTGGTGCGGGTAGATGGTCGCGTGGTCGAGCACCTTGCCGGTCGCGTCGACGACCGCGACCTTGGTTCCGGTGCGGAACCCGGGATCGAGACCCATGGTGGCGCGGGTGCCCGCGGGCGCCGCGAGCAGCAGGTCCTTGAGGTTCATCGCGAACACGTCGACGGCGTCCCGTTCCGCGGACTGCCGCAACCGCATCCGGGTGTCGATGCCGAGGCTGACGGCCAGCTTCGTCTTCCACGCCCAGCGGACGGTGTCCAGCAGCCAGCGGTCCGCGGGGCGACCACGGTCGGCGACGCCGAAGCGGGCGGCGATGCGGCCCTCGTAGACCGTCGCCTCGCCGGGAACCAGGGGCTCGCTGTCCGCGTCGATGCTCAGCGAGAGCACCTCCTCCTTCTCACCGCGCAGTAGCGCGAGGATCCGGTGCGACGGCAGCTTCTCGAACGGCTCGGAGAACTCGAAGTAGTCGGCGAACTTCGCGCCGTCGGTCTCCTTGCCCGCACGGACCGACGACGTCACCTGGCCACGACGCCACATCGTCTCGCGCAGTTCGCCGACCAGGTCGGCGTCCTCCGCGAACTGCTCGACCAGGATCGCGCGGGCGCCGTCGAGCTGTTCGGCCGTGTACTGCGCGGGGTCGACGGACGGATCGGTGAGCAGGGTGTCGGCGACGGGCTGATGACCGGCCTCCCGCGCGATCTGCGCCTTGGTACGCCGCTTCGGCTTGAACGGAAGGTAGATGTCCTCGAGCCGCGCCTTGGTGTCGGCGAGGACGAGCTGGTCCTCGAGCTCGTCGGTCAGCTTGTCCTGGGAGCGGATCGACTCGATGATCGCCACGCGCCGCTCGTCGAGCTCACGCAGGTACCGCAGGCGCTCGTCCAGTTGCCGGAGTTGCACGTCGTCGAGGCCGCCGGTCACCTCCTTGCGGTACCGGGCGATGAACGGGACCGTCGCGCCGCCGTCGAGGAGGTCCACGGCGGCGCGTACCTGCTCCTCTCGAACGTCGAGTTCCTCGGCGATGCGCTGGTTCACGGATTTCAGGGCAGAGGTCACGGCGATCGACCCTACAGCTACGATTTCAGGTGAGAGTGCACGGACACGAGGGCGGCAGAGTGAGCAGGCGTCGGTACGTAGCGGCGTTGGCCGTCGCGATCGGGACGACGATCGCCGGGACCGGCTGTGCCATTCCGTCGGGGACCACCGACCCTTACGCCACATACCACTCGGAGGAGTGGTCGGATCTCCCGGCCGCACGCGTGCCGGCACCGATTCCGCCGTCGGGAGACAGCGCAGAGGGGGACGTCCCGGGCACCGGAGGCTGGACGCCCGCGGCAACGACGTCCGGGCCGCTTCCCACCGACCTGGCCGAGAGGGTCACGGCCGCCCGTGCTTCAGCCGCGGCCCGCGGCGCCGACGTCGCCGTGTCCCTTCTCGACCGGACGACCGGGGACCGCGTCGTCGCCGACGGGGACGTACTCGTCGAAACCGCCTCGGTGGCCAAGATCTTCATCGCCGATGCGGTGTTCCACGAGACCACGGCACCGTCCGATCCCGATCTCGAGCTGATCGCCCGGATGCTGGAACGGTCCGACGACGACGCCGCGACGGCGTTGTGGTCCGAGCACGGCGGCTCCGCGCTCGTGGACGATGTCGTCGCCCGCTACGGACTGCACGCCACGGCCGCCCCGTGGGACGGCAACTGGTGGAACACCACGACCACACCGGACGATCTCGTCGACTACTACGCGGGACTGCTCGGCGGAGCAGGCGGACTGACCGACGACGCGGCGACCGCGATTGTCTCCCGTCTGCGAGCCGGCACCCCCACCGCCGCAGACGGATACGACCAGTGGTTCGGAATCCCGGACGCCCTCGACTTCGAGGTCGGCGACGTCGCCTTCAAGCAGGGCTGGATGTGCTGCGTCTCGGGACGGTGGGTGCACCTGTCGACGGCGGTCGTCGGACCGGACTCACGGTACGTGCTGGTCGTGGTGTCCCACGAGACGGTGACCTACGAGTCCCCGACCCGGGAGACCACGGTCGAGGATCTCGCAGCCGGAAGCGACGACGCCGGCTGGGATTCGGTCCTGCCCGACACGTCCCTCGATCCGGCCGTCGACGACGTCAGTGCCGCGCACGCGCGCGAGACGCTCACCGACGTCGTGCGGATCATGTTCCCGGAGGGGCGAATCGGGTGACGCCCGTCAGTCGGACTCGCCGGGAAGCAGATCGGGCCGGCGCTCCGTGGTCCGCTGCAGTGACTGCTCGCGTCGCCACTGCTCGATCTTCGCGTGATTGCCCGACAGCAGGACCTCGGGGACGTCGAGCCCCCGCCAGCTGACCGGACGGGTGTAGCTCGGTCCTTCGAGGAGTCCGTCGGAGAACGAGTCCTCCTCGTGCGACTGCTGATTGCCGAGCACACCGGGCATCAGGCGGACGACGGCCTCGGCCATCACCAGCACGGCCGCCTCGCCCCCGATGAGGACGTAGTCGCCGATGCTGACCTCTTCGACGCGGACCCGGCGGGCGGCGTCGTCGAACACCCGCTGGTCGATGCCCTCGTAGCGGCCGCAGGCGAAGACGAGGTGCTTCTCCCGCGACCAGCGCTGCGCGGTGGACTGGGTGAACGGAACCCCGGCAGGCGTCGGGACGACGAGCAGCGCGTCGTCGGGGCACACCGCGTCGAGGGCGTCACCCCAGATCGTGGGTTTCATGACCATGCCGGGACCGCCGCCGTACGGGGAGTCGTCGACGGCCTTGTGGACGTCGTGCGTCCAGTCCCGCAGGTTGTGCACCCCGACGGACACCAGGCCCTTGTCGATGGCCTTGCCGAGCAACGCCGTTCGCAGCGGCTCGAGGTATTCGGGGAAGATCGTGATGACGTCGAGGCGCACGGCTACTCCGGGTCCAGAAGTCCTTCGGGCGGGTCGATCTCCACGTAGCCGTCGGCAACGGAGACGACCGGGACGATGGCGGTGACGAACGGGACGAGGATCTCACCGCGGTCCGCGCCCTCCGGTCGCACCGAGAGCAGTTCCCCGGCGGCGGAGTGCAGGACCTCGTTCACGGTGCCGACGACGGTGCCGTCAACGAGCCGCACCTGCAGACCCTCGAGTTCGTGGTCGTAGAACGCGTCGGGGTCGTCGGACGGCGGAAGGTCCGAGCTGTCGACCACGAACAGCACGCCGCGCATCGCGTCGGCGGCGTTCCGGTCGTCGACGCCCTTCAGACGCAGCAGAAGCCGCCCGGAGTGCTCCCGGGCGGCTTCCACCGTGTAATCGGTCAGTTTCCGATCACGAGGCTTACGGCCGCGCAGAACCGCACCGACGGCGAAGCGGAGCTCCGGCTCGTCGGTGCGGATCTCGACGGCGAGTTCGCCCCTGATGCCGTGCGACTTGGCCACACGGCCGACGACGAGTTCCACCGATCTACTGATCGGTGTCGATCACGTCGACACGGATGCCCTTGCCACCGATGCCGGTGACGAGGGTCCGCAGGGCGGTTGCGGTGCGGCCACCACGGCCGATCACCTTGCCGAGGTCGTCAGGGTTGACGTGCACCTCGACGGTGCGCCCGCGGCGTCCGGTGATCAGTTCGACCCGGACGTCCTCGGGATTGGCGACGATGCCACGAACGAGATGCTCGACGGCGTCGGCGACAACGGCACTCACTTGTCAGCAGCCTCGGAATCCGCAGCGGCCTCGGCCTCGGCGGCGGGCGCCTCGGCAGCCTCGTCGGCGTCCTTCTTGGCGGCCTTCTTCTTCGGGGTGATGGCCTCGGCGACAGGCTCGTTGTCGGCGGCGGCGAGCGCGGCCTGGAACAGCTCCAGCTTGGAGGGCTTCGCCTCCTTGGTCTTGAGGGTGCCCTCGGCGCCCGGCAGGCCCTTGAACTTCTGCCAGTCACCGGTGATCTTGAGGAGGTTCTCGACCGGCTCGGTCGGCTTCGCGCCGACACCCAGCCAGTACTGCACGCGCTCCGAGTCGACCTCGATCAGCGACGGCTCTTCCTTCGGGTGGTACTTGCCGATGGTCTCGATCGCACGACCGTCACGACGGGTGCGGGAGTCCGCGACGATGATGCGGTACTGCGGGTTGCGGATCTTGCCGAGCCGCGTGAGCTTGATCTTGACAGCCATGATGGAGCCTTTCGAATGGTCACGGCGCAATTCGGCGATGCGCATGGCGTGCGCACCCGGTTTTGCGTTGATGGGGTGTCGTGACCGCCGCGCGGTACGGAACCGGAGACGGGCGAACAGCGATCCATTGTGCCAGACCCGCCCGACCGGGTGCCAATCGCCGTCCGTCGTTCCCTCCCCTTCCCCTCTCGCCCCGCTGCGCGACTCGCCCGCACCGGACAGCCCGCGCACCGACCCGCGGTCTGCCTACACTGCGGTCGACCGCGAACCGCGGCCCGGCTCGACGACTCGAAGGGGGTTCGACGTTGTCGTCCTCGCCACAGCCACCGCAATCGCCGCCGGCGCCCACGACGCCGCCGACCGCGTCTCCGTTTCCCAGTTTCACCGACGGTCCCCCTGCCCCGGAGCGGGGCCGGGCGATCGGCCTCGCGGTCGTGGTGTTGCTGCTCGGTTTCGCCGCCCTGCTGGTCGGCCTGGGCCCCTACGTCACGGCACACACCTCGGCGGGGGTGGTCACGGTCAGCGGCTACGCGCTCCCACAGGGGATGACCGTCGTCGCGGCTCTGTTGTTCGCCGGACTGGTCGCCGGACTGTCGACACTCCCCCGGCTGGCCCACGTCCGCGGTGCCACCCCCGTCCTGCACGCGATCGCGACCGCCGCCGCGGCCGCGGGCACCCTGCTCGCGATCTTCCTGCTCATCGTCGTCGGCAACATCGCCACGCCGGCCGACCTGGTCGGCAGCGCCGCCGACGCGTCCGAGTCCGTGGTCGTCGGGCTCGGGTGGGCCGGGATCACCATCCTTGTGCTCGCGGTGTTGCAGGCGCTGGTCGCCTTCGTGGCTCTCGCCTACGACATCGGACTGGCGCAGGCCAGGCGCGAACCGGAACCCGTGCACGAGCCGTTCCTGCCGCCGGAGCCGGCAGGCGCGGACAGCGACGGTAAGACAGGCGCGGAGCGAACCGGGACCGGGTCGACCCTGACCGACGCGACGATCGAACAGCCCACCACAGAACCGGGCAAGGCGAAACCGAAGCCGTCGGCGCCGAGGAAGACCGGACAATCCGCGGCCGAGCCGGCCGCGACCGACGCGACGAAGGCGAAGACCGAATGACCGACAGCACCCCACCCGCACCATCCGACCCGGAGGATCCGCCCCGCCCGCCGCTGTCGAAGCGCGGCTGGCTCGTCGTTCTCGCGTCCGTCGCTGCGGTTCTCGCCCTGCTCGCGGGTGGCGGCTACCTCCTCAATCGGGCGCTCACCGACGACGTCTCCGAGGTTGCGGGCAGCGCCGAACCGGCGGACGACTCGATCGGAGTCGAAGCCGGCAACGGGACCGACCTCGACGGCGATTCCGGCGGCGACGGCACCGACTACACCGGTCCGAGCGTCCCTGTCACCCCGTCCGCGGTCCTGCCGACCTGCACCCCCGTGCCCCCGGCGATCGACTCCACCGGACGCCCCCACGGCTACGAGGCCCAGAACGCCGTCGACGGCGACGTCAGCACGGCCTGGCGCTGCACCGGAACCAGCGGTCAGACCCTGGCGGTCAGCTTCCCGTGCTCGATCCACCTCGCGACCGTCGGGATCGACCCGGGGCACGACAAGACCGATCCCGACGGCTCCGACCGGTTCACCCAGAACCGCAAGGTCACCAAGGTCAAGTGGACGTTCGACGACGGCAGCACCGTCGAGCAGCGACTCGAACCGCGCCGCGGGATCCAGACGATGCCGGTCGATCAGACCGCCCGGACCGCGACACTGACCGTCCTCGAGACCGTCGACGGTCAGCCCGTCACGAACCGGGCGGGGCAGCAGTCCGCGCCGTTCAACGACGTCACGTCGATCAGCGAGATCCGGTTCGCCGCGCGAGAGGGCGACGGCGGCGACGCCTGCGTCCGCTAGGACGCGCCCACCCAGGAGGATGCCGTCATGATGAGGCACACGCTCGACTTCGGTTCACCGCTGCCGCCCGGATGGACCGAGTTGGTCGACCAGGAACCGTACTGGGATCGGTTCACCGACACGTTCGGATTCCGTCCCGGCATCACCGAGGACACCTGGCCGGCTATCACCGAACCGACCCCGTCGATCACCTTCGATCTCACCGCGCCGGCCGACGTCCCTGGCGCGTGGCAGAGCCGCTTCGACGCAGTCAACGCCGAGGCACTGCGCTGTTTCCTCACCGAGTTCCCCGAAGACCCGACGTTCGTGGTGCTGGACTGGCAGCACATGGCCTACCGGTTCGATGCGGCAGTTCATGCCGCCACCCGCGACACCGAGTGGCGCGTGCCCGTCTACCCGAACGGGGACTACTACATCTTCCTCCGCGACGACCTCGGCGAGGGGACCTTCGGGCTGGGAGCAGACCCTGTGCGTGTTCGGAGATCGACTGCTGGGCTCGCTTGCTCGCACCTTGTCGACGTGGCTGCCCGTTAAGCGAGTCGACGGGCGTCACCCCTGACGCGGTCTCCGCACAGCCGAGAACTGCTGGGTGCCAGACGTCCTTGCGATCTACCTGATGGACGCCGGCGCCCAGCGGCACACCTCGGTGCTACCGCCGCCCTTGGCGCGCCGGTAGTTGCACACCATTCCGTTGTTGCACGTGATGAACGTGCCGTTGCTCGTCGTCTTGGAGTCCCCGCTGGACATCGTCCCGCTGCCGACGACACATCCTGTCGCCTGTTCGGCCATCGCCGCACCGGTGAAGGCCAGCGGCGTCACGATCGCGAATGCGGCAGCGGTGATGGTGACGGAGACGAAAGCGGTGCGCAGGCGCATGTCTGATCCTTCGGTGGTTCCTGACGTTGTCCACCAATCGTCGAACTGTTCTCGACGCCGAGCGAGGCACCCTAGGGGTCGAGTCTCACCCACCCCCTGCGCGACACGGTGGCTGCCATGGGGACTCGACCTGGGCCATCGGGAGGTCGGAGCAGACCCTCACCAATGCAGCGAACCGTACCGTCGACGCAGCGACGCCCCGTGGCGCGTGCACACCACCGCCGAACGCCATAAGCTCACCGGGCGCCACCGCGTGGTGGACCGCAGACACGTTCCGAACAGTGGGGAGTTCGGGCACCCCATGGAGACAGACGTTCACGATGCCCGGACTCTCGCGCCGTCAATTCCTCACCCGCAGCGCGGCACTCGCCGCCGCGACGGGACTGAGCTCCACCCTGCTCGGATCACGGCTCGCGTCAGCCGCACCGACCGGTGACATCCCGACGACCCTGCTCCAGACGATCCGGCAGGGATCGATCACGTCCGGGCGCTACCGGACCCTCGCGACAGGTCCGGGTGAACCGTACGTACCGCGCCTCGACATCCTGCGAGCCGCACCGAATCCCGCACGCACGTCCACGAGACGGTCACTGCTGTACGTCGGGCACCTGTCCGATCTGCACGTGATCGACTCCCAGTCGCCGGCCCGTATCGAGCCGATGATCGAGCAGGATCACGCCGCGTGGGGCTCGGCATTCCATCCGCAGGATCCGTTGAGTGTCCACGCCACCGCCGCCATGGTCCGCGCCTTCTCCGACGCCCGGTACAGCCCGTTGACCGGGGCCCCGATGAGCGCCGCGATCGTCACCGGCGACAGCGCGGACATGCACTCGAACCTCGAACTCCGCTGGTACATCGACCTGATGGACGGGTTGTCCGTCGACCCGGCGAGCGCGGGAGCAACGTTCCAGGGCGTCCAGGCCTGGGCGGAGGCCACGTGGGCGTACCGGCCGACCGACCCGAGCGGGGGCGCGTTCGGCGAGTACGGCTTCCCCACCCTGCCCGACCTGCTGTCGCAGGCGATCGCGCGTCCGGTGGAATCGATCGGCCTGCCCGCCCCCTGGTACGCCGTCTACGGCAATCACGACACGTTGCTGCTGGGGACCTTCGGACTGACTCCGCAGATGCACTCGCTGGCGGTCGGCGGGCGCAAGTCGTACTCGCTCGTCGGTACCGCGGGCAGCGCGCTCGGCGGCTATGCCGCGTCGGGAGGCGCGTTCACCCAGGTTGTCGACGCTCTCGGTCTCGCGCTCGGGCGCCGCGGCTTCAAGTCCGTCACCGCCAACCCGGCACGAGCGCTGTTCCCGCAACGGGACTTCATGGCCGAGCACTTCCGGACCCAACCCGCGCCAGGTCCGGTCGGGCACGGCTTCACACAGCACAACCTCGACTCCGGCGAGACGTGGTGGAAGACCGACCTCAGTCCTCACGTCCGCATGTTCGGACTCGACACCTGCAACCAGGTCGCCGGACCGGACGGCGCGGTGCCGGGAGTCCAGTTCCGTTGGCTGCAGGGCGAGCTGGAGAAGGCGCAGGCGGAACGCACGCTCGTCCTGATCGCGAGCCACCACAACAGCCTCACCCTGGAGAACCGGGCTCAGCGTCCCGGCGACACCGAAACCCTTCACGGCGCGGACGAGTTCGTGGCGATGCTGCAGCGGTATCCAGTGGTTGTCGGTTGGCTCAACGGCCACACGCACATCAATCAGATCCTCGCCCACGGATCGGGGACGAGCGGATTCTGGGAAATCACCACCGCCTCCTGCATCGACTTCCCCCAGCAGCAGCAGGTCGTCGAGATCGTCGACAACCGCGACGGAACGCTGTCCCTCTTCACCACCGTTCTCGACCATGCGTCACCCGCCGTCCCCGGCGACAGCGGCAGCGCCACCGACCTCGCGTCCCGTAGCCGCGAACTGGCGGCGAACGACTGGGCCGAAACGCCCATGATGCGACGGGGTTCACCTCTCGACCGCAACACCGAACTCCTGCTCCGAGCCCCCTTCGACCTGAGCACCATCCCGGACAGCGCACTGGAGACCCAGCACATGACCGAACGCGCGCGCCTGCTCGCCTACGAGACGGCACGGGGCCTGTGACCGCGCGCCGGGCCGCGCCCGCGGTGGCCTTCGCGGTCGCTGTTGCTGTGTCGGGTTGTTCCCAGATCGACGCCCTTGCACCCGTCGGCGGCAACGCCCAGGCCGAGGTGCGGTTCGCCGCGATCGACGTCCTGGTCGGCGCAGGCGTCGAGATCCTGGTCGCGCCGGTTTGCGTCGGCGCATCGGGCGGGGATCTGACCTGCACCGGTGAAACGGTCTCGGGTGAGGTGATCTCGGTGCACTCCCCCGCGGACTCCGACGACATGCTCACGGTCACCGTCGGGTCCGACGTCCTGTACTCGGGGTCGGTCACGGCGGTGCTCGACGCAGCGGCGAGGGAGACGGAATGACCACCATCCTGGCTGCCCTCGGAGGGTGGCGGGTGTTCGTCCCGGTGGTGATCGCGAACGCCGCGATCCAGGCCGCGACCACGCTCCCCCACGACACACCCGCCGCGGCAACGACGTTCGTGATGCTGGCCGGTGTCTCTTTCCTGGCGCTGGTCGGTGCGGTGGTCCTCTCGGTGGCGCAGGCCGACGCGTCGGTTGCAGGTTCGCGATTCCGGTGGCCGCATCCTCGTCTGTGGGCCGCGGGGATCGCGGCCGTCCTGATCGTGGCCGGTTCGTCGCTCGTCCTCGGACCGCTCCCGATCGTGACAGGCGCCGTGGCCCTCGCCGTGCTGCCGGCTCTCGCCGGGAGCGCGGGCGCCGGTGCCGCATTCCGGTCGATGCCCCGCAGGCCGCTGCCCACCGCGGCCCTTGCATTGGTGACGCTCGCTGCGACATCGCTACTGGCGGCCATCGCACTGCTGTCGGGGGTCTTCGTCGCCGGAGTGGTTTCGGCTGTCGTCACCTGGCTCGTCGCCGGGTCGGCGAGTGCGCTGCTCCTGTGTGCCTGGTCAACACTGGCGAAGTCCAGGGATGGGTCGCCGACGCCCTGACACAGGCGAAGCCGCTACACCCGAACCGGCCGCGCCATCGGGCCGTTCGTCGGGGTCACGCGAACCGGCCGCGCCGCACGACGATCCGCCCCCGCAGCACCACCAGGTCCGGCGCGGACAGCACCTCCGGCCCGGTGCGCGGATCCTGCTCGTAGACCACGAGATCCGCGGGGGCGCCGGCGTCGAGCCCGGGATGCCCCAGCCAGGGGCGGGCGTCCCAGCACGCGGCGCCGAGCGCCGCCGTCGGTCCGAGTCCGGCGGCCGACAGTTCGGCGACCTCGTCGGCGAGCCTGCCGTGCCGGATGGACCCACCCGCATCGGTACCCGCATAGATCGGGACACCGGCGTCGTGTGCGGCCGCGACCGTCTCGTAGCGGCGCGCGTGCAGGTCACGCATGTGCGCCGCGTACACCGGGAACCGGTCGGCCGACTCCGCGATCTCGGGGAATGTCGCGATGTTGATCAGGGTGGGCACCAGCGCGGTGCCGTGCTCGAGCATCATCTCGATCGTCGCGTCGGTCAGGCCGGTGCCGTGCTCGATGCAGTCGATGCCGGAACCGATCAGCCCCGGCAGGGCGTCCTCACCGAAGACATGGGCGGTGACCCGGGCACCGACCTCGTGCGCCGCGTCCATCGCCTCCTTCAGCACCGCGTCGCTCCACAGCGGCCGCAGGTCGCCGACCTCCCGGTCGATCCAGTCGCCGACGAGCTTGACCCAGCCGTCCCCGGCGAGGGCCTGCTCGCGGACCGCGGCGGGAAGCTGCGACTCGTCCTCGAGGTCGATCGGCAGTCCGCGGATGTATCGCTTGGGCAGTGCGATGTGCCGTCCGGCGCGCACGATGCGCGGGAGGTCCTCCCGCGCGTCGACGAAGCGGGTGTCCACCGGCGACCCGGCGTCGCGGACCAGCAGGACGCCGCAGTCGCGTTCGGTCTCCGCCTGCGCGATCAGGCCGGCTTCGTCCTCGTGACCGCCGCCGAACCGGATCCCGACATGGCAGTGCGCGTCGACGAGTCCGGGCAGGATCCACCCGGTCTCGGTCAGCGTCTCGGCCCCGGGCACCGGGTCAGTGGAGATCCGGCCGTCGTCGTCGATCCACAGTTCGACATCCTGCTCGTCGGGCAGCCCGCGCCCGACCAGCCGAAACGCCACCGACTACTTCTTCGGCAGCTTGAGCTGGGACAGGTCGAGGCCCTCGAGTCCGGGCGGCAACTCGTCGAGGCCCTTCGGCATCTTCGACAGGTCCATGCCCGCGGGCAGGCCCGGGAATCCGCCGGGCATCCCGCCCGGCATGCCGGGGAAACCGCCCCTGATCTTCGGCGGGGTCGGCCCCTTGCCGCCCTTCTTGCCCTTCTTGCCCTTCTTGCCGCGCTGTGACCGCTGCGAGCTCCGGGCACCGGGCATGCCCATCCGGCCCGCCATCGCGGTCATCATCTTGCGTGCCTCGAAGAACCGGTCGACGAGCTGGTTGACGTCGGAGACCTTCACGCCCGAACCGTTCGCGATACGCAGCCGCCGCGAGGCGTTGATGATCTTCGGGTTGGCGCGCTCCTCCGGCGTCATGCCGCGGATGATCGCCTGGATCCGGTCGAGCTGCTTGTCGTCGACCTGCGCGAGCGCGTCCTTCATCTGCCCGGCGCCGGGCAGCATGCCGAGCAGGTTGCCGATCGGCCCCATCTTCCGCACGGCCATCATCTGCTCGAGGAAGTCCTCGAGGGTCAGCTCGCCGCTGCCGATCTTGAGCGCGGCCTCCTCGGCCTGCTTCTGGTCGAAGACCTGCTCGGCCTGCTCGATCAGGGTGAGCACGTCACCCATGCCGAGGATGCGGCTCGACATCCGGTCCGGGTGGAAGACGTCGAAGTCCTCGAGCTTCTCACCGGTCGACGCGAACATGATCGGCTTGCCGGTGATCTCGCGGACGCTGAGCGCGGCGCCGCCGCGGGCGTCGCCGTCGAGCTTGGTCAGGACGACACCGGTGAAACCGACGCCCGACTGGAACGACTCGGCGGTGTGCACCGCGTCCTGGCCGGTCATGGCGTCGAGGACGAACAGCACCTCGTCGGGCTGCACGGCGTCCCGGATGCCCGCGGCCTGTCCCATCAGTTCCTCGTCGATGCCGAGGCGCCCGGCGGTGTCGACGATGACGACGTCGTAGTGCTTGGTGCGGGCCTCCTCGACGCCGCGGCGCGCGACGTCGACAGGGTCGGCGGCCGACACGCCGAGCGCGTTGTCGCCGCCACCGATGGAGGTGCCCGGGTGCGGCGCGAAGACGGCCGCGCCTGCCCGCTCACCGACGATCTGCAGCTGACTGACCGCGCCGGGACGCTGCAGGTCACAGGCGACGAGGAGCGGGGTGTGCCCCTGCGCGGTGAGCCACTTCGCGAGCTTGCCCGCGAGGGTCGTCTTACCCGAACCCTGCAGACCGGCCAGCATGACGACAGTCGGCGGGGTCTTGGCGAACTGGAGCCTGCGCGTCTCGCCGCCGAGGATGCCGACGAGTTCCTCGTTGACGATCTTGACGACCTGCTGCGCAGGATTCAGGGCACCGGAGACCTCGGCGCCCTTCGCCCGCTCCTTGATCTTCGCGATGAAGGAGCGGACGACGGGCAGTGCCACATCGGCCTCGAGCAGGGCCAACCGGATCTCCCGGCAGGTGGCGTCGATGTCGGCGCCGGACAACCGGCCCTTGCCCCGCAGGTCCTTGAGGGCACCTGTCAACCTGTCGGAAAGGGATTCGAACACCGATCGGGCTCCTGGCTGTCGGGACCGCGCGTCAGCCGGCGCGGCAGTCGGACCACGCGAACACGGGGCGTGGCAGTCTTACGGACATTTGTGCCCAGCGTAGCCGCTACCCGGCCACGCTCCCCTCCTCCCCGTCCTTCTTCGGGGGCGGCGGAGCCGGGACCACCGACAGGATCGCCGACTCCAGGTCCTCCCGGGTCACCCGCGAGTCACCGGCTCCGAGGTTGAGGCAGAACGAGTCGACGACCGAGTTGCCGAGGGTCGCGACCTTCGCCCACCGGACGTCGGCGCCGTGCCGTTCGAGCTCGGCGGCCAACCGACACAGCAGACCGACCCGGTCCTCGGTGCGCAGTTCCACGATGACCTGGCCGTCGACCGCCGTCTCGAACCAGATGATCCGCGGCGGCGCCTGGGCGTACTGCACAGGAACCGCCGTGACACCGAGTTCGAGGGCCTGCTCCTCCGTCGCGATCCGTTCCTTCTCGGCGAGCATCGCCACGAGGTCCAGCTCTCCCGCCGTCGCCCGGATCAGTTCCTGCCGGAGCAGTCCGGCCTGCGGTGGGGCACCGAACCGCGGCGAAACGGTGAAGGTGTTCACCGCGGTCCCCTCGTGACTGCCCACCGACGCCGCCAGCACCCGCAACGAGTGCAACGCGAGCACACCGGCCGCGTCGGACAACACGCCCGGCACGTCCGGCGCGATGACCGTCACCGTGTAGGTGTGCGGCCCCTCCGAAGGGCTGAGCATCACGTGGACGCCGCCTGCCTCGGCGAGTGCCGCGTGTTCCGGGTCGATCGGATCCGGAACAGGTAGGGCCTCGCCCGCCATCACCAGCCGGCAGCGCCGGACCAACTCCCCGATGAGCGACGCCTTCCAGTCACCCCAGACACCGGGTCCGGTCGCCAGGGAATCGGCCTCGGCCAGCGCGTACAGCAACTCCAGCAGCATCACGTCGTGGCCGAGCGCGTCCGCCACCATCTGCACCGTCGCCGGGTCGTCGAGGTCGCGGCGCGTGGCGGTGTCGGGAAGGAGCAGGTGGTACCTGACCATCGCGTTCAGCACCGACACGTCCGACGGCCACAACCCAAGCCGGTTCCCGATCTGCGTGGCGAGTTCGGCACCCACCACGCTGTGGTCGCCGCCGCGCCCCTTGCCGATGTCGTGGAGCAGCGCCCCGAGCACCAGCAGGTCGGGACGCGTCACCCGGGTGGTGAACGCGCTCGCCTGCACCGCCGTTTCGACGAGGTGCCGATCGACGGTCCAGGTGTGCACCGCGTCCCGAGGCGGCAGGTCCCGGATCGCGCCCCACTCCGGCAGGAGCCGACCCCACAGCCCGGTGCGGTCGAGCGCCTCGATCACGGCCGCCATCCGCGGCCCCGACCCGAGGAGCACCAGCAGATCGGCGAGCGCCTCCCGCGGCCACGGCTCACGCAGCTCCGGTGCACTGTCCGACAGCCTCCCCAGCGTCGACCCACCGATCGGCATCCCGGTCTGTGCCGCCGCTGCGGCGACCCGCACGATCAGCCCCGGATCCTTGCTCGGCTTGGCGTCACGGGCGAGGACGACCTCCCCCGCGTGCTGCACGACGCCCTCGTCGAGCGGACGCCGCACCGGGACGCGACGCAGCCTCGACAACCCGCGACGCGGCAGGCCGTTCGCCGCGGTCCGCAGTCCGACGTCCACCGAGTACCCGATGGTGCGTGCCGAATCGCTCAGCACACGGGCGAGGTCGAACCGGTCCCCGATCCGCAGGGCCGCACCGATCTCGTCGGCGTCCTGCGCCCGCACCTGGTCCCGCGCACGCCCGGCGACGCGGTGCAGCTCGGTTCGCACGTCCAGGAGGCGGGCGTGCGCGGACTTGAGACCGCCACCCGGGGTGTCCGGCCCGAGGCTGGCCTGGGAGTCGGTGAGTTGCGCGATCGCTAGCGCGTCGAGCAGTTGGACGTCCCGCAGTCCACCGCGGCCGTTCTTCACGTCCGGCTCGGCACGGTGCGCGATCTCGCCGCTGCGTGACCACCGCGCCTGCGTCATCTCGACCAGTTCGTCGAACCGCGAGCGGATGCCGGTCCGCCACTGCCGTCGGACACCGCCGATCAGCAGGTTCGTGAGCTCGGCGTCGCCGGCGATGTGACGGGCCTCGAGCAGTCCCATCGCCGCGGTCAGGTCGGACGCCGCCACCTGCAGCGCCTGCGGCACCGTCCGGACGCTGTGGTCGAGCTTGATGTGCGCGTCCCAGAGTGGGTACCAGAGCCGGTCCGCGACCGCCCCGACGATCTCCGGGTCCATGTCGTCGTGCAGCAGCACCAAGTCGAGATCCGAGTACGGCAGCAGCTCCCGCCGCCCGAGTCCGCCGACCGCGACGATCGCGAAGCCGCTGTCGGGCGTGATCCCGAGTTCCGATCCCTTCGTCGTCAGCCAGAACTCGTGGAGATCGACGAGCGCCTGACGCAGCGCGGAGGTGTCGAGCCGGCGTGACCGGGAGCGGCCGTCCAGCAACTGCTTCCGCGCCCGGACGAGATCGTCGGCCGCCACGCCGTGGGCGTGTTCGTTCGGGCCCGGAGACGAGGGCGGCCCCGACCCCGCCGACGTTGCGACGGGATCGGGGCCACCGGATCCGGACCCTGTCGGGTCAGAGCGCATCCCCGCCCCGTTCGCCGGTGCGGACCCGGACGACGGACTCCACCGGGCTGACCCAGACCTTGCCGTCACCGATCTTGCCGGTGCGGGCTGCCTCGACGATCACCTCGACGACCTTGTCGACGGCGGCGTCGTCGACGACGACCTCGACGCGCACCTTCGGCACGAAATCGACGGAGTACTCGGCACCGCGGTAGACCTCGGTGTGGCCCTTCTGACGACCGTAACCCTGGACCTCGCTGACGGTCATGCCAAGCACACCCGCCTGCTCGAGTCCGGTCTTGACGTCCTCGAGGGTGAACGGCTTGACGATTGCCGTGATCAGCTTCATATCCTCATCCTTCCAAGTCTCCTGAGCCCTGCAGTGTTCATATCACTTGAGTGCGGCAGCGAAGTCGTATGCGGTTTCCGCGTGCTCGGACTCGTCGACACCGCGGGCCTCGGCCTCGGGCGAGATGCGCCAGCCGAGCGGCTTGAGCGCGAACGCGATGACCGCGGTCAGGACGGCCGTGAAGAGGAGCGCCACGACGGCGATCACGATCTGCACGACGAGCTGCTTGTAGTCGCCACCGTAGAAGAGGCCGGTCTCGGTTCCGAGGAAACCGATCGCGATGGTGCCCCACAGGCCGGAGACGAGGTGGACGCCGACGACGTCGAGCGAGTCGTCGTAGCCGAACTTGTACTTGAGGCCGACAGCGAGGGCCGACAGGATGCCCGCGATGGCGCCGAGGGCGATCGATCCGACCGGGCTGAGGGCGCCGGCGGCCGGGGTGATCGCGACCAGGCCTGCGACGGCGCCGGACGCGGCACCGAGGCTGGTGCCCTTGCCGTCACGGATGCGCTCGGTGAGGAGCCAGCCGAGGATCGCGGCGGCGGTCGCGGTGGTGGTGTTCACCCAGGCGAGGCCGGCGGTGCCGTTGGCGCCGAATGCGGAACCGGCGTTGAAGCCGAACCAGCCGAACCACAGCAGCGCCGCGCCGAGCATGACGAACGGCAGGTTGTGCGGGCGGAACGCCATCTTTCCGAAGCCGGTGCGCTTGCCGACGACCAGCGCCAGGACGAGTGCCGCGACGCCTGCGTTGATGTGGACGACGGTGCCACCGGCGAAGTCGATGGGTGCGACGTTCGCGGTGCCCTCGTCGTTGACGCCGAACATCTTGGCCGCGAGACCGTCCTCGGCACCCGAGAGCAGGCCGCCACCCCACACCATGTGGGCGAGGGGGAAGTAGACCAGGGTGACCCAGATGCCGGTGAAGGCGAGCCAGGTGCCGTACTTCACGCGCTCGGCCAGCGCACCGCTGATGAGCGCGGTGGTGATGATGGCGAAGGTGACCTGGAATGCGATGTCGATGATCTGCGGGTAGTCACCGAGCGTGCTGGCGAGGAACTCACCGGCGTCGTCGTAGATGGCACCCTGCAAACCGAACTGCTCGAACGGATTCGCAAAGATGCCTGCGACGTTCTCCGTGCCGTAGGACATCGACCAGCCCCACAGAACGTAGATGACGCCGATGACAGCCATTGCGCCGAACGACATCATCATCATGTTCAGCACGGACTTCGCACGTGACATTCCGCCGTAGAAGAACGCCAGACCCGGCGTCATCAACAGCACCAACGACGCGGAAATGAGCATCCACGCTGCGTCGCCGGTATTCACCACTTCCTCCACTGGAACCTCCCTCTAGGCGCGCCCTTCGGCGCGATCAGGAAGAAGAATGCTGTCGCGATGTTTCAGCGGAGACGCTTGTCCGTTTCGTCGGCGTGAACCAATTGCCCGATTGTGTTTCGCAAAAGTTTCGGAAATCTCATCCGAGTAGCGCGTCGACGAAAGCCTCGGGTTCGAACGGCGCCAGATCGTCCGCGCCCTCACCGAGTCCGACCAGCTTCACCGGGACGCCGAGCTCGTGCTGGACCTGGAAGACGATGCCACCCTTCGCCGTTCCGTCCAGCTTCGTCAGAACCACGCCGGTGATGTCGACGACCTCGGCGAACACCCGCGCCTGCACGAGTCCGTTCTGTCCGATGGTGGCGTCGAGCACGAGCAGCACCTCGTCGACCGGGGCCCGCTTCTCGACCACGCGCTTGACCTTGCCGAGCTCGTCCATGAGCCCGGTCTTGGTGTGCAGACGGCCGGCGGTGTCGACGATGACGACGTCCACCCCCGTCTCGATGCCCTTCGTCACCGAGTCGAAGGCGATCGCGGCCGGATCGGCGCCCTCGGCGCCCCGCACGACCTCGGCTCCGACGCGTTCCGCCCAGGTCTGGAGCTGATCAGCGGCCGCGGCGCGGAACGTGTCTGCGGCACCGAGCAGTACCCGTCGCCCGTCCGCGACCAGCACGCGCGCCAGCTTGCCGGTGCTGGTGGTCTTGCCCGTGCCGTTGACGCCGACGACGAGCAGCACGCCGGGAGTGGCGTCGTGCGGCAGTGCACGGATCGACCGGTCCATCTCCGGGTGCAGCGCCTCGACGAGCACCTTCTTCAAGGTCGCGCGAGCCTGCTCCTCCGTCTTCACCGAGCCCGATGCGATCTCCGCGCGCAGCTTCCCGACCACTTCCTGGGTGACGGCGCTACCGAGGTCGGCGATGATCAGCGTGTCCTCGATCTCCTCCCAGGAGTCCTCGTCGAGGTCACCGCCGCCCATCAGTCCGAGCAGCGACTTGCCGACCGCGTTCTGCGAGCGTGCGAGGCGCCCGCGGAGCCGTCCGAGCCGGCCTTCGGTGGGTGCGATCTCCTCGATGGCCGGGGCGGGCTGTGAAGGCGCTTCGACCGGAGCGGGTGCGGCAGGAGCCGTCTCGGCGGGCGCCGCGGGTGCGGCAGGAGCCGTCTCGACGGGCTCCGCGGGCGCGGCAGGCTCCTCGACGGTGGGTTCGACCGCGGGTTCCGCCGGAGCCGCTTCGGCCACCTCGGGCTCGGCGGCAGGCTCGACCACCTCGGGCTCGGCGACCGCAGGCTCGGCTTCCGGCTCCGCGGCGGCGGGCGCGGCAGCCTCGGCCGACGTCGGCGTCTCCTCCGCCGGCGCCGCGGGCGGGGTGATCGGCTTCTCGACCACGCGGGGTTCCACCGGCTCGGGTGCCGGCGTCGGCGGAGCTGCGGTCGTCCCGGCCGCTCCCTGGCTGAAGTTGAAGCCACCGGCGGACTTGTAGCCACCGGAACGGTCCTTCGCCTCCCCGAGTGCCTCGGGCTGCTCGATCTTCGGCGTCAGGCTGACCTGCCGCTTGCGATACAGCACCGCGCCCGCGACGAGGGCGACGACGAGAACGGCCAATACGGCCGCGATGGCAATCCAGGCTCCGGTAGTCACCGGCCCATACTCTCAGGCCCGACGCCCCGGACGCACACGGTGCACCGACCGTCACTCCGGGTCGGGGGCCACCAGTGCCGGGAACCAGATGTCGGCGAGCACCTCGGCCGCCAGTTCGGCGTCGGTCTCGATGGTGCCCTGCAACGCCCAGCGGGTGAAGAAGCCTTCGAGTTGGGTGCTCAGCAACGCGATGCGCAGCCGCGCCTCGTCGCGTCGGTCCTCGGGCCAGCGGGCGAGGTACCCCGGCATCGCGTTGGGGAACGCGAGCCGTCCCTCCCGCGCCATGGCCTGCATGTCGGGTTCGAGCACCGTCGCTTCGTCCCAGGCCAGGAGCAGGTCACGGTGCTGCTGGAACCAGCCGATGGCCCGCGTCACCCAGGCGACGAACTCGGCACGCGAGCCGGTTTCGAGAACGCGGTCCAGATCCCGGTAGTTCGCCATCGTGCTCTGGGCGATGTCCTCGTCGGTGAGTGCGCGGAGCACGTCCACCTTCGCCGGGAAGTGCAGGTAGAAGGTGGCGCGGCTGCATCCGACGTCGGAGGCGATGTCGTCGACGGTAACCCCCGCGTATCCCCGCTCGCCGAAGAGCGTGCGGGCGGATTCGACGAGTCGCGCCCGGGTGGCCCGCTTCTGCTCGTCCCGGAGGGTGCCCCGTCGCTGCCGCGTTGCGCTCGCCGTCTCCGCCATGAGGGCAACGCTACCCCGTGCTCATTCACTGGTCTCCACATCTCTGACAAGACACTGAGAAGTTTCACTTGACACACCGTCAGCGAACGCAGGAGTATGGCCCAGATCACATCGGCTGTTCTCACTCGGCTCGGCGACGACACCCGCGACGCCGAGCCCGCCCACCACGCGCAGGGAGAAGACGCTTCATGACCACCACCGCACTACCCCGGGTCTGCATCATCGGCGCCGGCCCGTCCGGCATCACGACGGCGAAGCGGCTGAAGGACCACGGCATCCCGTACGACTGCTTCGAGGCGTCGGACGAGGTCGGCGGGAACTGGTACTACAAGAACCCCAACGGGATGTCGGCGTGCTACCAGAGCCTCCACATCGACACCTCGAAGTGGAGGCTCGCGTTCGAGGACTTCCCGGTGCCCGCCGAGTGGCCCGACTTCCCGCACCACTCGCTGCTGTTCCAGTACTTCAAGGACTACGTCGACCACTTCGGGCTGCGGGAGACGATCACGTTCGACACCTCCGTCGACCACGCCGAGCGCGGCGCGGACGGGCTGTGGACGGTGACCCTGTCCACCGGCGAGACCCGCGCCTACGACGCACTGATCGTGTGCAACGGACACCACTGGGACCCGAACACCCCGGACTACCCGGGCCGGTTCGACGGCACCCTCATCCACAGCCACGACTACAACGACCCGTTCGACCCGATCGACATGCGCGGCAAGAACGTGGTCGTCGTCGGAATGGGCAACTCCGGCCTCGACATCGCCTCCGAACTGTCCCAGCGTTTCCTCGCCAAGTCGCTGACCGTCTCCGCCCGCCGCGGAGTGTGGGTGCTGCCGAAGTACCTGAAGGGCGTGGCCGGGGACAAGATGTCGATGCCGGCGTGGATGCCGCGACCGCTCTCGATGGCGATCCAACGACGCTTCCTGAACAAGAACATCGGCACCATGGAGGGCTACGGCCTCCCCAAACCCGACCACCTGCCGTTCCAGGCCCACCCGTCGGCGAGCGGGGAGTTCCTCGGCAAGGCCGGCTCGGGCGACATCGCGTTCAAACCCGCGATCACCGCGCTGGAAGGCAAGCAGGTCCGCTTCGCCGACGGCAGCACCCTGGACGTCGACGTGATCGTCTGCGCCACCGGCTACCACATCAGCTTCCCGTTCTTCACCGATCCGAACCTGTTGCCCGACAGCGAGAACCGCTTCCCGCTGTTCAAGCGGATGATGAAGCCCGGGATGGACAACCTCTTCTTCATGGGACTCGCGCAGCCGATGCCGACCCTGGTGAACTTCGCCGAGCAGCAGAGCAAGCTCGTCGCCGCGTACCTCGCCGGGCAGTACCTGCCGCCGTCACCCGAGGAGATGCAGGAGATCCTCGCCGCCGACGAGAAGTACTACCTCGGCCCCTACTACGCGTCGCCGCGGCACACCATCCAGTGCGAGTTCGACCCGTACGTACGCAACCTGAAGAAGGAAATGGTGAGCGGCGGCAAACGCGCCCGCGCCGCAGGCAACAGCCTGCCCGTTCCCGCCCGCGCCCTGCAGAACGCCTGACCCGGAGGTCCCATGACATCGACACACGGCCACTGCGCAACGGAGTTCGCCGCGCTGCGCGAGGCACTCGACACGCAACTCTCCTCCGGTGAGGAACTGGGGGCGTCCATCTGCGTGACCGTCGACGGCGAACCCGTCGTCGACATCTGGGGCGGGCACACCGACACCGAGCGGACCTCCGAGTGGGAACGCGACACCATCGTCAACGTCTTCTCCATCACCAAGACGATGACCGCACTCTCGGCGCTACTGCTCGTCGACCGCGGGTCGCTCGATCTGGGTGCGAAGGTCGCACACTACTGGCCGGAGTTCGCGGCGAACGGCAAGGCGGACATCCAGATCCGGCACCTGCTCGCGCACACCTCCGGCGTGGGCGGCTGGGAGCTCCCCCTCGAACTCGCCGACATCTACGACCACGAGTCCTCGGTGAAGCGCCTGGCCGAGCAGACTCCGTGGTGGGAGCCGGGCACCGCGTCCGGCTATCACGCTCTGAACTACGGCCACCTGATCGGCGAGGTGATCCGGCGGGTCGACGGCCGCACCCTCGGCCGCTTCTTCGCCGAGGAACTGGCCGGACCGCTCGGCGCCGACTTCCACATCGGCACCGGTCCCGAGCACTTCGACCGGATCGCCCCGCTGGTGCCGCCGCCCGCACTCGAATTCGACATGGCGACGCTCGATCAGGACAGCATTCTCGTCAAGACCCTCACCCACCCGCTGCTCGACTACGACCGGACCGCGGACCCGCAGTGGCGCTCGGCCGAGATCGGCGCCGTCAACGGTCACGGCAACGCCCGCTCCATCGCGCGACTGCAGTCGATCGTCTCCTGTGGAGGTGTTCTCGACGGCCGAACGTGGCTGTCCCCGGACACCATCGACGCGATCTTCCGGGAGCAGTCGAACGGACTCGATCTGGCCCTTCTCACGCCGCTGCGGTTCGGCATCGGTTACGGCCTGCCGCAGTCCCAGACCGCGCCCGCCGTCCCCGACGGCCGGGTCTGCTGGTGGGCAGGCGTCGGTGGATCGTTCGTCGTGAACGACCTCGACCGCGGCATCACCTTCGCGTACGCGATGAACAGGATGGCGCCGGGGCTGATCGGGTCCGACCGTGCCGATGCCTATCTCACCGCGACCTTCGAGGCGGTGGCGTGATGCGGGCATTGCAACTGGTGGACGCAGGCACCGTCGAGATCCGTGAGGTCCCGGTACCGGAGATCGGCCCGTCGGACCTGCTCGTCCGGGTCGGCGCCGCCGGGATCTGCCACTCCGATCTCCACCTGCTGCATTTCCCGGTGAAGATCCGGGAGGAGCCGCTGACGCTCGGGCACGAGATCGCGGGCACCATCGAGGCGGTCGGCAGCGAGGTCGACGGGCGCCACACCGGCGAGCGCGGCGTGATCTACCTGTGCTGGTCGTGCGGGGTGTGCCGGGAGTGCATCTCGGGCAACGAGAACGTGTGCCTGGCAGCGGGTCGGACGGCGATGCCACCGTGCCCGGGTCTGGGTCCCGACGGCGGCATGGCGGAGTACGTCCGGGTGCCTGCGCGGTCCTTCGTCCCGATCGGCGACCTGGACTTCGAACAGGCCGCACCGATCGCCGACGCGGCGCTGACGAGCTACCACGCCGTTCGCGGCGCCCGCGAGCAGCTGCAGCCCGGGTCGACGGCGGTCGTCATCGGCGTCGGCGGCCTCGGCCACGTGGCCGTGCAGATCCTCCGCGCGACCAGCGCCGCGCGGATCGTCGCGGTGGACGTCGGCCCGGAGCAACTCGACCTCGCGACGCGATGCGGCGCCGACCTGGCCCTCGAATCGGGACCGGAATCCGTCCGGCAGATCCTCGACCTGACCGGCGGGCGCGGAGCCGACGCGGTGTTCGACTTCGTCGGAATCGACGCCACCGCACGGATGTCCGTCGAGTCCGTTGCACCGAACGGTGCGTACCGGATGGTCGGGCTCGGTGGCGGAGTCCCCGGTGTCACGGCCGAGCCGGCCGGTGGCCCCGGCTGGCCGTGGGGTGCCTCCGTCCGCAAGTCCTACGGCGGCACCCGACGCGACCTGGTCGATTCGATCGCGCTGGCGCAGGCGGGCCTGCTCACCGTCGCCGTCGAACGATTCGACCTCGACGAGGGCCGCGCCGCACTCGACCGGCTCGACGCGGGGGCGATCCGCGGCCGCGCCGTCCTCGTCCCGTGACCCGCCGACCAACCGCCGAGGAGGCGACATTGACGAAATCGGTTGACCCACAGCAGTACATCGCGACCGTGATGGCCGGACTCACCGGCCCCGGCGGTCGATTCGAACTCCAACCCGAGGACGTGTTCGGTGCCCGGATGCCGGTGATGAAGAACCGGGACCGCTCACTCGGCGACGTCCTGGCCGCATCGCTGCCCTACGGCGACCGGGACTACCTCGTCACCGAGCACCGCCGGCTGAGCTACGCGGAGCACGGCGCCGCGGTGGCCGCCCTCGCCGCCGCGCTGTCCGAGCGGTACGGGATCCGCAAGGGCGACCGGGTTGCGATCCTCGCGGCGAACACCCCCGAATGGGTGATCGCCTTCTGGGCGGCGCAGGCGCTGGGCGCGATCGCGGTCGGGTTCAACGCGTGGTGGGTGCCGCGGGAGATCGAGTACGCCCTGGGCCACACCGAGCCCGCGGTCGTGATCGCCGACGCGAAGCGGGTCGCCCGGCTCGACGAACTCGGCGTCGACGTCCCCGTGATCGACATGGACGAGGACCTGCCGCGTCTGCTGATCGACTACTCGGGATCCGAACTGCCCACCACCCCGGTCGACGAGGACGACCCGGCGGTGATCCTCTTCACCAGCGGCACCAGCGGTCGACCCAAGGGGGTCGTGCACTCGCACCGGAACGTGTTGGCCGTCATCGACTACCACCGGTACAGCGACGCACTGTCGGCCGCGTTCACCGGAAGGCCGGCCGCCGACGGACCGAGCGATCTGCGGTACCTGATGACGTCCCCGCTGTTCCACATCGCGAGCCTGCACAACCTTGCCGTGCCGCGGCTGGCGACCGGCGGCGCGGTCGTCATCCACCAGGGTGCGTTCGACGTGGACCGGGTGCTGCGACTCGTCGAGCAGGAGCGGGTCACCAACTGGGGCGCCGTCCCGACGATGGTGAGCCGGCTTCTCGACCACGACGGACTCGACCGCTACGACCTGTCCTCGCTCACCGGATTCGCGCTCGCGTCGGCACCGTCCTCCCCCGCCTTCCAGCAGCGGGTACGCGACACCCTGCCGTTCGCCCGCGACGCCCTCGCCGACAGTTACGGCCTGACCGAGTGCAGCACCGCCGTCTCGGTGGCCACCCCGATGGATCTCGCGGCCTCGCCCGGCACCCTCGGTCGGCCGATCATCGGTGTCGCCGTGCAGGTTCGCGATCCGTTCGGGGAACCCGTCCCGGACGGCGTCGAGGGCGAGATCTGCGTCCGCAGCCCGTACGTGATGCTCGGCTACTGGAACGACGAGACGGCCACCGCGGCCGCGATCGACCCCGACCGCTGGCTGCGCACCGGCGACTTCGGCACTCTGGAGGGCGGCATGGTCCGGCTCACCGGACGCCGATCGGACCTGATCCTGCGCGGCGGCGAGAACGTGTACCCGGTGGAGATCGAGCAGGTCGTCGACGAGCATCCCGCGGTCGCGGAGTGCGCGGCCCTCGGGGTGGCCCACCCGGATCTCGGCCAGGAGGTCGCGGCGGTCGTGGTGCTTCGGCCCGGCGCGGCGGCGACCGAGGACGAACTACGCGACTTCGTGGCCGAGCGGCTCGCGTACTTCAAGGTCCCCACACGGTGGCGGTTCACCACGGACCCGTTGCCGCGCAATGCCACCGGCAAGACAGTCCGCACCGGGATCGACCTGTGACCGGCGCGCGGAAGCGGAACGCGCATTCCATGGTGAGGACCGGAACCACCGAAGGAGCAGAGTCGTGAACTTCGACGCCATCGTGAAGAACGGCCGTTGGTTCGACGGCACCGGGGCGAGGTCCGAGATTCGGCATCTCGGCCTGCGGGACGGCCGGGTCGTGGTCGTGTCCGCCGACCCACTCGACGAATCCGGCTGCGACCGAGTGATCGACGCGTCGGGCAAGTGGGTGATACCCGGCATACTCGACATCCACACCCACTACGACGTCGAGGCCATTCTCGCCCCCGGCCTGACCGAATCGGTGCGGCACGGCGTCACCACGATCTTCCTGGGGTCGTGCTCGCTGTCGGCAGTCCACGCCGAACCTGCCGACGCGGGAGACCTGTTCGGCCGGGTCGAGGCCATCCCACGGAAGTTCGTCGTCGACACCCTCACCACGTCGAAGACCTGGACCTCGGCCCACGAGTACGTCGAGGCACTCGAGGCACTGCCGTTGGGCCCGAACGTCGCGTCCTTCATCGGCCATTCGGACATCCGGGCGGCCCGGATGGGTCTGGACCGGGCGACCCGCGAGGACGTCGACCCGACTCCGGCGGAGCTGGCGTCGATGGAGGCCATGCTGGAGGAGGCGCTCGACGCCGGGTTCATCGGGATGTCCTCGCAGGAACTGCTGTTCGACAAGCTCGACGGCGAGATGTGCCGGTCCCGGACGCTGCCCTCGATGTACTCGACGCGGCAGGAACGGCGGCGACTCGGAGCGATCCTGCGCCGTCGTGGCCGCGCCCTGCAGGCCGGCCCAGACGTGGCGCGTCCGCAGAGCATGGTCGGGTTGGCCCTGAGCAGCCTCGGGCTCTTCCGCCGTCCGCTGAAGGTGAGCCTGTTGTCGGCGGCCGACGTCAAGGCGATACCGGCTGTCGCTCACGTCTTCCCCGCGATGGCGAAGGTGATCAACGGGCTCGGCGGCGACTTCCGCTGGCAGCACCTGCCGGTGCCGTTCGAGGTCTACTCGGACGGCATCGACCTGCCCGTGTTCGAGGAGTTCGGGTCGGGAGCGGCCGCACTGCACCTGTCGAACCAGATCGACGAGAGGCGGGCCCTCCTCGCCGACGAGGACTACCGCCGCTGGTTCCGCAAGGACTACGACAAGAAGTACGGGCCGAGGGTGTGGCACCGCGACTTCTTCGACGCCGAGATCGTCGAGTGCCCGGACGAGTCCGTGATCGGCAAGACCTTCGGTCAGGTCGGAGTGGACCGGGGCGGTGTGCATCCGGTGGACGCTTTCCTCGACCTCGTCGTCGAGTACGGCACGAAGGTGCGGTGGCGTACCACGATCTCGAACCATCGGCCCGAGGTTCTCGACAAGTTCGCATCCGATCCCGGTATCCAGCTGGGCTTCTCCGATGCGGGCGCGCACCTGCGCAACATGGCCTTCTACAACTTCGGTCTGCGGCTGCTGCGCCGGGTCCACGACGCCGAGCGGTCGGGCCGGCCGTTCATGTCGCTCGAGCACGCGGTCCACCGCCTCACCGGTGAGCTCGCCGACTGGTACGGCCTGGACGCCGGGCACCTGCGGGAGGGTGACCGAGCCGACCTGGTCGTCCTCGATCCCACTCATCTCGACGCCACGCTCGACGCGTATGCCGAGAGCCCGGTCGCCGAGTACGACAACCTCTCCCGCATGGTGAACCGCAACGACGACGCGGTGACCGCGGTGTTCGTGGGCGGCCAGTTCGTGTTCGGTGAGGGTGTCGCGGACCCCACGCTCGGCACCCGTCGCACCGGACGCTTCCTGAGGGCCGGATAACCCTCCTGCACAACGACATTCCGCCGCAGCCCGTACCGATCCCCGGTGCGGGCTGCGGCGTCTCGACGTTCGGGCGTGAACGCGGTGCGTTGCGACCCCAGCGATCGGCGACAGAGACGGTGCCCGCTCAGCCGTCCGCCGACGCGATGACGGAGCCGGCCGTGCCGTCGACGTCGGGAAGCGGGAGACCGCAGATCTCCGTGGCCTCGGACTCCGGGATGCCGAGCATGCAGAGGATGTCCACGGCGAAGACGTCGGCGGCGTCCCCGGCGTCACGGGTGGGATCGGCATCGAGCAGCGCGGCGACCGCGAGGACGCCGCCCGCGACGAGGGCCAGCGCGATTCGGGTGTCTGTCCTGCGGAAGCGGCCGACTCTGATACCCGCCTCGATGTCACGGAGCGCACGTGGGGCCAGTCCGTGGTCGGCGAGCGTGACGTCCAGACCGCGGTTCACCAGCACCCGCGTCAACTCCGGTTCCTTCCGGCACAGCCGCCCGGTCAGCCGCAGGCTCTGCGCGAACACCACGGCCGGATCCTCGTGATCGGACAGCAGGTCGAGGATGCCGCCGAAGCGTTCGAGCGCGTCGTCGACCGCGGCGCCGAACAACTCGTCCTTGTCGGTGAAGTGGTTGTAGAAGCTCCCCAGACCGACGTCCGCGAGCTGGGTGATCTCGAGAACCGGAATGTTCGTCCGGCCCTCCGCCAGCAGTTTCTGAGCGGCGAGCACCAGGGCGGCGCGAGTGCGGGCGCGTCGCGCATCGGTTCGGGTCGGTGTCGACACCGCGTCATCCTCCCACATCGTCATTTCTGAATGTTTCGTCAAAAACTCATTGACGAGACTCAGGTCACATGTGACGATTACGTCAGAAATGAGAGGAGGTGTACATGCACGACCCCCACAGCGGCATTCACAGCGAGGCCGGCGGACTGCCCGGCGAGCATCCGGGACGGATGCGCAACCCGGTGATCAAGGTCCGGGACCTGGCATGGCTCGAGTTCGAGAAGCCGGACCTGCGAGCGGCGGAGCGGTTCGCACACGCCTTCGGGTTCACCACGGCCACACGGACACCGGACGAGTTGCAGTTGCGCGGTACCGATCCCGGCGCGCCGTGCGTCCTCGTCCGAACCGGAACTCGGTCTCGGTTCCTCGGCCCGACGTTCCACGCGGCCGACACCGCGGACCTGGTCCGGCTCGCGGACGCCACCGGCACCCGGGTGCGGCCTCTCCCGGAATCCCTCGGCGGCACCTGCGTCGAACTGGCCGACCCGAGCGGCCTTCCGGTCCGGGTCGTCGCCGACACCCACGTCCTCGACGCGCTACCCGGACAACACGCGCTCCCGAACAATGTCGGCGGCGAGCTACGGCGCGTCAACGCCACCCAACGACCCCCACGGGCACCTGCTCTGGTGCAGCGCCTCGGTCACGTCGTCCTGCAGTCCACCCGATTCCGCCGGACCCTCGACTGGCACCTGGAGAACCTGGGCCTGATCGTCAGCGACTTCCTGTACTTCGACGGGCAGCGCCACCGCGGTCCCACGATGGCGTTCATCCGCTGCGACCAGGGTTCCGTGCCGTCGGATCACCACACCCTGGCGATGACGCTCGGTCCGGCGAACCGGTACGTGCACTCCGCGTTCCAGGTGGCGGACCTGGATGCGATCGCGGCAGGCGGCGAGTACCTCCTCGGCGAGGGGTACCGGCGGTCCTGGGGCATCGGCAGGCACGTCCAGGGAAGTCAGATCTTCGACTACTGGCGCGATCCCGACGGTTTCCTGGTCGAGCACTTCAGTGACGGCGACTTGTTCGACAACACCCTCGAACCGGGATGGGCGCCGATGACCGCGTCCGGCCTGGCGCAATGGGGTCCGCCCGCCACCAAGGACTTCCTCGGCATCGCTCGCGGCAGGGAGTCGATCACCGAAGTCCGATCCATGTTCCATTCCCTGCGCGAGGACAACGAGTGGGATCTCGATCGCCTCCGCGGACTGATGAAAGTAGCTGCAACGTGAGCATTTCCGTCCTTCGCACCGCCGACGCCTGGTGGGCGCTGACCGCCGACGGCACCGCTGTCCGCATCGACACGGCAGCCGGCACCACCGCCGAACTGCTCGCCGACCGTGCCGCCGTCGAGGCTGCGGCCGCGTCGGCAGGCACCACGGCGGTCTCCGACCTCGACCTGGTCGCACCCGTCACCACGCCGTGCCGCGTGGTCGCGCAGATGACGAACTACGTCAGCCATGTCACCGAATCCGGACTGGACCCGGAAACGATTCCGCTGACGTTCTTCCGGAAGGCATCCGGCTCGATCAACGGGCCGCACGCGGACATCGTCCGGCCCGCACACGTGCGGTTCCTGGACTACGAGGTCGAACTCGGGCTGGTGATGGGTCGCGCCCTCGAGGTCGGCGACGAGGTCACCGCCGACAACTGGACGGATTTCGTGGCCGGAATGGTGATCACCAACGACGTCTCCGCCCGCGACGTCCAGCTCCCGAAAACCCAGTTCTACGAGGCGAAGTCGTATCCGACGTTCACGCCCACCGGACCGGTGCTGGTACTTCTGGACGGCTCCGAGCTGGAACGCTTCCGGGAACTGCGGCTGCGTCTGACGGTCAACGGCGAGGTCCGCCAGGACAACACGGGTGCCGACATGATCTACACGCCCGCGCAGGCATTGGCGGCGCTCGCGCGGTTCCAGCGGCTCGCCCCCGGCGACCTCGTCCTCACCGGCACTCCCGGAGGCACCGCGTTGAAGGCGCCGCCGCGCGTGGTCGAGAAGATCGGCGCCCTGCTGCCCCCGGCCGTGAAGTGGAAGGCGTTCTTCAAGTCCCAGGCGAAGAACCCCCACTACCTCCAGGAGGGCGACGTCGTCGAGATCACCATCGAGACGCCCGACGGCAAGATCGACCTCGGCCGGCAGCGCACCACCGTGAGGCATGCGCGATGACCGTCGACACTCACGACGCAGTCTGCTGGCCCGCCTCCTTCGACCACCCGGGCGACCTTGCGACAGTGGAACGAACGCCGCTGTCCGAGCGCGGCCTCCCGGACACCACCTACGACGCACTGGCCCGCGCCGGGAGCCTCTGGCCCGACCGGACTGCCGTTACCGTACTCCCCGACGCCGAGCGCTGGCAGTCACCCGTCCGCCGCACCTACCTCGACCTGCTCACCGACGTGCACCGGTATGCCAACGCGCTGCACGCGCTCGGTGTCCGGCGCGGCGACGTCGTCGCGATCATGTCCCCGAACTGCGACGACCTGATCACCGTGACGCTCGCCGCGGAGTTGGCGGGCATCGCGATGCCGGTCAACGGGGCGCTGGCGGCCGGTCACATCCGGCAACTCCTCGACCGGGCGGCGACCCGGGTCCTGGTCGCCGCTGCACCCGCGCTGGACCCGGCGGGCTGGGAGCAGGTCCGTGCGCTCGCCGATACGGGGGCTGTCGACACCGTGCTCCTGCTCGCCCCGACCGGTGAGACGGTCGACACCGCACCGGAACTGGGCGGCGTGACGGTCCACCGGTTCGCCGAGCTCGCCGCCGGGTGCGACGGCGAAAGCTTCGTCGGCGACCTGCCGACCGCAGACGATCTGGCGGCCCTGTTCCACACCGGCGGCACCACCGGCGCACCCAAGCTCGCCGCACACACCCATCGCAACGAGATCGTCGACGCCTGGTCGGTCGCCGCCGCGTCGGAACTGGGCGAGGACACGACGATCTTCGCCGCGTTGCCGCTGTTCCACGTCAACGCGCTCGTGGTGACACTGCTCGCCCCGACGCTGCGCGGTCAGCACGCGGTGTGGGCAGGTCCGCTCGGGTACCGCGACCTGCACCTCTACGGCTGCTTCTGGAAGCTCGTGGAGCACTACGCGATCACCACCATGAGCGCGGTGCCCACCGTGTACGGCGTCCTGGCGAACGTCGCCGTCGACGCCGACATCTCCTCGCTGCGGATGGCCGTCGTCGGCGCGTCGATGCTGCCGCCCGCGGTGCGCCGCTCGTTCGAGGAGCACACCGGGGTCACGCTGCTCGAGGGGTACGGCCTGACGGAGGCGACGTGCGCCAGTGCGAGAAGCTATCTCGCACATCCCCGTCCCGGGTCGGTCGGGCAGCGCCTCCCGTACCAGCGGATCAAGGCGGTCCGGATCGACGAGGACGGAACCTGGACCGACCTGCCCACCGGCGAATCGGGAGTCCTCGCGATCAGCGGGCCGGCGGTGTTTCCGGGATACGCCGTCGACCGCGACCACGACGGCGGTCTCGTCCTCGACGGGCTGGGCAAGCTGGTGGACGGCTGGCTCGACACCGGCGACCTCGGCTCGGTCGACGCCGACGGCTTCGTGCACCTCACCGGCCGCGCCAAGGACCTCATCATCCGCGGCGGCCACAACATCGACCCGGCGCAGGTCGAGGACGCGCTGCTGTCACATCCCGCCGTCACGGGTGCGGCGGCGGTCGGCATGCCCGACATCCATTCCGGCGAGGTTCCGGTCGCCTACGTCACCGTCGGAACCGCGACGGACGAGAGCGACCTGATCGTGTGGGCGAGAGAGCACGTCGCCGAGCCGGCCGCCGCCCCCAGGTCCGTCCACGTCGTCGACGTGCTCCCGATGACCGCGGTCGGCAAGCCGTACAAACTGACGTTGCGGGCCGACGCTGCCCGGCGTGCCGCGATCGCGGCCCTCGAGGACGCCGACGTCGCCGGTGTCGAGGTGTCGACCGAGGTGGAGGACGGGACCGTGGTGGTCACCGTTGCCACCACGCCCGGAACCGACGGCGCCGCGATCGGTTCCGTTCTCGACACCTTCGCCCTGACCTGGCGGCTGGTGCCGCGGTGACGGCGGCGCCCGTCGACGTGATCGTGGTCGGGGCGGGGCCGACGGGAGTCACCGCCGCCGCGCTGCTCGCGCAGTACGGTGTGCGGTGCCTGGTCCTCGACCGCTGGACCGAGGTCTACCCGCTCGCCCGTGCCGTCCACCTGGACGACGAGGTCCACCGGATCCTCGGCAGGCTCGGGCTGGCCGAAGCATTCGCGGCGATCTCCCGGCCGGCGCTCGGACTCCGACTGCTCGACCGTGACCACGTCGTGCTCGCGGAGTTCGCCCGGGACCGCCTCGTCGGCGTCCACGGGTACCCGCAGGCGAACATGTTCGACCAGCCTGCACTGGAGGGGTTGCTCCGCGAGCACCTCACCTCGCTGCCCACGGTCACCTTCCGTGGGGACGTCGAGGTGACCGCGGTCGACCAGATCGCCCACGATCGGGTGCGGGTCACCTTCGAGCACCGGACGACCGGCGCGGTCGACACGGTCGAGGCCGCGTTCGTGCTCGGCTGCGACGGCGCGAACAGCCTGGTGCGCAGAAGCATCGGGGCAACGATGCGTGACCTCGGGTTCGAGCAGCGGTGGCTCGTGGTCGACATGGAGACCGACCGCGAATTCGGGGCGTGGGACGGCGTGCACCAGGTCTGCGACACACACCGCGCCGCGACCTACATGCGCATCGGGGACCGGCGGCACCGCTGGGAGTTCCGCCTCCTCGACGGTGAGAGCGCGACGTACTTCGAGAGTGTCGACGCGCTCGCCCCGCTGCTCGAACCGTGGACGGGCGACGTTCCGGCGGAAGACCTGGTGCTGCACCGCATCACCGACTACACATTCCGCGCACAGCTCGCCGACCGGTGGCGGGATCGCCGCGTCTTCCTGCTCGGCGACGCCGCGCACTTGACCCCGCCGTTCATCGGACAAGGTATGGGTGCGGGGCTCCGGGATGCGCTGAACCTGTCGTGGAAGGTGGCGGGTGTGCTCGCGGGCGACCTCGACGAGTCCTGGCTGGACTCCTACGAGACCGAACGCCGTCCACACGCGAAAAGCCTGATCACCCTGGCTGTCTGGATGGGACGGGCGATGACCGGCGGCGGTCACGGCGGCGATCTCGCGCGCAGGGTGATCGCGCCCTGCCTGCACCGGGTGCCGGGATTCGGCGCCAAGGTCACCGACAGCACGACGCCTCCGCTGCACGGCCGGACGGTCGCACTGGACGGTCGTGCCGGACTCGCAGGCACCCAGTGCCCCAACGTCCGACTGGGCCCGTCCGCCGACGCCACCCGATTCGACTGCGGTCCGTCCGTCTCACGGTTCACGCTCGTGACTGCTGCACCGGTCAGCCAGCACACGCGGTCGATCGTCGTGCAACGCGGCGGTGTCGTCGTGGACGTCGCACCGGGTGAGCCGCTGCACGACTGGCTGACCACGGGTAAGGCCCGTGCCGCACTCGTTCGCCCCGACGGCGCGGTGTCGGCGGCAGGCCGGTCACCGACCGAGCTGGCCTACCGGATGCCGTCGTTCCGCTCCGAATTCGTCCGGCACGGCACCCGATGACAACCAACCCCATGCCCAGGACCACCACCCACACAGGAGAACCATTGCACCGCAACACCACACGCCGAAACGGCGTCTACCTGGCCACCGCCGTGGCGGCCGCCGTGCTGCTGGCGACCGGCAGCAGCGGCATCGGATCGGCGCAGTCCGTCGACCTCGGCTCCGGTTCCGCATCCGGCTCCGGGGAACAGATCGTCACGAGCCCCGCGATCGGTCCTCTCGTCGACTCCGCCATTCGACAGCAACTCACCGGATCACAACCGGACCCGTCATTCGCTGCGGACGACGGCCGCGTCCGGGTGCTGACGTGCGGCACCGGAAGCCCCGAACTGAGCGAGGCCTCCCAGGCGTGCACGATGGTCGCCGCGGGCGGCCGAATGCTCCTCTTCGACGTCGGCGAGGGCGCCACCCGATCCCTCAACAGTTCGAAGGTCGATCTCGCGAACATCGACCACGTGTTCCTCACGCACTTCCACTCCGACCACGTCAACGGCCTCGGGTCCTTCGTCAACCAGCGCTGGAACTGGGGTGCCACGACACCGTTGCAGGTCGTCGGTCCCCCCGGGGTGGATCAGGTGGTGGACGGCCTGAACAGCGCCTACGCCCTCGACATCGGCTACCGCACCGCGGACATGGCCGGACTCGCCGACGAGGTCGCCGCTGCCACGGCGACACCGGTGCCCGCACCGATCCCGGCCGGCGAGTCCTCGGTACGCGTGTACGACGACGGCGGAGTGACCGTCGACGCACTCGCCGTCGCCCACGAACCGGTCGAACCGGCGTACGGCTACGTGGTGACCTACCGGGACAAGAAGGTCTTCATCAGCGGCGACACGATGGTCACGCCGAAGACCCTCCCCGCCATGCAGGATGCCGACCTGGTCGTCCACGAGGCCTACGCGACCCACATGGTCGAACGGGCGGTCCCGATCATGCGCGAGCTCGGACTCGACGCCGACGTCGCCGAACGCACCGGCCACTACCACGCCGACACCGTCGCACTTGCCGAACAGGCCCAGCAGGCCGGCGTGGACCACCTGGTGCTGACCCACCTGATCCCCTACGCGGACACCGCGATCGAGCGGCAGCTGTTCGTCGCCGGCATGAGCGACAGGTTCGACGGCGAGATCACCGTCGCGCAGGACGGCAGCCTCTTCGTGCTGTGACGGACGGCGGTGTCCCCGGGCCGCTCAGGCCGGGGACACCGTCACCGGGACCCCGTTGAACACCGCGTTGCCGGACGGCACGTCGACGGTCGAGTCGTCGGTGAGGACGTTGGCGTTCACACCGGCATGCGCGGACGCCACCGATTGCGCACCACCGGCGTGTCCCCAGCCGTGCGGGAGGCTGACGACGCCCGGCATGATCGTGTCCGTCGGCTCGACCGGCACGATCAGCTCTCCCGCAGCGGATTTCACGACCGCGTTTTCGCCCAGCCCGAGCCGGTCCACGTCGGCCGGGTTGACGTGCAGGGTGCACGTGTTCGACCCACCCACCAGTGTCGACACGTTGTGCATCCAGCTGTTGTTGGACCGCAGCTGCCTGCGTCCGATCAGCACGACATCCGGCCTGGTGTTCGCGAGGTGCAGTCGCAGCCGGGCGACGTCGTCGATCAGCTGCGGTGGCGCCAGGTCGACGGCACCCGATTCGGTGCGGATCAGGTCGCCGAGTTGCGGCTGCAACGGTCCCAGGTCGATGCCGTGCGGGTTGTCCAGCAGTGTCTGCAGGCTCAGCGTGCCGCCGTTCCACTCCCCGTACGGGCCGAGTCGGAGCATCATGTCCAGCCGCAGTTCGGCGCCCGTCTCACCGCGGAGGTCGGCGCGCAGTCCGCCCACGTCCCGTCCCTGGACCGGTGAGCCCTCGGTGCCGACGGCCTGCTGCAGCGCCTGCCCGATGATCAGCTCGTCGAGCAGCGCGGGATCGCCCGACTGCCCGCTCGCGATCATCGCGAGACGCGCGAGGATCTCCGCCTCCGACGGCCGGCCGGCCGATGCCACCGCGGGTGGCGAGTAGCGGGCGTAGTTGCGCACCGAGAACCCCAGCAACGCGAAGTCGTAGTGCGGGGACTGCATCGTCCGCGGCGGCGGCAACACGACGTGCGCGTGTCGCGTCGTCTCGTTCAGGTAACGGTCCACGCTCACCATGAAGTCGAGCTGCGGCAGGGCCGCGTCGATCCGGGCGCCGCTCGGCGCGGAAAGGACCGGGTTGCCCGCGACGGTCACCAGTCCCCTGACCTGCCCCTCCCCCGGAGCCTCGATCTCGTCCGCCAGGGTCGCCACCGGAAGCTCGCCGTTGGCCTCCGGCAGGTTTCGGACGCGGCTGCGCCAGCGCCCGGTGCGGTAGGGCTTGCCACGGCGGATCCGGCCGATGGCAGGGGTGGCGAACATGACGCCTCCCGGCCGGTCGAGGTTGCCGGTGAGCACGTTGACCACGTCGACGAGCCACTGTGCGAGCGTGCCGAATTCGGCTGTGCAGGTGCCGATACGGGCGTAGACGGCGGCGGTGGGCGCCGCGGCGAGCTCGCGGGCGATCCGCACGACGGAGTCCGCCGGGACCCCGGTCTGCAGCTCGGCCACCGCCGGGTCGAACAGCGTCGCGACGGTGCGCAGTTCGTCGAGCCCGTGCACCGGCACCCGAATGTCGGTGAGTTCCTCGGCGAACAGGGTGTGCACGATCGCGAACAGCAGGAACGGGTCGGTGCCGGGTCGGACGAAGATGTGCTCGTCCGCACGATCGGCGGTGCGGGTCCTGCGGGGATCGACGACGACGACCTTGCCGCCGCGCGCCCGGATGGCCTTCAGACGTCCTGGGAAATCGGGTGCGGTGCAGAGCGATCCGTTCGACTCGAGCGGGTTTGCGCCCAGCATGAGCAGATAGTCGGTGCGGTCGAGGTCGGGTACCGGGATGGCGAGCGGGTCGCCGAACATCAGCCCCGCGGACACGTGCTTCGGCATCTGGTCGGCCGTGCTCGCGGAGAAGAAGTTGCGGGTCCCCAGCGCTCGGTGCACGGCGGGCAGGTAGAGACCGCCGGCGACGGTGTGCGCGTTCGGGTTTCCCGCGTACATCGCGAGGGCGGAACGGCCGTACCGCTCGACCACCCCGCCGAGACCCGCCGCGACCGCGTCGAACGCCTCCTCCCAGGTCGCCTCCCGCCACGTCGTGCCGGTGCGGATCAGCGGCGCGTCGAGCAGGTCCGCGTCGGCGTCCAGGTTGCCGAGGCTCGCCCCCTTCGGGCAGAGGAACCCGCGGCTGAACGGATCGTCGCGGTCCCCGCGGACGGACACCACCCGGTCCCGGTCGTCGAGTTCGAGTTGCAGTCCGCAGACCGCCTCACAGAGCGGGCAGGTGCGCAGCACGGTGCGATTCGCCATGCCCCATTCTGTGTCCCGGCACCGGCCGGTGTCACGGATTCGACGGTCCGGCTACTCCGCGACAGGCGTCGGCGTCGCCAGGTTCTGACCGCGCAGCCGCTGCGAGATCACCTGGGTGATGCCGTCGCCCCGCATGCTGACGCCGTACAGGGCGTCGGCGATCTCCATCGTCGGCTTCTGGTGGGTGATGACGATGAGCTGCGATTTCTCGCGCAGCTGCTCGAACAGGCCGATGAGCCGGCGCAGGTTGGTGTCGTCGAGAGCGGCCTCGACCTCGTCCATCACGTAGAACGGGGACGGCCGGGCGCGGAAGATCGCCACCAGCATCGCCACCGCCGTCAGGGACTTCTCACCGCCGGAGAGCAGGGAGAGCCGCTTGACCTTCTTGCCCGGCGGCCTGGCCTCGACCTCGATGCCCGTGGTGAGCATGTCGGACGGGTCGGTGAGGACCAGACGCCCCTCGCCGCCCGGGAACAGCTTCGAGAAGACCCCGACGAACTCGCGTTCCACGTCCTGCCACGCCTCGGTGAACACCTGCAGGATGCGGGCGTCGACGTCGGCCACGACACCGAGGAGGTCCTTGCGCGCGTTCTTGACGTCCTCGAGCTGGGTGGACAGGAAGTTGTAGCGCTCCTCGAGCGCCGCGAACTCCTCCAGCGCGAGCGGGTTGACCTTGCCGAGCGTCGCGAGGTCCTTCTCGGCACGCTTGGCCCGCCGCTCCTGCGTCGTGCGGTCGTACGGCATCGGCGCCGGCGCGGACACCTGATCGCCCCGTTCGCGGGCCTGCTCGTACTCGGCGATCTCCAGCGCAGACGGCGGCAGCGGCACGTCGGGCCCGTACTCGGCAACCAGATCGTCGAGCGCGATGCCGTGCTGTTCCAGGATCGCCGCCTCGAGCTGCTCGATGCGGGTCGCGGCCTGCGCGCGGGCGACCTCGTCGCGGTGCACGGCGTCGGTCAGCGACGCGAGCTGCCCCGAGTACTGGCGGACCCGTTCCTTCACGGCCTCAACCTGCTGGGTCCGTTCGGCGCGCTGGCGGGTGAGTTCGTCGCGGTGCGCGAGCGCGGCGGCGACGACGGTGTCGAGGCGGGCCGCGACCTTCGCGCCCGATTCGGCGACGGCGGCGGCGACGGCGGCGGCATTCTTGCGGGCCGCGAGCGCGCGTTCGGCGCGGGCGCGGGCCTCACGCTCGGCATGGGCGGCGCGCCGCAGGGAGTCTGCCTTGCCGCGCACCGATTCGGCGCGTTCCTCGGCGGTGCGCAGCGTCAGGCGGGACTCGACCTCGACGGCGCGGGCCTCGGCGAGGGCTGCGGCCGCAGCCTCCCGCTCGGCGGAGTCGGTTCCGGAGTCGACGCCGACACCTGTCTGCTCCTGCTGGGCGAGTGCGAGACGCTCCTCGAGATCGCGGAGGGCGGTGATCGACTCCTCACGGCCGGACTCGGCTGCGCTGCGCTGGGCGGCGAGGCGGTCGGATTCGGCGTGCGCGGCGCGGGCGACCTGACCGAGGCGCCCGAGCTGCTCGTAGATCGCGGACATCGCGGCGTCCGACTCGTGCAGAGCGGCGAGGGCGTGCTCAGCCGTCTCTGCGCGGTCTTCCCGCTCGGCGAGCGCGCCGGAGAGGGCGGCGGCGAGGTCCTCGGAGCGGCGCTCGGCGGCGGCCAGCTCGACAGTCGACTGCTCGATCGCGGACTGGACCTCCAGCGTGGACGGCTTGCGGTCGGAGCCACCGATCACCCAGCCTGCACCCGCCAGGTCTCCGGACCGCGTCACCGCACGCCACTGCGGTTGGGCGGCAACGACTTCCGCGGCGGTCGCGAGGTCGTCGACGACCGCGACCGTCCCGAGGAGCGCAACGAGCGCACCGCGCAGCGAGTCGGGGACGGTGATCACGTCCAGCGCGGGGCGCGCTCCGGAAGGCAGCGACTGCGCGCCCGGGGCACCCGCGACCGGGGCGCCTGCGACGACGACCGCGGCGCGGCCGGCGTCGGCCTCGCCGAGCGCCGCCACTGCGGCGTGTGCGGCGGCCATGGACTCCGCCGCGATCGCCTCGGCGGCGGGGCCGAGGGCGGCGGCGATGGCGGCTTCGAATCCGGCGGTGACGCTCACCCGGCTCGCGAGTGGGCCGGACAGCCCGTCGCCGGTGCGGTGCTCGAGGAGCCAGCCGGCACCGTCCTTCTGCTGCAGGCCGATGGCGAGGGCGTCGATCCGGGCCCGCAGGGACGCGACGTCCTGCCCGGCGGTGCGCTCGGCGTCCTGCAGTTCCGTGACGCGGGCCTTCGCGGCGTCCAGCGCGACGACCGATCGCTCGTGATGGGAGTCGAGTCCGAGCTCGCCTGCGTCGAGTTCGTCGATCTTCTCCTGCACCGATTCGAACTCGGCCTGGGCGGCATCGCCCCGGGCCCGGGCGTCGTCGATCGCGAGGGTCAACCGGGCGACCTCGGCGTCGACGGAATCGGCGCGGGTCCGCAGCGTGTCGACCTGGCCGGACAGTCGGGCGAGGCCCTCGCGACGGTCCGCGACGGCCCGGACCGCGGCGAGATGGGCACGTTCCGCGGCGGACGCGGCCTCCTCGTACTCCGCCAACTGCTCCTTCGCGGCGTCGAGGGTCGCGCGCGCGATCTCGACCGACTCCTGGAGCTCGAGTTCCTCGGCGGCAACGCGGTCGGCCTGCGCCTCCATCTGATCCGGATCCTGGCCGCGCTGCGCGACCGGATCGCTGTCGAGGTGACGGGCCCGCTCGGTCGCGATCCGAACGGTCGCGCCCACACGCTCGGCGAGCGCGGAGAGCCGGAACCACGTCTGACCGGCGGCCTCCGCACCCGGATTGAGCCGGGCGAGGGCCTGCTCGTGGGCGCCGAGTTCGGCGGTCGCCGCCTCCAACTCGGCCTGCACGTGCTCCTGCTGCGCACGGATGACGGCTTCGTTCTCGGCCTGGGTGGCGAGTTCGGCCCGCTTCGTCACCAGATCGTCCGCGGCCAGCCGCAGGCGGGCGTCGCGGAGATCGGCCTGCACCGTCGCCGCCCGGCGCGCCACCTCGGCCTGCCTGCCCAGCGGCTTGAGCTGGCGTCGCAGCTCGGTCGTCAGGTCCGTGAGGCGGGCCAGGTTCGCCTGCATCGAGTCGAGCTTGCGGACCGCCTTTTCCTTGCGTTTGCGGTGCTTGAGAACGCCGGCGGCCTCTTCGATGAACGCCCTGCGGTCCTCGGGGCGCGACTCGAGGATCGCGGAGAGTCGACCCTGTCCGACGATCACGTGCATCTCGCGGCCGATGCCGGAGTCGGACAGCAGTTCCTGCACGTCCATGAGCCGGCAGGACGCCCCGTTGATCTCGTACTCGCCTGCGCCGTCGCGGAACATCCGCCGCGTGATGGACACCTCGGAGTACTCGATCGGCAGTGCGCCGTCGGAGTTGTCGATGGTGAGCGTCACCTCGGCGCGACCGAGGGCGGCGCGCCCGGCGGTGCCGGCGAAGATGACGTCCTCCATCTTGCCGCCACGCAGGGCCTTCGCGCCCTGTTCGCCCATGACCCAGGTCAGCGCGTCGAGGATGTTGGACTTGCCGGACCCGTTGGGTCCGACGACGCAGGTGATGCCGGGCTCGAACCGCAGAGTCGTCGACGACGCGAAGGACTTGAATCCCTTCAGCGTCAGACTCTTGAGGTGCACAGACGATGAGGTTACGGCACCGCGCCGACTGTTTCGGTCATCCGACGGGCCGAGGAGGCCGATTCACCGGAAGACCCACGCCGCGATGTGCCGTCAGTCCCCCGCGCCCGGAAGGGGTGCGCCGACGGTGAACGTCGCGCCGAACGGATCGGTGATCTCGGCGGTGCGTCCGTACTGCATGTCGGTCGCATCGGTGGCGGTACCACCGGCCGACCGCGCCGCCGCGACAGCCGCGTCCGCGTCGGTCACCTGGAACAACGTGCCCCAGGCGGGGGCCGCGGCAGTCGGGTCCCCGATGATGCCGCCGACCTCGTGGCCGTCGGGGCGACGCAGGAAGGTGAAGTCGACGCCGGGCATCTCGTCCTCGCCGTCGAGGGTGAACCCGAAGACGGTCGAGTAGAAGGTGCGGGCGGCGACGGCGTCGGTCGTCACGAGATCGTTCCGCAGCAGGGTGCCCGGTTCGTTGACGAGCTCGCAGCCGACGTGCGCCGCGCCCTGCCACAGCCCGAACTGGGCGCCCGAGGGATCCCGCAGGATCGACATCGAGCCCTGGTCGGCGATCTGCATCGGTTCGACCAGCGACTCCGCGCCCAGTGCTCGGCAGCGAGCGTCGGTGTCGTCGACAGCGTCGGTGGCGAGGTACACGTTCCACCAGTAGGCGGTCGACGTCGCCGCGTCGACGGGCATCAGGGCCGCGACCTTCTTCCCTCGGAGCAGGCACATCGTGTAGCGGCCGAACTCCTCGGGTCCGACGTCGAACTCCCACCCGAAGACCGTGCCGTAGAAGGACATCGCCAGATCCAGGTCGGGGATGCCGAGGTCGATCCACGTGGGGGTGCCGAGCGGCTGGTTGGTGGTGACTGCGCTCATCGCTGCTCCTCGAACGGTGCGGATGCGGTCGTCCCTCCCGACTCTGCCACCTCACGGACGGAAGCACACCCCGGCGACCCGCCGGGCCGGTGGCGAAACACACCTCGCACCGATTCCGGAACTGCGAGGACGGTGCACTACATTGCCCCAGTGATCGAGAACGTGACCGGCGCGAACGTGGCTTCGCGCGCGAGTGGACCTGCGGCTCCGCCCGCGAAGGGGCTGGCGAGGAACGCCCTGACGCTGACGTCGAGTGTCGTGATCGGCGTCGCGTCCGCCGGGCCGGCCTACAGCATCGCCGCGACCCTCGGGCTGGTGGTCGCGGCTGTCGGACTGCAGGCACCCGCGATCGCACTCCTCGCGTTCGTCCCGATCCTGTTCGCCGCGTTCGGATACCAGCAGCTGAACAAGGCCGACCCGGACTGCGGCACGACCTTCGTGTGGGCGACCCGCGCCTTCGGTCCGACCTGGGGCTGGATGTCCGGCTGGGCCATCGTGGTCGCGGACGTGCTCGTGATGGCGAGCATGGCGCAGGTCGCAGGTCAGTACACGTTCCTGCTGTTCGGGGCCGACGGGATCGGCGACGACCCGACGCACGTCGCCGTCCTCGCGCTCGGTGTGGCGTTCATGTTGGTGATGACGTGGCTGTGCTTCCGTGGCATCGAACTGTCGGCGCGCATCCAGTCCGTGCTGCTGACGGTCGAGTTCGTGGCGCTCGTCGTGTTCGCCGTCGTCGCCCTGGTCCGAGTGTGGCTGGGCACCGCAGGCGAGGCCGCGCTGAGCCCGCAGTGGAGCTGGTTCAACCCGTTCGAGATCGGGTCCTTCTCCACCTTCGTGAACGCGATGCTGCTGATGGTGTTCATCTACTGGGGTTGGGACTCGGTCGTCTCGGTCAACGAGGAGACCGTCGACGAGCGCCGCACACCAGGCCGGTCCGCGATCATCTCGACCGTCGTACTGGTCTCGCTCTACGTCCTCGTGACGGTGGCCGCGCAGTCGTTCGCCGGTGTCTCCGAGGACGGCAACGGCCTTGCCAACCCCGAGCACTTCGACGACTTCTTCGCGGCACTGGGGACCGCGGTCTTCGGCGAGGGCGCGCTCGGTCAGGTCCTGGTGCACGTGCTGCTGCTGATGATCCTCACCTCGGCGATCGCGTCGACCCAGACGACGATCCTGCCGACCGCCCGGACCACCCTGTCCATGGGCGTGTTCCGCGCACTGCCCGCCGCGTTCGCGAACGTGCACCCGCGGTTCCGGACGCCGACGGTGTCCACCCTCGCGATGGGCGGCGTGTCTGCACTGATCTACATCGTGTTCAACTTCCTCGCCGCGGGCGACCTGATCTACGACTCGGTCGCCGCGATCGGCATCGCCGTCGGCTTCTACTACGGCATGACCGGAATCGCGTGCACGTGGCTGTACCGCCGCACCCTGCGGGAGAACGCGCAGACGTGGTGGCTGCGCGGAGCCCTGCCTCTCACCGGCGGGTTGATGCTGCTGTTCGCAGCCGGATGGACGGCCGTCACCTCGTTCGACCCCGAGTACGGCGAGACGTACTGGACGCTGCCGTTCGCGCCGCACTGGCAGGTCGGTGGCGTGTTCGTCCTCGGTGTCGGGTCGATGCTGCTCGGTTACCCTCTGATGTGGTGGTGCCGGCGCCGGGAGCCCGCGTTCTTCGACGGTGAGGTCGTCGAACGCAGGCTGCCCGAGCCGGCCGACGCGGACGTTTCCTAGAGAATCGCGACGGCCACGACCAGGCCGAGAGCGAGGTGCGCGGCAGCGACGACCAGCACCTCGGGGGTGAACTTCTCCCGGGCCAGCACGTCACCGATCTCGATCGCGCTGACGAGTTCGATCAGGCGGACGGAGATCACCTGGGCGGCGATGCCGACGAGACCGAACACGGCGCTGTAGATCAGACCCTCGACGAGCTTGCCGGACGAGGCGTAGATCGCCAGGACGACGATCAGCGCCATGCTGACCATGCCGGACGCCGTGACGACGGCGGCGTTCGGCCGTCCCTCCCGGACCAGGGTGCGCAGCTTTCCGGGTGTGGTCCAGTCGATGGCGAAGAAGCCGAGCACCATCAGGGCGAGGCCGAGGATCGCGTACAGCACGATCGCGGACACACCGCGGCCGAGGGTGGACCAGTAGTCGCTGGCGAGGGCTACGACCTCAGTGGTCATGGATCTTGCTCCGTTCGTTCGAGATCGGGTGTGTGTCCCGCGTGCGCCGGAACGCCGCACGGGCCGGAGATGTCCGGGTGTTCGGGATCAGGGCTGGGGAATGCGATGCGGGACGAAGGCGGCGCCGTTGTCGGTGACGAGGCCTGCGGTCTCGCGAATACCGAGACCGGCGGCCTCGTCCCCGACGATCCAGGCGCCGAGAGCCGGCCGCATGCCGTCGAATTCGGGCAGCGGGTCGAGGAGCTGGTACACGTACCCCTCCTCGCCGTAGATGCCGCCCGTTGCGGTGTCCATGCCCGCGCCGACGATGGAGACGTTCGCGCCCTCGCGTCCGAGCTTCGGCTTGCGGACGTACTCGGTCAGCTCGTGGGGGTCGTCGATGTACGCCGGGAGCAGATTGGGATGGCCGGGGTACATCTCCCACAGCACGGCGAGAATCGCCTTGTTGCTCAGGATCGCCTTCCAGAGAGGTTCGATCCACAGTGTCTCGGGGAGCAGTTCGACTGCGCGCCTGCCGAAGTCGTCGTCGAGGACCCACTCCCAGGGGTACAGCTTGAACAAGGAGGAGATGGGCCCCTCCTCCAGGTCGACGAACCGGTGCAGATCGGTGTCGAACCCGATCTCCTCGACGGCGAGGGCGACGGTGTCGAGTCCGGCTTCGGCAGCACATTCCTGCATGTAGGCGACGGTGACGTTGTCCTCGCCGGAGAGGTCGGCGCTCGACCAGGACAGGTGCAGCTCGCTGCTGGGCAGCTGGGACCGGATGTGAGCCCAGCGTTCGACGAGTTTCTCGTGCAGCGAGTTCCACTGGTCGTCGCCGGAGTGGGTGTCGGTCAGCCAGTGCCACTGGAGGATCGACGCCTCGAGCAGGGTGGTCGGCGTGTCGGCGTTGTACTCGAGAAGTTTCGCGGGCCGCCGGGCGTCGTACCGCAGGTCGAAGCGGCCGTAGACGTGCGGGTCGCCCCGCTGCCACGACCGGGCGATCGGCTCCCACGTCCACTCCGGCAGACCGAAGTCCCGGTAGCGCTCGGTGAGGACGACGTGTTCGACCGCGTTGAGGCACATCGAGTGCAGGAGTTCGACGTCTGCCTCGAGTGCGAGGATTTCGTCCATGTCGAACTCGTAGTGCACGGACTCGTCCCAGTAGGGCCGGTCGCTGCCGTCCGCGAGGCGGGCCGGGGTGCCGAAGATCATGCCCTGGCTCGCGACGATCTGTTCCCAGTCGGGGCGGGGGCTCTGCCTCACTCGCTTCATCTCAGGACCCCGTGCTTCCGGAGATCTTGCTGCCGAAGCCGCCCCGCTGGATGGTGGTGCCCGACTTGGTCGTGATGGTCGCGCCCTTCGGGGTGACCACGGTGCCGCCCGACACCTTCGTGCCGACCGCCCCGGTGTTGCCGCCGTAGTAGTAGCGGTACGACGAGCCGGCATAGATGAACATGCCGCCGCCGCTGGGCGAGCCCGTGGTGCAGTACGAGTCGTCGACCACGACCTCGGTTTCCGGGTCGATGCAGGTGGCCTGCACCTCGTCGGACGAGAGCGCTGCGTAGCCGAGCGCGACCAGCCCGACGACGCCGACGACCGCGACGGTGCCGATCATCGCCTTGCGCCGGGTCCGTCGCCTCGCCTCGTCCTTCTCGGCCTGTTCGGCGGCCAGGCGGGCCTGTTCCTCCCGAGCACGGCGCGCCTTGTCGCGGGCGCGGGCCTCGGCGACAGTGGGCTGACGCGGCGTGGTCTCGCCGGGCTCCTGGCGGCGGATCCGCCCGGGCCGCACGGCACCCGAACCGGGATCGTTCCCTCCGGCCGTACCCGGGTGCTGCTCTTCGGGCCCCATCGAACCCACCCCCTCATGTGTCGACATCGGACCAGACGATAGGTGACCGCACGGCGTGCCGTACCAGCCACCCCCGTCGCTCGCGCGGGCCGGGACGGCGAATCGCGACCGTCAGCGTTCGACGAACCCGACCAACCCGCCCGTGGCGTCCGACCAGCTTTCGACGACCACGTCGACGGAACCCGGTGTCGTGCCGGATCCGAGCAGGGCCAGCAGACTCTCGCAGTCGGGGCGAGGCCCCTCGGCGATCACGAGCACCCGCCCGTCGGGCCGGTTGGTGGCATGCCCGACGAGACCGAGTTCGAGTGCGCGCGAACGAGTCCACCACCGGAAGCCCACACCCTGCACCCGGCCGTGCACCCAGGCGGTGAGGCGGACCCGCCCGGTACCGCCGGAGTGTTCTCGCTCGGTCACCCGACCTCAGTTCCCGGGCGGGGTGAGACGGTGCACCGTCCCGTCGAAACTCGTCGTGTACAACGCCGTCGGATCCCAACCGGCGCCGGCTCCGAATCGAACCGACGACGTCATCGGAAGGTCGGTCGCGATCTCGCAGCTGTCACCCGTGGACGGGTCGATCCGGACGACCTTGCCCGCCCCGTTCAACGCGATGTACACCAGTCCGTCCGCGTCGACGGCCAGGTCGTCACCCGCGTTGGCGGCTCCGCCACCCGGGAGCGTGAGGGTGGTGACCTCGCCGGTCAGGTCGCCGGCGTCGAGGACGTGGACCTCGGTGGAGCGGTCGACGGTGTTCCCGACGTATACCTTGTCGGAGGCGATGAAAAGCCCGTTGGCGGAACCGATGTCGGTACGCACCGTGGCGGCGGCGGCCGGGTCCGAGGCCGGGATCCGGGTGAGCCCGGGGGCGTCGCCGAAGGCGTGGGTGACGAGCAGGTCGCCATTGTCGAGCAGACCCAGACCGTTGGGCATGCTCAGCCCCTCGGTGAGTGTGGTGCGGTTCCCGCCGTCGCGGTCCACCGCGTCGACCGTGCCGTTGGCACTCCCCCACAGTCCGGCCATCACGTTGTTGCCCGTGGTGAACACCACGCGATCGCCGTCGACGACGATGCCGCCGGGCGACTGCACCTCGGAGACGAGGGTGCCCTCCGCACCCGACGGAGTCAGTGTCCGGATCGCACCGTCCCCGAACGGGATCGACTCCGACAGCAGCATGGTGCCGTCACCGTCGAACGCGAGGTTCTCGAGAACGCCGAAGCCCTCTGCCACCGTGGTGATGGTCCACGGCACGCACGCGGGCGCTGCGACCGGCGTCGCCTCGGCCGACGTTGTCGGCGTCACGGACTCGACCACCGGGGCGGGACTGCCGAGCGCCGGAAGATCTGCGGACAGCGGGACCAGCGGATCCACCGTCGGCATCGGCATCGGCTCCACCGGCGGCTTCGGCGGGCTGACGACCGGAGAGAGCGGCAGGGGCGACGGCACCGGAACGGACTGTGCGGCCGCAAGTGGCGTCCCGGCAACCACGCCGAGGAGCACCGCGCCGACCATTGCAACGCGGGACAGAGTCATGGCGCCTATCAGATCACGAATCGGTTTCGATCGAAAGCCGAACGACGGTGCCGCTTTTGAGGGTGCGTCCGACGGTGCACACCTTGTCGATCGACTTCTCGACCACGGTGAGCAGCCGCTGCTGCGCCTCCGGGTCGAGTTCGCTGAGGTCGAGCTCCATCACTTCCTCCAGCAGCGGGTACACCTCGTTCTCGCGATCCGCCGCGCCCGAAACCCGCACCGTGACGTCGTAGTTGTCACCGAGCCGCCGCGAGAGCGGGACGTCCGAGGCCATACCCGAGCAGGCCGCCAACGCGATCTTGAGGAGCTCACCCGGAGTGAACACGCCCGGGACCGACTCGGACCCGACGAGCACCTCGGCGCCGCGGGAGCTGCGCCCGGTGTAGCGGCGGGTGCCGGTTCGCTCGACCCACAGTTCGGTCGCGGCAGGAGTGGTCTCGGGGGTCTGGTCAGCCATGGCGTCCATCCTGCCACCCGGCGCGGACCACCCCCGCCCCACCCGCTGTCATTCCTGGAAGCGGTACCCCATGCCCGGTTCGGTGATCAGGTGCCGAGGCGACGAGGGGTCGTCCTCCAGCTTCCGGCGCAGCTGTGCGAGATAGACCCGCAGATAGTGCGTTTCGGTGGCGTAGGCCGGGCCCCACACTTCCCGGAGCAACTCCTTCTGGCCGACGAGCTTGCCGCGGTTGCGCACCAGCATCTCGAGCATGCCCCACTCGGTGGGCGTGAGGTGCACCTCGGCGCCGGCCTTGACGACCTTCTTCGCGGCCAGGTCGACCGTGAACGAATCCGTCGTCACCACGGGAATGTCGGTGTCGGCGGGCACGGCGCCGCGCCGGACCGCCGCCCGCAGCCGGGCCAGGAACTCGTCCATCCCGAAGGGCTTGGTGACGTAGTCGTCGGCGCCCGCGTCGAGCGCCTCGACCTTGTCCACGGAATCCGTGCGGGCGGACAGGACGATCACGGGCGCGGAGGTCCAGCCACGCAATCCGGCGAGCACCTCGATGCCGTCCATGTCCGGCAGCCCGAGATCGAGGACGACCACGTCCGGCTTCCGTTCGGCCGCGGCACGCAGCGCGGCGGCGCCGTTGTGGGCGGTGATCACCTCGTATCCGCGCACACTGAGGTTGATCCGCAGCGCGCGCAGGATCTGCGGCTCGTCGTCGATCACCAGCACGCGGGTCACGCGTCCTCCTCCCGAGGTCCGATTCCGGCCAGTTCCACGACCATTGTCAACCCACCGCCCGGTGTCTCGGTCGCCGACACCGATCCGCCCATCGCCTCGACGAACCCTCGGGCGACGGACAATCCGAGCCCGACACCCGTGGTGGTGTCGCGGTCCCCGAGACGTTGGAACGAGTCGAACATCCGGTCCTCGGCGTCGCGGCGCACGCCGGGACCGCTGTCCGCCACCGTGATCAGGACCCGGTCCCCGGCGGACGCGGCCGCTACCCGCACCGGCGAGTCCGGGGCGTAGCGGAGGGCGTTGTCGACGAGGTTCGCGATGACCCGCTCGAGGAGACCGCCGTCGGCGAGAACGGCCTGCGCACCCACGTCGACGCGGATCCGATCCGACGCTCCGGTGGTGCCGCCGATCCCGACCAGCGCCCGGTGCACGACCTCGTCGAGGTAGACGGGCCGCAACTCGGGCCGGACCACCCCGGCCGCCAGCCGCGACGAGTCCAGCAGGTTGCCGACCAGACTCGTCAACTGGTCGGTGGACTCCTCGACGGTGGCGAGCAGTTCCGCGGTGTCCTCCGGCGAGAACTCGATGTCCTCGCTCCGCAGACTCGACACGGCCGCCTTCACTGCGGCGAGCGGAGTACGCAGGTCGTGGCTGACCGCCGACAGCAGTGCGCGGCGCAGCCGGTCGGCCTCCGCGAGGGCCTTCGCCTCGTTGGCCTCACGGGCCAACTGTTCCTGACGGATCAGTCCGACGGCCTGGTTCGCGACGGCGGTCAGCACCCGGCGGTCGCGGGCGGCGACCTCCGGACCACGAAGTGCCAGCGCGTACTCCCCGTCACCGACCTCGCAGAGGGTGTCGGCCTCGTCGAGACCCCTCGGTGGATGGTCGCCCACCCCGCTGAGTGCTCCCTCGCCGCGCTGCAAAAGCGCCACCGACCGCTGCCCGTACGTCTCCCGCACCTTCTCCAAGAGCGTGGTGAGGTCGGCGCCGCGCAGCACCGCACCGGCGAACAGTGCGAGCAGTTCAGCCTCCTGCGACGCCCGGCGGGCCTCCACCGCGCCACGGGCGGCGGTGTCGACGAGCCCGGCGACAGCCACCGCGATGATGAGCAACACAACCGTGGTGATGAAGTTGTCCGGCTCGGCGACCGTGAGACTGCGGACCGGCGGCGTGAAGAAGTAGTTCAACAGCAGGCCGGAGATCAACGCGGACAGGGCCGCCGGCACCACACCTCCGAGCAGTGCAACCGCGAGCACCACCACGAAGAACAGCGCGCTTTCCCCTCCGACGTCCCACCGCGAGTTGATCGCGCCCATCAACAGGGCGGCGGCACTCGGGACGAGCAGCGCGGCCGCCCAGGACAGCGCCCGTTTCGGCCGGGACCCGGACGGGAACCAGCGTCGCTGACGCGCGGTCTCGTCGTGCGTGACCATGTGCACGTCGATGCCGCCGGAGCGCTGGACGACGGTGGCACCGATCCCCTGATCGAGGATCCGCGCCCAGCGCGATCGTCGCGACGTCCCGAGGACCAACTGGGTCGCGTTCGACGACCGCGCGAAGTCGAGCAGTGTGGCCGGGACGTCGTCCCCGACAACGCTGTGCAGGCTGGCCCCGACGCTCGCCGCGAGCTTGCGTACCTTCCCCATGTCCGCCGCGGACACACCGGCGAGACCGTCGCCCCGGACCACGTGCACCACCATGAGATCCGCCGACGCCCGCGAGGCGATGCGCCGCGCCCGGCGGATCAGCGTCTCGGATTCCGGCCCGCCCGTGACGGCGACCACGACCCGCTCCCGCGCCTCCCACGTGTCGGTGATCGCGTTCTCGGCACGGTATTTCGCGAGCGCGGCGTCCACCTGGTCGGCCAGCCACAGCAGGGCGATCTCCCGCAGCGCGGTGAGGTTGCCGCGGCGGAAGTAGTTGCTGAGCGCGGCGTCGACCTTCTCGGCCGCGTACACGTTGCCCTGGGAGAGCCTGCGCCGCAGGTCCTCCGGGGTGAGGTCGACGAGTTCGATCTGGGTGGCCGCACGGACCACCTCGTCCGGGACGGTCTCGAGCTGCGCAACACCGGTGATCCGATGCACGACGTCGTTCAGCGACTCCAGGTGCTGAACGTTCAGCGTGGTGAGCACGTCGATGCCCGCGTCGAGCAGCACGGCCACGTCCTGCCAGCGCTTCTCGTTCCGGCTGCCCGGTGCATTGGTGTGCGCCAGCTCGTCGACGAGCACCAGGCCGGGACGGCGGCGGAGCACCGCGTCGACGTCGAGCTCCGCCATCCGTGTGCCCCGGTACTCGACGACGAGCGGCGGCACGATCTCGAGATCACCGATCTGCGCGGCCGTGGCCGCGGGGCCGGGGGGTT
>NZ_JBHUFB010000013.1:439611-457162 GCF_042681175.1 Rhodococcus gannanensis
CCGACGCCGGGCGCAGCGCCCAGATAGATGCGCAGTTCTCCCCGCCGGTCTGTGATCGGTTCGCTCCGCGGGCTCCGCTCCGGTCTCACAACGCCATCATCCACCAGCGGTGACGCAATCCGGTGCCGTCAGACCGAGTGCCACGTTCAGTTCGAGCACGTTCACCCGCTCCTCGCCGAGGAACCCGAGCTGACGCCCCTCGGTGTGTTCGGCGACGAGCTCGCGCACCCGGGGCTCCCCGAGTCCGGTCGCCGCCGCGACGCGTGGCACCTGGATCGCCGCGTACGCCGGGCTGATGTGCGGGTCTATGCCCGAGCCCGAACCGGTGACGGCGTCGACGGGAACGTCCGACGGGGAGACGCCCTCACGCTCGGCGATCGCCGCACGACGCGCCGCGACGAAACCGGCGAGCACGTCGCTGCTCGGCCCCTGGTTGGTGGGCAGGGCGGCCGCAGGGTCACCGGGAGCGAACGGGTCCTCGTCCGCCGCCGACCCGGTCGTACGGGCGTGGAAGAACGGGTCCGGTTCGCCGGCCGGCGGCGCCGGGTCGACGCCGACGAGGGCGCTGCCGACGACGCATCCGTTCGTGTCGTGGACAGGTGAACCCTCCGCGGAGTCGGGTCCGATCCGCCCGACTCCCCACACGACCGCGGGATAGAACACGCCGAGGACGACCGTCAGTGCGAGAAGCACCAGCAGCCCGGCACGCATCTGACGCAGGAATCCGATCGTGAATTGCATTCTCACTCAGCCCATTCCGGGAATCAGTCGGACGACGAGGTCGATCAGCCAGATTCCGACGAACGGCGTGATCACTCCTCCCAGTCCGTACACCAGCAGATTTCGGCCCAGCAGGGCCTGGGCGGCGACAGGTCGGTATCGCACGCCGCGCAGCGCCAGCGGGATCAGCGCGACGATCACCAGCGCGTTGAACACCACCGCCGAGACGATCGCGGACTGCGGTGTGGCGAGCCGCATGATGTTCAGCGTGTCCAGCTGCGGATAGATGGCACTGAACAGCGCGGGCAGGATCGCGAAGTACTTCGCGAGGTCGTTCGCCAGGGAGAACGTCGTCAACGCACCGCGGGTGATCAGGAGCTGCTTGCCCACCTCGACTATCTCGATGAGCTTCGTCGGGTCGGAGTCGAGGTCGACCATGTTGCCCGCCTCCTTCGCGGCGGACGTCCCGGTGTTCATCGCCACCCCGACGTCGGCCTGCGCGAGCGCGGGCGCGTCGTTGGTTCCGTCGCCGGTCATCGCGACGAGCCGGCCACCGCTCTGCTCGCGCCGGATGAGGTCGAGCTTGTCCTCCGGGGTCGCCTCGGCGAGGAAGTCGTCGACACCGGCCTCCGCCGCGATCGCCTTCGCGGTGAGCGGATTGTCCCCTGTCACCATCACCGTGCGGATCCCCATCGCCCGCAGCTGGGCGAACCGTTCCGCGATACCGGGTTTGACGACATCCGACAGCCGGACGACACCGAGCACTCGTACACCGGCGGGTCCCGACGTCGCGACCACGAGAGGCGTTCCGCCCGCGGCCGCGATCTCGGTGACCGTGTCCGTCACCTCGACCGGGTAGCTGCCGCGCAGCTCCCGCACCCACTGCAACACGGCGTCGCTGGCGCCTTTGCGCACCCGCTCACCGGACGCGAGGTCGAGCCCGCTCATCCGGGTCTGCGCGGTGAACGGCACGAACTCGCTGTCCCGCTCGACGTCCGACGGCTGATCGGGCATCCCGAATTCGGCCGCGCAGAGTTCGATGATGCTGCGCCCTTCCGGGGTGCCGTCGGCGAGGCTCGACAACCGGGCACCCTCGGCCAGGTCCTCCGGGTCCACGCCCGGTGCCGGATACAGCGCCGTGGCGCGGCGGTTACCGAAGGTGATGGTGCCGGTCTTGTCCATGAGCAGGGTGTCGATGTCCCCGGCTGCCTCGACGGCCCGACCGGACATGGCGAGGACGTTGCGCTGCACGAGTCGGTCCATGCCTGCGATGCCGATCGCGGACAGGAGCGCACCGATCGTGGTGGGAATCAGGCAGACCAGGAGCGCGATCAGTTTGATCGGGTCCTGCTCGACGCCCGCGTACTGCCCCATCGGACCGATCGCGACGACGGCCAGCAGGAACACGATGGTGAGCGACGCGAGCAGGATGTTCAGCGCGATCTCGTTCGGTGTCTTCTTCCGCTGAGCTCCCTCGACGAGGGAGATCATCCGGTCCACGAAGGTGTGTCCCGGCGCGGCGGTGATCTCGACGACGATCCGGTCGGACAACACGACGGTGCCGCCGGTGACCGCGGATCGGTCGCCACCGGATTCTCGGACGACCGGCGCGGACTCGCCGGTGATGGCGGACTCGTCGACGCTGGCGATGCCCTCGACGACATCGCCGTCGCCGGGGATCACCTCACCGGCGGTGACGACCACACGGTCGCCGATCGACAGGTCGGTGGCGGCGACGGACTCGATCGCACCACCGGAACCGATCCGATGAGCGGTGGTGTCCTGCTTGATCTTCCGCAGTCCTGCGGCCTGTGCCTTGCCGCGTCCCTCCGCGACGGACTCTGCGAGGTTCGCGAACAGCACGGTGAACCACAGCCAGCAGGTCACCACCCACGAGAACACCGACGGGTCGGCGATCGCGTACAGCGTGGTGACGACCGAACCGACGAACACCACGAACATCACCGGGTTCCGTGCCAGGTGCCGCGGGTCGAGCTTGCGTACCGCGCCCGGCAGGGACGTCACGAGGTGACGCGGGTCGAAGAACCCGGCCTGGACGGGGCTTGCGGCGTGGTCGGGATGTCGGTCGGTGGTCGGGCGATCCTGCACGTGAACGGTCACTGGAGTGCCTCCGCGATCGGGCCCAGTGCGAGGGCGGGGAAGAAGGTGAGGGCGGCGACAAGCGCGACGGTGCCGGTGAGCAACCCGGCGAACATCGGACCGGTCGTCGGCAGAGTGCCCGCGGTGGGAGCGGTCCGCGGCTCCGTCACGAGGGAGCCGGCGAGGGCGAGAACCAGGACAATGGGCAGGAACCGGCCGAACAGCATGCAGACGCCGAGTGCGGACTGGAACCAGTCGCTGGTGACGGTGAGGCCACCGAATGCGCTGCCGTTGTTGTTGGAAGCCGACGCGAACGCGTACAGCACCTCGCTGAAGCCGTGGATCGCCTGAGGGGTTCCGGGGTCACCGGAGTTGCCCATGTAGCCCGTCGTGGACGCCAGGATCACGGTGATCGACGTCCCGATCAGGACGAGTGCCGGCATCACGAGCACCGACAGCGCCGCGAGCGTTACCTGCCTGCGCCCGAGCTTCTTGCCGAGGTATTCGGGGGTCCTGCCGACGAGCAGACCGCCGACGAAGACGGCGACGATTGCGAGCACGAGAAGTCCGTACAGCCCGGATCCCACACCGCCGGGAGCGATCTCACCGAGCAGCATGTTCAGCAGGACCGTACCGCCGCCGAGCGGGGACATGCTGTCGTGGGCGGCATTGACCGCGCCGGTCGAGGTTCCGGTGGTGCTCACCGCGAACAGGGCGCTGCCGGGGATCCCGAAGCGGACCTCTTTGCCCTCCATCATCGCGCCGGCGGCAGAGGCGGCGACGCCCCGGGTGCCGGACTCGGCGGCAAGGGTGACGGCCAGCATGCCGGACCACAGGATGCCCATCACCGCGAGCAGGCTCAGACCCTGCTTCCGATTGCCCACCATCGTCCCGAAGGTGCGGGTGAGGCACACCGGGATCAGCAGCAGGGCGATGATCTCCACGATGTTGCTGATCGGGGTGGGGTTCTCGAACGGGTGGGCCGAGTTGGCGGCGAGGATGCCGCCGCCATTGGTGCCGAGTTCCTTGATCGCTTCCTGGGACGCGACCGGTGCCAACGCGTTGGTGACGGCGCTGCCGTCGAGTCCGGTGGAGTCGAAACCGGAGCGCAGCGACTGGACGACGCCCTGGCTCAGCAGGATCAGCGCGACGAGCAGGGACAGCGGCAGCAGGATGCGCAGGCTGCCGCGGGTGAGGTCCACCCAGAAGTTGCCGATCTCGCCGCCGCGGGACACCCGGACGAAGCCACGAATCAGCGCGACGGCGACCGAGACGCCGACGGCCGCGGACACGAAGTTCTGCACCGTGAGCCCGACCATCTGGGTCAGGTGGCTCATCGTGGTCTCCGGCACGTAGGACTGCCAGTTGGTGTTGGTGACGAACGAGACCGCCGTGTTGAACGCGACCGACGGGCTCACGCCCGCGAGGTCACCACCGAGCGGCAGCACCCCCTGGACGCGCTGCAGTACGTACAGGAAGAGCACGCCGGCAGCCGAGAAGCCCAGAAGGGATCCGGCGTAGCCGTACCAGGTCTGCTCGGATCGGGGATCGATCCGGCACAGCCGGTACAGGACCGTCTCGACCTTCAGGTCACGTGGTCGGTGGTCGGGGTCGGTGCCGTAGACCTTGGCCATGTAGTCGCCGAGCGGGACGTAGAGCAACGCCAGCACGCCGACGACGAGCGCGATCTGCAGCCCCGCCGCAAGTGCGGGATTCACGAACTAGAACCTTTCGGGGTCGACGAGGGCGACGAGCAGGTAGATCACCAGCGCTGCCGCGAGCGCAACGAGCACGACGCTCGCGGCACCGGCCGCGGTCATCGCCGATTCCTCGACTGGAGAGCGCGCAGCGACAGCGCACAGACGAGGAAGCATCCGAGGATCAGCAGCACGTAGGCCATATCTGCCATCACGCATTCCTTTTCAGGGGCGAAGTGGGTACCGCCGGTTGTGGCGCTCCCCGGCCCGCGTGTGCGGGCCACAGTGCACAGTGCCCCCGGAAGCGGGTCCGGCGACCGTTCCTTACGCCTCCCTGACGCCCCGACCTGGGCCGTTGACGCGTTCTTGACGCCCGGCGACGACCCTGTTGTCGCGAGCGTTCCGGACCCACGAGGTCGTGACGGTGTGCGATCGACGGCGAGCAGCACCGCGAGGTCCTCGCGGTGCTGCTCAGGATCGTGCGGAACGTGCCTTGCGGTCAGCGCACCGGTGCGCTGCTGCGTCCCTGCGTTCGGCCGCTCAGCTCGGCGTCGAGCGTCGCCTGCGCCACGCGCATCTGCTCGGAGTACACCGGGTCCTGCATCCGCTGCCACATCACGTCCTCGGGGACGTCCTCGACGTGACTTGTCACCCACCAGATGTTGCCGAACGGATCCTTGATGCGCCCTCCGCGCTGCCCGAATGCACTGTCCCCCAACTCGGTGACCACCTCCGCGCCGGCGGCGATCGACCTCGCGAACGACTCGTCCGCGTCGGGCACGAACACGCGCAGCAGGCTCGGCAGGGCGGGCCACTCCGGGCGTCGGTCGAAGGCCAGCACGACGGTGTCGCCGACCCGGATCTCGCCGTGACCGATCGACCCGTCCTCGGTCGCCACTCGGGCGAGCTCCTCCCCGTCGAACACCTGGGAGACGAAGTCGAGGAAGGCGCCGGTGTCGTCGGTGACGACCCAGGGTGCGACGCTCGTGTAGCCGGTCGGGGTACCGGTGCGCAGAGAGGACATGTTCGGTTCCTTTCGAGGTCGTGTCGATGGTGCGACTCCGACGCTAGACACGAAATAGGACAGATCCTGTCCTGGATGTGGCACAGAATGTGGGTATGGCCGGACTGCGTGATCACCTCGGTGACGGCGAACTGACGCCGGAGGCGGACGCCACCCGATGGCGCAGCGCGCCGGACACCGTGGAATGGCTGGCGATACGACTCCTCTCGCTGGACTGCAGGTTCGTCGTGCACGGACCGCAGGAGCTGAAGGATCACCTCGACTGGATCCACGAGCGGACCCGCTGACGGTCGCGCCGTGGGGAAGAGGCCGCGTCATTCCCGACTGACGAGCCTGCGCACCGACTCCGGCACCGGCGTCGTCGCGTTGACCCACGGCGCGCGAATCGGGTCGTCGGTGACGGTCCGCAGCGGAACCACACCGGCCCAGACGTCGGGGTCCCCCGCGCCTTCCGACGGCGGTGCATCGCGCACCTTGACGGTCCAGCCGCCGGGAGCGATGGTCAGCTCGACGGCGAGCGTGGCGGCGAGTTCCTTCCGACTCGCGACGCGAACCTCGGTGGAGCGGCCCGGAATCAGCGCGTCGGACAGCTCGATCAACGCGGCGTCCGACTCGTCCGTAGGGACGGAAGTGAGCGCACCCCGCACGACCGCGGACCGGTAGTTCGCCGAGTGGTTGTACAGATTGTCGGCCAGCACGAGTCCGTCCAGCAGGGTGACGGACAGTGCCGCGGGGGCACCCGCTGCAACGTGTCGCAGTGCGCCCGCGCCGGTCGAGCCGTGCAGCAGAATCCGGTCTCCGACGCGGGCGTACAGCATCGGTACCGCCCAGGGCAGCCCGTCGACGACGGTGGCGAGGGTTCCGACGGAGGCGGCGTCGAGGATCGCGTCGAGGTCGTCGCGGTCGGCGCGGGCCCGCTCGGAGAGGCGGTGAATGCGGTCGAGTCGGTCGGTGGTCGTCATGACTTCACTCTCGCGGCATTCCGGCTTCGAAACCAGATCCACTTCTGTCAGAACTGGTAGACCAGTAATCTGGTCGCATGTCCCGGACCGCGACCCCGTCCTCGCTGGCCCTCGTGCTGTCCGAGTCCGAGGGACCACTGCGGCATCGGATCGCCGCAGCGATCGTGGACGCACTGCGGGTCGGTGCGCTCCGTCCGGGCGACGCTCTGCCGTCCAGTCGCGGGCTCGCCGCCGAACTGGGCGTGTCCCGGACAGCCGTCGTCGACGCGTACGACGAACTTGCGGCGGCGGGTTTCGTCGACTCCCGCGCTGGATCGGGAACGACGGTCGCGACCGGCGCAGACGACGCCGCCCGCGCGGGCGCCGCACCCCACGTCGCCACCGGCCCGGTGCACGGTTCCACGGAATCGACCGACGAGCGGTCACCTGGCATCGACCTGTCCCCTGGACTCCCCGACACCGACCTCGTGTCCACTCGGCACTGGCGGTCGGCGTGGCGCACCGCGAGTGCGCGCCCGATCCCGTTCGCCGCGGCCGGTTCCCGCGGACACCGTGCGATGCGCGAAGCTCTCGCGGTGCACCTGCGCCGCACCCGCGGCGTCGTCGCCGATCCGGACGAGATCGTGATCGTGCCGGGCGTGCAGGCTGCGCTGCGGACGCTGGTCGGCGCAGCCGATCTCACCGGACGACAGGTCGCCTTCGAGGACCCGGGGTATGCGAAGGCGCGAATCACGTTGGCGGCGGCGGGTGCCCGCATCCGGCCTGTGGACGTTGACACCGACGGCCTCGACCCACACGATCTGCTCGAGTCGGACGCCGCCGTGTACTGCACCCCGGCGCACCAGTTCCCGATGGGCGGGCGGACGCCGGTGACCCGCCGCGCCGGACTGCTGGCACGAGTGGGCGACCGACTCGTGATCGAGGACGACTACGACGGCGAGTTCCGCTTCGGTGTCCCCGCGCTGCCCGCGCTGCGGTCGCTGGCCGGAGGCGACGAGCGGGTCGCGTACGTGGGGACGGCGTCGAAGATTCTCGGCCCCGGCCTGCGCCTGGCCTGGTTGATCCCGCCGCGACGTCTCCTCCCCCGAGTCCACGACGCACTGGAGGTGAGCGGGGAGAAGGTCTGCTCCGTGACCGCGGACGCGTTCGCCGAGTTCGTCGGCTCCGGCGCGCTGACCGCTCATCTCGCGCGGACGTCACGCACCTACGCGGCCCGCAGGCAGGCGTTCGTCGGGGCGCTGGACCGGCACCTGCCCGGCGTGGAACTCCTCGGCGTGGAGGCGGGACTCCATGTGGCGCTGCGACTTCCGGACGGCTGCGACGACCGGGCAGTGGCCGAGACAATCGAGGAACACGGGGTGCGGGTGCGCCCGCTCGCCGACTACCGGGCAACCTCGGACGGTCCTCGTGGACTGCTGTGCGGCTATGCGCGACTACCGGAATCCCGCGCAGATCACGCGGCGGCCGTCATCGGCGCGGCGGTCGCGGCCGCGGCGGGCAGCGCAGGCAACCGCTCGAGGAGCGGTTCATGAAGTCGCCACGACTGTCCGAATTCGACGGAGGCATCGTGTCGCTTCCCACCATCAGGTCCGGCGAGCAATGCGATTCAGCAGCCGATCGCTGCCGGCCCCGAAGCGCTCACTGAAGTCTGCGGCAAGATCCGAACTCTGGAGCAACCCGAAAGTGCGCTCGTCGAGCTCCGAGTCGGAGTCGTCGGCCGAGTGCAGCCAGACCCACAGCTCTCGTCCTGCCGAGTCGCGCAATTCGCCCTCTGCCTGCAGTTGCCGAAGCGCCAACACGATCCGATGCTCGTAGTCCCGACACAGTGCGTCGTAGGCCTCGCCCTCCAGCGCCTTGCCGGTGCCGTCGATCACGGCTTGTGTTCCCGAGAGCGCCCAGATCGCGCTCGTCACGCGGCCCGGTGCGGTATCGCTCGGGTCGTCGGCGCCGTGCGGCCACTCCGAGGGCCACCACGCCGACTGGGCTCGATCTTCGGAGGAACCGTCGAGTCCGGTGAGCCACGTCGCATCGGCGCCGGCGACGAAGAACCCGGTCAGGTCTTCGACCATTCCGCACGCCACGAGCGCGAGCGAGTCGTTCTCCTCACGCAACATCCCGATGCTCGTCCGCAGTGTCGTCAGGATCGCGTCGTCGAGCCGGGTGAAGTCGTGCATGCAGCAATCCTAGCCACCGTCCGGACATCCTTCGGTGCGCCTTTGCATCTCGGTCCGGATCGCGCGGAGGCGGTCGTCAGCGCGGCAGTCGCGGCCGCGGTTGGCAGCGCGGGCACGAGTACGAGGAGCGGTTCATGAACTTCTCCCGACGGATCGGCGCACCGCACCGGGAACACGGCTCGTCCTCACGTCCGTACGCGGACAGCGAGCGGTCGAAATAGCCGGACTCGCCGTTCACGTTGACGTACAGCGCGTCGAAGGAGGTGCCACCCTGCGCGAGCGCCTGTGTCATGACCTCGGTCACGGATTCGAGCAGCAAACGGACCTGCGGACGGGTCAGCCGGTCCGCGGCGCGATTCCCGTGAATCCTGCTGCGCCACAACGCCTCGTCGGCGTAGATGTTGCCGACACCGGAGAGCACCGTCTGGTCGAGCAGCACCCGCTTGATCTCGGACTGCTTGCGGCGGATCGCCGCAACCGCGCCGTCGGGATCGAACAGCGGATCGAGCGGATCCCGGGCGATGTGCGCGACCGGCTCCGGGACTGCGGTCCCGTCCACCTCCACGAGCGGAGCCAGAGCCCAGCCACCGAAGGTGCGCTGGTCGACGAATCGTAGTTCCCGGCCGCTGTCGAGTTCCGCGAGGATTCTCAGGTGCTTCTCCCGTGCGACCTCGGGTGCCTGCACCAGCATCTGCCCGCTCATGCCGAGGTGCACGACGACGGCGAGGTCCCCGGGATCGACTTCGAGCCAGAGGTACTTGCCGCGCCGCTGCGCGGCGGTCACGGACAACCCGGTGAGCCGGGCGGCGAGATCGGCGCCGCCCGGTAGGTGCCTGCGGACGGCCCGCGGGTGCAGCACCTCGACGGCGTCCACGCGGGACCCCACAACGTGCGCGGTCAGTCCACGACGGACCACCTCGACCTCGGGAAGTTCGGGCACCGCGGGTCTACTCGCCGACGACGTCCGCGGTGGAGCCGACAGCGGAGTCACCGTCGGCACCCGAGTCGGACTGTCCGTCCGTCAGGGTCTGCCAGGCACTGCTGGCCGCCTTCTGCTCGGCTTCCTTCTTCGTGCGGCCGACGCCGACGCCGAAGGGAGCACCCGCGACGAGGACCGTCGCGGTGAATTCCTTGTCGTGGTCGGGGCCGGTCGAGGTGATCTCGTAGACCGGCACGCCTGCGCCGCGCTCCGCGGTGAGCTCCTGCAGGCTCGTCTTCCAGTCCAGGCCCGCGCCGAGGCGCGGTCCGCGCTCGAGCAGCTCGGCGAAGAGCGTCAGGACCACCGATCGGGCGACATCGATACCGTGCTGAAGGTGCACAGCGCCGAGGAGCGATTCCATGCCGTCGGCGAGGATGCTGGGCTTGTCCCGGCCGCCGGTCATCTCCTCGCCCTTGCCGAGGAGGAGGTGCGCACCGAGTCCGCCTTCGCCGAGGCCACGCGCGACCTCGGCCAGCGCGTGCATGTTCACGACGCTGGCGCGGATCTTGGCCAGCTCACCTTCGGACTTGTCCGGATGAGCGGTGTAGAGGCGTTCGGTGACGGAAAGACCGAGCACCGAGTCGCCCAGGAATTCGAGTCGCTCGTTCGTCGGCAGTCCGCCGTTCTCGTACGCGTACGAGCGATGCGTCAACGCCAGGGTCAGGAGCGATTCGTCCAGATCAACGCCAAGAGCGGCGAGGAGGGAAGCATGCTTGCCCTCCTCGCCGCCGGCGGGAGCCGTGGGGCTCGTACTGCTTGTCACTACGACTAGACGGCAGCGGTGACCTGACGACCCTTGTAGGTGCCGCAGGACGGGCACGCGATGTGCGGCAGGGTCTTCTCGCCGCAGCCACGGTTCGGGCAGGTGACGAGGGTGGGCGCAGTGGTCTTCCACTGGCTGCGCCGCGACCGGGTGTTGGATCGCGACATTCTGCGCTTGGGGACAGCCACTTCTACTTCTCCTCGGCTTCGGTGTTCACACGATTCGTGCTGGACTCGGCATCGGCATCGACACTGTTGGCGTCAGCCAACTTCCCCGCGAGGGCAGCCCAGCGAGGATCAAGTATCTCATGCCCATGCCCAGATTCTGCAATCGCCAGGCGAATGCCACATTCGGGGCACAGTCCCTGGCAGTCTTCGCTGCACAGCGGCTGCAGCGGAAGTTCGAGACCGGCCGCGTCGATGATGACGGGCTCCAGGTCGATGAGGTCGTCGACGATGCGGTAGACCTCGTCCTCCTCGGTGGTCTCCTCCGTGATGCTGTTCGGGTAGGCGAACAGTTCGGTGAGGTAGAGGTCGAGGGTGTCGTCGAACGGTTCGAGGCAGCGCGAGCACTCACCCGTCATGTCGGCCCGGACGCTGCCCGTGACCAGTACGCCCTCGGAGACGGCCTCGAGGCGCAGGTCCAGTTCGACGTCCGCGCCCTCGGGAACCGCGATCAGGTCGAGGCCGATCCGCGTCGGGGTCGGGACGGTCCGGGTGACGGTGGTCATGGAGCCCGGCCGGCGTCCGAGTTTGCGCGTGTCCAGCACGAAGGCACCGTCGTGACGGGGCGTGGCGGAACTGTGGGAGGACACTCGGCACTCTTTCTGTGTGCAGCGCACGTTTCGTGCGCTGGCGACGACTGGGGCGGGCCCGCGTTGGGCAACCACACCAGGGTACGCGATCCGTCGCCGCGCACGAAATCCGCGAGTTGCGGGCACCGCGTGTCCATGGTGCGCAACCGGTCCGCCGGGAGCACAATGTCGGCCAGTCGATTCATCCGCGGTACGGCGAGGTGGAGAGGTGGTCCCAGTGGGCAAGAAACACGGACACGGTCACGACCGGAAGCACGACCGGCCACGGCCGGACGACGACCGGACCTCCCGGGACGGCGAACTCCTCGGCCCCGGTGCATCGGAGTCCGTGGAACGCCTCAAGTTCAAGGAGTACCGCCACCTGATCGAACCGCTGCACGCCGAACTCGTGGCGATGCAGGAGTGGGTGAAGTCGTCGGGTGCGAAGGTCTGCATCCTGTTCGAAGGCCGCGACACCGCGGGCAAGGGCGGCGTCATCAAGGCGATCACCGAGCGCGTCAGCCCGCGGGTGTTCCGGGTGGTCGCACTGCCGGCACCGACCGACCGCGAGAAGTCCCAGATGTACATCCAGCGGTACATCCCGCACCTGCCCGCTGCGGGCGAGGTGGTCGTGTTCGACCGCAGTTGGTACAACCGCGCCGGTGTCGAACGCGTGATGGGCTTCTGCGCCGAGGACCAGGCGGTGCAGTTCCTCGAGACGGTGCCCGAGGTCGAACGGGCCATCGTCGAATCGGGGGTGATCCTGCTCAAGTACTGGCTCGAGGTGAGCGAGGAGGAGCAGACCCTGCGCCTGCAGAGCCGGATCGACGACCCCCGCAAGGTGTGGAAGCTCTCCGATCTCGACCTCGCCTCCTACAGCCGCTGGTACGACTACTCGCGGGCGCGGGACGACATGTTCCGCCACACCGACACCGGGTGGGCGCCGTGGTTCCTGGTGAACACCGACGACAAGAAGCGCGGACGCCTCAACGTCATCTCCCACCTGCTCGGGCAGGTCCCGTACGAACCGCTCGAACACCGCAAGGTCCGACTCCCCGACCGGCAGCCGGCCGGCGACTACGTGCCGCCGCGTCAGCCGCTGCACTGGATTCCGACCCCGTTCTGACCCGACGGGGCACACTCGCACCGATCGCACCGCAGTTCCGGCACTCTCCCGTTCCGAGGAGCCCAGGATGTCCGTCACCGATCGCCCCGTCACTCCCCCGTCCACTCCGGTGCCGTGGCACGCCCAGGACCCGGACGCCGTCCTGTCCGCGCTGTCGACCGATGCCCGGACCGGGCTGACGACCGACGAGACGCGCGTGCGGGCGCAGCGGTGGGGTGAGAACGTCATAGCCGCCGAACCGGCCCCGTCGATGTGGGCCACGGCGCTGCGGCAGGTGCGGGATCCGATGAACCTCATGCTGATCGCAGTGGCCGTCGTCAGCATCGCGATCGGCGAGATCCCGACCGCGATCGTGGTCGCGGCGCTGGTGCTGCTGAACGTGGTGATGGGGACCCAGCAGGAACTGAAGGCGCGCGCCAGCGTCGACGCGCTCGCGAAGATGCAGACGCCGCAGGCCCGCGTGATCCGTGACGGCGGGCTGAGTCAGGTCGACGCGACCACCCTCGTCCCCGGCGACGTGGTGGAACTCGAGGCAGGCGACATCGTGCCCGCGGACGGGCGACTGATCCGCACCGCCACCCTGGAATCCCAGGAGGCGGCACTCACCGGCGAGTCCGCACCCGTCTCGAAGGACCCGTCGACGCTGACCGACCCGGAGGTTCCTCTCGGCGACCGCAGCAACATGGTGTTCCAGAACACATCGATCACCCGGGGTACCGCGACGATGGTCGTCACCGACACCGGGATGCACACGGAGATGGGGCGCATCGCCTCGATGCTGTCCGCGGTGGCGCCGAGCAAGTCGCCGCTGCAACGCGAACTCGACTCCCTCACGAAGATCCTGGGTCTCATCGCCTGGCTCGCGGTGGCGGTCATCGTCGTCATCGGAATCGTCCGCGGTCAGGACTTGACGACCGTCCTCCTGCTCGGGATCTCGATGGGCATCTCCGCGATCCCGACCGGGCTGCCGACCTTCGTGCAGGCGATGCTCGCGTTCGGAGCGCGCCAGCTCGCCGATGCGAAGGCGGTGGTGAAGAACCTCACGGACGTCGAGACGCTCGGGGCGACGAGCGCGATCAACTCCGACAAGACCGGCACCCTCACGATGAACCAGATGACGGTGCGCTCCCTGTACTTCCACACCCGCTGGTACACCGTCGGCGGTGAGGGCTACGCGAAGACCGGTGCCATCACGCAGGCCGCGGGCGAACCCACGCCCGACTTCACGATGCTCGCGTACGGACTCTGCCTCGACAGCGACGCCACCGTCTCCGACACCGGCGAGGTGGTCGGCGATCCCACCGAGGCCGCCCTGGTGGTGCTCGCTGCGAAGGTCGGCGTCGACGCGCCCCTCACCCGGCAGCGGTACCCGCGGGTCGCCGAGGTTCCGTTCGACTCGGCGTACAAGTTCATGGCTACCTTCCACCACCTCGAGATCGACGGCGACACCCAGTTCGTGGAGATCGTCAAGGGCGGACCGGACGTCGTCCTGGACCGTTGCACCCACGCCTTCCTGCCCGACCGGCAGCGGGTCCCGCTCGACGAGGTCCGGGACGAGCTGGCGGCGGCGAACCGATCCATGTCGGAGAAGGGACTGCGGGTGCTCGCCTTCGCGGCCCGGAATCTGGACGGCGAGGAGGACGCGGTCACCTCCGACCCCATGTCGTTCGTGGGCGGGCTGACGTTCATCGGAATGGTCGGCATCATCGACCCGCTGCGACCGGAGGCCGTCGAGGCGGTTCGCACCGCGCACGAGGCCGGCATCGAGGTTCGGATGATCACCGGCGACCACGCGATCACCGCCGCCGCGATCGGCGCCGAGCTCGGACTCGGCGGTGGCGCTGTCGGTGGCACCGAACTGCAGGCGATGAGCGACGAGGAGCTCGCCGCCGCGCTCCCGAACCTGCACGTGTTCGGCCGCGTCACCCCGCAGGACAAGCTCCGGCTCGCCGACGTCATGCAGCGCGGCGGCGCGGTCGTCGCGATGACCGGTGACGCCGTGAACGACGCCGCGGCACTGAAGAAGGCCGACATCGGCGTCGCCATGGGCTCGGGCAGCGAGGTGACGAAGCAGGCCGGGAAGATGGTCCTCACCGACGACAACTTCGGCACCCTCGTCACTGCGATCCGGTTGGGCCGCAGCATCTACGACAAGATCGTCTCGTACATCCGCTACCAGATGGCGAAACTGTTCTCGCTCGTCCTCCTGTTCCTCGCCGCGAGCATCTTCGACATCAACGAGGGTGTGGCCCTGACCCCACTGATGGTGCTGTTCCAGCACTTCTTCATCACTCTGTTCCCGGTTCTCGCCATCATGCGGGACCAGGCGCCACCGAACCTGATGAGCAAGCCGCCGCGTGACCCGGGGCAGCCGATCGCCAATCGCTCCGCGTTCGTGCAGTGGCTCGCCTACGGCATCCTCCAGTTCGCGATCACCCTCGCCGCGATGCTCCTCGCCCCCGGCGAACTCAGCCCGGACGAGGCGAACGTGCCGATGACGATGGCGTTCGTCGTGATGTCACTGGCATCGATCATGGCCGGCCTCGTCATGCGGCGCGATCCCGAATCCGGACTCACCGCACCGGTTCTGGGGGCGCTGAAGGTCCTCAGCATCCCGCTCGTCGTCACGGTCTGCGCGGTGGAACTCGGCTTCCTGCAGGACCTGCTGATGACCACGTCCCTGACGGGTGGTCAGTGGCTGACCTGCATCGGGTGGGCACTGATCGTCCCTGTCGTCGTCGAGGCGGACAAGGCGATCCGCCGTCGGACGAAGGCTGCCACACCCGAGGCGATCCCGACGGCGGAGGCCGTCGTCCCGGCTCGGGCGCGGTGAGGATCAGCGCCGGTTCGGGCGGCGGTCGTCCGGGTCGTCATAGGTCGGGACGCCGGACCCGGTCCGCAGCTGCTGGCGACCACGGCCGACGGACCGGATGGTGCCGGTGAGGAACTCCTCGAACTCGGCGAGCTTGTTGTCCACGTAGAGATCGCAGTCCGTCCGCAGCTGATCGGACTCGGCGTGCGCGGCGTCGATCACCCGCGCCGACTCGGCATGAGCCGCCTGCACGACCTCCGTCGCCGAGACCAGCCGCTCCTGTTCGGCCTGCCCCTCGGCGATCGCCCGCTCCTGCGCATTGCGTCCCGCCTCGACCATGCGGTCGGCCTCGGCTGCGGCACGGCCGGTGACGTCCTGGTACTCACGGCGGGCGTCCGAGACGGTCCGTTCCGCCTCGTCCTCGGCGTCGGCGATCAGCTGATCCGCATGCGCCTGCGCCTCCGCGACCATGCGGTCGGCCTTGTCCTTGGCGTCGGCGAGGATCCGGTCGGCGTTGCCGCGCGCACTCGACAGGGTCTCGTCCGCCTCGGTGGTCGCGGTAGAGACCATCTTCTCCGCGTGATCCCGCGCGTCACCGACCAGTTTGTCGCGGTGGTCGAGGACGTCCTGGGCGTCGTCGAGCTCGCCGGGAATCGCGTCCCGTACGTCGTCGAGCAGTTCGAGCACATCACCTCGAGGAACGACACAACCCGCGGTCATCGGCACACCACGGGCCTCTTCCACGATCGCGACGAGCTCGTCGAGCGCCTCGAATACCCGGTACACGCCAACCCCAATCCTCGACTGCGACTACACCGTCAATCTTGCCGCAGGGCCGCGGTGGCGACGCCGCGCCACGACCGGTGTGTCGAGGATCAATCGGGCTTCGGTGCGTGCCGCACCCGGGGGGCGCCGGCCCGCGGTGCCGCTACTTCGCGGCCTTGCGCTGGGCGATCCGGGCGAGCAGCGCCGCGTGCACGTGCGGCGCCAGCATGTCCTCGACGTCACCGCCGTACGTCGCAACCTCCTTGACCAGCGAGCTGGACAGGTAGCTGTAGCGCGGGTTGGTGGCCACGAAGAGGGTGTCGACGCCGGTGAGCTTGTGGTTCATCTGCGCCATCTGCAGCTCGTAGTCGAAGTCGTTGGCACCGCGCAGGCCCTTGACGATCGCGGTGGCACCGTTGGCCGTCGCGTAGTCGACGAGCAGACCCTGCCACGCATCGACCTGGACGTTCGGCAGATCCTTCGTGGCGACGCGCAGCATGTCGAGTCGTTCCTCGACGCTGAACATGCCCTGCTTGTTGGGGTTGACGACGACGGTGACGACCACCTCGTCGAACTGGACAGCGACCCGTTCGATCACGTCCAGGTGGCCGTTGGTGACAGGGTCGAAGGATCCGGGGCAGACCACCTTGCTCATGACTGCAGACCGTAACAGGCGATCTCGACGCGCGTATCGCCGTACTTGCGCACCCGTTCGACGTCGAAACCCTCCGGCCACACCGTGTCCGGGGATCGGGTGCCCCGCTCGACCACTACGAGCGAACCCTCCCCGATCCACCCCTTCGTGGTGAGATCGGCCAGCACAGAACCGAGTTCGGCAGAGTCCAGCGCGTAGGGCGGATCGAGCATCACGATGTCGTACTCGCCGTCGGCGGTCCCGGCGACCACGGCGGCGACGGGCGCGGTCTGGACGACCGCCCCCGGCAACCCGACGACCGCGATGTTCTCCCGCACGACGGCGGCCGCACGGGCATTGGACTCCACAAGGAGCACGTACCCGGCACCGCGTGAGAGCGCTTCGAGCCCGAGCGCACCGGAGCCCGCATAGAGGTCGAGAACCCGCGCGCCGTCGAGGTCCATGCGCGCGGACAGCGCGCTGAACAGGGCCTCCCGCACCCGCTCCGATGTGGGACGGGTGCCGGCGGGCGGAACCCTGAGCCTGCGCCCACCGGCGGCGCCTGCCACGATCCGGGTCACTCGTGTGCCCCGGCCACGAAGGTCGTCACTGCGGGGCGTCCTCCTCGGCTGCCACGACGGAGATCACGGTCAGCAGATCGCCGCCCTCGACCTGCTGGACGGGGCTGATCGCGAGCCGGGTGACGGTGCCACCCCGAGCCGCGGTGATGGCGGCCTCCATCTTCATCGCCTCGATGGTGGCGATCGTGTCGCCCGCGGCGACCTTCTGTCCCTCCGCGACGACGAGGGTGACGACGCCCGCGAACGGTGCCGCGACGTGGCCGGGGTTGGAGCGGTCGGCCTTCTCGGCGGCGGGGATCTCGCTGGCGATGGAGCGGTCGCGCACCGACACCGGCCGGAGCTGGCCGTTGAGGATGCACATCACGGTCCGCATGCCGCGCTCGTCGGCCTCGGAGATCGCCTCGAGACCGATCAGGAGCTC
>NZ_JBHUFB010000014.1:0-826 GCF_042681175.1 Rhodococcus gannanensis
GGCGGCGTCTCGGGTACCGCGTCGGCAGGATAAACGCTGGTCGCGGCCTTGACCGCCACCATGTAGGGGATGTCGCGGTCGGTGAGGGCGGCACGGAACTGGGCGCCCTCACCGTAGCCCGCGTCCGCCACCACCACCTGGGGTCGGGGCCGGCCCCAGGCGAGGAGTTCGTCGATCATCTCCACCGCCATCTCCCACTTCGGTCGGTGCCGTTCCCCGTCGGGGACCGCCGACTTCTTCCTGCGTGCCGCGACCGCATTCGCGGCGGCGGGGTCGTCGGCGCAGTGCTCGTCCCAGCTCTTCGGCACGAACAACCGCCAGTTCAACGGGCACGAGGCGTCATCGGATGCGGCGTGCACACTGACTGCGATCTGACAGTTCCCAACCTTGCCCAGCGTGCCCGAGTACTGCCGGGCGACACACGGCGAGAAGTCGCCGTCCTTGCCGAACCCCGTGTCGTCGACCACCCACGCATCCGGTGCGATCACCTCGCACGCCTTACGCGAGAGCGTCATCCGCACAGGCTCGACCTTCCACGGCGAACTGGTCACGAACTGCTGTAACCGCTGATGATCGACACCGAGCCGCTGCGCCATGGGCTGCATCGACTTGCGCTCACCGGCGAGCATCAACCCCCGTGTGTATACCCCCGCCGTCGCCACCCTGTCCTTCCGGGACAACGACGAGAACACCTCGCCGACGAAGGAGTCGAGACGTACATCGACCTCGGACAGGGCTGCAGCATCCACCCGGTCATCGTCTCGAGAACCACTCCGAAACTCGAGCTCCCACACCAGCTGTGGCAGACCTAACAAAGTCCTACTAG
>NZ_JBHUFB010000016.1:0-2213 GCF_042681175.1 Rhodococcus gannanensis
CCACATGTGGTCCGGTGGTGCTCATGGGTGGAACACTGACAAGCATTTTCTTCATCACTGCCGGCCCGAGTGCTGGTGGGAAGAGAGTTATATCGGTGCACTGTTGGGTCCTGAGAGAACACGCGAGTGATTCTTTCGAGGAAGAGACGACGAGACCTGAACGTGGTCATACCGCGGTGGATGTGAGTCCGCCGGTTTGGTGCCACAGTGTGTTTGGGTTTTGTGTGTTGTTTGAGAACTGCACAGTGGACGCGAGCATCTTTGTTGTAAGTAATGAAGAGCGTACGGTGGATGCCTTGGCACCAGGAGCCGATGAAGGACGTAGGAGGCTGCGATAAGCCTCGGGGAGCTGTCAACCGAGCTGAGATCCGAGGATTTCCGAATGGGGAAACCCAGCACGAGTGATGTCGTGTTACCCGCACCTGAATATATAGGGTGTGTGGAGGGAACGTGGGGAAGTGAAACATCTCAGTACCCACAGGAAGAGAAAACAACCGTGATTCCGTGAGTAGTGGCGAGCGAAAGCGGAGGAGGCCAAACCGTGGGTGTGTGATAGCCGGCAGGCGTTGCACTTGCGGGGTTGTGGGGTCATCTTTGTCAGTTCTGCCGAGCTGGCCGACAGTAAGAAATCATCGTGTTAGTCGAAGTGGTCTGGAACGGCCTGTCGTAGAGGGTGAGAGTCCCGTAGACGAAAACATGGTGACTGTTGTAGGTGATGCCCAAGTAGCAGCGGGCCCGTGAAATCTGCTGTGAATCTGTCGGGACCACCCGATAAGCCTGAATACTCCCTGGTGACCGATAGCGGACTAGTACCGTGAGGGAAAGGTGAAAAGTACCCCGGGAGGGGAGTGAAATAGTACCTGAAACCGTGCGCTTACAATCCGTCAGAGCCTTTGCACCTTCGGGTGGGGGGTGATGGCGTGCCTTTTGAAGAATGAGCCTGCGAGTTAGTGGCATGTCGCGAGGTTAACCCGTGTGGGGTAGCCGTAGCGAAAGCGAGTCCGAATAGGGCGATGCAGTGGCATGTTCTAGACCCGAAGCGGAGTGATCTACCCATGGCCAGGGTGAAGCGACGGTAAGACGTCGTGGAGGCCCGAACCCACTTAGGTTGAAAACTGAGGGGATGAGCTGTGGGTAGGGGTGAAAGGCCAATCAAACTCCGTGATAGCTGGTTCTCCCCGAAATGCATTTAGGTGCAGCGTCACGTGTTTCTCGCCGGAGGTAGAGCTACTGGATGGTCTAGGGGGCCCACAAGCTTACCGAAATCAGCCAAACTCCGAATGCCGGTGAGTGAGAGCGTGGCAGTGAGACTGCGGGGGATAAGCTTCGTAGTCGAGAGGGAAACAGCCCAGATCGCCGGCTAAGGTCCCTAAGCGTGTACTAAGTGGAAAAGGATGTGGGGTCGCGAAGACAACCAGGAGGTTGGCTTAGAAGCAGCCACCCTTGAAAGAGTGCGTAATAGCTCACTGGTCAAGTGATCCTGCGCCGACAATGTAGCGGGGCTCAAGTACACCACCGAAGCCGCGGCATTCACATGAGCCCGCTCGATTCTTACGGGGGTCGAGCCAGGTGTGTGGATGGGTAGGGGAGCGTCGTGCAGCCGTGGAAGCGGCGGAGTGATCCAGCCGTGGAGGCTGCACGAGTGAGAATGCAGGCATGAGTAGCGAAAGACAAGTGAGAAACTTGTCCGCCGAATGACCAAGGGTTCCTGGGCCAGGTTAATCCGCCCAGGGTGAGTCGGGACCTAAGACGAGGCCGACAGGCGTAGCCGATGGACAACGGGTTGATATTCCCGTACCCGTGTGCGTGCGCCAATGGTGAATCAGTGATACTAACCGTCCTGAAGTGCCCTTACTTCCCTTCGGGGAACCTGGGTGTGGATGCACGGGACCTGAGCTGGTAGTAGCCAAGCGATGGGGTGACGCAGGAAGGTAGCTGGGCCAGTGAGTGGTAGTACTGGTGTAAGCGTGTAGGGCGAGTGGTAGGCAAATCCGCCACTCATACGGCCTGAGACGTGATGCGTAGCCGAATGAGGCGAATTCAGTGATCCTATGCTGCCGAGAAAAGCCTCTAGCGAGTGTGCACACGGCCCGTACCCCAAACCGACACAGGTGGTCAGGTAGAGAATACCAAGGCGATCGAGATAACTATGGTTAAGGAACTCGGCAAAATGCCCCCGTAACTTCGGGAGAAGGGGGACCTCTGCTGGTGAC
>NZ_JBHUFB010000017.1:0-2725 GCF_042681175.1 Rhodococcus gannanensis
CGTCGTCGGAGCCGTCCTCCGACGTGGACACCCTGCTTGCCGCGTCGGAGAGCATGGAGTTCCCGATCTTCGTGAAGGCCGTTGCCGGTGGTGGTGGTCGCGGTATGCGCCGGGTCGCGGAGCCGGAGCAGTTGCGGGAGGCGATCGAGGCCGCGGCCCGGGAGGCGGAGTCGGCGTTCGGTGATCCGACGGTGTTCCTGGAGCAGGCCGTGGTGGATCCGCGGCACATCGAGGTGCAGATCCTTGCCGACGGTGAGGGCAATGTCATTCACCTGTTCGAGCGGGACTGTTCGCTGCAGCGTCGGCACCAGAAGGTGATCGAGCTCGCGCCTGCCCCGAACCTGCCGGAGGAGCTGCGCCAGAAGATCTGCGCGGATGCGGTCGCGTTCGCGAAGCAGATCGGCTACTCCTGCGCGGGCACGGTGGAGTTCCTTCTCGACACGCGTGGCAATCACGTCTTCATCGAGATGAACCCGCGTATCCAGGTCGAGCACACGGTGACCGAGGAGGTCACCGACGTCGACCTGGTGCAGTCGCAGCTGCGGATCGCGTCGGGGGAGACCCTCGCCGATCTCGGTCTGACGCAGGACTCCATCAAGCTCCGTGGTGCGGCGCTGCAGTTGCGCATCACCACCGAGGACCCGGCGAACGGATTCCGTCCGGACACCGGCCGCATCACCGGCTACCGCACCCCCGGTGGCGCGGGTGTGCGACTCGACGGCGGCACGATGGTCGGCGCCGAGGTCGGCGCCTACTTCGACTCGATGCTCGTCAAGCTGACCTGCCGTGGCACCGACCTGCGCGCCGCAGTGGCGCGTGCGCGCCGCGCGGTGACGGAGTTCCGCATTCGTGGTGTGGCGACGAACATTCCCTTCCTGCAGGCGGTTCTCGACGACCCCGAGTTCCGGGCGGGCAACGTCACGACCTCGTTCATCGAGCAGCGACCCGAGTTGCTGACCGCACGCCGTCAGGCCGACCGCGGCACCCGGATCCTGTCGTACCTCGCGGACGTCACCGTCAACAAGCCGCACGGTGAGCGGCCCACCGCGGTGTACCCGCACGACAAGCTCCCGGACATCGACCTCAAGGCGGCGCCGCCCGCCGGCTCCAAGCAGCGCCTTGTCGAACTCGGCCCGGAGGGCTTCGCAAAGGCGCTGCGCGAGCAGTCCGCGCTCGGCGTCACCGACACCACCTTCCGTGATGCGCACCAGTCGCTGCTCGCGACCCGGCTGCGTACCCGCGACCTGCTCACCGTCGCCGGTCACGTCGCTCGGATGACGCCGGAGCTGCTGTCGGTGGAGGCGTGGGGCGGCGCCACCTACGACGTGGCACTGCGGTTCCTGCACGAGGATCCGTGGGAGCGGCTCGCCACGCTGCGGGAGGCGATGCCGAACATCTGTCTGCAGATGCTGCTGCGCGGCCGCAACACCGTCGGGTACACGCCGTACCCGGAGACGGTGACGCGGGCGTTCGTCAAGGAGGCCACCGCAACGGGTGTCGACATCTTCCGGATCTTCGACGCGCTCAACAACGTCGACCAGATGCGGCCCGCGATCGACGCGGTCCGCGAAACCGGCACCGCCGTCGCCGAGGTCGCGCTGTCGTACACGGGTGATCTGGCGAACCCGAACGAGAACCTCTACACGCTCGACTACTACCTCAAGCTCGCCGAGCAGATCGTCGACGCCGGCGCGCACGTCATCGCCATCAAGGACATGGCCGGACTGCTGCGGGCACCCGCCGCGGCGAAGCTGGTCACCGCGCTGCGGTCCAACTTCGACCTGCCGGTGCACGTCCACACCCACGACACCCCCGGCGGTCAGCTCGCCACCTACCTCGCCGCATGGCAGGCCGGTGCCGACGCCGTCGACGGTGCGAGCGCCGCGATGGCGGGCACCACCAGCCAGCCCGCGCTGTCGGCGATCGTCGCGGCCGCCGCGCACAGCGAGCGTGACACCGGCATCGACCTGCAGGCCGTGTGCGACCTCGAGCCGTACTGGGAGGCGCTGCGAAAGGTGTACGCGCCGTTCGAGTCCGGACTCCCCGCACCGACCGGCCGCGTCTACACGCACGAGATTCCGGGTGGGCAGCTGTCGAACCTGCGGCAGCAGGCCATCGCCCTCGGCCTCGGTGACCAGTTCGAGGAGGTCGAGGCGAAGTACGCGGCCGCCGACCGGATGCTCGGGCGCCTGGTCAAGGTGACCCCGTCGTCGAAGGTCGTCGGCGACCTCGCCCTGCACCTCGTCGGGTCCGGGGTGTCGGCGGACGAGTTCGCCGCCAACCCTGCCGGATTCGACATCCCCGACTCGGTCGTCGGGTTCCTCCGCGGCGAACTCGGCACCCCCGCCGGCGGCTGGCCGGAACCGTTGCGCAGCAAGGCACTCGAGGGTCGCGGCGAGGCGAAGCCGGAGACCCCGCTGTCCGCGGCGGACGAGGCGTCGCTCGACGGCGACGCCGCCGAACGGCGCAGCACCCTCAACCGGCTGCTGTTCCCCGGCCCCACGAAGGAATTCGCGGAGCACCGGGACAAGTACGGCGACACGTCGCGCCTGTCGGCGAACCAGTTCTTCTACGGACTGCGCCAGGGCGAGGAGCATCGCGTGCAGCTCGCGAAGGGCGTCGAGCTCCTGATCGGTCTCGAGGCGATCTCCGAGGCCGACGAGCGCGGCATGCGGACCGTGATGTGCATCCTCAACGGCCAGCTCCGGCCGGTGTCGGTGCGCGA
>NZ_JBHUFB010000018.1:0-808 GCF_042681175.1 Rhodococcus gannanensis
TTCTCCATCCGATACAACGTGTGTTGTTTCAGATACCGCACAGTGGACGCGTAGCTTCTTTGTGGTAAGTCCTCGGCCTATTAGTACCAGTCACCTACACCAGTTACCTGGCTTCCAGTTCTGGCCTATCAACCCGGTGGTCTGCCGGGGGCCTTACCCCCTCAAAGGGGGTGAGAAACCTCATCTTGGAACAGGCTTCCCGCTTAGATGCTTTCAGCGGTTATCCCTTCCGAACGTAGCTAACCAGCGGTGCCCTTGGCAGGACAACTGGCACACCAGAGGTTCGTCCGTCCCGGTCCTCTCGTACTAGGGACAGCCTTCCTCAAGTTTCTAACGCGCGCGGCGGATAGAGACCGAACTGTCTCACGACGTTCTAAACCCAGCTCGCGTGCCGCTTTAATGGGCGAACAGCCCAACCCTTGGGACCTACTCCAGCCCCAGGATGCGACGAGCCGACATCGAGGTGCCAAACCATCCCGTCGATATGGACTCTTGGGGAAGATCAGCCTGTTATCCCCGGGGTACCTTTTATCCGTTGAGCGACACCGCTTCCACATGCCGGTGCCGGATCACTAGTCCCGACTTTCGTCCCTGCTCGACCTGTCAGTCTCACAGTCAAGCTCCCTTGTGCACTTGCACTCGACACCTGATTGCCAACCAGGCTGAGGGAACCTTTGGGCGCCTCCGTTACATTTTGGGAGGCAACCGCCCCAGTTAAACTACCCACCAGGCACTGTCCCTGAACCAGATCATGGTCCGAGGTTAGATGTCCAATACGATCAGAGTGGTATTTCAACAACGACTCCAC
>NZ_JBHUFB010000019.1:0-32961 GCF_042681175.1 Rhodococcus gannanensis
GAGTCGAACTGACCGCCGATCACATCGCCCTGCACCACACCGGAGTCGACCCGCACACCCGGACCGGTCGGCTCCTTGTACACGCTGATGGGGCCCGGGGCGGGCAGGAAACCGCGGCCGGCGTCCTCACCGTTGATCCGGAACTCGAAGCTGTGTCCGCGCGGGGTCGGGTCCTCGGTGAACTCGAGGGCCTCACCGTTGGCGATGCGGAACTGCTGACGCACCAGGTCGATGCCCGCGGTCTCCTCGGTGACCGGATGCTCGACCTGCAGACGGGTGTTGACCTCCAGGAACGAGACGGTGTCACCCTGCACCAGGTACTCCACGGTGCCGGCACCGTAGTAGCCGGCCTCCTTGCAGATCGCCTTCGCCGAGTTGTGGATCCGGTCCCGCTGATCGTCGGTCAGGAACGGTGCCGGGGCCTCCTCGACCAGCTTCTGGAAACGACGCTGCAGCGAGCAGTCGCGGGTACCGGCGACGATGACGTTGCCGTGCTGATCGGCGATCACCTGCGCCTCCACGTGCCGGGCCTTGTCGAGGTACTGCTCGACGAAGCACTCCCCACGACCGAACGCGGCGACCGCCTCACGGGTCGCGGACTCGAACAGCTCCGGGATCTCCTCGATGGTGTGCGCGACCTTCATGCCGCGGCCACCGCCACCGAACGCCGCCTTGATCGCGACCGGCACCCCGTACTGCTTCGCGAATTCGACGACCTCGTCGGCGCCCTTGACGGGGTCCTTGGTGCCGGCGGCCATCGGCGCGTTCGCGCGTTCGGCGATGTGCCGGGCGGTGACCTTGTCACCGAGGTCGCGGATCGACTGCGGCGACGGTCCGATCCAGATCAGACCGGCGTCGATCACGGCCTGCGCGAAGTCGGCGTTCTCGGACAGGAACCCGTACCCGGGGTGGATCGCGTCGGCACCGGACTTGGCGGCGGCGTCGAGGATCTTGTCGAACACCAGGTACGACTCGGCCGAGGTCTGCCCACCGAGGGCGAACGCCTCGTCGGCCAGCTTCACGAACTGCGCATCCGCATCGGGCTCCGCGTACACCGCGACACTGCCGTACCCGGCGTCCTTCGCGGCCCGGATGACACGCACAGCGATCTCACCGCGGTTCGCGACGAGCACCTTCGTGATCTGCTTCTGAGAATTGGTCATCGGTCTTCCTTTACCGGGCGTAGCGGGAGTTGACGAAAGCTGTTGGCGCCGCGGACAATCCGTAGCGCATCATCTGAGCGGGAGCACCCCAGCCCTCCTCGGGCTGCGGATCCTCCGCGGCGGGTGCCGACGCGCGCAGCGCGGCGAGCACCGCGAGGACCGCGGCGATCTCGGTGTCGTCGGGGTTGCCCGAGAACCGGATCGGGTCCTGCTGGGGCTCGGCGGCGTCCAACAGTGCGGCCTCGTCGATGGCGACGGCAGCCGGCTCCAGGACGGCGGTCACAGCGGGATGTTTCCGTGCTTCTTGGGGGGCAGAGTCACCATCTTGCGTTCGAGCAGACGCAGGGCGGCGACGATCTGACCGCGGGTGTGCGACGGCGGGATGACGGCGTCGACGTAACCACGTTCGGCGGCGATGTACGGGTTGACGAGGGTGTCCTCGTACTCGTTCTGCAACTGCAGGCGCAGTGCGTCGACATCCTGCCCGTTCGCGGCGGCGTCCTTGAGCTGCTTGCGGTAGACGAACCCAACCGCACCCGAGGCGCCCATGACCGCGATCTGCGCGGTCGGCCACGCCAGGTTCACATCGGCACCCATGTGCTTGGAGCCCATCACGTCGTACGCGCCGCCGTACGCCTTGCGGGTGATGACGGTGATCTTCCCGACGGTGGCCTCACCGTAGGCGTAGAGCAGCTTCGCACCACGCCGGATGATGCCGTTGTACTCCTGGTCGGTGCCGGGCAGGAACCCGGGGACGTCGACGAGGGTGACGATCGGAACGTTGAACGCGTCGCAGGTCCGGACGAACCGGGCCGCCTTCTCCGAGGCGTCGATGTCGAGGCAGCCCGCGAACTGCATCGGCTGGTTCGCCACGATCCCCACCGAGCGGCCGTCGATGCGGCCGAACCCGACGATGATGTTCGCGGCGCGCCCGGCCTGCACCTCGAGGAACTCGTCGTCGTCGAGCAGACGCCGGATCACCTCGTGCATGTCGTACGGCTGGTTCGCCGAGTCGGGGATGATCGTGTCGAGCTCGAGGTCCTCGTCGGTCAGCGACTCCTCGATCGATCCCGCGATCGGATCGGACGGCGCCAGCCGGGGTGCGGCGGCCTGATTGTTGCTGGGCAGGTAGGAGAGCAGGTCCTTGACGTAGTCGAGGGCGTCCTGCTCACCGGAGGCGACGTAGTGCGCGACACCGGACTTCGCCATGTGGGTGTGAGCGCCACCGAGATCCTCCATGGTGACGTCCTCACCGGTGACGGTCTTGATGACGTCGGGGCCGGTGACGAACATCTGCGAGGTCTGGTCGACCATCACCACGAAGTCGGTCAGCGCCGGGGAGTACACGTGACCGCCGGCGGCGGGACCCATGATCAGCGAGATCTGCGGGATCACCCCGGACGCCTGGATGTTGCGGTGGAAGATCTCCCCGTACAGGCCGAGGGAGACCACACCCTCCTGGATGCGGGCGCCGGCGCCCTCGTTGATCCCGATCAACGGACGCCCGGTCTTGAGCGCCAGGTCCATCACCTTGACGATCTTCTCGCCGTAGATCTCACCGAGGCTGCCGCCGAACACGGTCGCGTCCTGGGAGAACACGCACACGTCGCGGCCGTCGACGGTGCCGTACCCGGTGACGACACCGTCACCGGCGGGGCGGTTGTCGCCGAGACCGAAGTTCGTCGACCGGTGCCGCGCCAACGCGTCCAGTTCGACGAACGACCCCTCGTCCAGCAGTGCCTCGATGCGCTCACGGGCCGTCAGCTTGCCCTTGGCGTGCACCCGCTCCACCGCCGCCTCACCGGACGGGAAACGTGCCTCGGCCTGACGACGGTGCAGGTCCGCGAGCTTGCCCGCGGTCGTATGGATATCGGGGACGTTCGACGCCGCGGTGGCGGCGGGTTCCTGGACGGTGGTCACGGGCAGAACCTCTCGACTTAGCTCGGATGTGTGACTCGATTTGGGGTCACCATACATGGCGCTACATAGTGCACTAAGTGGTATTTGCTATCTGATGCGGAAGGGTATCTCCGCTGTACAACGTGCAGTGTGACGCACAAACGACCGCGGCCGCCGACTTTTGGCAACCGCGGTCGCATGCGAATCCGGCTCGGCGGGATCCGTCACCCGAAGCGAGGCGCGCACCCGCCCCCCGCCGGAACCAACCCGGGTCGAACCCGGGTACGCCGTACCGCTCGCCGGGGCCGCGGCGCCTCCGGCCCCGGATCGATCGAGATCGGGGGCAGCCGCCAGCCCTGCCGGACGACCTCCTCCCACTCCGACTCGGAGACGTTCCCGGACACCGGCCACCCGAACGCCCACTGCATCCGGAACGCCGCCGTCCGGGTCGCGTGGTCGTATATCCCCGAGTCCGGCAGTCCGAGTGCCCGCTGCCACCGGGAGAGTCCGTCCACCGAGGACCGTGCGGTACCGAAGGAGTAGTTGGACCACGACTCGGCGGGGCCGTCGAGCGGGCCCCAGTAGTGCCCCGGCGGCAGCGGGAACCGGTTCGGGTCTGCGGGTGACGCGTCGTCGTCGCGGCGCGGGGTCGCAACGGTTCCTGGGTGGGTGGTTCGATTCATGGTTTCCTCATCAGCAGGTCAGGGACGACGCGCGACAACGAAGTCCTCGGTCGGTCCGATCCTCTGAATCGACATCGGCGTGGTCGCGAGTAGTCCGGTACCCGAATCGGGGCCGCTGCGCGCGACGCCACGGGCGTCGCCGACTCGTCGCCGCGGGTACCCCGACTCGCCGGACGACCGCGACGAACGGCCCCACCGTCGACAAGAATGGCTCGACCTGGCATTCTGTAGGCGAGACCAGCCCTCGTCCTGAGGGCAGGCTCGCAGTAACAGGAGCAAAAAAGTGGCACAAGGCACCGTCAAGTGGTTCAACGCGGAAAAGGGTTTCGGATTCATCGAGCAGGACGGTGACGGACCCGACGTCTTCGTCCACTACTCCGAGATCCAGACCAACGGCTTCAAGACCCTCGACGAGGGCGCTCGTGTGGAGTTCGAGATCGGCCAGGGCCAGAAGGGCCCGCAGGCCACCGGAGTCCGCACCATCTGAGCGACTTCCATCCGAAGGGCGCCTCTGCCGAGCAGAGGCGCCCTTCGGCATTTCCGGACAAGGTTCGGTCCAGATCTTTTCTGGACACTTGTTCAACCAGTTGTTCGATTCTCCGGCGGTGGCGCCGGTCGACGTGTTCAAATTCGGGCGTTTATGCCCATCAATGACACGAAAGACCCGGTACCTCGATGCTTCGAACCACCCTGCGCGGCAGTGTGGCGCCGATCGGCGCCGTCACACTGGCCGCGGGACTCGCCCTGATCGGTGCTCCCGCCTCCGCCGACGCAGTGAACTTCCAGACCGCTTGCCAGGCCACTCCGTCGGTGGCCATCGCCGGTGCCCAGCACAAGGTCGTCGCCGCGTCCGCGACCGTCACCGCCCCTGCGACCGTCACCCCCGGGCAGACCTTCACCTACCGGATCCAGCCCGGCCCCGGCTCGTACCCCGACTCCGAGTCCGGTGGCACGACCGCAGGACTCTCCCGACTCAAGTTCGACTTCGAGATCCCAGCGAACTCCACGTTCGTCGGTGCGACCGTTGTCGCGGGAACCGGCGGCAACCTCGCCGGTGTCGCCCCCAACGTGCTCCGGATCAACACCTCCGGCGCAGTCGACGCCGCGGGTACGCTGCTGCGCCTGTCCGGCAACAACCAGGTCATCGGCAACAGCCCCAGCTCCAGCGGCAACAGCGAGGGCGGCATCACGGCCCCGAAGCTGAAGAAGAACCTCGACGGCACCACCAACTCGGGCGGCAACAGCGTGTTCCAGCTGCCCGCCGTCGACGTCACCGTCGTCGCTGGAGCCTCGGGCACCATCACGCCCAGGCTGCGGGTGGCCGGCAACGCCGCGAGCTACAACAGCGACGAGAACTACAGCACCTCGCTCGCCAAGGCCTCCGCGCCGCTCGTCGGCACGGTGTGGGCACCCACCCGCTGCTCCCCCAGGGACTCGCAGTCGGGCGCGCTGAACGCCGGCGGCGGAGCCCTGGCCACGATCGCCGTCTCCGCGCCCGTCGACGCAACCACCGCCACCACGCTCACGGCGCCCGCGACGGCCACCGCGGGCACGCCGGTCGCCCTCACCGCGGCGGTGTCCCCCGCCCCGAACGGCGGCACCGTGCAGTTCAAGGACGGCGGCACGAACATCGGCGCACCGGTCCAGGTCACCGGCGGGACCGCCACCCTGAACCACACGTTCGCCACCGCGGGCGCACGCTCGGTCACCGCGGTCTTCAACGGCGCGGCGGGCTTCACGGGATCGTCCTCGGCCCCGCAGACCGTCGACGTGCAGCCCGCGACCGTCGTCGCCGTCCCGACCGCGACCACCGTCACCCTGCCCGCGACCGCGACCACCGGCTCCGCGGCCGGACTGTCCGCGACGATCAACCCGGCTCCCGCCGGCGGCACCGTCCAGTTCAAGGTCGACAACACCCCGATCGGCGCACCGGTCGAGGTCGTCGGCGGCGTCGCCACCCTCGCGCACGTCTTCACCACCGCCGGACACCACAACATCACCGCGTCGTACAGCGGGGCGGTCGGGTTCGCGCCGTCGCAGTCGGCCTCGGCGACGCTCTCCGTCGACGCCCCTGCGCCGTCGGACGTCGCCACGGTGACCACCGTGACGTCCCTGCCGAACGCCGTCGTCGGCACGCAGGTCGATCTGTCTGCGACCGTCGCGCCGAGCACCGCGAGCGGCACCGTCCAGTTCAAGGACGGCACCACGCCGATCGGCGGCCCGGTCCCGCTCGTCAACGGCGTCGCGATCCTGCCGCACACCTTCACCACCGAGGGCGGTCACTCGATCACCGCCGAGTACAGCGGCGCGAACGGCTACGTCGCCTCGACGTCGTCGGCGTTCGCCGTGACCGTCGGGACTCCGCCCACCGGCGGCACCAACCCGTTCGGTTCGTGACCCGCGGGTCCCCGCTCGCACCACATAGTCAGCAGTTCCCATGTCCCACTTGAAGTTTGGACGTACTTCCACTTCGGGTCGGCGCGTTCCAATCGAGAGGCTCGAGAGAATGCAGAACAGAACAGTGCGTCGGCTGGTTGCCGGCGCGAGCACGGCAGCGATGGCGGCAGGCTTCGCCGCATCGTTGGGCGTCGGGGCGGCATCCGCTGCGCCGGTGAGCCAGTCGACGAACTCCGGTGACTGGACGTTCAACCGGACCATCAGCAACGGCACCCCGGCGCCGGGCGAGACGGTCACCGTCACCAACGCCATTCGGTGGAACGGCGGCCTCGCGCCGACCATCTCCGCCTTCAAGGACTACCACCCCGCCTGCCTGACCTACGTCGCAGGTTCTTCCCGCGTGAACGGCAAGACCGTCACCACCAACGTCACCAACCCCACGTTGGTGACCATGACGGGGTCGTGGATTCGCAGTGCCGTCGACCGGAACATCGACTACACCCTCCAGTACACCGTCGGCGCGGACTGTGGACGTGACCTCGCCCTGACCACCGGTGCAGGCATCTCCTCGAACCAGGGCCTGAGCTCCGAGAATCAGACCGCCGGGCCGTCGCTCACGGTTCCGAAGTCCGCCTCGACCGCGGGCGTCGCTGTGTCCCCGGCCCCCAAGGCCGGTGCCGCCACGACCCTGACGGCGACCGTCACCGCGGGCGCCACCGGCAGCGTCGAGTTCGCGAACAACGGCGCCGTCCTGGGCACCGGCACCGTGAGCAACGGGGCCTCCACCTACTCGTGGACCCCGTCGCCCGCCGATGCCGGCCAGGGGTACTCGATCACCGCCAAGTACCTCGGCGACGCCGCCTACCTGCCGTCCACCTCGGCTCCGCAGACCGGTACCGTCTCCGCACCCGATGTTGCGACAGGCACCGCCCTCGCCGCCCCGGCGACCGCGGACAACTCTGCGCCCGTGGACCTGGTGGCCACGGTCAGCCCGACCCCGGCCGGCGGCACCGTGCAGTTCAAGGACGGCGATGCGAACATCGGCGCACCGGTCCCGGTGACCGGCGGCAGCGCCACCCTCTCGCACGCGTTCACCACCGACGGCGCGCACCAGGTGACCGCGGTGTACAGCGGTGCCGACGGGTTCACCGGCTCCACCTCCGCCGCGCGGACGGTGACGGTCAGTGTCCCCAACGCCGACACCACGACGGTGCTCACGGCACCCAGCCACGCGAAGACCGGCGTCGCGGTGAGCATCGCGGCCACCGTCGCGCCCGCACCGAACGCGGGAACCGTGCAGTTCTTCGACAGTGGCACCCCGATCGGTGCACCGGTCGCGGTGGCCGGATCGGTCGCGATCCTCGCGCACACCTTCGACGGCGCCGGATCGCACTCGATCACCGCCGTCTTCAGCGGCGCACCGGGATTCGTGACCTCGACGGCCGCCGCGGCGACCGTGCAGGTGTCGGCGCCCGCGCCCGACGAGGTCGTCACCACCACCACGCTGAACGCTCCGGTGGCGGCCGACCAGGGACAGGCGGTCACGCTGCACGCCACCGTCGCGCCCGCATCGGCTGGAGGAACGGTCCAGTTCTTCGACGGCACCACCCCGATCGGGGCGCCGGTTCCCGTGACCGCGGGCGCCGCGTCGGTGACGCACACATTCGCCACCGCGGGTGCACACGGCGTCACCGCGGTCTACAGCGGCGGTGCCGGGTTCCTCGCGTCGTCCTCGGACGCCCAGGTCGTGAACGTGGCCGCGCCGACGACCCCGGACACCGGCGGTAGCCCCTTCGGCTCCTGACGGTCCTCCCGGCGAGCGGCGGCCGGTTCCTCGTGACGAGGAGCCGGCCGCCGTTCTCGTGCCACCGAGACGGCTTCGGTGTGTCCCGCCCAGGACTATCCTGGACAGCGACCGCACGGCGAATCGACCACAATGACGATGGAACCTCTCGGCGCGACCGCGCAGGCCACCGCGAACCGGCGGTGGTCGCGATGACCGCGGATCCCCCGGACCCGAGCGGACGCCCAGGCCGCGACGTCACAGCGGATCTTCAGGCCGCCGGATTCACCGACGGCGAGGAGATCGGCCGGGGCGGGTTCGGCGTCGTCTACCGCTGCCGGCAACCCCAGCTGGACCGGACGGTGGCGGTGAAGGTGCTCAGCGGCGACCTGGACGAGGACAGCCGCGAACGGTTCCTCCGGGAACAGCGGGCGATGGGCGCCGTGTCCGGACACCCGCACATCTGCAACATCCTGCAGGTCGGCACCACCGCATCGGGACGTCCGTACATCGTGATGCCCTACCACCCGCACAACTCGCTCCAGGAACTCCTGCACTCGGCGGGCCCCCTCCACTGGCCCGACGTACTGACGCTCGGCGCGAAGATGGCGGGGGCCCTGGAAACCGCCCACCGGTCCGGGACCCTGCATCGGGACGTGAAACCCGCGAACATCCTCCTCACCGAGTACGGCGAGCCCCAGCTCACCGACTTCGGAATCGCCCGCACCACAGGAGGATTCGAGACGGGAACCGGGCACATCACCGGGTCGCCCGCGTACACGGCACCCGAGGTGCTCGACGGACGCTCCCCCAGTGTGCGTTCCGACGTCTACGGCCTCGGTGCCACCCTGTTCTGCGCGATGACCGGCCACGCGGCCTTCGAACGCCGCGACGGCGAACAGCTGGTCGCGCAGTTCGTCCGCGTCACCAGCGAACCCGTCCCCGATCTGCGGGGCGGTGACATCCCCGCCGACGTGTGTGCGGTGATCGAGAAGGCCATGGCGCCGGACCCGCGGGACAGGCCTGCCAGTGCCGCGGAGCTCGGGGCGCTCCTGCAGGACCTGGCCTCGACGCACGGCCTCGACCCACTCGACATGGCACTGCCCGCACCCGATTCCCCTCCACCCGGCGTCGCCGGAGCGTCGACACCGTACGGTGGCCGCACCGGGGCGTCGACGCCGAACGGTGGCCGCACCGGACGGACACCGGGGGTCACCGGACCGACGCCTCCGACGCCCGCCACCCGGTTCCGCGCCCCGGTGATCGGCCGGACCCTGGTCACGCGGGAGCGACTCGTCGACCAGCTCCGAGCCGGGGAACGCAAGCGGCTCACCGTCATTCACGCACCGGCCGGATTCGGCAAGACGACCCTCGCGGCGCAGTGGGGCGGAGCGCTCGTCGAGGACGACGTGACCGTCGCCTGGCTCTCGATCGCCGCCGACGACGACAATCCCGCCTGGTTCCTCGGGCACCTCGTCGAGGCGGTTCGCCGAGCCGCACCCGCATTGAGCTCCGAACTCGACCAGGCGCTCGAGGACCACGGCGCCGACGCAGCCGAGTACGTCATGTCCACCCTCATCAACCGGATCCACGAGGACCGGCGGCGGGTCGCCGTCGTCATCGACGACTGGCACCGCGTCACCTCCCGGGAGTCGCGCGCCGCGCTCGCGTACCTCCTCGACAACGGCTGCCACCACCTGCAGGTGGTGGTGACCACCCGCACCACCGCGGGTCTCCCCCTGGCCCGCATGCGCGTGCAGGACGAGCTGATCGAGATCGATTCGACGGCACTGCGGTTCGAGGAGGACGAATCCCAGCGCCTGCTGGTGGAACTCGGCGGTCTCGAGCTGTCGGACACGGATGTCGCGCGACTGTGCCGGTCGACGGAGGGCTGGGCCGCGGCGTTGCAGCTCGCCTCGCTGTCACTGCGCGGCCGGGACCACCCGGCCGAGTTGATCGACAACCTCGTCGGTCAGCAGGCCGTCGACGAGTTCCTCGCCGAGAACGTGCTCGACACCCTCGAACCGGAGCTGCTCGACTTCCTGCTCGCCACCTCGATCACCGAGCGGATCACTGGGTCACTGGCGTCGGCGCTGGCCGGCGTCCCGGACGGCCGTTCCCGTCTCGAGGAGGTCGCCGCCCGGGACCTGTTCCTGCTGCGGCTGGGCGACCACGAGTCGACCCCACAGTCCACGGGCCCGATCGAGACCTGGTACCGCTACCACCACCTGTTCGCGAAGTACCTGCGGCGTCGGCTCCGCCGCGACCATCCCGAGAGGTTCCCGGCGCTGCATCGAACCGCGTCCGACTGGTTCGCCGAGCGGCACCTGCTCAGCGAGGCCGTGGACCACGCCCTGGCCGCCGGCGACCCGGACGCCGCGGTCGAACTCGTCGAACGCGACGGTGTCCACCTCATCGAACATTCCCGGATGACTACCCTGCTCGGGCTGGTGGACAAGCTGCCCCCGACCACCGTCGTCGGGCGGCCTCGCCTGCAACTGACCGTGGCCTGGTCGAACGTGTTGTTGCAGCGTCCCGGCGCATGCCGTCGCGCCCTCTCCCTTGCGAGGGGTGCCCTCGAGACCGACCCCGACGGCCCGCTCGCGGTGGAGGCCGACGTCGTCGAGGGCGTGGTCGCCGCGTTCACCGACCGTCCGGAGGGGATCGAGCACTACACGGAGCGCTGCCTCGCTGCCCCCGAACGCCACAACCCGTGGGTCGTCACCGCCGCCGCGAACACCCGGACGTTCGCCGCGCTGTACCGGTTCGACTTCGACGAGACGCGGTACTGGCAGAAATGGGCAGCGCCGTACTACCAGGCGATGAGCGGCTCGTTCGCGACGATGTACGGCTACTGCATGGTCGGCGTCGCGGCGAACGAGGAACTCTCCACCGAAGCCGCCGAGGACTGGTTCCGGCGAGGGCTGCGGGTCGCGCGCGAGTTGTCCGGTTCGCATTCGCATTCGGCGCGGCTGGCCGCGGCGATGCTCGGAGAGCTGTTGTACGAGCGCAACGAGCTCGCCGAAGCCGAGCGCCTGCTCGACGAGGGGTTCGAGATCGGCGGCGAGGGCGGGATCGTCGAATTCATGATCGCCCGCTACGTCACCGGGGCTCGTCTGAAGGTGCGCCGCGGCGACCGGGAGGCAGCCGCGCAGCGTCTCGACGAGGGCGCGCGAACCGCGGAGGACCTCGACATCCCCCGGCTGCGAGCACGCATCGACAACGAGCGGATCAGGCTGGGCTTCCCCGTCGCCTCGAGAACACGCACGCCCCGCCATCCGACCCTGCCCCCGGTCGACTCCGTGCCCGACGGCAGCGCGGAGATCACGGCACAACTGGAGGACGCCACGACCGCGCGGCTGCTGATGCGCACCGGAACGGGCGCCGACACGGCGCTGGCCTGCGAGATCGCGGAGGCCTGGGTGGCGCGGCTGGCCGGTACCGGCCGGGCCCGTGCGCGGCTGATGGCGAACCGACTGCTCACCGCGTGCCTGTTCGCGGCGGGCAGGGACGACGACGCCCTGCGTGTGCTGGCGACGATGACGGCGACGTGCGCTCGCCACGGCCTCGTTCGCTACGTCCTCGACGGCGGTCCGGCGCTGGTCGCCGGGCTCGCCACGCTGCAGGCACGGGCCAGGGCGGGAACCTGGGAACCCGGGTGGGAGCCTGTCCCCGCCGGGTTCCTCGACGACTGCCTGAGCGCAGCGAAGGCCGACGGCGCGATGTGACGCCGCCGGCCTTCCCCGGGTGGATCAGTCCGCGAGGACCGGCATCTTGACGACCTGGCCCGCGTAGGCGAGGCCCGCACCGAAGGCGAGCAGCAGGGCGGTGTCGCCGGGCTTCGACTTGCCGGTCCGCAGCATCTCCTCCATCGCGAGCGGAATCGACGCGGCGGAGGTGTTTCCGGTCTCGGCGATGTCGCCCGACACGGCGACGGTCTCGGGCAGGTTCATGCTGCGGGCGATGACCTCGGTGATCCGGGCATTGGCCTGGTGCGGGACGAACGCGTCGATGTCGTCGACGGTCATGCCGGTCTTGTCGAGAACCCGCTGCGCGATCTTGCCCATCTCGAAGGCCGCCCACCGGAACACCGACGTGCCCTCCATGATGATCCACGGGCGCTTCTGCGTCGGGTTGGTGGCGAAGTCGACCCAGTCGGGCTCCTGGCGGATCGCCCGGCCCTGAGCGCCGTCGGAACCCCAGACGGTCGGGCCGATGCCTGCCTCGTCACCGCGGCCGACGACGACGGCACCCGCGCCGTCACCGAAGATGAAGCGCACGGACCGGTCGGTGGGCTCGGTGGAGTCGCTCATCCGCTCGACGCCGACGACGAGCACGTGGTCCTCGCTGCCGGTGCGAACGAGGTCGTTGGCCAGGCCGAGGGCGTAGCTGAAGCCCGCGCAGCCGGCGGCGACGTCGATGGCGCCCGCGCCACCGGTACCCAGTTCCTCGGCGACCAGCGCCGCGCACGCGGGGGTCTGCACGGGGTAGGTCGAGGTGGCGATGATGACGGTGCCGATCTGCTGACCGGTCACGCCTGCGGCCTCGAGCGCCTTGCGGCCGGCGGAGATGGCCATCGCGAGCACGCTCTCGTGCGGGCCTGCGAAGCGCCGGCTCTTGATGCCGGACCGGGACTGGATCCACTCGTCGGTGGAGTCGATCTGCTGGCAGATCTCCTCGTTGGTCACGATCCGTTCGGGCCGGTACACGCCGAGCCCCAGGAGGGCGGTGTGCCGAAGCTCGGTGGTGTTCGCGATCGCTGCACCCATTGGTCTCGTTCTCCTCTACTTCTTCCATCGGATGCTCGGGCGAATCCACGAACGCTCCTCGGCTGACACCGTACTGCGCGGTCACCGCTCGCGGTGACGCGTTGGGCGATGAACTGGACGGTCCACCGGCACTGTGTACACCTCCATGGCACCGCATGAGCCCCTGACCACCAAATTCCGGGCCCACCGAGCGCCACACGCGTCACACGGACCCCACTCATCCCGGCGAAAGGTCGGAGAGTTCATTAGCATCACTCTGCGACGGGGGTCGCTCCCCACTTCTCCAACCTTTTGCGCAGCACGACCGCACGCGACGCAAGCCGAAGGGTGAACGAGTTATGGGTCAACGTGTCATGGATCGATCGCGTGCACCGCTGCCCGGCGGCGCGGCGCGCGCACGGGCATTCGGCGCCACGGCGACGCTCGCCGCCGCGACGATACTCGCGACGACCGCGCCCGCGGGCGCGAATCCGAATACCGTCAATCCGATTCCCGGACTGAACGGAACCAGCGGCCTGCCGCAGCTCCCCGGCCCGGCCAACGCGGTCGCACAGGCCACCGGCATGCTCAGCGCGAACCGCACCCAGGACCAGAACGTCCTCGGTACCGACCTCGGGATCATGTGGGACAACGGCAACGGCCAGATCCTCACCGCGTTCGGCGACTCCGCAGGCCTCGGCATCCCGAACCTGCTGGCGGGCAGCCTGTGGTCGTGGCGGAGCAGCACCCTGTTCCGCAGCTCCGACCGCGACCTGTGGGACGGAATGACGTTCGACAGCACACCGCGGGACCTGCTCGGCCAGTCCAAGGAACTGATCCCCAGCCCAAAGATCCCGTACGTCGAGATCAGCCGCATCCCGACGGCGGGCGTCGCGGTCGACGGCGTCCAGTACCTGTCGATGATGTCGGTGAAGAACTGGGGCGACCCCGGCAAGTGGGAGACGAACTACTCCAACCTCGTCGTGTCCGGCGACAACGGCGAGAACTGGGTGGAGGCACCGGAGACCAACCGCCCGAACGCGGAGGGCAACCGGAACTTCCAGATGAGCGCGTTCATGAAGGACGGCGGCTACGTCTACCAGTACGGAACCCCACCCGGCCGCGGCCAGCTGGCGTACGTGGCGCGCGTCCCCGAGCGGGACATCCGTGATCTCGGAAAGTACGAGTACTGGAACGGCGGCGAGTGGAAGAAGGGCGACGTGAACGCGGCGGCCCCGATCGTGTTCGGCGGCGTCGGCGAGCTGTCGGTCCAGTACAACCAGTACCTGGGGCAGTACCTGATGCTGACCACCGACGACCTCAACTCCGTGGTCATGCGCCGGTCACCGACGCCGACCGGACCGTGGGGCCCACCCGAGGTGCTCGTGGACACCCGCGAACTGCCGTCGGCGTACGGCGCGTACATCCACCCGTGGTCGAGCGGACCCGACCTCTACTTCCTGACCACCGTGCACTCGAACTACAACGTCCTGCTCCTGCACACGTCCCTGGCCCGCTGATCCGGGGCCGGGACGGACGCGGCGTCGGGATCGCTACGGTCGCGACATGGACGTACAGGAGTGGGACCGGCGGTATCGAGAAGCGGACGCGGCACCGGCCGCGGCACCGGACCCGGCGGTGGTCGAGTTCGTCACGGCCCTCCCCGCGGGACGAGCACTGGACCTGGGGTGCGGCGCGGGCAGGCACGCGCTGTGGCTGGCCCTCCGGGCGTGGCAGGTCACCGCAGTGGACTTCTCGACCGCGGCGCTGACCGCGGGCGTCCGGAACGCCCACCCGCTTCCGCGTGCGACACGGGACCGCCTCACCTGGGTGAACGCGGATGTGACGAAGATCGAGTTCCACCCCGACTATGACCTGGTTCTCGTCTGCGACCTGCACCTGACCCCCGAGGAGCGACGAGGGCTGCTGCGCCGGGCGACGGGCGCGCTGCGGCCCGGCGGCACACTGATCGCCCGCACCGAGGACGGCCCCGCCGACGACCCGGCCGGGCACCGAACACCTTGCACCCCCGAGGAACTCGCGGACGACGTGCGCGACCTCGTCACGGTCGTGGCGGCCCGCCCCACGGAGGCGGCGACCCCGGCTGCGGTTGCGTCGGAATCACTGCCCTCGACCACCCGGGCGAGCCCGAGCGAGGCGCTGCCGGGTGCCCTGATCGTCGGATTTCGCGGTTCTGTTGGCACCTAACTGAATGACGAGTAACATCGGCTAAGTTACCGACGAGTAGCCGCAAGGGCGGTACTACGCGCAGGCTGGACCAGACCAGAACGTGGTCACCCACCAGAGGCTGGACCGCACCATCTCAGGGAGACAGAAGACATGGGGCATTACAAGAGCAACGTCCGTGACCTGGAGTTCAACCTCTTCGAGGTCCTCGACCTCGAAAAGCCGCTGAGCGAGGGCACGTGGGGCGACCTCGACGCCGACACCATCAAGAGCATGCTCAGCGAGGTCGCGCGGCTCGCCGAGGGTCCGCTGGGTGAGTCCTACGCGGACGCCGACCGGAACCCGCCGGTGTTCGACCCCGAGACCCACGAGGCCACCCTCCCCGAGTCCTTCAAGAAGTCCTTCAAGGCGATGTTCGACGCCGAGTGGTACCGGATGGGCCTGAGCGAGGAGATCGGCGGCGTGCCGGTCCCCCGCTCCGTGGTGTGGGCAATCTCCGAGATGATGCTCGGCGCGCAGCCCGCCGCCTTCATGTACCAGGCGGGCCCGTCGTTCGCGGACGTGTTCTTCAAGAACGGCACCGACGAGCAGAAGCAGTGGGCCGCGACCTGCGTCGAGCGGGGCTGGGGTGCCACGATGGTGCTCACCGAGCCCGACGCGGGCTCCGACGTCGGCGCGGGCCGCACCAAGGCCGTCAAGCAGGACGACGGCACCTGGCACATCGAGGGCGTCAAGCGCTTCATCACCTCGGCCACCTCGGACGACCTCTTCGAGAACATCTTCCACCTGGTCCTGGCCCGCCCCGAGGGCGCCGGACCGGGCACCAAGGGCCTGTCGCTGTTCTTCGTCCCCAAGTTCCACTTCGACTTCGAGAAGAACGAGTTGGGCGAGCGCAACGGCGCCTTCGTCACCAACGTCGAGCACAAGATGGGCCTGAAGGCCTCCGCGACCTGTGAGCTCACCTTCGGTGGCCATGGCGTCCCGGCCGTCGGCTGGCTGGTCGGCGAGGTCCACAACGGCATCGCGCAGATGTTCGACGTCATCGAGCACGCCCGCATGATGGTCGGCACCAAGGCGATCTCCACCCTGTCCACCGGCTACCTCAACGCGCTCGACTACGCCAAGCAGCGCGTGCAGGGCGCAGACCTGACCCAGATGACCGACAAGAACGCGCCGCGGGTCAGCATCACCCACCACCCCGACGTCCGCCGCGCGCTCGCGATGCAGAAGGCGTACGCCGAGGGCCTGCGTGCGGTGTACCTGTACACCGCAGCCCACCAGGACGTCGAGATCGCCAAGCACGTCTCCGGCGCCGAAGGCGACGTCGCGCACCGTGTGAACGACCTGCTGCTCCCGATCGTCAAGGGTGTCGGCTCGGAGCGCGCGTACCAGTACCTGACCGATTCGCTGCAGACCCTGGGTGGCTCCGGCTTCCTCCAGGACTACCCGATCGAGCAGTACATCCGCGACGCGAAGATCGACTCCCTCTACGAGGGCACCACCGCGATCCAGGCGCAGGACTTCTTCTTCCGCAAGATCGCCCGCGACCGCGGCGTCGCCCTGGCGCACGTGGCCGGCCAGGTCAAGAAGTTCATCGACCGCGAGGAGGGCGACAACCGCCTCAAGGCCGAGCGCGCGCTGCTCGCCACCGCACTCGAGGACGTGCAGGCGATGGTCGCGACGTTGACCGGCTTCCTGATGGGCGCCCAGGAGCAGCCGACCGAGCTCTACAAGGTCGGCCTCGGCTCGGTGCGCTTCCTGATGGCCGTCGGCGACCTGCTCGTCGGCTGGCAGCTGCTCGAGCAGGCGGAGATCGCGCTCGGCAAGCTCGACGCGGGCACCACCGACAAGGACAAGGCGTTCTACGAGGGCAAGGTCGCGACGGCTTCCTTCTTCGCGAAGAACGTGCTGCCCGAGCTGACCGCCTCGCGGGGCATCGTCGCCAACGTCGACAACGACATCATGGAGCTCGACGAAGCCGCATTCTGATCCGACGACACAGCGGCCGTACCCCGGAACTCCGGGGTACGGCCGCTGTGTCGTTGCCTACTCGCCGGCGACCGCCTCCTTGACGCGGGCGAGGTAGTCCGCGGTCAGGCCCTCGGGTCGCAGCACCGAGTTCCACCCGTCCACGTACTCGGTCGTGTAGTGGTGTCCATGGCCGCCCGGAACTCCGGTCGAGAACGGGAGGTCCGCCGAGACCTGCCAGAACGTCACCAGGGGAATCCACACCATGTCCTCCAGCACGTCCTGCCCCGGCGCCTCGCCGATCCAGTCGGGCTCCCGGAAGATCAGGTCGGGACCCCACCAGACGATGGGGTCGGACGGGTGCATCAGATACAGCACGCGGGTGCCGTCCCATGCCTGGTCCGCAGGTGGAATGCCCGCGGCGGCGTCGTTCGCGAAACGCACCGTCCTCCCGTCCCGGTAGACGGGTTCGACCTCGCGACTCCCCTCGTCCCGGCCATCCCGGAACTCCCCGAACAGGGTGTTGAACTCGGGCGGACCGGCGAACAGGGTGCCCGACGTCCGGTTGCGCAGGTCGTATTCGCCACTGAAGGCGGTCTCACCACCGAACGATCCGAGGGACTCGCCGGCAACGTACAGGCGGGGACGACCGTCGGGCGGCAGCTGCAGCCACCTGTCGTAGACGGCGTCGAACAGGTCCCGGCCCGCCTCCCGCGCCTTCGACTGGTCGACGAGATACGAGATCCACGACGGCAGGTAGGAGTACTGCATCGAGACCGTCGCCGCGTCGCCGTCGGTGAGGTATTCGAAGGAATCAACCGCCGCGGGATCGACCCAGCCGCTGCCGGTCGTCGTCATCACGAGCAGGTTCTCCCGCTCGAAGCCGCCCGCCCGGGCGAGGTCGTCGACCGCCAGCGCGGCCCGCGTCTCGCTGTCGTCCGCAGAATCCAGGCCGCCGTACGCGCGGATCGGTTCCAGCGCCGGACGTCCGACGACATCGGTGATCTCCTGCCCCGACGGCCCACCGGCAACGAACTTCTGTCCCTCGTAACCCAGCGTGTCCCAGGGCACGAGACTGCCCGGGCCGCCGGACCGCAGACCGGAGGTCGGTTGCTCGACACCCTCGGCCGTCGTCTCGTTCTTCAGCGAGAAGGCCTGGTTCGCGAGCGAAGAGAGGCCGCTGAGCAGCACGCCGGAGACGACCGACCAGATCAGCACCGCCACGAGCACCCAGCCGACGACGGCGGCGGCCCGGGCACCGATCCAGCGGTCGAGCCACTTCGCGAGCCAGTGATAGGCCCTCCGGACTCCCCGGCCGAGGGCGACGAGCAGACAGAACGTGACGGCAGCGATCACCGGTGACGCAACCGCGAGCGCGATGTTGTAGTGCGTCACGCCCATCAGGTCCCGAATCTCGTGCTGCCAGTACTGCCCCAGCACGAACGCGATCACGAGCGCCACGACGGCGACCCCGGCGAACACCAGCCACGACCGACGGCTCGGACGGCGCGGCGGACGGTCCGGGAACGCCCGCCACATCGCCGCGGCCCAGACGCCGAGGCCGTAGCCGATGGCCGCGGTGATGCCCCAGACCAGTCCCTGGAGGAATCCGCCGCGCGGCAGAAGAGACGGCGTGAACGAGAGACACGCGAAGACGAGTGCGCCCCAGCACCCCGGCAGCGTGAACCGTCCCGCGTAGCGGCGCCAACGGGAACTCGGGGCGGCTCCGTCGTCGCCGTCCGTCCCGCGCCGATCGGGTTCGGCGGCACCGACTTCCGTGCCGTCGCCCAGCTCCTTCACCTCAACCGACCCGGTTCCATCCACGCAGCCCACTCCTCGCGCTCAGCCGTGCCACCCCGTGCGGGGACGGACCCATGGTCGCGTGGAAACACGTCCTGCGCACGGCAGCAGCCCCGAACACCTCGCGTGTCGCGGATATTGACAACAGGTGTTGTCAGATGCACCGTTGGACGGGTGACCACCACCGCCCCCGGACCCACCCGCTACATGCGCGACCGCGCGCACGGCGCGCGGATCACCCGACCGCTGCGCCCCTTCGCGTGGCCCTCGCCCGACGCAACTCCGGCCGAGGAGCACCGACTGCGCCGCGCGCTCCTCGAACGCGACGAACCGAGCGCCGCACTCGTCCGCGCGATGCGCGAGGACCGTACGGTCACGATGGCCCAGTTCCGGACGGCACTGCACCAGGGCATCGACGCCGTCACCGACGCGCCCGCCGCACTGCGCGACTACTTCACGATGCTCGAGGCCACCCCGGGCTGGGTCGATCGCGACAGGATCGCGCTCGGGGCCCGGACCCTGCGCCGCGTCGGAAAGGATGCGGGGGACGTCCTCGCGTACGGGTCGCTGCTCGGCGGCTACAACAACTCCGGCCCGCTGCCCGTACTGACCGGCAGCGGCAGGCTCACCGGCGACCGCACCGTCCGCCGAATCGCCGAGACAGGCGTCTGGTGGAACGGCTGCGTCGCCGACGACGGACTGGATCGGTTCGGCGACGGCTTCACCCTCTCCGTCCACGTGCGCCTGATGCACGCCTTCGTCGACTATCACCACGAACACGAAACCGACTGGGACACAGCCGATCGCGGCCTCCCGATCAACCAGTTCGACCAGGCCGGGACCCTCGGGCTGTTCTCCGTCACCTTCCTGCTCCACACCCGCGTGCTCGGCATGCGCTACACCCGCCGCGAAGCCGACGCCGTCCTGCACCTGTGGTGCTACGTGGGCTGGCTGATGGGCGTGGACGAGCACTGGCTGCCGTTCGACGAACGCGCCGGGCTTCGCATGATGTACCAGATCGGGGCGTCGTCACCGCCGGCGGACGAGAACAGTCGGGCCCTCGCAGCCGCGCTCGTCGACGTGCCGCTGCACACCGACCACCCCCGCTTCCGGACGCTGCGCAGCCGCTACGAGTACGAGCGGGGACTGTCCCTCGCCACCACCCTGCTCGGCCCGGCCGCCGTCTCGGCGCTCGACGTACCGCGGCGGCCTCCGTGGTACCCGGTAGGCCGCCTTGCAGTGAACATCGCGAAACACCATGTGATGAGCCGCTTCCCGGCCGGTCGGCGGTGGGTTCAGGCGCGCGGCGAGAAGCAGTTGCGCGACGCCCGGCAGCGGATCCTCGGCGGCGAGATCACGAGCGTCGCGCCGCTCCCGTCGTGACGCCCGGGCCGGCGCGGCAGATCACTCGTCCTCGTCGTCCCGCCCACGATCGCGCTCGCGCGCGCGTTCCTGCCTCCGCTCCGCGGCGGTCGGCTGCGCAGTGGTCGCGGCGGGTGTCGCCGGTGCGGCGGCAGGCGCGGCCGGCGCCGGAGCCGGCGCGGGCTGCGCGGTCTCGCAGCGAACGATCGGGACCGGGTCGTACTTCACGGTCCTGGTCTCGCGGGAGATCTCCGCACCGGTCCCGTGATCGGTGACGATCCGGGTGTCACTCGTCGTGAATCCCTGTGCACCACCGGAGGCGATGCAGTCCGACCCGGCGGGCAGGGTCACCGTGTTCGGCGAGGTGTGCGCGTAGCGCTCCCCGGTGACCGACTCGACGTCGACGTGCTTGGTACCCCACAACTTGACAGTGATGTCGGAATTCGTGCCGATCGTCTGGATGAGGACACCCGTGTCCGTCGCATTGGTGAACTTCAGGTCGATCGCACCCTCGAACACCGTGGCCTCCCGCGCCTCCGGGTACCGCGAGATGTAGTAGCTGTGCTCGGTGTGACCCGCGTCCTCCATGCCGCCGAAGTACGCGGCGTTGTAGAGGGTGGTCGCGAGCTGGCTGATGCCGCCACCGACCGCGCGGTCGGGCCGGCCGTTGTTGATGATGCCCGACGCGACATAGCCTTCCGCCGTCCCGCGCGGACCCGTGTACTCGTTGAGGGAGAAGGTCGCGCCGGGCTTCACCAGCGCACCGTCGATCTCGCTCGCCGCGAGTCGGATGTTCACACCGGACGCGTATTCGAAACCGCCCGAGGTGAACTGGCCGATCACCTCGTTGATGCCCAGCTTCTTCGCGGCATCCGTCGTCAGCTCCGGCTGCTTGGGTTCGTAGATCGCGGCCGTGGTGCGGTCACCGGACTCGCCGGCCAGCAGGGCGGGCAACGCCTCGAGCGTCTTGTGCCACTCGATCATGTCGCCGGGCACAGCGGGCACCACCGTCGGAGAACCGCTGTCGAGGCTGAAGGTCGCGTCCTTCGGAGCGACCTCGGTGCTCGCGAGCTGCGGGCCCAGCACGCCGATCGCGGCGTCGACGCCGTACTGCGGATCCAGGCCGCCGTCACCGTTCGGCACGAACGACAGCACGGTTCCGATCTGGTCACGCGCCAGCACGGCCTTCTTGTCGTCGCGTCCGGTGACCTCGACGTTCGCGGCGACCGCGGGCGTCGCGACGTCGCGCAGTGCCTCGTCCACGCCGGACTGGGTGACGGTGACCGACTCGACGGTGACCGGGACCTCCACACCGCCGACGGCCGCCCATCCGTCGGTCAGCGCGGCTGCGGCGCCGTCGGCGTCCAGAGACTGACCGGCCTGCGGCGACACCCCGACCGGCGTCGCGCCGTCGAACCGCACGGCACCCTCGACCGGTGCCCGATCCGTCTGCGGGCGCAGGCCCTCGACCGCGGCGGCGAGGGCGACGTCGTCGTGCGTCGAGGTGACCCCGACCTCACGTTCGGTGAAGTAGGAGGTGAGACGGGTGATCGGATTGAGTGGCTGCGATCCGACGCGGTCGATCGTCGCGGGCCAGTCGACGGCCAGTCCCGCCTCGGCGGGAACCAGGTCGGTGGTGACGTCCCCCGCCCGCACCGTCACCGGTTGCTGGGCGCGTGGATCGAGCGCGGCGCGCAGGGTGGCCTCGGCATCTTCGTGGGACAGTCCCCCGACGTCGACGCCCGCGACGGTCACGCCGCGCGGCACCGCTCCGGCGGAGGTCGCGAGGTCCAGGACGTACCAGACTCCGCCGACCGCGAGGACGCCCGCGGCCGCACCCACGGCGATCCGCTGTCGCGCGGACAGGTTCCGGACGAACTCCGCGGCGCCACCCCGGCCGGGACGACCCGAATCGCCTCCTGCGCCGTCGGGCGCAACGGGACCCGAGGGAGGCACAGGGGGAGGGGCAGAGCCACCGGCCACTGACGGTCCAGGGGGAACTGCGGGTCCGGGAGGAGCGGACTGGGGCGCCGGGCCGGGCCCCGGGGCTGGCGCGGTCTCGTTGTCGGGGGTTATCCGCGGCAACACCGTCGTCGGAACGTCCTCGGGGCGGACGTGCGCGGTGGGGACCTCGACCGTGACCGCCTCGGTCTCGGCGACGCCGTCCTGCTCCACGGCCTGACCCGCGCCACCGTTGGGGGCACCGGCGTCGGTCGTGGGCTCCGTGTCGGCAGGCTCACCCGCGGGTCGCACGGAGTCCGGGGACTCACCGTGCGGAAACCCTGGACGCTGCGGAGCGCCCGAGTGCTTGCCGATTCCGCCTGACATTCGCGGACCTCCCGGTAGTGTCGTTCTGCTGGGCCAGGACCCGCTTCGACTGCCAGGGTAGCTCGCGCCGCTCGGGCGCCGGTCAGCGCGGCGTCGCTCGGACGCCGATCGCCCGGACCACCCACAGGCCGCGAAACGACAGGGTCCCGCGCTGCAACCGGGTCGGGGGTCTGGCTGCAACGCGGGACGACCTGACTATCGACGCCTCGCACCGGGGCGTTACAGCTCCTCGGAAGAAAATCCGTGCGCATTGTTCGCGGCACCCGTGAAGCGTCAACCACCTGCACAAACACACACAGAGCGCGGTACAAAAGTGTCCTAGCTCACTTCTTTCGGCCGAACTCGCGGCAGCGGGAGGACCAGCGCACCGGGCGCATCGGCGGGCACGACCGGACGTCGCGGTCCCACCGGATCGACGCGTCGGTAGGTAGTGCCGAGCGGCGGCCTGTGGTCCGCCTCACCCCGATTGGGCCACAACGCGAATGCCCGCTCGGCCAGCGCGGTGATCGTCAGCGACGGGTTGACGCCGAGGTTGGCGCTCACGACGGACCCGTCCGCGACGTGCAGTCCCGGGTGCCCGTACACGCGCTGGTACGGATCGACGACGCCGGTGTCCGCGCTGTCCCCGATGGCGCACCCGCCGAGGAAGTGGGCGGTCATCGGGATGTTTGCCAGGTCGGCGAGCGAACCACCCGGGTCGCCGTCGATCTTCTCGGCCACCGAACGGATGACGGCGTGACCCTGGGGAATCCAGGTCGGTGGAGGCTCACCCGGCCCCCGTCTGCTGACGAGCCGGAACCCGCCCCGCGGCCCCTTCCGGACACCGAGTTCCAGTGCGTTCTCGCCGGTCTGCATGACCAGGGCGATCACCGTCCGCTCGGACCAGCGCCGCACCGACAGCCCCCGCACGAAGGTAACCGGGTGCCGGGCCACGGCCGCGAGCGCCTTCAGCGGTCGCGGGACTCGGCCCCCACCGTCGACGAGGACGGTCTGCAGCAGGCCGATGGCATTGCTGCCCTTGCCGTACCGGACCGGCTCGACGTGGGTGTGGTCGTCGGGATGGAACGACGACGTGATCGCGACGCCGCGGTGGTGGTCCGCGGGCCGGCGGGCGGTGGCCGCGAGCACCGCCTCGGAGTTGGTACGCACCTGGGTGCCGAGGCGGGCGGACAGCCCGGGTAGCTCGCCGCTCTCCCGGGTGCCGAGGAGCAATTTCTGGGTGCCGTACGTGCCCGCGGACACGACCACCTGAGCGGCGGTCAGGATCGTCTCGCGTCGGCGCAACGACCCGGTGCGCCGGGTCCGGATCTCGTAGCCACCCTCGGGCAACGGTCGCAGCCCCGCGACCGTCGTCAGCGGGTGGATCCGCGCACCGGCTCGTTCGGCGAGGTACAGGTAGTTCTTGACCAGGGTGTTCTTCGCACCGACCCGGCAGCCCGTCATGCAGGACCCGCACTCCGTGCACCCGGTGCGGTCGGGACCGGCGCCGCCGAAGAACGGATCGGCCACAGCCGCACCCGGCTGCCCGAAGAACACCCCGACCGGGGTCGCTGTGAAGGTGTCCTCCACGCCCATCTCCCGGGCCACGTCCCGGACGATGCGATCGGCGGCGGTGACGCCGGGATAGGTTCGGACGCCGAGCATCCGGGCCGCCTGGTCGTAGTAGGGGCCGAGCTCGTCCTCCCAGTCGGTGATGTGGCCCCACTGCGGGTCGTCGAAGAACGGGCGCGGCGGACGGTAGAGGGTGTTCGCGTAGTTCAGGGACCCACCGCCTACGCCGGCGCCTGCCATCACCAGCACGTCCGCGAGCAGGTGGATCCGCTGGATTCCGAAGCAGCCCAGCGCCGGCGCCCACAGGTACCGGCGGAGCCGCCAGCTGGTCTCGGGAAGTTCGTCGTCGGCGAAGCGCCTGCCCGCCTCCAGCACCCCGACGCGGTAACCCTTCTCCGTCAACCGGAGTGCCGCGACGCTGCCACCGAATCCGGACCCGATCACCACGACGTCGTAGTCGTGGCCACCTGTGTCGCCCACGCCGCTCACGCGACCTCCTCCTCGGCTCCGGGCTCGATCGCTCGGTAGTTCTCGGCGTCGAAGTTGCTCAGCAGCGCGCGGTAGCGCCAGGTGAAAGTGGGCCACATCACCGAGTTGCGGCCACGTTCGTCCATGTACCAGCTGGAGCAACCGCCGCTGTTCCAGACCGTCGTCGCGAGCGCACCACCGACGCGGGAGGCGTAGCGCCGCTGCGCTGCGGCGTCCACGTCGAGCGCGGCTGCGCGGCGAGCCGTCATGTACGCCAGGGCTTCCCGGATGTAGGTCGCCTGACTCTCCAGCATGTAGACGATCGAGCTGTGCCCGAGGTTGGTGTTCGGGCCGTACATCAGGAACAGGTTCGGGAATCCGCTGACGGTGACGCCGCGATGAGCGCTGGGGCTGCCGTCCCAGTGCTCGGCGAGGGTGCGCCCGTCGACACCGTGCAGCAGTCGCGCGACGGGCGGCTCGGTCGGCGTGAAGCCGGTGCCGAAGATGATGGTGTCGACTGCACGCTCGACTCCGTCGGAGCCGACCACACCGGTCCGGGTGACCCGCTCCAGTCCCGACGCGACCAGGTCCACGTCGTCGCGTGCCAGCGTCGGCAGCCATTCGTTCGACAGCAGCATCCGCTTGCATCCGATGGTGAAGGAGGGCTTGAGCTTTCGGCGTAGCCGGGAATCCGGGACCTGCGCCCGCAGCTGAGCCTTCGAGACGAGCGCGACGGCGGGCAGCAACCACGTCAGGTACGCGAAGACCACCACGTACGCCTCTCGCATGCCGTACACGAGCCCCCGTACCACCTTCTGGGTGAGGGGAATTCGGCGATAGAGCGCCTTCTCGACGGTGCCGAGGGTCCGGTTGCGGCGCGGGATCACCCAGGAGGCGGTGCGCTGGAAGACGGTGACGCGTTGCGCCCGATCGACGATCTGCGGAACGAACTGGACGGCAGACGCACCGGTGCCGACGACGGCGATGCGCTCGCCGGTGAGGTCGTGATCGTGGTTCCACGCGGCGGAGTGGAAGACAGTCCCCTCGAAGGAGTCCAGCCCCTCGATGTCGGGCAGGTTCGGCGTGGACAGGGCTCCACTCGCGGCGACCAGCACCTGCGCGGTGATCTCGCCGCGGCTGGTGCGCACCCGCCAGCACGCGGAGGTGGAGTCCCAGTGAGCGCCGAGGAGTTCGCAGTCGAACAGGGTGCGGGCACGGATGCCGCTGCGGGTCGCCACATCCTTGAGGTACTCGAACAGTTCGGGCTGCTCGGCGAAGGTGTGACTCCAGTCCGGGCTCGGCGCGAAGGACAGCGAGTACAGGGAGGTGGGCACGTCGCACGCACATCCCGGATAGGTGTTGTCACGCCATGTCCCGCCGACCTCGGCGGCGCGCTCGACGATCACGACGTCCCCGGCGCGCCCGTCGCGGATCAACGATCCCGCGGCCGCCATGCCGCCGAATCCGGCACCGACGACCAGCACCCTCGTGTGAGAGGGGAGTTCGGTGAGGGCGGGCGACGCCACGTTCCGGTTGCTCATCGCGCGGCCGCCATCTCGTCCCAGACGGGAAGAAGACGCCTGCGGCGTTCCGACTCCTCTTCCGGGGTGCGGAACAGTGCCGACACGGCGAAACCGCGTGCCAGTTCGATACTGAGCTCGATGGAGTCGGAGCCGAATCGCTCGCCCATCACCTCGGCAGCGCCTCCGGTGAGCGCATCGCTGACGCGGCGCTCGAGCGGCACCATCGCCTCGAACAGTTCGGCGTCGGTGCGGGCGGCGACCCACAGTTCGAGCGCTGCATAGAAGAGCGGTCCCGTGAACGCCTCGACCAGGACCTCGAGCCCGCGTTCGGGGTCGGGTTCCGTCGCGAGGATCTCCGCGAGCCGCTTCTCGACGAGATGTTCCACGGCCGCGACGACGAGCGTCACCTTGGTGGGGAATTGGTGGAGCTGCGCTCCACGGGAGACCCCGGCGCGCCGGGCTATGCCCTGCGTGCTCGTCCCGGCGTAGCCGAGTTCGACCAGTGAGTCGATGGTCGCGTCGAGGAGCTTCTGTCGCGTCTGGGCGCTGCGTTGCGCCTGCGTCCGGGTCGGACGCTCGGTGTCCTGGGTCACACCGTCACATTAACAACAAACAGTCCAGACTGCTTGTAACTCTCGAATGTCCGTCCCGGTCACGTGGACCAGGGCATCAGGGGTGGCTCAGGACGTCCAGTCCGCGGGCGAAGTTCGCCATGCGGTCGGCGAGACCGTAGTGACCACCGTTGACGAGTTCCGAGACACGCACGATGCCCGGTCCGTCGGCGATGTTGTTCAGATTCCGCGAGGTCCAGTACCAGACGGCGGTGATGAACGCGTTCTCCGGAGCGGCCATCAGCTCGGGGTTCGCGACGAAGTCGATGCCGGTGAACTTGCTGACCTCTTCGTAGTTGTGCCGGCCGGTCACCTGGATCGCGCCACGCCCCTTGTAACGGACACCGTCGCCAGGCTGGGTGTTTCCGAGGTCGGAGCGGCCCTCGTACGCGCTTCCGGAGGCGTACTCCTCGAAGGTACGGAAGGAGTCGGACTCGACCGCGAGCTGGGCGATGAACGCCGCCTGGCGAATGGGCGTGTCGATACCGCCACGCACCATGGCGTCACTGAGAGGCGCGACGTACTGCGCGATCTTGTCCGCCGGCATCTGCGGCAGGATGCGGGCCAGCTTGTCGGCAGGCACCAGGGGCGCAGGCGCGGGTGCAGGTTCAGGTGCGGGTGCGGGTGCGGGCTCGGCGGCAGGCTCGGCGGCAGGTGCCGCCTCCTCCACAGCGTTCGCGATGAACGCCGCGGCGGAAGCACCGACGGCCGCTTCGGGGGTGGCCACGGCGTCGGCAACCGCCTGCTCGGCGGTCGAACCGGTTCCGGGCAGCGTGGGGAACCGGAGCGCCGAGAACATGTTGCCCGACTCCTGGTAGCGAGCCGGGGTGGACGTGGCCGACGGCTCCGCATTCGCGACGCCGATGCCGGCGAGGGTGGCCCCGGTGGCGATCAGGGCAGCCGAGGCGACGGCAGCACGGACATGGCGCGACTGTGAAACATGCAAGACTCTGACTCCAAGATTCGGCCGGGAACGTGGCCCGGCCACCGAAGGGTGTGTCGTGAGCGTTATCAGGGGGAGCTCGCCCGCCCTCGTGGATCACCGCCACGCACCAATAAGGTCACAACCAGGTAACGCGGCGTGTTGGAGATATTTCAACCGATCGTGACGAGCGCCACGTTGACAGCGTAAAAATGTTCCAAGTCACAGTTGCTGGATATTCGCCCACGGCAGGAGTCGGCGCCGGTGATGAGCTGCCGCGACAACACCGGCGCGCCGGGAACGTACTGTACAGCGTCGAATTCTCGCGCAGTGAATCGACAATCCACCTGCTGTAGTGCGCTTTTGCCGCACAGGACCGTCGACGACCCCAACCGGACCCCCGACTCGGACCGGGCGGCGGCGGTGCCGTTTCCACGCCGTAGCCGATTCGTCCCATGTCCCGACGACAGCGCCTCTGGCAGTTGGAAGACCAACCGGTTCGTGTCGCACGCAACAAGGGCGCCCGACACCGCGCCGTGACCTTTCTCGACCGAGAAGAACGCTCGGATAACAGCCCGTGACCGTCCGGGGCGCGAACCGCCGTCCCATCGGGTCCGAACGCCGCCCGCCACCGGGCTCCATTCGTACGGCGTCGAATCGGTTCCCAGCCAACTCCCAGGGAGGCCGAACCCAATCACTAGGCAAACAGAGTGTGCTGAACGAGTAACCGCGAGATGTACGGCAACCGACAGAAGGGAACCTGGGCGATGGGACTGTTCGACCGCTTCCGCGGCCCCTCATCCGAGGGCGGGCACCGGACGGAGGATGTACCCACCGCGCCCCACACGACAGGGCCTGCATCGCCGGCCAGCGGCTGTCAACAGACCGCGAGCAAGCTGCACGCGTTCAACCGGTACGAGATCAAGTACTTCGTCGACGAGATGAAGGTCCCCGAGCTGCGGCGCGAGCTCGCGGCCCGGATGGACACCGATCCGTTCTCGCCCCACGGCGGCTACCCGGTGACCTCCCTGTACTACGACACCCCTGACCTCCGCTTCTACTGGGAGAAGATCGAGGGCCTCAAGTTCCGGCGCAAACTCCGGCTCCGCCTGTACGGCCTGCCCGAGGACTGCACCGACGACACTCCGGTGCAGATCGAGATCAAACAGCGGGTCAACCGCGTCACGCAGAAGCGCCGCATCGCGCTGCCGTACGTCGTGGCACAACGCTGGCTCAACGGCCGCGAGGAGATCGAGTGCGATCCCGGCCAGCGCGCATTCGTGAACGAGGTGACCACGCTCATCGGCAACCTCGACCTGAGGCCCACCGTCACCACCGGATACCTCCGCGAGGCGTTCGTCGGCACGGAGGCCGATCTGGGACTGCGGGTGACGATCGACCACAAGGTGCACGGCCGCGACCGGGACTTCCACTTCGCGTCCGGGGCCGAGAACCGCTTCGTCATCCCCCCGAAGCTGGCGATAGTCGAACTCAAGGCGAACGAGCGCGTCCCGTACTGGGCGACCGATCTGACTGCGCGCCTGAACATGTCGGTGATCCGCGTCTCGAAGTACTGCCAGTCGGTCGAGGCGTTCGGCATGGCGCCCCGCTCCCGCACCGGCTCACCCGAGCTGGTGCTTCCGGCCGGACACGACGACACGGCCCCCGCCGACGTGTTCGACCCGCAGGCTCGCGTGGCGGGCTGACATCTTCCCGATCTTCCTTCTGCCCTGAGCAATTCACGAAAATCACGACAGGAACCCCATGAATCTCAACCTCCAGGACCTCAGCGGTACGTTCAGTACCTTCGACATCATCGTGTCGTTGTCACTGTCGTTCGTGCTGTCCGCGATCATCGGCTGGGTATACCGATACACCCACAAGAACGTTTCCTACAGCCAGTCGTACGTGCAGACGCTGGTGATGGTCGGCATGGTCATCTCGCTGATCATGCTGGTCGTCGGATCGAATATCGCGCGCGCGTTCGCACTCGTCGGCGCACTGTCCGTGGTGCGATTCCGCAACGCCATCAAGGAAACCCGTGACGTCGGCTTCATCTTTCTGGTGATGGCGATCGGCATGACGACAGGCACGAGATTCTATCTGCTGGCGATCGCCGCGACCGTCGCGATCTGCCTGGTGCTGCTGATCATGAACAAGTTCAGCTGGTTCAAGCTCGACGTCCAGCGCCAGGTCGTCAAGGTCCAGGTACCGCCGGAGCAGGAGTACGCCGCCCTCGTCGAGGACGTCCTGATCCAGTACTGCACCGAGTTCGAGCTCGTGTCGACCGAAGCGGTTCGAGCCGGCGCGTTGAACGAGCTGTACTACACCGCCCAGTTGAGGAAGGGCAAGAAGTCCACCGAACTCATCTCCGCACTCAGCGCGGTCAACAGCGGACAGCGTGTGACCGTCCTGACCGGATACGACCAGACGGACATCTGATGCACCCGACGTTCGCCGACGGTCCCCCACCCACACGCAGGTTTCGACACCGGATTCCGACGTCGCTGCGTCAGCACTGGAAGCTGCTGGCGGTGTTCGTCGCGTTCGTGACGATCATGGCCACGGTTTTCGGGGCAACCCGAATCCGGCCCCAGATCACCGGTGACGCAACGATCATCGCGTCGCAGATCACCGACAACATCGCCGGCACCGTGGACCTGTTCGACGACTCGGTGTCCCACGAGGTGTCGCTGGACATCACCGACGCCGAGTACCAGGACATGATCACCTCGTTCCAGAAGACCGGCGAGAAGAAGTGGGTCACCGCCGACCTCACGATCGACGGCACCTTCGTCAACGACGTCTCGGTTCGGCTGAAGGGCAATTCCACCCTGATGGGCGTGCGCGGAGACAACGCGATGCCCGGCGGTGAGGGATTCCAACCGCCAGAAGGAATGGAACTCCCCGAGGGCGTGGAGTTCCCCGACGGCATGGAGATGCCCGAGGGAATGGGGCCGATGGGCGGGATGTCACAGGCGTCGGAGGACGACCCGACCTCGCTGCCGTTGCTCATCAGCTTCGACGAGAACGAATCCGGTCGCGCCTACCAGGGATTGACGGAGATCTCGATCCGGCCCGGTTCTCCGGTTCTGAACGAGGCGATGTCACTCTCGTTGACCGCGGAAACGGACCAGGCCTCGCAGCGCTACACCTACGCCGTGTACTCGGTCAACAACAGCGCCACCACCACCCGGTTGCTGCTCGAACACCCCGACGACCTCTACGCGAACACGCTGTTCGATTCCGACGGCTACCTCTACAAGGCCGATGCGAATTCGCGGTTCGAGTATGTCGGCGACGACCAGTCCGACTACGCCGATCAGTTCAAGCAGATCAACGCCGTGGACAGCGGGAACCTGCAGCCGATCATCAACTTCCTGAAGTGGCTGGACACGGCGAGTGACGAGGAGTTCGACGCGCACCTCGCCGACTGGGTCGACGTCGACTCGGTCGCCGACTACCTGGCCACGCAGAACCTGCTCGTCAACGGCGACGACATGAGTGGCCCCGGCCAGAACTACTACCTCTGGTACGACCTCGAAACCGAGGAGATCAGCGTGATCTCCTGGGATCTGAACCTTGCGATGCAGGGCGATGCGACCACCGGCCCGCACGACGCCGTGTCGATGGGGATGCCCGGAGGCGGGGGGCGCGCGGGGGCGGGCGCCGCAACCGCACCCGAGGGAATGACGTTGCCGGAAGGCATGACTCCCCCGGACGGCATGGCGTTACCCGAGGGCATGACACCACCGGGCGGTACCGGCGCCGACGATGCCGCGGGCACACAGAACGGCCAGGCCCAGGACGGCCGGACCCGGGGCGGCGGCATCGGCGGCGGTGGACCGCAGATGTCCAACGAGCTCAAGACCCGGTTCCTCGAATCGGACGCCTTCACCGCCGTGTACGACGAGGCCTACTGGGACCTCTACGACCGGATGTACGGCGGCGGGCTCGCATCCGAGACCCTCGAGCGACTCGCCGAGACCATCCCGGTGTCGGACGGCCTCACCGCCGAGGACCTGCAGTCGAGCGTCGACGACATGCGCACCTGGATCGACCAGCGCACCTCGGCGCTGGCGGACCAAAGCACCACCTGACCGGCCGATGCCGCCGTCGTCCGAATCCTCCTCCGACGGATCAGCTTCCGGATGTCATTCGACGACGAGCCGGGTCCGGGACGGCACCAGGAAGCCCGCCACCGTCACCTTGTCGGTCGGCCGGACCAGCTGAGCGGGGTGCCGGGCCGGACGACCGTTGACGAGCACGAGCCCCTCCATCACGAGGGCCACCGCCTGCGCTCGGCCGACGTGCGGATTCTGCTCGACGAGTGCGTCACACACCGGCGTGCCTGCGAGTGCGTTGCTCATAACGCCAGCGTGAGCCGCGTCCGTGAACGGTCTCGCCGTCCGGCCCGACCTGTCGGCGACAGTCAGGTGAACCCCGGGTGCGTCGAGCACGGGCGTCGGCAGCCTCGCGTCACTCCCTGCCGAGCGAGACCCACGTCGGATCGGCGGCGCGGGCCCCGACCGTGATCGCGGCGAGTTCGTCGAGCCGCGACACCTGGTCCGCCGTCAGGTCCAGGTCCAGCGCGGCGGCGTTCTCGGTCACCCGGCTCGCGAACCGCGTTCCCGGAATCGACACCACCGGCAGCCCGAACTCGCGGCCCTTCGCGTCCAGCCATGCCAAGGCGACCTGCGCCGCCGTGGCCTCCGACTCCCGGGCGACGTCCTCGACGACGCCGAGCACCTTCGCATTGCCGGCCAGCGCCTCGTCGGTGAACCGCGGGAAACGCCGACGCAGATCCGACTCGCCGAGCGTGGCCGGGTCGTACGTCCCGGTCAGGTATCCGCGCCCCACCGGCGAGTACGGGACGAACCCGATGCCCAGTTCGGCCGCGGTGGGCACCACGTGGCGTTCGACGTCGCGGCTCCACACGCTCCATTCGCTCTGGATCGCGGCGATCGGATGGACCGCGTGTGCCCGGCGCAGCTCGTCCCCGGTCGCCTCCGACAGTCCGATGTGCCGAACCTTCCCTGCGGCAACCAGTTCCGCGATCGCGCCGACGGTCTCCTCGACGGGGACGTTCGGGTCGACGCGGTGCAGGTAGTAGAGGTCGACGCTGTCGACGCCGAGGCGCTGCAGCGACGCGTCCAGGAACCCGGCGACATGCTCGGGGCGACCGTCGATGCCACGCTGCCCGGCGGCGATGTTGCCGACGAGACCGAACTTGGTGGCCAGCTGCACCTCGTCGCGCCTGGTTCGCAACACCTCCCCGACGGCCCGCTCGCTGGCGCCGTCGCCGTACACGTTGGCGGTGTCGAGGAACGTCACGCCGATGTCGACGGCGTGATGCAGAGTGGCGAGGGCCTGGTCCGGATCGACCGGACCGTAGACGGGGGCCACCGACATCGCGCCGTAGCCCTGGGCGCTGACGTCGAGGCCGGGTGCGAGGGTGGTGTTGCGAACGGTCATGCGACCATCCTCGTACGTCCCACCGGACGGCGCACGGCCTGGAATCAGCGTGATTCCAGGCCGTGCGCGGCGCGGCTCCCCTTACCGCTCGAT
>NZ_JBHUFB010000019.1:33061-202068 GCF_042681175.1 Rhodococcus gannanensis
TGGAGATCAGGCCCCGGCCGGATCCCTTCTCCGCCAGCATCTTCGCGAGCGACGCCACGATGCGTCCACCGGTCGCCGCGAAGGGATGGCCGGCCGCGAGCGACGACCCGTTGACGTTGAGCTTGCTGCGGTCGATCTTGCCGAGCGCACCGTCGAGGCCGAGGCGCTCCTTGCAGTACTCGTCGGACTCCCACGCCTGCAGCGTCGCGAGCACGACCGAGGCGAACGCCTCGTGGATCTCGTAGTAGTCGAAGTCCTGGAGCGTGAGGCCGTTGCGGGCGAGCAGGCGCGGCACCGCGTACGTCGGTGCCATGAGCAGGCCGTCCGGGCCGTGCACGTAGTCGACGGCCGCCGTCTCGGAGTCGACGAGGTGCGCGAGCACCGGCAGGTTCCGCTGCTGCGCCCACTCGTCGGTGGACAGCAGTACCGCGGACGCGCCGTCGGTGAGCGGGGTGGAGTTGCCCGCCGTCATCGTCGCGTCGCCGAGCTTGGCGCCGAACACCGGCTTGAGGGTGGCCAGCTTCTCCACGGTGGACCCGGGACGCAGGTTGTCGTCGCGGGTCAGGCCGAGAAACGGCGTGACCAGGTCGTCGAAGAAGCCGCGGTCGTAGGCGGCGGCCATGTTCTTGTGGCTCGCGGCCGCCAGCTCGTCCTGGTCCTCGCGGCGGACACCGAACTCCTTGGCGGTGATCGCGGCGTGGTCACCCATCGACAGGCCGGTGCGCGGCTCGCCGTTGCGCGGAATCTCGATGCCGACCATCGACGGCCGGACGTGGCCGAGCAGCTTGACGCGCTCGCCGGTTGTGCGGGCGCGGTTGACCGCGAGCAGGAACTCGCGCAGTTCGTTGTTCACCCCGATCGGGGCGTCCGAGGTGGTGTCCGTACCGCCGCCGATGCCGGCGTCGATGCGGCCCGCCGCGATCGCGTCGCCGACCGCGACGATCGACTGCAGGCCGGTGCCGCAGGCCTGCTGCAGGTCGTAGGCGGGGGTGTACGGGCTCAGTGCGCTGCCGAGCACGGACTCGCGGATCAGGTTGAAGTCACGGCTGTGTTTGAGGACGGCGCCGCCGACGACGAGGCCGAGCTGCTCGCCCTGCAGGTTGAACCGGCTGACCAGACCGTCCAGGGTCGCGGTGAACATGTCCTGGTTGGATGCCTGGGCGTACGCCTTGTCGGAGCGCGCGAAGGGGATCCGGTTGCCGCCGACGATGGCGACGGGACGCAACTGACGACCGGTCGCTGCGGCCGGCTTCTTGGTGGTGCGCGCTCTGGGGGTCACGGTGTCTCCATCTGGACGAGGTCTCCAAGTCGGCGTTTCCTGCCTCGACACCAAACTTACTTCAGAGTAAGTTACTTGTCGACACCGCATCCGCCCCGGATGCACGAACACGCGACGAAGAAGGTGGACCGTGGCAGCCAGCAAGGGCGCTCCCGACCTCTACTCCCAGTTCCTAGGCTCCGCGCCGGGCGCATTCATCGCCAAGCAGGCAGGCCTGCCGAAGCCGGAGAACCTCCGTCGATACAAGGCAGGCGAGCCCGCCCTCGCCGGACCGATCCTCGTCGGCGGCAACGGCCGGCTCGTCGAACCGCTGCGTGAACTGCTGTCCGACTACCCTGCCGCGCTCCCCCACGACGACCGCTACGGCGCCCTCGTCTTCGACGCCACCGGCATCACCCAGGTCACCGAACTGGTCGAACTGTTCGAGTTCTTCCAGCCCGTGATCCGCAAACTCGCCCCGTCCGCCCGCGTCGTCGTCCTCGGCACCACCCCCGAGGAGACGTCGAGCATCGACGAGCACATCGCCCAGCGCGGCCTCGAAGGCTTCACCCGCAGCGTCGGCAAGGAGGTCCAGCGCGGGGCCACCGCCCAACTCGTCTACGTCTCGCCCGGCGCGTCCACCGGCCTGTCCGGCGTCGAGTCCACCCTGCGGTTCCTGCTGTCCGCGAAGTCGGCGTTCGTCTCCGGCCAGGTCATCCGCATCGGCGCGGCCGACGCCACCGCCCCGGCCTCCTGGGACAAGCCGCTCGACGGCAAGGTCGCCGTCGTGACCGGCGCCGCCCGCGGCATCGGCGCCACCATCGCCGAGGTACTCTCCCGCGACGGCGCACACGTCGTCTGCGCGGACATCCCCGCTGCCGGCGAGGCGCTGTCCGAGACCGCGAACAAGGTCGGCGGCACCTCCCTCGCCCTCGACGTCACCGCAGACGACGCCGCGGAGAAGCTCGCCGCCCACCTGCTCGAGCGGCACGGCGGCGCGGACATCATCGTCCACAACGCCGGCATCACCCGCGACAAGCTGCTCGCCAACATGGACGAGTCCCGCTGGAACATGGTGATCGGCGTGAACCTGCTTGCACCGCAGCGGATCACCGACCACCTCGTCGCCAAGGGCGCTCTCAAGCCCGGCGGCCGCGTCGTCGACGTCTCGTCCATCGCCGGTATCGCGGGCAACCGCGGCCAGACCAACTACGGCACCTCCAAGGCAGGCGTCATCGGCCTCGTCAAGGCCACCGCGCCGGTCCTGGCCGAGAAGGACATCACCATCAACGCCGTCGCCCCCGGCTTCATCGAGACCGCGATGACCGCGGCGATCCCGTTCGCCACCCGCGAGGCCGGCCGCCGCATGTCGTCGCTGCTGCAGGGCGGCCAGACCGTCGACGTCGCGGAGACCGTCGCCTGGTTCGCGAACCCGGCGTCGAGCGCCGTCACCGGTCAGATCGTCCGCGTCTGCGGCCAGTCCCTGATCGGCGCCTGATGGCCGGCCGCATCGTCGAGGTCGACAAGGCCCCGAGCACGCTGAGCATCTACACCAAGGCCGCCCTCGGCGCGCTTCCCGTCGTCGGGAAGTCCGGAGTCGGTCGGTCGCTTCCGGACTCGACCCTGGTCGTTCGCGGCATGAAGGTCGACGCCGAGAACCTCGCCGCGTACGCGCGGGTGTGCGGGCTGCGGTTCGGCGACACCCTGCCGCTGACGTATCCCTTCACCCTCGTGTTCCCGACCGTCATGCAGGTGATGGTGTCGAACGAGTTCCCCTTCCCCGCAATCGGTTCCGTGCACATCGAGAACGTGATCGAACGGACGCGGCCGATCTCGGTGTCGGAGCCGCTCGACCTCGCGGTCCGGGCCGAGAACCTGCGACCGCACCCGAAGGGGACCCAGGTCGACTTCGTCAGCGAGATCAGCGTCGGACGCGAACTGGTGTGGCGCCAGGTCAGCACGTTCCTGAAGATGCACCCGACCGACGCACCGAAGGAACCGCGGGTCGAACGCGCCGACGAGGTGCCTCCGCCTCCGACGACCACGCTGCGTGTCGACCAGAAGGCGATCAGCCGGTACGCGGCCGTCTCCGGTGACCGCAACCCGATCCACGTCTCGTCGCTGGGCGCCAAGGCCTTCGGGTTCCCGCGCAGCATCGCGCACGGAATGTGGAGCGCGGCCGCGGCGCTGGGTGTGGTCGAGGGCCGGATCCCCGACGCCGTCACGTACAGCGTGAAGTTCGGCAAGCCGGTGGTCCTGCCCGCAACGGTGAACGTCTACGCCGACGCCACCACGGACGGCGGCTGGGACCTCGCGCTGCGGCACCCGAAGAAGGGCTACCCGCACCTCACCGCCACCCTCCGCTGACCCCCCCAAACCCCACCCACTCTTGGCTGAACGTGGCGTTCATCCGATCTGACGAGCCGAACGGGACGTTCAGCCAAGAGCTGGGGCACGGTCCGCGTGTGCCGCCCCTCTCGGCTGAACGTGGCGTTCATCCGATCTGACGAGCCGAACGGGACGTTCAGCCAAGAGCTGGGGGCGGCCGGCCGGTGTGGGGGCTACTTCTTCTTGCCCGCGAGGCCGCGCCAGGCGAGGTTCTCGAGCAGGTCCGCAGCCTTTTCGACCTCGATCTCGCCGCCGGCGACCCGGTCCGCGACGGCCTCGCCCGCGCCGACGAGCGCGACGGCCATGATCCCGAAATCGGTGTCCGGCTCCGGATCCTTCGTGCTGGACTCGAGCAGCTTCGCGGTCAGTTCGATGAGCCGCGCGCGACTGGTCCGCACCTGACTCGCGAAAGTCTGCTCCCCCATCGACTGCCGGTACAGCACCATCCACGACGACCGGTGCTCGTCGACGAAGCCGAGGAACCCGAGCAGGGCGGCGCGCAGCTGCTCGCGCGGCGTGAGCGAGGGGTCCGCGGCGGGGGTGATCGCCTCGACGAACCGCTGACCCTCGCGGGCGATGCCTGCGCTGAACAGTTCGTCCTTCGAGCCGTAGTAGAGGTACAGCATCGGCTTGGAGATCTCGGCCGCGGCGGCGATCGCGTCCATCGACGTGTCGTGATAGCCCCTGGCAGAGAAGACCTCGACGGCCGCGTCCAGCATCTGCTGCTCGCGCACGGCGCGCGGGAGCCGTTTCGTTCCGCCTGCCATCGTTCCTCCAGAGTCTGTGGTGCCGAGCACAGTCGGCCCCCAGGGGGTCTATCTTACTCTAGAGTAAGAATGATTTGTGTCCACCGGCATTCTGCCGGAACGCCGCGACCATCATGCACACCGCGCAGCGACCGGCCTGCGCCGACACACGGCGCACCCCGGATCAGCAGGCGACGACGCCCTTCGCCGTCGCGACGCGGAGCGCGGAGGCATCCACCTGCGACTGCGGCAACCGTCCCGCCGCGACCTCTGCCTCCAGGTGGTCCAGCACCGCGGGCACCTCGGCGGTCGTGAGCCACAACGCGACGTCCGCGCCCGCGGCCAGCGCCGCCGCGACGGCGTGCGGGACGTCCATCCGATCCGTGATCGCCTTCATCCCCGACAGGTCGTCCGTGAAGATCGGCCCGTCGAACGGCGGCGCACCGTAACCGGTGCCCGTCCGCAGCAGTGACATGGCCGCAGGGCTGATGCTGGCCGGCACGCCCGGCGACGTCAGGCCCGGCACGTCCAGGTGCCCGACCATCACACCGACGTCAGTCGTGACGAGCGAGCGATACGGTACGAGATCCCACGTCTGCAGCTCGTCCAACGGCGGCGTCGTCACGGCGCCGGTGTGCGAATCCCCCGACGCAGACCCGTGCCCCGGGAAGTGCTTGATCACCGGGAAGACCCCGGCATCACGCAGTCCGCGGGCGTACTCGCCCGCGTACGCCGTCACCACGTCCGGATCGTCGGCGAACGAGCGGTCGCCGATCACAGAGTCCGCAGGCTGCCCGCTCACGTCGACGACCGGCGCGAAGTCGACGGTGATCCCGAGGTCGGCGAGGCCGCGACCACGCTCGAGCGCCATCTCGTACGTCTCCTCGGGCGTCATGGTCTGTGCGACCGTCCGCGGCGCCGGATCGGCGCCGAGCAGGTCGGACACCCGCGACACCCGGCCGCCCTCCTCGTCGATGCTCACCATCACCGGCACCGTCGCCACGGCCTGCACCTGCGGAACCTGCCGGCTGGCGAGCATCGACTCGTCCGTCCAGCTGCCGACGAAGATGCCGCCCACCTGCTCGTCGCGTACCACCGCGACGGCGTCGGCGGTTCCGGTGACGCCGACGTTGAGCAACTGCGCCAGTCGCTGCCGAGGAGTCAGGTCGGAGAGGAACTCGGCGCCGCACACCGGTGCCGCAGGCGTCGCGGCCTCGGTCGTCGGGGGCGTCGTCGACTCGGTCGTCGCCTCGGTGGACGACGCCGCCGTGGTCGCGTCCTCACCCGATTCCGAGTTGGTGCATCCGGTCGCCACACCGAGACCGAGAATCATGGCCAGAACACGGGTCGAGCGGGTTGCATTCACCACGCCAGGGTAGGCCACGCCGCCCGCCCGGCCTGCCCCGAACAGGTACCCTGGCAGCAGGATCGTCCCCCGCCACCAGGAGGTTTCGATGCCCGCAGACCTGATGCTCATCGCCTACGACGGAACCGAGAACTCCCGGCGCGCAGTCGAGCACGCCGGACGATTCCTCAGTGCGGAACGTGCCGTCGTCGTGACGGCCTGGGAGCCGATGGTGCGCCAGGCGGCGCGCATGTCGGGACTGTCCGGGGTGGTGCAGCCCGAGTGGGTGCCGGACGAGGACACCGAGGACATCGCCCTCACCGACGCCAAGGCCGTCAACAGCGAAGGACTCGACCTCGCCCGCAGCGTCGGCCTCAACGCCGAGGGCCGCACGATCGAATCGGTGACCACCATCTGGACCACCATCGTCGAGGTGGCCGACGAACTCGACGCGGACATCATCGTCACGGGAACGCGTGGCACAACCGGCCTCAAGTCGCTGCTGCAGTCGTCCGTCGCCGATCACGTCCTGCGACACAGTCACCGGCCGGTGCTCATCGTCCCGCCCGGACGCTGAGAGCCAGTCCCACCCCTCAGGAAATCGAGGACCGGGTCTCCGCCTGCCGACCCGAATCCGGGCCTGCAGGTGATACCTTGGCGCGAACGTTTCCGTATGGCAGCAGCAATTGGGAGATCCGAGATGAAGTTCCTTGTCCCCGGCGTGGCAAGTGCAGTGATCGGCGCGGTCCTCGGACTGGCCGTGGTCTTCGGCGTCACCGCCGCCGCCTCGGACAACACCCGCCCGGACGTCGACCGGAGCGGTAACGCGAACTCGTCGCTGCTGAACCAGGTGGAGTACGGCAGCCGCTAACAGCACCGCAGGGGAGGGCGACGCGATCGCTCACCCGTGACGAACCCGTACCACTCGACCACCGAGGCGCCCGACACCGAACCGCTGACCAGGCGGTGGCTGTCGGGCGTCTCGGTGGTCGCGTTCGTCCTGGCCTTCCTGCAGGCCCCCGGCACGCTCGTCGCCGACACCAAGTACGACCTGACGCAGAATCCGCTGGGGTTCCTGGAACGGGCCTCGCACCAGTGGTCGTCGCTCGCCCCGCTCGGCCAGGTCCAGAACCAGGCGTACGGCTACTTCTTCCCGCACGGCGCGTTCTTCGGCATCGGGCACGTCCTGCACGTTCCGCCGTGGATCACCCAGCGGGTGTGGTGGGCCCTGCTCCTGATCGCCGGCTTCTGGGGCATCGTGCGACTGGCCGAGGCACTCGGCATCGGCAGTCGCAGTTCCCGCATCATCGCGGCCGTCGCGTTCGCGCTCTCGCCCCGCGTGCTGACCACGCTCGGATCCATCTCGTCGGAAACCCTGCCGATGATGCTGGCCCCGTGGGTGCTGCTCCCCGTGGTTCTTGCGACTTCGGCGCCTGTGCGCGCTTTTGGTAGCCCCCACTACCAAAAACGCGCACAGGTGCAGCTCGCCGCGCAGTCCGCGCTCGCCGTCGCGCTGATGGGCGCGGTCAACGCCGTCGCGACCGCCGCCGCCTGCCTCGTCGCCGGGCTCTGGTGGATCGCGCATCGACCGAACCGCCGGTGGTGGATCTTCACGGCGTGGTGGCTGCCGCTGTGCCTGATCGCCGTCACCTGGTGGATCGTCCCGCTGCTGCTGCTCGGGCGCGTCAGCCCACCGTTCCTCGACTACATCGAGTCGTCCGGCGTGACGACGCAGTGGACGAGCCTCACGGAGGTCCTCCGCGGCACCGACAGCTGGACCCCGTTCGTCTCCCCCGAGCGGATCGCGGGGGCCGTCCTCGTCACGCAGCCCGCCGCCGTCGTCGCGACCGGTGCGCTCGCCGCTGCCGGCATGGCCGGGCTGGCGATGCGCTCGATGCCCGCCAAGGGCCGACTGGTCCTGATCCTGTTCGTCGGGCTCGCCGGTCTCGGCGCCGGGTATGTCGGCGAACTCGGCTCGCCGATCGCCGACGCGGTGCGGACGTTCCTCGACTCCGGCGGCGCCCCGCTGCGCAACGTGCACAAGCTCGAACCGTTGGTTCGGCTGCCACTCGTCCTCGGTCTCGCGCACCTGCTGGCGAAGGTGCCGCTCCCCGGGTCGGTGTCGACGGCCCGGTGGCGCAGTGCGTTCGCCCACCCCGAACGTGAACCGATGGTCGCACTGACCAGTCTGATCCTGGTCGCGCTCACCCTGGCCACCTCGCTCGCGTGGACCGGCAAGCTCGCCCCTCGCGGCGCCTACGACGAGGTGCCCGCGTACTGGCACGAGGCCGCCGACTGGCTCGGCGAGCACGCCGCCGGGGACTCCCCGGACGGTTCGGACGCCGTCCGCGCACTCGTCGTGCCCGGCGCCCCCTTCGCCGCGCAGATGTGGGGACTGACCCGCGACGAGCCGCTGCAGGCCCTCGCCACCACACCGTGGGCCTCGCGCGACGCGGTCCCGCTGGTGCCGCCCGGCGCGATCCGCGCCCTCGACTCGGTCCAGCGGCTCGTCTCCGACGGCACCCCGTCCGCCGGTCTCGCGGCGACGCTGCGCGGACAGGGCATCGGCTTCGTGGTGATCCGCAACGACCTCGACCCCGAGACGTCGCGCTCGACCCGGCCGCTGCTCGTGCACCGGGCGATCGAAGGATCCCCGGGACTGACCCGGGTGGCCGAGTTCGGGGACGAGATCGGGCCTGCGGCGATGGAGGGCATCGTCACCGACGGCGACCTGTACCCGGAGTACCCGGCGATCGAGATCTACCGCGTCGACGCACCCACCGCGTCGCCCGCCGGCCCGTACACCGTCGACCTCGCGGGTGTCCCGGTCGTGCAGGGCGGTCCCGAATCGCTTCAACGTCTCGCGGCGCGCCGGGCCGTCGACGGCGACGGGGTCGCGGCCGGGCCGGCGCTCCTCGCCGCCGATGCCGCGGCGGCCGGGCTGCCCGTCGACGCGGTCACCGTCACCGACACCCCCACCGACCGCGAAACCGACTTCGGGCAGGTCGACAACCACAGCTCCGCGCTGCGCGGACCGGACGACGCCCGGCGCACCCACAACCTCGTCGCGGACTATCCCGTCGCCGGTGCAGACCTCGTGACCGGCCGGTGGGAGGGTGCACGGATCACGGTGTCGAGCTCCGCGTCCGACGCCACCCAACTCGGCGGGACCGCGCCCGGCAGCGGGCCCGCCGCGACCGTCGACGACGATCCGGCCACCGGCTGGTTCAGCAACGGCCTCGAGAGCGCACTCGGCCAGTGGATCCGCCTCGACTTCGACGAACCGGTCACCAGCGGACTGCTGAAGCTGCGCACCAGCGGGGCCGCCCTGGGCGTCCCGGTCCGGCAGCTGGAGGTCACGACCGCGAACGGCAGCACCGCGGTCCGCATCTCGGAACCCGGTGAGCCGGTGGTCGTGTCGCTGCCCCCGGGCCGCACCGAGTGGGTGAAGGTCACCGCGACCCACACCGAGGACGGGTCCGTCGGAACCCAGTTCGGGATCAGCGAGATCTCCGTCGAGGACTACAGCGACCGCGACAACCCCGTGACGGTGCCGATCCGGCATCACACGGTCCTGCCGGCGACGCCTCCGGGCGCGACCGTGACGGGCTGGGACCTCGGTCAGGAGCTCCCCGGCCGCACCGCGTGCGTCGACGGCCCCGACCGCGTCCGCTGCCATCCCGGCCTCGGCCTGCAACCGGAGGAGCCGGGCGTCTTCGAGCGCACCCTGTCCGTGCCTGCGGACACCGCAGTCACCCCGCGACTGCTGGTGCGCTCCCGTCCGAGCCCCGAGCTGGACGACCTGCTCGCCGACCCGACCCGTCCGCGCGCCGGCGGCGACGCCCTCGTCGCCGACGTCCGCGGATCCACCGCCGCGAGCGTCGACGGCGACGAACGCACGAGCTGGACCGCCTCCCGCGACAGCATCGGCGAGCCGGGCGGGAAGCCCACCGTGACGCTGTCACTGCCGCAGCCCGTGCTGGTGTCGGGCCTCGACCTGACGCCGAGCATGGGGACGGTGCCCGCGCACGCGACGCGGGTCGCGGTGAATCTCGGCAACGGCCCCCAGGTTCGGGACGTCGACGAGGACAACCGAATCGAGCTGGCGCCCACCGTCACCGACCGCATCGTCGTCAGCATCGTGGACTGGGACGACGTCCTGGACCGCACCGCCCTCGGTTTCGCTCAGCCGTATCCGCCCGGCATCGCCGAGATCGGCGTCCTCACCCCCGGCGGCGACGGCCCGGTCACCGTCGCAGGTACGGGCGTCGCGGAGGCTCCCGGTGACCGCGTCGTCACCGTGGGCTGCGATCTCGGGCCGGTGATCTCGTTCGCCGGGTCCGTCGCCCGCACCACGATCACCGCGACGGTCGACGAACTACGTTCCGGTGCAACGGTTCCCGCGACGGTCTGCGCCGTCGAGGGCGCCGGGGGAACCGGGCCGTCCGTGCCGCTGCCCGCGGGCGAGCCGTCGGTGGTCGTCGCGCCCGGACCCGCGTTCACCGTCGACAGCCTGAGGCTCGACGCCGCGATCCCGACCGTGGTCGCGCAACACCTCGTTCCCACGCCGACGACCGCCTGGACCCCGAACCACCGTGAACTGACCGTTGACGAGGGCGAGGTCGACCGGATCCTCGTGAACCCGGAATCCCAGAACGTCGGCTGGGTCGCGACCGCACCCGACGGCACCGAACTCACTCCCGTCGTCGTCAACGGGTGGCAGCAGGGCTGGATCGTGCCCGCGGGAACGGCAGGCACCGTCACCCTCGAGTTCGCCACCGACCGCTGGTACCGCTTCGGGATCTTCGCCGGTCTGCTGGCGCTGCTACCGCTGCTCGCGCTGGCACTGTGGCCGCGCGGCCGCAGGCGCGTCGACCTCGGCCCCGCGCCCCGGACCTGGCACGGAACCACGGCCGCGACGCTCGGCGTCCTCGCCACCGCGACCGTCCTCGCCGGCTGGGTGGGCGCGCTGCTCGCGGTCGCGACGGCCGCTGCCGCCGTGGCGCTCGGGCGCCGCCGCGGCGCGCGGTCCGCATCCCGCGCTCTCGTCGCCGCCGCCGGACTCGGGACCGCGCTCGGCGCGGCGCTGCTCTCGACCGGGCCGTGGCGTTTCCCCGACGGCTACGTCGGGCACTCCTGGCTGGTTCAGTCGGCGGCGCTGATCGGCGTGGTCGCGGTCGGCTGGTCCGCGGTTCCGCTCTCCCGGACCGCGACGCGCCTGTTGCGCCGACGGGCCTCCCAGCGGGCGAGCGCCACCCGCGCCGGCTCCTCGACAAGCGCGTAACTCGCCGACGCGACTGCCAGGCTGAGGATCACCGTCACCACCAGCACGAACACGAAGTTGCCGTCGAACGGGAGGATCCCGAACACGGGGAACACGATCGACAGCACCAGCAGATGCCAGATGAAGACGCCGTACGACCACCGCCCGACGGCGAGCGCGAGCGGCGACGACAACGACCACACCACCCGAGGCTTCGCCCGAGAAGCATCCGTGCCCGCACCGAACACGAGCGGGGCGAGCAGGCCGAACGCGAGCACGGCACCGAGGACGATCTTGACCGCGTACTGCCACGGTTGCGCCCGCTGCAGCCCCTCGGGCCCGGCGAGATCGGTGCACGCGAGAGCGAACGCGACGAGCGCGATCGCGGTCATCGGTCCCCGGCGCCGCACGAACCGGTGCACCGGTCCCTCCGGCAGCATCACGAGTTCGGCGAGCACCATGCCCGCCCCGAACCAGGGCAGGTAGCCCGGCAGCCAGTTGTCGGCATGAATACCGTCGGGCGTCGGGACGGGTACGAAACCCCACCCGAGGCTGAGCACGATCACGGTCGTCAGCACCGGGATCCGCAGCCGCGCCGCGTCGCCCCGCAACCGGACCAGGGCGAACGCGAACAGCGGCAGCACCAGGTAGAACGCCACCTCCACGGACAGGCTCCACATCTGGGTGAGCCCGTCGGTCAGCGTCAGCGGCACGAACACCTGGACGAGACCGAGGTTGGAGAGCCAGACCCGCCAGCCGCCGCCCGCGCTCGGCAGGAAGGTCAGCACCACCACGACCACGACCCAGTAGGCGGGGAGGATTCGGACCGCGCGGTGCAGGAAGTAGCGGCCGACGGGCGAGGCGGAACCGAAGCCGCGTGCGGCCGCGGCGTGCGGGCGCCACAGCAGGAAGCCCGACAGCGCGAAGAACACCGCCACCGCGAGATCGAACCGTCCCCAGACCCGGCCGAGGACCGGTGTCGACACGGCACCGGTCTGGAAAGCGACGTGGGTGACGAGGACGCCGAGTGCGGCGAGCCCCCGCATGCCCTCGAGCGCGGGAACGAAACCGCGAACCGCCTGGTGAGGCAGCGGCGGCGGCGTGTCGGAACTGGCTTCGGAGGTGTTCATCAGGGGTCCAGTGTGCGCGATGGCCACCGATTCGACCTACCGGTGAGTTTTCTACGGCGCGCAATATTAGGCGTGCCAGCGCAATCGAACACCCGACACTGTTACTGTCTCGTCTCATCGGGTGTCTCAGGACACTCCGCGATCAGTGCGGTCCTGCTGCCGCGCTGGTTGGGCCACCAGGAAACTAAGGAGATTCAGTATGGCGGAACGCTCAGGGCCGAGCAGGACACTCGCCTGCATTCTGGTGGGGCTCGGCGCATTCCTACTGGCTGCCGCCCTGCTGATCCCGACCTACACCGTCGGCAAGCTCAAGAAGACCCCGCTCGACCTCGAGGTCACCACGGTCGCCGAGGGCACCGGCGACGTGCTGGACGCCAAGTCGCTGACCGCGGGCAAGGCCGTCGTCGACACCAACGTCCCGATCGTCGCCCAGCGCTACGTCACCGTCGTCGACCCGTCCGACGCCGACCGCATCACGCTCCAGGCCGGCCAGACGCTGCGCCGCACCGACAAGCAGGGCGACACCGGCCTGCTCACCGCGACCGTCGACACCTCGACGACCGACCGCGTCACCGCGATGCCGGTCGAGGGCGTCAGCACCATCCAGGTCGACGCGAACAAGCCGGCCGAAGAGGTCGAGCGTGACGGTCTGCAGTACAAGTGGCCGTTCGACTCCGAGGAGAAGGCGTACCCGTACTACGACCTGAACGCCCGCGCCACCTCGGACATCAACTTCGTCGAGGAGACGGAGATCAACGGCCAGAAGGTGTACCACTACAACCAGAAGGTCGGCCCCGTCGACCTGTCGAAGGTGGTCTCCGCGCCGACGAACAAGCTGGCCCTGCCCGCCGACACCTGGGGCGTCGAGGGTGGCGCCGCACCGATCACCATGACCCGCTGGTACACCAACGAGCGTGACGTGTGGGTCGACCCGACCACCGGTGTCGTCATCAAGGGCCAGGAGCAGATCTACCAGTACTACGCCCGCAAGGCCGACACGCCCGAGGTCACCGTCCTCAAGGCCACGCTGCCGTTCAACGAGGCCACCATCGAGTACCAGATCGGCCAGGCGAAGGACGGCGCGGACAAGCTGAACACCTTCGGCCGCATCGTTCCGATCGTCGCCGGCATCCTCGGCGTGATCGCGCTGATCGCAGGCATCTTCCTCGGCACCCGCGGCGGCCGCGGCCAGAAGCCCGCGACCGCGGGCGGTGCACCGGTCGCCCCGGCGCCCAGCCGTGGCAACGACGCCGAGACCGAGATGATCCCGCGTCACGACTACTCCGCCGACGAGACGGCCGTGATCCCGAAGGTCGATCCCGACCAGGATCCGCCGACCACCCGGCAGTAACACCCACGAGAGGGCCCCGCACTCGATTCGAGTGCGGGGCCCTCTCGCATGTCCGGTGACTCGTAGGCTGGGGATCGTGCAGGCGCCCGGCTGCTGCGAGTTCCGTTTCTACGAGGAGCTGAACGACTTCCTGCCGCCCGACCGCAGGCGGCGCACCTTCCGGCACACCGTCGACGGGACACCGTCGGTGAAGGATCGCATCGAGTCCCTCGGCGTGCCCCACACCGAGGTGGACCTGATCCTCGTCGACGGCGAGCCCGTCGGCTTCGACCGCCTGCTGCGTGGTGGGGAACGCGTCGCCGTGTACCCGGTGTTCGAGCGCTTCGACCTGACCGGTGTCAGCCCGCTGCGACCGCGACCACTGCGGGTTCCGCGTTTCGTCGCGGACGTCCATCTCGGTCGCCTGGCGTCGCTGCTTCGTCTGCTGGGGTTCGACTGCCGCTACGACAACTCGTCAACGGACGAGGCTCTCGCCGCCGTGTCGGCGGCCGAGGCGCGGACCGTGCTGACCCGCGACGTCGGGCTGTTGCGCCGCTCGGCGGTGACCCGCGGCGCGTTCGTGCACGCCACCGATCCGCGACTGCAGCTACGCGAGATCCTCGACCGCTTCGACCTGCGCGGGCGGGTCGAGCCGTTCACCCGGTGTGCGCGCTGCAACGGTGCCCTGACGCCCGTCGACCGCGCTGCCGTCACCGTTCCCGACGCCGTCGCCGCCCGGCACACGCGATTCACCCGGTGCGACGGCTGCGGGCAGGTCTACTGGCCCGGCAGCCACGTCGAGCGGCTACGCAGGCGTCTCGCCGAGGTCGGTATCACGATGTGACGCGCGGTGCGGCGAGTTCGCCTGGCGAGGCGGGTCGTTCGGCGCGATCAGCGCCAGCGCACCGACAGCGGCGGCGACGACACCCGACGACGCAGCCACCACGGTGACGAGTTGCTGCACCGTGGACGCGACGGTCAGCATCAGTCCGACCTCCACGGCGAGTCCGATCCAGGCGACGACCGCGAGCACCGTGCGTTCCCGCGCGATCGCGGACAGCAGCGCGCCCTGCAGGACGGCGAGGAACGCACCGTTCAGCGCGAACACCCAGAGCAGGCCTTGCACGGGCGCGTAGTCGTCGCCGACGATCGCGGGCACGAGCGGCGCGGCGATCGCGGCACCGGCGACGGCGACCGCACCGATTCCGACAAGGACGCCCAGCGCGGACCGGACGGCGGCGGCGGAATGCGTCGGGTTCGCCATCCGCGGATAGAGGACCACCCCGACCGCGGCGGGCAGCCAGAACGCGACCTTGGTGGCGACCGCGCCGAGGGCGTACTGACCGGCCTGGTCCTCCCCCAGCACCACCCGCGCCAGCATCACGTCCACCGACGACAGCGCGATCAGCGCCAACTGCACCTGCGAGGCACGCAGCACGGATGCGACGCCGACACCGGCGCGTTCCGCGGTGCGTCCGCCGCGCCGGCCGGTGAGCAGTCGCGCAGCGGCGGCCACGGCCCCGGTGCCGACGGCCGACGCGGTCAGCGCGGCGCCCGGCCCGCCGCCGACGGCGAGCACCGCGACGGCGGGCAGCACCTTCCCGAGACCGGCGGCGCCGAGCACGACGGCCAGCGCGCCGAACCGTCCCTCGCCCTGCAACAGTCCCTGTTCACCGCCGAGCAGTACGAGCATCGGCGCCGTGAGCAGCGCCGCGGCCGTCGCGCCCACACCGGTGCCGAGCAGCGCGGCGACGGGCACCACCAGCAGCGCGGCGAGCGCCGCGACGATGGCCGTGCAGCGGATGGCGAGCCGGCGCAGCGCGGCGGCGTCCCCGCCGAGAACCACCTCCCGGGCGACCACGGTCTGCAATGCCAGCGCGGGAACGGCCAGAACCAGCTGCGCGGCGGTGAGCGCGGCGAACTCGCCGTAACCGGCGGGCCCGAGCCAGGACGCGGCCAGCAGCGCCAACAGGTAGGAGGCGACGTTCGCGGTCATCGATCCCGCCGTCACCAGGGTCATCCCCGCCACCGTCGAGGAGGTTCCGGTGCGCGAGGTCATCCGCCCATGATCGCACCCGCTAAGTTCGCACCATGACGTCACGGCCCGTGTGGCTCTCCCGGGCCGTCGAACCCGCGTATGCGCTGGTGCTGGCTTTCGTGATCGTCGGACCGCTGCTCGGCCCCGGGTACCTGTTGCTCCGGGACGCGGTCAGCACGCCGCGATCGTTCCTCACGGACAGCGCGCTGGGACTGTCGGATGCGGCGGCGCGCGCGGTCCCGCAGGACGCCGCCGTCGCGGTGCTGTCGTCGGTCGTGGACGGCGGCCTGGTGGTGAAGGCGATCCTCGTCGCGGCGCTGTGGGCGGCCGGCTGGGGCGCGGCGCGGATGGTCGCCGTGGTGCTGCCGTCCGTCGGGATCGGCGGACGTCTGGTGGCGGCGACGGTGGCGGTGTGGAATCCGTATGTCGCCGAACGTCTCCTGCAGGGGCACTGGAGCCTGCTGACGGGGTACGCGGCCCTGCCGTGGGTGGTCGTCGCGACGACCCGTATCCGGTGCGGCGGGCCTCGCGGGTGGCCACTGCTCGCCGTGGCACTGGCCTCTGCGGGACTGACGCCGACCGGCGCGGTGCTGGCGTCCCTGCTCGCGCTGATCCTGCTCGCGCTGCCCGATGGGCCTGTGCGCACTTCTGGTAGCTCCGACCACCACAAGCGCGCACAAGGGGTGAGGCTCGGGATCGGGGTGCTGCTGGCTGTCGTGGCATCCGCCCCGTGGCTCGTGGCGACCGCCGTGTCCGGGGCAGGTGCGGAGGGCGACGCGGCCGGGGTGGCGGCGTTCGCGGCGCGCGCCGAACCCGGGCTCGCGACCGTCGGCAGTCTCGCGGGCCTCGGCGGGATCTGGAACTCGGACGCCGTGCCCGGCAGTCGCACCACGGTGTGGGCCGTCGTCGCCACCGTGATACTCCTGGCCGTCGTCTCGCTGGGGCTGCCCGCGCTGTGGCGGCGCCGCCGGAACCCGGTCCTCGTGGCGCTCGCGGTTCTCGCGGCGCTGGCGGTCGTCGGTCCGGCGCTCGCCGCGACCGGATGGGGCCTTGCCGTCGGCGAATGGGCCGTCGCACACGTGCCCGGTTACGGACTGCTGCGGGACGCGCAGAAGTGGGTGGCGCTCGCCGTCCCGTTCTACGCGCTGTCCGCGGCCGCCGGCGTCACCGTGCTCGCGTCACTGACGCGGCGCGTCTTCGCCGACGACCGGACACCCACCCGGGCCTCCCGCGCGGGGGCGGCGGCCGTCGCGATCGGGGCGGTGCTGCTGTCGCTGCCGGACCTCGCGTGGGGAGTCGGGGGCGCGCTGCGGCCCGTGCACTACCCCGAGTCATGGCGGACGGTCACCGCGCTGGTCGAGGGCGGTTCGGGCGACGTCGCGGTCCTGCCTGGAGGCATGTTCCGGAGGTTCCCGTGGTCGGGTGCTGCACCCGTCCTCGACCCGGCGCCACGGTGGCTGCCCCTCGATGTTCCGCAGACCGGGCAGCTGATCGTCCTGTTCGGTGGAGCATCGACGATCGCGGGCGAGGGCGACCGCAGCGCCCAGGTCGAACGGGTCCTGATCGGCGGCGGCACCCCCGCGGACCTCGCCGAACTCGGCGTCGGCTGGGTTCTCGTCGAGCACGGCACGCCAGGGACTCCCGGTGACGAGAAGGTGCTCGCGGCCCTCGACCGCGTCCACGACGACGAGCACCTGACGCTGTACCGGGTACCGGGGACCCCGACCGCGTACGACCCGAGCACGGCAGCACGGGTCGCGGTCGTGTCCGCCCACCTGGCGTGGGCGGCGCTGCTAGCCGGCGGCGTGCTCGGCTGCGTAGTGGGTGCCCGGCGCGGTCGCGCCCGTCGCGCCGATCAGTCCTGACACGTGGCGTCCCTGCGCCGACGCGGTGAGGACGGCGAGCACCCCGTCCGCGGTCTGAGCCCAGGAGAACTCCCGGGCGCGGGCGCGGGCCTTGTCGCCGAGTTCGGTGCGCCGCGCGTCGTCGAGCAGCAGACCCTCGACGGCCACGGTCAGTGCGGCGACGTCGGCGTCGGCGTCGCGGTCGGCGGCCTCGTCACCGACGACCAGTCCGGTGACGCCGTCGACGATGGAGTCGGTCAGTCCGCGGGAGCTGCGGTAGCCGACGGTCGGGACGCCGTGCTGCGCGGCCTCGATGACGGCGAGCCCCCACCCTTCCTTGCGGGACGGCATCACGTGCACCCACGCACGGGCGAGGAGTTCGTGCTTGCGCTGCTCGGGGACGTGGCCGTGGAACGTCACCGCGTCGGCGATACCCAGCTCGGCAGCGGCGTCCCGCAGGTTCTGCTCCCACCAGCCGCCGCCGACGACGTCGAGGTGCAGTCCGGGAATGCGGTCGCGCAGCGTCGCGACGGCGGTCAGGGCGTCCTCGATCTGCTTGTGCGGCACCAGCCGTGACAGGACGCAGATGCTGGGGTGCGCGGTGCGGGTGCTCTCGTCGCCGACGGGCGCCTCGAGCGGGACGGCGTCGACGCCGTTGCGGACCACTGCCACTCGACCGCGGTCGACGCCAAGGGCGTCGAGTTCCTCCGCGGAGGGCAGCGAGACGGTCAGGTACTGGTTGTCGCGGTGCACCCGCGGCGACAACACGGACTCGACCCACCAGCCGATTCGGCCGACGAGCCGCCCCGCGACAGGCCATTGCTCCCGGTGGCAGTGGTGCACGAGGACGGTGCTGGGGGCGCCCGCCACGAACCGGGCGAAGAACGGGATCCCGTTCTGGGTGTCGACGACGGCGTCGGGCCGGATGCCCTTGAGCGGGCCGAACCCGAGACGGCCTGCGGCGATGGCCGCGAGCGCACGCGGATAGACGGTGAAGCGCCCACCGCCGCGACTGATCCGGATGCCGTCGGCGACCTCGTCGCGGGCGGCGCCGGGATAGCCGGCGGTGCGGAGGGTGACGGTGATGCCGCGGGCCGCGAGACCGGCTCCGACCTGCTCGAGGTACCGCTCGCTGCCGCCACCCTGCGGGTGTCCGGTGTCCCGCCAGCACAGCAACAGAACCTCACGCACGGCACTACTCCTGGAACCCTCGGGGCTGTCGACCGCGGCGGCGGCCGTTGCACACCTTATCGGCTTTGTCGTCGCCGGTGGTGCGGTCGGGGCCGATGCGTTCGCGGTGGATAGGCTGACCGGTCGTGACCTCGACCCCCGTGACCCGCCTCTTCGCCCGCCGGGCCACCCTTCGCCGCTCGGTGCGGCTGCTGTCGGACTTCCGGTTCGAGCAGTCCGACCCGGACCGCTTCTACGGCGCACTGGCGACGGATTCGCTCGAGTTGATCGACGATCTGCACGCCGGTGCGACGGGCCGGTCCCTGGACGGTCTGACCGTGCTGGACGTCGGCGGCGGTCCGGGCTACTTCGCGGACGCGTTCCGGGGCGCGGGGGCGACCTACGTTCCGGTGGAGCCGGATCCGACGGAGATGCACGCCGCGGGACTGCCCGCGCACGGCGGTATCCGCGGCTCGGGGATGGCGTTGCCGGTGCGGGACGCGTCCGTCGACATCTGTTTCTCGTCGAACGTCGCCGAGCACGTGCCGCATCCGTGGACGATGGCCGCGGAGATGCTGCGTGTCACGAGGCCGGGTGGGCTGATGGTGCTGTCGTACACACTGTGGTGGGGGCCGTTCGGCGGGCACGAGACGGGTCCGTGGCACGCGTTCGGCGGCGAGTACGCGGCGCGGCGCTATGCCCGCAAGCACGGCAAGGAGCCGAAGAACCGGTTCGGGGTGTCCCTGTTCGACGTCGGAGCGGCGGACGGCCTGCGCTGGGCGCGGTCCGCGTCGGACGGCGAGCTGCTGGCGGCGTTCCCGCGGTACCACCCGCGTTGGGCCTGGTGGCTGGTGAAGGTGCCCGTCGTCCGGGAGTTCCTGGTCTCCAACCTCGTCCTGGTGGTGCGCAAGCGCTGACGCGCCCGGAGGCGGCACATAATTCCCCATGACCTTTCTGGCGCTCGACATCGGTGGCACCAAGTTCGCGGCGGCACGGGTGGAGCCGGACGGAACCCTGGCCGGCGAGCAGCAGGTGCCGACGCCTGCCACCGACGTGTGGGCGGCGGCCGAAACGCTGCTGACCACGGTCGCGGGCGGGCGCCCGGTACGCCGGGTCGGCATCGCCTCGGCTGGGCCGGTCGACGTCGCGGCGGGCACCGTCGGCCCGCTCAACCTCCCCGAGTGGTGCCACGGATTCCCCCTGGTCGACGCGGTGCGCGACCTGTTCCCGGACGCCACCGTCACGCTCGCGATGGACGGGGCCTGCTGCACCCTCGCCGAGTACCGGTTCGGTGCCGGTCGCGGCACCGACAACCAGATCGGGATGATCGTCTCGACCGGTGTGGGCGGCGGGATCGTCGTGGACGGCCGGGTCGCGCACGGACGGACCGGCAACGCCGGGCACATCGGGCACGTCGTGGTGCCGGGCGCCGAGGACGTGCCCTGCGCGTGCGGCGGGTTCGGGTGCCTGGAGGCGGTCGCATCTGGCCCGTCCGCGGTCCGATGGGCGAACGAGCGGGGCTGGGCGGGGTCCACGGGCCTGGAGTTGTCGCAGGCGGCGGCTGCCGGGGACGACGTCGCCGTGGCCGCGCTGGACCGGGCGGGCTCGGCGATCGGTACCGCGATCGCGTCGGTTGCGGCCGTCCTGGACCTGGACCTGGCGGTGGTCGGCGGCGGCTTCGGACAGGCAGGGGCGCCGCTGTGGGATCCGCTGCTGGAGGCCGCCCGTCGGCACGCCGGACTGTCGTTCAGCCGCGGGCTCCGGGTCGTGCCCGCCACCCTCGGCGCCCGCGCCACCCTGATCGGCGCGGGCGTCCTCACCCTCGACTCCTGAATTTCGTTATGGTCTCGACCGAAATAGGGGCTGTTTTCGTACCCACAACTCTGTAACGTGTTCTAGTGTGCTTCTCACCACACTCAGCCTCCCCGGCCGGGACCACCCCGGCCGCGGGGACGACGGAACGAGGGCACCGTGAGCGCAACCGACGTCGCCGGCGGCGACAACCATGTAGCCGACGCCGAGGGTGACAACCACGCCGAGGTCGCGCGACCCAGCGAATCCCGCCGCGACCCGGACGAGCTCCGAGCAGCGCTGCAGACCTGGTTGAGCGGTCGCCTGCCGGACGACGCCGACCCCCACGTCGTCGAGGTGCGCCTCCCCGACGCCAACGGCATGTCCAGCGAAACCGTCCTGTTCGACGCCGAGTGGACCGAGGACGGCACCCGCCGCGTCCACGAGCTGGTCGCGCGCGTCGAGCCCGGCGCGACGTCGATGCCGATCTTCCCGAGCTACGACATGGGCACCCAGTTCGCCGTGATGAAGGCCGTCGGCGAACTGTCCGACATCCCGGTCCCGACCGCGTACTGGTTCGAACCCGACCCGGACGCCCTCGGCGCCCCCTTCTTCGTCATGGCGCGCGTCGAGGGCATCGTCCCGCCGGACGTGATGCCGTACAACTTCGGGTCGTGGCTGTCGGAGGCCACGCCCGAGCAGCGACGCACCCTGCAGGACGCGTCCGTCGGCGTCCTCGCGGCGCTGCACCGGATCCCCGACGCCGGGGAGAACTTCGCGTTCCTGCGACTGCACGATGCCGGCCCGACCGCCGAGGACGCGTTCCGCGCCCACCTCGACCGCCAGCGCGGCTACTACCGGTGGGCCACCGCCGACGGCCCCCGGTCACCGCTGATCGAGCGCGCCCTCGACTGGCTCGAGGCCAACGTCCCCGCCGACCCGTCGCCCGCCGTCCTGTGCTGGGGCGACTCCCGTATCGGCAACATCATGTTCCGCGACTTCACCCCCGTCGCCGTCCTCGACTGGGAGATGGCCGCCCTCGGACCGCGCGAGATGGACGTCGCGTGGATGGTGTTCCTGCACAGGTTCTTCGAGGACCTCGCCGCTGTCGCGGGCCTGCCCGGACTGCCCGACTTCATGCGCCGCGACGACGTCGCCGCCACCTACGCCGACCTGACCGGCCACACCGCCGAGAACCTCGACTACTACAGCGTCTACGCCGCACTGCGGCACGCGACCATCATGTTCCGCGTGCAGAGCCGGGCCATCGCGTTCGGACACGCCACACTCCCCGACGATCCCGACGACATGATCATGCACCGCAAGACCCTCGAGGACATGATCGACGGAACCTACTGGGCCGGGCTGCCGTGACGCCCGCAGCACCATCCGGGGAGGTCCGCACCTGACCGCCCGCGCACCATCCAACGACGACCTGCACGAGCCGAAATCCGCACCAGCAAGGAAGAATTGATGACCGACTACGACAAGCTCTACATCGGCGGACAGTGGACCGCGCCGTCCACCTCCGAGCGCCTCGAGGTGTTCTCCCCCGCAACCGAGGAGCGGGTCGGCAGCGTGCCGGTCGCCGCTCCCGCCGACGTCGACGCCGCCGTCGCCGCCGCCCGCGCGGCCCTCACCGGCCCGCTGGCGAGCACGACCCCGACGCAGCGCGCCCAGATCCTCTCCAATGCGGCCAAGCTCATCGAGGAACGCTCCGAGGAACTGTGCACGCTGATCTCGTCCGAGATGGGTGCGCCGCGCGCAGGCGTCGAGTTGATGCAGAAGACCCCCACGCTCGCCGCCCTGAACGCGTACGCCGGCATGGCCGAGGCGTTCCCGTGGGAAGAGGAGCGCACGGGCGTGTTCGGCACCACCAAGGTGCTGCGTGAGCCGGTCGGCGTCGTCGGCGCCGTGATCGCCTGGAACGTGCCGCTGTTCCTGATGATCAACAAGCTCGCTCCCGCCATCCTCGCCGGCTGCACGATGGTGCTCAAGCCCGCGCCGGAGACCCCGATGAGCGCGAACCTGGTCGCGGAGATCTTCGCCGAGGCCGGCCTGCCCGAGGGCGCGCTGTCCATCGTCCCCGGTGGCGCCGAGACCGGGGAGTACCTGATCTCGCACCCCGATGTCGACAAGGTGACCTTCACCGGCAGCACCGCCGTCGGACGCAAGATCGGTGCCATCGCGGCCGAGAACCTCAAGCGCTGCTCCCTGGAGCTCGGCGGCAAGTCCGCGGCGATCCTCCTGGAGGACTTCGACATCACCGCGTCGATGCCGATGCTGGTGCTGTCCGGCCTGATGAACTCGGGACAGGCCTGCGTCGGCCAGACCCGCATCCTCGCGCCGCGGTCCCGCTACGACGAGGTCGTCGAGGCGATGGTGCAGTTCGCCGGCTTCTTCCCGGTCGGCGGGCCCGACGACCCGGCCGCACAGCTCGGCCCGATCATCACCGCCAAGCAGCGCGACAAGATCCTCGGCTACATCGAGAAGGGCAAGGAGGAGGGCGCACGCCTCGTCCTCGGCGGCGGCGTCCCGGCCGGACTGGAGAAGGGCTACTTCGTCGAGCCGACGATCTTCGCCGATGTCGACAACTCGATGACCATCGCCCGCGAGGAGATCTTCGGACCGGTCCTGTCGGTGATCCCCTACGACAGCGTCGACGAGGCGATCAAGATCGCCAACGACTCCGACTACGGTCTCGCCGGATCGGTGTACACCACCGACGTCGAGAAGGGCCTCGAGGTCGCCAAGCAGATCCGGACCGGCACGTACGGAATCAACTGGTACGCCTTCGATCCCGGATCGCCGTTCGGTGGCTACAAGAACTCCGGCATCGGCCGCGAGAACGGCCCCGAGGGTATCGACGCCTACTGCGAGCTCAAGTCCATCCTGATGCCCGCGGGCTACGGCGCCTGATCATCGCCTGACAACGACACGCGCGCCGCATCCTGTCGGGTGCGGCGCGCGTTCGTCTCTGTCTGTCACATCCACCCGCGGCGGATGAACAGCATCTTCACGAGCTGGCTCACCGTGCAATATGCCACGGTGATTCCGACCAGCCACGGAAAGACGTTCCACGGCAGCGGGATCAGTCCCAGCCCGTGCCCGAGACCCGTGAACGGCAGGATCAGGCCGAACGCACCCGCGAGACCCGTCGCCACGAGGACCGGCAACGACGCCCGGGACTGGGCGAACGGAATGCGCCGCGTGCGAGCGACGTGGACGATCAGCGTCTGCGTCAGGATCGACTGGACGAACCACCCGGACTGGAACAGTGCAGCCTGCTCGGGCGTGTCGGCCGCGAACACGAACCACATCACCGCGAACGTCGCGATGTCGAAGATCGAGCTGATCGGACCGAAGGACACGACGTACCGGGCGAGACCGCGGGTGTCCCACCTCCTCGGCTTCGCCAGGAACTCGCGATCGACGCGGTCCCACGGAAGCGCGAGCATCGACAGGTCGTAGATCAGGTTCTGCACCAGCAGCATCAGTGGAAGCATCGGCAGGAACGGCAGCATCGCGCTCGCCACCAGCAGCGAGAACACGTTGCCGAAGTTCGAGCCTGCTGTCATCTTGACGTACTTGACCGTGTTCGCGAACGTGCGACGGCCTTCCACAACGCCGTGCTCGAGCACCCCGAGATCCTTCTCCAACAGGACGATGTCGGCGGACTCACGCGCGACGTCGACGGCCCCGTCCACCGAGATCCCCACGTCCGCGGCGGACAACGCAGGCACATCGTTCACACCGTCCCCGAGGTACCCGACAGCACATCCGGTTCGTCTCAGCGACTGTACGATTCGGGCCTTCTGCATCGGGTCGACCTTGACGAACACCGTCGCGTCCCGCACGAGCACGTCCAGCTCGTCGTCGCTCGCCCGTTCCACCGTGTCCCCGCCGACCCCCGTCGCGGCGTCGATCCCCGCTTGACGACAGACGGTTTCCGTGACGATCGCACTGTCCCCGGTGATCACCTTGACGTCCGTGCCACGTCCCCGGAGGCCTGCGATCGCGGACGCGGCGCAGCGCTTCGGTGGATCCAGGAACGTCAGGAACCCGACGAGGGTGAGCGCGGACTCGTCCGACGCCCTGTACTCCCTCCGGGCGTCGCCGGTGACCCGCCGGTACCTGCGGGCCACCGCGAGTATCTGCTTGCCTTCGCCACCGGCCCGCGCGACGAGGCCGTCCACGTCCGACCGGACCGCGCTGTCCAGCTCCTGGACCCGGCCGTCCAGGAGGACCGAATCACACACCGCCAGAACTTCTTCCACCGCACCCTTGGTGACGATCAGGTCCTCGCCTCCGTCCTCGACAACGACGGACACCCGGCGCCGGCGGAAGTCGAACGGGATGTGGTCCACGAACGAACGGCTACGCGCGATCCACTCCGCCATGGGCTTCCCTGCGGCGGTCGTGACGGCACGATCGATCGGATTGTGCGGGTCAGCCTGGAAATGCGCATTCACCGCTGCCAGGTGCAACGTCGTCGCGCTGCGCCGGCCCGCCGGATCCACGTGCTCGGCAAGAGTGATCCGGCCCTCGGTCAGGGTTCCGGTCTTGTCGGTGCACAGGACGTCGAGGGCGCCGAGGTCCTGAATGGCGCTGAGCCGCTTGACGATCACCTTGTGACGTGACATGTGCACCGCGCCCTTGGCGAGCGATGCGGTGACGATCAGCGGCAGCATCTCCGGCGTCAACCCGACGGCGGCGGCGACGCCGAACAGCAGTGCCTGGCTCCAGTCGGACGTGAGGCCGTTGATCACGAACACCGCGGGGACCATGACGAGCATGAATCGGATCAACAGGTGGCTGACGCGCCGCACACCCGCGTCGAAGTCCGTCACCGACCGGGCGTCGCCGAGTTCCGACGTCATCGCACCGAACCAGGTCCGCCGCCCCGTGTTCACGACCACCGCCGTCGCAGAACCCGCGACGACGGACGTCCCCATGAAGGCGAGATTGCCGGTTTCCGGTATCCGCCCCTCGTCCACGCTGACCACCAGGTCCGAGGTCTTGTCCGCAGGGGCCGATTCCCCCGTCAGGATCCCCTGATTCACCTGGAAGCCTCGCGCGCTCACCAACCGCACGTCGGCGGGGATCACGTCGCCGACGGCGAGGGAGACCACGTCACCGGGAAGCAGGTCCTCGACGGGGAGCGCGGCGATGACCACCGAGTCGCCCCGCTTCCGGGTGGTCGTCGCGGTCGCGGTGATCATCCCGTCGAGTGCCGCGACGGTCCGAACCGAACGGTGTTCCTGCCAGAACCGCAACGCGACGCTGACGACGACCATCACCGCCACCGTGACAACTCCGTCGTAGGACGGCCCGGTGTTCGGGTCGGCCCACCAGACGTCCGTCACGAACATCACCGCGCACAGGAACACGAGGATCAGGACGAAGGGATTGGTGACGGTTCTCGACAGTCGGACGAGCGCCGACGTCGATCCGTTCCGGGGAATCCGGTTCGGACCGTGCTCGTCACGGAGACGACTCACCTGGTCCGACCGCAGTCCGCGAGCGGTCGTGCCGAGGTCCGCATACACCTCACGTGGCCCACGACGGGCGGCGGCGACGAGTCGGGCGACAGCATCCGGTGCCACGAGGGAGGTCCGCGGCGGTGATGGCGTTCTCCCCGTTCGGGACAGCGTGAGCAGGGTGGTTGGTGACATGACTGTGTCCTTCTCCGCGCGCGCCCGTCACAGGTCGGGTGCGCGCAAGACAACTCCGCGACAACGACAGTCGCGTGAGTGTGCACGGCATCGTGCCGTGGGTGAGGACCGGGGCGGAGCAGCCGTGGTCAGAGTGCGGGGTGACCGCCGCCGGCCGAGATGATGCGCGTCGAGAGTCGACTGGGCGGATCGTCCACGGTGGTCACCTCCTCGGACCCCGGACACCGGCCGGTGGACCCACCGGCGCCGGGACGTCGCCGCGAACCCACGCTGTCGTGAGTTGTTTCCGCGGAACGCATTTCGTGAAACACGTCACCTCCACGTAAGAGCTTCGGCACTGCACGACGTGTCCCGTGTCCGGGAAGCCACCTGGGGTCACCCCTTAATCCGGGGAAACCTGTCCTGACCTTGGGCGTCTCTCGACGTCGTGAGGTCAGTGGCCTGTGTTCGTGCAGGAGCCTCGCCTAACGAGGTGCTGCGCCATCCAACCAACCATCGCGGCCGGACGACTGTCAAATCACGTGCCGTGGGGCACATGAGAACGCGCGCCGCACCCGGTTGGGTGCGGCGCGCGTGTCGTCGTCGACGGAGATCAGCTTCCGCTGCTGCCGCCGTCACTGCTTCCGCTGCTGCCGCCGCTGCTGCTGCCGCCGAGTGCCGCGTCACCGCCGAGCAGGGCCAGGAAGAACGGGATCGAATCCGGGTTCTCGATGACGGTGCTGCCGAGATCGAACACCCCGGCGACACTGCCGACCCCGGACGGCGCGATCACCGGTTCGACGGCGATCGCCGTGTCCTTGCCGATGCCGGCGCACGCCGCCACCACGGCGTAGACGCCGGTGGGCAGGTCGTAGACGGACTGCTGCGCCGTCCGGTCCAGCGCGGTGGTGATCAGCGGGGTGCCCTTGATGACGCCGGACCGCAAGACGTCGATCACGTCGGAGATCTTGCTCAGGTTGGCGAGCCTGTCGCTGATCTCGACGGCACGACCCGCGTCGACGAGGCCGCCCGCGCAGCCGTCGAGCAGGCCGGTGTTCGGATCGGTGAGCGACATCGTCAGGTCGCTGCCGCTCAGGTTCGCGGTGAGCTGCGGCGCCTGGGCCGTCGCCGCGGAGGCGGTGGCGGGAAGCGACAGTGCCACGGCACCTGCCGCGGCGGCCGCGACGACTGCGCCGCGGGCGAACCTCTTCTGGGTGGAACTCGACATCATTGCCCTTTCTCGGTCGTGCTGTGGTGACCGCGGCGCGTCGAGCAACTCTGCCGCGGAGGAACGGACGGAGATTCGTGCACATCCCGTTCGCGCACAGCCCTACTACATACGATCCGATGCGAACAGGACAGTGAGGCACTGTATTGGACGGTCGTCCGAATTGTGGCGGAATAGGAGCGGGCCTCACCGATCCACTCCCGACGCCGTGCGGCGACCGCCGCACCAACGCCCCGCGCACCTCCCGGCGAAAGGCGCTCGGTCTCCGTATCGTTCCGACACATGACCCACGCGGACTCCGATGCCGACCAGGAGAGCACCCTCACCGTCGTCCTCGCGTTCGTCGCGAATCTGGCCATCGCACTGGCCAAGTCGGTGGCGGCCGCACTGACCGGGTCGGCGTCGATGGTCGCGGAGGCGACGCACTCCTGGGCCGACACCGGCAACGAGGTGCTGCTGCTGATCGCGAACCGACGGTCGCGGCACGCGCCGGATCGCGCACACCCGCTCGGCTTCGGTCGCGAGGCGTACATCTGGTCGATGTTCGCGGCCCTCGGACTGTTCGCGTTGGGCGCGGGGGTGTCGATCACGCATGGCATCCAGGAGCTGTTCCACGCGGAACCCGCCACCGACTACGGCATCGCCTACGCGGTCCTCGGCATTTCGTTCGTTCTGGAGACGATCTCGTTCCGGCAGGCGTTCAAGCAGGTGCGCGGCGAGGCGGCCGCAGCGGACCGCGACCTGCTCGAGCACGCCCTGCACACCTCCGATCCGACGGTCCGCGCGGTGTTCGCGGAGGACGCCGCCGCGCTGATCGGGCTGGTGATCGCGTTCGTCGGTGTCCTCCTGCACCAGGTGACCGGATCGCCGGTGCCCGACGCGATCGGCTCGATCCTCGTCGGGATCCTGCTCGGCGTGATCGCGGTGATCCTCATCGACCGCAACCGCCGGTTCCTGGTCGGCGAGGAGGCGTCCCCACAGCTGCGGAACGCGGGCCTGCGGTCGCTGCTGGACCTGCCGGAGGTGGAGCGCGTGACGATGCTGCGGATGGAGTACCTCGGCCCACGACAGGTGTACCTCGTCGGCGCCGTCGACCTGGTCGGGGACGCCGCCGAGCACACCGTCGCCGAGCAACTCGACCGCTGCGAGCGGGCGCTCGAACGGCACCCGAACATCCGCAAGGCGGTGCTGTCGCTGTCTACCCCCGGCGACCCCGCGCTCACCCCCGAGAACGGCTGAACGTGGCGTTCATCCTGTTGGATCGAATGAACGCCACGCTCAGCCGTGGGTTGGTGGAGCCGGAAAAGCTCAGATGTACATCGCGGGGTCGATGTACGCGTTCGGGTCGACGAGCTGCTCGTGCTGTTTGACGCTGCGCGGACGCACCGCGGCCGGGATGCCCGTCGCGATCGAGTCCGCGGGCACGTCACGCGTCACGACGGCGTTCGCACCGATCGCGCTGTCGTCCCCGACCACGACCGGACCGAGCACCTTCGCGCCTGCGCCGACGGTCACCCGGTTCCCGATCGTCGGGTGCCGCTTCGTCTTCGCCAGCGACCGGCCACCGAGGGTGACGCCGTGGTAGAGCATCACGTCGTCACCGATCTCGGTGGTCTCGCCGATCACCACACCCATGCCGTGGTCGATGAAGAACCGACGGCCGATGGTCGCGCCCGGATGGATCTCGATCCCGGTCAGGAACCGGGTGAACTGGGACAGCATCCGCGCGGGACCGCGCAGCGCGGGCACCTCCCACATCCGGTGCGCGACCCGATGCGACCAGATCGCGTGCAGTCCCGAGTAGACGATCGCGTTCTCGACGTTGCTGCGCGCGGCCGGATCCTGGCCCCGCGCGGCCTGTAGGTCCTCACGGACCGTGCGCAGCATTCCCACGTCAGTCCCGGATGTGCTCGAACAGCGGAGTGGAGATGTAGCGCTCACCGAAGTCCGGAACCACCACGACGATCAGCTTGCCCGCATTCTCGGGACGCTTCGCCAGCTCCAGCGCACCCCACACGTTCGCGCCTGCGGAGATGCCGCCGAGGATGCCCTCGTCGGTGCCGAGACGACGGGAGACGTCGATCGCGTCGTCGAGCTTGACGTCGATGATCTCGTCATAGACCTCACGGTCGAGGATGTCCGGCACGAAGTTCGGGCCCAGGCCCTGGATCTTGTGCGGGCCGGGCTGGCCGCCCGTGAGGATCGGCGAGTCGGCGGGCTCGACACCCACGATCTTGACGCCGGGCTTGCGCTCCTTGAGGACCTGGCCGACGCCGGTCAGGGTGCCGCCGGTGCCGATGCCCGCGACGAAGATGTCGATCTCGCCGTTGGTGTCGGCCCAGATCTCCTCGGCGGTGGTGGCCCGGTGGATCGCCGGGTTGGCGGGGTTCGCGAACTGACGGGCGAGGATCGCGTTCGGGGTCTGCCCGACGATCTCCTCGGCCTTCTTCACCGCACCGGCCATGCCCTCGGCGCCCGGGGTGAGGACGATCTCGGCACCGTAGGCGCGCAGCATGACGCGACGCTCGGTCGACATCGTCTCCGGCATCGTCAGGATCACCTTGTAGCCGCGGGCCGCCGCGACCATCGCGAGCGCGATGCCGGTGTTGCCCGAGGTGCCCTCGACGATGGTGCCGCCGGGCTTGAGCTCACCGGACTTCTCGGCGGCGTCGATGATCGCGACACCGATGCGGTCCTTGACGCTGTTCGCCGGGTTGTAGAACTCGAGCTTGGCAACGACCTGGGCTTGCGCGCCGTCGGTGACGCGGTTCAGGCGGACGAGCGGAGTACGCCCGACCAGTTCGGTGACGTTGTTGTAGATCTGGCTCATCGCTGATCCTCTCCCCGAGCGTATACGCCGGGCGTCGCTGTTCGTTGAATGTATTCCACCACTGCCACCGAGACGGTTCCACACCGACTCCCCCCGAAACGGACGAAGGGCACTTCCGTCCGGTTGAACCGAACGAAAGTGCCCTTCAGCCTGACGGCGGGGTGACTCAGCCGAGACGCTGCTTCAGTGCCTCGAACTCGTCACGAACGCCCGAGGGAACCTTCTCGCCGAGGAACTCGAACCACTCCTCGATGAGCGGCAGCTCGGCCTTCCACTCGTCGACGTCGACCGCGAGGGCCTCGTCCACGTCGGCGGCGACCACGTCGAGGCCGTCCAGCTCGAGATCGGCCGCGGTCGGCACGTAGCCGATCGGGGTGGTCTGGGCGCCGGCCTTGTGCTCGATCCGGTCCACGATCCACTTGAGGACGCGGGAGTTCTCACCGAAACCGGGCCACAGGAAGCGGCCGTCCTCGCCACGACGGAACCAGTTCACGTAGAAGATCTTCGGCAGCTTCTCCGCGTCGGCGTTCTTGCCGAGGGTGATCCAGTGGTTGATGTAGTCACCGGCGTTGTAGCCGATGAACGGGATCATCGCCATCGGGTCACGACGGACGGAACCGACCTTGCCCTCGGCCGCAGCGGTCTGCTCGGACGACAGCGTCGCACCGAGGAAGGTGCCGTGCTGCCAGTCGAAGGACTCGCTGACCAGCGGGACCGTCGTCTTGCGGCGGCCGCCGAACAGGATCGCCGAGATCGGCACACCCTGCGGGTCGTCCCACTCGGGGGCGAGGATCGGGCACTGCGACATCGGGGTGCAGTAGCGCGAGTTCGGGTGGGCGGCCTTCTCGCCGGACTCGGGGGTCCAGTCGTTGCCCTTCCAGTCGATCAGGTGCTGCGGCTCGCCCTCGAGGCCCTCCCACCACACGTCACCGTCGTCGGTCAGCGCGACATTGGTGTACAGCGTGTTGCCGGCCTCGACCGTCTTCATCGCGTTCGGGTTCGAGCCGTGGTTGGTGCCGGGGGCGACACCGAAGAAGCCGAACTCCGGGTTCACGGCGTACAGGCGGCCGTCCTCACCGAAGCGCATCCACGCGATGTCGTCGCCGAGGGTCTCGGCGCGCCAGCCGGGGATGGTCGGCTGGATCATCGCGAGGTTCGTCTTGCCACACGCGGACGGGAACGCGGCCGCGATGTAGTAGTTCTTGTTCTCCGGCGAGATCAGCTTGAGGATGAGCATGTGCTCGGCCAGCCAGCCCTCGTCGTGGGCCATCGCAGAGGCGATGCGCAGCGAGTAGCACTTCTTGCCGAGCAGGGCGTTGCCGCCGTAGCCGGAGCCGTAGGACCAGATCTCGCGGTCCTCGGGGAAGTGGGTGATGTACTTCGTGTCGTTGCAGGGCCACGGCACGTCCTGCTGGCCCTCGGCGAGGGGCGCACCGACGGAGTGCAGCGCCTTCACGAACGGCTTGTCGGTGCCGAGCTTGTCCAGGGCGGCCTGACCCATGCGGGTCATGATGCGCATCGAGACGACGACGTACTCGGAGTCGGTGATCTCCACACCGAGCTTCGGATCGTCGGCGCCGAGCGGGCCCATGCAGAACGGCACCACGTACATGGTGCGACCGCGCATGCTGCCGCGGTACAGGTCGGTCATGATGCCGCGCATCTCGGCCGGGTCCATCCAGTTGTTGGTGGGGCCTGCGTCGATCTCGTTGCGCGAGCAGATGTAGGTGCGGGACTCGACACGCGCCACGTCGGACGGGTCGGAGTTGCCGAGGAAGGAGTTCGGCTTCTTCTCGTCGTTGAGGCGGGTGAAGGTGCCTGCCTCGACGAGCTGTGCCGTCAGGCGGTCCCACTCCTCGTCCGAACCGTCGGCGAAGACGACGCGATCGGGCTGGGTCAGCTCCGCCACCTCACGAACCCAGGCGAGGAGTTCGCCGTGCGAGGTGGGCGCGGTGTCAGTGCCAGTCAGACCTGGAATGGTCGCTGAGGTCATCAAACTCTCCCTGGGGTGTTCCGGAATCGAGTCACTGTGCCCTGTCGGACCACAGTGCACAGGGGATCACGATCGGCCCCTCTCGGTGGGGCACTACCCGCTGTTCCATCGGCCGCGTGCGAGTGGTTTCACACGGTTGACGACGACACGGGCGCCGGGTGTCCTGCATAGAGGTTAGCGCTGCGTGTCCGACTAATGGGAATCGGGTGTCGTCCGATCGGTCACAGGACCGATTCAGTGCCCACACAGCTCCGAACACGACGTCGGCGGCGGTGACCGAGGTCACCGCCGCCGAAATCCGTGTGGTGCTGTATCAGCTGATCAGGCCCTCGATGGCACCCGAGTTGATGACGTTCGCGATGGTGTCGCCGAGGATGTCGCTGACCGAACCGGTCGAGGACAGCTGGCCCTCCTCGGAGCCGAGGCCGGCGGAGTCGAGGCTTCCGAGCGTCGCCTCACCCGGGTTCGGCGCACGCATGGTGAAGCACGCCGTCAGGTTCGGCATGTTGTTGTCGACGCCGACGGTGCCGGCGACCTTGAAGCCACCGCTGGTGATCGCGGTACCGGCGGCGGCCGACGGCACCACGTAGGTGGTTTCGAGGGTCAGCGGGTTGCCCGAGTTCACGAACCATCCGGTGTGGGTGAACTTGAAGCTGTTGCCGTCCGGGATCGCGGGGACGTCCACGGTCTTCAGTCCGCCGATGGCATGGAAGACGGTGAGCTTCGCGGAGACCGGGGCGCCGAAGCCGGCGGGCGGCGTGTCGACGAGGGTGTTGACGTAGGGGTTACCGATTCCCGAGGTGGAGACGATGGTCTTGTAGGTGACCTGCGAGCCGCTGGCCGCCTCGGTCACGTTGACCGACCGGTCGTACGAGTGCTTCACACCCCAGGTTTCCAGGTTCGGGCCCTTCTCTGCGTGGCTCGACTGTGCGCACGCCGTCTGAGCAGACGCGACGCCGGTTCCGAGGCCGACGGAGACGGTCGCGCCGCCGAGGACGAGGGCGCCTGCGGCGACAGCGGCGGCAGTGCGACGCATGGGAGATCGAGACATGGAAACTCCGTTCACGATTCGGTCCGGACCCAACGCGACAACCCCTTGCGGCGAGCCCGTGCAGTCAGTTACATGTGCGCAACACGGTCACGCACCGAACCTTTATACGGACGCTCGTCCAACTGTTTGACCGTTTTCGCTGAATTGGACGCAGAACGGCCCGAAACAGCCTGCCGGCACGGTGTTCGTCCGTAGAGTTCTTCGCCGCCGCGAGATGTCCGGCAAACGAGCCCTCGACCTGGTGCGGCAACCGGGCCGATGCGTCCCCGGCGGCGGCGACCGCAGTCACCGCCGCCGGAGCCGAGTGGAGCGAAGGTCAGCTGAGCATGCCCTCGATCGCACCCGACTCGATCACGTCGACCAGAGCGTCACCGAGGATGTCGCTGACGGAACCGGTGGAGGAGAGCTGTCCCTCCTCCGAGCCGAGGCCGGTCGCGTCCGCGACGCTGAGCACCGTCTCGCCCACGTTGGGGAGGCGGACGCTGAAGCACGCGTTGAGATCGGGAAGGTCGTTGTCGATGCCGACCGTGCCGCCGACCGTGATGCCACCGTCGGTGACGGTCGAACCGGGAGTGACCGTGTTGGGCACGACGTAGGTGGTCTCCAGGACCAGCGGCTTGCCGTTGGTGACGAGCCAGCCCAGCGCGCTGGCGGAGATCTTGTAGCCGTTGCCGTCCGGGAGGGCCTCGATCGGCCCGGCGGCACCACCGTTGTACGTGAGACGCGCGGAGACCGGTGCGGCGAACCCGGTCGGGGGCACCTCCTTCAGGGAGCTGACCACCGGCAGCCCACCCTTCGACGAGACGACCGTCTTGTAGGTGACCTGCTGGCCCGCGGTCGTCTCGACGGCGTCCACCGAGCGGTCGTAGGTGTGGGTCGAGCCGATGGTCGCGAGGCTGGGGCCCTTGACCGCCTGGCTGGTCTGCGAGCAGGCCGGTGCCTCCTGGGCGCCGGCGACACCGGCGCCGAGGCCGAGGGAGGCGGACGCGCCACCGAGGACGAGGGCGCCCGCAGCAGCCGCGGCAACAACGCGACGCATGGGAGATCGGGACATGGAAACTCCGTTCAAGATTCGGTCCGGACCCGCACGGCAACAGCCCTTCGAGGTCCGTTACATGTGCGTGACCCGCTCACGCACCGCACCTTTATACGGACGCGGAATCCCCGGTCAGGCCGTTTTCGAAAAATCTCGTCACGTGAACGGTGATTCGCCCTTCGACCGGCAGACGAACCGCTGTCCGCCCACCCAGGAAGTGAACCGCCGTTCGCGGCGCGGACGACCCGGATCCGCCTACAGGCGTCCCTCGTCGACAGGCTCCCAGCGCACGGTCCCGTCCGCCTCGCGTCGCGGTTCCCACGCAGCGTAGGAACCGTCCTCCTCGATCCGGGTGATGTGGTCCACCCAACCGTCCTCGTCGAGGTCGGATGCGATGGTCATCCCGTCTGCGTCCTGGAAGACCCGGGTGTCGACGATCCCGTCGCCGTCGAGGTCTACGGTCGGTTCGACGAGCGCGAAGTCGCGGGCGTCCGGACCCTCCTCGACGGTCACCGCGTGCTCACCCCCGATCCCTGCGAGCAGCGTCTCGTCCTGCATCATCTCGGCGTCCTTCCCGACTGCTCCGGCCGGTTCGGGAAACCGGTCACTGTGGACTTGGACGCAGCGCACTGGCGGACGGTTCCGCCAGCGCGCGATCGAGAACCACGAGGTCCCGTTCGACCGCGGCGAGGCGCCCGGACGACCGGGCCGCGCTCTCCCGCAGCTCCCGGTCCACCGCGACGAGCGAGTCCTCCGTCGTCCGCACGCGGTCGCGGTGCGCCCGCTGAACGGCGTCCACGATCTCGGCCTCCGACTCCACCAGCCGGGCCAGGACGCGCCCCTCCAGCGCCGATCGGACCTGTGCTGTCGCCTCCGCCAGCCACAGCCGGAGGTGGGCGCGGTCGGCAGCGAGCCCGCGCATCCGTGTCAGCGCCCACGCCGCGACGCCGCCGACGACCAGCGGCAGCGGCAGTGCCAGCAGGTCCAGCGCGGGAATCTCGGACATCGGGGCAACGACGAGCCTGCCGAGCCCGGCGCCGGCCGAGGCACCGACCAGGATCATCATCCGGTCCTCGACACCCCGGTGCCGGGGTTGCGGATCGTCGACGGCGGGTGGCGGACGATTCGGCCCGGCCACCGGGTGGGGTGCGCCGAGCACCTCGGAGGCCAGTGCGTCGAGAGCGCGTGCGGTCGTCGCGTCCACCTCGGCGGTGAGCGACTCGATCTCGCCGCGCACGCGATCCGGGAACGCGTCCAGTGCCGACTTCCCGGACCTGTCCAGTTCGGCCCGGAGCCCGGCTGTCCCTGCGCGGACCCGGTCCGCGACGTGGTGGGTGAGATCCACTCGGGCGAGCGCCGACAGCCTCCTCAGTGCGGCCCCCGATTCGGCGCGGGGACCGTCGCGGTCGGCGACGAGGGCGGCGCGTCGCTCTCGTAGCGCGGCGGAGTCGCCGTCACGGCGCAGGTCCGCCGCCGTGGCCAGGACCAGCGTCCTGGCCCGGTCGAGTTCCGCGCGACGGTGAGGTGTCGAGCCGGTGTCCCCGAGAGCGTGGCCGACTACCGCGCACAGTTCCGGGAGGCCGCGCCCGGTCGTCGCGGACACGAGCAGGACCGGGCCCGTGACGGCACCGGGCGCGTGCACCGACAGCAGTGCGGCGTCACGGTCGGCGACCGTCGCCGCGGCGTGGTGCAGGTCGACCCGCGTCACCACCGCGATCACCGTCGACCCGCGTTCACGTGCCTCGGCGAGCAGGCCGAGCTCCTCCCGGCCGATCGGCGCCGAGGCGTCGAATGTCAGGACGGTGACCACCGTTCCCGGGTCCGCCACGCCGTCGCCGACCCGGACCCCGGACAGCAACGGCGCCAGCGCGGCGGCGAGGGCGCTGCGGCCACTGCCCGCCGGGCCGACGACCGCGACGCTCGGAGCGCCCGACCGGGGCAGCCAGCGTCGCATCACCTGATCGACTGCTCCGTGCAGGTCGGTCCCGGCTTCAGTCACCGCGCACCCACTCGCGCACGGCGTCGCGCTGGAGTGCGAGCGCGGCCCGCAGCGCGTCGGGTGAGTCGCTCGTGTTCATCCGGGCACGCCAGTACCGGGCCCGGGCCTGCGCATCGCCGGGCGGGTCCGCCAGGCCCGTCGCCTGCGCGACGAGACGGACCCCGGCATCGGTGGTCAGGAAGTCGTCGAACGCACCGGGCGCAGCATGCCGCTCGGGTCGAGCCCGTAGCCGGCCCAGCACCTCCGCGGCCCGCGCGGCCCGGACCGCGCGCACCCGGTCCTCGACTGCCTGCCGTAGACGCGGCAGCCCGATGCCCGCACCGACGGTGCTCACGGGGAGGCAGGGCGCCCGCAGAGCAGCGGAGGCGCGGGCGAGCGCGGCGTCGGGGTCGGCGAGGGTGTCGGTCTTGGCCAGCACCGGCAGCAGGCGGTCACCGGCCTCGACCGCCGCGGCCGCATCCACGTTCCTCGGCGGGTCGAGGACGACGAGCACGACGATGTCCCCGGTGAGGACCGGATCGGGGAAGCCCGGACGGTCGCGCGCCTCCGACTGGACCAGCTCGGCGCCCTCGATCCGACCGAGTGCGGCGACGATCGCGGACCTGCCGACGCCTCCGCGTCCGGTGATCTCCACGCGCACCGTGTCGAGGTGCCCGGCGGCGAGCCGCTCGGCGTGGTCGGCGGGCGGCACCGCCCGGCCATGAGCCGAATCCGTCGACACCTGTTCGCCACCCCCGCGTGTTCTTCGGTCCCCGCGCGCCTCCCCGACGCGCGTGGTGATGATGACAGTCCGACTCCGTGAACGGGAGGCAGGTCACCCCCGATGCGGGAACCATCCGAGAAAAGGCCAGGTCCCAGCCGTTCGGCGCGACCATCGGCAGCATCGAGACCAGGCGGTACGGACCCGAAACCCTCAACCCGCCCTTGAGACCCAGCTGCCGGAATCGGTGGTCATGCGTGACAATGGTCGGGTGAATGACGCCGAACCCCGGGTGGAGGGTGCCGCCGACCGCGGATCCCGCCTGTATCCCCGGGTGACCAGTTTCCGCTCCCGACGTGGCTCCCTCACCGATCCCCAGCAACAGGCCTGGGACCGGATGTGGCCCTCCATCGGCGCTGATGTGTCCGACACGCCCATCGACATCGACGGGTGGTTCGGCCGACAGGCGCCGACGATCATCGAGATCGGGTGCGGTACGGGCACGGCGACGACCGCGATGGCCCAGGCCGAGCCGCACATGAATCTGCTCGCGGTCGAGGTCTACCGCCCCGGCCTCGCCCAGCTGTTGCAGTCGGTGGAACGCGAGGGCATCACCAACATCCGCATCCTGCGCGGCGACGCGATGGACGTGCTGGAGAACATGCTCACCCCCGGGTCCCTGGTCGGTGCGCGCGTCTTCTTCCCCGACCCGTGGCCCAAGGCCCGGCACCACAAGCGGCGACTGCTGCAGCCCGCGACGTTCGCGCTGATCGCGGACCGGCTCGCAGACAACGGCGTGTTGCACGTGGCGACGGACCATGCCGAGTACGCAGAATGGATCGCCGAGGCCGGTGACGCCGAACCACGGTTGACCCGGCTCGACTGGGAGCAGTTGGCGGGCGGCTCGATCGACTCGCCGATGTCCCACGAACGCCCGGTGACGAAGTTCGAGGACAAGGCGCACCGCGTCGGGCGTCCGATCACGGAAATGATCTGGGGAAAGGCCACCGGATGAGCGTCAGCGAACGATTACCCGATTCTCTCGGGGCCGCAGGCGACGACGCCACCGAGCCCCGACAACCACGCCGGGTACTCCTGGTCTGGGACGCGCCGAACCTCGACATGGGGCTCGGCGCAATTCTGGGTGGCCGTCCCACCGCCGCATACCGGCCGCGTTTCGACGCGCTCGGACGCTGGCTGCTCGGCCGCACCGCGGAGCTGTCCGGGACGAGCGGCGTCCGGCTCGAGCCCGAGGCGACGGTGTTCACCAACATCGCGCCCGGCAGCGCCGACGTCGTCCGGCCGTGGGTCGAGGCACTGCGCAACGTCGGTTTCGCGGTGTTCGCCAAGCCCAAGATCGACGAGGACAGCGACGTCGACGCCGACATGCTCGCGCACATCGAGCAGCGTGCTCGCGGTGGCGGGCTGGCCGGTGTCATGGTCGCGTCCGCCGACGGGCAGGCGTTCCGGGAGCCGCTCGAGGACCTCGCGTCCGAAGGTGTCCCGGTGCAGGTGCTCGGGTTCCGGGAGCACGCCGCATGGGCGGTGTCCTCGGAGACGCTCGAGTTCGTCGACCTCGAGGACATTCCGGGTGTCTTCCGTGAGCCGCTGCCGCGGGTGAGCCTGGACTCGCTGCCCGACGAGGGCGCGTGGCTGCAGCCGTTCCGTCCGCTGTCCGCCCTGCTCCTCGGGCGTCAAGGAGGGCAATAGTGTTCGCGACCTGGGGTCGACTCGTCTACAACCTCCGATTCACGGTGATCGGGGTGATGGTCGCGCTCATGCTCGGCCTCGGCGCGTACGGCCTCGGGCTGGAGAAGAACCTGAGTCAGAGCGGCTGGGACGATCCGGGTTCGGAGTCCGTCGCGGCCGCGAAGCTCGCCGACGGCACGTTCGGTCGCGACACCACCGCCGACGTGGTGATCCTCTACACCGCGCCCGAGGGCAAGACCGTCGACGATCCGGCGTTCGCGTCGCAGATCACGAAGAACCTCGAAGAGGCCGTCGAGAACCATCCCGACCAGGTCCTCAAGGTCAACGGCAGCTACTGGACGACGAAGCTGCCGCAGCTGGCCGACGCCACGAAGGAACATGCGATCGCGAGTGTCGCGATCGCAGGCGCCAACGACACCGAGGTCGCGGCGAACTTCCGCGAGATCCGCGACATCTTCTACATCGACGGCATCGACGTGCAACTGGCTGGTCTGCAACCGGTGACCGGAACGCTGAACGACACGATGGCGAACGACGTCCACCGCATGGAGTTGCTCGCGATTCCCGCTGTCGGCGTCCTGCTGTTCTTCGTCTTCGGCGGTCTCGTCGCCGCTGCGCTGCCGCTGATCGTCGGCGGCCTGACGATCCTCGCCGCCAACGGCATCGTCAAGCTGTTCACCCAGTTCACCGAGGTCAACGCCTTCGTCGTGCCGGTGGTCTCGCTGATCGGCCTCGGTCTGGCGATCGACTACGGCCTGTTCATGGTCAGCCGCTTCCGCGAGGAGATCGCGGAGGGCTACGACAACAGCGACGCGGTCCGCCGCACCGTGATGACGGCCGGCCGGACGGTGGTGTTCTCCGCGACGATGGTCACGGCGAGCCTCGGTGGCCTGCTGATCTTCCCGCAGGGCTTCCTGAAGTCCGTCGCGTACGGCGCGATCGCCGCCGTCATGCTCGCGGCACTCATCTCGGTGACCGTGCTGCCCGCGATCCTCGCGATCCTCGGGCGCCGCGTCGATGCCTTCGGTCTGAAGTTCATGCGCAAGACCAAGACCGCCGAGGAGATCGAGAACAGCTTCTGGGGACGGTTGACCCAGTGGGTGATGAAGCACCCGCTCAAGGTCGCGATCCCCATCGTGATCGGCCTGCTGCTGCTGACGATCCCGATCTCGGGGATCAAGTTCGGCGGCATCAACGAGACCTACCTGCCGCCGGACAACCCCACCCGCATGGCGCAGGAGGAGTTCGACGAACTCTTCCCGAACAATCGCACCGAGCCGATCAAGCTGGTCGTGCAGGACGCGGAGGGCGCCGATCTCACGCAGATCGTCAAGACCGCGAGCGAGGCCCCCGGCCTGGTCGAGAAGTTCAGCATCAACAATCCGACGAAGGACGGGGTGACGGTCTTCAAGGCCGGCCTCGTCGACCGCAACGACTCCGAGGAGACGATCGCCTACCTCCGGTCGATGGAGGTGCCCGACGGCGCCACGGTGCTGGTCGGCGGCACGCCCGCGATCGAGCAGGACTCGATCGCGGCGCTGCTGGACAACCTTCCGTTGATGGTGACGCTCGTCGTGTTGCTGACGACGTTGCTGATGTTCCTGGCGTTCGGATCGCTGGTGCTGCCGATCAAGGCGGTGCTGATGACGGCGCTCGGCCTCGGTGCGACCCTCGGCATCCTGACGTGGATCTTCATCGACGGGCACGGCGCGAGCCTGATGAACTTCACGCCGGGACCGATCATGTCGCCGGTGCTGGTGCTGATCATGGCGATCATCTACGGCCTCTCCACCGACTACGAGGTGTTCCTGCTGTCGCGGATGGTCGAGGCCAGGGCGCAGGGCGCGAGCACGACGGAGTCGGTGCGGGTCGGCACGGCCCACACCGGCCGGATCATCACGGCGGCGGCGCTGATCCTGATCGTGGTCACGGGCGCGTTCGCGTTCTCCGAGCTGGTGATGATGAAGTACATCGCCTACGGCATGATCGCGGCCCTCGTCCTCGACGCCACCGTGATCCGGATGTTCCTGGTGCCCGCGGTGATGAAGCTCCTCGGCGACGACTGCTGGTGGGCGCCTGCCTGGATGAAGCGGATCCAGGAGCGACTCGGACTCGGTGAGCCGATCCTCGACGACGAGCGCATGCCCGACGACGTGCCGGAGATCGCGGCGGTCGGCGTTCCTGCGCCGCAGCAGCCGCAGCAGGCTTCGGGACAGCGCCCTCCGCTGACCCGGGACGCGGTCGAGCGGGTGCTGCCGCCGAGGACGGCGGCGGCGTCGCGCATCGCGGAGACGGCGGAGCCGTTGACGGGTGAGCCGATGACGGAGCCGATCCCTCAGATCGCGCCCCGTCCCGCGCCCGAACGGCAGGCCCCGCGGCCGCCGCAGGACGCTCCGAGGCCGCCGCAGGACACCGTGCGTCCTCCGGCTCGGGAGGCACAGGAGCCTCCGGTCCGGCGGCCCACGCAGCCGCAGGTGTCACCGAGGCGCAGCACCGAGCCGCCGGCCACCGAGGACCGGCCGATCGAGAGCTGGCTGTCGAGCCTGCGGATGCCGAACGGTTCGCAGTCGAACGGGCACGTGGTGGCGGATGCCCGCGGAGGCGCGAGCCCGCAGCCTCAGCAGCAGTCGCGCCCGCCGCAACCTGCGCCGGCCGGCGCACCCCAGACGCGCCAGGCCCAGCCGACCGCGCAGCAGCAGCCGCGTCAACCTCAGCAGCAGGTGCGTCCGGTCCAGCCGCAACCACCTGCCCAGCCGCAGGCACGTCCGCCGCAACCGCCGGCCGGCGCGTCGCGCCCCCAGCAGGAGCGGCAGGCACCGCCTGCGACAGCGGCGTGGCCCGCACCCACCAAGCCCGCCGAGAGCACCGACAAGCCCACGCCGAACGGCGCGTCGACCCCGCGTCGGGGCCGTCACGCCGAGGGTGCTCAGACCGTGAGCGTCAGCGAGCTGCTGGCACGTCAGCAACGGGACTGAGCGGGAAGAAACCGACGTTCGGGACGGGCCTCAGCCGAGCATTCGCTTGAGGCCCGTCCCGAACGGGTGCTTCGCAGTGACGGACGCGAACCGCACGCGCCCGCGCACGACGATGTGCAGGCCCCCGCGGTTCGGTCCGGTGCGCACCTTGTTCGTGGCGCTGCCGCCGGTGGTCTCGACGCCGTTGAGGTCGACGGTGGCCTCGTCGGGCACGACGAGGGTGACCGACCCGCAGAAGGCGTCGACCGTGATCTCCACGACCTGGCTCTCGAGCATCGCGGACGTGAAGTCGAGCGTGACGTCGGACAGCCAGTTCTCGATCTGCAGCCTCGGCGGCACCTGCCAGGGGCCCTTGCGAGTGACGCTCGACATCTTCGCCCGAATCACCGTGGGCTCCCCCGCCTGGTAGGCGGGCGCGACGGGAACGCTCTGCGGGCGGACGTGCGGCGCATGGTCCGCACCGACGACCCGGATTCCCGGCAGGTCGAACAGCACGCTGTTGAGCTCGCCTCGCGTGCGCGCCGCCAACGCGGTGTCCATCCGCTCGGTGAACTCGCCGAGCGAGAGCATGCCCTGCCCGACCGCCCGCTGCAGCAACTGACCGACGTACTCCCGCTCGGCGTCCGACACCCGAAGATCCCTGTCCTCCATGCGGACCAGGATAGGCGTCCGGCGGATCATGCTCGGGCGGCTGTGGTTCCGCTCGTGCCGCCGGCCGCGAACGCCCGCGCGTAGCGGGTGCCCACCGCCAGCAGCAGCAGTCCGACGCCGAGGAAGGCCAGCACGCGGTAACCGCCGTCGAGGGTGGCGAGGTCGAAGAGGAACAGCTTGACCAGCGCGGCTCCGGTGAGCGTCAATCCTGCGACGAGCGCGAGGCGCGCCTGCTCGGGATGCGCCAGGCCCCAGCGCAGCGTCGCGGTGGCGAGCACCATCCACACCAGCGTCGCGACGGTGTGGCCGGCGACGAATCCGGTGCCCGGGCCGAATGCCGCGACACCTGCCGTCACCACGGTCGCGGTCACGCCGTATCCGGCCACCACTCCCGCGGTGATCGTGGCGACGGCCGTGTTGTCCGCGGTGAGCAGTCCGAGCGCGCGGGCGGTCAGGGGGAACGCGACCGCCGCGACCGCCAGCAGTGCGCCCGCGACGAGGACGACGAGCGAGGCACTCGCGGCAGCCGGGTCGGTCAGGGATTCGGGCGAGGCGACCGTGAGGAACACCAGTCCGCCGAGCCCACCGAATCCCGTTGCGGCGGTGAACGCGATCCGCGATCCGGTCCGGTGCGAGACCGCGACCAGTCCGAGTGCGATCGTCAGGAGGGTGACCGGCAGGGCGTCGCCCGGCGTCCCGACGACGCCGGCCTGCAGTGCCGCCAGGGCCGCGACGGCCGACGCGGCGATCCGGGTGTGCCGGGGCAGGTTCGGCACCGCCACCAGCCAGTGTCAGGAGGCCCACCGCCGTCACCACGAGCACCGCCACCTCGGTCCACCGGGTCAGCACGGCGCCGGTGAACAGCAGTGGCACGGACGAGACCGCGAGCATCACGCTGGACGTGACGTCGTCGGCGTTGCGCCGCACGACGAGCACGGCCGAGCCGGCGCCGACGACCGCGACGGTCGCGGCCGCTGCGAGCAGGAGCGCGACGGTCGGCCGGAACCCGTCCGGCCACAATCCGACGGCCGACCACGCGGCGTCCGCCAGCACGACGAGCAGGGCGACGACCGCGGGGAGGGTTCGTGCGACGTGCAGGTACGGCCAGTCCCGCCCGAGTTCCGGGTAGACCCCGGCGATCTGGAGCACGACGAGGAAGGCGAGCAACGTGACGGTCACGCCGTCGGTGAGCACGGGCGCGAGGACCGCGATCGCGGTCGTGACCAGCGCCGCCAGTGGCTGGGACTCCCAGCGGGTCGCGAGCAGCATCCCCGCGGCGGCGACCGAGGCGGCGACGGCGAGACCGAACAGCGGCGGGAACCAACCGTAGTAGGCGGTCGCCGCGGCGACCGAGAGGAAGCCGCCCGCGAGTCCGGTGACGGCCAGCGCGATCGCGCCGACGCGGCCACCGTCACGGGTGGACACGCGAACACCCACCGCCACGAGCACAGCCGAGAGCGCCGCACCGCTCACCACTCGTGCGACGGGACCGAACAGACCCGCCTGCGCGGCGAGCACGAGCAGCATCACCACGCCGATCAGTGTGACGGCCGCGCCCGCGGCCGCGAGAACCCGGCTGACCAGGTCGTCGCGCTGCCACCACGGTTCACGTCGCGGCCGCGCGGCGGGCGGGCGTGCAGGTACCTGGTACACGGGCTGCGGGTACACGGGCTGCGCGTACGCGGGCCGCGGAAACGGGTGAACGGGCGGCATCGGGACCTGCGGCGGTGCCGTCGCAGCAACCGGAGGCTGCGGCGCAGTGGCGGCCGCGGGTGCGTGCGGCACGGGGACCTCGAGTTGCACGCGGAGCCGGGTCAGGTCTTCCGAGACGCCGCGCAGGTGCTGTCCGAGCGCAGCGAACTCCCCCGACAGTCTGGCCACGAGCTGTGGATCGATCTGTGTACCACCGGGATTCGTCATGGTTCCAGCATCGAGCTGTTCGTGCGCCCGGACATGAGTAGTACTACTCGGCCCGACCGGGGGTTTCCCGTGGCGGACGTGCGGGAATCACTCCAGTCCGTGCTCCATCGCGTACCGGGCCAGTTCGACCCGATTGGCCAGCTGCAGCTTGCGGAGCGTCGCCTGGACGTGGTTCTCCACCGTGCGGTGGCTCAGTGCGAGCCGGGTCGCGATCTGCTTGGCGCTCAACCCCTTCGCGACGAGTCGCAGGACCTCGGTCTCCCGGTCGGTCAGGCGCGGCACCGGCGTCGCCGATTCGGCCGCGTCCGGGGCTGCGCCCGCGATCCGCCGGTACTCCCCGAGGACGAGTCCTGCCAGGCCCGGAGTGAAGACGGCCTGTCCCGCGGCGGTGGCGTGGACGGCCGCGACCAGTTCCGGCGCGGATGCGCTCTTGACCAGGTACCCGCTGGCACCGGCCTTGATCGCGTCGAGCACGTCCTCACGTTCCGCCGACGCCGACAGCACCAGCACCCGCGACTCCGGCGACACCGCGAGCACCGCGCCCGTGGCCTGGGCTCCGTTGCCGTCCGGCAACTGCATGTCCATGAGCACCACCGCCGGTTGCACCGCCGTAGCACGTCGTGCGGCCGCAGCGACCCCGTCCGCGGTGGCGACCACGTCGAATCCCGCCTCCGCGAGGTCTCGCGCCACCCCGTCCCGCCAGATCGGATGGTCGTCGACGACCATCACCGTCACCTGCTCGGCCACGCTCACCTCGTCCCCGTCGCGTGCTTGCCCACCCGGAACTCCCATTCGACTCCCTCACCGACGGCGGTGTCCAGCGTGGCGGCGCCGCCGAGCGCCTCGATCCTGCCGAGGATGGACCGCGACACACCCATCCGTCCTTCCGCCTCTGCGGCCGCGAGCCGTCCCGGTGCGATCCCGACCCCGTCGTCGCGCACCGAGACGATCACCTCGTCTCCGATGTCCTCCACCAGGACATACGCTTTGGCGTCCGGGCCGGCGTGCCGCGCGACGTTGGACAACGCCGTCCGCACCGCGGCCGCGAGTTCCGTGGCCCGGTCCCGGGGCATCTCGACGGCGTGTCCGGGCGTCGACACGGACACCACGCCGTCGGCGTGGGTACGCAACAGGGACCGCAGGTCGACGTCCACGCCGGCATCGGCGACCGGCGCGGACTGTTCGGAGATCAGCTCCCGCAGCGCGACCTCCTGCTCACCGGCCAGCGTCGCCAGCTCCAGTGTGGGACCGCCGATCTCCGCGCCACGCCTGCGGACGTACGCGAGCACCTGGAGCACGCCGTCGTGCACCTCGCGTCCGAGCCGCTCACGTTCCTCGGTCGCCGCGGCCAGCCGCGCGGCGCGTTCGAGCTGCTGCTGTGCCCGCCGGGCGGTGTTCGCCGCCATTCCGACCGCGAGCCCGACGGACATCAGCACGGGCGCAGTCGCGTCGCCGGCGAGGTCGAGATCCAACGGCCCGCGCACCACGACCGCTACGACGGCGATCCCGAGTCCCGCGACGATCCCGACGAGTGGCCCGCTCAGGATCGCGGCCGAGATCACCGCATTGGTGGCCCACAGGGTGGTGGGCAGGGTCTGATGGGTGGAGTACCAGTCCTGCTCGGCGACCAGCCGCGTCGCCGTCATCGCGCACACCACCACGGCCACGTCCGCCACGACCCACCCGCGACGCGATGCGCCGTTCCTCGAGAAGACGACCGCCGTCACTCCCGACCAGACCGCCATGAACGCGACGATCACCCAGCTGAGGGTGGGCCGGACGTACTCGGACACCGCGTACGCCTGGTAGCCGATCGCGTACACGAGCGTGGCCAGCCGGAACACCTGTCCGGCCCGCCACAGGGGTTCGGTGGGCCGATTCCGCGGCGAGTCGTTCGAGGTCACCCGGGCGACCCTACGGTCCCCGGCCCGATCCCGGGACGTGTGACCCAGGTCGCGGATTGGGTCCTCCGACTCTGCTCACACCGGGCGGCCCCCGCTAAATTGGTCGCTGTGCTGGCATCCTCCTACCGAGCGGTCGCGCTGACCATGCGCAGTCGTTGGCCCCTCTACATGGGGTCGATGATTCTCGCGAACTTCATCGGTGCGGTGCTGGTGCTCGCGTTCATCCGGTACGGACTGCCGATCACGGAGTCGGAAGCGATCATCGACGACCGCGTCCGCAACGTCGTCATCTTCGGCATCTACCTGATCCTCGCGGGTGTCGTGAGCCTCGGCGCGGCGGCCATGATGCTGAGGTCGGTGATCCGGTGGCAGTTGCGTGGCGGCCCGCCGACCCGCGGCGAACAGATGGCCGCGCTCCACGCACCGCTGCGGCAGGCGATCGTGCACCTGATCCTGTGGGTGGTCGGCGGCGTCCTGTTCGTGATCCTCACGGTGACGGAGATGCCAGAGCTGGCCGTCGCGGTGATCGTGACCGTGTGCATGGCGGCGACGACGACCTTCGGATTCACCTACATGCTGGGCGAGCGAATCCTGCGGCCGGTGGCGGCGCAGGCGCTGTCGGAGGGCCGGTTCGACCGCACGCTGGCTCCGGGTGTCGGCACCCGGATGGCGATGACGTGGGGCCTCGGCACGTTGATGCCGGTGATCGGCATCATCCTGCTGTGCGCGACACAGCTCAGCACCGACCTGCAGTTCTCCACGAACTCGCTGGCGATCGCGATCCTGCTGCTGTCGGGGATGACGATCACGACCGCGTTCGTGCTGTCGATGCTCACCGCTTCGCAGATCTCCGACCCGGTGCGCCAGCTGCGGCGGGCGATCGAGCGGGTGCAGCGCGGCGCGACGGACGTCCAGGTCGAGGTGTTCGACGGCAGCGAGATCGGCCGGCTGCAGGTCGGGTTCAACCGGATGATGCAGGACTCGGCCGAGCGCCGGGTGCTCCGGGAACTGTTCGGCCAGCACGTCGGGGAGGACGTGGCCCGGCGGGCGCTGCAGTTCGGAACCGAGCTCGGCGGCGAGACACGCTTCGTCGCGGTGCTGTTCGTGGACATGGTCGGGTCGACCGGCGCGGCGGCGGAACGTCCTCCGGGCGAGGTGGTGAGCCTGCTCAACGAGTTCTTCAACGTCGTCGTCGACGTTGTCGACCGGCACCACGGGTTCGTGAACAAGTTCATGGGCGACGCCGCGCTCGCGATCTTCGGGGCACCGCTGGACCGGCCCGACGCTCCGACCGCGGCGCTGGCGGCGGCCCGTGAACTGCGATTCGCCCTCGACGGCATCACGGCCCTCGACATCGGCATCGGCGTGTCCGCGGGCCTGGCGGTCGCGGGCAACATCGGCGCCGCGGAGCGCTTCGAGTACACGGTCATCGGAGATCCGGTGAACGAGGCGTCGAGGCTGACCGAGCTGGCGAAGATCCACCCCAGCCGTGTGCTGGCGTCGACGAGCGCGCTGTACTTCGCCGACGAGGAGGAACAGTCGGAGTGGGAGCTCGGCGACCAGGTCCAGCTACGGGGCCGCAACCGGGTCACGCATCTGGCGTCCCCGGTGCAGTATCCGTGAACCGGAGTTCGCGGTTCTGAGGTGAACTCACCTCGATTGGCTACGCTGGCCTGGTGGTGACGCCGGAGCCGGACCGGAGTGGGGACTCCCCCACCGATCAGGCGGTGCCGGTGGCGTCCCGGCGGCGCGGCCGCTACCGGTGGCTCAAGTGGGTCGCGGCTGCCGCTCTGGTGGCACTGCTGATCGGCGAGGGCATCTACCTGTGGCCGCGACTGCACGATTCGTGGCTCGTGCTCACCGAGATCCACTGGGGATGGCTGGCGGCCTGCGTGATCGCGCAGGCCGTGTCCCTGAGTGGGTACGGCCGCCTCCAGAAGCAGTTGCTGCACGCGGGCGGCGTCGATGTCGGGCAACGGAAGTCGGTTGCTGTTGTCTACGGGTCGACGGCGATGGCGGTGACGTTGCCGGCCGGTCAGGTCTTCTCGACCGCGTTCACCTATCGCGAGACGCGCCGGTGGGGCGCGAATCCGGTGGTTGCGTCGTGGCAGTTGGCGATGTCGGGGGTGATCGCGGGCATCGGTCTGGCGTTGATCGGCCTGGGCGGTGCGATGCTGGTCGGTCAGTCCGTGAGCCCGGTGATGCTGGGACTGTCACTGGCTGCGCTGGTCGGCCTGATCGTGGCGATCCGCTACGTGTCGGCGCATCCGCACGCGATCGAGGTCGCTGCGCGGTGGGTGCTCGGCCACGTGAACCGGTTCCGGTCCAAGCCTGCCGGGACGGGCATGGCCACGGTCCGAGAGACGCTCGCGCAGCTCGAGTCGGTTCGGCTCGGCAAACGGGACGGCGTGCTGAGTGCGGGCTGGGCGGCGGTACATCGGGTCGGCGACATTGCGTGCCTCGGTTTCGCCTGCTGGGCGGTGGGAGCGGACCCGCGGTTGTCGGGGATCTTGATCGCATTCGCGGCGGGCAAGGCGGTCGCGACGATTCCGCTGGCACCGGGCGGGCTGGTGTTCGTCGACGCCACCCTGATCGCGACGCTCACGACCGCCGCGAGCATCAGCGCGTCGCAGGCGGTGGCCGCAGCGTTCGTCTACCGGGGCGTCAGCTTCATCCTGGTCGCGATCGTGGGGTGGATCGTGTTCGCGTTCCTGTTCAAAGGTCATCAGCACGAGGACCTCGAGTTCGACGTCGAGATGGAGCGCCGCGAACAGCGTGAGCAGATGGAACAGCGCTCGCAGATCGAGCAGGCGAGCAGCCCCGATCCCCCTCCCCCGTCCGGCTGAACGTGGCTTTCACTCGATCTGACGGCATGAAGGTGGCGTTCAGCCGGGGCTCCGGACGGCGACGAGCATCGCGTCGAGGTGGGCACGGCTGATCCGCACGGCCGATTCGGTGTCTCCGGCCGCGATGGCGTCCACGAGCGCCCGATGCTCGTCGGCGTCGGGTGCGGGGTCGTGACGGCGGGCTCCGAGGAGCTCGATCATGTCGATCATCGCGTCGGTCAGCCGCGGAACGAAGGTTTCGAACAGTTCGGTGAGGACGGCGTTGTGCGCGGCCGCGACGACGGCGCGGTGGACGTCGATGTCGGCGTCGACGAAGTCGCGGTCGCCGGCCTCGAACGCGGCGGCCCGCCTGTCGAGGGCGCGCCGCATGACGGTGACGTCGGCGGCGGTGGCGCGCTCGGCGGCGAGGCGGGCGGCCTCGACCTCGATGGCGTTGCGGACCTCGACGACCTCGGCGATTGCCTCCCCACGCAGCACCGTCTCCCACGCCGCCACGGGGCTGACGCGTTCGACGAAGACGCCCGCGCCCTGCTTGGTGCGGACGAGTCCCTGCCCGGCGAGGATCCGGAGCGCTTCGCGGACGGTGGACCGGCCGACGCCGAGCTCCGCGGCCAGGGTGGTCTCGCCGGGAAGCCTGGCCCCGACCTCCCACTCACCGTCGGCGAGGCGGCGCTGCAGCAGGTCGGCGGCCTGATCGGTGAGCAGATGGCGGCGAAGCGGGGCGGGCATCCAATTCCTCAGGTTGTCTGACAAGTGGCTCTCGCCTAGCCTACCTTCCGTGGCCATGCGCGGACTGCTCCTCGACTGCCGCGGCGGGGTCTGACCGGACCGGCACCCCACCGCGGGGTTCGGTCGTGCCGGTCGTCCTCACCGAACCGGAAAGTCCCCGCCGTGCACTGGAACCGTCAGACCCCGTCCGCGATGCCCTCCTACCGCTACCGCTCCCACACCGATCGGGTGGAAATCCCGATCTCCGAGCGATCCTGGCCGACACGACAACTCACCGAAGCCCCACTGTGGGTCCCGGTGGACCTGCGCGACGGGAACCAGGCGCTCGCGGAGCCGATGGACCCCGGCCGCAAGCGTCGATTCTTCGAACTGCTGGCGGCAATGGGATACAAGGAGATCGAGGTCGGCTACCCGTCCGCCAGCCAGACCGACTTCGACTTCGTCCGCGATCTCGCCGAGCAGGACCTGGTTCCCGACGACGTCACGATCGTCGTGTTCACCGCCGCTCGCACCGACCTGATCGAGCGGACCTACGAGTCGGTCCGCGGACTGTCGAACGTGGTCGTGCACATGTACACGGCAACGGCACCGACGTGGCGCGACGTGGTACTGGGACACGACCGGGAGTCGTTGCACCGCTTGATCTTCGACGCAGCCCAGGATGTGGCCCGCGGCGGAGACAGACATCCGGGTTCGCGTTTCGAGTTCTCCCCCGAGGTGTTCAATCTGACCGAACCGGATTTCGTGCTGCAGGTGTGCGACAGCCTCACCGCACTGTGGGACGCGTCCCCCGACCGGCCGGTGATCCACAATCTGCCTGCGACCGTGGAGATCTCGACACCGAACGCGTACGCCGACCAGATCGAGTACATGCACCGCAATCTGTCCCGGCGCGAGTCCGTGATCCTCTCCGTTCATCCTCACAACGACCGCGGCACCGGCGTCGCCTGCGCCGAACTGGCGGTCCTGGCCGGCGCGCAACGAGTGGAGGGATGCCTGTTCGGCAACGGCGAGCGAACCGGGAACGTGGACCTGGTGACGCTCGCGCTGAACCTGCACGCACAGGGCGTCGATCCGATGATCGACTTCTCCGACATCGACGCGGTGCGGAGAACCGTCGAGCACTGCAACAGGATCGAGGTCCATCCGCGACATCCGTACGGCGGTGACCTGGTCTACACGGCGTTCTCCGGCACCCACCAGGACGCGATCAAGAAGGGGTTCGCTCGCCATCGCGCCGCCGCGGCAGCATCCCACCTCGACCCGGATCGAGCTCCCTGGGAGGTGCCCTATCTGCCGATCGACCCACGCGACGTCGGACGCGACTACGAGGCGGTGATCCGGGTGAACAGTCAGTCCGGCAAGGGCGGTGTCGCGTACCTGCTGCAGGAGGAGTACGGCGTCGACCTGCCGCGCGGCCTGCAGATCGACTTCGCGCGCCGCGTCCAGCACGCCACCGACGGCAGCGGCACGGAGATGACGGCTCCGCAGCTGTGGGCGCTGCTGCAGGACGGCTACTCCCACCACGGGTCGCTGGACCGGTGGGCGGTCGACCACGTCGAGGGCGGTGATCGGCTGCGCGTCGCCGCGACGATCGGCGACATCCCGATCGAGGGTGACGCCATCGCATCGGAGCCCGCGCACGCCCTGGCCCGGGTGCTGTCGACACCCGACACCGAGGTCGAAATCCTGTCGCTGACGCAGCAGCCGGCCCACGTCGGACGCGACACCGCGACGGCGACCTTCGCTCACTGCCGCGTCGGCGGACGCACGCAGTGGGGCGTCGGGCTGGACCGGTCCGCGACGGCGTCCTCGCTGCACGCGGTGCTGGCGTGCGTCTCGCGAGTTCCGTCGGCCGCGCCGACAGCGCGAGTGACCGACGTCACACACGGTTGCGGGAAGCATTCCCCGGATGGCACGGTTGAGACCGACAGAGCTTGAAAGTTAAACTAAATCCGAAGCGACCCACACGAGGAGTTCCCATGACCACCGCCATCGCCCTCCCGACCCTCACCGCAGGCACCTGGGCCATCGACACCACCCACTCCACCGTGGGCTTCTCCGTCCGGCACCTGATGGTCAGCAAGGTTCGCGGCACGTTCAACGACTTCTCCGGCGCGATCACCGTCGCCGAGGACGGCACGCCGTCCGTGAATGCGGAGATCCAGGTCGCGTCCATCGACACCAAGAACGAGCAGCGCGACGGCCACATCAAGTCCGCCGACTTCTTCGACGCCGAGCAGTTCCCGACCGCCACCTTCGTCTCCACCGCGGTCAACCCGAAGGGCGACGACTTCGTCCTCACCGGCGACTTCACCCTCCGCGGCGTCACCAAGCAGGTCGAACTGAACCTCGAGTTCAACGGCGTGAACCCGGGCATGGGCCACGGCGCGGTGGCCGGCTTCGAGGCGACCACCGTCCTCAACCGCAAGGACTTCGGCATCTCCATCGAGATGCCCCTCGAGGGCGGCGGCGCGGTCGTCGGCGACAAGATCACCATCACCCTCGAGATCGAGGCGCTGCTGCAGGCCTGATCGCCCCCACACTCGCGCCCGTCGCAGCCACCCCCCTCGGCTGCGGCGGGCGCGTTCGGGTTTCAGCCCTCGGCGGGACCGCCCGCCATGTCCAGGGCGGCGAGGTGGCCGAACACCATGCTCGCGCCGATCGGGTTGCCGCCACCGGGATAGGCGGTGCCGGACACCGGAGCCATCGTGTTGCCCGCCGCATACAGTCCGGGGATCACGGCGCCCGCGGCGTCGAGAACCCGGGCGGTGGTGTCCGTGACGAGTCCGCCCTTCGTGCCCAGGTCGGAGATACCGAACGCCGCGGCGTGGAACGGGCCCTTCTCGATCGGCACGAGCGGGGACCGGCCACCGGAGAACGACCTGTCGTACGGTTCGTCGCCACGACCGAAGTCGCCGTCGACGCCGGTCGCGGCGAACTCGTTGAAGCGCCGGACCGTGGCCACGAGGTTGTCCGCGGGCACCCCGATGACACCGGCGAGTTCCTCGAGGGTGTCGGCGGTCCGCCACAGACCTGCGGACGTGTACTCCTCGGTGGACGCCAGCGGGACGTTCGGCGCCTTGACCGGCGGGACGAGCCCTTCCCTGTCGTCGTAGATCATCCAGAACCGGGCATCGGACGTGTCGATTCCCTTGTGCGCGATGACGTCGCGGCCGAGTCGGTCGTACGGGGCCGACTCGTTGACGAACCGATTTCCCGCCCCGTCCACGAAGATTCCGCCGGTGAACCACAGCGCGAACGCCGACCGTCCACCCGGATGGGTCAGACCGGGCGACCACCACGCCTGGTCCATCGACCGGGTGTCCGCGCCCGCCGCGACACCGGCGCGATGCGCCTTCCCGAGGTTGCCCCACGGGCCCATCGTGTCGCGGGCGGAGCCGGGCACACCGTACGCATCGCGCAGTTCCTGGTTCTGCTCGAAACCACCTGCAGCCAAAAGGATTCCGCGACGCGTGCGGATGGCGCGACGCTCCCCGCCGTCGGACACGACCGCACCCACGACGACACCGTCGGCAAGGACCAGTTCCTCCAGTGCCGTGCCGAGTTGCAGGTGCGCGTTCGCCATGTCCTCCATGGCCCACAGGAACCGGCCGACGAGCGCGCGACCGCCGACGAGGTAGTCGCCGGCCGGCTCGTCCGCCCACTCGCGCCCCAGCGGCCCGCGCACACTCTCCCCCGCATCGGCGAGCTTCGCCGCGCGTAACGGACGCGGGACGATGTGCCTGCCGCCCGCCCTCGCCTTCGGCGCCTTGCCGAAGTAGTCGGGCCACGGCAGCACCTGGAAGACGAAGTGCTCGTCTGCCTCCAGGTAGTCGATCAGCGGGGCACCGCCGCGGACGAACGCCTCCTGCATCTCGTGCGGGCTGCCGTCCCCGACGACCGCACGGAAGTACGTCAGCGCGTCCTCGACCGTGTCCTCGTCACCCTCGCGTCGCAGGACTGCGTTGCACGGGAACCACATGCCGCCACCGCCCGAGTAGGCGGTGGTCCCACCGAACCGTTCGGTGGCCTCGACGAGGATCACGTCGAGGCCCTCCCGGGCCGCGGTGTACGCGCCGGTGACGCCACCGGCGCCCGACCCGACCACCAGAACGTCACACTCGTCGTTCCACTGCATCGTCGCTCCCGCTCTCCCGTGTTCCGGACGCAGTATCGCGGTCCGACCCCGGGCCCGTCCGGCGAATCGCCTCGCTAGGCTGGCAACCGTGAAGAAGGTACTGCCGTTCCTGCTCGTCGACGTCGTTCTGGTCGTCGTGTTCTGCGCGATCGGACGCCGCAGCCACGACGAGGCGAACGCGGTGACCGGACTGCTGACGACGGCGTGGCCGTTCCTCGGTGGACTCGCGCTGGGATGGCTCGCGAACGAGGCGCTGTACCGCAACAAGTCGCGGCCCGCGTCCGTCGTCCCCGCCGGGATCGTGATCTGGCTGTGCACCCTCGTCGGCGGAATGCTTCTGCGGGTGGTGTCCGGGCAGGGCACCGCGTTCAGCTTCATCCTCGTCGCCGCGACCGTGTTGGCGGTGTTCCTCCTCGGGTGGCGCGCCCTCTACGCGCTCGTGAGCAGGCGGTCCGCCGCCCGCTGACCCCGGCCGTCCACCCGGTGACAACTTCGCATCGACACCGGACGGGCTCCGTCAGCCGTGGGACAGTTCTGTGATGAGCGAACTCGCGTCGCCACCGCACGACCCCAAGTCCGACCACGGGTTCTTCGGCCAGCCGTTCGCGCTCGCCAACCTCTTCTCGGTCGAACTGTGGGAGCGGTTCTCCTTCTACGGGATGCAGGGCATCCTGATCTACTACCTGTACTACTCGACGGCCGACGGCGGGCTCGGGATCTCGGAGGCGTCGGCGGTCTCGATCGTCGGCGCGTACGGCGGCACCGTCTACCTGTCGACGGTGCTGGGCGCGTGGATTGCCGACCGGGTGCTGGGATCGGAACGGACGCTGTTCTACAGCGCCGTCCTCGTGATGCTCGGGCACATCGGACTGGCGGCGATCCCGGGACTCCCCGGCGTGGGAGTGGGGCTGATCCTCATCGCCGTCGGCAGCGGCGGGTTGAAGGCGAACGCGACCTCTCTCGTCGGGGACCTGTACTCCGAGGGCGACGAGCGCCGCGACGCCGGATTCTCGCTCTACTACATGGGCATCAACATCGGCGCGTTCATCGGCCCGCTGCTGACCGGATGGGCCCAGGAGAACTGGGGCTTCCACGTCGGTTTCGCGCTCGCCGCGGTCGGCATGGCCCTCGGCCTGATCCAGTACGCACTCGGCCGCAAGCACCTTGGGAACATCGGTTCCGCACCGGCGAACCCGCTGCCCGGCTCGATGTTGTGGAAGTACTGGGTCGGGGCCGCGGCGGCGGTGGTCGTGGTGGTCGTGCTCTGCCTGGTCGGGGTCGTCACCACCGACAACCTGTCGGACGTGGTCGTCGCTCTGACGATCGTCGCGGCGGTCGGCTACTTCGGCCTGATCCTGTCGAGCCGGCAGATCACCAGCACCGAACGCAGCCGGGTGGTCGCGTTCATCCCGATGTTCCTGGCCAGCGCCGCGTTCTGGTCGCTGTTCCAGCAGCAGTTCACGGTGGTCCCGATCTATGCCGACAAGTTCCTCGACCGCAATCTGTTCGGCTGGGACTTTCCGCCGTCGTGGGTGCAGTCCATCAACCCGGTTTTCATCATCGTCTTCTCCGGAGTGTTCGCGGCGATGTGGACGAAACTCGGCCCACGCCAGCCGTCGTCACCGATGAAGTTCGCGATCGGCACGGGCCTGATGGGCCTCGCGTTCCTGGCCTTCCTGCCGTTCTCGAACGGCGAGCCGAACGGCACCCCGCTGCTCGCCCTGGTGTTCATCCTGCTGTTGTTCACCTTCGCGGAACTGTTCCTGTCCCCGGTCGGACTGTCCCTCTCCACAAAGCTCGCGCCGAAGGCGTTCCACACGCAGATGGTCGCGCTGTTCTTCCTGTCGGTGGCCCTGGGCAGTGCGATGGCAGGCACCCTCGCCAAGTACTACGACACCGCCGACCAGGCGCCCTACTTCCTGTGGATAGGTCTCGCCTCGATCGGCGTCGGCGTCGTCATGGTGGTCCTCTCGCCGTGGATCAGCAGGATGATGCGCGGCGTGCACTGACTCCTGTGGTCAGTTGGGGGCGGTCTGCGCCTGGGCCAGGTCGTAGACGGCCTCCTCCTGATCCGTGAAGTGGGCGGCCGACATGTAGGGGCGCGCACTGTTCATGCCGGCGAGGACGGTCTCCACGACCGGGAGGCCTCCGTCGGCGTTGACGAAGTGCGAGGTGACGCCGACCTGGATGCCCGTACCCGTGGCAGGGTCGAACTGCTCGAGCCAGGGACCGCCGCTGGACCCGGGGCTGAATGCGGAGGGCATCATGTCGAGGTCCTTGCCCGCCACGCCCTTCGACTGACCCGAATTCACCATCAGGGTGCGACCGTCGAAGGAACGCTGCAGTTCAGAGGGCACACCGTTGCGGTTCGCGTCTCCGGTCCGAGTCGGGATGCCGTTCACGATCGGCGGCGCGTACCAGCTCTTGATGTTGTCGGTGGGATAGCCGAAGGCGTTGAGCACCTTCCCCTGGGGCAGGTTGAAGCCGACCTGCTGGCCGCCTGTGACCTCCTGGATCGGCCGGCTGTCGGTGGGACTGTCGACCAGGAACGCAGCCATGTCGTGTCCGGGTCCCTCACCGAAGTGACTGGGGTCGGCCGACCACTCGTTGGTGATCCACTCACGGGTCACCGCCCACACACCGAAAGGCGCGATGTCGGTTCCGGGCAGCGAGCTGTCTCCGTCGCCACCGGGGATGTGGCGAGCCAGGGCCGCACCGTCGAAGCCGGGGATGAAGACGGCGCTGCTCGCCAGCGACTTCTCGAGCCCCATGCCGAAGTCCCAATTCGACGAGTCGAGCAGGAAGCAGTGGCCGGCGGTCAGTACGACGCTCTTGTTCGCGCTGTCGACGACGTTCGCCGAGCAGCTGGTCAGAAAGTCACCGCTGCCGTCGGGCAGGCTTCGCTTGACGAACAGTTTCCCTGCGGTCTTCCGTATCTGACCGGAACCGGTGTAGGTGGCGCTGAGGGCATCGTCGCCTGCCGTCGGCTCGATGGTGACGTCGCTGCCCTGGCCGTCGAAACCGGTGTCCGGATCGTCGTCGCTGAGCCCACCGAGCGCGAGTCGGTTGACGGTCCAGAAGTTCACTGCCGCTTCCAGGTCGGCGGCGTAGCCCTCACCGGCGGCGACCATCGGCGGCAGTTCGTGGGGTGTGGTGACCTCCGCGCCGAGGGATCCCGCTCCGGATCCGGACTCCACGCTCACCGAACCGGTCTGCGCGACCGCGGGCGAGGCGGTGGCGAGCAACGCCGCCGCCGCGGTCACCGCGACAGCCCAACTGACACCCGTCGATACGCGCATATATCCCCAACCCCCACGAGGCGAACTTGAATGACGCCGGTGAAGATACGGCACGAGGTGCCGTCAGGTCCCGGGTATCGACCAATTCCTCCCCGGTAGCGTGGTGGTTGCTGACAGTCAGCGCAGGGCGAGCCACCCGGCCAGCCCGAATCCGGCCAGGGCCACCGCCACTCGGAGGACGGTCGGCGGGATGACCTTCACCACGGGCGGGCCGCACCAGCCCCCGAGCAGGCAGCCGACGGCCATCGCCGCGGCGGCACCCCAGTGCACCTCCCCCGAGCCTGCGAACACCAGTGCAGCCACGAGGTTCGCGACACCGAGCAGGAAGCTCTTGAGGATCGTCGCCTGCCACACGGACATCGCCGTGCAGATCAGCGTCAGCGCGAGGAAGATCACCCCGGCGCCGGCGCCGAAGTAGCCGCCGTAGACGGCGACAGCGGCGAGCGCAGCAGGGAAGAGCACCGGAAACTCCTTGCCGCCTGCGAGTTTCCGCACCCGAGGCTGAGCGAGGAGCGCGATCGACGCCGCCACCACCAGGTACGGCACGACGGCCTCGAACGACCCCTCCGGCGCCCACAACAGCAACAGCGCGCCTGCGAGTCCACCGGCCGCGCACAGCGCCGCCCACCGCCACAGCCTCGGACCCATCTCGGTCAACTCGCGCAACGAGTTCGCGGTCGCCCCGATCCCGACGGCGACGAGCGCGACGGTGTTGGTGACGTTCGCGGCGATCGGCGTCAACCCGACGGCGAGGAGCGCCGGATAGGAGACGATCGACGCGAGACCGGTGACGAACCCGACGAGCCCTGCCCCGAACCCTGCGACGACGAGCAGTAGGTAGTCGAGCGCGGTCACCGGGTCAGGTTCGTCTGGATGGGCCGGAGGAATCGGCCCGCGGCGTCGACGGCAGGCCCGGAGCTGTCGGCGCCCGCCACGAACACCGCGAAGGCGACGTCCTGGTCGATTCCGACGAACCAACCGTGGGCGGGTTGCCCGGCGACCTCGGCGGTGCCGGTCTTGCCTCGAACGTCCGGGATGTCGGCGAGTTGCGTTGCGGTTCCGGACGTGACGGTCTCCCGCATCATCGCCTGCAGGTCGTCGGTGACCGTCGTGGGCGCGGGCGTGGGTGTCGAGTCGCCGACGCCGGGTTGCCCCTGCACGAGCATCGGCGCGGGGGTGGAGCCGCGGGCGACCGACGCCGCGACGAGCGCCATCCCGAACGGGGATGCGGTCACCCGTCCCTGCCCGATCGCGGATTCGACCCGCTCGGCGGGGGTGTCGGCGGGCGGGACGCTGCCGGTGACGGTGGTGAGGCCGGGGGTCACGTAGTCGACGCCGAGCCCGAACTGCTGGGCCGCGTCGTGCAGGGCCGTCGGCGTCATCGACACGGCGAGCTGCCCCATCGTGGTGTTGCAGGATCGGGCGAACGCGGTGTGCAGTGGCACCGATCCGAGGTCGAAGTTGTCGTCGTTCGGGATCGTGCGTCCCTCGATGGTGGCGACGCCGGGGCACGGCAGAACGGTGTCCGGGGTCACCGAACCTCCCTGCAGGGCAGCAGATGTCGTGACGATCTTGAAGGTCGACCCGGGCGGGTAGAGGCCGGTCAGTGCGATGGGCCCCTGTGCGCCTGCGGCGGAGTTCTGGGCGACGGCGAGCACACCGCCCGTCGAGGGCCGGATCGCGACGATCGCCGCCTGCTGCGGGAGGTCGGCGATCGCCGCCTGCGCGGACGCCTGGATCGCGGGATCGAGGGTCGTCGCGATGTCCGGGGCCGCGGTGCCGTCCTGCCCCGCGAGCCACTGGGCCGTTCCGTCGGACTGCACGAGTTGGACGGCCCAGCCTGCGGTGTCGGCCTGCGCCTGCTCCCACAGGGTGCGCAGCCCCTCGAACGCCGGAGACTGCGTGTTCCTGTCGACGGTGAGCAGTCGGCTCTGCTTGACCTGGGTAACGCCGGGGATCGCGGCGAGCTGCGCCTCGATGGGCGCGAGGTCACTGTCGCGCAGGGCGATCACGGTCAGCGGGCGTCCCTGCGACGCAGCGAGATCGGTGCTGATCGACTCGGCCGAGATGGCCGGGGCGATCGGCTGGAGCAGCGGCGCGAGGGCTGCGGCCGACGCGGTGGGGTCGGGCACCGCCGCGGGGTCGAGCGTGACGAGGGTGACGGTCTGCTCGGTCATCAGGGGAGCGCCGTTGTCCGCGAGCACCGCGGGCGATCCTCCGGCGAGGGCGGTGTAGCGCAGGGTTGCGTCGGCCGTCAGCCCCGGGGCGAGGAGTGCGGGATCCCACGGGATGGCGCCACCGTCGGCGACGGCCTGCCCTCCCCCTGTCGTCGTGTAGGTCCATTCGCGAGTGGCGGGCTCCGTTGGTGTCGTGGTCGCGGCTTCGGAGGCCGTCGGCGTGGTCGTCTCGCCGGCAGCAGTCTGATCGGGACCGCCGGCGAACGTCCAGTCGGCGTCGAGGGTGAAGGTACCGGCGTCACTGTCGGTGCTCGCGACGACGAATCGCGCGTCGGTCGGGTTCAGCCCTTCGAACATCTGCCCGATCGCGCTGGAGGCGGCGGCAGGGTCGGACGTCAGAGCGGCTGCCGCCTGCACGTCGCGTCGGCTCAGTGCGTCCGCAAAGTCTTGCGCGGCGGTCTCCGTCTCCGTCGGCCCGGTACTGCAGGCGACACCACCGAGGACCAGCGCCGACACGGAGACGGCCACGACACCGAACGTGATTCCGGGGCTCATGCGCATGCCCCGACCCTAGGCGGCTCCGCCACCTGTGCGCGTTCTCGGTGGTACGCGCCACCAGAAGTGCGCACAGGTTCGGCGCGAGAGGCGTAGTCTTGTAATCAAGTAATCATTGCAACAGCCGAGGTGAGAGCAATGGGACACTCGTCGAACAGTCGCAGGTTCGGCCGCAGCGGCGGCTGGCAGCAGGCTCAGGCACCCGACACGCGCGACGTCGCCGACTGGTTCGGCGGACGCCTGCCCGACGACTGGTTCACCGGCCCGCCGACCATCGAGGTCGATCGGGAGGAGATCGTGGTCACGGGCGAACTTCCCCCACCCGACGACGCCACCGACGCGGCCGTCGAGGGCCGGGTGTCACGGTTCCGGGAGACGACGCGGTCGCAGCGGATGCGTATCGCGGACGAGGCGGAGGCCCGTTACGGCCGCAAGGTCGCGTGGGGCGTCACCGTGGGCGAGCACCACGTGCTCTTCACCCACCTGGCGGTGCCGGTGATGACCCGACTGCGCCAACCCGAACGCAAGGTCCTCGACACCCTGGTCGACGCAGGCGTCGCCCGATCCCGGGCGGACGCGCTGGCGTGGACGGTCCGCCTGGCAGGGCAGCACGCCGAGGAGTGGCTCGCCGAGCTGCGGGAGGCGATGCGCAAGGTGGACGACCTGCGCACCGAGGGGCCGCAGTTGTAGCACCGCTCATATTCGCTTGCACGAGTCGACGGCCCACGCCTACCGTGGACGGCGACCTGTTGTCGACGATCGGACGGACCATTGCTCATTCGGAGGTAGTTACCGCGCGCCGCGGTTCTCGCGTGCGCTTCGCGACCACCCCGAAGGAGCGTTCATGCCCTCACTCGTCCTGTCCGACCTCTCGTTCTCCTGGCCCGACGGCGATCCCGTGCTCGTGGGCGTCGACGCCGTCTTCCCGTCCGGCCGCACCGGCCTGGTCGGGCGCAACGGCGCAGGCAAGTCGACGCTCCTGCGCCTGATCGCCGGTCGGCTCACTCCCGATCGTGGCTCGGTCACCGTCGGTGGCGACCTCGCCTACCTGCGCCAGGACCTCACTCTCGACCCGACACGCACCGTCGACGCCGTTCTCGGCATCGACGGGCAGCGACAGGCACTGCACCGCATCGAGTCCGGCGACGGCACCGAGGACGACTACGCGACGATCGGCTCGCACTGGGACGTCGAGGAACGTGCCCTCGCCACGCTGGACCGGCTCGGGCTCGCGCACGTCGCGTCGGATCCGGCCGACCTCGACCGCACCGTCGGCACGCTGTCCGGCGGCGAGACGATCCTGCTGGGACTGACGGCTGCGCTGCTCACCGAGCCGGACGTCCTGCTCCTCGACGAACCGACGAACAACCTCGACCTGGCGGCGAAGGCGCGCCTGTACGAGGCGGTGCAACGGTTCGCAGGCATCGTGGTGGTGGTCAGCCACGACCGCACCCTTCTCGACCTGATGGACACCACCGCCGAGCTGCGCGACGGCGAGATCCGCTTCTTCGGAGGTAATTTCACGCACTACCAGCAGGTGATCGACGCCGAGCTGGAGTCCGCGCGGGCCGCGGTCCGCGACGCCCGCAACGACGTTCGCAGGCAGGGCCGCGAACTGGTGGAGGCGCAGGTGAAGCTCGATCGGAGGCAGCGGTACGCGAAGAAGACGGAGTCGAGCATTCCGAAGATCCTGGCGGGCAAGCGCAAGAGCGAGGCACAGGTGTCGGCGGGCAAGCTCCGCGGCACCCATCAAGAGAAGCTGGACGACGCGCGTCGCATGCTCGACGAAGCGCAGGAGGCGCTGCGGGAGGACCGCGAGATCCGGATCGACCTGCCGGACAGCGTCGTTCATCCAGGGCAGCGGGTTGTCGACGTCGATGCGACGCTGCGCACCGGGCAGCAGGTCGAGTTCGCGGTGACCGGCCCGGAGCGGATCGCACTCGTCGGCCGCAACGGCGTCGGCAAGACCACGCTGCTGCGGGAGATCGTCGACGCCCCACCGGCGGTGCCGTGGCGAGTGCTGCCGCAGCGACTCGACGTGTTCGACGAGTCCCGAACGCTGGCGCAGAACGTCGCCGACGCCGCCCCGCACGCGACCGACGAGCAGATCCGGGCGCGGTTGGCGCGCTTCCTGTTCCGCGGCCGCGGCGCCGACGTCGCCGCCGCGGCGTTGTCCGGGGGTGAGCGACTGCGGGCCGCCCTCGCGACGGTCCTGCTCGCGGAGCCTGCTCCGCGGCTGTTGCTGCTCGACGAGCCGACGAACAACCTGGACCTGCCGAGCGTCGCGCACCTGACGGAAGCACTGTCGCAGTTCCGGGGCGCGGTGATCGTGATCAGCCACGACACTGCCTTCCTGCGGGAGATCGGCATCACCCGATGGGTGGAGTTGACGGAGTCCGGCCTCGACGAAGTCGATCCGCTCTAGAGTCGGGTAACCGACCCGAAGGAGCACGATGTCCACCGGCACCACCGCGGTCCACGCCTTCCGCGACGACGCCCTCGCCGACCTCGACGCGACCGGTGTCGCGCAGCGCATCGCGTCCGGAGAGATCACCGCAGGTGAGGCGGTGGAGGCAGCCATCGCTCGGGCCGAGTCGGTGGCGTCGCTCGCGGCGATCGAGACGCCGGACTTCGCGCGGGCCCGCGGCGACGCGACCGACCCGCACGGCGGCCCGTTCGCGGGTGTCCCCACCTTCGTGAAGGACAACGTGGACGTCGCAGGGCTGCCCACCGGGCAGGGCAGCGCCGCGTTCACCCCGAATCCCGCGCGCAAGGACAGTCCCGCGGTGGCGCAGCTGCTGTCGACGGGCCTGGTGTCGCTGGGCAAGAGCCGGTTGCCTGAGTTCGGGTTCAGTCCGACGAGCGAGTTCGCGGACGCGGAACCTGTGCACAATCCGTGGAATCCCGCGTTCTCGTCGGGTGCCTCGTCCGGCGGCGCGGCTGCGTTGGTCGCCGCGGGCGTCGTGCCGATCGCGCACGGCAACGACGGTGGCGGCTCGATCCGGATCCCGGCGGCGGCGTGCGGGCTGGTGGGGCTGAAGCCGACCCGGGGGCGGATGGTTCCGGATCCCACCGACCAGACGATGCCGGTACGTCTCGTCACGCAGGGTGTCGTCACCCGGACCGTGCGCGACGCCGCCCGCTACTACGCCGCGGCGGAGGATCACCACCGCAACCGGAAGCTGCCGCCGGTGCGACTGGTGACGGGACCGAGCTCGACGCGGCTGCGCGTCGGCGTGATCCTCGACTCGATCGGCGGCCTGCGCAGCGACAGCGAGACCCGGGCGGCCGTCACCGCGACGGCGGACCTGCTGTCGGACCTGGGCCACCACGTGACCGATGCGCCGTTGCCGGTGGGCCCGCAGTTCGTCGACGACTTCTCGACCTACTGGGGTTTCCTGTCGTTCGCCATCTGCTCGGGCGGGAAGCGTCTGCTGGGACGCGATTTCGACAAGGCGCGCACCGACAACCTCACGAGGGGCCTCGACGCGCTGTACCGCCGCAACATCGTGAAGACGCCGGGGGTGCTGTACCGGCTGCAGCGCAGCGCCCACCTGTATGCGACGGCGTTCGCCGACTTCGACGTCATCGCCTCGCCGGTCCTCGGTCACACCGTCCCCGAACTCGGGTACCTCTCCCCCACCCAGCCTTTCGAGGAGCTGTTCGAGAAGCTGATCCGCTACACAGCGTTCACCCCGGCGAACAATGCCGCCGGCGGCCCGGCCATCTCACTCCCCCTGCACACGACCGCGGCGGGAATGCCGCTGGGCGTGCACTTCTCGGCCGCACACGGCGACGAGCGGACCCTGCTCGAACTCGCCTTCGAGCTCGAGCAGGCCAGCCCGTTCGCCCGGATCCAGGGTTAGGCGGTCACCTTCTCCGGTTCCTCGTCCGCCGGTTCCGGGCGCTTCGCCAACGCGCTCGGCCACCACACGCGCGGTCCGATGTCGTGGACGAGGGCCGGAACCAGGAGCGACCGCACCAGCAGCGCGTCGAGGAGCACACCGAACGCGACGATGAACGCGAGCTGCGCCAGGAAAATCAGCGGGATCACCGCCAGCGCCGAGAAGGTCGCAGCGAGAACCACTCCGGCGGAGGTGATCACGCCACCCGTCACCGTGAGTGCCCGCAGCACGCCGGGCCGGGTTCCGATCCGCAGTGCCTCCTCGCGGGCCCGTGTCATCAGGAAGATGTTGTAGTCGATTCCGAGGGCAACCAGGAACACGAAGGCGAACAGCGGGACCACCGGGTCGGCGCCCGGGAACCCGAGGATGTGGTTGAACACGATCGACGAGACGCCGAGTGTCGCGGCGAACGACAGGATCACTGTGCCCATCAGCAGCAGCGGAGCGAGCAGCGACCGCAGCAGCAGGCAGAGGATCAGGAACACCACCAGCGTCACCACGGGGATGATGAGGTTTCGGTCGTGGGTGGCCGTCGTCTTCGTGTCGAGGTCGGTCGCCGTCGGGCCCCCGACGAGTGCGTCGGCGCCGTCGACGGCGTGCACCGACTCGCGCAGACGCTCGACGGTGTCCTCCGCGGCCAGCGAGTCCGCGGGGTCGGACAGGGTGGCCTCGAGCGCCACCCGACCGTCGACGACCATCGGCGCACCGCCCTCGGTCACCACCGAGACCGACTCCACGCCGGGCACGTCTGCAGCCGAGCGGACCGCGTCCAGGGAGCCCTCCGCGGCGATGATCACTGCCGGGGAACCGTTTCCGGCGTTGAAGTGCTCGGTCAGCACCTTCTGGCCGGCGCTGGAGTCGGCTTCGAAGAGGAAGGTGTCGGACTGTGCGATGCCACTGGCCTTGAACTGCGGCAGGAACAACGCGAACAGGATCAGCACCAGTGTGGAGCCCACCCAGAACTTCCGCGGGCTGCGACCGATGCGCGTTGCGAGCTTCGCCCACCAGCCGTGCTCGGCCTCGATGTCCACCTTCCCGGTGTACTCGGGCCGACGCGGCCAGAACGCCGCACGGCCGATCAGCACCAGAGCGGCGGGCAGGAACGTCATGGACGCGGCGAACGACGCGGCGATTCCGATGGCGGCGACAGGTCCGAGGCCGCGGTTCGAGTTGAGGTCCGAGAGCAGCAGGCACAGGACACCGGCGATCACGGTCCCCGCGGACGCGGCAACGGGTTCGAGGGTGGCCCGCCAGGCGGTACGCATCGCGGCGTAATTGTCCTCGGTGCTGCGCAGTTCCTCACGGAAGCGCGCGACGAGCAGCAGCGCGTAGTCGGTGGCAGCGCCGAAGACGAGGATGAACAGGATGCCCTGACTCTGGCCGTTGAGGGTGATGGCGCCTGCGTCGGCGAGCACGTAGACGAGCAGGCTGGCGAGCACGAGCGCGAAGAGCGCCGAGAAGATCACCACGAACGGCAGGATCGGACTGCGGTAGACGACCACCAGGATCAGCATCACCACCGCGCCGGCGACGAGGATCAGCAGTCCGTCGATGCCGCCGAAGGCGGAGCTGAGATCGGCCGCGGTGCCTGCGGGTCCGGTGACGTACACGGACAGGCCGTCGGGTGCGTCCGCGAGCGCGTCACGCAGTTCGGCGACGCTGTCCTTGATCTCTCCGGTGCTGTCGACCGGGACGAACATCTGCAGGGCTCGGCCGTCCTCGGACGGAATCGGCGGCGAGAACTGCGGCCCGAATCCCTCTGCACCGGCGAGCGACTCGGTGTTGTCGGCAAGGAACGCCGAGTCGGAGGGGGTGATGCCGGAGTCCCGCTGGGCGACCACGATCGCAGGCACGAAGTCTGTGTCCTGGAACCCGGCCTGCAGCCGGGCGACCTCGGTCGCCTCCGCCGATTCCGGGAGGAACGTGGTGTTGTCGTTCGACTGGACGTCGGTGAGCTTGCCCGCGAACGGCCCGCCCGCGCCCGCGAGTGCGAGCCAGGCGAGAATCAGCACGGCTGGCAGAATCCAGCGCAGGCGTCTCGTCTTGCCGGTGGTCGTGGTCACGTGTCTTCCCTACCCGCCGACAGCTCGGCGTCCGTAGTGTCCGGATTCGGCACCAGTTTGCTCAGCCTGCTGAACAAATGCAAATGGCGCCGAACGAATCGAGGTGACGAATGAGACCCGACGACATCGACGACTGGCCCACCGGCCGGCTGTTGTCCACGGCGGCAAGGCTGGTCGAGCAGTCGTGGGAGTCGGTCTTGCGTGCACACGACCTCACCCACGCGGGCCTGTTCGTGTTGCACGCGGTCGAGCACGCACCCGCGTCCCAACGCGAGATCGCCCGTACCGCGCGCGTCACCGACCAGACCATGAGCCGCACCATCGAGAAGCTCGAACGCGCCGGATACGTCACTCGCGAGCCTTACCCCGGAGACGAGCGGCGCAAACTCGTCACCGTTACCGACACCGGACGCACCACCTACCGAAAACTGATCGAACTCGAACGCGAGGACGCAACGCTCACCGCCGCCGTCGGCGACGTCGCGGCTCTGCGCAGCCAACTGCTCGCACTCGTGCGCGCACTCCACACGGTGCCCTGAGACCCAAAAAGGCCCACACCCAATTGCGGGTGTGGGCCTCATCACACTGTCGGTGACGTGGACGCGCTTTCAGGACAGGCGCGGTTTACACCGAACCTGTCAGGACTGCGAGTAGATCCCCGCGCCGACGGCGACGGCGATCAGCGCGAGACCGCCGATACCCGCGAAATAGCTGATGGCGGCGATGTTGTCCTCGGACGAACCCATGCTTGAACTCCTTCTGTACGGGGATGCTGCTCACCGGCGGCTGGACGCCACGGAGTGGTGCAATGCCGGCTCGCAGGTCCATTGGTACCCACCGGACCGCCGACCCGCAAGGCCGACAACCTTCGGGATTCCTCCGAGCCGCCCCGCGACGTGACGGGCACCATGGTCGGGTGAACTCGTACTGGGCCGACTGGTCGGCATACCTTCCGCTGGCGCTCGCGGCGCTGCTGGTGCTGTGGCGGCCGCTGTGGAACCTGACACGCCACGCGGTGACCCTGGCCCACGAGGCCGGCCACGCCGTAGCGGCCGTCGCGACGGGGCGACGCCTGACGGGCATCCGGCTGCACTCCGACACGTCCGGGCTGACGCTGTCCCGGGGGAAGCCCCGCGGCCCCGGAATGGTGGTGACGGCGGCCGCCGGGTACCTCGCGCCGTCGCTGCTCGGTGTGGCCGGTGCCGCGCTGATCGCCCTCGACCAGCTGACGGCGCTGCTGTGGGGTGCGGTCGGCCTGATTGCGCTGATGGTGCCGTTCATCCGCAACGCCTTCGGGCTGCTGGTCCTCGTGGCGTCCGGTGCAGCGGTCGGTCTTGTCGCCTGGTACGGAACACCCACGGTGCAACTGCATTTCGGCTACACCGCGATCTGGCTGCTACTCCTCGGCAACCTGCGGACGATCGTCGAGGCGACCCGGCACCCGACCCGCGGTTCCGATCTCGACCAACTGCGCGGCCTCACCCATCTGCCTCGGCTCGTGTGGTCCGTGTTCTTCGTCGCGGTCGCGGTCGGGACCGGTGTCCTGGCCTGGCGGGCCCAGTACGCGGCCTGACCGGTAGAACGGACGGATGAAGGTCTACACCGGGACCGACGCCGCGATCGACCTGTCCGCAGTCGCGGACGTCGCGCGCCGCGCCGAGGCGGCCGGCTACGACGGACTGCACGTCTCCGAGACGGTGCACGACCCGTTCCTGCTGGCCCTGCTCGCCCTGCAGGCGACGGAGCGGATCGTGGTCCGAACCTCGGTGGCGCTGGCGTTCGTCCGCAGTCCACTACTCACCGCGTACACGTCCTGGGATCTGTCGACGCTGTCGGGTGGGCGGTTTCACCTGGGCCTGGGAAGTCAGGTGCGGCAGAACATCGAGGACCGGTACGCGATGCCGTGGACCGCGCCGTCGAACCGGATGCGCGAGTACGTCGGCGTCGTCCGGGCCGCGTTCGACACGTTCCGCACCGGCGACCTGGTGCCCTTCGAGGGCGAGCACTACCGGTTCACAAGAATGCAGCCGTACTTCAATGCCGGCCCCGACACCACCACCCCGGCGCCTCCCGTCTACCTCGGCGGCGTCGGCGAGCGGATGCTCCGCGTCGCGGGCGCGGTGGCGGACGGGCTGGTCACCCACCCGACGAACTCCGACCCCGGGTATCTCACCGACCGGTGCCTGCCGATGCTGACGGAAGGCGCTGCCGCCGCGGGCCGTTCACTGGAGCGGTTCGAGCTCGTCGCGGGACTGCAGGTGATCACCGGCCGCACCGACGCCGACGTCGCCACCGAACGCGAACGTCGGCGCCGCCTGTTCGCATTCCTCTACTCGACGCCCGCGTACCGGGGAGCGTTGGCGCGACACGGTTTCCCCGACCTGCAACCCGAGTTGGCAGAACTGGTGCGGCACGACGACTGGCGCCGGCTGACGGAGGTCGTCACCGACGACGTGCTGTCCGCGGTGGTGCCGACAGCCCGATACGACGCTCTCGCCGCCGTGGTGCGCGAACGGATCGCACCGTTGCAGGGCGTCGACGTCGGCGTCACCCTCGCGCTGCCCGACGACCCGGCCGACGACGCCGCGATGGCCGAGGTCGTCGCCGAGCTCCGCCGCTGACCGGCGCGGTCAGCGACCGACCTGCGGCGCGAGCGACGTGCCCGGCGCGATGTTCCCGCAGTTGGACGGCGCGGGCTGGCCGGCGAAGCGTCCGTTGATCCACTGCAGGGCGCCCGGCAGCCAGAGGATCGCACCCGGGACGTGGCTGAGTGTGTCGTACTGGTCGTACTGCACGGTCACCCCGGCAGCGCAGTACATCGCCATGAGGGTGCGCACGTCTCCCGCGAGCATCACGCCGTCGCCCGCCCCGGCGCCCGGCGTTCCCTCGAGGATGCCGTTCGCTCCCTGAGCGACGAACAGCGGAATCGTCGGCACCGCAGCGGTTCCCATGTTGATCTTGTTGACGGCTTCGACGTACTCGGGCACGGAGTTCGGGTCGGCGTACTCCGGCTTCACGAGGTCCTGCCACGTCAGGCCCGGGTACTGCAGGAGCACGTTCCCGATGGATGCATCTTCGAGATGCGCCATCACGTCACGACCTCGCTCGTTCAGATACGGGCCGAAATCGATTCCGTAGGAACGGCTCACGCCCAGGACGGCCATTCCTGCGACGCCCGCCCACATCGGACTGCCGCCGACATAGGAGAGGTTGTTCGCCGGATTGACCAGCACGCCACCCTGGGCCGCACCGACCAGGTCGTCGTTGATCTCCGGTGCGTACTCGGGACCGAGAATGGCCGCCCAGTTCGTCGCGATCGCACCGCCGGAGTAGCCCATCAGGGCGATGTCGGCGCCCGGCGTGATTCCGGTCGTGGGCACGGCTCGGGCAGCACGCAGCGAGTCGAGGGTCATCATCCCGTACTCGGGTCCGGCGGCGAAGTTCGCGTCGGGACCTTCGGTGTCAGGGAGGACGACGGTGTAGCCCTGCGCGAAGAGCGGCCCGAACAGCGCCAACTCGACCGAGGTGAAGGTGCCACCGATGTTGAGGTTCCGGCCGCTGGGGGTCCAGTCGAAGATCGGCGTATTCCCCGCGACGGCGCGCGACGGGCTGTCGTCGGGATTGAGGGAGTCGTAGAACGACTGGTAGGAGACCACCTTGCCCGGCTGCGCGTTCCCCGGCCGGAGCACCGACGTGACGTTCGCGGACGGATTGCCCTGGGCGTCGGTGGAGCGGTAGAGGATCTGCGTCGCCTCGACCGGAGTCGGCAGGTTCACGAAATGATAAGGGACAGTGCGGGTCTTCAGCACAGCACCGGGATCGTACGACGCGAGCGGCGTCGCGCCGTCGTACCGGAAGAACGGGTCGTTCACCACCGGCGCCGCGGACGCCATCGGAGCCACCCCACCGGCCAGAACCAACGGCACGATCGCCGCGAGCACACGCGAAAGAACCTTCGACACCATCGCCCCCACTGTTACGCAACCCACCGGGTTGTATCTAATGTGAGCTGGACCATACATTACCGGCGAGTAGTGACACCAGGGGTTGCTGCGCCAGTCACCGAACGAATCGTGTCGGTGGGCTCTGTCATTCTGTGCGGCTCTCGCAATTGCGGGACGCGTCGACCACGACGCACCATCTCCACAGGAGCACGACATGACCGAGCCCTACCCCACCCTGCAGCCCTGCTACCAGGCCGTCGCACCCGCACCGACGAAGCGGAAGAAGTGGCCGTGGGTCGTCGGCGCCATCGTTCTGGTTCTCGGCCTCGCCGGCACCTTCGGCGAAGGCTCGAAAGACGACGGCGTCGCCACGACGGCGGGCGCACCGAGCAGCCAGGCGGTGGTCGCCTCGACGACCGCGCCGAAGCCCAGCATTTCGCCCGCCGTCCCGAGCATTGCCCCTGCAGCAGCTGCCGAGCCTGTTGCGAACAGCGCGCCGGCCGCAACCATCGTTCCCCCGGTGGCCACGCCGGCGCCCGCACCCGCGCCTGTGGTCGCGCCTGCCCCGGCCCAGCCGCAGATCAGCTCCAGCCAGCGGAATGCCGTCCGGTCCGCGCAGGATTACCTCGACTACTCTGCCTTCTCCCGCAGCGGATTGATCGACCAGCTCGAGTTCGAGGGCTTCTCGACCGAGGACGCAACATACGCGGTGGACAGCCTGAACGCTGACTGGAACGAGCAGGCAGCACGGAGCGCCGAGGATTACCTCGACTACACCTCGTTCTCGAAGGCGGGGCTGATCGATCAGCTGGTGTTCGAGGGCTACACATACGCGCAGGCCGAGTTCGGCGCCAACGCCGCCTACTGACAGCGAGCGGGCGAGAGGTTCACGGCGCGTTGTCGTCTCGCGCGGCTTCTCCTGCCGCGACGGTGTGGGTCGCTTGCTCCGATCGGTTCCGCGGTCTGCGCATATCGGCGCTGCAGGCGGTTCGATGGCGTGCAGTTTCCCTGGCAACAAGTTGGTCCAGGTGGTGGCGGTGGTTGACCCGCGGCCGCCGATCCGGATCGATGTGTGGCGGCGCGATCCACTCGGTTCGACCGGCATGTACCGATTCCGGCGGTGCGACACGGGTTTTCCATCCGCCTGGGCCGTCATGGACGAGGGCGTGGCAGCTGTCGCAGGCCAGGTCCTCGTTGGTGATGTCGGTCGCGCCGCCGTCCTGCCATTCGGTGATGTGGTGCACGGCGGTGAGGGAGGCGGGAGCATCGCAGCCGGGGCGGGTGCAGCCCCGGGAGGCCGCGATGAGCGCGAGGCGCTGATCCGCGGACGCGAGACGTCGGCTGCGGCCGAGGTGCAGGGGCCGGCCGTTGTGATCGAACAGGGCCAACACAGGGTGTGCGCCCTGCGCCATCCGCAGCGCGTCGCGGATGGGAACGATGCCACCGGTGGCGGTGGTCGCCACGCCGGCCGCCTTCTCGAGTTGCCCGATCGTCATGGTGATGATCGCGGTCACCGGTAGACCCCGATGGCTACCGAGGATTCCTGACGAGAGCATCTGCTGCAGCGCCACTTTCAGCCCGTCATGGTTGCGCTGCACGGCGGTGCGGGTGTCGCGGGCAGCAGCCCTCGCCAATGCTGTGCGGTCCAGGTTCGGGGAGTAAAGCTCCCCGGACGGGGATTCCGGGTCGTCGGGATTGTTCATGCCCGGCCGGGCGAGCTTGGCGAGGACCGGTTCGAGTAGCGCCCGCGTCTCGGGGTCCAGGAGCCCTGAGATCGGCGTCAGGAGGTCTGCGCCCTGCTTGCCCAGCCTCAACCCGCGGCGGCGCTTGCGCTCACGCTCGTCCGGGATGCTGCCGTCCGGGTTGAGGTGGGCGAGCAGGTGGATACCGATCTTGGTTACGTCCTCCGGCGTGGCGGAGCGTGCGGTGTCCGCGAGAATCTCTTCTGCAACGGCGATTTCGTCGGCGGTTGTACCGTGCGGGATCTGCCGCATGGTCCGCGCGATCGCGGCAACGTGGTCGGGTCCGATGGCGCCGTCCCGGACTGCCGTTGCGGTGACGGGCAGCGTGGCCTCCATCGGCTCGCCGCTGACGGTGTGCCAAGTTCCGGTCTTGGTGGCACCCTTCACGCGCTTCGCGGCGTCGGCCGCCGAGATACGGAGAGTCGAGACGAGGAAGTCGTTGACGGAACGGCAGGCGAGGTTCCCGGGGATCGACCGCTCCACGGATTCGACGACAAGCCGGTGCCCGACCGCGGACGCCTTGCGCAGCGAAACCTCCATCCGCTGTATCGCTTCGACGATCTCGGCCTCGGTCAACGCGGTCAACGGCTCGGCGAGCAATCCGTCGACGGCAGCGTCGAGGGCGGTCAGGTGACGTTCCACCTGACCGTTCCCGCCACCACAGCTGTTCGAAAGCATGTTCGAAGGTTAGCTCGAACCTCCGACAAGTTTCGGGGATTCGAGCAACTCCTCCTCGATGCGTCCCTGGACTTCCGCCAGGGCGGATCTACATCCCCGAATCTCGTACTCCAATAGTTCCCACGCCTGCCGATCGCCAGACGTACTGCCCCCGAGACACATCCGAGCCGAGGCCGGTGCCGCTGTGGGCGGCTGGTCGCTGCTCACGATCGAGCGTGGCAGGGTGCGGACCGGGGAGAACTATGCGACCCACACCTCTTCTCACAAGATTCGACCCGGGGATGAGCAAGCCTCGTACGATGCTCCGGCTCACATTGCCGAGAACAGGACTTCGGTGAGCCGCGGAGATCCGGTCGAGATGCGCTTGGTTGCAATCGCAAGGACGTCGATGTCCCGGTCGTCGGCCAGGCGCACGACCGGGTGGCCGTTCGGCCAAGCATGCCAACGGGCGCCGTCAACCCGGCTGACGAGCACCACGCCCAAGAACTTGCCCACCTCGAGGTCCAGCATCGTCCGCGTCGTCGGATCGCGGGACAGCTCGTCGACCGCGAGGTCAATCGCTTCGAGGCCCTCCGACGAGTAGGTCAGATCGCGACCGCGGTCCCTCATCCATGCGTGCAGTCGTTCCGGCATGAGCATTTCGGGTCGGCCGCGGATGTCGGAATCCTGAACATACATCGCAATTCCACGAGACACCCCGTACTTCGACCCGAAACGAAAGAGCCTCTGCACCAGTCGAATCACGACACCAGCCCTGCCTCGCTCTTCACCGAGCTCACCCGTCGACGTTGGGCACGTACTTCTTTCCTTGCATCCACGCGAGCACGTCGAGGATGCGCAGCGCGGGCACGCCCTCGTCGAAGCCCGCCTTCGCACGGAGCTCGACGAGCCACCCGTGCAGCGCTCCGTCGTTCTCGCGCAGCGCGGCGCGGATCGGTTCGGTGTGCGCGACCGTGGTACCCAACTGGAGGCCGATGACGCGGTCGTAGATCGGGAACAGTCGTGGGCGTTTGCGGGCGACGAGTTTGGTGGCGGTGGTGCGGCCGATGCCGTGCACCTCGGTGAGGGCCGCTTCCAACCGCACCATCGGTGACTCGTCGGTGATCGGGTCGCTCTCGACGGCGAGGTCGCGGTCCTCACCCACCTCCCGCAGCAACGAGGTCAGCTCGGCGCTCTTGTCCCCCAACAGGATCAACGCGCCTTGTGCGGGGATCTTCACGGACAGGAGGGTCACGGCGACGAGGTCGTCTGCCGTCACCACGTCGCGGTCGATGTCGCGGCGGCCGCTGGGATCGAAGGTGTCCCACAGCGCGCCGGTGCGCAGGTACCCGGTCTTGACGAGCTTGCGAGTGAAGTACTCCTGCAGCACGTCGACGGCGGCGTCGTCGTCCTCGTCCCTCAGAACCTTGGGCAGCCGGAGTGCGACCGCATCACTCATCGTCGGACGCCCGGCTGAGGACGTGCGCGGCGAAGGCGCGGTTGTGCTGCTGGGCATAGGGTCCGCGTCCGTGCGACGCGAGGTCGTCGGCGAGCGCCCGGATCGCCTCGGCCAGTGGCAGGTCGAAGAACTGGTCGTCGGCGCCTGCGTCGGAGACGAACCAGTCGACGAGGACGTCGTCGCCACCGGTCGTCGTGGGGGTGAAGCGCAGCAGCGGGAACCGCGCGGACAGTCCGCCGGGCGCGATCCCGGTCCTGTCGGTCAGCACCGACGCGGACAGTGCGAGGACGACGCGATAGTCGACGATCTCGCCGTCCTCGAGGAACCGCTCGACGTACAGCACGTCCGTCGGACCCACTGCGAGGGTGAACATACGGTGCCGGTCGGCGGCGTGATTGGTCGACGGCAGGGCACTGAGCGTCCAGCGGTCCACCTCGCCGCCCGCCGGGTCGTCGAAGGCGTCGTTCAGACAGTCGACGATGAGGTCGGTGGCGACGCCGAAGAACGGGTCGCGCTGCAACTCGCCGAAACTGGTGTCGCTCGCGGCCGGGTCGATGGTGGTCATGTGGCTCTCCTTGTCCGGATTGCGGCTGTGCACTCTGAGCGAGCCACGACGAGCACCGTACTCGTCAGCGCGGCGTCCACACTCCGACGACGGTGCGGTCGTCGACCTGGCGGTCGGCGTCGAAGGCAATGCGGTCGGCGAGATCGCTGATGCGCGGCGGGTTGCTCCACCCCGACGCGAAGGACGCGGCGACTGCGCTGGCACCGTCGTCGAAGGCGTCCGCCACGCCGTCACTGCACACCAGCAGCAGTTCCTCGTGACCTATCTCGAAGCTGGCGCCGGTGACCGTCACGTCGTCGGGCAACGGCAGCACCAGCGCGCGGGACGTCGCGATCTCCTGCCTGGTGAGCCGCCCACCCGACATGAGCAGCCACGGTTCGAAACGGAAGGCTCCACCGCGGGTGCGCCGCCACCATGCGCTGCTGTCGCCGACGGTCGCGGTGTGTGCGAGCCAGGGGCCACGGCCGAGGTCGGTGGGTTCGACGACGAGCGCGGTCACGGTGGTGGCCATGACCGAGTACACGTCGTCGAGGCTCGGGGCGCGGTCACCGAGGAGTTCGCCTGCGGCACGGGTGACCGCGAGGGAGGCGACCTTCAGGTGCGCGGTCCAGTCGCCGGACACCTCCAGTTCGGCGGTGATCAGGTGTTCGGCGAGCGCGGCGCTGGCCGCAGCGGCCGCGAGGTCCGAGTGTTCGGCGGCCCCGACCCCGTCGCACACGACAACAGCGATTCGCCCCCCGCCGTGACGGACGGCGTAGGCGTCCTGTCTGCGGGACTTCTGCCGGGTGTCGCCCTGGCGGGACGCGGCGCGCACCGTCCAGCCGTGGGTGTCGACGGCGTCGTGGACGCTGTGCGGGACGACGACGCCGCGTGTCGAGTTACTCGTCACCATGTGCCCTCGATCGGTCTGAGGAGTCGGACACCGCACTCCGACCCGTGCGTCCCCGGCTCCCTTCGGTCCGCGTCGTATTGTCGTCGCCTTCGGTCGCGATCCGGCGCCTCCGGCGGCACGCGGCGTGTCCCGCCGCCCACCAAGATCACACGAACCCCAATTGAATTGTTCGGGCACCCGAACTTATGATCTCGTCATGCCAATGTTTCGTCGTGCCGGCGCCGGTCCCCGGTGGCGTCGGCCGATCGTCGCGGCCGCCGCCGCCGCGACCGTCGCCGCCGCTCTCACCGGGTGCGGGCAGGTCCTGACCAGCGACGACGACCGACCGGTCGTGCTCACCACCTTCACCGTCCTCGCGGACGTGGCGAGCAACGTCGCGGGTGATCGGCTCGCGGTCCAGTCGATCACGAAACCGGGCGCGGAGATCCACGGCTACGAGCCGACCCCGGGCGACATGCGACGTGCCGCGTCCGCGGACATGATCGTCGACAACGGCCTCAACCTGGAGGCGTGGTTCGAGCAGTTCGTGCACGAACTGAACCGCCCGCGGATCGTCGCGAGCGAGGGCGTCGAGCCCATCGACATCGCCGCGGACGCCTACGCGGGCAAACCGAATCCGCACGCCTGGATGAGCCCGCTGAACGTGCAGATCTACGTCGACAACCTCGTCGCCGCGTTCACCGACCTCGACCCCGACGGCGCGGCCGAGTTCGCGGCGAACGGCGCCCTCTACAAGCAGCAGTTGCAGCAGGTGCAGGACGAGATGACGGCGCGGCTCACGGCCCTGCCCGAGCGTCAGCGGGCGCTCGTCACGTGCGAGGGCGCCTTCTCCTATCTCGCCCGGGACGTCGGCCTCACCGAGCGGTACATCTGGCCCGTCAACGCCGAGCAGCAGGCCACCCCGCAGCAGCTCACCGCGGCGATCGAGTTCGTGAAGGCGAACGACGTCCCGGCCGTGTTCTGTGAGTCGACCGTGTCGGACGCGCCGATGCAGCAGGTGGTCTCGGCGACCGGTGCGCGCTTCGGCGGCACCCTGTACGTCGACTCCCTGTCCGAGGCCGACGGCCCGGTCCCCACCTACCTGGACCTGATCCGGCACGACGCAGACACGATCGTCGCCGCCCTCACGGCGGGGAGCACGTCATGACCGCACTCTCGATCCGGGACGTCACCGTCCACTACGGTCCGGTCCTCGCCCTCGACCACGTCTCCCTCGACCTCGCACCGGCCTCGATCTGCGGGTTGATCGGGATGAACGGATCCGGGAAGTCGACGCTGTTCAAGACGGTGATGGGCATCGTCCGGCCCGACACCGGCTCCGTCGAGATCGGTGGCGGCGGGTCCGCTGCCGCCCGCAAACGGGCCGCAGTCGGATACGTGCCGCAGGCCGAGGAGATCGACTGGGCGTTCCCGCTGTCGGTACGGGACGTCGTGATGACCGGGCGCTACGGTCACCTCGGCTTCACCCGCCGGCCACGGCGGCGCGACCACGACGCCGTCGACGTCGCGCTCGACCGCGTGCATCTGACGGACCTGCAGGACCGCCAGATCGGGCAACTGTCCGGTGGCCAGCGCAAGCGCGCCTTCGTGGCTCGCGCGATCGCGCAGGAGGCGTCGGTGCTGCTGCTCGACGAACCGTTCGCCGGCGTCGACAAGCGCAGCGAGGCCACGATCACGTCGCTGCTGCGCGAACTGGCGGACGACGGCACCGCCATCCTGATCTCCACCCACGACCTCCAGGCGCTTCCTCGTCTCGCCGATCGCGCGGTCCTGCTGATGCAGCGCATCCTCGCCGACGGCGACATCGCGGACGTGCTGCGGCCCGAGAACCTGGTGCGGGCGTTCGGAATCGACCCGTTGGAAGGGCCCGTCCGGTGAACCTCGTCGACCTGCTCCTCGATCCGTTCGCGTACTCGTTCATGACGCGGGCGCTGGCGGCGACGCTGATCGCGTCGGTGGTGTGTGCGGTGCTGTCCTGCTGGCTGGTGCTGATCGGCTGGTCCCTGATGGGTGACGCCGTCTCCCACGCGGTGCTGCCGGGCGTCGTCCTCGCGTACGTCGTCGGGGCACCGTTCGCGATCGGCGCGATCATCTTCGGCTTCCTCGCCGTCGCCCTGATCGGCGCGGTCCGGGGCACCAGCCGGGTGAAGGAGGACGCCGCGATCGGCATCGTCTTCACCACCCTGTTCGCGCTGGGCCTGGTGCTCATCTCGGTGACACCGAGCCAGACCGATCTGAACCACATCATCTTCGGCAACCTGCTCGGGGTGTCGAGGTCCGACCTGACGCAGATCGCGATCCTCGGCGCCATCGTCCTCGCGGTGCTCCTGGCCAAGCGCCGCGACTTCACCCTGTACGCGTTCGACCGCATCCACGCGCACGCCATCGGGCTGAATCCGCGGATGCTCGGCGCGACGCTGCTCGGGCTGCTCGCCCTGACGTGTGTGGTGGCGTTGCAGGTCGTCGGTGTGGTGCTGGTGGTGGCGATGCTCATCATCCCCGGCGCCACCGCCTACCTGCTGACCGACCGTTTCGGCCGGATGCTGTTGATCGCGCCCGCGACGTCCGCGGCCTGCGGGGTGGTCGGCCTGTACGTCTCCTACTACCAGGACACGTCGCCGGGCGGCATGGTCGTCCTCACGCAGGGAATCCTGTTCACCCTCGTCTACCTGTTCGGGCCACGGCACGGGCTGGTGGCGACCCGCTGGCAGGCCCGTCGCCGCCGCGCACTCCTGGCGGGATGAGCGGAACCACTACTCGACCAGACCGAACTCCTTGAGCAGCACGCCGACCTCGGTGGCGTCGAGCTTGCCGAGCAGCCACTTCTTCAAGACGGCCGGACCGGGGATGTCCAGTTCCTTGCCGTCCCGCAGCCGTGTCGTCGCGGCGAGCAGGGACCGCAGGTCGTAGGTGGAGTTGAACACCTCCGGCACGCCACGCTCGATGTCGAGCAGCGTGTACACCGCCTCCATCGGCGTGCGCACCGAGTACTCGGTGGTGAAGATGCAGTCCCGGGTGCTGCTCTCGGCGAACTGCCCGATGAACGCGAAGTTCTCCGATCCCTTCGGCACCACGTCGGGCCGGTCCCCGGCATGCCTGGGCATGAAGAACGCCGTCACGTACGGCATCATCACCGGCACCGTCTTCGCACCGGTGGCGGCCAGTTCCGGAATCTCCTCGACCGGAACACCCATGTGGTACAGCCATTCCTGGGTGATCTCCTCACCCGTGCACTCCTGGATCGTCTTCTTCACGTAGTCGCCGGGACGGTCCGAGAACAGCGCGTACACCCACGCGACGATCTGGTCCTTCGGCTGCTGCTTGAAATGCGGCTGCCGGTTCACGGTCCAGCTCATCAACCAGCTCGAGTCCTGCACCGTGACGATGCCACCGGTGACGACCTTGCCGCTGAACGGGTCTCGCTTGGTGATCTTCTGGATGTACCGCGGGATGCGCTCGTCCAGCGTCGTCACCGTCGCCGACTCCCACTTCGTCTCCGGGATGTGCGCACCGAAGACGTCGGGGCGGCCGAACGACGGGTCCTTCGCGGCGATCCGGCGCCACAACTCCCAGGCGGGCGCGGGACTCTCGTCGAGCTTCGCCGGCGTGTGGTGGTCACCGTTGTCCGAGTTCTCGGTCAGTGACCCGATCGTCATGAACAGCAGGTCGTCGGGACCGAGGTCCACGCCTCCGGCAGACCCCTCGCGTACCCAGTCGATTCTTGTGGCGCGCTTGCGTTCCGGTGTGATGTCGAAGTGGACGTCGGTGACCTCGGTGTCGAAGTGGATGGCGACGCCCTGGTCGAGCAACCATGTGTACAGAGGCAGCACCAGCGACTCGTACTGGTTGTACTTGGTGAACTTCAGCGCCGAGAAGTCGGGCAGTCCGCCGATGTGATGGATGAAGCGGTGCAGGTACAGCTTCATCTCCAGCGCACTGTGCCATTCCTCGAACGCGAACATCGTCCGCCAGTACAGCCAGAAGTTGCTCGCGAGGAAGTCCTCACCGAAGACCTCGTTGATCCGCTTGCCCTCCATCTCCTCACGGTTGGCGATGAAGAGCTTGACGACGTCGCGTTGCGCCTTCTCGTTGAGGGTGAACAGGCCGTCCGTGTGCGCGTCCTCGCCGCGGTTGACCGTCGCCCGTTGCAGTGAGTAGTTCGGATCGTCCTTGTTCAGCCAGTAGAACTCGTCGAGCACACTTGCTCCCTCGACCTCCAACGACGGGATCGAGCGGAACAGGTCCCACAGGCATTCGAAGTGATTCTCCATCTCGCGGCCACCGCGGACCACGAAACCCCTCTTCGGTTCCTTGATGCCGTCCAGTGCGCCACCGGGAAGCGCCAACCGTTCGAGGATCGTGATCTTCGAACCGGGCATCTGGCCGTCCCGGATGAGGAACGCCGCCCCGGACAGTGATGCGAGACCCGCACCGACGAACCATGCGGTCTTGTCCTCCACCCCGTCCGGCTTGCGTGGCCGGCCGAATGCCTCGTAGTTTCCGCTGCTGTGGTACACGCCCGCTCCTCCTACGCTCGACTTACACGGCGATCGACGTATTCCGTTGCGACACAGAGCATTGGCACCGCCGAAGCGCGGTTCGCGCCGTCGACAACCGAACTCGGCGCGGTTGCTTCGATGTGACGGCAGCCCGTCGTGGTCGAGCGTACGCCCGCGACCACACGGCGCAACCGCTCGCGACAGGCGCCCACGTCGGCGAGGCGATTCACCGGCCGCAGCGCCGCTCCGTGCGACAATTCACGGACGCGTACAGACCGGGGGACGACGATGGTGACAGTTCCGGCAGCAGGACGACTGACCGCGGCAACGGTGACCGCCCTGGTCCTCGGCATCGGCTCGGCGTCGGCGTTCCCCCTATCTGCGACGACGCCGATGTGCAGCGACGTGGGCGCACCGCGCTCCGTCGCACAGCCGAGCGCCTACGAGGCCGTCGCCTTCGACAGCGACGGCCGGATGCTGGTGAGCAACGCCTTCGGCAACTCCGTGGACATGGTCGACACGCCGGGCGCACCGCCCCGGTCGGTCGCGACGGTCCCCTCGCCCGGCGGGATCGCACCCCTTCCGGACGGCACCGTGCTCGTCGGGTCGGGAAACTCCACGACGGCGTTCCTGGCGCCGACCGCCGAACTGCGGCAACTGAACCCGACGACGGGTGAGCAGCGCGTCGTCGCGAACGGGTTGTCCATGGCGAACGGTGTCGTCCGCGCGTCCGACGGCACGGTGTACGCGTCGAGCGACGTCGAACCCGCGATCGACCGCGTCCACCCCGACGGCCGAGTCGAACGCGCCTGGTACCGGGCGTCGACGGCGAACGGCCTGGCCCTGTCAGCCGACGAGCGCACGCTGTTCGCGAACGTCTCGATCGGCGACACGAGCATCGTCGCGATCGACACCGAGACCGGTGCGAGCCGGGTCCACTTCCGGCCCCCACCTGCTCTGGCGTTGGCGTTCCTCGACGATCTCGACATCGACGGCGCGGGCCGCCTCTACACGAACGCCTTCCTCGCCGGACAGACGTGGCGGGTCGACCCGGACGGCAGCTTCTGCGCCGTCGCGACGAATCTGGTTTTCCCCGCGGGCATCTCGGTCGGCGCCGCGGGCTCCCCGTTCGCCGCCGACAGCGTCTACGTCACCACGTACTCGGGTTCGGTGTACGAGATACCTAGGGCCGTCCCGCGGCCGTAGCCTCCAACCGGTAGTCGTCGAGCGGGAAGTTGTCGGCCTCACGGAACGCGTTCGCGGTCGAGGTGGGCCGTAGCAGTGCCGCCTCACCGTGCTGGTTGAAGTAGTAGCTCCGTGCGGTGGAACAGCTTCCGCCGTAGAACACCGAGTCGCCGAGGTTCTCGGTCATCCGGTTCAGGAAGCGGGTGTTCGCGTCCTCGGTCACCTCGAACACGTCGGCGCCGCGGCGCTTCATCTCCCCGAACAGCCGGGTCAGGTGCGCCATCTGCGACTCGATGGTCATGAAGTAGGACAGCCCGCTGTACGAGTAGGGGCTGGCGAGGGTGAGGAAGTTCGGGAACTTCGGGACGGCGACGCCCTCGTATGCCTGGAACCGGTTGTCCCGCCACCACTTCCCGAGGTTCTGCCCCTCGCGGCCGATGACCTCGATGGCCGGGAAGTTGACGTCCCACAGGTTGAATCCGGTGGCGAGGATCAGCGTGTCGATCTCGGTGCGGCGACCGTCGGCGGTGACGACGGCATCCGGCTCGATCCGCGCGATCGGCGTCGTCTCCAGGTTGACGTTGGACTTGGTGAAGGTCCGGAAGTAGCTGTTGGAGAACGTCGGACGCTTACAGCCGAAGTCGTAGTCCGGGGTCAGACTGCGCCGCAGCTCGGGGTCGCGCACCTGACTGCGCAGGAACAGCTTCGATGCCGCGGCGGCGCCCTTGTTGAGGAACTTCGCCTGACGGTAGTGCAGCACCGCGCTGACCATGATCGCCTCGAGGAGTCCGTCGCTGACCTTGCGGGCCAGGCGCTGCGTCAGCGGAACACGCTCGAAGAGTCGTTGCACGACAGCAGGAATCGGGAAGTCCATCTTTGGCACCACCCAGATCGGGGTGCGCTGGAAGACGGTGAGGGCAGCCGCGTCCCGGGCCACCTCGGGGATCAGCTGCACGGCGGTAGCGCCGGTACCGATGATGGCGGTGCGACTGCCGCGCAGGTCGAGGGTGTCGTCCCAGGCGGTGGTGTGCACGACCCGGCCGGCGAAGGTGTCGATGCCGTCGATGTCGGGCATCTTCGGCTGGGAGAGGAATCCGGTCGCGGTGAGCAGATAGCGGGCGGTGACCGGCTCCTGCCCCTCGACGGACACCACCCAGCGCTGGGCGTCCTCGTCCCAGCGGGCCCCGGTGACGACGGTGCCGAACCGCATGTAGCGGCGCAGGTCGTACTTGTCGGCGACGTGGTCGGCGTAGCGCTTGAGTTCGGCGCCCGGCGCGAACAACCGGGACCAGTACGGATTCGGCTCGAAGGAGTACGAGTAGGTGACCGACGCGATGTCGACGGCGAGGCCCGGATAGCGGTTGACGTGCCACGTTCCGCCCAGGTCGTCCTCGCGCTCGAGGATCGCGAGGTTCGTCAGTCCCAGCCGGTTCAGCGCGATCGCGGCGCCCATCCCGCCGAAGCCCGCGCCGACGACGACTGCGTCGTACTGCTCGTGTCCGTCCACAACTCCACCCTCCGCCAAAGTGTCTGCAACTGTCAGTATCACTCACTTTGCGGTTCCAGACCACCCCCTTCGCCAGGAGGACAACCCGACCGACCTGGCTCAGAATGAAGGACATGGGCGATCCGCACCGTACCGACCTCGAACCCACCGACGCCGCCGGAACCGCGGTGGCCGGGTCGGCCGCGACCGTCGCCGGGTCCGCCGTGGCCGGGTCCGCGGCCACGGTCGCGAGTACCGCCGTTGCGGGTTCGGCAGCCACCGTGGCCAGCGCAGGCGTGGTCAACTCGGCGGCCACGGTCGCCAGCACCGCCGTGGCCGGGTCGATCGGCACGGCCGGGAGCGCCGCGGTCGCCGGAAGCATCGTCACCGCGGCGTCGATCGGCGTCGCGGGAAGCATCGCCTGCGTGGCCTGCGCGTTCTGCAAGCGGTGTATCGCATGCCTGGGCTGCGTGGGGTGCACGAAGTGCATCGGGTGCGTCGGCTGCCACAACTGCTCGGGACTGCGCTTCGCGGTCGGGGCGCGCGACGTGCACGCCTGATCTCCAGGCAAATCGACCGACGCCGCCGCATCGACGATGCACTTAGTTAATGCACGATCTATTCGTGTACTCTCTGTTTCGTGACCGTCGACGACCCTCTCGCCCTCGACCGCCAGGTGTGCTTCGCACTCGCCGTGGCGAACAGAGCCGTGCTCGCGGTGTACCGCCCACTGCTCGAACCGATGGGACTGACGCACCCGCAGTACCTCGTGATGCTCGCACTGTGGGGCGAGGCGCCGATGTCGGTGAAGGCGATCGGTGCTGCGCTACAACTGGATTCGCCGACACTGTCCCCACTGCTCAAGCGTCTCGAGGCGTCCGGGCTGATCACCCGGACGCGGAGCGCAGAGGACGAGCGAACCCTCGTCGTGGACCTCACGGACGCCGGCCGCGCCCTGCGCGCCGAGGCCGAGAAGATCCCGCCCGCCGTCGTCGCGGCCCTCGGCGTCGGACTGCCCCAACTCGAAGAACTGCACCGCGTCCTCACCGACATCAACAAGGCAGCACTCACGGCAGGAGCTCTGAATTGACAGGCAAGATGGGCGTGACCCGCCCCAACCCGCTGCAGTGGATCGCGTACTCGTTCGGAGCGAAGCTTCCCGAGTCGATGAACGACTGGGTCCGCAACGACATCACCGGCGACCACTACTTCATCCGGCACATGGTGCGCGCACAGGTCCCGTTCATTCCGCTGTACGTGTTGTTCCTGCTGTTCCCCGGGCCGCTGTGGCTGCGTGCCTCGATGGTGCTGCTCGGCATCAGCCTCGCCGTCTTCTACTCGATCGTCTACATCCACCAGAACCGGGCCCGCCGCCTGCAGAAGAACGGTCTCCCGATGGACCTCGACAACGACAAGCGGCGCGCCGCCCGCGAATCGGAGATCGACGCGTACTCACGCGCCTGGCGCTAGCCCCACGGATATAGTCTCCCGGGACATTCGAGGGGGACGCGAGTGAAGAAATCGGTGGGCCTGCTGGCCTGCGCGGCCGCCCTGGTGGCGGGCTGCGGCACGGTCAGTGGTCAGGCGGAACCCGCGGGATCGTCGATCACGGAGCCGGCGTTCAGCCCGTGCGACGACATTCCCGACGAGGCGATCCGCGCCGTCGGGTTCGATCCCGCGACCGAGGGCAGAGACGTGTCCGGGGTGAAACAGCCCGGGTGGAACATGTGCAATTGGCAGAACGGGCGGCGCATTCTCAGGGTTCAGTCCAACACCTACAGCCTGGACGACGTGCGGAAGAACCCCGACTACCGCGATTTCCGCGACGTCGACATCAGCGGTCAACCGGGCCTCGAGTTCGGGCATGTCACCGAAGCCCCTGAAGTCCTGTGCTATGCGGTGACCGACACGTCAGGCGGGCTGATGATGGTGGTCGCGACCATTCGGTCGAACGACGGCGATCCGTGCGAGCTCGCACACTCGGCTGCGGTCGAGTTCCTTCCGTACGCGGACAAGTGAGGGTGACCGATGACCGAATCGGGTGCATTCGGATGGCGGCAGGTCATGGGGGCCGCCGCCGGCGGAAGCCTGGTCCTCGACGAAGGTGTGGGCGCGCGGTGCGCCCAGCACTGCGACGTCCTCATCGCGAAACTCGAGGGTCTCATCGATCAAGCGAAGTACTTGGCTGATGTGAAGGGGCTCGGCACGCTTCCGAGCGGAGTAGCGGTGGCCACGAAATTCTCTCGCCTCGCGGACGGAGGCGAGTACTCGATGGTGCAGGCACTGACGGACCACATCACCGAGGTACAGGCGATGAAGGACGTGTTCCTGCAGATCGAAGCCCAGTACGCCGCAACCGATCAGGCGACGGCGGACACCCTCGGCGTGATCGATCCGGGCGCCTGACCGCCGTCAGCTGCCGGAGTCGACGGCGCGACCGGAGGCGATCCACGCCTCGGTGCCGCCCGCGACGTTCACGGCGTTGACGCCGGTCCGGCCGAGGTAGTCCACGGCCTGCGCGGACCGTCCGCCCTTCGCGCAGATCACGTACAGCGTGTCCGCGGACGGGATGTCGCCCAGACGGGCGGTGAACTCGCTGAGCGGGATGAGCACCGCACCGGGAACGCGTGCCTGCGCGTACTCGTCGGCCTCGCGCACATCGATCAACGCGGCACCGGCGGCGAGCGCCTGCTCGAGTGCTGCCACATCCACTTGCTGCATGTTCTGTCCTCCAGACGGGTCGGCGTCAGCTTACCGACGGCCGAATTCGACGGCCCCGTCGACGGCCTCCTGCAACCGATCGTGGACGAGTCGCGCGATGGCGGCGGGCTTGTCGGGCAGGTCGGTGACGGGTTCGGAGAAGTAGACGCTCGCGCCCTTCGTCTCGCCGCCGTAGCTGATGCCCATGTGCAGCAGTGCCGGGGTGACGCCGAGCCGGATCGCGCGGCTCGTGATGTGCCCGACGCCGCTGCCGACCGCCTGCAGCCGCGTCGGATCGCCCTCGTTGCAGGTGCCCTCCGGGAAGATCGCGACGCTGTCGCCGCGGCTCATCCGGGTCGCGCACACGTCCATCATTCGCTGACCTGCGGCGTTGACGGCCCGCATGCCGTGGTTCTTGCCGCGAAACACCGGGATCGAGCCCATCAGGTCGATCCGGTCCCGCAACTTCGCCTCTTCGAACAGTTCGTCCTTCGCGAGTACCCGGGTGCGGCCGATCACCGGTCGCAGCGGACTGCGCCACGCCGCGGCCGCGACCGTGTACGGATCGGATTCGGACAGGTGGTTGACCGACAGCACCAGTGGGGTGCCGGAGCGCACGAGATCCCGGATCGCGCCCCGGGCTCCACCGGCGTACCGGACCTGCGGCCGGAACTTCGCCGCGAGCGTCGCGTAGGCAGCCTTCGCCAGCAGCCGGTTCTGCCGATGCCCGAGGTAGTAGTCGTAGACGGCGTCGCTGTTCTCGAGGGTCACATCGGGCTTCGTCATGCTACCTACGGTACCGTAGGTTAGCTGAGGTAGTCGGGAGCGCGACGCCGGCCCGACGGTCCCGGACTAGCATTTCCCCATGACCATTGCGTTCGTCCAGGCCACCTGGCACCGGTCCATCGTCGACCACGCCCGCGACGCCTTCGTCGCCCGCTGGCGCGAACTCGGGCACGATCCCGCCGACATCGAGTTCTACGAGACGCCCGGCGCGTTCGAGATCCCGCTGCACGCGCAGCGACTCGCCCGCACCGGTCGCATCGACGCCGTCGTCGCGGCGGGCCTCGTCGTCGACGGCGGCATCTACCGCCACGACTTCGTCGCCACCGCCGTCATCGACGGACTGATGCGCGTCCAGCTCGACACCGACGTCCCCGTGTTCTCGTCGGTGCTCACCCCGCACCACTTCCACGAGCACGCCGACCACGCCGACTTCTTCACCGCCCACTTCGACAAGAAGGGCGCGGAGGCGGCCAACGCCTGCTCGGCGACCCTCGCCTCGCTCGCGACCATCAAGTAGCACCCGCACCTGTGGGCTGAATGTCACATCGTGCGCACCGAATGCACACGATGTGACATTCAGCCCATGACGCGACTGTGGTCAGCCGTCGAGTCCGGCGAGGAAGTCCAGCAGGATCGCGTTCACCGCGTCCGGCTTCTCCATCTGTACGAAGTGCCCGGCGCCCTCGACGACGTGCGTGCCGGTCAGCCCAGGGACGAGGGCGCGCATCGCCGCGAACGGGTCGCGGCCCATCATCTCCAGCACCGGGTCCTTCGAGCCCGCCACGAACACCGTCGGCACCTCGACGGGCTTGTCGTGCAGAACCTCGTTCTGCGTCCACACCGCATCCTCGGCGCGGTACCAGTTGAGTCCGCCGGTGAATCCGGTTCGCGTGAATTCGCCGACGTAGTAGTCGAATTCGTCCTCACCGAGCCACGGCCACGGCAGGGCGGGCGGCTCGGGCAGGACGTCGAGGTAGCCGTTGCCCTCGGACGGGAACTCCCAGCAGTCGAGGTAGCGGTTGGCGCCGGACAGTGCGTGCAGGATCCTGGCGAGGAACTCGCGCGGGCTGCCGTTCAGCTCGGCGTCCGCGACCCCGGGTTCCTGGAAGTAGTGGACGTGCGCGAAGTGCTGGGACGCGAGGTACGCGAACGCGACACTGGGCTGCACCGGAAGCCGTGGGGTGCGGGGCACGCTCAGCTGCATCAGTGCACGGACCCGACCAGGCGCCCAGGCGGGCAGATCCCACACGAGGTGGGCGCCGAAGTCGTGACCGCCGAACACGGCCTGGTCGATGTCGAGGGCGTCGAGCAGGCCGACCATGTCCGCGACCGTGTGCTCGCGGTCGTAGGACGACGCATCGGCGGGCGCGCTGCTGCGCCCGTACCCGCGCATGTCGGGGGCGATGACGCGGTAACCGGCCGCGGACAGCGCGTCGAGCTGATGCCGCCAGGTGAACCACAGTCCGGGGAATCCGTGGCACAGCACGATCGGCTGCCCGGTCCCCTGTTCCGCGACGTGCAGTTCGATCCCGTTCACCTCGAGGGTGCGGTGTGTCAGGTTCGGCACGGCGTCAGCTCAGGTGCGCCTTGAGCCACCCGACGACGTCGTCGAGCACCTCGTCCTGCTCGGGCTCGTTGAAGATCTCGTGGTAGAGGCCCGGGTACTCCTTGTAGGTGAGGTCTGCGGTGCCCGCGGTGGAGGCGATCATCCGGCTGCCGTCGACCTTGGCGAGCCCGTCCTGCTCGCCGTGCAGCAACAGCAGCGGCAGCGTCAGCGACGGCAGTCGGGCCGGGAGCGACTCGGCGTTGAGGATCATGCCGCGCGCGATGCCTGCGGGCACCTTCCCGTGGTGTACGAGCGGGTCGGCGTTGTACGCGGCGACGACCTTCGGGTCGCGGGAGACGAGGTTGGCGTCGAGATTCTCCACGGGCAGACCGGGCAGGTACTTACCGACGATCTTCCCGATCGCGACGACGACGGCCGGCGTGCCGGAGGTGACGTCGACGGCCGGCCCGGACAGGATCAGACCCGCGAGATCGGCCTGATGGCCGAGGGCGTAGTCGAGGGCGATCGCGCCGCCCATGCTGTGCCCGAGCAGGTAGACCGGCAGCCCCGGATGGGCGGCGCGGGCGATGCCGAAGACGCGATGCAGGTCGTCGGTGAAATCGCGCCATTCCTTCAGCTCGACACGCTTGCCGCCGGACCGGCCGTGCCCGCGGTGGTCGGGCGCGTACACGACGATGCCGAGGTCGAGCAGGCGCGCGACGACGTGGTCGTAGCGGCGGGCGTGCTCGCCCAGCCCGTGGGCGAGGACCAGCACGGCGACCGGGTCGCCGTCCGGGGTCCAGATGTCGTAGTCGATCCGGGTGCCGTGGTTCCCGGTGAAGGAGTCCTGTTTGTGCGCCACGCCTCCCACGATAGGCCTGGCCTAGACTCGAGGAGCCCCCAATCGAGGGAGACACGATGACCGACCGGAACTCCTCCGACGGTTCGTGGCCGTCGCTGCGCGTGGACGGCTGGACGCCGACCCGCGACACCCTGCACATGTGGATGCAGATCGTGGGGAAGGTCCGTATGGCACTGTCGCCACTGGTCAATCACTGGTGGCAGGTCACCCTGTACGTCTCGGCGCGCGGCCTGGCCACCGGCGCGATTCCGGTCGGCACGCGAGTGCTCGACATGGAATTCGACTTCGTCGATCACGCCCTGGTGCTGCGGACGAGCGACGGCGGAGTCGCGACCGTCGCGCTCGAGCCGAGGACCGTGGCCCGGTTCCACGGTGAGGTGCTCGAGGCTCTCACCGGACTCGGCGTCGAGGTCACGATCAGCGCGACGCCGAACGAAGTCGACCCGGCGATCCCCTTCGCCGACGACGTGATCCACGCGTCGTACGACGCGGACGCCGCGACGCTGTTCTGGCGTCAGCTCGTCCAGGCCGACCGGGTGGTGCGCGACTTCCGCGCGCACTTCATCGGCAAGGTCTCGCCGGTCCACTTCTTCTGGGGCTCGTTCGATCTCGCGTGCACCCGGTTCTCGGGCCGGAACGCTCCGCCACATCCGGGCGGCGCACCGAACTGCGGCGACTGGGTGATGGTCGAGGGGTACTCACGTGAACTGAGCAGTTGCGGTTTCTGGCCGGGCGGCGGGGAGGAGGGCGCGTTCTACGCGTACGCGTATCCCGAGCCGGAGGGGTTCGCGGACGCCGCGGTCGGGCCGGACGGCGCCCATTACAACGCCGACTTCCGGCAGTACCTGTACCCGTACGAACGGGCCCGCACCGCGCCGGATCCCGATGCCGCGGTCACCGAGTTCCTGCAGAGCGCCTACGCCGCGGCAGCGGACCTCGCGCAGTGGGATCGCGGCGCCCTCGAATGCGATCCGCGCCGCTGGGATCTCGAGCCCGGCCGTCAGCCGATGTCGTAGACCACCGACACGGTCACGGTGAGGTCCTGGGTGCCGGGTTCGACGGGCGTCGACGCGGCCTGGTCGGACATCACCCGTCCCGGGAGCGGGGTGGGCGTGTTCGCCGCGACCTCGGTGATCGACCGGACGTCGCCGAGCGAGACGCCCGCGGCGTCGGCGATCTGCCCGGCCTGCGTCTGCGCCTGCTGGACGGCCTTCGCGCGGGCCTGCGCCCGCAGGTCGCTGTCGTCGTCGATGGAGAACGTCAGCGACTGCACCCGAACGGCGTCGCCCGTCGCGGCGGCGGCCGCGTCGATCAGCTCGCCGGCACCGGAGATGTCGTGCACGGTCGCGGTCACCATGTTGGTCACCTGATACCCGGTGATGTCCATGGACGAGGTTCCGTAGGTCGGGTTCACCGACAGCCCGCTGGTGGCAATGTCCTCGGCCGCCACACCCTTCGCCTTCAGACTGTCGATCAGCGCGGTGGCCCGTTCCGAGTTCGCGGACAGAGCGGCCTCGGCGGTGGCGTCCTGGGTCTGCACGCCGAGTACCACGGTCGCGGTGTCGGGGGCCGCGGTGACCGTCCCGACCGCCTGCGTGCTGATGCCCGGCGGCACGGAGTCGGAGCCGCCGGACGTCGCGCCGTCAGCACAACCCGCGGTGAACACGAGGCCTGCGGCCGCCGCAGCGACCGTCAGGGGCCGGAGAATTGTCATGCCTCACTATGACGCACGGGGCGGCGCACGAGCAGCCACCCGACCGCCGCGGCGAGCCCGACCGTCGTCGCGGCGAAGACGATCATGAGGGTCTGTGTGTCGAGCGGCGAACTGGACTCCGAATCACCGATCTGGGTCACCGACACCGGGGACGCGAGCGTGGACGACACCGCGGCGACCCCGCCCTTCAGAGGAATCGCTCCGATGCCCTCGCCGAGCTTGGTGCTCACCGAGGCCGACACCGTCTTCAGCTGGTCGACCGCCGACACGATCTGGTCGCTTGCACTCGCCACCAGGTCCGGGGCCTGCGCGGCGATCGGCCCGATGCCGGCCTGCAGTTGCGAACCGGCACTCGACAGCTGCGCCGACATGCCCTCGACCTGCCGGAATCCGCTGTCCAGTGCGGCACCGAGATCGGTGCCGTCGCCGACGTCGGTCCCGAGCAGCGCGGTGAGCTGGGACAGCTGCGCGGTGAGCGCCGTCAGGTCTGCGGTCGTGCGGTCGAGTTCGGCGGCGTCGACTCCCGCGGCGCGCATCGTGTCGGCGGCCGCCGTGAGCCCGCGCCGAAGGTCCTCGGCGCCGGCGGTGACGTCCCCGATGGTCACGCCGAGCTCGGACAGCCGTGTCGACGCCTCCGAGACGGGCCCGCGCGCGCCGTCGACCATGCCGGACACCTGGCCCGCGACGTCGACGAGCTGGTTCGCTCCGTCGTTCGCGGTCTGCAGGAGAGGCAGCACGTCGTCGACGCCGCCGAGGACCTGCTGCACCTGCTTGTCGGCGGCTGCGGTGGCACTGGTCAGGATCTGCGCGGGCAGTGTGGCCTGCTGCAGCTGCGACCGAGCCGACGCGACGCCGGTGAGGAGATCACGGATGCCTGCGGCGGAGGTCACCTCCGAGACCGACGCCGAGAGCGCCGCCACCTGCGCGTCGTCGGCGGCGGGACCGCGCTCGATCGTCACCTCGGCCTGCTGTGGGTCCGGACCACCCAGGGCCGTGACCCGGTCGGTGAAATCGGCCGGGATGGTCACCACGGCAATGTGATCGGAGGAGACCGCGGGTGCGGTGTCCACGATCTGCCATTCGTGACCCTCGTCGGCGGAGAGCGTGACGGCGACCCGCTCCCCCACCTCTCCGGTGTCCTCGTTCACGATCGCGACGACGTTCGGTGTGTCGGGGGTGCGCAGCGCGAGAAGGACTCCCGCGACCGCGACAACGGCCACGGCGACAACGGCGACGGCGGCCCACACACGACGGGCATGGGGCACGGACGAGAACGGCATGCCGTCCGAAGGTACGGACGATTCGTGAGGCCGTCGAGTGGCGATCGGTGAGAGATCTATGAGGAATCAGCCCGGGAGCTCGGGCTCCGGCGGAGCACTCCCCCAGGGGAGTCGCGCAGCGCTCTCGTCGTGTGGTCGCCGCTCGCGCCTGGCGTGGATCCTGCGGCGCGCCCGCCATGCGACCGCACCGGCCAGGAGCACACCGAGCACCACCCAGAGCCCGCCGCCGAGTACGGATTCGACTGTCGCGTACGAGCTTCCGACGGTATAGCCGAGCAGGACACTGCCTGCCCCGAACAGGGTGGCGGCTCCCACGTTGAAGCCGAGGAACCGCCGGTAGGGCATGCCGGTCATGCCGGCGAGGGCAGGCATGGCGGTGCGGACGAACGCGACGAACCGGCCGAGGAACACCGCGGGGCCGCCTCGCCTGCGCAGGAACGCCGCGGCGTCGTCGAGGCGTTTCCCGGACACCATCGGGATGCGGTGGACGCGCGGCCCGATGCTTCTGCCGATCCCGTAGCCGACGGTGTCGCCCAGCACGGCGGCGCACACCACGACCGCGATCATCACCCACAGTGCCGCGTTCGACTGGCTGGCGATGACTCCGCCGGCGATCGCCGCGGCCTCGCCGGGGACGACGAACCCGATCAGCAGGGCGTCCTCGAGGAACACGAACCCGCTCACCACGAGATAGGCGACGTAGGGTTCGACGCCGTGCAGCCGCTCGAGAAGGGTGGTCACCGGGTGCCTGCCACTGTCATCAGTCCCGCTCCGAGGGTGTCGAATCCGCGGCGCAGCAGTTCCTCGAACCGGGCGGCACCGTCGGCGGGCCGCCAGGCGCGGTAGGCGGTGTGCGCGACGGCGAACGTGGAGTTCACGACGAGCGCGGCGAGCATCGGCTCGCCCGGCAGCCGGCGCGTGACGCATTCACCGAGGAATCGCCGGAACGGCTCGCTCGCGGCGAGGGCGGGCTCGAGCGGCGCCTGGCACTGCTCGATCATCGCCTTGCGTGTCAGCAGTTTCGACTCGTCGTCACAGACCGCGCCGACGACGATCTCGCGGACCGATACCCAGATCGGCTCGTCGTCGGGACGTGCATCGGCGAGGGCACGCCAGCGGTCCGGATCCTCGGGGTCGGGGTCGAGGAGCAGTGCTTCCTTCGACGGGAAGTAGTTGAACAGGGTGCTCTTGGAGACGCGGGCGGCGGCGGCGATCTCCTCGACGCTGACGTCGTCGAATCCGCGTTCGGCGACCAGCTCGATCGCCGCGGCGCGCAGGGCGCGCCAGGTGTCGAGCTTCTTCGCGGCACGGAGGCCGGACGGCTGGGTCACCCACCGAGGATACGGCGATTGTTGAACTCGGTACAAGTTTGTGCCGAGTCCGGCCGGCGTCCCGATCTGCCGGCCGCGGCCGATTGACAGCTGGACACGTGTATGAATACTTGCCCACTACGTGATCCAGATCTCACCGAAGGAGTGGACGTTGCACGATGTCACGACGGGAACCCCGCGAGTGTCCGTGATCGTGGGCGGAGCCTCCGGTCTCGGCTGGGCCACCGCTCAGCTCCTGCATGCACAGGGCGACGCCGTCGTCATCGCCGACATCGCGGGCGACCAGGCTCGGGCCCGCGCGGACGAACTCGGAGGCTCGGCCGCCGCACGACAGGTCGAGGTCCGCGAGGAGGCGAGCGTCCGAGCGCTGTTCGAGGATGTCCGCGAGGAGCACGGATCGGTCGGCGCCGTCGTGAACTGTGCGGGCATCTCCCGCCCCGGCGCACTCGTCGACATCTCCCTCGACGACTGGAGCGCGACGGTCGACGTCTGCCTGACCGGGTCGTTCCTGGTGCTGCGCGAGGCCGCGAAGGCGATGGGCGAGGGCGGGTCGATCGTGCTGATCGCCTCCCTGAACGGGCGCCAGCCGGGCGTCGCGATGGGCGCGTACTGCGCGGCGAAGGCAGGCGTCCTCATGCTCACCGAGGTCGCCGCACTCGAACTCGGGCCCCGGAAGATCCGGGTGAACTCGGTCTCGCCCGGATTCGTGCCGACACCGCTGACCGCGGGCGCGTCACTGGTCCCGGGCCTGGTCGAGGACTTCGTCGAGAACATCCCGCTCGGCCGCGCGGGCAATCCCGACGACGTGGCGAACGCGGTCGCCTTCCTGTTGTCCGAGCAGGCGAGCTGGATGACCGGCGCGTCGCTCGATCTCAACGGTGGCGCACACACCCAGCGGTACCCGAACGTGCTGCAGCACGTCGCCGCGATGGCGGCAGCCACGTCGCCGGCGAGCTGACACCTCCGGGGGAATACTCCGGGGCTCCTCGCGTTATGCTCGACGAAGTAGTTGATTTCTCAACTACACCGCATCGAACCCGAGGAGCACGCCATGCCCGCCGTGACCGTCGACAACGTCCTCGCCCTGCCCCGCCTCACCGAGACCGCCCCCGACGCCACGCCGCGACCGGTCCTCGCGGTCACCACCGCACCGACCGGGTACGAGGGCGAGGGCTTCCCCGTCCGCCGTGCCTTCGCCGGCATCGAGATGCGCCACCTCGACCCGTTCATCCACATGGACCAGATGGGCGAGGTGAACTACGCACCCGGCGAGCCCAAGGGCACCCCGTGGCACCCGCACCGCGGCTTCGAGACCGTCACCTACATGATCGACGGGACCATGGAGCACCAGGACTCCAACGGCGGCGGTGGAGTCATCAGCGGCGGCGACACCCAGTGGATGACCGCGGGTGGCGGCATCCTGCACATCGAGGCCCCGCCGGAGCACCTCGTCATGAGCGGCGGCCTCTTCCACGGCGTCCAGCTGTGGGTGAACCTGCCGAAGAACAACAAGATGGCCGCCCCGCGCTACCAGGACATCACCGGCAGCAAGGTGGCACTGTTGTCCTCGCCCGACGGCGGCGCGCTGGTCCGCGTCATCGCCGGTGAGCTCGACGGCCACCACGGGCCGGGCTCCACGTACACCCCGATCACCCTGCTGCACGCGACGATCGCACCCGGCGCGAGCGTGACCCTGCCGTGGAACCCGGAGTTCAACGCCCTCGCCTACGTCCTCGCCGGAGACGGCGCGGTCGGCACCGATCGCCGGCCGGTGCACATGGGCCAGACCACCGTCTTCGGCCGCGGTGACACCATCACGATCTCGGCCGCCGACACCCAGGACTCGCGCACCGAGTCGCTGGAGGTGTTCGTCCTGGGCGGCAAGCCGATCCGCGAACCCGTCGCGATGGCCGGACCGTTCGTGATGAACACCAAGGCCGAGGTGATCCAGGCGTTCGAGGACTTCCAGGCCGGGCGTCTCGGCTCGATCCCCGCCGCCCACGAGACCCTCGGCTCCGAGAGTTCGGAGTGACCGTGCCCGGCACGGTCGTCCAGCGGTCGGGCGAGCGGGCCCACCAGAGGTACGGCTGGCTGGACTCGCACCAGAGTTTCCCCTTCGCAGGCAATTTCGACCTCGCCGCGAACGCCCACGGTCTGCTGCAGGTGAACAACGAGGACGTCGTCGACATCGGCGAGGGCTTCGACATGCACCAGCACCGGGACGCCGAGATCGTGACCTGGGTGCTCAGCGGCACACTGGTACACCAGGATTCGGAGGGGAACTCGGGTGTCGTGTATCCCGGTCTCGCGCAGCGGATGAGCGCGGGACGCGGGATCCTGCACGCCGAACGCAACGACCGCCGGCTCCCCGACGGCACCCGCCGATCCGAACCGGTCCACGTCGTCCAGATGTGGATTCCACCGGACGAGGCCGGAATCGAGCCGAGCTACCAGGAACTGCCCATCGACGACGAACTCGACGCGGGCCGACTGGTCGTGGTCGCGTCCGGGCTGCCGCGTCACCGCGGTGACGCGGCGATCGGCCTGCGCAACCGGTACGCCGGACTGCACGCCGCGCGCCTGCAGCCCGGCCGTTCCGTCACCGTCCCCGACGCGCCCTACGGCCACCTGTTCGTCGCCCGCGGGACCGTCGACGTCGAGGGCGTGGGCCCACTCGACCACGGTGACTCGCTGCGCCTCACCAGGACCGGTGGGCAGCGGGTCACCGCGGTCACCGCAGCCGAGGTGCTGATCTGGGAGATGCACGCCGGCCTGCGGTGAGGGGTCACTTCAGGCCGGAGCGGACGAACGCGTCGACCACGTAGCGCTGCAGGAACAGGTAGATCAGGAAGATCGGCAGGCACGCGAGGCCCGACGCCGCCATCACGGCTCCCCAGTTGTCGCCCTCGGCGCCGAGGAAACTGCGGATGCCGATCTGCACCAGCGCGTCCGACTGTCGCAGCACCAGTGCGGGCCACAGGTACTCGTTCCAGGCGGAGATGAACAGCATGATGCCGAGCGCGGCGAGCGCCGGCTTCATGTTGGGCACCACCACCTTCCACAGCGTGGCCCACGAGCTCTGGCCGTCCATCGCCGAGGCGTCCAGCAACTCGGTCGGGAACGCCTCCATGTGCTGACGCAGCAGCAGCACACCGAACGCAGAGCACAGGTTCGGGATCACCACACCGGCAACGGTGTCGAGCAGTCCCATCTGCGAGATCAGCAGGTAGTTCGGAATCATGGTGACCTGGAACGGCACCAGCCACGACCCCACGAACAGCATGAACAGGACCTGCTTGCCGACGAAGGTCCAGCGTGCGAACGCGTACGCCGCCAGGATCGCGACGAGCAGCTGGCTGACCGCCATGGCCGCCGCCATCGCGAACGTGTTCAGCAGCATCGACGCCATCGGGATCGTGTCCCAGACGTATCGGAAGTTCTCGACGCTCAGCGGCCACGGGATCGGACTGGACGAGAGCATGTCCTCGGGCCGCCGGAAGGCGGTCGCGAACATCCAGTAGACGGGGAAGATGCTCAGCAGGGCCAGGACCGCGAGCACCACGTGGCCGGTTGCGACACGGCCGGTGGTACGCGATGCGACGGGTGCGTCGCCGACCTCCCGCGGCGGCGTCGAGACGGGGGCGGTGCGCGCAGGCGCGTCGACCATTACGAAGGACATGTCGGTGTCACCTAGTTGTCGTAGAAGCTCAGGCGGTCGGACAGGCGGACGAAGACGAATGCGATGACGCCGAACCCGAGGAAGAACAGCGTGCCCGCGGCGGCGGAGAGTCCCGCGTCGAAGTTCCGGAAGCCGAACTCGTAGAGCAGGTAGTAGATGTTGGTGGTCGAGCCGCTCGGCCCGCCCTGGGTGAGCACGTCGATGACGGGGTACGTCCACTGCGCGCTCAGCAGGACCGTCATCAACGCCAGGAACACCAGTGTCGGCGACAGCAACGGCAGCACGATGCGCCTGGTGATGGTGGCCCGGGACGCGCCGTCCAGTGACGCCGCGGATGCGTAGTCCGGGTTGATGCCTGCCATCCCGGCGGACACGACGAGGACGCCGAATCCGAGCATCTGCCAGCCGACGATCACGACCACTCCGATCAGGGCGGTGCTCGGGTCCCGGAACACGTCACCGAGATCCGCGCCGAAGGTCGCCGCGACCCGCGGGATCGTGCCGGTGTCGGGCGCGAACAGCCATCGCCAGATCGCGCTGCTCGCCACCGGCGTGACCAGGAAGGGCACGAAGATCAACGCCTGGTAGATCGTTTTCGACCGTCCGGTCACCTGGTTACTCAGCAGCGCGATCCCGACGGGGAGCACGAGGGAGAACACCATGAACGCGCCGATGTAGAGCACCGTGTTCCACAGCGCCTGATGCAGTTCCGGCAGAGCCAGCACCGTCGCGTAGTTGTCCAGTCCCACCGGAATCTTCGGCGTGGTGGGGATCATGTTCCACTGGTAGAACGACAGCCCGATCGTCTCGGCGAGCGGCTTGTAGATCCACACCACCAGCAACGCCACCGACGGTGCCAGGTACGCGAACGGAACGAGCCTGCGGCGCAACGCGGGCCACCGCCTGGGCCGGGCAGGCCCCTCAGCGGGCCCGGTCACCCACACCGCGGACGCGGCGGACACTTCCACGAACATGGTGTTCTCCTCGTGTTCCCGCCGACTAGTGGGCGACGGGCTGCGACATGAAGGCCAGGGCCTCCTCGGTCGACATGTTCTGGATGGCGGCCATCGTCTCGGCCTTCATCTCGTACAGCGTCGGCCCCTCTTCGACGGGAACGACGGTGTGCAGCACCCGGTCTGCGTACACGTGAACGAGATTGAAGGACTGCCCGCTGTCCTGGCCGCGCATGCCGCCACCGGGGAACAGGTCCTGCGTGTAGCAGGTCGCCGAGGCCACCGACACCGGGATGCCGCCGAAGGTGCACGTCGTCGAGTAGTGCAGGTGGCCACCGAGGATGCCGCGAACGTCGGTGCCCCGCAGCACGTCCTCCAGCCGTCGCTGCTCACGGAGCTCCACGAACTCGAGGATCGACAACGGGCTGGGCACCGGCGGGTGGTGCAACGCCAGCAGGGTGCCGTGCGGTGCAGGCGTCGCGAGGACGTCGGTCAGCCAGTCCAGCTGCTCGTCGGTGATCTCGCCGTGGTGGTGACCCGGCACGGTGCTGTCGAGGGCGATGATCCGCAGCCCGTCGATGTCGTGCACGATGTCGACGGATTCCTGGGTGGGTTCGGCGTCGAGCAGCCCGGCCCGGAACTCCGGACGGCTGTCGTGGTTGCCCATCACCCAGATCACCGTCGCGCCCAGCTTCGCCGCGGCGGGCTCGACGAGATCCCGCAGTCGCGCGTACGCCTGCGGGTTCCCCGCGTCGGCGAGGTCGCCGGTGAACACGATCGCCTCCGGCCGCTGCCCACTCTTGTCGAGCCGCTCGAACAGCCGGCCCAGCTTGGCGTCGCTGTCCACCTTCCCGTGCAGCAGTTCACCGTCACCGACGAAGTGGGTGTCGCTCACGTGGAGGATGTAGTGGTCGGGATTTCCGTACTCGGACATGTCTTCTCCTCGATCTCGTTGACTGTGTGCTCAGGACAGCAGGGACGTGCGCAAGGTGGTGAGTTCGGCGTCGCTCATGCCGTGGCCGCGTAGGTAGTTCGCGGCGCCGCCGTGCTCGGCGTCGAGGTCCGCGAGGACGGTGCGCATCAGTTCCGCGGGGCTGGCCGAGACGATGCCCTCGATGTCGAATCCGTCCGGCAGGTCGACCCGGGCCCGGAACGAGGCGACCATGGCCTCCGCCCATTCGCCGTGCAGCATCGTCTCGGACAGCGCGTAGTCGGCGACGACGTCGCGCGCCCCGACCCCGACTGCGGACAGCGTGAGGGCGACGACCAGACCGGTGCGGTCCTTGCCTGCGGTGCAGTGCACCAGCGCGGGCGTGTCGGCGGCGGCGATCAGTCGGACGGCGCCGGTCAGGGTCTCGCCGTTGTCGGCGATCATGTTCCGATACAGCGACGCCAGGTCGAAGGCGGCGCCGGGACGGCCGGAGATCGTGTACTCGACGGGCCCGTCGTACACGGGGTTCTGCACCTCGCGGTGGCCCAGACCGGTGAGGGCGTTCGGCGCGGTGGTGCGCTCGTCGTCCTCGCGAAGGTCGACGACGAGTCCGAGTCCCAGCTCGGCGAGGGCGTCTCGACCGGGCTGGTCGACTGCGTGCAGGGCGTCGGAGCGAAACAGTCTGCCCCAGCGGGTGGTTCGATCACCCGCGGCGTAACCGCCGACGTCGCGCAGGTTGTAGGTGCCCGCGAGCGGCAGGCGGCGGGTCGCCGACGCCGGCGGAAGCGTGCTGGTCATGATGTGGTGCCTTCCGTTCGTGATCAGGAGATGAGGTCCTGCGCCCGCTGCTGGGCGGCGCCGAGCGTCGCGGCGGGATCCTTGCCGTAGAAGACCGACTCCTCGATTGCCGTGGCGAGGATGTCGTCGACCTGCACGTAGCTGTTGCCGGGGTACGACACCCAGGGCTCCAGCCGGTCGAGCTGGGCCAGGTTCGGCTCGATCAGGGGGTTGGCCTGCGCCCACGGCTGCAGGGTGTTCGGGTCCTCGGTCAGGGAGGTGCGCAGCGGCAGGTACCCGATCTTGCTGGAGATCTCGGTGTAGGCGTGGTCGGAAGTCATGAACTTGATCAGTTCCCACGAGGCGCGCTGCTTGGCAGGGTCCTGGGAGAAGACGAACAGTCCCGATCCCGAGTTCGTCGGCACGGCCTCGTGGCCCTCGAAGGCGGGCATCGCAGCCGTCTGCAGGTTCCAGCCGCCGGTCTTCGCGGCGTTGATGAACGCGCCCTGGTAGGCGGAGGTGGTCAGCGTCAGCGCGGTCTCGCCCTTCATGAAGGACTCACCCTGCGAGGTGGCCGCCTGATTCGCGAGTACGCCGGCGTCGAACATCTCGCGGAGCGCGGTGACGGCGTCGACCGACTCGGGCTCACCGAACTCGATGGTGCTGCGGTCGTCCGACAGCACCGCGCCGCCCGAGGAGCGGAACAGGGCCTGCATGCACCAGTTGCCGCCCTTCACCGAGCACGAGATCGACAATGCCGGTTTGCCTGTCGCGGCGGTCACCTTCTTCGCGACGTCCACGACATTCGGCCACGTGGACAGGTCGACGTCGGCGGGCACGCCTGCCTTGTCGAGTGCGGAGGCGTTGAAGAACAGGACCGGGGTCGAGAAGACGTACGGAACGCCGTAGGTGGCGCCGTTCCAGTCGCCGAGCACCTTCGCGCGCGGATGGAAGGGATGGTCACCACCGAAGTTCTCCTCGACCGCCTCGGCGCCGACCAGTGCGTCGAGGTTCTGCGCCTTGAGCTGGTTCACGGCGAAATCGACGGTGTCGAAGGTCATCTGACCCACATCGGGGGGACTGCCGGCGAGCATCTGGGTCTGCACGCTTGCGGCGGTGGCGACACCGGAGGCACCGGCGGCACCTTGCGGCGGCTGCGCCTTGACGGTGATGTTCGGGTGTTCGGCCTCGAAGTCCTCGATGAGTCCGGTGATCGTGTCGGTCCACACACCGGCCTGCTGGAGGTTGTACGACTCGAAGACGATCTCCACCTTCTGGTTCGGATCGAGCTCCGGGACAACGCTTCCGCCTCCCGCTGCGGCGTCGACCGTGCCGGTGGCACAACCGGTGAGGGTGAGCGCGGCCGCCGTCAGTGCGACGGCCGCGGACACAGTGGTTCTGCGCATTGCTGGAAACACTCCTTGGATGTGTCTGTCAGGGGATGTCGTGGTGCTCTGTCAGGCCGAGGTCAGCACGGCGTGGCCGGGGTCGAGCTCGCTGCGCTCGGGAACGTCGAGCCATTCGAGTCGGCGCCCGGTCTCGGCGTCGAAGAGGTGTACGTGTTCGGGCGCCGCCGCGAGGGTGACGTCCCGCCCCTCGGTCAGCTGGATGGGACGGGGTGCGCGGACACAGATCGTCCGGTCGCCGACTCGGCAGTAGGCGATCTGCTCGCTGCCGAGGTTCTCGACGGACTCGACCCGCGCCTCCATCCGGACACCGAAACCGTCGGAAGGCACTGTGGTGCCGAGGTGTTCGGGGCGGACACCGAGCGTCACCGCCCGCTCGTCGCACCGGCCGGGCCACAGATCGGCCTCCAGGCCGCGGCCCGAGGCGACGACGACGCCGCCGCTCGACCCGACGGTCGCGGGCATCAGGTTCATCGGCGGACTGCCGAGGAACCCCGCGACGAACACGGACGCGGGCGCGTCGTAGACCTGCTCAGGGGTCCCGATCTGTTCGATGCGACCGTTGTCGAGCAGCGCGATCCGGGTGGCCATCGTCATCGCCTCGACCTGGTCGTGGGTGACGTACACGAAGGTGGCGCCGAGCCTGCGGTGCAGTTCGGTGAGCTCACGCCGGGTGGCGGTCCGCAGCTTCGCGTCGAGGTTGCTCAGCGGCTCGTCCATCAGGAACGCCTTGGGGCTGCGGACGATGGCACGCCCGACGGCGACTCGCTGACGCTGGCCGCCCGAGAGTTCCTTGGGCTTGCGGTCGAGCAGGTGCGCGATGTCGAGCTGGTTCGCCACCTCGTCCACGCGGGCAGCGGATTCCGCCTTGGGCACCTTGCGGATTCGCAGCGGGAAGCTCAGGTTCTTCGCGACGGACAGGTGCGGGTACAGGGCGTAGTTCTGGAACACCATCGCGACGTCGCGGCGCTTGGCGGGGGCGGAGGTGATGTCGTCGCCGTCGAGGAGGATCCGGCCGCCGGTGGGTTCGAGGAGGCCGGCGATCATGCGCAGCAGGGTGGTCTTGCCGCATCCGCTGGGCCCGAGGAGGACCAGGAAGTCGCCGTCACGGATGTCCATCGAGATGTCGTCGACGGCGGTGACGTTCTTGAAGGTGCGACTGAGCCCCTCGATGCGAATGCTGCCCATGCTCAACTCCCGATGAAATAGCGTTACCCAAACGCGTTCCGTTTGGAATTCCTGTTACATCGGTAGTCAGCCAGCCGAAGGTGAACTGCCGTCGAAGCGGAACACAACCGTTCGTGATGCTTACGGCAACGGTTGCGTCGTCGATCACCCTCCCGGGTTGAGCAGCCCCACAACCTGTTTCAGGCTGCGCTCCGCCGCGGCCGCCGACCCGTCACGCACGTTGCACACCGCCACCTGCAGTCCGATCAGGAACGACAGCACGACCACCGTCGAGGACACGCCGTGCGCGCTCCACGGCCCCGCGCCGCCCACGACCAGTGCGATGTCGGCGCGGGCCACCAGATCGGATCGGGCATGCCCCGTGACACCGATGACCGTGGCACCGGCGTTCCGTGCGGCGTCCGCCGGCGCGAGCGTGTACGAGTTCATCCCGCTGTCACTGATCACCAGGCACACGTCGGACTCCGTCAGGTGACTGGCGCTCAGCTGCTGCACGACCACGTCGACGGGCGCCTCTGCCGGGCGGCCGTTGAGAACGAAACGGAACGCGAGCGCCGACGCGCACGGTGCGGACGCTCCGCCGTTGCCGACGATCAGGACCCGGTCGGCCCGGGCGAGCGCCGTCACCGCGGCGTCGAGCGCGTCCTCGTCGAGCGGGGACAGCCCGGTCCCGAGGTCGCGCGCCACCTCGTCGAACACGGTCCTCATCAGACCCATCGGCGTCTCGGTCGGGTTCGCCGCGCCGGACTCACCGCTGTTCGCCGCACCCAGGTCACGCAGCAGCAGCATCCGCAGGTGCTGGAACCCGGTGAACCCGAGGTTCTGGCAGGCCCGGACGACGGTCGCCGACGACGTCGACGCCTGCTCCGCGAGATCCGCCGCCGACCACCACGCGACCTCCCCGGGCCTGCCCAGGCACACCTCCGCTACCCGCCGTTCACTCGGCGCGAGGGACGTGACGTGGGCGCGGATCACGGCCAGCGTGGACCCGACCGGTGGATCGCTCTGCTGAGGTTGCACCGGCATTTGCTAACACAGCTGCGTGAACACCTGGTTACCGCAACGTTCAGGCATCGGAGCGATCACGACAGAAGGCATTGCAGAACGGCCTGGTTATGTTGGAGGGCGAGTTTCCCGAAGGAGGTACCCATGACGGCAGCGACGACGCCGCGCGTCGACATCAGGCGCGCCGAGGATCGGCTCTCCACACAGATCGCCTGGCTCGACTCGAAGCACTCCTTCTCCTTCGGCCAGCACTACGACCCCGACAACACCCATCACGGCATGCTCCTCGTCCACAACGACGACATCGTCTCCCCCGGTCAGGGCTTCGACACGCATCCGCATCGGGACATGGAGATCGTCACCTGGGTGCTGCGCGGATCCCTCGTCCACCAGGACTCGATGGGACATGCGGGCGTCATCTACCCGGGTCTCGCCCAGCGGATGAGCGCGGGCACCGGCATCCTGCACTCCGAGAAGAACGACTCGTGGCGGCTCGCCGGCTCGCAGAGCCCCGAACACTCCGAGCCGGTCCGCTTCATCCAGATGTGGGTGCTGCCCGACGAAGCAGGCGTGTCCCCCGGCTACGAGCAACTCGAGGTCGAGGACGAGCTGATGCGCGGCGGTCTCGTCCCGGTGGCGTCCGGGATGCGGAAACATCGCGGCGGCGCGGCGATCGGCATCAACAACGCGGGGGCGGCCCTGTACGTCGCTCGGCTCCGGTTGGGCGAGTCCGTCACCCTCCCGGAGGCGCCCTACCTGCATCTTTTCGTGGCGGAAGGTGACGTGGACCTCGAGGGCGCGGGACGCCTCGCGGAGGGCGACGCCGTCCGATTCACCGCGACCGGAGGCCAGAAGGTCACCGCGGCGAGCGGACCTGCCGAGATCCTCGTCTGGGAGATGCACGGCCGCCTCGGCGGCTGAGCTGCCGAGGCGGGTGTCGCGTCAGGACCCCACGGTGATCGCGTCCAGGCGTTCCTTGACGAAGTCGCCCGCCACCACCGGGGGTCGGCCTGCGACAGCGCCGACAGGCGGGTCGAGCGGGTGCACGACCGCGTCGTGGTTCAACTCGTAGAAGAAGATCAGCGACACCAGATCCTCGTCGGCAGCTTCGGGCTGCGGCGGCAGCACACGATGCCGGCCGGCGGGCCAGCGTCCACCGGACCAGTACTCGAGGATGTCGCCGATGTTCACCGTCAACGCCGCCGGATCGTACGGCGCGTCGGCCCAGCCTCCCTCGGCGCTGTGGACCTGCAGCCCGCCGGCCCCGGGCTCCCGGTCGAGGATGGTGACTGTGCCGAAGTCGGTGTGCGGACCGATCCGGAACTGCCCCTCCTCCGGGTTCCCCACCTCGGTCAGCGGCGGGTAGTGGTTGATGTTCGACGTCCAGGTCGCCCGGTCCGCCAGTCCGTGGAACGGATTCGCCGCTCCCGACAGACCGAGAGAGGTGGCCATGAGCGCCAACAGGTCGTCGGACAGGGCCTTCATCTGTCGGGTGTACTCGAGGAACAGTGCCTGCAGACGTGGGACCTCGGCGGGCCACACGTCCGGCGGGAACCACAGCGCATCCACCTCGGGATCACCGACCGGTGTCTGGGCGCCACTGTTGTAGGTCTCCTTCAGGTCCGGTGGAGTCTCGGTGCCTTCGGAGTACCCGTTGGCCTCCATCCCCGGGCCGATCCAGCCTCGGCCACCGACCGCGACGGCGTAGCGGGCCTTCACCTCGGTGGGCAGCGCGAAGAACTCCCGGGCGGCGGCGCGCAGCGCACCGCTCAGGTCCGGATCGACACCGTGCCCGGTGACGAGCAGGAAGCCGGCCTTCTGGAGGCTGTCGTCGACGGCACGGCACAGCGCCTCCGCGGCCGCCCCGCCCGAGCGCCACGTCGAGATGTCCACGGTCAGGATGGGACTGGTCATCGCACGTTCTCCCCTGTGCTCGTTCCGAGGTCGGCGACCCCGATGTCCTCGTTCCACAACTCCGGGCGGGCGGCGATGAAGTCGGCCATCATCGTCACGCAGCGGTCGTCGTCGACGACGACGACCTCGACGCCGAGCTCGCGGAGCCACTCCTCACCTCCCGAGAACGTGCGGTTCTCCCCGATCACCACGGCACCGATCCCGAACTGTCGGATCAAGCCGCTGCAGTACCAGCACGGCGCAAGGGTGGTCGCCATGATCGTGTTCCGGTAGTCGCGCTGACGACCCGCTCGGCGGAATGCGTCGGTTTCCCCGTGCACCGACGGGTCGTCGTCCTGCACCCGCCTGTTGTGACCGCGACCGAGCAGGGTGCCGTCTGCCGCGAACAACGCGGCCCCGATCGGGATACCGCCCTCTTCGAGTCCGGTCCGAGCCTCCCCGTAGGCGGTGTCGAGAAGTGTTGCGGGCGAGAGCCCGCCGGTGATGGTCATGCCGGTCACCCTGCCCGCGTTGCGGCCGACCGACAACCGACATACTGTCCACCTGATCCCGCACGACGGCGGGCAGTTCGTACATCGGAGAGCCGCTCGTGGGTATCACTCTGCGTGACGTACTCCGTCATCATCTGGCACCCGCGGAGCCACTGGTGCTGACCGCCCACGAGTCACTCGACCAGGACGTGCGGTGGGTGCATTCGAGTGAGATCTTCGAGATCGGACCCCTGCTCTCCGGTGGCGAACTGCTCCTGACCACCGGGCTCGGACTCGCAGGCGTGGACGCGGGAACCCGGCGCCACTACATCCGTGACCTCGCCGACCGCGGCGTCGCGGCGCTCGCCGTCGAACTCGGTCGCACGTTCGAGACGATGCCCGCGGAACTGACCCAGGCCGCCTCAGCCGCGCGTCTACCGCTGATTGCCCTGCAGTCGGTGGTGCCGTTCATCGACCTGTGCCGGACCGCGAACACCGCAATAATCTCCGGCGAAGTGGCCGGGCTCCGGATGCGCGCCGACCTCGACCGCGAACTGCACACCGCCCTCGTCGCGGGCAGCAGCACCCCGGCCGTGCTCGCGCGCGTCGCCGATGCCCTGCGGTGCCCGGTGATCCTGGTCGGTCACAGCGGCGCGCTGGTGGCCGCGCACGGCGTCGACGACGACCACTCGGCGTGGGCCGCGGTCGACGCATCGACCGCCTCGGTACCCGTTCACGCCCGCGGAACCATCGTCGCAACACTGATCGCCGGTCCCGGATCCACACTCCCCACTCGCGAGCTCGTGGCGGCGCTGGACGTCGCCGCCGGCCCCGTAGCGGTCACCCTCACCTCGGCCGGATCACTCGGCGGCCTCCCCCATCGCACCGCCGCGTCGCTGGTGTCCGACCTGCTCGACGGGCGGGTCGACCGGCACGCAGACCTGGTGTCCCGCTGCGCCGCTGCCGGTTTCCGGCCGGCCGGGCGGGTCCGCATCGTCCCGATCGCCGTCGACGCCCCCACCACGAGGTTGGCATCACGCATGATCGGGGCAGCGGCCCGCACCCTCGGCTCGACCACGCTGCACGCCGAGGTGCACGCCACCACCTACGGACTGATCGCGGTACCCGCCGCCGGCGACGACCCGGTGGCGTCGATCGTCGACGCGCTGCACACCACGCGCACCGGCGAGAACTCCGCCGCGACCGTCGTCGTCGGCGATCCGGTGCGCTTCGACAGCCGCCTCCTCGGCAATGCGCTCGACCGGGTCAGGCGAACTCTCGACGTCGCGGTGGCGTTGCGCCGCAGCGGAACCGTCGGACCGGAGGGCTCGGTCACCTCGGCGCGGGCACTCGCCGGGGACCTCACGGTCGCCGGGCTCGATCCGACGGCCCGGCGGGTCCTGGTCGACTCGGCACTCGCCCCGGTCGCAGCGTGGGACCGCGACCACGGCAGCGAGCTCGTCCGCACCCTGGAGGTACACCTCCGCAACGGGTGCAGCGCCACCCGCTGCGCGGCGGCGCTGCACCTGGGACGGCAAAGCCTGTATCAACGGCTGGATCGAATCCGGTCGCTGCTCGGATTCGACTGGGACGCCGAGACGTACCCCACCCTGCTACTCGCCGCGATCGCCCATCGGCTCGAACTTGCCGACGCGGTCGGGTGACTCGGACCGGATCTTTCGAGCACACAGCGCCAGGTAGAGCACACCGGCGACGACGAACCCGATGAAGAAGGCGATGTCGCCGAACGCCGGGACCGCCCGCGCCACGAGTCCGACGAACAGGGTCTGGTTGCCGAACAGGAGCACCGACACCACGAGCGCGACGACGAAAGAGGCGAATCCGCCCCAGTTGCTGTACTTCGGGTCGTACAGCAGGTTCGCGACGGGCCGGCCCCGCCGCAGCCACTGGTCGGCGAACATCACTCCCAGCCACGGGCCGATCCAGTAGGCGACGACGAGCAGAAAGGCCTCGTACGATTCCGCGGCATCGGCCAGTGCCCACCACGCGACCAGGAATCCGACGATGCCGCAGCCGACGGTGACGAGTGCCCGCTGCAATCCGACGGAGAACCGGAAACCCATGGTCACGAATGCCATTGCGCCGGAGTACAGGTTGATGGTGTTGGCCGCGATGGCGCCGACTGCGATCGCGAGCAGCGTCAGGTTCGCCACCAGCGACGGGAGGGTGGCGGTGAACGCATCGGCAGGGTTGTCCGAAGCCGGATCGCCGATGGTCACGGATGCCGCTCCGACGGACATCAGTGCCGTGGTCGAGATGAACAGCCCGCCCGCGGCGTACAGGCCGGTCCGTACCCGCGAGACCGTCACCGGCAGGTATCGGGTGTAGTCGGCGGCGTACGGTGCCCACCCGGCGGTGTAACCGAATGCTGCTCCCACGGTGAGCAGGAAGCCGCCGACGCCCCCGCCCCCGGCGGTGGCGGGGGCACCGAGATCGGCGTCACCGAAGACGAAGACGGCCGCGACCACGAACACCACCGCCAGCACCGGCGCCACGAGCCGCTCGAATCGCTGGACGAAGTTGTGGCCGAAGAACGCGAGCACCGTCTGGATCGCGACCACGAGGAGCAGTGCCAGCACCGGTTCGACGCCGAACAGCGTGCTGAGCGCGAACGCGCCGCTGATGCTGTTCGTCGCGAACCAGCCGATCCCGCACATCACCGTCATGAACGCCGACGGAAGCATGTTCCCGCGGTACCCGAACCCCAATCGCCCCAGCACCATCTGCGGCGCGCCGTGCAGCGGACCGCGAGCAGACAGGACGAAGTGCGCTGCCGCGCCGAGCAGGTTGCCCAGAGCCATCGCCGCCAACGCCTGCCAGAAGCTCAGCCCGAAGTACAACACCGACAGCACCCCGACGAAGATGGTCGCGAACTCGAGGTTCGGTGCGGTCCAGGTCCAGAACAGACCCCGCGGGCTACCGTGCCGCTGATCGGCAGGCACCGGTTCGTTGCCGCCGGGTTCGACCGCGAGGACGCGGTCACCGTAGTCGCGGTGTGGATCCGCGTCGATGTCGTCGCCGGCGAACGGCGTCAGGTTCTGGGTCATGGCGGACACACTGCTCGTACGTGCCAGGGCCGACAACCGACAGTTCGTCCGCTCGGCACCGTCCTCGGGGCGACGAACTGTCGGGCCACCTGCGCCGCTCAGGTGAGCGCACCTCGTGCGCCGTCAGCCCGCACCGACGCTGTGCAACGCCTCACCCGGTGATCCGCCGCCCCGGCGTCGGTGATAAGCAATTGGTCATGACCTCCACCGATGCACCACGGATCGACCGGCTGATGGCGATGATGGGCGCCCACCCCGGCCCGATCGAGCCCGGACGCATCGAGTTCACGCAGGCGGTCGGCTCCCGGTTCCACGATCACCGCGGCCGGACCATCCTCGGATCGGTCGGCGTCCTCGTCGACGGTGTCCCGGGAGGAGCCGCCGGACGATCCGTCCCGCGTGGTACCCAGACGGTACTGTCGCAGATCACCGCGACTCTCGCCGCACCCCTGCCGGTCAGTGGCCCGTTGGTCGCCCGCGGACACGTCGTCCACCTCGATCTCGACAGCGGGATCGGACTCTCCGCGGGTGAGCTGACCGGCGCCGACGGGCAGCCCCACGCGGTGCTGACAGCGCGATCCGTTGTCGTCACGCGCGGCGCCACGCACGCAGACGCGGTATTCGGCGGTGACGCGCTTCCGGTACCCGAGGCCGAGGCCGGTACGGACACGGCAGAGTTCGCCGGGCTGACCGGGCTGGAGATCGTGTCCGCGATCGGAGCAGGCACCGTGGCCCGCGGACCGCTCGCGGGCCTGTTCGGTGTCGAGGCGGTTGAGGTCGAACGCGGCCGGGTGGTCTGCGAGTTCCTGCCGCAGCCGTGGATGGCGAACTACCTCGGCACCGTGCAGGGCGGCAACCTCATCTCCGTGTCCGACGTGGTCGCGGGCCTTGCCGCACAGACCCTCACCGCAGCCGGGCAGGACTACCGGTCGCTCGACCTGCGCATCGACTTCGCCCGCTCGCCCGCCCTCGACGGCGGCCCGGTCCGGGTGCGGTCCGAGGTCGTGCGGGCGGGCAGGCGACTCGCCCTGCTCGACACCGAACTCGTCGACACCTCGGGAATCCTGCTCGCACGCGCGCAGTCCAGCGTCCAGTTGTTCTGACGTCCCCGGGTCTACGCTGCGAAGGTGGGCGTCGCCCGGCGCCAGGCCGGAGGAGCGCAATGACGAATCAGCCACCGAATCCCGACGAGACACCCGAAGGTCAGCCACCGCAGTCCGGGCCGCCCGGATCCGGTCAGCCGCAATATCCGGGTTCGCCGCAGTATCCCGGTCAGCCGCAGTACCCGGGCCAACCCCAGTACCCGGGGGCGCAGCAGTACGGCCAGCCCTATCAGGGTGGTTACCCACCTCCCGGCAACCCACCAGCCGGGTATCAGTCGCAGCCGCCACGGTCGCCGAGCAACGGCGCGGGTATCGCGGCGCTGATCCTCGGCATTCTCGGTGTCCTCACCCTGTGGACGATCATCGGCGGCTTCGTGTTCGGCGTCCTCGCGATCATCCTCGGAGTCGTCGGCCGCTCCCAGTTCAAGAAACACCAGGCCACGAACGGTGGAATGTCCGTCGCAGGAATCGTTCTCGGCGTCCTCGCGCTTCTCGGGACGATCGGGTTCGTGGTGCTCGGGATCGGCTTGTTCTCGATGATCGGGGGCCGTGACTTCGTCGACTGCGTGCAGGATGCCGGCAACGACAGCGCCGCCGTCCAGCAGTGCGAGGACGAGTTCAGGCAGAACGTCGAGGACCGGTTCTCGATCACCCTCACTCCCGAACCGGCCCCGCGCTGACCCCGTTCGCTCACAGCAACCTCACTGCAAGGGTCGAGGGAGGTCACAGCGGCGAACGACAGGATCGACTCGAACAACGAGAGCGATCGGAGTGAACGTGAACAAGGATGTCGAGCAGAGTCGTGCGCGAGTCAGTCGCCGGAGGGCATTGGCGCTCGGCGGCACCGTCGGTCTGAGCGGACTCATCGCTGCCTGCGCGGGCGGCGGGTCGGACACCGCGACGACCACTGCGTCCGCCGCGTCGACGGGAACGGCAACGGCCGGGAACGACGCGCTGGCCCTCCTGGCCCGGGCGCCGCAGTGCGTGACGAGCCAGGAGGAGACGCAGGGCCCGTACTGGTTCGACGTCGACTCCATCCGCAACGACATCCGCGAGGACCGTCCCGGCACCACCTTCGAGCTGGTCCTGCGGGTGCAGGACTCCGCGACGTGCACACCGGAGGGCGGGGGCGGCATCGCGAACGCGGTCGTCGAGATCTGGCACTGCGACGCCGGCGGCGTGTACTCCGGCTTCGAATCCGGCTCGGTGGGCGCGAACGGTGGTCCGCCGTCCGGCTCCGGCGGAATGCAGCCGCCGTCGGGGATGGGTGAGCCGCCGTCGGGAATGCCGCCGTCCGGTATGGGCCAGCCGCCGGAGGGCATGGAGCCCCCGGAGGGAATGGAACCGCCGCAGGGTGGGGGCGGAGCACCCGGTGAAGGCACCGGCGAGACGTCGAACGGCTCGTACAGCGTCGGCGACACCGAGTCCACACCGACCGACGACGGCACCTACCTGCGCGGCGCGCAGACCACCGACGCGAACGGCGTCGCCACGTTCACGACGATCTTCCCGGGCTGGTACACGGGCCGCACGACGCACATCCACCTGAAGGTGCACGTCGACAAGGAGACGGTGCTGACGACGCAGCTGTTCTTCGAGGAGGACCTCGTCGGGGAGATCTACGCGACCAGCCCGTACGACGAGCACGCCGGCTGGGAGAGCAACGTCACCAACGCGACGGACAGCATCTTCGACGAGTCCGGCATGGTGACCGTCGAGAAGACCTCCGACGGCTACCGCGGCGCCATCAACATCGGCGTGTAGGCACTCCGCACCTGTGCGCGTTTTTGGTAGTCAGAGCTACCAGAAGCGCGCACAGGCGGTGTGCCGCCACAATGGAGGGATGACGCGTTCCGGAATCGACCTCACCCATCTCGACACGGGCGTCCGCGCCCAGGACGACCTGTTCGTCCACGTCAACGGCCAGTGGCTCGACAACTACGTGATTCCCGCCGACCGGGCCGTGGACGGCGCCTTCCGCACCCTCTACGACCAGGCCGAGATCGACGTGCGCGCGATCATCACCGAGGCCGCCGACACCGGCAGCGAGGACGGCAGCGCCGCGCAACAGATCGGCGACCTGTACCTGTCGTTCATGGATGCCGACGCGGTCGAGGCAGCGGGCCTGAACCCCGTCGCCGACGAACTCGCCGCCGTCGACGCCGTCACGAGCACCTCCGAGCTGGCCTCGTTGCTCGGCAACCTGCAGCGCACCGGCGTCGGAGGGCTGATCGGCAACTACGTCGACACCGACGCCAAGAACTCCGCCCGCTACCTCGTGCACCTGACGCAGTCCGGAATCAGTCTCCCCGACGAGTCGTACTACCGCGAGGACTCCTACGCCCCCATCCGGGAGGCGTTCGTGGCGCACGTCGAGGCGATGCTGACCCTCGCGGGACGCCCCGACCCGGCCGGGGCCGCGCGGCGCATCCTGGAACTCGAGACGGCGATCGCCTCCGGCCACTGGGACGTCGTCAAACGACGTGACGCCGAGCTGAGCTACAACCTCGTCACGCTGACCGACCTGGCCGCCGAGAACGCCGGATTCGGCTGGACCGAGTGGATCTCCGGCCTGGGCGGCACGCCCGAGTCGTTCGCGGAACTGGTGGTCCGGCAGCCGAGCTTCCTCACGAACCTGACCACACTGTGGACCGGTCGCCCGCTCGCCGAATGGCAGGAGTGGCTGGCGTGGAAGGTGATACACGCCCGCGCCCCCTACCTGACCGAGGCACTCGTCGCGGAGAACTTCGCCTTCTACGGCAAGACGCTGTCGGGTACCGAGGAGAACCGGGAGCGCTGGAAGCGCGCCGTGACCCTGGTTCAGGACCTGCTCGGCGAGGCCGTCGGGCAGCTGTACGTCGAGCGACACTTCCCGCCCGCCGCGAAGGCCCGCATGCAGGAATTGGTGGCGAACCTCCAGGAGGCGTACCGCCGCAACATCACCGACCTCGAGTGGATGGGGCCGGACACCCGCAAGGCCGCCCTGGCGAAGCTGGAGAAGTTCACCCCGAAGATCGGCTACCCGGACCGCTGGCGCGACTACTCCGGGCTGGCCATCGCCTCGGACGACCTCCTCGGCAACTTCCGCCGCGGCTACGCGCACGAGCACGACCGCGACCTCGCCAAGCTCGGTGGTCCCGTCGACCGCGACGAGTGGTTCATGACACCGCAGACCGTCAACGCGTACTACAACCCGGGCATGAACGAAATCGTCTTCCCCGCAGCGATTCTCCAGCCGCCGTTCTTCGACGCCGACGCAGACGACGCCGCCAACTACGGTGGCATCGGCGCCGTCATCGGCCACGAGATCGGGCACGGCTTCGACGACCAGGGCGCCAAGTACGACGGCGACGGCAACATGATCGACTGGTGGACGGACGACGACCGCACCGAGTTCGGCAAGCGCACCAAGGCACTGATCGAGCAGTACAACGAGTTCGAGCCGAAGGCTCTGCCCGGGCACACCGTGAACGGAGAGTTCACCATCGGCGAGAACATCGGCGATCTCGGTGGCCTGTCGATCGCGTTGGAGGCGTACCGAATCGCCCTCGAAGGTCAGGACGCTCCGGAGCTGGACGGCCTGACGGGGCTCCAGCGTGTGTTCTTCGGCTGGGCGCAGGTGTGGCGGACCAAGGCCCGGAACGAAGAGGCCCTGCGCCGCCTCGCCGTCGATCCGCACTCGCCGCCGGAGTTCCGGTGCAACGGTGTCGTCCGCAACCTCGACAGCTTCCACGAGGCGTTCGACGTGCAGCCGGGCGACGCCCTGTTCCTGGAGCCGGAGAAGCGCGTCAAGATCTGGTGACCTCGGTGGTGCACTGCCGCACCTGTTTCCGGCAGTGCACCACCCGCCTGGTCTAGGCTCTGGACGCCTTCACACGTTCGTAGTCGGCTCGGTTCTGCTTCTCGTACCCGAGGGCGTACTCGACGATCGCCTCCTCGAACGCCGTACCGGATCCGAGGTAGCCGGCGATGGCGACCGGGTCGCCGGTGCGGGCGTGAGCCTTGACGAGAGCGACCGCGCACATCCTCGCGTACAGCCGCATCCCGTCGGGCCGCATCGTGGCGATGTCGAAGCCGCCCTTCTTGTCCCGGAGCTGGCGAACGTAGAAGTTTCGGCCGAGCGGACCGGTTCCGGTGAACCAACCGAGGAACGGGTCGGACGCGCTCTGGATCATCCGTTGTCCGTCGACGACGCGCTGCCCCTGGTCCGGGTAGTGGTGGCCCTCCACGTAGGGCGCGAGCACCGATCGCTGCGCCTCCTTGATCTGAAGGAACAGGGGATCGTTCGCGTTGTCGCCGACGAACAGCGCCATCAGGCACATCGTCCCGACGGATCCGACGCCGACGACCTTGCGGGCGATGTCCTGGAACCGGTACCGCTGCACCAGTTGCCGCCGATCCGGAGCAAGCGTCTCGAGATAGTCCGAGTAGGCGTCCGTCAGCAGGCGGGTGGCCTCGACGTGCCGCTCGTAGGGCAGCCGCACGATCAGCGGCGGCTCCTCCTTGATCCGCCACCCGACTTCGGTCTGCTGCGCGAACCGTTTGAGTGCGCCGAGCTGGGTGCGCCGCTCGGCCTTGGCGAGCGCCGCATTCGCGACGCTGAGTCTGGACTTCTTGTACTCCCCGCGCACGGACTCCAGCGCCGCTTCGACCTCGATCCGCGCGTACCAGATGTCGAGGGCCGTCATGGTCGCCGCGCGGCGCATCAACTCGCTGTACGACTGGACGGCGGATTGGACAGCGGATCGGGCGTCGGCGACGGTGTGACCGTTGTCGAGAGCGGCGATGACGAGCGAGGCCGCGAGCCGCTTGACGTCCCATTCGAACGGTCCCCGGTGCACCTCGTCGAAGTCGTTGAGGTCGAACACGAGTCGCCGGTCGGGGGCGGCGAACAACCCGAAGTTGGCGAGGTGGGCATCACCGCAGGCTTCGACGAGCAGGTCGGTACGGGGCCCGTGCGCGAGATCCCACGCCATGATCCCGGCGGACCCGCGGAAGAACGTGAACGGCGAGACGAGCATCCGCTCGTAGCGCAGCGGAACCAGCTCCTGCACGCGCAGCGTGTTCTGCTGTTCGAGTACGACGACGGGGTCCGGGCGGTCGGCCGCCGGCTCCCACTGGGCATGGGACGTCCGGGGAACAGTCGCGCGCATGGCCTTACCGGCCTTGCGGCGCTCGTCGACGGGGACTGGATGTGCGTACGCCGGACCCACCATCGACAGAGGATACCGCCGCCGCCGCGTTCCGCGCCTGTTCGGCCACGGCGGGTCACCCGGCCAGTGCCACGCCCCCGGTCGAGATGCGCAGCGCGGTGACGAGGTCCCGGTACAGCTCGTCGGAACCCATGAGCTCGGCGTGCGTGCCACGGGCGCGGATGCGTCCGTTGTCCATCACGAGGATGGTGTCGGCGTCGATGACCGTCGAGAGCCGGTGCGCAATGGTGACGACGGCACCGGTCTGCGCCAGTTCGTTGATGACGTCCTGGATCGCGGCCTCGGTGCGGCCGTCGATCTGCGCGGTCGCCTCGTCGAGCAACAGCACCTCGGGCTGCCGCACGATCGCGCGGGCCAGTGCGATGCGCTGCCGCTGACCACCGGAGACGTTCGTCGAGGTGAGGTCGGTGTCGAGCCCGTGCTCCATCGCCCGGACCGTGTCCTCGAGGTGGACGGCGCGCAGCGCCGCCCAGATCTCGTCCTCGGTCGCTTCGGGGTAGGTGAACTGCACGTTGGAGCGGATGGTGCCCGGCACCACCGGAGTCTCCTGCTCGACGTACGCGAGCCTGGCGCGCACCTGGTCGAACGGCAGCTGACTGTACGGCGTGCCGTCGAGGAGGATCTCACCGTCGTCGGGATGGAGGAAACGCAACAGCAGGGAGAACATGGTCGTCTTGCCGGCACCCGAAGGTCCGACGATGGCGGTGTGGCCGCGTGCGGGAATCGCGAGGCTGACGCCCTGCAGGGCCGGCTCGGAGCCCGGCGCGTACCGGGCCGTGACGTCGACGAATTCCAGTACCGGAGGCCCGGATTCGGCGTCGCGGACCGGCAGCGCGACGACCACCGTGTCGCCGTCGCCGGATTCCTCGACCTCCATGTCGTGGACTTCCCGGATGCGTGCTGCTGCGGCGATGCCGGCCTGGATGGTCGCGAGGTCCGCGGCGAGCTGCGCGACCGGCGGAGCGAGCTGGAACGCGTACAGCAGGAACGCGATCAGCCCGGACACCTCGAGCGCGCCCGCGCCGACGCGCCACGCACCGAACGCGAGGCTGCCTGCGATGGCGAGTTGCATTCCACCGCTGACGACTGCCCACACCACCGCACCTCGGCGAGCCGCTCGCACACTGTGACGTCGGGACTCGCGGGCGTCGATCATGATCCGCTCGGCCTCGCGGGACTCCGCACGGGACGACTTGACGGTGCGAATCGCATGGAGCGCGCCCTCCAGTCCGCCGCCCAACTTGCCGACCGATTCCTGGGACAGCCGCTGCGACCTGCCCATCGCGGGCATCAGTACCGCAGCCGCGGTTCCGACGATCACCAGTCCACCCAGCGTGACGAGGAACAGCACCAGGTCCAGCGTGGCCATCAGGACGAGCGTGCCGACGATCGACACCGTCGCGAGGACGAGCTGGGCGAGTGCAGTGGAGGTGGCTTCTCGCAGCAGGACGGTGTCCGAGGTGACGCGGGTGACCAGTTCACCGGAGGGCCGCTTCGCGATGCTCGCGACGGTGGCACGGAAGTAGCGCCGGACCATCGACTCCCTCGCCTCGAACACGACGCGCGCGGCGAGCGCACCCATCAGATTGTGGTAGACGAAGCCGATGATGCCCGCCGCCGCGAGTACCGCTCCGAGGATCACGGCAGGCGTCACGATGCTCTCGCCGCGCGCGAGTGCGTCGAGGATGACCTTGATCAGCATCGGCATCGCGAGGCCCGCGGCGGCGAACAGGAGTCCGAGGATCATCCCGACCAGGAGCGACCAGCGGTTCGGCCGGATGAACGTCCACAGCAGCCGAGCGTTCGGCCAGGATCGCTTCGCGGATGAGTCAGACATACCCATAGTGGTACATCAGTGTCCCATTTGAGTCAACAGATGTTTCTTTTGGAACCTTTCCACTGCTAATGTGAATTCATGACGACCTCGGGAACGACCGAATCGGGCACCAAGGCCCGAACCCGGCGAGCCATTCTCGACGCCGCCGTCGACGTATTGAGCAAGAACCACGCCGCCCCGCTGAGCGAGATCGCCACCGCCGCCGACGTGGGACGCAGCACCCTGCACCGCTACTACCCGGAGCGGGGCGACCTCGTCGCAGCACTCGGCGATCACGCCCTCGACCAACTCGACGCCGCGCTCGTCCGCGCTCGCCCCACCGAGGGACCGGCGGACGCCGCCCTTCGGCGAATGAGCCACGAGTGCTTCGAAATCGGTCCTACGCTTGCACTCGTGTACGGCGACCCCCAGGTGTTGTCGAACGCGGCGTTCTGGATCCGCCTCGACAGCGCCGACCAGCCGCTCATCGACCTGCTCGAGCGTGGTTTCGCCGAGAACACCTTCACCAGCGACCTCCATGTCCGCTGGATCCGACGGATGCTGTGGTGGTGTCTACTCACCGGGTGGGAGGCGTTCAATCACGAGCAGTACTCCCGGACCGAGGCGCTCGAGGCGATCGACGAGACCGTCGCCCGTCTCACCGGCACCCGGTAGGGCCCTGCCGGGCGAGATCCGTTTCGTGCCAGCGGTTCGCACGAGGACGTTGCACTCCACGCGGAGCGCTGGCTTAATCTGAGTACGCGCGTAGTCAGAATGGGCCGCGGCGCCGGAACGGGGGGACGATGCGGAGGATCGAGACGTTGGGAGACCTGCTCTCCCCGTTGGGGAGCACGATCAACTCGGCGAACGTGGTCATGCAACTGTCGCTGGCCGGGGTCGGCCAGGGCGTCGTCGACAGCACCGTCGACACCGGGCGCGCCGACCTGCACCCGGTGAAACGGGCACGTACCACGTCGGTGTACCTCGCCGTCGCGCTGTACGGAACCGAAGCCGACCGCGCATTTGTGCACGATGCGGTTCGCGCGATCCACACCCGCGTCGTCTCGGAGCCGGAAGCCTCGGTCGCATACAGCGCCAACTCGCCGAAACTCCAACTCTGGGTGGCGGTGTGCCTGTTCAAGTACTTCGTCGACCAGTACGAGTTCCTCCACGGACCGCTCACCGACGACGAGTTCGAGCGAGTCCTGCGTGCCGGGCACACCCTCGGCACCACCCTCAACGTCCGGCCCGAGCAGTGGCCGTCGACCCGGCTCGAGTACGACGAGCAGTGGAAGATCGGCCTGGACACCATCTCCATGACCGACGAGGTCCGCGACTACCTGCGTGACCTGTGCAATCTGAAGTTCCTCGAGGTCCGCCTCGGACCCCTCGGCCGCGCAATCCATTCGGTGCTCGGCCGACGCTTCGAACTCATCACCCGCGGGGCGCTGCCGCCGGAGTTCCGCACACTCATGCACTACTCGTGGACGGATCGCGACCAACGCGCCTTCGACGCCTACCTCCGGCGGATGCGGATCCTGCATCGCCTGACGCGCCCGTTGTGGCCGTTGCCATGGCAGGTGTACCTGCTCGACATGCGACTTCGTCGCAGACTCGGCCGCCCGGTGTTCTGACGGCCCGGTCCACGGTCGGGACTCAGCGGTTCCAGTCGCCGAGGCCGTCGGTGCCGCTGAGGGTGCCACCCGAGGTGTTGACGACGATGACCGGATCGCCCTTGCGTGCGTTCTCGAAGAACCAGCGCCCGTCCTCGGTGCTCACGTTGAGGCACCCGTGGCTGACATTGGAGTATCCCTGCTGCTGCACCGACCACGGTGCCGCGTGCACGAAGATGCCGCTGTAGGAGAGGCGCGTCGCGTACTCCACGTAGGTGCGGTAGCCGTCCGGCGAATCGACCGGCACCCCGTACGTGGACGAGTCCATGTACATGTCGCGGTGCTTCTCCCCGACGATGTACGTGCCGTTCGGCGTTTCGTCCCCGGGCTTGCCGAGCGAGGTCGGCATCGTCTTCACCACCTCACCGTTGCGGGTGACGGTGATCTGCTTGGTCGCATCGTCCGCGGTCGTCACCACCGCGTCACCGATCGAGAACGCGGACCGCGAACCACCGGCCTCGACGACGACCTCGGTGTGCGCCGGCCAGAACTCTGCCGGGCGCCACCGGACCTGACTGTTGCTCGTCCAGTAGAACTGCCCGTCGACCTTCGGCGTGGTGGTGATCCGGATGGCACGTTCGGCGACCGCCCGATCGCCGATCGACTCGTCGAACGTGACGATGATCGGCTGCGCGACGCCGACCACCTCCCCTTCGGAGGGGTTGAGCCGTGGCGCGCTGAAGTTCGCGGGCCCGATGGTCGGCTCCGCCGGAGCGGGCGCAGGCAGACCGGGGATCTGCGGCAGCGTCACACCCGGCTGACCCGGGATCTCGGTCGGCAGTTCGAATGCGGGCAACTCCGGACCACCAGGGAACAGGGGAACCGCCGCGGCGGGCGCCGCGACCGCGACCGTCATCGCCGTGACACCGACCATGGTGGCAGCGAACCGCCGTCCCCGGCGACCTGCGGCGGCGTTCCGACCGAGCGAGCGTGTGCGCATTGAATCCCATCCCCGTGCAGCAGTTCACGGCTCCGCGTTGCCGGAGCGGACCCATTAACACACGGTGGGACGGCGTTTGGCGAATAAGGTGACCCGGATCCCACGTTCCCGGCGGTGCAGAACGCGGAACCCCGGAAGGTCAGCCGTCAGGCGACGCCTGCCCGCCGGGCAGCGGACCGGACCTGGAAGGCGCCGACGATGAACAGCACGCCGAACGCGAGGGCGAAGATACCGACCAGCCACATCAGACCCGTGATGCCGGAACCGGGCCAGATCACCAGGATCAGGCCGAAGATCAGCGCGATCGCGCCGGCGACCATCGCGCCGATCCACTGTCCACCGTTCGCCATCACCTGGAACGCGCCGATGATCTCGAGGATGCCGACGAGGATCGCCCAGAAGCCCATCAGGTAGGCGAACGCGAGGGCGGTGAGGTCGGGCCACACGAACAGGACGACACCGGCGGCCACCGAGACCAGAGCACCCGCCAGCCACCAGACCCAGCTCATCACGACCTTGCGGGCCTGGATCGCGCGGACCGCGGAGATGACGCCGTCGACGATCCAGAAGATGCCGACGACGACGATCAGCGCCTTGACGGTCACGTCGGGCCACACGAGCGCGACGATGCCGAAGATCACGGCGATGATGCCGCGGATCAGCAGCAGCCACCACACGTCCTTGGCGATGCGCAGAATCGCCTCGTTCGTGCCGACGGTCGGATTTTCAGTCATGGAAACCTCCGCGCGCCTGGGGGTGCACCCGCACCCGCTCATCTGCGAGCCTACTTCCGGCCACGCCGAATCGCGGCGCGAAAACGCCTACTTCCGGTCACGATCCCGGCTGGGCTGGACCCGTTTCGGCTCACCGGGCATCTTCGGGAACTGCGGCGGATACGGCAGGTCCCGCAGGCCGTCCGCGAAGTCCTGCTCCGCCCGCTCCAGCAGACCGTCGAGGGAGTGTGCGACGGCGTCGATTCCCGCGGCCGGGTCACCGCGACGCGCCAGCAGGTCGGGGACCGTCGCGATGGTGAAGTCGTCTGGTTCCACGTCGGCGAGCTCGGCCCACGTGACCGGCGTGGACACCGTCGCTCGCGGGGTCCGGCGCACCGAGTACGCCGACGCGACCGTCTTGTCCCGGGCGGTCTGGTTGTAGTCGACGAAGATCCGGGCGCCGCGCTCCTCCTTCCACCACGCGGTGGTGACACGCTCCGGCGCACGGCGCTCGAGTTCACGCGCCAGGGCGATCGCGGCGTGCCGGACGTCGATGAAATCCCACAGCGGTTCGATCCGCACGTACACGTGCACGCCCCGCCCGCCGGACGTCTTCGGATATCCGATCAGCCCGAGCTCGTCGAGCAGCGGTGCGAGCAGGTCGAGCGCGACGGCCCGCGCCTCCGCGAATCCGGTGCCGGGCTGCGGGTCGAGGTCGATGCGCAGTTCGTCGGGACGGTCGACGTCGACGGACCGCACCGTCCACGGGTGGAAGGTCACGTTGCCCATCTGCGCCGCCCACACGATGTCGGCGGGATGCCGGACCAGCAGCGCGTCCGCGGTGCGGCCGTTCGGATTCGTGACGGTGCACGTCCCGATGTGCTCGGGCCGCTTCGCGGGAATCCGCTTCTGGTACACCTCTTCTCCGTCGATCCCGTCGGGAAACCGTTGCAGGTGGGTCGGCCGGTCCCGGAGCGCGGTCATGATCCCGCCGTCACCGAACAGGGCGATGGTCCGGTAGTACTCGGCCAGATGCCGTTTCGTTCCGCCGTCGGCACCGAGCTCCGGGAACATCACCTTGTCCGGGCTCGACAGGCGGACGGCGATGCCGTCGACGTCGAGTTCGATCGCAGGCGCTTTCGCCGCCATCACTTGCCTCCCGCGAGGACGTCGGCCAGGTCGTAACGCACCGGCACCTCCAACTGGTCGTAGGTGCAACTGCTGGGCTCGCGGTCCGGACGCCAGCGCAGGAACCGGGCGGCGTGCCGCAGCCGGTCCCCTTCCATCTGGTCGTAGGCGACCTCCACCACAAGTTCCGGGTTCAGCGGTACCCACTGCCGGTCCCGGCCGGCCGCCCATCGGGTGGCCTCACCGTCGTGGACGACGTCCTCACCGACGCGGTGCCGGTCGAGGATCTCCTGCATCTCGATGCGCTTGGCCGCGGTGAAGGCCGACGCGCCACCGATCATCCGCACGTCGCCGTCGGCGTACAGACCGAGCAGCATGGATCCGATTCCCGGCTGGCTCTTGTGCGGCCGGTAGCCGATGACCACACAGTCCGCGGTGCGCGAGTGCTTGACCTTGATCATCTCTCGCTTGTTCGGGACGTACTTCCCGGCGAGCTTCTTGGCGACCACTCCGTCGAGTCCCGCGCCTTCGAAGGTGTGGAACCAGCCGGTGGCGACGTCCGCGTCGGTGGTGGCGGTGGTGACGTGGCACGACCGGCCGTCACCGGCCGTTCCGGAACCGCCGACGACGTCGAGGAGTGCGGCGCGGCGGTCCGCGAAGGGCCGGCCGGTGAGGTCGTCGTCGCCGAGAGCGAGCAGGTCGAAGCCGATCAGCTGCGAGGGGGTCTGCTCGGCGAGCAACGCGACCCGGCTCGCGGCCGGGTGGATGCGTTCGGACAGCGCTTCCCAGTCCAGACGCGTGCGACCTCCGGTTTCCCGTGGAACCACGAGTTCGCCGTCGAGGACGCACCGCTCGGGGAGCTCCACGCGAACGGCGTCGAGCATCTCCGGGAAGTAGCGGCCGAGGTCCTTGCCGCTGCGTGAGCCGAGGACCACCTCGTCACCGTCACGAAAGACGATGGCGCGGAACCCGTCCCACTTGGGCTCGTACGACCACACGGCGCCCTCGCCGGGCGGCTGCTCCGGAACGCCGGCGGCGGCCTTCGCGAGCATCGGTTGCAGGGGCGGGCTCAGGGGGAGGTCCACTCCCCCATCCTGACCCACCCCGAGACCGTTGGCGAGGTGGCGCGCGGTCGTCCGGAGTCACGGGGCGAGGCGGTCACGCCGGGTCGAGGCGGAAACCCAACTTCACCGTCACCTGCACGTGGGCGACCTTCCCGTCCACGATGTGCCCTCGGGTTCCGACCACCTCGAACCACTCCAGGTTGCGGACCGTCTCGCTCGCTCGCGCGACCGCCTGCGCGATGGCGTCGTCGACGCCCTTCGCCGACGACCCGACGACCTCGGTGACGGAGTACACGTGATCGCTCATCGGTCTTCCTCACTCTCGGTGATGCCAGACCGTTTCAGCGTAGGCCCGGACCTCTTGCCGAACAGCCCGAACGTGTGGTCAAGTTCCGGGCGACAATGCGCAAAACACCAACATGAGGGGGACACCCGTGGAGAAGCTGAAGAACTACGGACTGCTGGTCAAGTACCTGGTCAGCACTCAGTGGAAGAAGATCACCGGTAAGGGTCAGCAGCAGGGCTAGTGCGCCTCCGGCGCCTGTGAGTGGTCTTCGCCCTGCGCGGGCGAACATCACGCACAGGCGCAGCAGCGCCTCACAACCAGCCGCGACGTTTGAAGATCGTGTACAGGCCCACACAGATCAGGGCCATCAGACCGAGCGCGAACGGATAGCCGCCCGCCCAGTGCAGTTCCGGCATGTTGTCGAAGTTCATGCCGTACACGGTGCCGATGAGCGTGGGCGCGAACAGGATCGCCGCCCACGCGGACACCTTCTTGATCTCCTCGTTCTGCGCGTAGCTCGCCTGGGTCAGCGCCGACATCTCCTCGTTCTGCGTCTGCGAGACCAGCGTCGCGTTGACGGTGAGGATGTTGCCGAGCAGCTGCCGGAAGCCGTCCGCCCGCTCGACGACCGTCGTCGCATGGTCGGTGACGTCACGGAGGTAGCGCTGCAGTTCCTCGTCCGTCTTGTACTTCTCGAATCCGGCCGACAGCCCGGACAGCATGCCGAGCAGCGGCTTGGTCGCGCGCTGGAACTCGATGACCTCACGGGTGAGCTCGTAGATGCGCCGCGAGACCTTGGGGTCGCCGCTGAACACCTCGGTCTCGATCTCGTCGATGTCGTTCTGCAGTCCCGCGACGACGGGTGCGTATCCGTCGACAACGGCGTCGAGAATCGCGTAGAGCACCGCTTCCGGGCCCAGTCGCAGCAGCTCTGGATCGTTCTCCATGCGGGTGCGGACGGCGGAGAGATCAGGCGACTCGCTGTGCCGCACCGTCAGCACGAACGTCGGTCCACAGAAGACGTGCAGCTCACCGAAGTCGACGCGCTCGGTCTCGTCGACGTACCGCGCAGCGCGGAGCACAACGAACAGGGTGTCGCCGTAGCGTTCGAGCTTGGGGCGCTGATGCGCGACGATCGCGTCCTCGACGGCGAGTTCGTGCAGTTCGAACTGCTCGGCCGCGGCGAGCAGTTGCTCCTCGGAGGGCCGGTACAGCCCGATCCACGCCATCGACGAGGCATCGGGCAGGCTGCGCAGCGCCTCGGAGAGGTTGGACGGCGTCTCGATCCGCACGCCGTCCCGGTAGACGGCGCTGTTGACGACACTCGCTTCGATGGGCACCGTCACGGGCCGCGACGGCGGCGTCGGATGCGGAGCCATCGAGTGCTCGGGCACGAGCGAGTCACGCGTCGGGTCGGCGGCGCGGCGGGGCAGCAGAGGGCGGAGGGATCGCATGTCACGCATGGTGATGACGGCTTTCGCGGAGGTCGGTAACACGGACGGCCCATGACGAGAAGGGCGGTGTGGTTGACGCGAAATCGCCGCTGCGGGAGAGGAGGAAACTGCCTGGTTCAGCGACGACTTCGGCAGATACTCGGAGGTTGACTCGTCATTGCAAGCCTCACCTCCTCGTGTCACGCTCCGACTGCGACAGACGCATTCGGCGCTCCTGAATCCTCGGGTACCCTACCGCGGCGCCACACGCGCCACCAATCAGACAAATCACGCCCACCGTCCCAGCATGCGGAACAGTTCGATCCACCGCGCAGCGAGTCACGAGGACTCGCCGGGCGAGAAACGGATCGATCGACCTGTCCGCGCGGTCAACAGTCAGCTATTCGAATGGACCCTCCGGAATTCTCGGCCATTCTGGACGCTTGACCTACTCGTTCCCACTACGCTTCGGCGATGACTTCCACCATCAACACGCAGGGCGGTCTCGCACGTCTTGCCACTGTCATTGGCGGCGCGGTCGTGGCGATGTTCCTGGCAGTCTCTGCCGTGCTGATGCCTGCGTCCGCGCACGCGGACCCCACCGTGATCCAGTACTCCGCCGACAATTCCACCTGGGGCGGCATGGAGCAGATCCCGGCGCTGTCCGGCGAACTGATCCCCGGCTCCGAATCCACCAGCACCTTCTGGGCAAAGAACACGACCACCCAGGGTGGACGCCTCCAGGTGTACCTCGGCAACTGGACCACCTCCGCGAACATGCAGGCCTACGTTCGAGCCGAGATCAACGACGAGACCGGCACGACAGTCGCCCTGGTCAACGATGTCGCCGCACCCGGCACCGAACTCAAGAGCATCCACCTGAACCCGGGCGAGACGGCCAAGGTCCTCCTCGTGGTCGGCATGCCCCTCGACGCCGGCAACGAGTCGCAGAACGGCACCGTCGATCCCGACTTCGCGCTCGACTTCGAACTGGACCCGGCGGCGGCCGCGACCACCACCGCGATCACGGGTGTCACGTCCGCGACCGTCGGAACTCCGGTCGACCTGACCGCCACCGTCACGCCTGCGGGCGCGACCGGCACCGTGCAGTTCAAGGACGGTGCCACCGACCTCGGCGGACCCGTCACGGTGACCGCGGGTGTCGCGACGTACAGCCACACCTTCACCGCCGCGGGCGTGCACGACATCACGGCCGTCTACTCGGGCGACTCCGGGTTCGCGACGTCGACGTCGGTCGCCCACCAGGTGACGGTGACCGATCCGGTGAAGGTCGCCACCAGCATCGCGATCTCCGGCGGAAGTGCCGTCAACAACGGCACCAACATCCAGCTGACCGCGACAGTCGTCCCGAACGCCGCCACCGGCTCTGTCCAGTTCACCGACAACGGCGTCAACCTCGGCGCCCCGGTCCCGCTGGTGAACGGCACGGCGACAGTCAACCGGTCCTTCGGCGTCGACGGTGAGCACCTCATCGTCGCGAACTACCTCGGAAGCGCGACCCACGCGGCGTCGACCTCCGCCCCGCACACGGTGACGGTGTCGAGCGTGACGCCCGAGCCCGGTGGCACCGGATCGGCAGGCTCGACCGGCTCCTGAGCGGCCGGCCTGCGTACCTGACGCTCGAAGGCCCCCAACCCATTTCCCGGGCTGGGGGCCTTTCGCTGTCCTGATCGCCGCCGAGCCCGCCCCCGTACAGCTTCCCGAACAACCCATCCGGTCCGCCTGAGCGACCGAAGGCGTCATTCGGAAGGAACGCGCGAGGGGTGACCTTGCCAGTCCGGCACACAGGTACTCAACGCCGAACTCCTGTGTGCCCACCGCAGAGCGGGTGTGCACACAGGAGTTCGCTGCCTTCAGGTGGGGCGTGATTCCGCTCAGTACGGGCGGTGGTGTCCTTCGATCCGGGGCATCACGATCGTGTCCGCATCGTCCGCCGGGTACCGGTCCTCCTCCGCCGTACCCACGGCGGGATCGTCCTTCCGACGAGAGCGCTCCCGGTACGCGCCGACGAACATCGCGCCGGCATACACGAACAGTCCACCGACAACGACGGACACCATGACTGCGCGCTGCTGACCGGTCACGACGTTGTTGACGTAGCCGAGGTACGGGACGCTGTACCAGACCTTTCCCCGGATCTGCTCCACCACAACGGGATTCTTGTCACGGGAGGGATTCGCGTCACCCTGGGTGACGAAGGTGCGCACGCCCTTCGAGTTCTGTCGCGACTCGATGATCCGGTGGGTCACCACCTCGGGGTCGCCGGACTCCTTCTGGAACGTGATCGCGTCCCCGACGCCGAGGGTCTCCGGATCCTGCGGCTTCACCACGATCAGCGTCCCCGGTGGATAGGTGGGACGCATCGAACCGGTGAGCACGGTGTAGGGCGTCGATCCCGTCAGACGAGGCACGACGATCGTCAGGGCCAGGATCGACAGCACCGCCAGGAGCGCGAACCAGGAGACGATGCTCTTGACCCACCCCCACACGCCGAGATCGGGGGTGTCGCCTCGCACCGTGTCACTCATCGAATCTCACTTCACTGCTGGGACCGCGCCGAGAAGGTGAACGTCGCGGTGGTGCTCTGACTCGGTGGCGCTGCCGCCCCGACGGTACCCCTCAGGCACAGCACTTCGGTGGCACCCGGCGGCACCGTCCGCTCGGCGAAGCTCGCGCCGATCAGTGCGCCTGCGTAGAGCTGGGTGGCGCCGGTCGGATTGCCGCTCGCCGGGCAACTCGACTCGGACGCGACGGTCGAGGCCGTGAGATCCAGCGGCACAGCAGGGTTCGACTGCGTTCCGTTCAGCAGCCGGTACGTCATCGGAACGTTGCCGGAGTTGTAGACCGTCACCGGGGCCTGCGCGTAGCCGCCGGGGAGCAGGTTCGCGCCGGCGAGCGCGGTGAACGGATAGGAGCTCAGCCCCTCGCCACCGACCGACAGGTCGAGAATGCCCGAGCGGATGGTGCCTGCGTCGACGGACTGGGACTGCGTCCACAGGGCTCCGGTCTGCTGTGCGGAAAGCAAACCGACCCCGACGACGGCGGCGCCACCGACGAGCAACCAGCGAGTCTTGTTCGACATGGTGACTACACCTGCTTCAGGGAGATCGTGAAGTTGGACAGGTCCAGTTGCGCGGTCTGTGCCACCGCACCGGCCGTGGCCGGATCGAACGTGAACACGACCTTGACGTCGACCGTCTTGCCGTTGTGCGCCGGGGTCACCACGGCGCCACCGGTGTTCGACGGCAGGGACACCCCATTGGTGGTCGCGGTGACCGTGGTCGCCATGGCGGCCTTGAGGGCCGGATCCCCGGTGATGGCACCGCTGTCGGCACCGAGGTTCGCCACCAGATTGGTGCCCCTGGCCGTGACGACGAACCTGGCGGTGTAGGTGACGACGTCACCGGGAACGGCACGATAGCTGGCGACGTCGATCGCGCCGTGCTGGTCGGTCCATGCCGGGGCGCCGGACGCGGCCAACGCGAGACTGCCCGCGCCGACACTGCCGCCGACTCCGCTGCCACCACCGTTGAACGCGGCCATGGTGCCCGCACCGCCGGCGAGCAGGACCGTCGCGGCACCCGCCGCGATCGCGCCCTTGATCTTCGAGTTCATCTGTTGGTCAGCTTTCGTCGGACCCCGTGCGGGGCAGAGGAATACGACAGCATCCGCGCAACCCCCTAGTTGGTGACGAGTACGGCGATCTCGGCGGGGACGTCGCCCGACGACGGATCCACGGTCGTCGCGGAGCCGGAGGCCGCATCGACAAGAGTCAGCGTGTCGCCGTCGATGATCCACAGCTGGTCCGCACCGGACGCCCACTGCGCGATCGCCTTCCTGCCGACGGTTCCGCTGTACACCTGGGAACCAGACTTGTCGGTGATCGTCGCGGTCGTGCCGTTCACCGTCGCGGTGTACCGGCCCGACGTGGAGACGTTGGAGATCGCCAGGTCACCGGACGGCGCCGAGACCGCAGGTGCGTCATCGGTCGTGGTGACGGGCGGCGTGGTGGTGGGCTCGGCGGTGGTCGTGGTGATGACCGCTGCTGTCGAAGTGGATTCGACGGGTGTCGACGTTGGCGCGGTCGTGGACGGTGCGGTCGTTACCGGTGCCGCGCTGGTCATCTCGGTCGTCGGCTCGACCGTGGTCGACGGTGCAGGCACGGTGGTCGCGGCGACAGCCTCGGGCGAGGGCATCCGCATCGCCGCCATGCTCGTCTCGGCGGTCACGCCGAGGGACTGCGGGTTCTCGCCGCTCGGGTTGGGGACGTTCGACTCGCCACCGGAGCAGTAGGTGTCCCAGATCGTCGATGTCCATACACCCTGACCTCGCCACCCGGTCGACACGTTCGGCCCGTTCTTGGTGTGCACCTCAAGAATCCAGCCCTTGGCTGTGTCGTCGAAGTTGACCTGCTTGGAGGTCGCCGTTCCGACGTCGTAGGTCGTCTTGACCTCGTTCGGATTGTTGTCGCGGCGCACCTTGACCACGTACTGATAGGGCACGCCGAGTGGCGTGTTACCGAGGCTGGTCCACGAGATCTTCGCGTCCCGGAATCCGGCGGAGCCGACGTTGCTGCAACTCGTGCTCGTGACCACCGGCGTCGGGTAGAAGTTCGCGTTCGCCGTGAACGAGCTGCCCGCAACCGCCGTGTCCGTGAACGCTGCGCTGGTGCCGACGGCTGTCGCACCGAGCGCGGTTACGCCAACCGCGCCGAGCACCATCAAGGTGCGTGCAGGCAGGAAGCGCCGGATCGTGAAGTCGGCGGTCCGAAGCTGCTCGGTCGGGCCGTCGAAGCCGCTGTGGGCGTATGCAACCGGCTGCTCGACAGCCTCGGGACGGTCAGGGGTTCCGCCCTGATTCGAGTCCGTGTCGTCATCGTCGGTGCGCTTCGACGCCGGGCCGAATGCCAGCACCATGAGCCCGCCGACGAATGCGCCACCGAGGAAGATCGCGGTGGGTGAGGACAACCACGACACGGCGTAGCCGAGCCCTGGCACGCTGGCGAACACGCGGTCGGCCTCGGTCACCGTGTACGGGGTGATGTCGGCGTCCTTGTTGGCGTCGCCCTTGAGGATCAGCACCGCTCCGGCGCCGTCCGCGGCGACGACATCCTGGATCCGGTGGGTGATGCGGGTGCCCTGCTCGTTCTCGACACTGACCACGTCACCCACGGCGAGGTCGGCCGCAGGCATCGCCTTCGACAGCGCGAGGGCGCCGGTCGGGATGTCCGGGGACATCGAACCCGAACGGAAGACGAGCGGCTTGATGCCGAACAGGAAGGACGCGGCGGCGGCGAGCACGCAGATCAGGCCGGCGACGGCGCCGACATTGAGGGCGATCTCACGACCGCGTGAGCGGCCCGACGTGGGGGCGTTCTCGTGAATTGGCATGGCGCGCTCAGGCCGTCGTCGCGTTGAAGTTGAAGGAGGTGTTCACAGTCTGGCTCTGCACCGTGGTCGGCGCTGCCGCGTCGAGGGTCACCTGGAAGCACAGGGTTTCACTGCCGCCGTTGGCGAGGGAGCGCGCGGTGGGGATCAGGTTGGCCGTACCGCCGGACACCAGTGCGACGTTGTTGGCGATCACGGTGCCGCCGCTGCAGACGGTGCCGTTGGACGTGCCGGTGGAGACGATCACCTTGAGGTACGGCGCGAGTGTGGACGACGTCGCCGCGGCCGCCATCGTGTAGTTGAACGAGGTGGTGCCCGTGTTCTGCACCGGCAGCGTCGCCGCGACGGACGCGCCCGGCATCATCCCGGTCTTCGTGAGCGAGGCGAACGCGTACGCGCTCGGGTTGCCCTGGTTTCCATTGAGCTGCAGGTCGATCGACCCGGTCGAGAAGACACCCGAGGTGGCGGTTGCGGAGTCACTCCACGCCGCGAGGGTGCCGATCGCGCCGAGACCGAGGACGATGCCAAGCGAGGCGATGGCCCGCGGCCGTCCGCCCGACAGCAGCGACCGCGCGCGGGCACCGAACCCTGACGGAGTACTGGAAACCTCAGGACGCGACATGCGGTGAGCCTTTCGTGCGTGGGTCCAGCGGGCGCGGCGCGCCGGGCGGAAGTCGTTGGGGTGACGCGGTGTTCGTGAGGGCACCGGCCGGACGATCCGGATCGGGGTCGGACCGGCCGGCCGGTGCGTTCACGGCTCGCCTCGAGGGAAGGCGAGAGGTGTCGAAGTCCTACTGCTGGGTCAGGGTGACGGTGAACTCGGACAGGTCCGCGTCCACGTTCTGGAAGTCCGTTCCGGTGGCGTCGAAGTTGAACGTGACCTGCGCCTGGACGACCTGTCCGTCGTTGGCGTCGGTGACGACGCCGCCGGCGAGCGGGGCGCCGTTCAGCGTGACGGCGACCGCGGGGTCGAGGGCCGCAGCGAGGTCACCCGAGATGGAGCCCTCGTCGACGTCGAGGACGGCCTCGAGGTTGTCGCCGGCAGCACCGATCTTGAAAGCCGCGTTGTAGACGATCTCGTCGCCGGGCACCGCGAGGTACGACGCGATGTCCGCGACGGCCTGGCCGTTGACGGTCCACCCGGTGGAGCCCTCCTGCGTCAGCGTCAGCTTGCCCGAGTTGATCGCGCCGCCGGCGACGTTCTCCGATGCATTCCAGGCCGCCATGGTTCCGGCACCGCCCGCGAGGAGGAGGGCGGCCGCGCCTGCGGCGATGGCGCCCTTCGTCTGCTTGTTCATCTGCGCTCAGCTTTCGTCGGACCCCGCTGGGGTCTGGTGAATCGATGTGCGAATCAATTACGTGCGCCCACGTATTCATGGGTGCGGATTCGTGCGTGTCCGTGCTCGTTCTCCGGATCGCGATGGGTCGTTCGTTCGGCGCCCGAGAAAGCGTTGTTGGTTGGTGCCGTGCTCGCGATGCGAAGTGTCTATCACGCCAGCGAATCGCGCCGACGCGGAATCAGGTCATTCGTCCAGATGAATTTGGGCAATCGTCCAGGTTGTAACTTCATCCAACGTCCTCACGCGCGGGATCCATCGCAGAACTGCAGGTTCGCATTGCCAGCGGCGACGACAACTCACCCCAGGGACGCACCCGGCCGGCGACCGCGACGGCCGGATCAGCCCCCGTCGCGCCGGCGAGAATGCAAGAACTGCGTATCGTTCACGCTGCAGGGCAAACGATTCGCTAATGCCCGGCAATCCTCACTCCGTATGAAAAGACGCAGGCTCTCGCCATCTCGGGCGGCACCGCGGTCAACAAGGACACCAACATCATGCTGACCGCGGCGGTGGTCCCGACCGCCGCGACCGGCGTCGTCCAGTTCCGCGACAACGGCGCCGTCCTCGGCGCCCCGTCGCCCTGGTGAACGGTGTCGCGAAGATCAACCGTTCCTTCAACGTCGACGGCGAGCACGTCATCGTCGCCGAGTGCCTGGGCAGCGCCGCGCACGCCCCGTCGGTGTCCGCGATGCACACCGTGACGGTCACGAGCGTCGCCGCCGAACCCGGCGGCATCGGCTCCGCGGGATCGCTCGGCGGCTGATCCGGCGCCGTCCCTGTGCGCACATCCGGTAGTGGGTGCTCGCAGGAGCGCACACAGGGCCACGCGCTCACGCCCGAATCTCGAAGAGCAGGACGAAGTCACACCATCTGTCACACCTTTCGCATCGGGCCCGGCTGTCCGAAGTGGCTGCTACGGTTTTCAACGACCCTTTTCGCATGAACGGCGCCCGGTGGGTGCGCGACACGCACAGCGAGGAACACCGTGGCCGAATCGTTCGCGGGGGCCGCCGAAGCACCGGCTGCCCCGAATTGTTCACATCCCCGCCGCATCGGCATCGTGGAGGACCACGAGTCCGTCGTCATGGGGCTCAAGGCGATGCTCGCCGACCAGTCGGAACTGACCATCGTCGCGTCGGCGCCGACCGTCCCCGAACTGCTCGCCACGGGCAGCGAACTCGACCTCGTGATCCTCGATCTGCGGCTCGCCGACGGGTCGTCACCGAAGACCAACGTCGAACAGCTGCGTGCCGTCGGCGTCGAGGCGCTCGTGTTCACCAGCGCCGAGGACCCGTATCTCGTTCGCCTCGCCGCGAAGGCCGGCGTGCTCGGGGTGCTCCGCAAGTCCGAACCGACTGCCACCGTGATCGCCGCCATCACCGCCGCCGCGAACGGCGAGCAGGTCGTGACGACGGAGTGGGCAGCCGCGATCGACGGCGATCCCGGACTGCAGGACGTCGGTCTCAGCCCGCGCCAGCGTGACGTCCTGGCGCTGTACGCATCCGGGGAGAAGGCGGCCCGAGTCGCCAGCCTCACCGGGCTCGCCCCGCACACCGTGAACGACTATCTGGGCCGGATCCGCGCCAAGTACGCGGAGGCAGGCCGACCCGCCCGGACCAAGACCGACCTGTACAAGCGGGCCGTAGAGGACGGCTGGCTCCCGATCCCCACCCGCGATCAGCCGAAGTGACCACGGCGGTGGGCCGGTGCCGCGATGCCGGAGACCGCATCCTGCGACTGTTCGCGGCGTTCACCTGCTCCGGCTACCTCTTCTATCTCTGCCTGCTGCTTCCCTCGATCATCGGGCAGGCCGAGCGGTTCGAATCGTGGTGGACGCCGGTCGCGGTGACAGCCGTGTTCGGCACCGGGTTCCTGTTCGGTTTGTCCACGCTGGTATCTGACGGCACCGTCGTCCGGGCGACCGGTGGCCTCGCCGCGATCACCTATCTGGTCGCCGTCGCGACCGGGCTGTGGGCCTGGCACGGCCCCGCCCTGACCGACGGGCAGGGGGTGTGGCTGTCCGCGTTCCCGGGCGTCGCGAGCCTCGCCGCCGCTGCCGCATGGCGACCGGTGATCGCGTTCGGGCACATGATCGTCGCCTGCGCAGCCGTCCAGTACTTCAACTCGGTGGCCCGCGATCCGGAAGTCACCAGCGCGTTGGTTCCCGACATCGCCTTCGCCGTCATGTTCTGCTCACTGGTCGTCGGTGCCGCAGTGATGGCGCTGCGCACCGGCCGGATCGTGGACTCCACCCTCGACGCCACCCACGCCACGGCGGCAGCGGCGGCCTCCAGGTATGCGCGCACGGTGGAACGGGAGCGGATCGACGCGATGATCCACGACGGCGTGATGTCGACACTCCTGCTCGCCTCGCGCCACGGTGCCACGCCCTCCCTCAGCACCCAGGCCGCGAAGACACTGCGACAGTTCGACGCACTGCGGGCCGGTCCCGCGTCCGACGAGCGCTTCGACGCGACGGAGATCGTCACCCATCTGAGGATCGCGGCGGGCGATGTCGACGAGGGCCTCGCGCTTGACATCCGCCGTGCCCCCGGGGCGGAGGCGCTGACCATGCCCGCCGACGCCACCCGGGCCATCGGTGCCGCCCTCGCCGAAGCCCTCCGCAACAGCATCCGGCACGCGGGTCCGGATGCGGATCGGTCGGTGACGGTGACCCTCGCCGCCGACGGCCTCGACGTCGAGGTCACGGACACCGGGCGCGGATTCGACCCGAAAGCGGTTCCACCGCATCGGCTGGGCCTCGCCGTGAGCATCACCGGCCGGATGATCCAGCAGCCCGGGGGCAGCGTCCAGATCGACTCTCGTCCGGACGACGGCACCCGCGTCCGCCTCGGATGGAGCCGAGCGTGAGCCCCGAACGGCTTCGCGGTGCCCGTGACGTGCGCGCGCTGATCGGAATGACCAGTCCCGCTGCCAAGGCGATGGTCGCGTTCTACGCCGCGGCGTGTGCGCTGTTGGCCGTCGCCTCCCGCGACGGGGTCTCCGCGTTCTGGCCGATCTGCGTTGCGCTCGTCGTGTGTGTGCTCGGTGCAGTCGCGTTGATCCGGGTGCCGGGCGATCCGGTGCCGCTGCGCTACTCGATCGCCCTGGCCGCAACGGGACCGATCGCGTGCGGGCTCGTTCTCGGCGTGCTTCCGGTCCCCATTTCGAGTCCGCTACAGATCTGGCCGCTGGGAGCGATCACCGCGATCTACGCCTTCATGGGCGTCCGCGGCCGGACAGATTTCGCGTGGCTGGGGATGCTCGCGACGATCGCCACCTGCGTCGTCTGGGCGACGCTCACCGGACAGGGGCCGGCGTACGGGCTCGCGATGTCCATCATCAACGTCGCACCGCTGCTGATGTCGACGTTGTTCGCGTTCACCATCCGCCCCGCCGCCCGGAACATCTTCGCGCTGCGCGAGCAGACCACCCGCCGCGCCGCGGCCGAGGCCGCGGACTCGGCGATCCTCGAGGAGCGCGACCGTCAGCTACGACGGCTCGACGAGTTGGCGCGGCCGATCCTCGAACGCATCGCGGCGGGCGAACCGCTCGACGAGCAGGACAGGTTGGCCTGCCGGCTGCTGGAAGCGCACCTGCGCGACGGCGTGCGTGCCCCGATCCTGGTCGATCCGGCGGTCGTCGCCGCGGCACGGGCAACGCGGGCACGGGGCATCGAGGTGGTGCTGCTCGACGACGGCGGTATGGACGCGGTGCAGCCGACGGTCCGGAGGCGATTCCTGGACAGTGTCGCCGACGCCCTGAACGGCAGCGAGGGCGGCAAGGTGACGGTCCGCGTGCTACCGCCCGGCCGCGCCGTGATGGCGACAGTTCTGTGTAGTTCACCGCGAGGCGACCACCGCACGGAGTTCGGGCCGGACGGCCACGCGGTCACACACTCCGATCGCCCGGACCAGGACCACCGGGCGGCAGTTCAACAAGAAGGGGACCGGACCGAGGGTGATCGGGCGGCCTCGCGCGCGTGAGATGCCCCCAGTTCTACGGGCACGGAAATCCTGTCTCGTCGGTGTCGGCCGCGCCGCATACGCTCGTCCAGGAATCCGGCGGACCGGTCGGACACCTTCTCCACCCGCGCGCCTCGGGAGCTGCCATGACCTTCGCCTCGATCGACCATCTCCGCCGTCCGATGGTGCATCCGGCGTCCAGGGAACCCCACCCCATGTCTCGGGGACTGCGGCGTCCGCATCTGTCCCCGCGCGAGATCGAGGTGCTTCTGCACTGGCTTCGCTGCGATTCCAAGAACGAGGTCGCGGCGGGCCTCTTCCTCTCGATCGGGACGGTCAACACCCATCTCGCACGGATCCGCGCGAAGTACCGCGACGTCGGCCGCTCGGCTCCGACGAAGGCGGCACTGGTTGCGCGCGCGGTTCAGGACGGGCTGATCGAGCTCCACGAACTGTGACCACACGACAATCGGGCCGGGCCCGGTGACCACCACGATCAAGCCTGCCGGCCGAATCGTGTCGGCCGAGGACCGGATCGTCCGTACTTTCGCCGCCTTCATCGGGGCCGGCGCCCTCCTGTTCGCGGTCCTGCTCGCACCGGGCGCGGTCAACCTGTCGCCGATCATCCCGTCGTGGTGGACAGCGCCCGCCGCTGCGGTCGTGGTGGTGCCGATGGTCGCGTTGTGGCCCGCGTCGCGCGCGCGCGATCCGAAGTGGATCGGGCGCTGCGCGACGACTGCCGCGGTCGGGTATCTGGCCGCACTGGTGTCGTGGATCCTGTTGGTCGACGGTCACATCCCCGCGAATCGCGACATCTGGCTCGCGACGTTTCCGGGCCTGATCACGATGGCGACGGCACTGCGGTGGCGGCCGGCTGCGAGCCTGGCCTACCTCGTGGTGAGTGCGGGCACCTCGGAGGTGCTCCGGTACGTGACGCGCGACGATCAGCAACAGGTCGTGCTGCCCGTGGAGATCGTGTCGATCATCGTGTTCTGCGGCCTGTTCGTCGTCACCACCATCGCCGCGCTGGCGACCGGCCGGGCGCTCGACCGGGCCATTCTCACCTCCGCGCAGCACTCTGCGACGTCGGCCGCCAGCGCCGCCCGCGGGGTCGAGCGGGCACGCTTCCACGCGCTGGTCCACGACCGTGTGATGTCGACGCTGCTGGCGCTCTCCCGCCTCGGAAACACACCGGACCTGCGCCAGCAGGCCGTCACCACCGTGACCGAACTGGAGCGGCTCCGGGACAGCGACGTCACGAACGAAGACATGGACGTGCATACAGCGGTCGGGTTGATCCGGGCATCTCTCGTCCAGGTCGACGGCGACGTCCCGGTCGAGGTGGAGATCGCGCCCGCGGCGACCGCGGTGCCACGGGCCGCTGCCCGCTCGATCGCATCGGCGGCCGCGGAGGCCCTCCGCGACAGCTTCCGCCATGCCGGCCCCGACGCCGATCGCATCATCGTCATCGACGCCTGCATCGGACGTCTGCGAGTGATACTTGCGGACAACGGAACAGGGCGCAGGCCCCGTCCGGCATCACGGTTCGACGTGGATGCCCCCTTCGATCTGAGTGCGCGAATGGCACGCGCGGACGGCTGCTCGTACGCCCAGCGCTCGACCCCGGGGAGGGGAACACAGGTCGTACTGGCGTGGTCGGCGCCCACCCCGGAAGGAGAGACCCGATGAGCACCCGACGCGCACGGACCGCGGCCGGGTCACGGGACATCCGCACCCTGCTGTGGATGGACCGCCCTGTCGCCAAGGTGGCGGCCATCGCTTTCGGCCTGAGTCTGACCGTTCGAGCCACCGTGTACATGGACGACTCGCACCAGCTCTGGCCGCTTGTCGTCGCGCTGGCACTGACGACGTCGGGCATCCTCGCAATCGTCATGGTCCCGGGAGATCCGTTGCCCACGACCGCGGCGCTGCTCCTCGCCGCACTCGGCCCGGTCACCTGTCTGCTCGTGTTGCCTCAGATACCGGCGGATCAGTGGATCATGAGCGACATCTGGCATCTCCGGGGCGTCACGGTGATCCTCTGCTTCATGGCGATTCGCGGCCGGCCCTGGTATGCGGCCGCAGGTGCTGCACTGTCGGTCCTCGCCTTCACCGTGTGGAGCGCGACCACCGACCAGGACACGGGCGAAGGTGCGCGGACCGCGGTCGTCATCCTCGCCCCCGTCCTGATCGCCCTCCTGGTGGCCGCCGCGGTCCGGCCGATGGCCGAGCTCGTGTTCGCCCTGCGCGAGCGGGAGATCGAGCGTGCCGCCGACGAGGCGATGACGGAGGCCGTCACGTCCGAACGCGAAGCCCAGCTCCGGTCACTGGACTCCTCCGCTCGACCACTGCTCGAAGCGGCCGCCGCCGGTTCCGAATTCACCGACGACGACCGCGAGCGATGTGCGTTGCTGGAGGAGCGTCTACGGGACACCCTGCGCGCGCCGGTGTTCGCGACCGACGACACCCTGCACCGGGCCACTTCCGCAGCTCGCCGTCGCGGCACTCAGGTGGTCCTGCTCGACGAGGGTGGACTCACGGACGAGGCCCTCGCCGCTCCCGTCCGCATCGCCCTGATCGACGAGCTCGACGCGACGACCGGCGGGACGGTCACGGCGCGGGCGCTTCCCCCCGGCCGTGACACGTCCGCGACGATCGTCATCGAGGTCGGCGACCGGGTCCGGCGCGTCGAGTTCGACGCCGTCGGGGAGGTCCGCGTCGAGGTCAGGAACGGTGACGTCCCCGACCTCGACTATCAGGCGGTGCGGTCCATCGTGGGGGCCTGATTCGCCGGGTGGCGGTCAGTTCCCGGGTCCCTCGAGAATCGTCACGCCCGCGACTGCCGTCGGGCCACCGAGGGTGTGCGCCAACCCGATCTGCGCACCGTCGACCTGGTTGACCGCGGTACCGCGCAGCTGCTCGAACAACTCGACGCACTGCGCGACGCCGGTCGCTCCGGGCGGGTGCCCCTTGGAGATGAGGCCGCCGCTCGGGTTCACCGGCAGCGAGCCGCCCACCTGCGTGGCCCCGGTTTCGGCGAGCTTGAAACCCTCGAAGCGCTCGGCGAAGCCGAGGTCCTCGTAGCTCATCAGCTCGATTCCGGTGAAGAAGTCGTGCACTTCGGCGACGTGGATGTCGGCGGGAGTCATCCCGGCCATCCCGAACGCCTGCTTGGCGGCTCGCCTCGTCGCCGGGAACGTGGTCATGTCCCGCTTGTGCTGGTGCATCACCGAATCCAGGCCGAGTCCGACGCCGCGGACCCACACCGGCCGGTCGGTGTACCTGCCGACGACGTCCTCCGCAGCGAGGATCACCGCAGCGGCACCGTCGCTCTGCGGCGCGCAGTCGTACACGCTGAACGGGTCCACCACCGTCGGCGCCGCCAGGGCCTCGTCCATGGTCAGGTCGATGCGCAGCCGGGCACGCGGATTGTTCAGGCCGTTGCGGTGGTTCTTGACCGCGATCATCGCGAGATGCTCACGGGCGGCCGGTGATTCGTGAAGGTAGCGCTGGACGTGCAGCGCGAACCCGGCCGGGGCGACGAGACCGAGCGGGTAGTCCCACGCCATGTCTCTGGTCATCGCCTCCCACTCCCACAGCATGTCCTTCGACGCGGACTCGCGGATCTTGTCCGCGCCGATGACGAGGGCCACGTCGCAGGCTCCGGATGCGATGCCGAAGAGTGCGTTCCTGATGGCGTCGTGCCCTGTGGCGCAGGAGTTCTCAACCCTCGTGACGGGAAGCTCCGGCAGCCCGAGGCTGTCCGCGAGGATCCCCGACGGGAACCCGTCGGGGGTGCCCATCGCACCGAACCAGGCCGCCTGGACGTGATGCTTGTCGAAGCCCTTGTCCACCGTTGCCGCGCAGTCGGCGAACGCCATCGGCAGCAGGTCCTTGATGCCGTGGGAGAAGTGCTCGGCGAACGGCGTCATGCCCGCGCCGACGATCGCGACCTTCCTCATGCCGCCCCCTCCAGTTCCTCGATCTCGCCCGGCTCGAACGCATACCCGTAGTCCGGAACACCGGACCGCAGCGCGACACGTCTGAGCACGAGTCGTCCGCGGTCACCGATCGCAACGGAATTCGGTTCGGCGCCCGTCACCTTCACCAACGCCCGGACGTCCACTCCGTCGAGCTCGACGATTGCGAGCGAGTACGGAGTCTTGAGCCCCGGCACCGGAATACGCACCGTCACAGCGGTGTACACCGTGCCGACACGGGGCAGGGGCACCAGTTCGTACTCACTGCTCAGTGCGCCGTCGTCACCGATGCGGTACCGCGGCGGAAAGTCCAGGGCTTCGCTGCCGAAGTGCCGTCCCGCCTCCCATCGCACCTTCGCCTCGAAGGCCCGCTCGTAGGCGGCGAGCGAGATCGGGATGTCCGAGCCGGGAACGTACGTGCAGGGTGCGCTCGGCCGAGCCGCCGGCTCGCGGCGATGGATCACGACCTCTCCCTCCGCGACCGAGATGCCGGACAGGCTGGCCTGTTCCACCCCCACGAGGGGGCCGGTGTCCCCGGACTCCGCCATCGCGGCGAGCGCGAACAGGCCCGAGCTCGCGCCGGTCGTCGGCAGGGGTGCGGGTGTTCCCGCGCAGAGGTCGACCGCCTGCTCGTGGCCGACGCCCGCGACGGCGACCGGGGTGTCCATCCAGGACGCCCTGAGCGAGGCCAGGAAGCCCCGCTCCTGGAGCAGCCGCGGATCGCCGTAGTCCCGCACGTCGCCCGCACTCCCACGGGTGCGAACGGGAAGGCTGCGGGCGACCCGGCCTGCGGCCCGCACCTGCATCCCGTGGTCAGCGGTCACGGCGGCGGCGGCACCCGCGGGCGCGGTGTCGACCCCGATGACGAGCGTCCGCGGGCGAGCGGAGCTGAGAGTGTCGAGTGTGGCAGGAGCGCCGCCGAGTCGCTCGGTGACCTCCAGTTCCGGGTCGAGGCCGAGCCCGGCCAGCAGGACCGCGGCGTTGCTGCTCTCGAGCAACGGCAGGTCCCGGCTGACGAGCACGACGAAGGACACCGGAGCGCCGCTCCGCAGGGCGGCGCGGCCGGCTTCGACGGCGAGGGTGATCGCGTCCTCGTCGTCGCCGGGTACCCGCGTCTCCGGTGTCCCCCAGCACGGCAGGTAGGTGCCTATCGAGGCGATGTAGGGCATGTCGACCTCCGATCTAGGTGACCGCGCCCGCGGCCTTCAGTGCGATGATGCGGTCCCAGTCCAGGCCCGCCTCCAACAGGATCTCCTCGGTCTGGGCCGCGAACTCCGGCCCCGGCCCCGTCTCCGCCGGGGTCTCGTCGAACTGCACCGGATTGGACACCAGTTCCAGCTCTCCGGCCTTCACGAGATAGCCGTTGGCGCGGATCTGCGCGTCGTCCGCCACCTGGACCGAGTCCTGGATCGGCGCCCACGGCCCGGCGAGTGTCGCGAACCGTTCCGTCCACTCGGACAACGTCCGGGTGGCGAGCACCTCCCGCAGGATCGCCACGGCCTCGGGGGTGTTCGCGGCGAGGGACTCGGCGTCCGCGAACCGCGGGTCGTCGACCAGTTCCGGCCGGTCGACGTGCCTGCACACGTCGGGCCAGAACCGCGCCGCCTGCAGCATGACGAAGGCCAGGTAGCGGCCGTCCGAGGTGGCGTAGATGCCGGAGAGCGGGTTGGTCGGGGCACCGTGCGCACCCGGCACCGGTGCGACCATCGGCTGGTCGAGGCGCAGTGACACGGCGACGCCGTGCCCCATCGACCAGAGCCCGCTGCCGAGGAGCGACACGTCGACGACCGAGGGCTTCCCCGTTCGTTCCCGACCCAGCAGTGCAGCCGCGATCCCGCCCGCGAGGTTGGTTCCGGAAATGGTGTCGCCGAACGCCGGGCCGGGCGGGCTGATCATCCCCTCCACACCGGGAGGCGTCAGGGTGGCCGCGATGCCGGCGCGGGCCCAGAATGCCGTCATGTCGTAGCCGCCCTTGGACGCCTCGTCCCCGCGCGGCCCGAGCGCGCTGCCGCGCGCGTAGATGATCGACGGATTGACCGCACGGATGTCGTCGACGTCGATGCGGAGCTTCGCGCGCACCTGGGGTAGGAAGCTCGTCAGGAACACGTCCGCACCACGGACCAGCTCCGTCAGAACCTCGTACCCCTCGGGGTTGGCGATGTCCAGACCGACACTGCGCTTGCCTCGATTGGCATGCTCCACATTGGGATTCGGGTCGCCCTCGACCCGGAGCGGCCCCACCTGACGCAGGCCGCGTTGCGGGTCGCCGGTGACGGCGTGCTCGATCTTGACCACGTCGGCACCCCACTCCGCGAGCACCGCGCCCGCCGAGGGGACGAAGCCGTACATGGCGACCTCGACGACGCGGATCCCCTCGAGCGGCCTCACGACTTCACCGTCGCCGCAAAGGTCTTCGTCTCGAGGAACTCCTCGAAGCCCGCCGTTCCCATCTCACGGCCGATTCCCGACTGCTTGAAACCGCCGAAGGGGACGTCCGGAGTGAAGTAGTTGCCGCCGTTGATGCTGAAGGTTCCGGTTCTGATCCGGCGTCCGACGGCGATCGCGCGCTCCTCGTCCTTGCCCATCACGCCTCCGGAGAGTCCGAACGCCGAGTTGTTCGCGATGCGGACGGCGTGGTCGTCGTCGTCGTACGGGATCATCGCGAGGACCGGGCCGAAGACCTCCTCCTGCGCGATCTCGCTGTCCGGGTCGACGCCGGCCAGCAGCGTCGGGGTGTAGAAGAAGCCCGGGGACACCTTCTCGCCGCCGGTGACGAGGGTCGCGCCGGCCGCGACGGCGCGCTGGACGAGACCGTCCACCTTCTCGCGCTGGCGCTCGGTGATGAGCGGCCCCATGTACGTTCCCTGGTCGCCGGGGTCACCGTAAGTGATCCGCTGCAGATTGGCCGACACGAGCTCGGCGAAGTGGTCGTGCTGCGTGCGCGGGACGAGTATCCGGGTGGTCAGTGCACAGCCCTGACCGGCGTGCGAACAGATGCTGAACGCCGCGAACATCGCCGCCATCGCGACATCCGACTCCTCGAGGTCGTCGAGGACGATCAGTGCGGACTTGCCACCGAGTTCGAGGAACACGCGCTTGAGCGTGCCCGATGCGGCGGCCATGATCTTCTTGCCGACCACGGTCGACCCGGTGAAGGTGACGACGTCCACGTCGGGATGGGTGGTCATGGTCTCGCCGACCGCGACGTCCGAGGAGGACAGGACGTTCACGACGCCGGCGGGGATGTCGGTGTACCGAGCGATCAGTTCACCGAGGGCCAGGGTGATCAGCGGGGTGTCGGGAGATCCCTTGAGCACCACGGTGCATCCTGCTGCGAGTGCGGGGGCGAGCTTGGCGAGGGCGAGCTGGTTCGGGTAGTTGTACGCGGTGATCGCGGCGACGACGCCGGCCGCCTCCTTCTCGACCCAGCGACGATGCTGCTGGCCGCGCACCTCGATCTCGCCCATCTCCTCGCGGAGCGGGTAGGTGCGGAGCAGGTCGGCGTAGTAGCGGACGATCTCGATGGGCGCGGCGAGCTGGTTCGCGTGGGTCAGCATCCGGGTGGCGCCGACCTCGGTGATCGTCAGTTCGCGCAGCTCCTCGATGTTGTCGAGGAGCGCCTTGTGCAGCTGGTCGAGGCAGTGGATCCGGAACTCGACGTTCGTGGACCAGTCGGTGGTGTCGAACGCGCGACGGGCGGCGGCGATCGCCACCTCGGTCTCTTCGACGCCCGCGTCGGGGGCGTACCCGACGACGCCCTCGGTGGCCGGATCGATCGACGTGATCGTGCGCTCGGTGGTGATCAGGTTCCCGTCGATGAGCAGGTGCTTGCGCACGCCGGTCAGGGATTCCCCGCCGACCGCCTGCACCGTGTCCTGAGATGCCATCCCGTCTCCTACGATTGTCTCGAAAATCCCATTCTCACTTGAGAGAATTACGATACGTTCTGCGAGAACATTAACACTAGCTCCACGAACGACCGAGAGAAATCGACGCACTCGCAGTGCCGCCGATCTGGGAAACCACAGGCCGCCGACCTTGCGGTCGTAAGAAATTCGAGAGTATGGTTCTCGCAATCGGAAGGGAGATTCTTGTGATCGAGACCAGAGCCATCCGCCCGGCGTTGGGCGTGGAAGTCACCGGCGTGGAAGACCTCAACGACGAGCGAGTCATCGCGCAGTGCCTGGAGGCCCTGAAGTGGCGCGGCTTCCTGCTCATCCGGGGACTGAACCTCGACGACGAGGCTCAGCTCGCGTTCAGCCGTCGGCTCGGAGAGGTGCGCACCCCGGCCCCCGGCCAGGAGATCTTCGTCGTCTCACTCGACCCGGCGAAGAGCCGGTCGGCGGAATACCTCAAGGGGACTTTCGAGTGGCACATCGACGACACCACGCACGACGTTCCCGCGAAGGCGACCATGCTCACGTGCAGGCACACGGCCATGGTCGGTGGCGGCACCGAGTTCGCCAGTACCTACGCGGCATACGACAATCTGCCCGAGCGTGACCGCAAGCGCTACGAGGGACTGCGCGTGGTGCACAGTTTCGCCGCGACCCAGCGCCTGGCGAATCCCAACCCCACCGAAGAGCAGCTTGCGATGTACAGCACGATGCCGACCCACGAGTCGTCACTGGTCTGGACGCGCCAGGACGGCCGGAAGTCCCTCGTCATCGGAATCAGCGCGGACCACATCGTCGGAATGCGGCCGGACGAGAGCCGCGAACTCCTCGACGAACTGCTCGCGTGGACCACCCAGGAGCAGTTCTGCTACGCGCACCAGTGGGAGGTCGGTGACGTCGTCATCTGGGACAACACCGGCATGCTGCACCGGGCACTCCCCTACGACCCGAAGTCCGAGCGCACCATGCACCGCACGACGATCGCGGGCGACGAGGCCTGGTCATGAAGACAGCCGTCGTCACCGGCGGCGCATCCGGCATCGGGCGTGCGATCGCGGATCGCCTGCGCGCCGACGGATGTCACGTCGCCGTTCTCGACATCACCCCGAGCGACGACGATTTCGTCCACACCGCCGACGTCACCGACCGCGGCCAGGTCGAGGACGCACTGACGGCGATCCGGGCGCAGATCGGACCGATCTCGATTCTCGTGAACGCAGCGGGACTCGACGGCTTTCAACGCTTCACGAAGCTCGGCTTCGAGGAGTGGAGCCGGGTGATCAACGTCAACCTGAACGGCGTCTTCCACTGCATCCAGGCCACCCTCCCCGACATGATCGACGCCGGCTGGGGCCGCATCGTCAACATCTCCTCGTCGAGCGCGCAGTCCGGGCAGCCGTTCATGGCCCACTACGTCGCCGCGAAGTCCGCGGTGAACGGGCTGACGAAGGCACTCGCACTCGAACTCGGCCCCCGCGGAGTCACCGTCAACGCGGTTCCACCCGGATTCATCGACACACCGATGCTGCGCAAGGCGGAAGAGCAGGGTCTCCTCGGCGGCACCGTCGAGGACCACATCCAGCGGACGCCCGTCCGCCGTATCGGACGCCCCGAGGACATCGCCTCGGCCTGCGCGTTCCTGGTGTCCGAGGAGGCCGGGTACATCAACGGCCAGATCCTCGGCGTCAACGGCGGCCGGAACACCTAGATCAAGACCGAATCCACCCCCACCAGAAAGGAACTCGAGCCATGGGTCGTGTAGAGGGAAAGGTCGCGTTCGTCACCGGCGCCGCACGCGGACAGGGCCGCAGCCACGCGGTCCGGCTGGCCGAGGAGGGCGCCGACATCATCGCGGTGGACCTGTGTGAGGACATCTCGTCCATGGGATACCGGATGGCCACCCAGGAGGACCTCGACGAGACCAGCCGACTGGTCGAGAAGCACGGCCGTCGCGTCGTCGCGATCAAGGCCGACGTCCGCGAGGCCGACCAGATGCGCAAGGCCGTCGAGCAGGGCATCGCCGAGCTCGGCAAGCTCGACATCGTCGTCGCCCAGGCCGGTGTCGCCGGCATGAAGGGCGAACCGGCCGTGCAGGCGTGGTGCGACGTGGTGAACACCAACCTCGTCGGCACCATGAACGCCGTCCAGGCCGCGCTCCCCCACCTGAGCGAGGGCGCCTCCATCATCGCCACCGGTTCCCTCGCCGCGATGATGGACATCAGCAAGACCGACCAGCCCGGCAAGGATCTCGGCGGCGTGGCCTACGTCTTCTCCAAGCGGGCCCTCTCGCAGTACATCCACGAGCTCGCAACCCATCTGGCGCCCCGCAAGATTCGCGCCAACGTCATTCATCCGACCAACTGCAACACCGACATGCTGCAGAGCGAGCCGATGTACCGGTCCTTCCGGCCCGACCTCGAGAACCCGACCCGCGCCGACGCCGAGCCCGCCTTCCACGTCCAGCAGGCGATGCCCGTGCCGTATGTCGAGCCCGAGGACATCAGCAACACCGTCCTGTTCCTCGCATCGGACGAGGCAAAGTACGTGACGGGCATGCAGATGCGCGTCGACGCAGGCGGCTACCTCAAGTGGTACGACTACCACATCTGAGCCGAATCAACTTGTGACAAGGAGGAAGTCAGTGAAGGTGCAGGTGGACTCCGATCGCTGCCAGGGACACACCCTGTGTGCCATGGCCGCACCGGACGCATTCGAGCTCAGTGACATCGACGGCCACTCGACACCCGTCAGCGAGGTGGTTGCACCGGATCAGGAGGACGGTGTCCGCGAGGCGGCCCGCTCCTGCCCCGAACAGGCAATCTCCATCACCTGACAGACCGACCCGAGATCGCCCTCCCCCCCGAGTCCCCCGGAGAGGACACGCCATGAGCGTTGATGACGTCGTCGCCGACGACCATCGCAAGAAGGCCGTCAGCTACCACTTCGACCGCCACAGCCCCGAGTACCCCGAACAGTTCCTTCCGATCACGCTCGACATGCACTCCAAGTGCCCGATGGCGTGGACGGACACCCACGGCGGACACTGGGTGGCGGCCGGCAGCGCCGAGGTCTTCGAACTCGCTCGCTCGGCCGAGGTCTCCAACGACCACGATATTCACGGTAAACGTCGTGGCTACAAGGGAATCTCGATTCCCACCGCGGAAAGGGCGTCGGGGGTCCGGGGCGGAATTCTCGAGATGGACGAGCCGGAACACCGTGAGTTCCGGGCCGTCCTCAATCCCTACCTCTCGCCCGCCGCGGTGACGCGCTGGGTTCCGTTCATCGACGAGGTCGTCCGCGCCGCGATCGACGAGAAGATCGAGTCCGGTCGGATCGATTTCGTCGACGAGCTCGCCAACATCGTCCCGGCGGTGCTCACCCTGGCCATGCTCGGTGTCCCGCTGAAGAAGTGGGAGATCTACAACGAACCGGTCCACGCCGCCGTCTACACCCCGCCGGACTCGCCCGACATTCCCCGGATCGCGGAGATGCACCGGACCATGGGCATCGACCTGCTCACGAACATGTTCGAGATCCGCGAGAACCCGCGTCCCGGCCTGATCAACGCCGTCAACCACGCAACCATGAACGGCGAGAAGCCGGACGACATGGAGCTTCTCGGGGTACTCAGCCTCATCATCGGTGGCGGGTTCGACACCACGACCGCGCTGACGGCCCATGCCCTCGAATGGCTGTCCGAACACCCGGAGGAGCGGACCCGCCTGTCCGCCGAGCGTGACGGCATGCTCGATTCCGCGACCGAGGAGTTCCTGAGGTTCTTCACCCCGGCCCCCGGGGACGGACGGACCATCTCTGCGGACTGCGAGCACGCCGGTACCCGGTTCAAGGAGGGAGAGCGGCTGTGGCTGTCCTGGGCGATGGCCAACCGTGATCCAGCCTTGTTCCCGGACCCGAACGACGTCGATCTGGAGCGCACCGGCAACCGGCACTTCAGCTTCGGTCTCGGCATCCACCGCTGCATCGGATCGAACGTCGCGCGAACGGTGTTCAAGCGGATGCTGGTCGCCGTCCTCGACCGGATGCCCGACTTCCGGTGCGATCCCGCCGGCGCGGTGCACTACGACTCCATCGGCGTCATCCAGGGAATGCGCCACCTTCCCGCCACCTTCACCCCCGGCCCCCGTCTCGGTGCTGGTCTCGAGGACACCCTCGACGCGCTTCAGAAGCTGTGCGACGAGGAACGACTCGCGGAACCGCTCGCACTGCGGCGGGCCCAGGCGGCGGACGGTGACTGACTCTGCCGTCGCGGAGCCGACGCGGCAGGGGGACGACCGGGCACCTGCGTCCGGTCGCCCTCTTCCGCTGCTCACCGACCAGAACCGCTTCTTCTGGACGTCGGGTGCCGACGGCGTGCTCCGCGTGCAGGAATGCCTCTCCTGCGCCGCCCTGATCCACCCCCCGCAGCCTGTCTGCCGCTACTGCCGCGGACACGCCATGGGCGTCCGGGTCACCACCGGTACGGCCACGCTGATCGGGTTCACGGTCAACCACAGATTCCCGCTTCCCGGTCTCCCCACGCCGTTCGTGATCGCTCAGGTCGCACTCGACGACGATCCACGGGTCCGGTTGACCACCAACGTGATCGACGCGGAGCCGGACGAACTCACACTGGGCATGCGTATGGAGGTCGCCTTCGAGCAGGACGACGACGTGTGGTTGCCACTGTTCCGGCCCTCTCCCGACCAGACGCGGACCGGAACCCTGCCCGACGACGCGATCCAACCGGACCAGTTCCCCCGACACGTCCGGCCGATGGCCACCACCTCGAAGTTCGAGGACGCTGTCGCGCTCACCGGCATCGGGATGTCCGAGATCGGACGCCGGTTGATGCGGTCGCCCCTGGAACTGACCTTGGAGGCGTGCGAACGCGCAGTCGCGGACGCCGGGCTGACGCTGGACGACATCGACGGGATCTCCAGCTACCCCGGTGGGGGCCAGGTCGGCGGCTTCGGCGAGGGCGGCGTGATGACGGTCGAGGCAGCCCTCGGACTTCACCCGACGTGGCACAACGGCGGCATCGAGACCTTCGGGCCGAGCGGATCGGTGATCGCCGCGATGACCGCGGTCGCCAGCGGCCTGGCCCGGCACGTCCTGTGCTACCGGACGCTCTGGGAATCCACCCACGGGGAACTGACGAAGCGGGGCGACCTCCCCCGCGCGACCGCGGCAGGCCGAACGCCGAACTGGCTGCTGCCGTTCGGGGCGACCTCGGCCGCCCACACACTCGCACAGAACGCCCAGCGGCATTTTCAGCGATACGGCACGACACGGGAGACGCTCGGCTGGATCGCGCTGAATCAACGCGCGAACGCGGCGCTGAACCCCACCGCGATCTACCGCGACCCGATGACCATGGACGACTACCTCGGTGCTCGGCCGATCACCACCCCGTTCGGCCTGTACGACTGCGACGTCCCCTGCGACGGCGCGGTCGCGGTGATCGTCTCCGCGGTCGAGACGACAGGCGACCTCGCGAAGCCCCCGGTGCTGGTCGAAGCCGTCGGCACCCAGATCGTCGAACGCATCGAATGGGACCAGAGCACCCTCACCCACGAGCCGCAGGTACTCGGTCCGGCCGCGCACATGTGGTCACGCACCTCGCTGCGCCCGGACGACGTGGACGTCGCCGAACTGTACGACGGCTTCACGTTCAACTGCCTGTCGTGGATCGAGGCGCTCGGCTTCTGCGGCATCGGCGAAGCGAAGGACTTCCTCGACGGCGGCACCGCGATCGCGCGGGACGGTGTGCTCCCGCTGAACACGCACGGCGGTCAGCTCTCGCACGGCCGCACGCACGGGATGGGCCTGTTGCACGAGGCGATCTCCCAGTTGCGCGGCGAGGCCGGCGCCCGCCAGGTGTCCGACGCCCGCGTGGCCGTGGTGAGCAGCGGCGGACTGACGCCGGGTGGCGTCCTGCTCCTGCGGAGCGACCGATGACCGTCACGCTGAGCGACCGGGTCACGAGCGCTCCGATTGCCACCGTCCCCTCTCGTCGGGTCGTCGACGTGGACGGGATTCCGATGTCCGCGCTCGTCGCCGAGGCTGCGGAGCCGGTCGCGGTGATTCTCGCCCTGCACGGCGGGGCAACCGATTCACGCTACTTCGACTGCCCGGGACATCCTCGTCACTCGTTGCTCCGGCTCGCGGCGACGTTGGGGTACACGGTGATCGCGCTCGACCGGCCGGGCTACGGCGCATCGGCCGAACACGGCGACGAGGTCGCTCCGGCCGACCGCCGCGTCGACCTGGGGTTCGGCGCTGTGGAGCGACTGCTCGACGGACGCGATGTCGGCGCCGGCGTTTTCGTCTGGTCCCACTCGGCGGGCTCCGAACTCGCCACCCGCATCGCGGCCGGACGCCGCGGGATCGGGGGCAGGAAACTGCTGGGGCTCGAGCTGTCCGGGACCGGGCTGGAATACCAGCCGAGTGTTCCGTCGGCGCTGGGAACCAGCGCCCGCGACTCACCCTCGGATCTGGTCCGGGAACTGCTGTGGACGCCCGAGCACCTGTATCCGGGGGAGCTCGTCGGCGGCGCACCGATCAGGTCGGCGACGCCGGCCTACGAGCCCACCGTCGTCGCGCAGTGGCCGCGTCGGACGTTTCGCGCGACCGCGGCCGAGGTCCGGATACCGGTCCGGTTCACCGCCGCCGAACACGAGAAGGTCTGGCGGGCCGACCCGCCCGCGCTGGAGGAGATCCGGTCGATGTTCACGGCCGCTCCCCGGGTCGAGATGCACACCCAGCTCGGGGGAGGCCACAACCTCAGCCTCGGCCATGCGGCTCCCGCATACCACCTCGACGTACTGGCATTCGTCGAGGAGTGCATCGCAGGCAGAGATCGGGCCACCGGGACCGATGCACCGAATTCGTTCAGGAGAGAGGGGAACTGACCCGTGGAAGCCTACGACGCCGCACTGCTGGCGATTCGACTCGTCCTCGGGGCGACCATGATCGCGCACGGAGTCAATCACTGGGTCGGAGGGGGGCGGATCGCCGGGACGGCGCGGTGGTTCAGCGGCCTCGGACTGCGGCACGGCACGGTGCAGGCGTGGGCGAGCGTCGTCACCGAGATCGGCGCGGGTGTGCTGCTGGTGCTCGGCCTGCTCACGCCGTTCGCGTGTGCGGCGACTGTGTCGGTCATGTTTGTGGCGGGCTTCCTCGCCCACCGGCCGAACGGATTCTTCGTCTTCCGGGACGGCTACGAGTACGTCCTCGTCCTCGCCGTGGTCGCGGTGACGCTCGCGGTCCTCGGCCCCGGCGAGGCATCGGTGGATGCGGCCCTCGACATCGCCGTCACCGGGTGGGAGGGGGGTGCGATCGCACTCGGCCTCGGTGTGGTGGCCGCCGCGGGACTGATCGGAACGTGTTGGCGCCCGGAACCGTCCGGCGCGAGTGACGAGAAGGCAGAGGTGGAGGCGTGATGACACGGGTCGGATTCATCGGACTGGGACTGCAGGGCGCTCCGATCGCGCGTCGGATCGTCGACGCCGGACACCCGACGACACTGTGGGCGCGTCGCCAGGCATCCCTCGACCCGTTCGCCGACACCGCGGCGAAGTCCGCAGGCACACCCGCCGAACTCGCGGCCGAGAGCGATGTCGTGTGCCTGTGTGTGGTGGGCGACGACGACGTCCGGCAGGTGCTCGGCGGACCGGAGGGCGTGTTCGCCGGACTCGGAGCGGGCGGAACCGTCGTCGTGCACAGCACGATTCACCCGGACACGTGCCGTGAGCTCGCCGAGACAGGGGCAGAACTGGGTGTGTCGGTCGTGGACGCCCCGGTCAGCGGTGGCCCCGCCGCGGCCGCCGAGGGTCGCCTGCTCGTGATGGTCGGCGGCGAGGACGACGTGGTCGCCCGATGCCTGCCGGTGCTCGAGTCGTTCGCCGATCCGGTGGTTCATCTCGGTGGCCTCGGCTCCGGCCAGACGGCGAAGTTGCTCAACAACCTGCTTTTCACCGCGAACCTGTCGACCGCATACACCACGCTGACACTCGGCGAGGCGCTCGGCGTCGACCCGGACCGTCTCGGTGAGGTGCTCGCCCACGGAACCGCGAACAGCTTCGCGGCGGGCCGGGTGACGTCGGCGGGCGGCACGCTCGACCGCATCGCGTTCCACGCAGGCGATCTGCTGCGCAAGGACGTGCGGCTGATCGCCGACCTGGCCGGATCCGTCTCGGCAACACCGGGAGTCGTCCTCACCGCCGCCGACGCCACCCTCGACATCATGGAGCGTCCGCGATGACGCGCATCGGATTCGTCGGCGCGGGCCGGATGGGTGGCCCGATGATCCGCCGTCTCGCGGCGGCAGGCCACGAGGTACGCGCGCGAGCCGGCACCGCCGACAAGGAACGGGTCGTGACCGAACTCGGGGCCGTCCCGGTCGCCGACGCAGCCGCCGCGGCGGACGGCGCCGACATCGTCGTCGTCTGCGTGTTCGACGACGATCAGGTCAGGCAGGTCTGCCTCGACGGTCCGCTGCTGACGGCGATGAGCGCGGGCTCGACCCTGGTGGTGCACACCACCGGCAGCCCGGACACCGTGAGGTCCATCGCCGAGGCCGCCCGCGGGGTGGGCGTCACCGTCGTCGACGCTCCCGTCAGCGGCGGTCCCCACGACATCGCCGCCGGAACGCTGACCGTCTTCGCGGGCGGCGACGCAGCAGCCGTCGACGTGGCTCGCGCGGCACTGGCCGCGTACGCGGATCCCGTCGTCCACGTGGGCGGGACGGGTTCCGGTCAGTGCGTGAAGCTCGTCAACAACGCGTTGTTCGCAGCGAACATCGCGTTGCTGGGGGACGCGGTCCGGCTGGCGGGTCAGCTCGGGGTCGACGAGGGCGCACTGTTGGGCGCGCTCCTGCACGGGAGCGGCGCGAGCCGCGCGCTCGACGGTGTGGCGAGACGCGGCTCGGTCGCGTCGTTCACGGCCTCGGTCGGCGAGTTCCTGCGTAAGGACGTGTCGGCGGTGCGCCATGCGGTGGCCGATCTCGGCGGTTCGCTCGGGCTGCTCGACGAGGTCGTCGGCACGCAGTGGCCCCGTACCGATACGGCAGCAACGTCCGACCGAAACCGGCCGGACGACGATCACATCGCGGCCGGGGTGCCCGATGTGCGATCAGTGAGGTGATCCATGGCAGGACGGGTAGAAGGCAAGGTCGCGTTCATCACCGGCGCGGCGCGAGGTCAGGGGCGCAGTCATGCGGTCCGGCTGGCCCAGGAGGGTGCCGACATCATCGCGGTCGACATCTGTAAGCAGGTCCGGGAGAACATGGTCATTCCGACCGCGACGTCCGACGATCTGGCGATGACCGCCGACCTGGTCAAGGAGACGGGCCGTCGCATCGTCACCGCCGAGGTGGACGTCCGGGACTTCGATGCGCTCAAGGCCGCGGTCGACAGCGGCGTCGAGCAGCTCGGCCGACTCGACATCGTGGTCGCGAACGCGGGCATCGGCAACGGCGGGGACACGCTGGACAAGACCAGTGAAGAGGACTGGCAGGAGATGATCGACATCAACCTGTCCGGCATCTGGAAGTCCGTGAAGGCGGCCGTGCCGCACGTGATCGCCGGCGGCAACGGCGGATCGATCATCCTCACCAGTTCGGTGGGCGGCCTGAAGGCGTACCCGCAGACCGGTGCCTACATCGCCGCCAAGCACGGGGTGGTCGGTCTCGCCCGCCTCTTCGCGGTCGAGCTCGGGCAGCATTCGATCCGGGTCAACTCCATCCATCCGACGAACGTGAACACTCCGATGTTCATGAACGAGGGAACGATGAAGATGTTCCGTCCCGACCTGGAAAACCCGGGCCCGGACGACATGGCGATCGTCGCGAAGCTGATGCACGTGCTGCCGATCGGCTGGGTCGAGCCCGAGGACATCAGCAATGCCGTCCTGTTCCTCGCCTCCGACGAATCCCGTTACATCACAGGACTTCCGATGACGGTGGATGCGGGCAGCATGCTCAAGTGAACGGATGTGTGGAGGTCCAGGGCTCCCGTCCCCTGGACCTCCACACCGACGCGCGAAGGAGTGGGTCAGCGTGCGGAGACGACGAGCCGGATCAGCTGGCAGAGACGAGGAGCGAACGGCCGGGCGGCCGGAGGAGGTCGACACGGAACGCCTCGGTCGGCGCGACGGTGTCCACCGCGCACCCCGCCGCGGCCAGGGCCTGCGCCTTGAACACGCGTGCGGCCATACTGAGGCGGTGCTCGTCGGGCGCGAATCGGTCCTTCAGCTCGTCCGGACAGGACTCGCCCCACACCGTCACGTCCATCCCCCCACCCTCCTTCTCGTACCCACCGCCGAGCACGTCGAGGATCTCGCGCCGGACCCGCTCGTCGCTGGCGATCAGGTCGGAGCAGACGGCGAGAGCCTGCGGAAACGGCTCCGACACGTTCGCGTAGGCGGTGTCGAGGTCGAGCACACGAGCCCCGAGGATCTCGAGTGCGCGGGTGTCGGGATGGTCCGCGACCAGGACCAGGACGTCCCATCCGGCGCTCACCCTGTCGAAGATGCACCCACCCGCGGTGCGCACGACGTCGCAGACGCTCGACCCGACGAGCACCATGCGGTGCCTCAGCCGGTGCCTGCGAGCGTGAGCTGTTGACTGAGCGACCGCATGTACTCCGTGAAGACCTGATGTATCGGTATCGAGCGATCGAGCAGCCATAGCGTCTCCATTCCGTTGAGGAAGGCGATGACCTCCACCGCCTTGGTGGCCGGGTCGACGTCTCGCCGGTACTTGCCGGCGCGCTGTCCGCGCCGGATACCGGTTTCGACCGTGTCGACTGCGACCCGGGATCTGTGGAGAAGGCGGTCGTGAAGGGGTGCATCCGGTTCCAGGTTCTCGATCAACAGAACCGTGAACAGGCCTACCACGTCGGGGGATTCGTCGAAACGGTGCAGGACCCCCGACAACTGCGCCAGGAGGTCTCCGCTACGGCTCGCGTGTGCCAGATCGTCGGCGTCACGCGCGTCCGCAACCGCGTTGAGCAACTGCTCCTTCGATTCGAAATGGTGCAGGAGTCCCGCGGTGCTGACTCCTGCGTTCTTGGCGATCTGAGCTAGCGACGTGTTGCGCCACCCGTTCTGTACGACCAGCCGCTGGGCAACGGAGACGATCCGTTGTCTGCGATCCTCTCCTTTGGCAAGTTGCGCTGCGTACGGTCGTGGCACGGGCGGTCCCCTTCGGTCCAACCAACCAACTGAGCACACAGTAGGTTGGATCTGCGATTGTGACAAGAGTCATAAATCTGTCTAAAAACGTCTTGAATCACACTTTGTCAAAGGTTCATGGACTTGGCGATGATCACCTTCATGACCTCACTCGTTCCCGCGTAGATGCGCGCCACTCGGGCATCCGTGTACAGCCGGGCGATCGGGTACTCGGTCATGTAGCCGTAGCCACCGAATAGCTGCAGACACCGGTCCACCACCCTGGCCTGGACCTCGGTGCAGAACAGTTTGACGCGGGCGGCGTCGGCGCCGGACAGCTCACCGTCGACCAGATCGAGCACGCCGCGATCCAGCATCGCCTGAGCGGCCTCGATCTCCGCGGACATCGCCGCCAGCTCGAACTTCGTGTTCTGGAAGGACGCCACCGGAGTCCCGAACGCCTTGCGCTCCTTGACGTAGTCGACGGTCGTCGCGACCGCGGCACGAGCCTGCGCGACCGATCCGACCGCGACGGTCATCCGCTCCTGCGGAAGGTTGCGCCCGAGATACCGGAACGCCTCGCCCTCCTCACCGAGCCTGTTGGCGACCGGCACCCGGACGTCCTGGAACGACAGTTCCGCGGTGTCCTGCACCTTGCAGCCCATCTTGTCGAGCTGCCGACCCCGCACGAAGCCGGGCATGCCGTCCTCGACGACGAGCAGGGTGAGACCCGCACGGCGGTTGTCCGGGTCGGTCGAGGTCCGCGCCACGACGATCACGAGGTCGGCGAGGATGCCTCCGGTGATGAACGTCTTCGCGCCGTTGACGACGTACTCGTCGCCCTCCCGCCGCGCGGTGGTCCGGATTCCGGCGAGGTCCGAACCGGTCCCCGGTTCCGTCATCGCGATGGCGGTCAGCAGTTCGCCGGCGGCCATCCCCGGGAACCACCGCGAGCGCTGCTCCTCGTTCGTGTACTCCAGGAAGTACGGCAGGATCACGTCGAGTTGGGTTCGCACCGTGCTCAATGTGACCAGTGCGCGGGCCGCCTCCTCCTGCAGCACGACGTTGTATCGGAAGTCGGGGATTCCCGCTCCCCCGTACTCTTCCGGGATCGCCATGCCGAGCATCCCGAGCGATCCGAGCCGGCGGAAGATATCCCGGGGCATCCGGCCGGCCTTCTCCCATTCGGGATAGTCGGGGACGACGTGCTTCTCGATGAAGTCACGCGCCAGCTTCCGGAACGCCTCGTGGTCTTCGCCGAAGACTTCTCTGCGCATCGCTCTCCCTCTCAGGCGAGTTCGACGAGTGTGGCGTTGGCGGTGCCCCCGCCCTCGCACATGGTGAGCAGGCCACGGTGAATTCCGTTGCGCTGCATGTGGTTGATCATCCGTGTCATCAGCACCGCGCCGGACCCTCCGAGGGGGTGACCGAGTGCGATCGCACCGCCGAGCGGGTTGAGCAGTTCCGGGTCGGCACCGGTCTCGGCGAGCCACGCCAGCGGCACCGGCGCGAATGCCTCGTTCACCTCGAACACCCCGACGTCGGACAGGTGCACGCCCGCCTTGCGCAGAACCCGATCGGTCGCGGGAATCGGACCGGTCAGCATCAGGACCGGATCGGAGCCGACCACGGCCCCGGCGACGTACCGCACGATCGGCGTCAACCCCAGTTCGCGGGCGCGCTCTGGAGTGGTGACGAGTAGGGCAGCGGCACCGTCCGAGATTTGCGACGAGTTGCCCGCGTGGATGACGCCGTCCTCGCGGAACGCGGGCTTCAGGCCGGCGAGCTTCTCCACCGTGGTGCCGCGTCGGATGCCCTCGTCGGCGGACACGACACCGTTCTCCGTCGCCACCGGGACGATCTCGCCCTCGAAGGCACCGGAGTCCTGTGCGGCGGCGGCGCGCTCGTGGGAGAGCGCGGCGAACTCGTCGACGCGGGCGCGGGTGAACCCCCACTTGTCCGCGATGAGCTCGGCGCCGATGCCCTGGTTGAATCCGACGTCGCCGTATCGGGCCAGCGCCCTCGGGCCGTAGGGCACACCGGAGGCGCGCGCCGAGCCGAGCGGGACCCGGCTCATCACCTCGACTCCGCCTGCGACGACGACGTCCTGCTGTCCCGACATGACGGCCTGTACCGCGAAGTCGAGGGCCTGCTGACTCGACCCGCAGGCCCTGTTGACGGTCGTGCCGGGGATGCTCTCGGGCCAGCCGGCGGCGAGGACCGCGTAGCGGGCGACGTTGCTCGACTGGTCGCCGATCTGCGACACGCAGCCCCACACCACGTCGTCGACGACGGTCGGGTCGATCCCGGTCCGGGCTGCGAGGGCGACGAGGACGTCGGCCGACAGGTCCACCGGGTGCACGCCGGACAGGCCGCCGTTGCGCTTGCCGACGGCGGTCCGGACCGCGTCGACGATCACGACTTCACGCATGCTTCTCCACTCTCGGTACGGCCCACCGTCCGGTGAACCGGGGGTGACGCTTCTCGGCGAACGCCGCGTACGCCTCCGGGGCGTCGGCGGTTCCGAAATTGACTGCCTGTGCCCGCGCTTCGTTCGCGAGTGCGTCGCGCAGGGTGCGGTCGGCGCCCTCGTTGAGCAGCGCCTTGGTCTGGGCCAGCGCGACCGGAGGTCCCGCGACCAACCGGTCGGCGAGATCGTCGACGTACCCGTCGATCTCCGCTTCGGGAACCACCCAGGTCACCAGATTCAGGTTCCGGGCCTGCTCGGCGTCGACGGTCTCGGCGAGCAGCGCGAGACGCTTCGCCTGCTGCAGCCCGACGAGCTTGGGCAGGAGCCACGACCCGCCGAGGTCCAGGGACAGGCCGCGGCGGGAGAAGATCTGGGAGAACGTCGATCCCGGTGTCGCGACGACGAAGTCGCAGCCGAGAGCGAGGTTCCAGCCCGCGCCGACCGCGACCCCGTTCACCTTTGCGATCGTCGGCACCGGCAGTTCGTGCAGGAGCAGTGCGACGTCGGTCAGCAACCGCATCTTCGCGGTCGGGTGTGCGTCGGAGATCTCCGCGAGGTCGGCGCCCGAGCAGAACGCGCCGCCGGCACCGGTGACGATCACCGCACGCACGGTCGGGGTGTCGCGGACCTCCTGCAACGAATCTCGCAGCGCCACCCACAGTTCCGGGTTGATCGCGTTGCGGCGGTGCGGCCGGTTCAGGGTCAGGGTGCGGACCCCGTCCCGGTCCTCCACGTCGAGTCCGGCCGCCGCGGTCACGCCCCGCCGCCCGCCTGCGCCGGACCGATGACGCCGCGCGCACGCAGCTCCTCGACCTCCGTTCTGCCGAGCCCCGCGTCCGCGAGGATCCGGTCCGTGTGTTCACCGAGCCCCGGGACGGCACCCATCGGTGGGTCGAAGCCCTCGATCACCGGGGGCGGCAACAACGCCGGGATGGTTCCGTTGGGCGTGTCGATCTCCCGCCAGCGGTCCCGGGCGGCGAGCTGCGGATGCTCGAGGACCTCGCTGGCGAGGTTGTACCGGGAGTTGCCGATCGCCGCCGCGTCCGCCGTCTTCTGGATGAACGCCAGGTCGTGGCGGGCGCACCAGTCGGCGATCTCCGCGTCCAGGACGTCCCGGTGCTGCACACGGTCCGAGTTGGTGCGGAACCGCGGGTCGTCGGCGAGGTCGTCGCGGTGCAGGATCTCGCGGGCGAACCGCTGCCACTCCCGGTCGTTGGTGGTGCCGAGCACCACCGTCTGCCCGTCCGCGGTCGGGTACGACCCGTACGGTGCCACCGCCGGTGAGCTCATCCCCAGCGGCTGCAGATCGACACCCGAGTGACGGGTGTAGTTCAGGTGGTAGCCCATCATCTCGGCCATCGTGTCGAACAGGCTGATGGTGACGGCCGGAGCCGGCCCACCGACACCCTTGCGGCTGTACAGCAACGCCATGATCGAGAGTGCCGCGTACAGGCCGGAGGTGACGTCCGCGACCGGCGGCCCCGGCTTGGCGGGCTCGTCGGGGCGTCCGGTCACCGCGCACACTCCCGACTCCGCCTGGACGAGCAGGTCGTAGGCCCGCTTGTGGGACAGCGGCCCGCCCGCCCCGAAACCGTCGATCTCGAGGGCGATCAGGTTGGGGTGGCGCTGCGCCAGATCCGCCGGTGACAGCCCGAGCCGGGCGGTCGCCCCGGGTGCGAGGTTCGAGACGAGCACGTCCGCCCGGTCGAGCAACCGGTGCAGCAGGTCGATCCCGTCCTGCGACTTGAGGTCGAGGGTGATCGACTCCTTGCCCCGGTTGACCCAGACGAAGTGCGCGGCCATGCCGTTCACGACGTCGTCGTAGTCGCGGGCGAAGTCACCGCCCTTGGGGTTCTCCACCTTGATCACCCGGGCCCCGAAGTCGGCGAGGGTGCGGGTGCACATGGGCGCGGAGACGGCCTGTTCCAGGGCGACGACCGTCACCCCGTCGAGCGGGCCTGTCGAGTTGGAGGTCACTAGATCACCATGCCACCGTCCACCGGCAGAACCTGGCCGGTGACGAAGGAGGCGGCGTCGGAGGCGAGGAAGACGAACGCGCCCGCGACCTCGGACGGCTCGGCCCAGCGGCGCAGCGGGATCCGGGCCAGCATCTGCTCGGAGAACTTCTCGTTCGTGCGGATCGTCTCGGTCATCGGCGTCGCTGCCAGCGGCGCGAGCGCGTTCACGAGGATCTGTTTGCGCGCCAGCTCGCGGGCGAGCGACTTGGTCAGGCCGATGATGCCCGCCTTGGCACCGGAGTAGTTGACCTGGCCGAGGGTGCCGGTGATACCGGCGGACGAGGTGACGTTGATGATGCGGCCGGTGCCGTCCGTCGGCAGGAACGGAAGCGCCGCCTGCGAGCACTGGAACGCACCGAGCAGGTGGATGTCGAGCATCCACTGGAACGCCTCCACCGTCAGGTCCGCGAACATCGCCGGTGCGGTCGCGCCTGCGTTGTTCACCAGGATGTGGAGGGTGCCCTCGGTGAACCCGGCCGCCCGCGCGACCGCCGCGTCGGCCGCCGCGCGATCACGGACGTCGAGACCGACGGAGTCCGCCTTGCCGCCGTTCGCGGCGATGCGCTCCGCAACGACCGCGGCGGCGTCGGCGTCGATGTCCGTGACGAGCACGGCCGCACCCTGGGCGGCGAGGGCATCGGCGACGGCGGCGCCGATGCCGCCCGCCGCCCCGGTCACCAGGGCGGAACGCCCGGTGAGATCGAACAATCCGTTGCGGTCGACCATCAGTAGCTCCTCGGGAGGCCCAGCACGTGCGAGCCCAGGTAGTTCAGAATCATTTCCTGGCTGACCGGTGCGATGCGCATGACGCGCGACTCCCGGAAGTAGCGGGCGACGTTGTACTCCTCGGAGTACCCCATGCCGCCGTGGGTCTGCAACGCCCGGTCCGCGGCGGTGAAGCCTGCGTCCGCGCAGAGGTACTTGGCGGTATTCGCCTCACGTCCACAAGGCTTTCCGTTGTCGTAGAGCCACGTTGCCTTACGCAGCATCAGCTCCGCGGCGTCGAGGTGGGCGAGGGAGTCCGCGAGCGGGAACTGCAAACCCTGGTTCATGCCGATCGGCCGGCCGAACACCTCGCGCTCGTTGCCGTACTTGACGGCCCGGTCCAGTGCGACCCTCCCGATGCCCAGTGCCTCCGCCGCGATGAGCATGCGCTCCGGGTTGAGACCGTCGAGGAGATACTCGAATCCCTTGCCCTCCTCACCGACCCGGTCCTCCACTGGCACCCGGAGGTCGTCGATGAAGAGTTCGTTGGACGACACAGCGTTTCGGCCCATCTTCCGGATGGGACGGATGTCCACGTGCGCCCGATCCAGGTCGGTGAGGAACAGTGTCATGCCGTCGGTCTTCTTCGACACGTCCTCGATCCGCTGGGTGCGGGTGAGCAGGAGGATCTTGTCGGATTCCATCGCCTTGGAGATCCAGACCTTGCGTCCGTTGACGACATAGTGGTCGCCGACGCGTTTCGCGAACGTCCGGATGCGGCTGGTGTCCAGTCCCGCCTCTGGTTCGGTGACCCCGAAGCAGACGTGCAGTTCACCGCTGGCGACCCGGGAGAGGGTGCGCTGCTTGAGGTCCTCCGACCCGTGCACCACCACCGGATGCATGCCGAAGATGGACAGGTGGATCGCGCTGGCGGCGTTCATTCCGCCACCGGATCGGGCCACCTCCTCGAGCAGGAGGGTCGCCTCCGTGATGCCGAGTCCGTGGCCTCCGTACTCCTCCGGTGTGGTGATGCCCAACCACCCGCCGTCGGCGAGTGCCCGGTAGAACTCCGTCGGAAACTCGTGGGCGAGATCCTTCTCCATCCAGTAGTGATCGTCGAACTTGGTCAGCAGGGACGCGACCGAGGATCGGATCAGTTCCTGATCCTCGGTCAGTGCGAAGCTCATTCCACTCACGTCAGGGTCCTTGTCAGTCCGAGGCGGGCAGCACCTTGGCGGCCTTGACCGCCAACGCGACTCCGGCCAGCGTCAGTTCGCCCGTGCCCGCCGCCGTGCACAGCACCTCGACCGTCTCGTTCGCATCGACGTACCGCTTGCCCAGCAGCGTCACCGCACCCGCTGCCGGTGCCCCGGCAGGACGGCCGCCGGCGGCGGCGACCATCGGGCTGCCGCCGCACGAGAGGTCCGCGATGCCGTCGGACGGGGCACGCACGACGATCACCCGGGTCGTGCACACGGTGCTGGCGAGCTGGTCGCCGGTTCGGAACGTGGTGGCCATGGTCAGTCCTCTCCGTTGGTGTCTGCGCCGGCCCGCAGGCTCAGCTCGTACGACTGTCGGGCCATCCAGAACCGCAGGAAGCCGGTGATCGAATGGCGCAGGTACAGCGCCGCACCGACGATCGCGACGGAGATTCCGATAAGTCCGATCACGATCGCGTCCCGCTGCACCAGCGGGTCGGACGTGTTGTGGGACATGAGGTAGGCGATCACGCCGAGGACCGGACCGAGGATCATCCCGGCCGCCCCGACCCGCAGCCAGAGGGCCGACCGGCCCGCTGCCGGGTCGGGGATCTTCAGTTCGGCCAGTTCCCGTGAGAACCGGTCCGCTCGTGGCTGTGTCGATGTCATGCGTTGCTCCCTAGGTAGAGGCCGGCGAGTTCGGTGCGGAACTCCTCGTCCGGGGCGCCCTGGTGCTGCACCCTGCCGCGAACGAGTACCGCTGCGTGTTCGGAGATGTCGAGGACCGTGGCCGCGAACTGCTCGACCACCAGAACGGCGACCCCCTGTCGAGCGATCTCGGCGACCTGCTCGTAGAGCTGGTCGACGACCAGGGGTGCCAGGCCCATCGACAGCTCGTCCAGCATCAGCACCGCGGGATCCGTTGCGAGACCGCGGCACAGGGCGAGCATCTGCTGCTCGCCACCGGACAGCGTCCCGGCAGTCTGCGCAGCCCGCTTGCCGAGGATCGGGAAGCGCGAGTAGGCGACCTCCTCGATCTCGTCCCTGGACTTCCCGGTGAAGGTCATCATCAGCAGGTTGTCCCGGACGGACAGGTTCGGGAAGACGCCGCGTCCTTCGGGGATCAGACAGATGCCGAGTCGGGCGAGGTCGCGGGCGGCCGCCCCGGTCACGTCACGGCCCCCGATCACGAGTTGCCCGGAGGCGACCGGGTGGACGCCCGCGGCGACCTTGAGGGCCGTCGTCTTCCCCGCGCCGTTCGGGCCGAGGAGGGCGACGATCTGCCCCGGCGCGACACTCAGGTCGATTCCGTGCAGGACGGTGATGTCGTCGTAGGCGGCGCGAACTCCCCGGAGTTCGAGGATCGCGTTCACGACTGCCCCAGGTAGGCCGCGAGCACGGCCTCGTCGCGCCGCACCTCGGCGGGGGTGCCGACGGAGATGACGCGCCCCAGGTCCAGGACGTGCACGGTGTCGCAGACGTTCATCACCAACTCCATGTCGTGTTCGACGAGCAGCACCGCGGTCCCGTCGTCGGCGAGGGACCGCAGCAGTGCGGCGAATCGCTCGGTCTCGGCCGCGTCCTGCCCGGCGGCGGGCTCGTCCAGCAACAGCAACGTCGGTCGCACCGCGAGCGCCCTGGCCACCTCGACGAGGCGCGCGGTGCCGGTGGAGACCGAGTCCGCGGACACGTCGGCCACCGCCTCCAGTCCCAGACGCTCGACGATCTCGGCGACCACACGGTGGGCGTGACGCCGGTCGGGGCCGAGTTCCGCTGCCACGAGCAGGTTGTCGCGGACGGAGAGCCGACCGAACAGCTCCAGGCGTTGGAACGTTCGGGCCAGTCCGTGCCGCGCCCGCCGGGCCGGGCCGGCGCGCGTGACGTCCCGGCCGCCGAGCACGACCTTCCCGGTGACGGGGCGCCGGAGACCGGACACGACGTCGAAGAGCGTGCTCTTGCCCGCCCCGTTCGGACCGATCAGGCCCGTGACCCGTCCCGCCTCCGCGGTCAGGGTGACACCGTCGAGTGCACGGTTGCCGCCGAACACCACGGCGATGTCGTCAACCTCGAGTAGCGATGGCACGATCGAGCACCTCCTCGTCCTCCGGCCTCCACGGCCGTTCCAGGCCCCACCACTCCACCGGCACCTCCGGCTCCCGTGACGGGCGGTGCCGCGCTGTGCCCCACCACAGCGCGGCCAGCGCTCCGACGACGAGACCGCCGAAGAACACGTAGCCGTTGAACAGGTCGGCGAGACGGCCGAGCCACATCACCACCGCCCAGCCCGCCAGCACCGACATGACCAGCTGGTCCCGCAGGGTGTCCTCCCAGCTCTTGCGGAGCAGCGAGATCGCGCCGTGCTGGACTGCGGGAGCACCGAACGCCACACCCGCCAGACCCGGAACGACGTGCATGAAGTTCTGGGTCAGCGGCCAGATCGCGACGATCGCGTTGAACGGGCCCGCCAGCATCGTTCCCGTCCAGAGGCCGTTGCCGACCGCCCCGAGTCCGCCGAGCACGGCGATCAGGAAGATCGACAGTCCCATCACGAAGTTGAACTGGTCGGCCGTCACCGACTGCAGCTGCATTCCGTACAAGGCACCGCCCAGTCCGGCGATGCCCGCCGAGATCGCGAAGACCACGACCTTGCTCAGCAGCAGGCTGCCACCGAGCGTCGCATACGCCGCTTCGCTGTCCCGCAGGGCGATGAGTCGACGACCGAGGATGCCCCGCCGGAGCCCGGCCACGGCCAGCGACGCCAGTGCAAGGCAGATCGCGGCGAACACCGTCGTCTTCGCCGGGGTGTCCACCTCGAACCCGAACAGACTGGGGCCCACCAACTCCACCGAACCCTGATCGAAGATCGTGACCTCGGTGCCGAACACGGTGAACGACGGAAGGGTGAAGATCCAGCGGTCCATGATCACCGCGAACGCCGCGGTGCCCAGTGCCAGGTAGATCCCTGACAGCCGTAGCGCGGGCAACGCGATCACCGCACCCACCACCGCCGTGATCAGGATGGTCACCAGCAGCGCCCACCACTGCCCGTCGGCACCGAAGCGAGCACACACGATCGCGCCGATGCCCGCCATGCTCAACTGACACAGGGAGATCTGTCCCGCATAGCCCGCGAGAGGCGCGAAGGACAGCCCGATCACACCGATGGCGAAGATCTGACCGTAGGTGACCAGATCGGCCTCGCTCACCACGGTCGCAAGAACGACGCCGAACGCGACGACCACGCCACCGAAGGCCACGGTTCCGCGCATGGTGGGCAACGGGACCCGGCTCAGCTGCCGGTCCCGGCCACGAAGTTGCCCGTGCGGGAAGAGCAGCAGCGCGAGCAGCAGCAGGATCGCCGGCGCCGCGATCCGAAGGCCCGGCAGGTACGCGTTCTGCGGCAGGTAGCCGGTCAGGTACGACTCGAGACAGCCGACGACGACGGCGCCGACGAACGTCATCGGCAGGCTTCGCAGCCGGCCGAAGATCGCCGCGGCGTACGCACTCACGATCAGCAGCGAGAGCTGGGTGGCGTCGAGCGCGATGGTCGGCGCGATGAGGATGCCGCCGACGGCAGCCAGCTCGGTTCCGAGGATCCACGCCACCCGATTGGCCCGGACCGGGTCGGCGCCGGTGAGACCGACGAGCCCGCGGTCATCGACGGTGGCACGCATCTCCGTGCCGGTCCTGCTGCGGGTCAACAGTATTCGCAGACCGATCGCGACCGCCACGGCGACGACCATGGTGAGCACCTGATGCCAGGTGATCGTCACCTCACCGATGCGGATCGGCGTCGACGACGCGAAGAACTTCGGCAACGACCGGGCCTTGTTGGGGTCCCAGATCCAGCGGGCGAGCGCAATGAGCGCGCTGAGCAACGCGATCGTCATCACCATGCGTTCGGCCTCGCCCAGTGCCTGTACCGGCCGCATGGCCCGCTCGACGAGCAGGGCGAACGCGGGTGCGAGGACGAGCAGGACGGTGGCCAGCGCCAAGGGCGCCGGCCACCCCCATCCGATGCTCAACTGCCAGTACGTGAACGCGGCCATCATGCCGGTGGCGCCGTGCGCGAAGTTGAACACGCCGGTGGTCGTGTAGGTGACCACGAGTCCGCTGCCGATGATCGCGTAGATCGCGGCCGCACTCAGGCCGACGATCCCGAAGGCGATGAACTGCTCCATCTCGGGCCTACTGAACGTCGTTCATGCTCTTGCCGACGTCGGCGAGAGTCAGCGGGCGGCCGTAGTCCTTCGTGTACTTGTAGGGCTGGACGTCGCAGCGGTACAGACCGTTGTCGGGCTGGAAGTCCGCGGCGGTCCACCCGTCGGGGGTCGCCTCCTCGACGTTGAAGCAGGGCTGGGGAACGGTCGGGTTGGACAGGTCCACCGGAGCCTGCAGGCCGCCGCCGGTCCACGCCGTCTCCTTCGCCGCGTTCGCCAGGAGGCACGCGCGGGTGAGGTCGTCGCCGCAGGCGCCGGCCGACTTGGCGAACAGCAACCACGAGGACATCGCGCGCAGTCCGGGCAGGGTGATCTGCGCGTCGGGCGCGTACTTGTCGAACATCTCGATCACCTGCTGCGTCGCCGGGTTGTCGCTCTCGAGCGGCGCCACGCCGCCGAGGTCCGCGAAGTTGTTCTGGGCGTCCAGCGAGTTGCCCGCCAATTCGAGGAACGACTGGTTGTAGGCGTTGCTGTTGGCGTCGATCCAGTCCAGCTTGTAGTCCATGCCGGTGAGGACGTCCTCGAGCTTCGCCAACTGCTTGAAGTCGCCGTAGAAGATCAGGCCCTTGACACCCTTCGACTTGATCGTCTGCGCGTAGGGAGTCCAGTCGGCGACGCCCGAGGCCGGGTACAGGTCGTTGTAGACGAACGTGCCACCGGCGGCCTCGGTCGCCTCGATCGCCTGGGCGCCGAGGATCGACGTCACGGGCGAGTCGCCGTTGATGATGCCGACCGCGGCACCCGAGCCGGGGAATCCCTCGGTCATCAACCACTTGCGGTAGCCGTAGTACGGGTCGTAGCCGTTGACCTGCGTCGGTGCCGCACTGATCTCGAGATCCGCTCCCGCGGACTGGATCTGGGCGATCTGAGCGGGGAAGCTGGGGAGCAGGCAGTTCAGCCGTTCCTTGACCCCGAGTCCGTCGAGCGCCGATCCACCGCCGACGAGCGCGAAGTCGTCGCGGCACGCCTCGATCATCCGCTGACGGACCTCCATCAGCTTCGAGTCACGCACCGTGTAGGCGATGGTGCGCCCGTTGATTCCTCCGGCCTCGTTGCACCAGGACGTGAACACCTTCGCGGCGTCCGCGAACTCCGAGTTCTTGGTGAATCCCATGTCACTGAACACGCCGACATTGATCTCGTCCGCGGTCACTCCGGTCGCGGACGCGGTGGACGCGTCGCCCGGTCCGCAGACGTCACTGAGGTCGCCGAAGTCCCCGGACGCGACGGACGTGCCGCCGTCGCCGGCCCCCTCCTCGGAACCCGAGCCACTCTCTCGTCCACTACACCCTGCTACCAGCAATGCCATCGCCGCGAGGGCGATGACTGCCTTCTGTGGTTTCACCTGGTTCTCCTCCGCTGGGCCCGTCTCCGGGCGGTGTGATCGGGGGCCGTCCACCGAACCTGCGATCCGCGTCGTGATGCCACCACCACCGGATGCGCTGCTCTCGTAGATGGAAACTAGCCTCTCCTGATTGGAGAATCAACGAAAACGGGTAATTGCCTCGCCGCGTCAGTCGCGGCAGGCGTGGCAGCCGTCGGACCTGCGCCTCGTCGATCCCTCGACTCGATCGACGCGGACAGGCAGCCGATCCTCGGCCGGCCACCGTTGACTGGAACAGATCCGCGTGAAAATGTACTGTGCAGAAATGAGAATGCTATTCTCACAGTGAAAGGAGGTGAGGCATGGGACTGGCACCGCTCCCCGCCGACGAGTGGGACGACGACGTCCGCAAGGCACTGATGGGCATGCTTCCCCGGGACAGACAGAATCCCGAGGGGGCAGGCATCGCACTGGCCACCCTGGTACGTCACCCGGACCTGACCCGGGCATTCCTCGGCTTCAGCGTCCATCTGCTCTTCCGGAGCACCCTCTCCGACCGGCTGCGCGAACTCGTCATCCTGCGGGTGGCGCACCGGCAGGACTGCGCGTACGAGTCGGCGCACCACACCGACCTCGCTCGGATGGCCGGCCTCACCGACGCCGAGATCGAAGCGGCCCGCCTCGGCAAGTCGGACGTCGCTTTCGAGCAGGTGGTTCTCGGCGCCGTCGACGAACTGTTCGACAACTCCAGGCTTTCCGATCGGACCTGGGCGGCACTCGGCGAGCACCTCGACGAGAAGCAGCTGATGGATTTCGTCTTCACCGCCGGCTGCTACTCGATGATGGCCCTCGCCTTCAACTCATTCGGCATCGAGCCCGAGCACGAAAGGTAGACCCTTGCCCCACTTCGCAAAGCCAGCCGTAGGCAGCTGGACCGAGAACTGGCCCGAACTCGGCACCGAACCGGTCGACTACACCGACTCGATCGATCCCGAGCAGTGGAAGCTCGAGCAGCAGGCCATCTTCCGCAAGACGTGGCTGCACGTCGGCCGTGTCGAGCGGCTCCCGAAGACCGGCAGCTACTTCACCCGCGAGATGCCCTCCGTCGGGACGGGCACCTCGATCATCATCGTGAAGGACAAGGACGGCACCGTCCGCGCCTTCTACAACATCTGCCGACACCGCGGCAACAAGCTGGTCTGGAACGACTATCCCGGAGAAGAGGTCTCGGGTAGCTGCCGCCAGTTCACCTGCAAGTACCACGCCTGGCGGTACGACCTGAAGGGCGACCTGACGTTCGTGCAGCAGGAGGACGAGTTCTTCGACCTCGACAAGCAGGACTACCCGCTGCGGTCCATTCGCTGCGAGGTGTGGGAGGGCTTCATCTTCGTCAACTTCGACGACAACGCCGGACCGCTGGTCGACTACATGGGTGATTTCGGCAAGGGGCTCGAGGGCTACCCGTTCCACGAGATGACGGAGGTCTACAGCTATCGCTCGGAGATCAAGGCGAACTGGAAGCTCTTCATCGACGCGTTCATCGAGTTCTACCACGCGCCGATCCTGCACATGAAGCAGGCGACCAAGGAGGAGGCCGAGAAGCTGGCCAAGGTCGGGTTCGAGGCCCTTCACTACGACATCAAGGGCATCCATTCGATGATCTCGTCCTGGGGCGGGATGTCGCCGCCGAAGGACCTGAACATGGTCAAGCCGATCGAACGGATCCTGCACAGCGGACTGTTCGGACCGTGGGACCGACCGGACATCAAGGGCATCCTTCCGGACGAGCTGCCGCCGGCCGTCAACCCGGCCCGGCAGCCCACCTGGGGTCAGGACTCGTTCGAGTTCTTCCCGAACTTCACCCTGCTGCTGTGGGTTCCGGGCTGGTACCTCACGTACAACTACTGGCCGACCGGTGTCGACTCGCACATCTTCGAGGCCAACCTGTACTTCGTGCCCCCGAAGAACACCCGTCAGCGGCTGTCCCAGGAACTCGCCGCGGTCACGTTCAAGGAGTACGCACTGCAGGACGCGAACACCCTGGAGGCCACGCAGACCCAGATCGGTACCCGGGCGGTCACCGATTTCCCGCTCTGCGACCAGGAGATCCTGCTGCGGCACCTGCACAAGACCGCAGGCGACTTCGTCAACAAGTACAAGGCCGAGCAGGGCAACACCGATACGAACGGGAGCGCCGCACATGTCTGAAACAAGTTTGCTGCCCGCCGAGTTCGCGGACCTGGAGCGGTTCGCGGACTGGATCCTCGCGACCGAGCCGGAGCGCTACGCGAAGCGCCTCGCTTCCTCCATGGACGAGATGCAGGACCTCTACGACGTCGGCATGGAGCGCCTCGAGGACGTGATGGTCTACCTCGACGCCCGGTTCCCGCTGCACGACATGCCGGACGACGCGAAGCGCCTGATGCACCTGATGCAGTCGGTGGTGATGGTGTCGTTCCCGATCGAGGTGTGGAAGCAGCCGCGGGTGCTCGACAGCGGCGCCGCCTGGGTGGAGATCACCCGCGAGCCGGTGGTCTGATCCGATGCTCACACTGCGCGCGGCCGGGGTTCTCGACATCGACACGGGCGAGATCGTCAGGCCCGGAATCGTTCACGTCGACGGCGATCGCATCGTCGGCCTCGGCGACACTCGCCCCTCCGGGGTGGGCGGCGAATCGGAGGACGAAGTCGTCGATCTCGGCGACCTGATCCTCATTCCGGGTCTGATGGACATGGAGGTCAACCTCCTGATGGGCGGGCGCGGAGAACATCCCGCGAAGTCACCCGTCCAGGACGACCCTCCGCTCCGCATGCTGCGCGCAGTGGGCAACGCACGGCGCACGTTGCGGGCGGGCTTCACCACCGTCCGCAACCTGGGCCTGTTCGTCAAGACGGGCGGGTACCTGCTCGACGTCGCACTGATGAAGGCGATCGACGCGGGCTGGATCGAAGGCCCCCGGATCGTGCCCGCCGGCCACGCGATCACACCGACCGGAGGGCACCTCGATCCCACGATGTTCGCGGCCTTCGCTCCCGGCATCATGCAGCTGACCCTCGAGGAGGGCATCGCGAACGGTGTCGACGAGGTCCGCAAGGCGGTGCGCTACCAGATCAAGCACGGCGCGCAGCTGATCAAGGTGTGCGTCTCCGGTGGCGTCATGTCCCTCACCGGGGAGCCTGGCGCACAGCACTATTCGTTCGACGAGCTCTGCGCGATCGTGGACGAGGCGCACCGGAGGGGGTTGCGCGTCGCATCGCACACGCACGGAGCGGAGGCCGTGAAGCAGGCCGTCGAGGCCGGGATCGACTGCATCGAGCACGGATTCCTCATGGACGACGAGGCAATCGCGATGCTGGTGAAGAACGAGACCTTCCTCGTCCCGACCACGCGACTCGCCGACGCCATGGACGTCTCACACGCGCCGCCGGAGCTCCAGGAGAAGGCGGCGATGATGTTCCCGCGCGCCCGCAAGTCGGTGAAGGCCGCGTACGACGCCGGGGTGAAGATCGCGGTGGGCACGGATGCCCCGGCGATCCCGCACGGCAAGAACGCGGACGAACTCGTCGCCCTGGTCGAGCGAGGGATGCCGCCACTCGCCGTGCTGCGCGCCGCGACCGTAACCGCGGCGGAACTCATCAACGCCACGGACCGTGGGCGCATCGCAGAGGGACTGTTGGCCGACATCGTCGGCGTCCCGGGCGATCCCACGCAGGACATCACGGTCACCCAGAACGTACGTTTCGTCATGAAGGGCGGAAAGATCCATGTCGACAACCGATGACCTGGTCGAGATCAACCAAGTGCTGGCCCGGTACGCGGTGAACATGACGAAGGGCGACGTCGACGAGGTGATGGGGGTGTTCACTCCCGACGGCACCTACAGCGCATTCGGCGACGCCTTCACCCTCGACCAGTTCCCGGACCTCGTGGCTGCGGCTCCGAAAGGGCTGTTCATGGTCGGCACATCGCTGGTCGAACTCGACGGGGACACCGCCACGGGCACCCAGCCCCTGTGTTTCGTCGAGCACTCCACACACGACATGCGCATCGGGTACTACAACGACACCTACGTGCGCACGGCCGCCGGCTGGCGACTGCGCACCCGGGCCATGACGTTCATCCGTCGCAGCGGCGTGCACGACTCGGGCATCCCGCACGCGTTCGAGGCCCCGACCGTATGACGGGCGTTCGGACCGACTCGGCCGGGGCGGGCACCCTTGTGCCCGACCGGG
>NZ_JBHUFB010000019.1:202183-205460 GCF_042681175.1 Rhodococcus gannanensis
GTCAGGTCGCCCAGCTCGGCCGCGTCCGCCGCGCGCTGTACGACGCCGGGTGGATGCGGCACGGCTGGCCTGCCTCGGTCGGTGGACTCGGGGGTCCCGCCGTGCTGCGGGCGATCCTGGGCGAGGAGGTCGCCACACGCGACCTCGCCGAACCGGGCATCTACTCGATGGTCGAGGTGCTGGCGCCCACGATGATCTCGTACGCCCACCCGGAACTGGCCGCCGAGATGGTGCCGCTGCTGCTGAGCGGACGCGAGCAGTGGTGCCAGGGATTCTCCGAACCCGGCTCGGGCAGCGACCTCGCCTCCCTCACGACCCGCGCGACCGACCGAGGCGACGGGCACTGGGTGGTGAACGGCCAGAAGGTGTGGACCAGCCTGGCCCAGTATTCATCCCGCTGTGTCCTGTTGACCCGGACCGGTCCAGGGCACGGCGGGATCACCGCGTTCTTCGTCGACATGGACACTCCCGGGATCACCGTCCGGCCGCTGCGCACCATGCACGGGGTGGACGAGTTCGCCGAGGTGTACTTCGACGACGTCGTCGTCCCCGCCGACCGGATGCTCGGCCGGCCCGGGGACGGGTGGCGCGTCGCGATGGATCTGCTCCCGCACGAACGGTCCACCTGCTTCTGGCACCGGATCGCGTACCTGTTCACCCGGCTCGACCGGCTGATCGAACAGGCGCCCGAACCGGACGACGACGCGCTCGGCGCTGCGTACCTGGCCCTGCACACCGCTCGCTGCCGATCGCACGGAACCCAGCGGCGCCTCGCGGACGGCGAGCGCCTCGGCCCCGAGACGTCGATCGACAAGGTGCTGCTCGCGACCGCGGAGCAGCGACTCTTCGACACGGCGCGCGACCTGTTGCCGGGGACGATCGAGTTCACCGACGACGAGTGGCGCACGGAGTTCCTCTACTCGCGGGCCGCGACGATCTACGGCGGCACCGCCGAGATCCAACGGAACATCATCGCGCGGCGATTGCTGGACCTGGGGGACGAGTGAGCGACCACGATCTCGACACGGACCTCGACCTCGAGCTGTTGACTGACGCCCTGCGCAGGACCATGGCGTCCGCGACGGGCGCCGATCTCGACCGCGCCCTGATCGAACTGGGCTGGGCCGACATGCTGTCCGAGAGTCCGGACGTCGCCGTCCCCCTGGTGTTCCGGTTGCTCGGCGAAACGGGGACCCACGCGCCGCTGGTCAACGACGTCGTCGCGGCCGCCGCCGGCCGGCCGCCCGGATCGACTCTCCCACTGCCTTATGCGGGGGGCGGGTGGGTTCGGTGGGAGCGCACCGACTGTGACGGCTCCCGGCTGGACGAGGACCTCCCGCTGCACCCGACCGTGGTGGGCACGGAGGTACCGCTCGCCGAGGGTCGACGTGCTCTCGGCTGGTGGCTCGTCGGGACGAGCCGGGCAATGCTGTACCTGGCGCGGGTCCACGCGCTCGACCGCACGCAGTTCGGCAAGCCGGTCGCGAGCTTCCAGGCGATCCGGCACCGATTGGCCGAGACCCTCGTCGCCATCGAGGGCGCGGAGGCCACGCTCACCGCTGCGACCGACGACCTCGGGTCGCTGCTGGCGAAAGCCGCTGCAGGACAGGCAGCATCGACGGCCGCCCGGAACTGCCAGCAGATCCTCGGCGGGATCGGCTTCACCGCCGAGCACTCGTTGCACCGGCACGTGAAGCGGGCCCTGGTCCTCGACGGGCTGCTCGGAAGTACGAGAGAGCTGACCCGCGAGGCCGGGGCGACGATCCGCGGTCTCGGATCGGCGCCCAGGCTCGCGCAGTTGTGACCCCGCGTCCCCGGACTGCCCGAACTTGCGCCGAACTTCCGTGGTCGAGGTCCCGTCCGGGGCGTACAGTACGAGAGTGACATTCTCCTGATTGGAGATTCTTCATCTTACGGTTGTGGCCGGTTCCGCACGGCCCTCACCCGCCACGAGGAGTGCCATGAACATCGACGACATGATCCTGGTGAGCATCGACGACCACGTGGTCGAGCCACTCGACATGTTCGACAATCACGTCCCCAAGAAGTGGGCCGATCTCGCCCCCAAGGTGGTGCTCGACGACAAGGGCGTCGAACGCTGGCTGTACCGGGGCAAGCCGACCGGCGTCGCCGGACTCAACGCGGTCGTGTCCTGGCCCGCCGAGGAGTGGGGCCGTGACCCGGCCAGCTACGCGGAGATGCGTCCGGCCGTCTACGACATCCACGACCGGATCGACGACATGAACGCCAACGGCATTCTCGCGTCGATGTGCTTTCCCACCTTCACCGGCTTCAGCGCCGGACACATCAGCCACGCCAAGGACGAGATCACCGTGGCGATGATCCAGGCGTACAACGACTGGCACATCGACGACTGGGCAGGCGCCTACCCCGGACGGTTCATCCCGATCGCCATTCTGCCGCTGTGGGATCCGGCGCTGGCGGTGGCCGAGATCGAGCGGGTGGCCGCCAAGGGATGCCACTCCGTGACGATGCCGGAGCTCCCCCACATCGACGGCCTGCCCAGCTACCACGACATGAGCTACTGGGCCCCGGTCCTGCAGGCGTTGTCGGACAACAACACCGTGATGAACCTGCACATCGGCCAGGGCTTCGGAGCCCTGCGCATGGCCCCCGACGCGCCGATCGACAACCTGATGGTCCTCGCGCCGAGCATCTCCCAGCTCGCGGTGCAGGACCTGCTGTGGGGGCCGGCGATGCGCACCTTCCCGAAGCTCAAGATCGCGCTGTCCGAGGGCGGCATCGGCTGGATTCCCTTCTTCCTCGACCGTTCCGATCGGCACTACACGAACCAGCGCTGGTTGCGCCGGGACTTCGGCGGCAAGCTGCCGAGCGAGGTGTTCCGGGAGCACGTCCTCGCGTGCTACGTGACCGACAAGACGTCCCTGAAGCTGCGCCACGAGATCGGTATCGAGAACATCGCGTGGGAGTGCGACTACCCGCACTCGGATTCGTTGTGGCCGAACGCACCCGAGTTCGTGCTCAACGAGCTCGATGGCGTCGATGCCGACGACGCCGACATCGACAAGATCACCTGGCAGAACGCCTGCCGGTTCCTCGACTGGGATCCGTTCGCCCACATCGCCAAGGAGGACGCGACAGTCGGCGCCCTGCGCGCCAAGGCCACCGACGTGGACGTCTCCACACGCTCCCGCAAGGAGTACGCCGAGCTGTACCGGAAGCGCGCGGTCTGATCCACGGCCAACGGCCACCTGGTCGACACGAGAGGGGCGGTGCGGGATTCCCGCACCGCCCC
>NZ_JBHUFB010000019.1:205588-323892 GCF_042681175.1 Rhodococcus gannanensis
CGCCGAGACCTTCCAGGTTCCGTCCTGCTCGACCGCCTGGCCGGTCTGGTCCGGGAGGACCGGGTTCCCGCCCATGAGGATCGTGTAGGTGACGTCGGCGTTGGTGTCGTCGACGGTTGTCACCTTCGCAACCGTGGCAGTGGTCGCCGAGGCCTGGGGATCGGCAGCCATTCCCTCCAGTGCGGCCTGGAAACTGGGGCCGTTCTCGACGAGTCCGACCCGGACGTCGACCGGCGACGTGCCGTTGAAGAAGGTGACGTACGCATTGGTGATCTCGTCGGTCACCGCCGGATCCGCGGCGGCTGCCGCGGCACTGGTCGTCGTCGCCACAGCGGCGGTCGTGGTGGTGGCATCCGCGCTGTCGTCGGAGTCGTCGCTGCTGCATCCGGTGAGTCCCGCGACAAGGACTGCAACGAAGCCGGAGGCGACAAGCGCCCGACGGGAGGCCGTAACTCGCATGACCAATCTCCTATCCGGTGAGCGGACCGTCCGCTCACCACTCGTGCCGAAAAATGGCGGAACACTTGTTCTTTCACCATCCGGGTACTACCGGAGCTTTTCCTTCATCTGTTCGAGGTTCACCAGGATCGGGTAGCCGCTCACGCTCAGCGCATTGCCGTGCCCGGTCTGGTGGACGTCGAAGACGGACTGGATCGCGGCGTAGAAGCCCTGCACGTCCAGCGTCTGGTTGACCGCCCGCTTGGCCTGCCGGAGACCGAACGGCGGCATCGACGCGATGCGCTCGGCGAGCGCCCGCGTCTCCGTGTCCAGCGCCTCGCGCGGAACCACCTTGTTCACCATGCCGACCTTCTCCGCCTCGTCGGCGGTGACGGGCCGGCCGGTGAACAGGATCTCCTTCGCCTTGCGGGCCCCGAGTTCCCATGTGTGACCGTGGTATTCGACTCCTCCGATGCCCATCATGACCACCGGGTCGGAGAAGGACGCATCCTCGGAGGCGACGATGAGGTCGCACGGCCAGCAGAGCAGCAACCCGCCTGCGATGCACTTGCCCTGCACCGCGGCGATGGACGGCTTCGGGACGTTTCGCCACCGCAGCGAGTACTCGAGGTAGCGGCGGCTCTCGGCCGCGATGATCCACTCGAGCGTGATCTCGTCCGATCCGGGCCAGTCGCCGTCGTTCAGATCGTGACCGGACGAGAAGTGCTTGCCCTCGGCGCGCAGCACGATCACCGAGACGTCGGGATCCTGTGCGGCCTGCATCCAGGCGGCGTCCAATTCGTCGAGGAGCGCACCGTTCTGGGCGTTCGCCGCCTCCGGCCGGTTCAGGGTGATGGTCGCGATCCGGTCGGCGACCTCGTAGAGAATGTACACGTCGGCTCCTCAGTGTCGGGGGAGGCCGAGCACCCGCTCGGCGATGATGGTGCGCTGGATCTCCGAGGTGCCGCCGGCGATGGTGCCGGCGAAACTCCGCACATAGCGCTCGAACCAGCTGGACGAGAAGTTGTCGAGATTCCACGGTGTGTAGGGCGCCGTTGTCGTCGGATGCACGAGCCCGTCCTCGCCCTCCGCCGACAACGCGTGCTCGGCGGCGGTCTGCACGGATTCCGACCCCAGCAGCTTCAGCACCGACAGCGCGGCGACGTCCTGCTCGCCCCGAGCTTCCCGCGCCAGTGCGCGCGAGCCCAGCAGGCGCAGCGCCTGGGCGTCCATCACCAGGGTCGCGTACCGGTCCCGATCCAGTTGGGTGACGGGACGGAAGTCCTCGATCAGGTCACCCAACCTGTCGGCGAAGCTGAGCCACAACAGTGTTCGCTCGTGCCCGAGGGACCCGGTCGCCACCTGCCAGCCCTTGTTCACCTCTCCGACGACGTTCTCGACGGGCACCCGCACGTCGTTGAAGAAGACCTCGTTGAAGTCCAGATCGTCGGGGGCGCACACGGACGGGAAGGGCCGGCGCGTCACACCCGGGGTGTCGGTCGGAATCAGCAGCACGCTGATCCCCTGGTGCTTCGGCGCGACCGGATCGGTGCGCACGAACGTCAGCAGCACGTCAGCGTCGTGCGCACCCGACGTCCACACCTTCTGACCGTTCACCACGAAGTGGTCGCCGTCGAGTACGGCGCGGGTCCGCAACCCGGCGAGGTCCGACCCCGCACCCGGCTCGCTCATGCCGAGTGCGGCCGTGATCTCGGCCCGCAGTATCCGTGCCGCCCACCGCGACTTCTGCTCCTCCGTACCGAAGGACAGCAGCGACGCCGCGATGATGCCGAGTCCCTGTGGGTTGAAGCTGTGGTAGATCCGCCGCTTGGACAACTCCTCGAGGTGCACGTACTGCTGCAGGATGGTCGCGTTGCGGCCCCCGAACTCGGGCGGGTTTCCCGGCAGCAGCCACCCGTTGTCGAACTGCACCCGCTGCCAGCGCCTGGCCCACTCGGGGACGTGTGCGCTCGACCGCGGTCGCTCGTCGGCTTCGGCGGCGTCCGGCAGGTGTTCGTCGAGGAAGGCCACGAACTCGGCGCGGAACGTCTCCACATCGGAGTCGAAGGTCAGTTGCACGCGTACTCCTCAGATCTCGTGCGCGTCGCGCGCGGCGGCGATCAGCGCCCGGTGCTCTGCCGCGCCGCCGAGCATCAGCTCGCCGGCCTTGGCGCGCTTGAGCGCGAATTGAAGGTCGTTTTCCCAGGTGAAACCCATTGCACCGAAGAGCTGTAGTCCGTTGCGGAACACCAGCGACTGGCACTCCCCGGCGGCGGCCTTCGCCATCGACGCGGCCACCCGACGCCGCGGGTCGTCGGCCGAGATCGCCAGCGCGGCGAAGTAGGCGAGTGCGCGTGCCCGTTCGATCGCGACGTGCATGTCGACCGCCTTGTGCTGCACGGCCTGGAACGATCCGATCGGCTGCCCGAACTGCTCCCGACCACGGATGTGTTCGATGGCGAGGTCGAGGATGCGCTGGCACGCCCCGACAGTGGTCATCGCGACACCGGTCAGCGCGATGTCGCGCGCTCGGGCCGGGTCGACGTCACTGCGCGCACCGTCCTCCACCACGACGCCGTTCAGCCGAACCTCGGCGAGGTGCAGCGTCGGATCGAAGGTCGGGCTCCGGACCGCATCGACGCGGTCGGCGGGCACCACGAACACACCGGCACCGGTGACCACCGCCAACCGCTCGGCACGGTCACCGTCGAGCACGTACTTCGCGCTGCCGTCGAGCACCCAGTCACCCCCGACCCGGTGTGCGGCGATGCCCTCGTGGACCGCGGTTCCGGACCGTTCGGGGTCGACGAACGCGGGCGCCAGCGGCGCGAACTGCGTCATCGTGGCGAGGTACGGGGTCGGGTCGGTCGCGCGTCCGAGTTCCTCCAGGACGATCGCCAGCTCGACGGCGGACTCGGCGTCGGTCAGCTCCGTCCACCCGAGTTCGACGTATCTGAGCCACGGTTGCCCCGGATCCGCGCCCGCGTCGACGACGTTCCTGACGAACGTGGGCGCGCACTCCTTCGCCACCACCTCGCGGACCGTGTCCTGCCACAACCGCTGATCGGCGTCGAACTCGAACAGCATCCCGACCTGCCTTCCCGCACCTGGGTCGAACAACTGGATCGCGGCCGGACGATGTCCCGGCCACCGCGCGAGAATAACATTCTCTGTTCAGGAAAGTAGCAATCTCTGGAAGGGAACACGGAACCGAGCTGGCTGCGCAATCGCGCGTCACGCTCCGGTACAGTGCATCCATGTTCGCCACCAACGAGTCAGCGCGGATCCGGCCATGACCGGCGTAAACGAAGAACCCGCCTGGAAGCAGCGCGCGGTCGAACGGTCCATCAAGACGGCCAAGCTCCGCGCCGAACAGCGCGTGCAGCGCTTTCTCGATGCCGCGCAGGCGATCATCACCGAGAAGGGGACCACCGACTTCACGGTCCAGGAAGTGGTCGACCGGTCGAAGCAGTCGCTTCGCAGCTTCTACCTCCAGTTCGACGGCAAGCACGAACTGCTGCTCGCACTGTTCGAGGACGCCCTCAGTCGGTCGGCCGACCAGATCCGAGCGGCCGCGGCGGGCCAGGACGAGCCGATCGAGCAGCTTCGGGTGTCGGTGGAACTGCTTTTCGAGTTCTGCCGCCCGGACCCGACCGCGCAGCGCCCGCTGTTCACCGACTTCGCGCCCCAGCTGCTCGTGTCCCACCCCGCCGAGGTCAAGGTTGCTCACGCTCCGCTGCTCGCGCTGTTCACCGAACTCATGGAGAAGGCGTACGAGGCCGGCGAGCTGCGCAAGGACGTCAACCCGCGACGCGCAGCGGCGATGACCATGCAGACGATCATGTTCATCGCGCAGTCGACGGGTGCGCCGGACGATGCGACAGCGAAGCCCATCACCGCCGACGAGGCGTGGCAGTTCTGCTCCACCGGCTTCGCCGGAAAGTAGCGCGAGAATAGTATTCTCATCTCGGGAGAGTAGTGATTACACTCGGGACATGTCCGAGTTGTGGAACGACCTCGTCTCCTGCCTCGCCCTGCACGCCGTCGCCGGTGACACTGCCGCCGACGGCGTGTACGAGGGCGGCAACCAGCGCCTCGAGTACCACCGCCTGTTCGGTGGGCAGATCCTCGGACAGTTGGTCCGAGCGGCGGCTCTCACCTGCCCCGACAAGGCACTGAAGTCGCTGCACACGACCTTCCCTCGGGAGGGTCGGGCCGACGAACCGGTGCGCTACGAGGCGATTCGGCACCACGAGGGACGCTCGTTCGCTACCCTGTCCGTCGTCGCGCGCCAGTCCAAGGGCCCCATCGCCGTCGCGACGGTGTCCATGCATGCTCCCGAGGCCGGCCCGGTGCACCAGTTCACGCCGACGGTTCCGTCGGTGCTGTCCGACGAGCATCGCGTCCAGTTCGACCTGATTCCCTGGGAGACGCGCACGACCACCGACCTCGACTCGCTCGGAACTGCATCGCCCGAGTTCGAGATGTGGATGCGCACACCGGAAGTCGACCCGGACTTCGGAACCGCCCTCGTCGCCTACGCGACCGACCTGAATCTGATCGGCACCGCGTTGCTCTCGGTCGAGGGTCTCTGCCAGCGCGGCAACGGCACCGCCTTCACCTCCGCGGTCACGTCGCACAGCCTCTGGTTCCACCGGCCCCTGCGCTCCGACGACTGGCTCCTCCTGCGCCAGCACAGCCCGCTGATCGCAGGAGGCCGCACCTTCGGCCGCGGCGACGTGTTCACCGCGAACGGCGATCTCGTCGCCTCGTTCGCCCAGGAAGCGCTCCTCCGCCTCCCATGACCGCGACGGACACGACCACCCCCGAGGACCAGCGCGACAGTCGCAATCTCCGTGTCGCGCAGTGGGCCACCGGCAACATCGGCACGCGTGCGCTGCGAGCGGTGATCGAGCACCCGTCGCTCGATCTCCGTGCCGTCCACGTCCACAGCGACGACAAGGACGGCGCCGACGCGGGTGCCCTGTGCGGACTGGAACCGACCGGGATGGCGGCGACCCGGAGCATCGAGGCGGTCGTGGAGGCCGACGTCGACTGCGTCCTCTACATGCCGCGCGCGTGCGACATCGACGAGGTGTGCCGGCTCCTCGCCTCCGGCGCCAACGTGGTGACCACCCGAGGCGAGTTCCACCATCCCGCAAGCATGGACCCCGAAGTACGCGCTCGCGTCGAGGCGGCCTGCGAGATCGGTGGCACCTCGATCCACAGCACCGGCAGCAGCCCCGGATTCGTCACCGAGGCGCTGCCGCTCGTCCTCACGTCCATCCAGCGTCGCCTGGACCACCTGGCGATCGACGAGTACGCCGATCTGTCACAACGTGATTCGCCGGGCCTGCTGTTCGACGTCATGGGCTTCGGCGGCGACCCGGCCGCGGTCGCGCAGCAGCGGGTCGACCACCTCCGAGCGAGTTTCGGCCCGTCACTGCGACTCCTCGCGGACGGACTCGGTGTCCCCCTCGACGACGTCACCGCCACCGGCGACCTCGCCCCCGCCCGCCGTACGATCACCATCGCCGCGGGCACCATCGACCAGGGCGCCGTGGCAGCTCAGCGGGTGACCGTATCCGGCGTGCGCGAGGGCCGGGAACTGTTGCGGTTCAGCGCAACCTGGTACTGCACCACCGACATCGACTGGGATGTCCGGGACACCGGCTGGCACGTCACCGTCGACGGGGACGCACCCCTCGACATCGACCTCCGCTTCCCCGTCCCTCTGGAACGAATGGCTGCGGTATCGCCCGGCTACACCGCGAACCGCGCCGTCAACGCGATCGCGGCGGTCTGCGCAGCGGAGCCGGGGATCCGCACGACACTCGACCTACCGCAGGTGGTCGCAGCCCTCTGACGGAGAGCACACGTCACTGTCGGAAGAACCCCACCTGGTAGTCGCAGGACTCGTCCACGATCACGGGCCCCTCGGCATACTTCCCGATCTGGGCGACGAGAGAGTCCGGCACGTCGTAGCCGAACACCTCCAGTTCAGGATCGATGCCGAGAAGTAGCTTCAGATCCGCGAGCTCGATACCGGTGAGTCGATACTCGTGTACTCGGTAACCGGATTCCTTGTCGTACGCCTCCAAGTAGTTCATTGTCATCTCCCTGGTTTCCGGCCTGGTTCTGGTGGCTTCGTCTGGGCACCCGTGTTCGCGTCAAACTCACCGAGATGCTTGCCGTTCTTGCTGTACTTCTCGACCGCACCGTGCTGATAGTCCCACTCATACGTCGTTCCGTCAGCGTCCTGCCACCGCTCCCTGTAGCGTGGGGCCATCTTCTTCAGAGGTTTCGCGTTCGGGAATCCTGGTAGGTCCTTCGGCGGTTTCACGTAGTGGTGGGCGCCACCGCCACCGCCGCTGGTATTTGCCCCGAACACAGTTGGATTCGCGTCGAGCAAGGGCTGCAATTCGGTTGCAACTCCCCCGACCGCCACACCTGCGGCCACCGTGGCTCCCACTGCCGCCGCGGCTGCGGTGTCGAATGCGACGAGGACGCCGACAATCGACGCTCCTGCCGCGCTACCCGTCGCACCCGTGACCGCAACCGTCCCGGTCCCAGCGGTGAAGAATCCGGCGATACCGCCGGCGATCAGACCGACACCGAGCGCGCCGGCCAGGATCGCGAGGACCTTGCCGTGAGCGTCCTCGATCTGGCCTGCCCACTCGTCACATGACGAGGCAAGGTTCTCGTACTGAGTTGCGACATGCTCTGCGTCGCTGAAGACGAGATCCATCTGGGCAAGGATCTGGGGAACCTCGCCCGACTCGATGTCCTCGAACTTCGCGAACAGGGATCCCGTGCCGTCGACCGAGGCCCGCAGCCCAGTCGCGGCTCCGCGCCATGCCGAGGCGAGTGCGCGAAGTTTGTCCGGGTCGCCGTTGGGCCAGGTATGGCCCTGCAACCAGCTGCTGATCAGACCCCAGCCGAAGGGCTCGTCTGCATCACCACCGAACGCGCCTTTGAAGGCTGGCGCTCCCATCGTCGGGAGCTCCGCTGGTGGCGATTCTGGAGGCTCTGGTGGATTGGTGTTGGCCCGCTCTGTGTTCGCGTGGTTGACAGCAGTGACCGCCAGGAGGTCGTGCATCTTGCCGAAGGCGTTGACGATGACGGTTCCCCCGGCGACGGCGTCGTATGCGGCCGGGTCGTATCCCTCGGCCCATGTCGCTCCGGCACTGTCGCTTCCGGCGCATCCCCAGTTCGAGTCCAGCGCTGCTGCCAGATCGTCGACAACTTTGTCAGCGGATGCCCGAGCCGTCTCGTACGTCACGGCTGCGTCGGTGAGTACGGCGGGATCCATGGAGATCGGTGCCATCAGGGCCACATTTTCACGTTGTGCTCGACGTTCGCGAGATACCCGTCGTGTGCATTCTGCGTGGATGCCTCGAGCGCCGCCAGGGCGGTCTTCATATCGCCCATCTCGCGTTGCCACGTGTCCGTGTGAGAGCGATGCGCCTCGGCTGCATCACCGTCCCATTCGACGTGCAGCGTGGCAACTTCCCTTTCCACCTGCGATATTCGCGTGTTGATCTGTTCACCGATCCGACGTGCCTTGTCGATGAGCGCAAGAATCTGCTCGGTATTCGCGACGTAACCTGCCATCAGGAATCGATACCCAGGCGAAGGCTTGACGTAGCCCCTGCATTGCGCTTGTCGGTGTTCGTGTACTCGTCGGCGGCCTGATGGAGGAGCCCGGCATCGTTGGTCAGCGCGGCAGCAACCCGGCGGGCCGAATCAACCCATTCCTCCCACAGTCGCGCGTGCGACTTGGCAGCGACACCGAGCCAGTCGCCCGACATCAGGTTCTCCACCTCCTTGCGGAGGTCCTCGATATCGTCCCAGAATTCTTCGGCCAACACGCTGATTCGATCGGCCGTCGAGTGCATCCGTTGCGGATCAACCCTCATCGTCGCCCCCTCGTACACGCACGCGCTCACTCCACCCCGCGGGCGAGGGTATCAGGGCCGAGCGATACAGATTCCGCCGGCGCGTGTGCCACCGTGCCAAGCGGCATCCGCAACAACACGCTGCTGACGAAGGAACTCCGCCTGGCACGTGCGGCTCAGGTGAGTCGCGCAGACCTGGCGAGCAGGTCCGCCGCCGCGGTGTAGACGTCCGTGTCGCCGGTGACGACCCTCTCCGCGAGGTCACCAAGGCCGGTGGCCCCACGCAGCCGGGACATGGCCAACGACAGGATCTGCGCCTGCGCCTTGGCGATTCGGCGCTCGCGCGTGTCGGCTTGATCGTGGGCGTCGATCGCGGCGACGACGTCGTCGAGGCCGTCGCCGCGCGACGCAACCAGCTTGAGGATCGGCACCCGTACCTCGGCGCGCAGGTCTCGCACCGTCTGGTCGGCGCCCTCACGATCCGCCTTGTTCACGACGACGATGTCGGCGACCTCGAGCAGGCCCGCCTTCGCCGCCTGAACGGCATCGCCCGCACCGGGGTTGAGGACGACGACCGTCGGCTCGGCGACCGCGGCGATCTCGATCTCCGACTGCCCGACACCGACGGTCTCCAGCAGGATCAGGTCGTAGCCGAGCGCGGCGAGGAGGCGGATCGCCGCGGGCACCGCGGCGGCCAGACCGCCGAGATGCCCGCGGGTGGCGACCGACCGGATCAGCACGTCCGGGTCGTTGATGTGCTGCGCCATGCGAATCCGGTCGCCGAGCAGCGCGCCGCCGCTGTACGGCGACGACGGGTCGACGGCGAGCACCGCGACCCGACTCCCCCGCTCCCGGTACGCGCCGACGAGTGCCGCGACCGTCGTCGACTTGCCTGCTCCGGGCGGGCCGGTCAGCCCGACGACCCGAGCCGTCGCCGGGCCGAGCACCGCGAGCACCTCGTCGCGTCGCGGGCTCTCGACCAGGCTCAGCAGCCGGCCCACCGCCCGCATCGAGCCGCTCCGCGCGGCCTCGACGAGGTCGGTGACGCCGACCGTCGTCGTCACGGTGCGGGCACCTCGATGACGGTCGCCGATCCCATGCCGCCGCCGGCGCACATCGCCGCCACGCCGACGCCCCCACCGCGTCGGCGCAGTTCGTGCACGAGGCTGACGAGCATCCGCGCCCCGGATGCGGCCACGGGATGACCGAGCGAGCATCCGCTACCGCTGACGTTGACGCGATCCGGGTCGATGTCGAGAAGTTTGACGGTGGCCACGCACATCGCGGCGAACGCCTCGTTGATCTCGAACACGTCGACGTCCGCGACGGACATGCCGGCCCGTGCCAGGGCCTTCGGGATCGCCTCGACGGGCGCGAGTCCGGTCCGCGCCGGATCGACCGCCACCGACGCCCAGGAACGGACGGTGGCGAGCGCGGGCAGTCCGAGTTCCGAACTCGCGACCGTCAGCGCCGCAGCGGCATCGTTGGCACCGCAGGCATTTCCGGCCGTGATGCTGAAACCTTCGATCTCGGGGTGCAGCGGCTTGAGGGATGCGAGCTTCTCCATGCTGGTCTCCCGCCGCGGATGCTCGTCCACCGCGAACACGCCGTGCGGGGTGTCGACGGGGACGATCTCCTCCTTGAACCGTCCCTCCTCGATGGCCGCGATCGCGTTGAGGTGCGAGCGGAGCGCCCACGCGTCCATCTCCTCGCGGGTGACGCCCGCCTCGACGGCGGCGTTCCACCCGACGGTGATGGACATGTCCCGGTTCGGGGCGTCCGGCCGGTCGGGATGGCTCGGAGACATCCACGGCACCCACTCCTCCCCGACCCGGGTCAGCGCCCGCGGCGCCGTGGACGCCGAGTTGACACCGCCCGCGATCACGAGTGAGTCCATTCCGGCGCGCACGCTCGCGGCCGCCGTCTGCACCGCACCCTGTCCTGCGGCGCAGTGCCGGTTGAGCGCGAGACCGGGCACCGAGAGCAGGCCGGCGGTGACCGCCGCATGGCGCGCGATGACGCCACCGCCGTGCAGACCCTCGGCGAGAATCAGGTCGTCGATGCGGGCGGGGTCGACATCGAGGCGTCCGAGTTCGTCGACGGTCGCCGTGACGATCTGGTGTGCGAGCTCGAACGCGGTGGTGTCGCGCAGGGAACCCTTGCCCGCGGTGCCGATGGGGGTGCGCAGCGCGGACACGATGACGGCTTCAGGCATTGGCATTCTCCAGTTCGGTGATCAGAGTGCGACGCAACAGTTTTCCGGTCTCGGTCTTGGGGAGTTCGGAGCGGAGGACGACGGTGTCCGGGGTCTTCGACGAACGCAGCCGCTCCCGGACCCAGTCCTTGACCGCGGCCGGATCGACGTCTCCGACGAGCACGGCGACGATCCGCTGCCCCCATTCGGCGTCGGCGACGCCGATGACGGCAGCCTCCACCACACCGGGATGAGCGAGCAGGACGTCCTCGATCTCGGCCGGCGCGATGTTCTCGCCGCCTCGGATGATCGTGTCGTCGGCGCGGCCGTCGATGTAGAGGTAGCCGTCGGGGTCTAGCCGACCGAGGTCACGGGTCGCGAACCAGCCGTTCTCGTCGAGGACGCTGCGGTTGCCGTACTCGCCCGAGATCTGTTCACCCCGAACGAAGACCAGTCCCGTCTCTCCGGTGGCTACGGGATCGTCGGACTCCGTGCGGATCTCGATCTCGATACCCGGCAGCGGCCGCCCGACGGAGCCGAGCCGGTCGCGCACGACGGCGTCGGTCGACCCGAACGCCTCGCGGTGGTCGTCGGGGGACAGCACGGCCACCGACGACGCCGTCTCGGTCAGTCCGTAGGCGTTGACGAACCCGGTGTCGGGGAAGGCGCGCAGGGCGTGCTCGAGAACCGTTCGGGGCGTTCGTGATCCGCCGTAGGCGAGCGACTGCAGGGTCGGGGTGCCGGCGTCCCCGTCCCCCAGCTCGGCCACGATCCGCGCGAGCATCGTCGGGACGAGCATCGCGTGGGTGACACGTTCGGCGCGGACGGTGTCGAGCCATTCGGCGGGATCGAAGGCGGGCAGGTAGACCACCCGGCGGCCCGTGTACAGGTTCGACATCAGGTTGGTCAGGCCCGCGATGTGGTACGGCGGCACGGCCACCAGTGCGGCGTCCGTCGGTTCGGACGCACCGAACTCCAGCGTGTTGAGGACGTAGGCGAGCAGGTGCCGGTGCCTCAGCACGGCCGGCTTCGGATCCGAGGTGGTGCCGCTCGTGTAGATGATCACGGCGACGGCGTCACCGTCCCAGTCCGGAAGGTCGACCGCCGGTTCCCCGTCGGGCAGGGCGCCGGCCACGAGTGCGTCGAGGTCGTCCTGTTCGAGAACGAGTGCGCCCTCGTGCCGTTCGCGCAGCGCCGTCAGCTGGGCGTCACCCAACCGGTAGTTGAGTGGCACGAACGGCACTCCGGCGAGGGCGGCCCCGAAGAGTGCGACCGGGTAGGCGGGATGGTTGGTGCCGAGATAGAGCACGGCGGGACGGTCCCGGAACCGGGCAGCGGCGAACCGGGCGCGCTCCAGCAGCTCTGCGGCGGACAGCGAACGTCCGGCACCCGTCACGACGATCCGATCGCCATCCGATGCGGCCATTTCTAGAATCATGCTGATGTTCATGAGAACATGATTCTCTCAGTAGGAGAGAGACGTTTCAAGAAGGGATTTTTCGCATGCAGATCACTGGCACGTCCGCCCTCGTCGTCGGCGGCACCGGAGGCCTCGGTGAGGCCACCGTCCGGCGCCTGCACGCGGGTGGCGCGAAGGTCGTCGTCGCCGACGTCGCCGACGACAAGGGCAAGGCACTCGAAGAGGAGCTCGGCGTGCGCTACGTGCACGTCGACGCCGGTGACGAGGACTCGGTGAACGCGGCCATCGCCGAGGCGGAATCCCTGGGTCCGCTGCGCATCTCCGTCGACTGCCACGGCGGCCCGGCGGGCGGTGGCCGGCTCGTCGGCAAAGACGGCAGCCCGATGCCGCTCGACGCCTTCCGCACCACGATCGACTCGTACCTCGTCTCGGTGTTCAACGTGATGCGACTGTCCGCCGCCGCCATAGCACGCACCGAACCACTCGAGGAGGGAGGCCGTGGCGTCATCGTGAACACCGCATCCATCGCGGCCTACGAGGGCCAGATCGGGCAGCTGCCGTACTCGGCAGCCAAGGGCGGCGTCGTCGGCATGACCCTCGTCGCGGCCCGCGACCTGTCACCGCTCGGGATCCGGGTGTGCACCATCGCGCCCGGTACCTTCCTCACGCCTGCCTACGGTCAGGCCGGGGAGAAGCTCGAGGCGTACTGGGGCCCGCAGGTTCCGCACCCGAAGCGGATGGGACGGTCCCCGGAGTACGCAACGCTCGTCGCGTCGATCGTCGAGAACGACTATCTCAACGGCGAGGTCATTCGACTCGACGGCGCACTGCGCTTCCCACCGAAGTGACCAGGCTCGACGGCAGGGTCGCCTTCGTCGCAGGCGCAAGCCGCGGCATCGGCGCGGCCGTCGCCGCCGCACTCGCCCAGGCGGGTGCGGCGGTCGCCGTGGCCGCACGGTCGGAGCACGAGGGCAGGGTCCCCGGCACGATCGGCGCGGTCGCGGACCGGATCACCGCAGCAGGCGGCCGCGCCCTCGCCGTACCCTGCGACGTCACCGACGAGCAGTCCGTCCAGTCGGCGGTGGACGCCACCGTCGCCGAGTTCGGCGGCATCGACATCCTCGTCGCCAACGCAGGCGTGCTGTGGCAGGGGCCGATCGAGTCGACACCGCTCAAGCGGTGGCAGCTCTGCCTGGATGTCAACCTCACCGGCGTGTTCCAGGTGACCAAGGCCGTCATCCCGCACGTGCGGGCTCGCGGCGGGGGATCGCTGATCGCGGTCACCACCATCGGCGTCACGATGACCGACCGCGGCTCGAACGCCTACTGGGTGTCGAAGGCGGCGGTCGAACGGCTCTACCTCGGACTGGCGTCGGACCTGCGCGACGACAACATCGCCGTGAACTGCCTCAGCCCGTCACGAGTCGTGCTCACCGAGGGCTGGCAAGCAGGAGGCAGCGGGATCGAGATCCCTCCGGAGATGGTCGAACCACCCGAGACGATGGGCGAGGCCGCGGTCCTCCTGGCTGTGCAGGACGCGAGCGGTGTCACCGGAACGGTGCAGCGATCGGAAACCCTCGTTCCTGTGCGCTGACCCGACGGGCCGTGGTTCGCCGCGGCCCGTCAGTCCGGGAAGTTCACCGGTACCCAGTTCGGTGGCCGCTTCTCCATGAAGGCCCGCATTCCCTCGCGGGGCTCGGGCGACGTCTCCAAAGCCGCGTTCATCGTCTGGTAGTCGACGAGTCCGTAGCGCTCGTTGAGCATCCGTTTGACCTGCACCCTCGCCTCGGGCGCGGTCTGCAGGATCTCCCGCGCCGCGGTCACCGCGGCAGCGCGCAGGTCGTCGTGCGGCACGACGCGCGAGATCACCCCGAGTCGCTGCGCCTCGGCGGCGTCGAAACGCCGCGCCGTGAGCAGCAGGTCCCGCGCGACCGCGATTCCCACGTGCGCGGGCAGCGCTGCCGCGAACGTCGCGTCGGGGATGCCGCGCAGCAGTTCGGGCACCCGGAACGTGGCGCGGTTGCTGGCGACGGCGACGTCGGCCATCATCGCGACGAGCAGCCCTCCGGCCTGGCAGATTCCGTTCACCGCCGCGATCACCGGCGCCCTGCTGTCCCGGATCGTCAGGAACGGCAGGATGTCGTGGCCGAGGCCGTCCGGCAGGCGGTCACCGGGCTCGGCGCGGCCACCGAGGTCACCGCCGGGGGCGAAGACGTCGTCGACGCCGGTGATGATCAACGCCGCCAGGTCGGGATCCGAATTGACGAGCCGGACAGCACGTCTGAGCCCGTAGTACATCGCCGGGGTGAACGCGTTGCGGGCGGCCGGGCGATCGATCACACACCAGCCGATCGGCCCCTCACGCTCGAAACGGAGGCCGGCGGCCCCCAGGTCGTCCGCGTCGACACGCGGAATCGGTTCCTCGATCTCGGCCACCTCACGACCTCCGTTGCGTGTCAGACACTCTCGGCTCGACTGGAAGAAACCGACCATACGGGTAACACTCGGGAAGTTCGCAGCGATTCACCAGCAACACCATGTGTTGCCCACGACCTCGAGGAGCGAGCATGAAACAGAAGCTGATTCGCGCCGTCGCCGCCGGAGCCGCTGCCGTCGGTATCGCCGCCGGAAGTGTTGTCACCGCGGCTCCCGCGCAGGCAGCGCCGGTCGGCCCCGTCGATCTCGATCTGGTCGGCGGCGTCTACTGCTCGTTCGGCAAGCCCGGCGATCCGTGGGTCGACTCCTGGTACATGGTCCGCTGGATGGAGGTCACCGCGTACGGGCGGGACTGGCCGAACGTGACCCTGCAGGAGTTCGGCGGCCAACAGCAGTTCAGCCCGCTCCTCAAGGCCGGTCAGAAGCTCCGGATCGAGACGAAGTGGTTCGGCTGCTTCCCCAGCTCGATCTCCGGATACACCATCTCCAGTGACGTCGACCCGTTGCAGAACAACATCGGATTCTGGGCGAACGTCGAGCGGCGCTGAATCCCCACCCCCGCGGCGGAATGCCGCGGGGGTTCGGCCCGTCATGCGGACGCGACCTGCATCAGCGCGTCCGCCACGGCGCGAGGCTCGGTGATCATCAGATCGTGACCGGTGTCGATCTCGAAGAATCGCCCTGCGGTCCGGGCTGCCGCCACCAGCTCCGGGTCTCGTGACGGCACAGTGGAACTGCAGACGATGTGCGACTGCGGTAACGCCCACAGCTCCGCCTCGTTCCGCAGGTCGAGAGCCTGCTCGAAGCATCGCCACGGATGCGGCGTCAACCGGTCCGCCATCCACGCGAGCACCTCGGGGTCGGTTACGCCATAGAACATCCCGGCCTCGGCGAAGGGATGAAGGACGAGTTCGACACCGTCGACGACCCGGCTGTCGAGGCGGGCCGCCGCCATGATGTCGCCTGCCACATCCACGAGCGACTGCCCATTCACCGGGGTCGCCGCGTCCAGATAGACGAGTTGACCGACCCGGTTCGGAGCGCGGTCCGCGGCACCCGTGATCACCATGCCGCCGTAGCTGTGTCCGACCAGGATCACGTCGGTCAGGTCCTCGTATCGCAGCACCCCGTCAATGTCACCGATGTGGGTGTCGAGGTCGACACCCGGGTGCAGGAGATGGGCACGTTCCCCTAGCCCGGTCAAGGTCGGCGTGTGGACCTCGTGCCCGGCTCCGCGCAGGATCTGCGCCACCGAGCGATAGCACCACCCGCCGTGCCCGCCACCGTGGACCAGCACGAAGGTAGCCATGCAGGTCAGGCCTTGACCGCGGTCAGACGTGCGATGTTGGCACGGAAGTCCTCGGTCTGGAAGGACTGGTCCTCGGCGGCGTTCGCGTAGTCGAGGGAGGCGAGGACGGCGCGTTCGATGTGCAGGTTCAGCATCCGCTTCGTGGCCTCGACCGCCTGCTGCGGGTGAGAGGCGATCTTCTCGGCGCAGGCGAGTGCCTCGGCGAACGGATCGGCCACCACGTGGTTCGCCAGCCCGAGCTCCCTGGCCCGTTCCGAGGAGATCCGGGTACCGGTGAGCGCGAACTCCTTTGCCAGCAGCAGGCTGATCTGCAGCGGCCATGTCAGGGGTCCACCGTCCGCCGCGACGAGCCCGACCTGCACGTGCGGATCGGCGAGGTACGCGGATTCGGCCATGTAGACGATGTCGCTGAGCGCGACGAGGCTGCAGCCGAGTCCGACGGCCGGTCCGTTCACGGCGGCGATCACCGGGACGCGGCAGCGTGCCATCCCCAGCACGATGTCGCGGCCGTGCGCGATCGTCTTCGCTCGCAGGTCCGGGTCCTCCGCGAGTTCGGCGAGGTAGGTGAAGTCCCCGCCGGCGGAGAACGCCTTGCCCGCGCCCGTCAGCACCGCGGCGCGGGCACCGCGGTCCGCGCTCAGTTGCGGCCACAGTCGCGCCAGCCCACTGTGCAGGTCGTCGTTGACGGCATTGAGCGCGTCGGGACGGTTCAATGTGATGATCCGCAGCGATCCCTCGGCGCGGACGTCGACTTCTTCGGGCATGTCGTACATGTCAGACTCCCAATCCGAGGATTCGTGAGGCGATGATGTTCTTCTGAATCTGCGAGGTCCCGCCCATGACGGACTGCGCCCGGCTGTACAGGTACGAGCCGAACATCTCCTCGTCGCGGGAACCGCCGACAGTGAGGGCCGCGTGCCCGACCGACTGGTCGACCCAGGTCATGAGGAGCTTGTCGAGCGAGCCCTCGGAGCCGTGCGTGACGCCGTCGAGTTGCTCGGACAACCTGCGTCGCACGTGCAGCCGCAGCATCTCCGACTGCACCGCCGCCCACGCCAGTTCCTCCGGCGCCTTGCCGTCCACGCGGGAGGCCAACTGACGCACCAGCTTTCCGTAGCGCGCGGCGTACCCGAGGGTGGACGGCTCTCGCTCGTGCCCGACGACGGTCATCGCGAGCTTCCAGCCCTCACCGGGCGCCCCGACCATCTGGTCGGCGGGCACACGCGCCCCGTCGAACAGCACCTGGCCGAACTCCTTGGTGACGCCGCTGATCATCTTGAGCGGCCGCTGCTCCACGCCGGGCTGCTTCATCGGCACGACGAATGCGGAGATGCCCTTGTGTCGAGGCACGGTCGAGTCGGTGCGAGCGAGCAGCAGGCACCAGTCCGCGACGTCCGAGTAGCTGGTCCAGATCTTGTGCCCGTTGACGACGTACTCGTCACCGTCGCGGACGGCCGTCGTGGTGAGCGATGCCAGATCCGATCCGGCTCCGGGCTCGCTGAAGCCCTGGCACCAGCGCTCGGTGCCGTTGATCATGCCGGGCAGGAAGCGGGCCGCGAGTTCCTTGCTGCCGTGGTGACCGAGGCCGGTCACCAGGTAGCCGAGGCTGGGACGCGGCGGAGCTCCCGCGATCGCGAGTTCCTCGTCGAGGATCACGTCGTAGACGGGGGGCAGTTCCTGGCCGCCGTACTCCTTCGGCCACGACAGGCCGAAGAACCCCGCGCCGTACAGCGCCTGGTGCCACTCCCCCTGCCGAGCCCAGTACTCGTCGCCGGAGGTCGGGAACTTCTTCGCATTGTCGGTCAGCCAGGCGCGCAACCGTTCCCGGAAGGCCGCCTCGTCCGGCGAGTCACGAAAGTCCAAGATCGATCTCCTCCAGGCTCACGGGGAACAGTTCGGTGGACGTCAGCGCCCGCCGCAGATAGGCATGCTCGAGACACTCCCAGGTGTTGCCGATGCCGCCGTGCACCTGAATGGCGTTCTCGCACACGGTGCGGGCGGCGCGACCGGCGTACAGCTTGGCGATCCGGCCGGCCCGGATCGCCGCGTCGACGGCCAGTTCGTCGACCGCCCAGGCCGCGTGCCGCAGGACGCTGATCGACCCCTCGATCAGGGCCTGGTTGTCGGCGAGCAGGTGTGCGACGGCCTGGTACGACCCGATCGTGTTGCCGTACTGCTCCCGGACCTTCACGTAGTCGAGGGCCGTGGCCTGCGCGCCGCGCATGACGCCGACCAGGTCCGCGCAGGTGGCCGCCAGCGCCAGCGCGTACCAGCGCTCGGCAGCGTCGCCCGGCAGGTCGCCCAGGGATTCCCGGGGACCGTCGAGTTCCGCGAACCAGCGCGTCAGGTCGGCGGTGGGTACCACCGCACCGACTCCGGCCGACTCGATCACCCTGTCCTGCAGGACGACCGCTCGGTCCAGGCCGCGGGAGTCGACGGCCTCCCCGGCGACGGCGACCGCCCACGACTGCTGCGTGTCGACGACGTGCCGGGTGAGGTCGTCGGCGAGCACCGGACCGAGGAAGGGGACGTCGACGAGCCCGCGGCCGAACTCCTCCGCGACGATCGCGACCTCCACACCGGAGGCGCCGTCTGAGCGCAGCGACCGCCAGCCGGTGGTCTCGACGGTCTTCTCCAGCCGGGCGACGCGGGCCTCGTCGTCGAGGTCCTGAACGGATCCGGGACCGAGGTCGTCGGCCAGTTTCGCGGCGGCGTCCCGCAGCTGCCGCTGCTCACTCGTCAGACGTACGTCCATGGCGCTCCTTGAGTTCTCGGCGCAGCACCTTGCCCGACGGCAGGCGCGGAATCTCGGGTACGAACACGACTCGTCCGAGCCGCTTGTAGGTGGCGAGCCGCTCCCCGACGTACTCGGTGAGCGCCTCCGCGGTGACGGGGTTCGCGGTGAGGACGGCGGCGACGACGGTTTCGCCGGAGGTCGGGTCGGGCTCCCCGAAAACCGCGCAGTCCGCGACGTCGGGGTGGCCGTGCAGGACCGCCTCGATCTCCGCGGGCGCGACCTGGAATCCCTTGACCTTGATCATTTCCTTGAGCCGGTCGGTGATCCGAAGCCAGTTGTCGGCGTCGAGGTAGCCGACGTCGCCGGTGCGGTACCAGCCGTCGACGAAGGCGTCCGCGGTCGCGTCCTCGGGGAGGTATCCGGTCATGAGCGATGCCGACCTGGTCTGGATCTCTCCGACCTCCCCGGCGCCGACCGGCTCGCCCGTGCCGAGGGAGGTGATCCGAACCTCCACTCCGGGAACGGGTTTCCCGACGCTGTCGAGTCGGGCGCCCTCGATCGGGTTACACGCGATGACGGGCAGTTCGCTGGCGCCGTAGGCGGGCATCCAGCCGACACCGGTTCGCTCGGTGACCCGCTCCGCGACACTCGGGGTCACCGGGGTGGCGCCCCACATGATGTATCGCAGCGACGACAGGTCGTAGGACTCCAGCTCGGGATGCGAGGCGATGGCCAGCGCGATCGGAGCGACCGCCATCTCGACGGTGATCCGGTCGGCCTGGATGTGGTGCAGCATCGCATCGAGGTCGAACCGGCGGTGCAGCCTGATCCAGGCGCCGCAGTCCAGCGCGGTGGCGATGTTGAGCAGGCCGAGGATGTGCGAGGGCGGTGTCACGATCTGCATGCGGTCGGCGGCGGTGAGGTCCAGCGCGACCTTCCAGTGCTCGACAGCCGCGGCGAACGAGCCGTGGGTGTGGCGGACGGCCTTGGGCAGCCCGGTCGTGCCCGAACTGAACACGAGAACGGCCTCGGCATCGGGATCCACCGCCCGCCGTGTCCCGGACCCGGGCGCGACGTGATCGTCGAGATGCAACATCGGCATCAGGTCGGCCAGTACCGGACTGTCACCGATCGCGAACACCGGTTTCGTCACGTCGAGCGCGTGCGCGACCTCGTCGCGCTTCCACGCCGGACTGACCAGCACGACCGCTGCGCCCAGCTGCCAGATCGCCCGGACTGCGACGACGAACTCGGGGCGGTTGGACGACATCAGCGCGACACGGTCGCCTGCGCCGACTCCGGACCGCTCCAGCACGCCGGACACACCGTGCGCGAGCGCGTCGATCTCCGCGAGCGTGAACTCGCGGTCCTCGAAGGCGAGCACGACGGAAGAAGGCGCCGGCGCCGTGTCCGCATCCTGTTCGGCGATCTCGGGGTTCCCCATTGAGAAGGTCCCATCTCTTCGCGAGAATAGTATTCTCTGTTTGATAGAACCTTAATACCAGGAGGTGCCGGTCCATGGCGAGACCCCCGTTGTTCCAGCGCGCGACAGTCAGCAGGATCGTGAAGGAGTCGGCCGACGCCCGTACGTACGTGCTCGCTCCGCACGACGGGCCGCTGCCCTACCGGGCCGGCCAGTTCTGCACGTTCAAGGTGACCGTCGACGGGCACGACCTGTACCGCTCGTACTCGATGTCGAGCGCACCCGAGGTCGACGGCGAGCTGATGACGACCGTCAAGCGCGTCCCCGGCGGCCGGGTCTCCAACTGGCTGCACGACAACCTCGTCGAAGGCGACGTCGTCGAGATGACGAGACCGGCAGGCACCTTCGTCCTGCGACCCGACACCACCCCGATCCTCGGATTCAGCGGGGGCAGTGGGATCACCCCGATCCTGTCGCTCACGAAGAGCGCGCTGGCCACCACCGATCGTCCCGTTCGTCTGCTGTGCGCGGACCGCGACGCGGACTCGATCATCTTCGGCGACGCGCTCGCCGACCTGCAGGCCCGCTACGACGGGCGGCTGACCGTGATCCGGCACCTCGACGACCACGCCGGGTTTCTCAGCGCCGACGCGGTCCGGGACTTCGTCGGCGAGGACGTCACCGCCGACAGCTACCTGTGCGGACCCGCCGCATTCATGGCCCTCGTCGAAGCGGCACTGCCCGACACCGGCCGCGTGGTCGCGGAGGACTTCGGTGCGGTGTCGACCCCGGAGGCCGAGACCGTCGAGGAAGCCGGCGCCGGGCCCGCCGACGCCGCGACGGACGAGTGCACGGTGAACGTCGTCCTGCGCAAGAGCAAGGCGACCGTGACGGCGAAGGCGGGTGACACGATCCTGGAGAGCGCCCGACGCGCGGGGATGACGCCGCCTTTCTCCTGCGAGGCAGGGAACTGCGGAACCTGCATCGCGACCCTCACCGAGGGCACCGCGGAGATGCGGGTGAACGACGTGCTCACCGACGACGAGGTGGCGGACGGATACGTCCTGACCTGCCAGGCGGTCCCCACCTCCGCCTCGGTGACCGCGAACTACGACGACGCCTGACGCCGGGACGCCGTCCGACTGTCGCTGCGACGGTCGGACGGCGTCCCGGATCAGTCCTCGGGCAGGGTCCCCTTGACGCGTGGTCGTCCCGCGCTTCGGCCTGCCGCCTTCTCCGCAGCGTCGACGGCCTGCCAGCGCGCCTTGTCCACGAACCCCGGCACCCGCTCGGCGACCAACGCGGTCAGCGCCTCACGATCACCCGTCGGCTCGGACAGTCGGCCGGCCTCGAAGTCCTCGAGCAGGGCGGCGACCGTCTCCGCGGAGTCGACACGGTTCGTCCCGATCACTCCGCGCGGTCCGCGCTTGATCCAGCCGGTCGTGTAGACGCCGTCGAGCCCCTCCACGCGACCGCTCTCGTTGGGAAGGACACCCCTGGCCTCGTCGAAGGGCAGACCGGCGACCGGAAGTCCGCGGTAGCCGACGGACCGGAACACCAGCGACGTCTCCACCACCTCGGTGCGGCCGGTGGGTACCGCGGCCAGATCGTTGCCCAGGGTGTTCGCCACCAGGGTGACCGACTCGACGCGACCGTCGCCGTCCAGCGACACCGGAGAGGAGAGGTAGCGGAACACGATTCGCTTGTCCGCGCCGCCGGAGGGGGCGTCGGCGTACTCGCGGGCGAGATCGACCTTCAACCGAACCGACGGGGCCGCGTCCGGATCGTCCGAACCCGTTGCCCCCGAGGCGCCGAATGCCGACTCCGGATCGTCGACGACGACGTCGATACCGGTGAGGCCACCGAGCGCGAGGAACTCCGAGGTCGAATAGGCGGCCTGCGCCGGGCCGCGCCGTCCGACGACGACGACCTCACGGATGGCGCTGTCGCGCAACGCCTTCAAGGCGTGATCAGCGATATCGGTCTTGGCCAGGACATCCGGGTCGAGCAGCAGGACCCGCGCGACGTCGAGCGCGACGTTGCCGTTTCCGACGATCACGGCCCGGTCGCCGGACAGGTCGAACTGCCGGTCCGCATGGTCGGGGTGCCCGTTGTACCAGGCGACGAACTCGGTGGCCGAGTGGCTACCCGCGAGGTCCTCACCGGGTACATCCATGCGCCTGTCACCGGAGGCCCCGGTGGCGTAGACGACCGCGTGATGGTGGGCGCGCAGTTCGTCGAGCGTGACGTCCGCTCCGACGTCCACCCCCAGGTACATGCGGGTGGCGTCGGCACGGAAGGCGGAGCCGAAGCGGTCGACGACCTTCTTCGTCTCGTGGTGGTCGGGCGCGACCCCGTTGCGGATCAGTCCCCACGGCGTGGGCAGCCGATCGAAGATCTCGACCTGGACGTTGCCGAGGCGCAACAACTGTTCCGCCGCATAGCATCCCGCGGGACCGGACCCGACGACGGCGACACGCAGCGGACTCCTGTCCGTCGGCAGCCGGCGCGGCGCGGAGGGCGGTGTCACCGCGGAGTTGTCGAGAGGATTCCGCTCGAAGTAGGCCTGGTTGATGTCGACGTACCGCTCCAGTTCCGGCGGGAGGTCGAAGTCCGAGTAGATCGCGTCCACCGGACACGCCTCGGTGCAGGCCCCGCAGTCGATGCACGTCGCCGCGTCGATGTAGAGCATCTCGGTGGTCGCGAAGTCCGGATCGTCCGGCCTCGGCCGAATGCAGTCGACGGGACACTCGGGGATGCAGCTGGCATCGTTGCAGCATCGCTGCGTGATGACGAAAGTCATGGTGGTCCTGTACATCTCGGGCGGCGGGCGGCCACGTTCCCCGACCACGGCGACACCCCCCGAGGACTCCACCCGAAAGATCACCGAGCTCGCGAGAATCATGTTTCCAGAAGGATAGAATACTGTTTCCATAGACGCAATGAATCGACTACGCTCTCCGCAACGTCCTTCTCGAGAGCGTGACCGACCACAGGGCGACATGCCAGGAACCGCCCGACCGTGCCGACGAATCGCGACAGCCAATCAACAGCGACAGCGCCGGATCGGGGAATCGAAACTTCAGCGGGAGGCTGCAGTGACCGACTTCGACACGATCGACTACTTCACGGACCCGACCCTCGTCGACGATCCGCACCCCTACTACGACCACCTGCGGCAGCAGTGCCCGGTCACGAAGATGCCGGTGTACGGCGTCGTCGCCGTCACCGGCTACGACGAGGCATCGGAGGTCTTCCGGGACGCCGACACCTACTCCAACGCCATCACCCCGACCGGCCCGTTCCCGGGCCTGCCGTTCGAGCCCGAGGGTGACGACATCAGCGAGCAGCTCGAGGCCCATCGCGATCAGCTGCCGCTGTCGGAACACCTCGTGACCTTCGACCCGCCGCAGCACCAGCGCACCCGCGCACTGCTCGGCAAGCTCTTCACGCCGCGCCGGATCAAGGAGAGCGAGGACTTCCTCTGGGGTCTCGCCGACCGTCAGATCGACGAGTTCCTCGCCGACGGCAAGTGCGAGCTCACTCAGGCCTACGCGCAGCCGTTCGCGATGCTGACCGTCGCCAACCTGCTCGGCGTCCCGGAGGAGGACTTCGACGTCTTCCGCACGCATCTCGGTGCGCAGAAGCCCGGCGCGATGAGCGCCGACGAGGCGATGGTGGCCAACCCCCTCGAATTCCTCGACAGCAAGTTCTCCGTGTACATCCAGGATCGCCGGGACAACCCCCGAGACGACGTCCTCACCGCGCTCGCGGAGTCGACCTACCCGGACGGTGAGGTTCCCGAGGTCCTCGCGCTGTGCCACCTGGCCACCTTCCTGTTCGGCGCAGGCCAGGACACCACCGCACGACTGATCACCTCCTCCCTGCGGCACATCGCGGACAATCCCGAGTTGCAGAAGCAGCTTCGTGAGGACCGGTCGCTGATCCCCAACTTCGTCGAGGAGGCCCTGCGCATGGAAGGGCCCGTGAAGAGCGACTTCCGGCTCGCGCGCCGCACGACGAATCTCGCCGGGGTCGAGATCCCCGCCGGCACCACGATCATGATCAATCCCGGTGCCATCAACCGGGATCCGCGCCGATTCGAGGACCCGCACGAGTTCGACCTGCACCGCCACAACGCCCGCGAACACCTCGCGTTCGGCAAGGGCATCCACTCCTGCCCGGGCGGTCCGCTCAGCCGCGCCGAGGCCCGGGTCACCATCGAGCGACTCCTCGACCGCACCGAGAACATCACCATCTCGGAGGAGCACCACGGACCGCAGGGCAACCGTCACTTCAGCTACGAGCCGACCTACATCCTGCGCGCGCTCGCCGAACTCCATCTGGAGTTCACACCGGCCGACTGACCGGACCGGCACACGATCTGCGGTGGCGCTCGTCCTGACCGGACGGCCTCGATGTCGCGAGGACAGGACGAGCCCGCCTGCACCCGATCCCTACCCGACGACTTCACAGGCGGTAGGTGATCCCGACACGGCCTGACGCGGGGAGCGGCATGCCAGTGCAGGGCACCCAGCCCGATCCGGTCGCCGACGGCGGTCGACCGACGAGATGTCCGAAAAACCTTGGGGGGCGTGGAGGATGGCGGTGACGACTCGATGTCGGATCTGAGCACCGGGACGGATCGTACGGGCGGATCGTCCGAGCCGCCCGAATCGTCGACAGCCGATCACGACGAGCGGCGCCCCACGGACGAGATCACCGGCTGGATGCGGGGATACGTACGGCGGCATCCGGTCGCCTCGCTCGAGACCGTGGGTGGTCAGTTCGCACTCGCGGTGCGCGCGATCCAGTACCTGGTCCTCGACATCGCGACGCTGCGATTCCCGTTCCAGGAGTTCGTGCGGCAGGCCGCGTTCATGGCCTCGGCATCGGCGATCCCGACGCTCTGCGTCGCCATCCCGATCGGTGTCACCATGTCCATCCAGTTCGGGCTGCTGGCCGGCCAGGTCGGCGCGACGTCACTCGCGGGCGCCGCGAGCGGCCTGGCCGTCATCCGCCAGGGCGCTCCGATGGTCGCCGCACTGCTGATGGCGTCCGCCGCGGGTTCCGCGGTGTGCGCGGACCTCGGCTCACGCAAGATCCGCGACGAGATCGACGCGCTGGAGGTCATGGGCATCTCGGTCGTCCGGCGTCTGGTGGTACCGCGACTGGCCGCCGCGATCGTCGTCGGCCTGGCCCTCACCGGCCTGGTGTGCTTCGTCGGATTCCTCGCCGGCTACCTCTTCAACACGTACGTCCAGAACGGAACGCCGGGAAGCTTCGTGACGACCTTCGCGTCGTTCGCCACGGTCGGGGACTTCGTGCTCACGATGATCAAGGCCGTCATCTACGGCGCGATCGTCGCCATCGTGGCCTGCCACAAGGGGCTGAGTACCCGGGGCGGCTCGGAAGGCGTCGCGAACTCGGTCAACGCGACCGTGGTCGCCTCGATCCTGCTGCTGATGATCGTCAACGTCGCCCTCACCCAGCTGTACGTGATCCTCTTCCCAAGGACAGGCTTCTGATGGCCTCCGGACACTTCCCGATCCCGGGAACAAGGGCTGTTCGCAACGCGAGCGCGTCTGTCGGCACCGTGTTCATGCGCCTCGGGCACATGGCCACGTTCCTGGCGCGCGCCGTCGCGGCGATTCCGTTGACGCTCCGCCACTACCGCAAGGAGTTCTTCCGACTCCTGTCGGATGTGGTGTGGGGCAACGGTTCACTCGTCGTCGGCGGCGGCACCGCGGGCGTGATCATCGTGCTCGGTGCGGCGGCAGGGGCGATCGTCGGCATCGAGGGCTACAACGCGCTGCACCTCCTGGGTCTGGAGCCGGCGACCGGCATGATCTCGGCGACCGCGACGACACGCGAGCTGGCACCGATCATGGCGTCGCTGGCGTTCGCCTCGCAGGCCGGATGCCGGTTCACGGCCCAACTCGGCGCCATGCGGATCTCCGAGGAGATCGACGCGATGGAAGCGCTCGGCATCCGGTCGATCCCCTACCTGGTGACCACACGGCTCATGGCCTCCGTGATCGCCGTCATTCCGCTCTACATCGTCTGTCTGGCAGTGAACTACCTGGCGGTCCGCATGGTGATCGGGGTGGCGAGCGGAATGTCCCAGGGCACCTACGACCACTACTTCACACTCGTCCTGAGTGGCACCGACGTCCTGTACTCGCTGCTGAAGACCGTCGTGTTCGTCGTCATCACGACCACCATCCAGTGCTACTACGGCTACTACGCGAGCGGCGGACCGCAGGGCGTCGGTGTCGCCGCGGGCCGGGCGATGCGCGCGAGCATCTCCACCATGATCGTCGTCAACCTGCTGCTCACCGTGGCGCTGTGGGGAATCGGAACCAGCGCAAGGCTGGGTGGCTGACCGATGCCCAACCGATTCGAGACCGACGGCCGTGGGCCGTCCGAGAGACGACTGATCGTCACGGGACTCGTCGCGACGGCTGTTGCCGTCGCACTGACCTTCGCCTCGATCGCGAAGATGAACGGCCGGTTCGACGAGGACGTTCCGGCGACCGCCCTCCTCACGGACGTCGGCGACGGTCTCCCCGCTCGCTCCGACGTGAAGTTCCGCGGAATCATCGTCGGCGAGGTGACGGCGGTCGAGCCGGGAACGGGCGGCGAACCGAACCGGGTACACCTGGCACTGGATCCGGAACACGCAGGGGGCGTTCCGGCTTCGGTGACCGCACGGGTGGTCCCCAGCAATGTGTTCGCCGTCTCCTCGGTGCAGCTCCTCGACAACGGTTCCGCTCCCCCGCTGACACCGGGAGCGGAGATCCCGCAGGACGAGAGCCAGCAGACCATCCAGCTGCAGACGGCCCTGACCAAGCTCCGTCAGGTCGTCGCGGCGACCGGCCGCATCGGATCCGAACGGACCGTCGGTGTGCTCGCGGCCGTCGCGGCGGCCACCGACCGCCGCGGCGACGACATCGTCGAGGCGGGAAGGCAACTGGATCGCATCACCCGCGAACTGGGTGCCGTCATCACCCCGACCGGAGGCCCGTCGACGATGTCCGCACTGAGCACCGCGGTACACGGGCTGCAGAACTCGGCGCCGGACCTGCTCGACGCGCTGCACCACGCGGTGGTTCCGATGCGGACGGTCGCCGAGAAGGAGGCCGCGTTGAACTCGCTGCTCTCCGCGGGGTCGGGCACCCTGTCCACACTCGGAACGGCACTCGAGAACAACACGGACCAGATCATCGGGATCACCACGAAACTCGCACCCGTGCTCGACGTGGTTGCTGCCGGATCCCCGTCGTTCACCCCGATCACCACCCGGTTCACCATCATGGGCCACAAGTGGTTCGACGAGTTCTGGCCGGAGAACGTCCAGCACGGCCGGGGCAAGTTCATGTTCCAGCTGACCCCGCACCGCATGTACACCCGGGCGGACTGTCCCCGCTACGGCGATGTCGAGGGACCGAGCTGCGCCACGGCACCGGAGTCGTCCACCGAGCCGTGGATCAAGGAAAACGCACCCGCACCGGCCACCGGCACCGGGGCGCCGGTGTCGGGAGGCAACGTGGGTCCCGTCGGCGGACCGGCGGAGAAGGAAGTTCTGTCGCAGATCCTCGGAGGCGACCTGACCAGTGCCGGCGAGCTCATCCTCGGGCCCCTGGCGCGGGGCGCGATCGTCGGAGTCACACCCGCTCCCGAGGAGGGTCCGTGAGTATCCGCAAACCCCTGATCGGGGTCAGCCTGTTCCTCGCGGTGTCGTTCCTCCTCGCCTCCACGGTCCTCGTCACCCTGGAGCGCGGAATCGGCGGGGACACCAAGTCCTACACCGCGGTGTTCACCGATGCGTCGGGACTGGGCACCGGTGACGACGTCCGGATGGCCGGGGTGCGGGTGGGCCGTGTGGACTCGGTGACCCTCGACGGCACCGTGGCACGGGTCGGGTTCCGAGTCGATTCCGACCAGCTGCTCTTCGGAAACACCAAGGCATCCATCACCTATCAGAACGTGATCGGTCAGCGCTATCTCGGGCTGTCCCTGGGCGACTACGGACAACCGCAGATCCTCGAGGAGGGCGGCGAGATCCCCGTCGAGCGGACGGAGCCGTCGTTCGACATCTCCGCGCTGCTCAACGGTTTCGAACCGCTGTTCCGGGTACTCGACCCGGAACAGGTGGACAACGTGACGAGCGCCCTGGTCAGCGCCTTCCAGGGCGACACCGGTTCGGTCGCCACCCTGGTGGCCCAGACCTCGAGTCTCGCCGAGTCCCTTGCCGGACCGGACAAGGTGCTCGGCGACATCATCGTCAACCTCGACCAGGTCGTCGGCTCGCTCGCCGCCAGGCACTCCGATCTCGACACCGTGATCAGCCGGTCGCAGTCGATAGTGTCCACACTGTCGGCGCGCCGCGACGAGCTCGGCACCCAGCTCGCTCGCCTCTCGACGACGGCGAACCGGATGTCCGAGCTGGCCGGTCAGGCGCAACCGGAGATCGACGAACTGGTCACGCGGAACCCGGGATTCGTGGACCACTTCCTTGCCAACAAGGACGAATTCGCCTTCTTCTCCTACAACCTGCCCCCGCTGTTGAAGGGACTCGCCCGGGTGAGCCAGGAGGGCTCCTACCTGAACACCTATCTCTGCAGCATCAACATGACCCTCATCCCCTCCCTGTCCACCGTGATCCCCACCGTCGTCGCCAACGCGACCCCCGGCGGCAAGGTCACCTACTCGCCGATCTGCAGGTGACCGACGTGGCCCGTCCCACCCAGTCCGGATTTCAGCGCACCCTTCGCCGCCCCATCGAGGAGCGAAGCCCGCTGGCGCTCGGGATCGCCGCCGTCGCCCTCATCGTCCTGACCCTGGCCGTGCTCCTCGGCATCTCCCGCTTCGGCGCCGGAACCGTCCGATACGAGGGCGAATTCGCGCAGGCTGCCGGTATCTCCCCGGGGGACATGGTCAGCGTCGCCGGAGTGCAGGTCGGTTCGGTCGCGGCGACCCGGTTGGAAGGCGACCGCGTCGTCGTCGCGTTCGACGTCGACGGGAACGTCGCGGTTGGCCCGCAGTCCCAGGCGTCGATCAAACTGACCACCCTGCTCGGCACCCGGTACGTGGAGCTGCGCCCGGCTGGCGCGGGCGAGCTGCCCGATCGACTGATCCCGTTGTCCAACACAGCTGTTCCCTATGACCTCCAACAGGTGCTGGCCGACTCGACGACCACCTTCGAGGAGGTCGACGCGGCCGGCATCGGTGACGCGATGACGACGCTCGCAACCCAACTCGAGGGCACCCCCGAACTCGTCCCACAGGTACTGGCGAACATGGAGAGTCTCTCTGCGATCCTCGCGGACCGGCGAGCGCAGATCGGAACCCTGCTCCAGAGCACCCAGACCCTGACCGATGCCGTCCACTCCCAGCAGGGTCAGCTCGGTGCGCTGATCCGCGACGGCAACGCGCTCGTCGAGGAGGTCGCCCTGCGGCAGAACACCCTCGAACGACTTCTGTCGTCCACGACAACCCTCGTGGACCGGCTGTCCACCACCCTCGTCGAGCACCGTCCCGAGGTGGATGCCCTGCTGGCCAGCCTGCAGAACCTGCTCGGCACCCTGAGCGCCAACGACGCACTGCTGCGGAACACCTTGGAGGTCCTGCCCGTGGGAATCCGGAACTTCACCAACGCCTCCGGCACCGCCAACGAGATCGACTTCACGGCGCCGTCGGGGCCCCTCATCGACTCGTGGATGTGCGCGATCAGCGGACACGCCGAATTGCGGGGACTGCCGCCCTACTTCCAGGATTGCCGTTGAGAGCGCGGAAGGCCGTCATCGGATTCGTCGTCGCCGGCACCGTGCTGGCCCTCGGGTCGTGGTGTGTCGGGAGCGCCGTGGCCTCCGAGGACTCGATCGAGGTGACCGCCCTGTTCGACAGCGGCGCCGGCCTGTACCTCGGCAACGACGTGTCGGTACTGGGCATGCCGGTCGGCTCGGTCACCCGAATCGAGCCGCAGGGAACACAGGTCGCCGTCACGATGTCGATCGACGGCGGTACCGACATCCCGGCGGACGCGACCGCGGTGACGGTGTCCACGTCGGTCCTCACCGACCGGCACGTCGAGTTCACGCCGCCCTACACGGGCGGTCCGACCCTCGCGGACGGTGACGTCATCGGGCTCGACCACACACGCACCCCGATCGAGTTCGATCGCCTGATCGCGATGGCCGACAACATGGCCGTCGAACTCCAGGGCGACGGGCAGGGCAGCGGCCCCGTCGCCGACCTGCTCGGTGTCAGCGCCGCGATGACCGTCGGCAACGGGCCCGCCATGTCCTCCGCGCTCTCCCGGCTCTCCGAGGCCCTGCGCCTCGGCGACGACCAGGGCGAGGCGACGGCGAACGCGGTCACCGACATCGTGGACAACCTGGCCTCGCTGAGCAGCGCATCGGCCGCGAACGAGCAGACGATCAGCGAGTTCGGTTCCACGATCGGACGACTCACCGACGTATTGGCCGCGTCGGAGCTCGGTGCGGGTGACACGGGCGCCAAACTCAACGAGGTCATCGCCCAGGCCACCGATCTCCTCCAGAAGAACCGGGACGGACTGCGCAGCACGGCGACCGATGCGACGACGGTGACGACGTCACTGGTCGACTACCAGCGCCAGATCGCGGAGTTCCTCGACCTCGCCCCGCTGCTGATGGACAACGCGTACAACGCGATCGATCGGCAGAACCGCACCGCGCGCGTGCACGCGCAGCTGGAGAAGGTGTTCTTCGACGGGCAGCTGGTCAAGGAGGTGTGCAACCTGCTCGGCATGCGGCAGTTGGGTTGCAGCACCGGAACACTCGCCGACTTCGGACCGGACTTCGGAATCAGCGGAATGCTGGAAGGGATTGCGGGGTTGCCGCGATGAGCACTCGACGCCTTCGACTTGCCGGTCTCGCCACCCTCACGGTGGTGTCGACCTCCGCCTGTTCGGTGGGCCTGGAAGATCTGCCGCTCCCGGCGCCCGGGGTCGACGGGCCCTCGTACACCCTCACCGCCACCTTCTCCAACGCGCTCAACCTGCCCGCCTCGGCGAAGGTGAAGCGGTCGGGCGTCGACATCGGCGAGGTGGAGTCGATGGCCGTGGACAACTACTCGGCGGTGGTCACCATGAGCATCCTGGACGACGTGCAACTCCCGGTCGGAACCACGGCCGAACTGCGTTCGGCGACCCCACTGGGCGACATCTTCGTCGCGCTCTCACCGCCCGCCGACGCTCCCCCCGACGCCGAGATGCTGGCGGACGGCGCCAACATCCCCGAGGAGTCGACCTCCGCCGCGGCCACCATCGAGGACGTGCTGACGACGGCCGCACTGCTGGTGAACGGCGGTGTCCTGCGGGACACCACGAAGATCGTCAACGGGCTCGGAGCCGCCGTCGGTGACCGCGGCGACGGCCTCACCCGCATCATCGACCAGTCGACGCAGTTGATCGGAAATCTCGCGGCCCGCAACGGCGAGTTGCAGAACGTGCTCGGCGAAACCGCCACCCTGACATCGACGTTGGCGGGTCAGCAGCAGACGATCGACGACGTACTGAGCGCAGCCGCACCCGCCGCCGGTGCGGTGGCCGTGAACACGGACCAGACCCTCGCGCTGGTCGCCGAACTGGACCGGATCACAACACAGCTCGAGCGGTACCCGTCGATCGCCGGAACCGCGCCGGGCGGACTCGTCGCGGACCTGAACACCATCGCCGACGAACTCGCCCGGGCCGCGAACAATCCCGACGCGGACCTGACGGCGGTGAACAAGATGCTCGCCCCGATCATCAAGATCACCAACTCGACGTCGGCGCATCCCCACGCCGATCTCGAGGACCTCGCGATCGGCGCCCTCGCCGACCCGAACCATCCGGGCGATCCCGGCAGCCGCGTTCCCGACGCCACCGATTCCGCCGCCTTCGCCGGAACCATCGCCTACACCCTGCAACGGCTGCGGGACCGAGTGTTCGGACCCGGCCGATGATCGGCCGCATGGGGAACGCCGCCGCAGGGGCCGTGGTGTCCTCGGTCCGGTTCGTCCACGCCCGGCGCCTCGCGGCGTCGGCGTGGGGTCTGGCCCTGATCCTCGTACTCGGACTCGGCTACCTGACGCTGGGCGTCTTCGGTGTTCGCCCGACCGAGTCCACGATGACCGTCCGGGTGCACCTCGCGGACAGCGGTGGTCTGCTGCCGAACCAGAACGTCACCCTCCGCGGTGTACCGATCGGCCGCGTGAACTCACTGGAACTGGCCGACGACGGTGTCGTCGCGGTGGCGACGATCGACGACTCGACCCAGATACCCGTCGGCGGCGAGGTTCGCGTCGCGGGCCTGTCGCTCGCCGGCGAGCAGTACCTCGACTTCCGGCCGACCACCGACGAGGCGCCGTACCTGACGGACGGAGCGGAGGTGGCGATGGAGGACACGGCCACGCCGGTTCCGTTGTCGCAGATGATGGGCAACCTCGACGGCATGCTCGCCCAGATCGATCCCGCCGACGTCGAGGCGATCGTCGACGAGCTCGGTATGAGCCCGGCGGGTCCGGAGAAGCTCGCCGACATCATCGACGGCGGCACCTTCCTCCTGAACACCCTCGACGCTGTGCTCCCGCAGACGGTCGATCTGCTGAACACGAGCAAGGTCGCCCTCGGAACCCTGGGTGACGGCAGCCGTATGCAGGAGTCGGCCGCGAACCTGCGGCAGGTGCTGGGTGGAATCGAGGCCAAGGACTCCGGTCTGCGCACCCTGCTCGACCGCACGCCCGGCGCCCTGCAGACCATCGACGCCGTCATCGCCGACAACTCACCGACCATGGTGAAGCTGCTCGGGAACCTCGCCACCGTCGCGCAACTCACCACCGTTCGGGTGCCGGCACTCCAGGAGTTCTTCTTCCCGAAGTACCGCGACGGCTCGACGCTCGAGGCATTGTCCGAGGTGTTCCGCGACGGCGGTGTCTGGGCTGCCGTCAACTTCTACCCGCGCGTCTCCTGCGACTACGACGTGCCGCGGCTGCCCCCGTGGCAGGCCGACTTTCCGGAGCCCTATCTGAATGTGGACTGCCAGAACCCGGATCAGTCCCTGCTGGTCCGTGGGGCCCGGAACGCCCCTCGCCCCGACGACGGGTTCGCGGGCCCCGATCCGAACGCGGACCGGCTCCAGAAGGCCAGTCCGAGTCCCGTCGGCCCGTACTCGATCCCCCTGCCCTACGCCGGACCCGACCTCGCCACCGTGCCTCTGCCCGGCACCACCGGAGAATGACCAAGGAGAGCGCCATGAGCACCGAAACCGACACGAACGCACCGACCACCGGACCCGACCCGGTCGAGCCCGACACCACCGAGACCGACGACATCAAGGCCGCCACCGACGTGGGAGGGGACGACGGTCCGGACGCCGACGACGTCGATTCGGCGGAGGCCGCGCGGGACCGAGGATGGTCCAGGAGGATCGGGATCATCGCGCTGATCGTGGTGACGGTCGCGTCGCTGGCCTGCGCGGTCGTCATCGGCTGGATGCTGAAGAACGCCCACGACGTCGACTCGGCCGCCGAGCAGGCGAGAGCGACCGCCCGCAACTACGCGGTGACGCTGACCAGTGTGGACTCGGGTGACCTCGACAAGAACTTCGACGACGTTCTGGCAGGCGCGACCGGCGAGTTCAAGGACATGTACAGCGAATCCAGTGAGCAGCTCAAGCAGCTGCTGGTGGACAACTCCGCCTCGGCCACGGGAACCGTCGTCGACGACGGCATCAAGTCCGCGACGAAGACCAAGGTCGAGGTACTCCTGTTCGTCGACCAGACCGTCACCAACTCGGTGACCCCGGAACCGCGCCTCGACCGGAGCCGGGTCGTGATGACGATGGAACTGGTCGACGGCCAATGGCTGGCCTCGAAGGTCGACCTGCCCTGACGACGGTGCGGTGCGGGCAGATCCGAATCGAGCCCTGCGGCGGCCGGCGGATCCACGGGACCCGACCGGCCGCCAGGGCGTTCACTTCCCGGACGACTCGCGGAGCGCAGCACGCGGGCACTGCAGGATGGCGTCACGCACCCGATCCTCCATCTCCGCCGGCACCGGTCCCGGCGTCAGGATCAGCTCCTCGTCGTCGTTCAGGTCGAACACCTGCGGGGCCAGGCCCACGCAGATCGCGTTCGACTCGCACAGGTCGTAGTCGGCCTCGACGTACATCACCCACTCCATCCTTGGATCGCGGTCGGCGACGGCTGCGCCGAGTCCGATGTTCTGATCGCGCGGTGTGCGCCGATGCTCACTGCTGCACCGGCTCCCGGTCCGGTTCACGATCGTGTCCGTGCTCGCCGAGGGCCGGCGGCGGTCCGTACCGGGGTTCGTATCCGGCGATCCTGATCGGGCTGGCGACCAACTCGTAGTCGCCCGCTCGCACCACCGCCCCCGGGGTCCGGCGCAGCGCCTCGGGAAGCGTGCGCACCGCCGCCGCCGGGACTCCCCGCGGCCTCAGTCGCGCTTCCCAGTTCTCCGCGGTGTCCGTCGTCAGCACCGAACCGACCACCGCCAGCAGTTCCTCGCGCCGGCTCACCCGTTCGGCCATGGTCTCGAACCCGTCGATCCCGGCCTCCGTCGCGAAGGCCCGCCAGAACCCGTCGTGGGTGACGAACAGGGCCAGGTGTCCGGCTTCCGTCGGGAACAACTGCGCGGGAACGTAATAGGAATGCGCACCGTTCTCCGCGCGACGGGGCTCGACACCGTCGTTGAGATAAGCGGCGGCACGGTAGTTCAGCTGCGACAGCATGACGTCGCGGAGGGAGACGTCGACCTGCCCGCCACGCCCCGACAGCAGGTGCGCGACCAGCCCGAGTGCCGCGGTCAGCCCCGTCGAGTTGTCCGCGGCGGAGTACCCCGGCAGCGTCGGCGGGCCGTCCGGAGCACCGGTGAGGGCGGCGACCCCGGTTTCCGCCTGCAGCACGTAGTCGAACGCGGGGTGGTCGCCGTCGTCCAGTCCGTACCCGGTGAGCGCCACGCACACGATCCGCTCGTTCCACTGCCGCATCGACTCGTAGTCGAGGCCGTACTTGCGGATGGCCGACGGCTTGAGGTTGACGATCAGCCCGTGTGCCTCCGACGCCAGCTCACCCAGCCGCGCACGTCCGTCGGCAGTACCGAGATCGAGACAGATGCTGCGCTTCCCCCGGTTGAGGCTCGCGAAGTACGAGTCGCTCACCTGCCGGGACAGGTCGCCGGTCGGGGGTTCGATCTTGGTCACCTCGGCACCGAGATCGGCGAGCATCATCGTGGCGTACGGGCCGGCGAGAATGTGTCCGACCTCGAGGATCCTGATACCCGCCAGGGGCCCCGACGACTGCGGACCGTCCGTCACCGCAGCTCCTTCACCAACTCGGCGACGACTTCCCGGGTCCGGTACTTCGACGCCACCAGTTCGTCCCGGGTGTCGCCGATCGGCAGCAGGCGCATCGAGATGTCGGTGGCCCCGGCCTCGGCGTACCGCCGGAAGCCCGCCATGATCGCCTCCTCGTCGCCCGCGATGCACAGGTCACCGACGTTGCGGACGTTCCCATGTTCGAGCAGTCGCTGGTAGTTGGGGGATACCTCGGCCTCCGCGAGGATGCGATTGGCCCGCTCGCGCGCCGTGTCGACCTCCGACGGCCGGCACAGGCACACCGGCAGACCCGCAACGATCCGCGGAGCGGGCTTGCCTGCGTTGGCCGCCGCCTTCCTGATGCGCGGCGCGATGTGCTCGGCGATGTTGCGGTCGTCGGCCATCCACAGCACCGTGCCGTCCGCCCGCTCCCCCGCGATGCTCAGCATCACGGGACCGAGCGCGGCCACGAAGACGGGCATGGGGCCGACCGGGGGCAGGTCGAGCGGGTTGTGCACCGTGAACGTGTCGTTCTCGACATCCACGCCGCCCGTCCCCGCGAGCGCCGCGTTCAACACGTCCAGGTAGTCGCGGGTGTACTTGGCCGGCTTCTCGTAGGGCAGGCCCAACATGTCCTGCACGATCCAGTGGTGAGAGGGGCCGACGCCGAGCGCGAGCCGTCCTCCGATCGCGGCGTGCACCGACAGCGCCTGCCGCGACAACGCGATCGGGTGCTGCGCCTGCAGCGGCACGACCGCGGTGCCGATCTCGATCGTCGACGTCCGCTGCCCCATCAGCGCGACCGCCGTCAGGGCGTCGAAGTCGTTGGGCACCTGCGGAACCCACACGCTGTCCAGGCCCGCGGACTCCGCCCACTCGACATCCGCCATCATCCGGGACACCTTCTTGGCGGAGTCCCCCCGCTCCGGCCCCACCATCACACCGATCCGCACGCTACCTCCAGATTGACGAGTTGAGTTGTCCTGCGCTTCGATTCACGACTCGCCGTCGCCGGTGAGCTTGCGCACCTCGGTGACCAGGACGTCGAGGGGAGTGCTCGTCGGGAACACCGCGGCGGCACCCGCGTCGAGCAGCTTCGGGACGTCGGCCAGCGGGATGGTCCCGCCGACGATCACGGCGATGTCACCGGCGTCGGCCTCCCGAAGGGCGTCGATCACCCGGGTGGTGAGCGCGACGTGCGCACCGGAGAGAATGCTCAGCCCGACGACGGCGACGTCCTCCTGCAGTGCGATGGAGACGATGTCCTCGATCCGCTGGCGGATACCGGTGTAGACGACCTCGAAGCCGGCGTCGCGCAGGGCTCGGGCGACGATCTTGGCGCCCCGGTCGTGTCCGTCGAGTCCGGGCTTGGCGACGAGGATGCGGGCGGTCATCAGAACACCACCGGCTGCTGGAACTCGCCCCACACGGCCTTGAGCGACGACACCATCTCGCCGACCGTGCAGTAGGCGTTGGCGCAGTCGATCAGTGAGTGCATCAGGTTGTCCGTTCCTTCCGCCGCGCGGGACAGGGCGGCGAGGGTGCTGCGGACCTGGTCCGGATCGCGTTCCGCCTTGACCTTCGCCAGCCGCTTGAGTTGGAGTTCGCGCCCCTCGGCGTCGAGTTCGTAGGTACCGATCTCGGGGGCGGGTTCGTTGGAGGTGAACTTGTTGACGCCGACGACGGGACGCTCACCGGATTCGATCTGCTTGTGCAGGGTGTACGCCTCGTCGGCGATCAGACCCTGGAGGTAGCCGTCCTCGATGGCGCGGACCATGCCGCCGTGCTGCTCGAGGTCGGCCATGATCTCGATGATCTTCTCCTCGGTGGCGTCGGTGAGCGCCTCGACGAAGTAGGAACCGCCGAGTGGGTCGGCGACGCGGGTGACCCCGGTCTCGTACGCGAGGATCTGCTGCGTCCGCAGGGCGAGCGTCGCCGACTCCTCACTCGGGAGGGCGAACGGTTCGTCCCAGGCCGCGGTGAACATCGACTGCACGCCACCGAGAACCGAGGCCATCGCCTCGTAGGCGACCCGGACCAGGTTGTTCTGGGCCTGCGGCGCGTAGAGCGAGGCGCCGCCCGCGACGCATCCGAAGCGGAACATCGCCGCCTTGTCGGTGGTGGCGCCGTACCGTTCGCGCACGATGGTGGCCCACCGGCGTCGTCCGGCACGGTACTTCGCGATCTCCTCGAAGAAGTCGCCGTGTGTGTAGAAGAAGAAAGAGATCTGCGGCGCGAACTCGTCGATGGTCATGCGGCCACGCTCGACCACGGTGTCGCAGTATGTGACGCCGTCCGCGAGCGTGAACGCCATTTCCTGCACGGCACTGGCACCTGCGTCCCGGAAGTGCGCTCCCGCAACGGAGATCGCGTTGAACCGCGGAACCTCGGCGGCGCAGAACTCGATCGTGTCCGCGATGAGTCGCAGTGACGGTTCCGGCGGCCAGATCCAGGTGCCGCGCGAGGCGTACTCCTTGAGGATGTCGTTCTGGATCGTCCCGGTCAGCTTCTCGCGCGGCACGCCCTTGCGTTCCGCGGCGGCGACGTAGAAGGCGAGCAGGATCGCCGCCGTGCCGTTGATGGTGAAGCTGGTGCTGATCTTGTCGAGCGGGATCCCGTCGAACAGCACCTCGGCGTCGGCAAGGGTGTCGACCGCGGCGCCCACCCGCCCGACCTCCTCGGTGACCTCCGGATCGTCCGAGTCGTACCCACACTGGGTCGGGAGGTCGAGGGCGACCGACAGTCCGGTTCCACCCTGTTCGAGGAGGTAGCGGTAGCGCCGATTCGACTCCTCGGCGGTACCGAATCCGGAGTACTGGCGGAACGTCCACAGCCGGCCTCGATAGCCGGAGGAGAAGTTGCCGCGGGTGAACGGGAAGGCACCCGGGGCGGGCGGGTCGACACCGATGTCGGTCGGCCCGTAGACCGCCTCCAGGGGGATCCCCGACGAGGTCTCAACGTTGTTGTCCACGACGGATACGATACTTGCAGAAAATGAGAATGCCAATATCATGCGTGAGAACGAGAGCTCAGCACGTGACAGGAGAACGATGTCCGGCCCACAGAACACCCTCGCCGACCGCACCCTGGTCGTCTCCGGCGCGAGCCGCGGAATCGGATTGGCGATCGCCGTCGCCGCAGGCAGGCAGGGAGCGAACGTCGTCCTGCTCGCGAAAACCGCCGAGCCGCACCCGAAACTGCAGGGCACCGTGCACACCGCGGTCGCCGAGATCGAAGCCGCAGGCGGCAAGGCCGTCGCCGTCGTCGGCGACGTCCGGAACGACGAGGACGTCGCTCGCACCGCCGCCACCGCCGTCGAGCGCTTCGGGGGCGTCGACATCTGCGTGAACAACGCCAGCGCGATCGCCCTCGACCCGACGGAAACCCTGTCCGGCAAGAAGTACGACCTCATGCAGGACATCAACTGCAAGGGCACCTTCCAGCTCACCCAGGCGTGCCTGCCGTGCCTGCGAGAGTCGTCGAATCCGCACGTGCTGACGATCGCCCCTCCGGTCAACATGAACCCGTACTGGCTCGGTGCGCATCCCGCGTACACCCTGTCCAAGTACGGAATGACCTTGCTGACACTGGGTTTCGCAGCCGAGTTCGCCGAGGCCGGAATCGCCGCGAACTGCCTCTGGCCGCAGACCTACATCGCCACCTCCGCCGTGGCCAACATGCGGGACGGGGAGACCCTGCTGTCCTCGTCGCGCAGCCCGGAGATCATGGCCGACGCCGCCGTCACGGTCCTGTCCCGGCCCGCACGAACGGCGACCGGACAGTGCTTCATCGATGCCGACGTGCTCACCGAGGCCGGCGTCGAAGATCTCTCGCGCTACGGCGGCGGCGACAACCCACAGCTCGACCTGTTCCTCGACTGACCACCCGGGGGTTTTCCATGTACATCTGCGTGTGCCGCGGCGTGACGCACGACATGGTGGACGACGCCGTGTCCGGCGGCGCCCGGACCTCCGGCGAGGTCGCCGCGGCGTGCGGCGCGGGGGCGGACTGCGGCCGGTGCCGACGGACTGTCCAGGCGATCATCGCCGCCGCATCCGCCGATTCCGAGGCCCGGTCGGCGCACGTCGTCGCCACCTTCGTGACGTCCCGGGTCCGGCACCGACAGGCCGCAGTCCGCACCTGAACCGGGCGGTACCCGTCGCACGCACGTGGGGTTGCCACGACGGGTACCGCCCTTCCACTCCGGTCAGCGGGTTCTGCTCAACACCCGGTCCGCGGCGGCCCAGTGCTCGTCGGCGACCCACAGTCGCGCGAACTCCGCGACAGCCTCTTCCTTCGACGCACCGCCGACGACACGCTTGATCGGCCCCGACGAGGGATTGGCGAGCGAGCGGGCGAGCTGACGCCAGCCGTCGGCGAACGACTCCCGGGGCAACACCCGATCGAGCAGTCCGAGCCGAGCCGCCTCGGCCGCGTCCAGCACATGCCCGGAGCCGGCGAGCATCAGCGCCCGACCCCGACCGACGATGGCCGCCAGCCGCTCGGCACCACCCCAGGCCGGCATGATCGCCAGTGCCACCTGGTTGAATCCGATCCTGATGTCGTCGGCCGCGATGCGGATGTCGGCGGCCACCGCGACCTCCGCCCCGCCACCGAGCGCGTGCCCGTTGAGGGCGGCGATCGTCGGCGCCGGGAAGTGCGCGATGCGGTCGCAGATCGACCGCATCCGCCACGCCATGTCCGCGGCCTGCTCCTCGGTCCGCAGCAGGCTCAACTCCTTGAGGTCGCCCCCGGAGACGAAGGCCTTGTCGCCGCCGCCGGTGATGACGAGCGCCTGTGCACCGGCGGCCTCGTCGAGCGCCTGGTCGAGTTGGTCCATGGTCTCCGGGGCGATGGCGTTGCGGGCGTGCGGGCGGTTGATGGTGACGACCGCCAACCCCTGATCCAACTCGAGATCGACCATGCTCTTTTTCTCCCAACTGATATTGGCATTCTCTTGCTGAGAGAATAATGTATCCGCTGCTGACACAGGGTCGGTCGGACGACCGCGTCGAGGCCGCCCCGGCCCGGCGCCGCGCCGTGACGGGAATTGGAGCATTCGGCATGCGGAACATCCCCCACGAACTGGTCACGCGGTACGAGACGGAAGGGTGGTGGACCGGGGACACGATCGGGGACATGCTCGCCCGCGGCCTCGCCGCCGCCCCGGACGCCGAGTTCAGGGTGCACTCGGCGACGCGACCGTGGTCCGGAACCGTCCGCGACGTCGAACTCGTCGCCCGCAGGCTCGCCGCCGGACTGCGGTCACGCGGCGTCGGCCCCCGCGACGTGATCGCCTTCCAGCTCCCCAACTGGATGGAGGCAGCCGCCGTCTTCTGGGCGTCGTCCCTGCTCGGCGCCACCGTGGTCCCGATCGTTCACTTCTACGGACGCAAGGAACTCGAGTACATCTTCGGCGCCACGGAACCGAAGGTGTTCATCGGCGCAGACGGGTTCGGCCGCACCGAGTTCCACGCCGACCTGTGCGCGGCGGTCCCCGTCGTCGGTGTCGTCGGCGGTTCCGCGGATGCGCCCGCCTTCGATGACCTGCTCGCACCCGAGCCGATGCCGGGACTGCTTCCGGTCGACCCCGCCGAGCCTGCGCTGATCGCCTTCACGTCCGGGACGACCAGCGCGCCCAAGGGTGTCGTCCACGACCACCGGACCCTCGGGTTCGAGACCCGCCAACTCGCCGGCAACTATCCGTCCGACCGAGGCCGCCAGCTCACCGCCGCTCCGGTCGGGCACTTCATCGGCATGGTGAACGCCTTCCTGATTCCGATCCTCGAAGGGTCCGACATCAATCTCGCCGACGTCTGGGACCCCGGAAATGCACTGGCGCTCATGCTGAGTGACGGACTGACCGTCGGCGGAGGCGCCACCTACTTCGTCACCAGCCTGCTCGACCATCCGGACTTCACCGCCGACCACCTGCCGCACATGAAGTACGCCGGCCTCGGCGGATCATCGGTACCGGCGGCGGTGACCACCCGCCTCGACAGCCTCGGCGTGACGGTGTTCCGCTCCTACGGCAGCACCGAGCATCCCTCGATCACGGGTTCGCTGCCGTCCGCACCCCGCGCCAAACGCCTCTTCACCGACGGCAACCCGCGCCCGGGCGTCGAGATCCGGCTCGCGGAGGACGGCGAGATCCTCAGCCGCGGACCGGACCTGTGCCGCGGCTACACCGACCCGGCCCTGACCGAGGCCGCGTTCGACGCGGACGGGTGGTATCACACCGGCGACATCGGAGTGCTCGACGAGGACGGCTACCTCGCCATCACGGATCGCAAGTCCGACATCATCATTCGGGGCGGCGAGAACGTCAGCGCACTCGAGGTGGAGGAGGTACTGCTCACCCTCGCAGGCGTCGCGGAGGCCATCGCCGTCGCCGTGCCCGACGACCGTCTCGGTGAACGCACCGCCGCGGTCGTCCGACTACGCCCCGGAGCGTCCGAGCCCACCCTCGGCGACCTTCGCGACCACTTCGCGCAGGCGGGTCTCGCCAAGCAGAAGTGGCCGGAGGAACTGCACGTCGTCTCCGACTTCCCCCGGACCGCGAGCGGCAAGGTCCAGAAGTTCGTGGTCCGCCGCACCCTGGCCGCGGAACGCCGCGAAACGATTGCCATACTCCCCTGAAGAGAATACGATTCTCTCAATTCGACAAGGAGGATTCCATGAGCAATGTCGATCTGCCGTATCAGCTCTTCGACGCCGACAACCACCTGTACGAGACCAAGGAAGCGCTGACCCGTCACCTGCCGAAGCAGTACGAGGGCGCGATCCAGTACGTCGAGATCAACGGCCGCACCAAGATCGCGGTGCTCGGCCAGATCAGCGAGTACATCCCGAACCCCACCTTCGAGGTGGTGGCCCGGCCGGGTGCGATGGAGGAGTACTTCAAGCACGGCAACCCCGAGGGGAAGAGCCGGCGCGAGATCTTCGGCAAGTCGATGAAGGCGATCGACGCCTTCCGTGACCCGATCGCCCGCCTGAAGGTCATGGACGACCTGCAGCTGCAGCGCGCACTCATGTTCCCGACCCTGGCGAGCCTGGTCGAGGAGCGCATGCGGCACCACCCCGAACTCATCCACGCGGTGGTCCACTCACTGAACCAGTGGATGCTCGAGGACTGGGGCCAGGACGGCAGTTTCGTGCACTCCGGCCGCATCTTCACCGTTCCGGTGATCACCCTGCCGATCGTCGAGAAGGCCATCGAGGAACTGAACTGGGCGGTCGTCGAGCACGGCGCCAAGGCGATCCTCGTCCGCCCCGCCCCGGTTCCCGGCTTGCACGGCATGCGCTCGTTCGCGCTCCCCGAGTTCGATCCGTTCTGGAAGCGGGTCGTCGAGCTCGACGTGCTCGTCACCATGCACTCGTCCGACAGCGGATACTCCCGCTTCGACGCGGAATGGGACGGCAACTCGCTCGAGATGCTGCCGTTCCAGACCAACACGTTCGCCATGACCAACCAGTGGCGTCCCGTCACCGACGCCGTCGCCTCCTGGGTGTGCCACGGCGCTCTGAACAGATTTCCGGACCTGAAGATCGCGGTCATCGAGAACGGCTGCGTCTGGCTCGAGCCGCTGATGCAGCAGCTCTCGGACGTCTACAAGAAGGCCCCGGAGGGCTTCGGCTTCCGGGACCCGATCGAGGCGATCAAGCAGAGCCTCTACGTCAGCCCGTTCTGGGAGGAGGATCTGCAGCGACTGTCCGACACCATCGGCGTCGACCATGTTCTCTTCGGATCCGACTACCCGCACCCCGAGGGCCTCGCCGAGCCGGCACGCTACATCCACGAGATCAAGGACATGCCGCTCGAGAACCAGGCGAAGATCATGGGCGGCAACCTCGCTCGACTGCTCAAGGTATGACCTGGCGGACCATTCCGCAGATGGTGCTCAGTACGGCGGACCGCTTCGGCGATGCCGAAGCGGTCGTCGACGGCCCCCTGCGGATCACCTACATCGAACTCGCCGACCGGATCCGCCGTGCCGCAGGAGCTTTCGCTGCGGCCGGCGTCCGGAAGGGCGACCGGGTGGCGATCTGGGCACCCAACTCCGCCGAATGGATCGTCGCCGCGTTCGGCCTGCTCACCGCAGGCGGAGTACTCGTCCCCGTCAACACCCGATACAAGGCGGACGAGGCCACCGACATCGTCCGGCGCAGCGGCGCGAAACTCGTCCTGGTCCAGAAGGGCTTCCTCGACCTCGACCACACGCTGGACGTGGACGTACCGACCATCGACGTCAAGTCCGACTTCCTCTCCAGCGGTGAGCCGTTCGAGTGCGAGATCGACGGCGAGGACATCGCCGACATCATGTACACCTCCGGGACCACCGGGCGCCCCAAGGGCGTGATGATGAACCACCTCCAGACGCTGAGGATGTTCTCGGAGTGGTGCGATCTCGCCGACCTGCGTCAAGGCGACCGGTACCTGATCGTCAACCCGTTCTTCCACATGTTCGGCTACAAGGCGGGACTGGTCGCATCGATGATCCGCGGCGCCACGGTGCTCCCCGTCGCCGTGCTCGATGTCGAGGACGTGCTGGACCTCGTCGAGCGGGAGAAGGTCACGATGCTGCCCGGCCCGCCGACCCTGTACCAGTCGCTGCTGTCCGCGCCGCGTGACCGGGACCTGTCCTCGCTTCGCGCGGCGGTCACCGGATCGGCGGACATCCCCGTCGAACTGATCAAACGGATCAAGAGCGATCTTCCGTTCGAGACGATCATGACCGGGTACGGGCTCAGCGAGGGCGGCACGGCCACCGCGTCCCGACCCGGCGACACCTTCGAACAGATCGCAACGACCGTCGGAACACCCTGCGACGGAATCGAAGTGCGCATCGCCGACGACGGCGAGGTGCTGATCCGCGGCTACAACGTCATGCAGGGCTACCTCGACGATCCCGTCGCGACGGCGGAGGCGATCGACGCGGACGGCTGGTTGCACACCGGCGACCTCGGTGAACTCGACTCGGGTGGCCGGCTGCGCATCATCGGCCGTAAGAAGGACATGTTCATCGTCGGCGGGTTCAATGCCTACCCCGCCGAGATCGAGGGGTTCTACCTGGAGCACCCGGACGTCGACCAGGTGGCCGTGATCGGTGTTCCCGACGAGCGGCTCGGGCAGGTCGGCAAGGCGTTCGTCGTGCCGAAGCGGCCGGTCTCCGCCGACGAGCTGATCGCCTGGGGGCGCGAACGCATGGCCGGGTTCAAAGCACCCCGGTACGTCGAGTTCCTCGACGCACTCCCACTGAACGCAACGGGAAAAGTCGTGAAAGACCAATTGCGGTAAACAATCTCCACTACAGTTCCGGACACCCGCCACACGAAGGAGGAACCCATGTCGACAGACGCGGCAATGCTCGAGCATGCAATGAAGTGGCGGCACTGGAACGGCGGGCCGGACGAGGACATCTTCGTCGCGTTCGGCATCCCCCCACAGCAGTACTTCCACCGCGTGCGCCGGATCCTCACCGGATCCGGTCGCGGCACCCTCGACCCCGCCGTCGTCGCGGAGTTGATGGACGTGTGCAACCGCCGCATTCACCCGCCGATGGCACAGGCCAGCTGACCACCGGCGCGACGCCACTCCCTCCAGCCACCCGTGCCGAGCACCGCACATGCGCTCGGCACGGGTCGCCGCACGGCTCCTCTGCTCGACACCGTGTCCGTCGACACGACGCCTACCGGGCCGGAGTGAACTCGATGTGGAGTTCGACGAGACCACGCAACAGGAACGTGGGCTCGTAGGTGTATCGGCGATTTCCCGCCGGGCCGTGCACCGACTCGCTGATACCGATGTCGCTCATCCGGTCGAGGAGCCGGTTCAGCGTCACGTGACCCTCCATGCGGGCCAGCGGCGCTCCCGCACAGGTGTGCAGCCCCCTGCCGAACGCAACATGATCGTGCGCGTTCCTCCGGTCGAGCCGGAACTCGTTCGGATCCTCGAACTTGCGCGGATCACGGTTCGCGGCAGCGAGACCCAGCATCACCACGGTTCCGGCCGGAACGTCGAGATCGCCGATCCTGGTGGACGTGCGGGCGAGCCGGAAGTCGACCTTCGTCGGGCTGTCGAAGCGAAGCGATTCCTCGACGAAGGCTCGGATGAGACCGCGATCCTCACGCAGGATCGATTGGTACTCCGGTCGGTCACCGAGAACCCGCAGTGCCGAACTGAGAAGCTTCGTCACCGTTTCCTGGCCTGCGGCGAACAGGAAGGTTGCGGGTCGCACCAGTTCCATCAGCTCCGGGGTGGATCCGTCCGGGTACGTTGCCGTGGCCAGTCCGCTGAGGATGTCGCCGACCGGTTCACGTCGGCGCTCGGCGAGGTAGCCGCGGAACCGGTCGTCCAGATAGTCGAGAGGGTTCGTCCCCACCGGCTCGTGGTCGAGCGCCCCGACCCGGGTGCCGGGCCGCTCACCCGCCCCCAGCACCCGGCGGAACTCCTCGCGATCCTGCGCCGGAACCCCGAGCAGGTCGGTGATCGCCAATGTGGCAAACGGTTTGGCGAACTCGCCGAGGAACTCGCACCTGCCGTTGTCGATGAACTCGTCGATCTGCTGGTTCGCCAGATCCCACAGGTACTCTTCGTTCTCCTTCAGTCGCTTCGGTGTGAGCATCCGGCCCAGCAGTGACCGCGCACGGGTGTGGTCGGGTGGATCCATCGTCACGATGTGTTCAAAGATCGGAAACCGGTGGCGGTGCGATTCGATCTGGGCGGTGATGTCGTCTCCCTCCGGTACGAACGGCAACGGAGGGAACGGTCCACCGATCGAGTTGACGGCCGAGAGTGCTTCGGTGTTCTTGAACGCCTCGATCACCTCCTGGTGGCCGGTGACCGCCACCACGCCGTAGTGCGGCTCACGGAAGACCGGGTTACGGCCCCGGAGGTGGTCGAAGTACTCGAAGGGATCCTGTGCGACGTTCCCGTCGGAGAAGAAGTCGACTGTGTCGAGATCGGTCATCTTGTCACTGCCTTTCGGATGACGGGGCTGACGTGGCGGGCGGGTCGACGATGCTGATGGCCTGGCGTGGGCATGCGCCGATCGCCGACTCCGCCAGAGGCCACGACGCGGCCGGCGGGTTCTCGTCGCACGTCGCGATCTCGTCGTCGCCGAGGCGGAAGATCTCGGGTGCGATCTCGACGCACAGTGCATGCGCCTCGCACGCGGCGCGATCGACATGTAGGCGTGTGGGCGATCCCGTCATCGGGCGCTCCCCAATCGTGGATTCGGATTCGACCGGCTGTACGTCCGCGCGTGCGGACCGCCGGCGACTCGAGGGTGAGTAACACAGTTACTGCCGGTACGATAACTGGGTTACTCCAATGCGGCAAGGGAATTGACACGAATGGACAGCAACACTCGAGCGCCGGTCGGCGTGAACCGGACCGGAGATCGGCTTCTCGACTCAGTCGTGGACCTCCTGGAGACCGACGGCTACGACGCGGTACAGCTACGCGAGGTCGCACGTCGTGCCCGCACGTCACTGACCACCATCTACAAGCGGTACGCAACGCGCGAGGAGCTGATCGTCGCCGCGATCGAACACTGGATGACGCAGAACCACTCCGGACTCGTCGCGCAGCCACGTGACCCGGACGAGCCACTGCACTCGGCGATGATGCGAGTGATGCGGGCGATCTTCGACCCCTGGGAGCGGCACCCGGCCATGCTTCTCGCGTACTTCCGGGTGCGAACCTCGGCGTCCGGCGGAGATCTCGCCTTCCGCAGCTTCGACCCTGTCGTTGCCGTCGGCATGGCAGTGCTGTCCGATCTGGACCCCGACTTCGTCGCGGATCTCGAATCGATCCTCTCGAGCCTCGTCTACGGCCTGGCGGGGCGCTACCGTGAAGGGCACATCGCGATCACCGACATCATGCCGACACTCGATCGAACCGTCTTCCTGCTGACGACCGGTTACGAGGCATCGCGCCGAGACGAGGAGGCGAGGTCGACGTCCCGACAGGTATGACCGGATGCGCTACGGCAACAGGCCCTGTCGGCGCGCCGCGAACACTGCTTCCTGCCTGCTGCTCACCTCGAGTTTCGCCATCAGGTTCCGCATGTAGGTCTTCACGGTCTCCACGCTGAGCGAGAGCCGGTCGGCGATCTCGGCGTTGCGGCATCCGAGCGCAACATGGGACAGGACGTCGAACTCCCTCGGAGACAACGCGATCCGACTCTCGGTGGGCGGGGAATCCGTCAGCGAGCGCAGCGTCTGTTCGACCGTACGCAGCTGCGCGGCGACGGACTCGTCGTCCACCCTGGCCGCCAGCTCACGCAGGGCCAGATAGCTTTCGGTGATCCGCTCGGACTCCGCCGTCGCTCGTTCCGACCGGGACGACGTGTTGGTCAGCAACCCGACGCGACGGTCGACCTCGTCGCGGATCTCGATCTCGCGAGCCAGCCGGGACGACGCCCGCAGCACCGGGGCGATCGTCACGTCGCCGATCGGCCGGCGGGCGCGCAACCCGCCGTACAGGGCGGCCCGCGTCACCCCACGCACCACCACCGGAACGGCGAGCAAGGACTCGATGCCCTCGCCCGCGACCTGGACGTCGTACTCGTGGGTGATGTGCTGGGAGGCGAAGTAGTCCGGCGCCACCTCGGGGCGCTGCTCGGCGACCGCCCGGCCCCCGAGACCGCAGTCGAAGTCGATGGTCAGTCCACGAAGAATCGTGCTCCGGGTGCCCGCGAATCCGGACAGCCGCGTCGCCCCGTCCGTGACCGCGCCGCCGAACAGCACCGGGAACGCACTCGACGTGCTCAGTGTCCGCAGTTCGGCACGCAGCGCGTCCTCGTCGCTCGGCCTCAGCACATCGTTCGTCGTCTCGTTCATGGCATACCCACTTCTTAGGGTAGCGACCGCGGCTGGGTGACCCCTAGCGTCGGTAGCACCCTTCGTAATGCCCGTCACACCCGGCGGACACCGCCCACCTGGAGATTCATCCGATGACGTCCCCTGTCGCCCAGCACCCGGCCGCCAACCACTCCGAACTGAGCCCCCTGCGGTTCCTGGAGCGGTCAGCCTCGGTGTTTCCCGACCGCACCGCGATCGTGCACGGCGACCGCCGGTACACCTACCGCGAGTTCGGTGACGAGGTGCAGCGGCTCGCACAGGTGTTGCGGTCACGCATCGAACCCGGAGACCGGGTCGCCTACCTGTGCCCGAACACCCCCGAGATGCTCATGGCGCATTTCGCGGTTCCGCTGGCCGGCGGCGTGCTCATCGCGCTGAACTCGCGCCTGGCGGGCCCGGAGCTGGAGTACATCCTCGACCACTCGGGCGCCACCATCCTGTTCGTCGACACTGAACTCCTCGGGTCCGCCGCCACCATCCAGTCCGCTGTCCCCACGGTCCGCGAGATCGTCGAGATCCCGGACTCCACGATCACGGTCGGCGAGCCCGTCACCGGCGTCGCGACCACGACCTACGCGGACCTGCTCGCCACCGCGGTCGACACGACTCCACTGCCGTGGACGGTCGCCGACGAGCAGACCCCGATCGCGATCAACTACACCTCCGGAACCACCGGCAAGCCCAAGGGCGTCATGTACTCGCACCGCGGCGCCTACCTGAACTCGCTCGGAGAGACCTTCCACAACGGCTTCACCGGCGACACCAAGTACCTGTGGACGTTGCCGATGTTCCACTGCAACGGCTGGTGCACACCGTGGGCGGTGACGGCCGCCGGCGGCACCCACGTCTGCCTGCGCGCGGTCCGCGCCGAACCGATCTGGGAGGCGATCGACACCCTCGGCATCACCAACCTGTGCGGCGCCCCGACCGTGTGCTCGACCATCGCCGACGCCGCCGAGGCGCACGAACTGACGACGCCGCTGCGCATCACCACCGCGGGCGCGCCGCCGTCACCGACGATCATCGGGAAGCTGGAGGCACTCGGCGTCAGCGTCGTGCACGTGTACGGCCTGACCGAGGTCTACGGGCCGTACACGATCTGCGAGCCGCAGGAGTCGTGGGCCGAACTCGACCCGGCGGAGCGGGCGGTACTGATCTCCCGGCAGGGCGTCGGCATGCTGCAGGCGGAGACCGCGAGGGTGGTGGACCCCCAGATGAGGGACGTCCCGGCGGACGGGATCAGCCTCGGCGAGATCGTCCTGCGCGGCAACAACGTGATGCTGGGCTACTACCGGGACGAGGCGGCCACCGCGGAGGCCTTCGCCGGCGGCTGGTTCCACACCGGCGACCTCGGCGTCATGCACCCGGACGGATACATCCAGCTCAAGGACCGTGCGAAGGACATCATCATCTCCGGTGGCGAGAACATCTCGACCGTCGAGGTCGAGCAGGCGATCGTCGCGCATCCGGCGGTCGCGGACGTCGCCGTCGTGGGTGTCCCCGACGAGAGGTGGGGCGAGCGGCCGAAGGCGTTCGTACTGGTCAGGGCCGGTGCGACGGTCACCGCGGAGGAGCTGATCGCACACACCCGCGGACTGCTCGCCGGCTACAAGGTCCCCCGCGACATCGCGTTCGCGTCGGACCTGCCCCGCACCCCCACCGGCAAGATCCGGAAGAACGAGCTGCGGGCGGGCGGCAGCGAAGTTACCGGCTCGTAGCAGAATGACCTACGACAACACGACAAAATCCCAGGTTTGGAGATGACTGTGCAGCTGATCGGAGTGATCGGTGGCGGCACCATGGGTGCCGGAATCGCCGAGGTGTGCGCGAAGGCCGGGAGCGACGTCCTGGTACTCGAGACCAAGCAGGAGTTCGCGGACGCCGCGACCGCGCGGATCACGTCGTCGATCTCCCGCGGCGTCGCCAAGGGCAAGATCTCCCAGGAAGACGCCGACGCCGCCATCGCCCGCGTCCGGGTCACCCTCGACATCGAGGAATTCGCCGACCGCGACCTGGTCATCGAGGCCGCCCCCGAGATCGAGTCCTTGAAGTACGAGATCTTCGGCAAGCTCGACAAGATCGTGAAGCCGTCCGGCATCCTCGCGACCAACACCTCGTCGATCCCGGTGATCAAGGTCGCGGGCGCCACCGAGCGCCCCGAGCAGGTCGTCGGCGTGCACTTCTTCAACCCCGTCCCGGTGATGCCGCTGGTCGAGATCATCTCGACGCTGGTCACCTCCCCGGAGACCGCCGCCGCCGTCACCGACTACGCGAAGAACACCCTCCGCAAGACCACGGTGCAGGCCGGTGACCGCTCCGGGTTCATCGTCAACGCGCTGCTGATCCCGTACCTGTGCCAGTCGGTGCGGATGCTGGAGTCGGGCTACGCGTCGAAGGAAGACATCGACGCCGCGATGAAGGGCGGCTGCGGCTACCCGATGGGCCCGCTGACGCTGCTCGACACCGTCGGCCTGGATGTCGCGCTGGCCGCGGCGGAGTCGCTGTACGCCGAGTTCGCCGAGCCGCACTACGCGCCACCGGCGCTGCTGCGCCGCATGGTCGACGCGGGCCGGCTGGGCCGCAAGACCGGCCGCGGCTTCTACGACTACAAGTAGGCAGCTGCGCTGCCTGTGCGCGTTTTTGGTAGTTCCCACTACCAAAAACGCGCACAGGCGCGACAGGCGCTCAGCTGAGCGCCGAGACTGCGCCGACGACGGTCAGGACTGCGCCGAGGCCGCCGACGATGGCGCCGACACCGGTCACGATCGGCTGGATCTGCTTGATCAGCGCGAGGTCCTCGTCGGAAATCGAACCGGCGCGGGTTGCACGTGCTACTGCCATGGGGGTTTCTCCTTGTGTGAGTGGGTGAGCGGGGACGATGTAACCGCACGATTCACACCGGATTTCGCCGTCGTGACCTGACGGAGACCGAATCCGCTGGCAGCGAATTTGAATCCCACTGCCCCGAACGTCGAGGCGTAGCGTCACACCCATGACTGTCGCGCTGCGGTCGCAGACAGGTCGGGCGGTGGTGCTCACCACCGTCCTCGGCTCCTCGCTGGCGATGCTCGACTCGACGGTCGTCAACATCGCCCTCCCCCGCATCGGCGAGGACCTCGGCGCCTCCGTCGCGGATCTGCAGTGGGTGGTCAGCGGATACACCCTCACCCTCGCCTCGCTGATCCTGCTCGCGGGCGCACTCGGAGACCGGCTGGGTCGCCGTCGCGTGTTCGTCTGGGGGACAGTCTGGTTCACCGTCGCATCGGCGGTCTGCGCACTCGCACCGAACGTCGAACTACTGATCGCCGCCCGCGTCGTGCAGGGCGTGGGCGCGGCGCTGCTCACCCCCGGCAGCCTCGCGTTGCTGTCCGCGACCATCGACTCCGACGACCGCGGCGCCGCGATCGGACTGTGGTCCGGACTGGGCGGCGTCGCGTCGGCGGTGGGCCCGTTCCTCGGCGGCTGGCTCGTCGAGATCGCGAGCTGGCGGGCGGTGTTCTGGCTCAACGTCCCCCTTGCGGCCGCGGTGGTGTGGGTCGCGGTGCGCCATGTCCCCGAGAGCCGTGACCCGGACGCACACGGCCGACTCGACCTGCCCGGCACGGGCCTCGGCGTCGTCGCACTCGCCGCCCTGACCTACGGACTCATCGCCGGGGTGACGGTCCCTGTCGTGGTGGGAATCGTCGCGTTCGCCGCCTTCGTCGTCACCGAACGGCGTTCCGCGAATCCTCTGGTGCCGCCGGCGCTGTTCCGGTCGAGGGTGTTCACGGCGGCGAATCTGGTGACTGCGGTCGTGTACGCGGCCCTGGGCGGCGTGTTCTTCCTGCTGGTACTCCAGCTCCAGCTCGTCGCCGGGTACTCGCCCATCGCGGCAGGGGTGGCGACGCTGCCCATCACGGTCCTGATGCTGGTGCTGTCGTCCCGGGCCGGCCGCTGGGCCCAGCATCACGGTGCACGGTTGCCGATGACGGTCGGGCCCCTGGTCGGTGCGGTCGGCCTGCTGTTGATGCGCCGGATCGGGCCCGACGCTCCCTACCTCACCGTCGTGCTGCCCGCCGTCGTGGTGTTCGGACTCGGACTGTCCGCACTGGTCGCACCGCTGACCGGGGCCGTGCTGGGATCGGTGTCCACGGATCGCGCCGGCATCGCGTCCGGGGTGAACAACGCCGTCGCACGCACCGCGCAGCTGCTCGCCGTCGCCGCGCTTCCCGGGCTGGCCGGCATCACCGACTACGCGGACGCCACGGTCTTCGACTCGGGGTTCCGGGTCGCGATGCTGATCTGCGCCGGACTGATGATCGTCGGCGCCGTGATCGCAGCCGCCCTGATGCCGACTACGAAACCCGCTGTGGAACATCCCGATTCGATCGCATGTCAACCACACTGCGACATGTCCGCTCCGGCGCTGTCACCGGAGCTCGATTCCGCTCACGGTGATCGCTGACCTCGTCCGGGGCGCGGCCCGTCCGTAGGCTCGACGGAGACACCGCAGCAGAGCACTTGGAGGTACACCATGGGTCAGCAGTTTCCCGACACCGTCTCCGTCGACTGGCTCCGCGAGCACCTCGGCGACCCAGGAACGGTCGTCGTGGACTCGAGCACCCACCTGGCGCTGCCGAAGGACGGGCCGTACACCGTCGAGCCCGGCCGCAGCACCTTCGATGCCGAACACGTCCCCGGCGCCGTGTTCGCGGACCTGCTCACCGACTTCGCCGACCCCGAGTCCACGGCCGCCTGGACCGCGCCCGACTCCGACCGCTTCGCCGCCGCGGCAGGTGCCCTCGGCATCGGTGACGGCGTCCGGGTCGTCGTGTACGACCAGCACGACGGCTACTGGGCGACCCGCTTCTGGTGGCAGCTGCGGCTGGAGGGTTTCGACGACGTCGCCGTCCTCGACGGCGGGCTTCCCGCGTGGAAAGCGGCGGGCGCACCGGTCACCGACGTCGCCTCGACCCCTGCTCCGGCGACGTTCACCTCCCGCCGCCGCGACGACCTGATCCGATCGACGCAGCAGATCGTCGACGCCCTCGACGACGCCAAGACGATCCTGGTCAACGTGCTCGATCCGGCCACGTACCGCGGGGAGACGAGCACCTACGCCCGCCCCGGCCACATCCCCGGGAGCATCAACCTTCCCGTCGCGCAGATCCGTGACCCGGAAACCGGCACCCTGCGGCCGGTCGAGGAGTTGCGGGCCCTGTTCGAGGCGGCGGGGCTGCTCGACCCGGGCATCACCCCCGTGACCTACTGCGGCGGTGGCATCGCCGCCACCGGGATCGCCCATGCACTCGCGCTGGTCGGCCGGGACGACGTCGCCGTCTACGACGGTTCGCTCACCGAGTGGACCGGCGACGCCTCCCTCCCGCTGGTGACGGGCGACACTCCTCGGTGACGGCATCGGCGACGTCTCGATAACGCGGCTCCACTTTCCAAACACGCCGCGGACTGGAAGCGTGGATGCAGATCTCCGCCCATGAGGTCGTGGGTGGCGATCCGCAGGACCGAATTTCCACGCGAAAGGACGTCGCCATGCCCACCCGCTCGCACTACCCGGAGGGTGTGCCCTGCTGGGTCGACCTGGCCGCGAGCGACCCCACCGTGGCCGAGGACTACTACACCCGACTGCTCGGCTGGGAGTTCGAGGCGATGCCGGACCCCGACGGCGGGGTCTATTCGATGGCGTACCTGCGCGGGCAGCCGGTCGCGGCGGTCGGCGGGCAGCCGCCGGGTACCCCGCCCGGGACGCCGTCCCACTGGAACACCTACCTCGCCGCGAACGACGTGACGGCGACGACGACCAAGGTGGCCCCTGCAGGCGGCCAGGTGCTGATGGATCCGGCGGACGTCGCCGACGCCGGGCGGATGGCGTTCGTCGCCGATCCCACCGGGGCCGTCGTCGGACTGTGGGAAGCCGGAGGCCACATCGGCGCGGGCATCCGGGGTGAGTCGGGGACGCTCGTCTGGTCGGAGCTGGTCACCACCGATCCCGCTGTCGCGCTGACCTTCTACGAGACCGTCCTCGGTGTCACGTCCACCGCGATGCCCATGCCGGGCGGCACCTACACCGTGCTGCACGCGGGCGGCGAGGACGTCGGCGGGTGCGCCACACCGCGGGTCGCGGGCGCCCCGGCGCACTGGCAGACGTACTTCGCCGTCGACGATCCCGATGCCACGGCCGAACAGTCGGGAGCGGCAGGAGGATCGACGCTCGTCGCCCCCTTCGACGTCCCCGGCGCGGGCCGCATCGCGGTCCTGTCCGACCCGACGGGCGCCGTCTTCAGCGTCATGCTCCCCATTCCCCCGCAAGCCGAGGGGTGAGCCGGTGGCCCTCGAATGGCTGGCCCTGCTGCGCCGCGCACACCACGAGTTCTCCACACGAATCGAGACGATCACCGACTGGTCCGCACCGACACCGGACACCGCGTGGACGGTCGACGCCCTGGTCCGGCACGTCGTCGTCGAACAGCAGTGGGTGCCGCCACTGCTGGGCGGCCTGACGATCGACGAGGCCGAGGAACGGATCCGGCCGCTCGACGACGACCTCGTCTCCGCCTGGCACCTGTACTCGGGGCTGGCGACCGCCGCCTGGGACGTCGCACCCGTGTCGGCACCCGTGCACCTGTCGTATGCGGTGGTCACCGTCGAGCACTACCTGCGTGAGCAGGTGAGCGACGTGACGATCCACGCCTGGGATCTCGCCCGCGCCACCGGCGCCGACGAGACCCTCGACCCGGCACTGGTCACCGCCGTCTGGGAAGTGTTCGACGAGCAACGCGACATGCTCGGCGCCAGCGGACTCTTCGCGACGCCGGTGTCCGTGCCCGACGACGCACCATTGCAGGACCGACTCGTCGCGCTCACCGGGCGCGATCCCCGACCGGCCGAGGGAGACAAGTCATGACGAACGAACCCGACGTCACACCACGCGACGGCGTTGACGTCAAACCGCGCAGTCGTGACGTCACCGACGGGCTGGAGAAGACGGCCGCCCGCGGCATGCTCCGCGCAGTCGGGATGGGGGACGACGACTGGGGCAAGTCGCAGATCGGGGTCGCCTCGTCCTGGAACGAGATCACCCCGTGCAACCTGTCCCTCGACCGGCTCGCGCAGGCCGTCAAGGACGGGGTCCACGCCGCGGGCGGCTACCCGCTCGAGTTCGGCACCATCTCGGTCTCGGACGGCATCTCCATGGGGCACGAGGGAATGCACTTCTCGCTGGTGTCGCGGGAGGTCATCGCCGACAGCGTCGAAACCGTCATGCAGGCGGAACGACTCGACGGCTCGGTGCTGCTCGCCGGCTGCGACAAGTCACTGCCCGGGATGCTGATGGCCGCCGCCCGGCTGAACCTCGCATCGGTGTTCCTGTACGCGGGATCGATCCTCCCCGGTACCGCGAAACTCTCCGACGGCACCGAGAAGGACGTCACCATCATCGATGCGTTCGAGGCCGTCGGGGCGTGCGCCCGCGGGCTGATGAGCCGCGAGGACGTCGACGCCATCGAACGCGCGATCTGCCCCGGCGAGGGCGCCTGCGGCGGCATGTACACCGCGAACACGATGGCCAGCGCGGCGGAGGCGCTCGGGATGTCGCTGCCGGGATCGGCCGCGCCGCCCGCCACCGACCGCCGTCGCGACGGCTACGCCCGGCGCAGCGGGCAGGCCGTCGTCGAGATGCTGCGGCGGGGCATCGTCGCGTCGGACATCCTGACGAAGGAGGCCTTCGAGAACGCGATCGCGGTGGTGATGGCGTTCGGCGGGTCCACGAACGCGGTGCTGCACCTGCTGGCGATCGCCAACGAGGCCGGGGTTCCGCTGTCGCTGGACGACTTCCGGAGCGTCGGTGCGCGGGTGCCGCACCTCGCCGACGTCAAACCGTTCGGCGCGTACGTGATGAAGGACGTCGACCACATCGGTGGTGTCCCAGTCGTGATGAAGGCTCTCCTCGACGCCGGACTCCTGCACGGCGACTGCATGACCGTCACCGGACGCACGGTCGCCGAGAACCTCGCGGACATCGCGCCGCCGGACCCGGACGGCAAGGTGCTGCGCGCGATGAGCGCGCCGATCCATCCGACCGGCGGCATCACCATCCTGTCCGGATCGCTCGCTCCGGGCGGCGCGGTCGTGAAGTCGGCCGGCTTCGAGTCGGACGTGTTCACCGGGACGGCCCGGGTTTTCGACCGCGAGCGCGCCGCACTGGACGCGTTGGAGGACGGCACCATCACGGCGGGTGACGCGGTCGTCATCCGCTACGAGGGCCCGAAGGGCGGGCCGGGGATGCGGGAGATGCTCGCGATCACCGCCGCCATCAAGGGCGCCGGGCTCGGCAAGGACGTGCTGCTGCTGACCGACGGCCGCTTCTCCGGCGGCACCACCGGCCTGTGCGTCGGGCACGTCGCACCGGAGGCCGTGGACGGCGGGCCGATCGCGTTCGTCCGGGACGGCGACTCGATCCGGCTCGACGTCGGGACGGGGCGGCTCGACGTGCTCGTCGAGGAGGGTGAACTGACCTCGCGAGCGCAGGGGTGGGAGCCGTTGCCGCCCCGGTACACTCGCGGGGTGCTTGCCAAGTACGCGAAACTCGTCGGTTCGGCGTCGAACGGTGCCGTGTGTGGCTGATCGCGCCCACGAACGGCGGCGCGCCCGCGAGTTCAAGATGATCCAGGCCGAGGTCGAGCGGAGCCTCCTCGGTGGCGAGGTCAAGTACACCGCCGAACAGGTCGCCGACCTCACCGGGATCCCCCTCGAACGCGCCCAGCGCCTGTGGGTCGCGATGGGATTCGCCCGCGACGACAAGCCCGACGAGCCGATGTACACCGACGCCGACGTTGACGCGCTGCGGGCGATCACCTCCCTGGTGGACGCTGGGATCATCGACCCCGCGCTGGAGGTGTCGGTGACCCGGGCGCTCGGCCAGGCGTTCTCACGGCTCGCCGAATGGCAGCTGGGCCTGCTCAACAGTCACATCGCGGACCGGGTGCGCAATCACGAGTCCGGGGAGGAGGTCGATCCCCGCGCCGTCGCCGCGGCGGCCTCACTCGTCGCCGAGCAGATGCTGCCCACACTGGAGAAGTTGCAGTCCTATGCGTGGCGGCGTCATCTCGCGTCGAACGCGGCCCGCTTCTTCGACAGCCGCGGCGAGGACAGCGACCGGCGCACCCTGGTGATCGGGTTCGCCGACATGGTCGGCTACACCAGCCTGACCCGGCGGCTCGACGTCGCCGAGCTCACCACCCTGCTCGAGTTCTTCGAATCCGCGGTGACCACCGTCATCAGCCAGAACCGTGGCTGGGTCATCAAAAACGTCGGCGACGAGGTGCTGTTCGCCGCCGAGGATCCCGTCGACGCCGCCCGCATCGCGCTCTCGCTCCAGGACGCCGCGCAGAGCACGGAGGAACTGCCGAACCTGCGCGTCGGCCTCGCCATGGGAGAGGTGCTGGTCCGTTTCGGCGACGTCTACGGCTCGGTCGTGAACATCGCGGCGCGGCTCACCAGCTCCGCCCGGCCGAGCACCGTGCTCATCGACGCCGCGATGGCCGAGGCGCTCTCCCCGGTGCACGAGTTCCAGCTGCGCTCACTGCGCACCCTGCGGGTCCGTGGCTACAGCCGGCTCAAGGCGTACACCCTGCAACGCTAGGGCATGTCTCCCAAGGGATTGGGAGACATGGCCTGACCACCTGGTTCCCCGACGGGGAACCAGGTGCGTTCGTCACGAGCCCAGCGACTCGAGCGCGCTGCGGGCCTCTTCGAGCTGCTTGCTCAGTTCCTCGACCCGCTTCGCGGCGGCCTCGCGGGCCGCCGACAGCACCGACGCGACGGCATCCTGCGCGGCGGGATCACCGAGTTCGTGGACGGCCCGCTCCACCGAGTCGGCGGACACGGGCGCGGCCTTGCCCGGGCGCTTCGCGCCGTGGGTGACGGTGACGGTCCATTCGCCGCCCGCCTCCGCGTGCAGCGTGACGCTGACGCCCACGGGCTCCTTCGTACGGCGGGGGCGCTTCGGAGCGGGAACGGGAGCGTCGGGAGTCGGGTTGGTCACGGCGTCCTTCGGTGTCGAGGCGGGAGTCGGGGTGATCTCTGGGGTTTCGGTCTTCGGTTGCGGCGGAGCCGATTTGGGGGCGGATGCGGCGGACCGCTCCAGCGCGGCACGTGCCGACGCGGACCGCGGCCGGGCCGTGGAAGCACTCGCCGCAGGCTTCGGCGTCGGCTTCGGCGCGGCCTGCGTCGGGTTCCGTGTCATCCGCAATTCGTCTGCCTCGAAAGGCAGTTCGTCGTTCACACCCTTCGGCCGGATGAGGACGGTCGTGCCGTCCACCGACACCACTTTCGCGGAGCATCCGGCGGGCAGGCCGAGGCTCGGTGTTGCCTCGTTGAGGTAGACGGTGGCGCGTTTTCCGTCGGCGACGGCCTGCGCGAGATCGGACAGATTCTGCTCGGTGAGGCGGTCACCGAGCCGGGAACGAGGTGGCATGTGCGGTCAGATCGGACGGAAACCCGCGCCGACGCCGCCGTGCGCGTTGAGGTCCGCCAAGATTACGTCGATGTCGGTTCCGAGTTCTGGGCCGATGCATGCGACCCCCAAGTAGGCGTTCACCATGCCGACCAATGTAGTCCCGCGTACGACAGGCGATCCCGAGTCACCCTGGATCACGCACATCTGGGTCCAGGTCTCGTTGGTCCGCAGCAGATCACCCCAGACGATGCCGCACGTGTTTCCGGTCCGAAGCCCCTGCTTGCAGACCACGTCCGGGAAGTTCGCGGGCGATCCGACCGACGTGATGGTGACGGGACCGATGCGGTTGACCGGGATCACCTTCGCGGGATCGAACTCGATCACCGCGTAGTCGAGTTCGCGACTCTTGCCGACCATGTGGCCGACGACGCCGACGTCCTGTCTGCGCTCGGGCACGATCTCGTACCCCGGTTCCCCGCAGTGCCCCGCGGTGAGGCCGACCAGTCGGCCACCGCTGTCGTGCCCGATCGCGGTGAGTGTGCACAGCGCCTCGTTCCCGAGGATCATTCCGGTGCCACCACCCATGACGGCCGGTGGCGCGGCGGCCGAGGTACCCACCCCCAGCCATCCGAGAAGTGCCGTGATCATCACGACAACGAAAGTCGCCTTCTTGGCCATCGTCCGACCTCCAGGAGGTTCGCCGCGCCGGGCCTGGCGCCCGGTCCGTGGGAGACGAGCTCGTAGGGCTGCCTCTCGGTTCCCTCGGATGCGCCTTCAAGGGCATTCGCTCCGGCGAGGGCACCGATACCACTCGGGTATCGGTTCCGGTGACGACGCAGCGGGGCGATGGCTCGCCGGGTTGCGCCGGCTGGGGGCCGCGAGGTCTGTCCCCAGTATCCGCGCATGCGCAACCCCCTGCAGTCGTTTGCCGCGATTACCCGAACCGTGACGTTCCGTTCACCGCGGGAGTGGCTGCGCCTCCCCCTCCGCGGCTGTCGTCCCGTCCGGCGTGGTGCGGCTGCGTGCGGAGAGAAAGTCGTCGACGATCTGCACGCGGGCGCGGGCGTCGAGGGGTGGCAGCGTCGCCAGTCGCGCGAACACGAGCGGTCCGATCAGCTGGGCGAGCGCGACGTCGTGGTCGAACTCCCCCAACCGGTCGCGACACTCCTCGCTCACGAACACGCGGTCGAACGGCTCCCGGTACCGCGCGACGATGCGCTGGCGGAGGGAGTGGAGCTCGGTGCGGTCCGCGCCCGCGGTCCGCCCGGACCCGGGATCGCCGATTCCCGGCCCCATCCCGAGCCAGCACAATGCGGTCAACTGCGTGGGCGCCTCGTCGATCACCCGGTCCTGCTCCTCGAGGAGAGCGATCAGCTGGTCGCGCAACGGCGCGCCCTCCGGGACCGACGACGCGGGCGGCACGAGTCTGGCGAACGCGGCGGCGAGCAGTTCCGTGCCGCTGTCGAAATGCCGGTACAGCGTCGCGCGGGCGACGTGCGCCGCCTCGGTGACCGCGTCGATGGTGACGGCGTCGATGCCGCCGCGGGCGAGCAGCGCGGTCGCGGCGTCGAGGAGCCGCGCGCGGGAACGCGCCCTGCGGGGATCCTCACGCGGGCCGTCGAGCTCGACCTTCCGTGCCATGACCATGCACCTCCGCGACAGGATGTTGTGGACGACGGTTCCTACAACGATACTGACAGTCTCGTTTCGATTTCCCGGGGAGAACCGACCGTCGAGGAGCCCACCGATGACCAGCCGCGTCCAGAACGACGGCTCACGCATGACGGCGGCGCAGGTATGGACCCTCGCCGTCGTGTGCTCCGCAGTCGCACTGGTGATCGCGGCCGCGGCCGCGCTGAACACCGCGTTGCCCACGATTGCGGTGGACACCGGCGCGAACCAGAACGAGCTCACGTGGATCGTCGACAGCTACACCCTCTGCCTCGCCGCGCTGCTCCTGCCGTCCGGCGCGCTCGGTGACCGCTACGGTCGCCGTGGCGTCCTCCTCGCCGGCCTCGCCGTGGTCGCGGTCGCGTCCGCACTGCCGATCTGGTTCGACGATCCGCAGCAACTGATCACCCTCCGTGCACTGGCCGGTGTCGGCGCCGCGCTGGTGATGCCGTCGACGCTGTCGCTGGTGAGCGCCACCTTCCCGCCCGGGCAGCGCGCCCGCGGGGTGGCGATCTGGTCGGGAGTCGCCGCCTGCGGAGGTATCACCGGTCTGCTCGTGTCCGGCTTCCTGCTCGAACACTGGTCGTGGCGGTCGATCTTCGTCGGCTTCGCCGTGGCGTCGGTACTTCTCTTCGTCGTCGCGTGGACCGTACCCGCGTCCCGCGAATCGGAGCCGCCCCCGTTCGACATCCCCGGCGCGCTGCTTGCCGTGATCGGCATCGGCCTGCTCGTCCTCGGCATGCTCGAGGCCCCGATCCGAGGCTGGACAGATCCGCTGTCGCTCGGCGCGATCGTCGCCGGCCTCGCCTGCGCGGGCGCCTTCGTCGTCGTCGAACTGCGCCGCACCGAACCACTGCTGGACGTCCGGCTGTTCCGGAACCGGGCGTTCGGGGCGGGCGCGACCTCGCTGGCGTTCCAGTTCTTCGCCGCGTTCAGCATGTTCTTCCTGGTCATCCAGTACATGCAGCTGGTGCTCGAGTTCAGCCCGCTGCAGGCGGGCCTGGCGATGGTGCCGATGTTCCTGCCCGTGCTGGTCGCGACGGTCGCCATGCCGTGGCTGCAGCCCCGGGTGGGCCTGCGCTGGCTGTCCGCCGTCGGGCTCGTCCTCTGCGGGGCGGGGCTGCTGGTACTCGCCACTCTCGGCGCCGAGGACAGCTTCGCCTCGGCCACCATCTCGCTGCTGATCTTCAGCGCAGGCATCGGTCTGTGCACCGCGCCGGCGACCACCGCGATCCTGGAGAACACCCCAGACGACAAGCAGGGCGTCGCGTCCGCGGTCAACGACACGACTCGCGAGGTCGGGGCCGCCATCGGCATCGCGCTCGCGGGCAGCCTGCTCGCCGCGACCTACCGTGATTCGATCGCCCCCGCGGTGGCCGCCGTCCCGGAGCCCGCGAAGGAGCCTGTCGAATCCTCGCTGGCGGCCGCGCTCGAGGTGGCGAAGGCTGCCGGAGCGCAGGGCGACGAGCTCGCCGACTTCGCGCGGGCCGCGTTCATGGACGGCCTGACGCACGCGTCCGTGACGCTCGGCGCCGTGCTACTGGTGGCCGCCGTGGGCATCGCCGCCTACGCCCCGTCACGCAAGGCGGCCGCAAGGAAGGCCGAGCCCGAACTCGTCGCGGACCGGGACTGAATCGTGGCCGCAGAACCGGCGACCGCCGCGGGCGCACCTACGGCGGTCACCGGCAGTCGGTCACCGCGACGGCGGACCCTTCGGGATGTCCCGGAAGGCGAGATCCGCGGGATGGGTCTTCTCCCGGGGCATGCCGAGCACCCGTTCGCTGATCGCGTTGCGTGCCATCTCGGTCGTGCCGCCTGCGATGCACCACGCCTGGCGCATCAGGTAGTCGGTGCCGCGTTCGGCGAGCGCACCGTCGTCGGCATCCCACGCCGCGCCGTCGGCGCCGGTGAACTCGTAGCCGATGGTGACGACGCGGGTCGCGGCGATTCCCGCCATCAACCGGACGATGCTCGCGGCCTGGTCGTTCATCGCGCCGCTCGCGATGCCGCGCACCACTCGATGCTGCAGCGCGTCCTTGACCACCTCGAGCATCTCCGCCTCACCGAGCAGGTCCCGCGCGACGGGATCGTCGAGACGTCCCGCGTCCCGCGCCACCGAGTACAGCTCCGGGGTCCGGGATCCGCCGAGCGTGCTCCCCGCAGGCACCGTCGTGTACGGCGAGCTGGCCATCATGCGTTCGTGGAACATCCACCGGATCCCGACGGTCCAGCCGTCGTCCACCTCACCGACCCGGGCGCTGTCCGGAACACGGACATCGGTCAGGAACTCCTGACAGAACTCCCGTGACCCACTGAGCATCTCGATCCGGTGCACCTCGAGTCCCGGTTGATGCAGCGGCAGCATGAAGACGGTGAGCCCGCGGTGCTTCGGGACGTCCCAGTTGGTCCGGACGAGGCACAGCGCCCAGTCGGACCACCATGCCCCGGTCGTCCAGATCTTGGAACCGTTGAGGATCCAGTCGTCGCCGTCGCGCACCGCCGACGCGACCGCTCCCGCCACATCCGATCCGCCGCTCGGCTCGGACAGCATCTGCATCCACAGTTCCTCGCCCTTGAGGATGGCCGGGATGTGGGTCCGCTTCTGCTCCTCGGTACCGAACTCGAGGAGCACTGCCGCGCAGGGAACGAAGGTCGGTGCCTGCAATCGGGCGGGGCTCTCGTACCCGGCGAGTTCGGCGTTCAGCGCCCGCTGATGTGCGGGGGTGAGACCCTGCCCGCCGTACTCGCGCGGAATGCAGATCCCCGCGAGGCCGGCGTCGAAGAACATCCGCTGAAGTTCGCGTTCCCGTTTCACCTCTGCGAGTTCGGCCTCGTCCTCGAGTTCCTTCCGGAGCACACCGACACTGGCCGCCAGGTCGACGCGCTTCAGGTTCTCCCCGATCCAGGTCCTGGCCCGCGCGCGGAAGCTCTCGACGGTTTCGATGTCGGTCGGGGTGCTCACGCCGCCTCCTGCGCGTCGACGATGTCTGCGATGAGTTGCCGGTGTTCGGCGGGGGTACCGTGGCTCGACCGGTTGGCGGCGGCCCGCCGCATGTACAGGTGTAGGTCGTGCTCGTAGGTGAGGCCGATGCCGCCGTGGATCTGCACACAGTCCTGCATGAGCTCGCCACCGTAGTCACCGATGAATGCCTTTGCGGCGCTGGTCAACCGAGCAGCGTCCCCCGATCCGGTCGCGACTGCGGTCGCGGCGGCGTCACTGATCCCGTGACACGCCTCGAGCCAGGTCTTCAGGTCGGCGCAGCGGTGCTTGAGTTCCTGGTACGACGCCAGCGGCCGCCCGAAGGAGTATCTGTCGAACGTCCACGCGAGGGTGAGGTCGAACGCCGACTGCAACGCCCCGACCGATTCGGCGCAACTGATCACGAGCGACCGCAGACGCGCCTGCTCGACGGCGGCGGCCGCGGCCCCGGCCGGTCCGACCAGCGCCGAGGACGGCAACCGCACGTCGTCGAATTCGACTGCGGCGTAACGGCGGGTGACGTCGATCGACTGCAGCGGGGTGATCCGCACCCCCGGAGCGTCGGCGGGTACGAGCACGAGGCTGACACCGTCTCCGGTGCGGCCGGACACCAGCAGCACGTCTGCCGATGCGGCGGCCTCGACGGGACGTTTCGTGCCGCGCACCACGACCTCGTCGCCCTCGGCGACGATCTCCACTGGTGAGGCACCGGCCCGACTCGTCGGACGCGGTTCGGTGTGACACCAGGCCGCGGTCACGCTTCCGTCGAGGATCCCGGCGAGAACGGCGGGGTCGGTGTCGTCGTGGTGTGCGTCGAGAGTCGCCGCGACGACGTTCGTCGGGAGCAACGGCCCGGGGGCCGCGTGGGCGCCGAACTCGTGCGCGACGAGGGTCAGGTCGAGCAGCCCCGAGCCACTGATCGACCCGCCGCCGCGGTCCTCGCCGACGAGCAGGCTCGTCCATCCGAGGTCGGCACCGCGACGCCAGTGGTCGCGCCCGTATCCATCCTCGTCGTCCCGGAGCCGACGCAGTTCACCTGCTGGAACGGTCTCCTTCAGGAACCGCGCAGTGGTGTCACGAAAGAACTCCTGATCCGGAGTTCGGTCCAGCAACATGCTCACCTCCGACTGGGCTTCGCGCCCGTGATCCGAACTCCCGCGACCGCGTTCAAGTCGTGACCGAAGTGCGAGAATCACATTATCCTCAGTTGACAATAAGATTCTGCGTGTCGGCGAGCAAGTATTGCCATCCTTGCAATGATTGACGTATCGTCCGCCCCGGGTAGCCACACCGACCGAGCCCGAGAGGCCGAGGAAAGGAACTCTCACAAATGTTTTCGGCAGTTGTGATCGAGAAGGGTGAGGCCGGACAGACGGTGACGACACAGTCCGTCGACGAATCCGATCTCCCCGACGGCAACGTGACAGTCGAGGTCGAGTACTCGACCCTGAACTTCAAGGACGCGCTCGCCATCACCGGCTCGTCGCCGGTGGTCCGCAAGTTCCCGATGGTCCCGGGAATCGACCTCGCCGGCGTGGTCGTCGACAGCGCGCACCCCTCGTGGTCCGCCGGGGACCGCGTCGTCCTCAACGGATGGGGTGTCGGCGAAACCCATTGGGGAGGGCTCTCACAACGTGCCCGTCTCAACGGTGACTGGTTGATCGCTCTGCCCTCTGCCTTCACCTCGCGCCAGGCGATGGCCATCGGCACCGCGGGCTACACCGCCGCGCTGTGCGTCGGTGCGCTCGAGGACTACGGCATCCACCCCTCGGACGGCGAGATCCTCGTCACCGGCGCGACCGGCGGAGTCGGCAGCGTCGCGATCTCGCTCCTGGCGAAGGCGGGCTTCACGGTCGCCGCCGCCACCGGGAAGACGTCGGAGGTCGACTACCTCCAGCAGCTCGGTGCGGCGGTCGTGGTCGACCGGGCCGAACTCTCCGAGGCAGGCAAGCCCCTGCAGAAGGAACGCTGGGCAGGCGTGGTCGACACCGCAGGCAGCCGCATTCTCGCCAACGCCTGCGCGCAGACCCGGTACGGCGGCGCGGTGGCCGCCTGTGGCCTCGCCCAGGGCATGGACTTCCCGGCCAGCGTGGCCCCGTTCATCCTGCGCGGGGTCTCGCTGATCGGCGTCGACAGCGTGATGGCCCCGATCGCTCGGCGGACCCGGGCCTGGGACCGTCTCGCTCGCGACCTCGACCCCGCGGCACTGGACGTCATCGCCGAGGAGATCGGCCTCGCCGATGCCATCTCGGCATCCACCCGGATCATCGACGGCACGGTCCGCGGCCGCATCGTCGTCGACGTCAATCGATAGGCGGCAGCACATGACCAGATCCACCCGGACGACCACACGCACGACCACCCGGAAGTCCACTCGGGCGAAAGCCGTCGAACTCGACCTGTCCGACGTCGACCACCGCGTCGGAAAGCCGGTCGGTGGCGGCCAGCTGTGGGATCCCTGCAGTACGTCCGACATCCGTCGCTGGGCCATGGCGATGGACAATCCGAATCCCCTGCACTGGAGCGAGGAGTTCGCGCGGGAGTCGCGGTACGGCGGGCTCGTCGCGCCGCAGTCGATCGCCGTCGCCCTCGACTACGGGCACGGCGCCCAGCCGGCCTGCGTCGGTCACATCCCCGGCAGCCACCTGATCTTCGGCGGCGAGGAGTGGTGGTTCTACGGATGCCCGGTCAGGCCGGGGGACAAGCTGTTCCAGCAGCGACGCTTCCACGACTACAAGGTCGCGGACACCAAGTTCGCCGGGCCCACGATGTTCTCCCGTGGCGACACCACGCACACCAACCAGAACGGTGCCCTCGTGGCGCGCGAGCGGTCCACCGCGATCCGCTACCTCGCGTCCGAGGCGACCAAGCGCGGGATGTACGACAACCAGCTCGGCGAGATCAAGAAGTGGACCCAGACCGAACTGCTCGAGATCGAGGAGCTGCGCCACTCCTGGCTGCTGTCCAACCGGGACGGAATCTCACCCCACTTCGACGAGGTCAAGGTCGGGGACACTTTGCCGCGCAGGGTGATCGGACCGCACAGCATCGCCACCTTCACCACCGAGTACCGCGCCTTCCTCTTCAACATCTGGGGCACGTTCGAATGGGTCGGCGTCCCCGGTGTGGCGGACCCCTGGATCAATCAGGATCCGGGCTGGCCCGACGGTTTCGCCTTCGACGAGGAGGGTGCCCGGATCGATCCCCGCAAGCGGGACGGCCTGTACGTCGGACCGTCGCGCGGGCACATCGACGGCGACAAGGCCAGTGAGGTCGGCATGGCCCGCGCGTACGGATACGGCGCGACGATGGGCGCCTGGTGCACCGACTACCTCGCCAACTGGGCGGGCCACGACGGGATGGTCCGGCACACCAAGGCCGACTTCCGTACCCCCGCCTTCGAGGGCGACGTCACCTACTTCGACGCCGAGATCGTGGACAAGGATCCCGAATCCTCCTGGGGTGTACCGCTCGTCCAGATCAAGCTGCGTCTGACGAACCAGGACGGTGCGGTGCTGGTGTCGTGCACGGCGGAGGTCGAACTGCCGTTCTGACGGCATCGCAGGCACTGACGACATCCACAGCACCGACAAGGAGACAGGATGAGTACCGAGGTCGATGCCGGCACGAGGCGGGCCGAGTCCGTCGTGTCCGGTCCGCCGCTGGACAGTGAGCCGGGGCTCGGCTCGCTGACACTGCCCGGCTTCCTGCGTGAGGTCACCGACCTGTACGCGGACCGGGAGGCGCTGGTTGCCCGGACCGACGACGGGGTGACGCGCTGGACGTACGTGCAGTTGTGGGAACGGTCGGTCGAGGTGGCGCGGGCACTGCGTGGAGCGGGGCTCGGCAAGGACGGCCGGGTCGGTGTCCTGATGACCAACCGCCCCGAGTGGTTGTCGGTCGTCTTCGGCACCGCCCTGGCGGGTGGTGTCGCGGTCACGCTGAGCACCTTCTCCACCTCCGCGGAGCTCGAACACCTGCTCGGCGTATCCGGGGTGTCCTTCCTGGTGGTGGAACGCACCGCGGCGGGCAAGCCCCTCGCCGGTCTGCTCCCCGATCTCGAACCCGCCGTGGCCACCTCGGAGCCGGGTGCGATCAGGTCCACAGTCTTCCCCCATCTTCGGCACGTCGCGGTGGTCGACGAGCCGGAGACGCGGGGCGCCCTCGAATCGTGGGAGTCGTTCCTGCTCAGGGGGAAGGACGTCGCCCCCGAGGTGGTCGAGAGTTCCGCCGCCGCGGTCGCACCGAGCGACACCGCCGTGCTGTTCTTCTCGTCGGGAACCACGAGCAAGCCGAAGGGCATTCTCAGTGCCCATCGGGGCGTGGCGATCCAGATGTGGCGGTTCCGCCGGATGTACCGGTTCGAGCCGGAGGACCTGATCCGCTGCTGGACCGCCAACGGGTTCTTCTGGTCCGGGAATTTCGCGATGGCGTTGGGCAGCACCCTCGCCTGCGGTGGATCGCTCGTGCTCCAGTCCACTTTCGAGCCGGAGGAGGCACTCACCCTCATCGAGTTGGAGCGGGTGAACTTTCCGTTCGCGTGGCCGCACCAGTGGTCTCAGCTCGAGTCGGCACCGAACTGGGAGACCGCCGACCTGAGCAGTCTGTCGTTCGTGGACCACAAGACGCCCGTCGCTCGCCACCGCACGGTCACCGGCACCTGGTCGGAGCCCGGGCACGCCTACGGCAACACGGAGACGTTCACGATCACCACCTGCTTCCCCGCCAACACTCCGGACGACGTGGCGGCAGGCAGCAGCGGCGAACCGCTTCCGGGGAACACCGTCAAAATCGTCGACGCCCTGACGGGCGAGGTCGTTCCGGTCGGCGAGCGCGGCGAAATCTGCGTCAAGGGGCCGACTCTCATGCTCGGCTACCTGGGCACCCCTCTGATGGAGACCGTCGATCAGAGCGGGTACTTCCACACCGGCGACGGCGGCTACGTCGACGGTGTCGGTCGCCTCTTCTGGGAAGGCCGCCTCACCGACATCATCAAGACCGGTGGCGCCAACGTGTCGCCACTCGAGGTCGACGAGGCGCTGGTCGCCCACCCGGGCGTCAAGGTCACACGCACCGTGGGCATTCCACATGACACCCTCGGGGAGATGGTCGTCGCCTGCATCGTTCCGCACGACGGGGTCGACCTGGACTCCGACGCGATCCGGGCCTACCTGAAGGAGCGGCTGGCGAGCTACAAGGTTCCCCGCCAGGTCCTGTTCTTCCTCGACGAGGAGATCGCGCTCACCGGCAGCGCGAAGATCAAGACCGCGGACGTCCGGGCCCTCGCGATCGAGCGACTGGCCGTCTGACCGACAAGGCGTGTCTCCCAACTCACAGAATTGGGAGACACGCCCGCGGGGTGGGTGGCGTCGTGCGACGACACCCACCCTTCGTCGTTCCGGCTCGATTCGAGCCTGCGTGACCTACCCTGCCCACCCGCGGTAACGCTGCGCGAGCAATCTCCGGCACGCGGTGGGTGATCCGTGCAGCGACCGGTTGAGGGTCGCACGCTTGAGGTAGCGGTGGACACCGCTCTCCCAGGTGTAGCCGATACCTCCGTGCAATTGCATTGCCTTGCCGACGATGTCGACTGCCGCCGCACCCGCGTACGACTTCGCCATCGCTGCCGCGACAGGAGCATCCGGCGCCGCCTCCGACACCTTGTCCGCCGCGGCCAGGACGAGCTTGCGCGCGATCGTCACCTGCACGAGCATGTCGGCGCACGCGTGCTTGACCGCCTGGAAGGACCCGATCTTGCGCCCGAATTGCTCACGGACCCCTGCGTAGCGCACGGTGGCGTCCATCATCGCCTCGCTCACTCCCAGACTGTCGCAGGCGACCGCGACCGCGGCACGCGCGTCCAGCAGTTCCGACGCACGACGTGGGTCAATGCCGAAGCTCCACACCTGCTCGTCGTGGACCGCGACATCCTGTGCGACGACCGTCCCGAAGCTGCGGGTGGTGTCGACAACAGGTTGCGTGGTGCCGGCGAGCGCGGCGGGATCGACGTCGACGACGACCGCGCTCCCATCCGGGTCGAGCGCAGGCACGAGCAGCCGGTCCGCGGTCGGCGCGTCGAGGACGAAGGATGCGCTGCCGTACAGGCGGAGGTCGCCGCCGCGCCGTTCGAGGCGGAACGACTCCGCGGCACGCCCCTGTCCGTCCAGTGCGAGGACCGGAACCGTGCTGCCCGCAGCGGTGTCTCGGAACAGCGCGTCCCGGGTGTCGGACGGTGCCAGCAGAGCCAGGGCGCCGACGGACAGGCCGGCCACCCCGGGATACGGTCCGGCCGACGCCGCCCGGCCCATCTCCCGGAGGATCACCGCGACCTCCGCGAAGGTCGCGTCCGCACCGTCGAGCCGGGCCGGAGCCTCCAGCCCCAGCCACCCTGCCCCGGCGATCAGCTGCCAGTCGACACGCTCGCCGGGCTCCCCGCTCGCGAGGAGGTCTCGTGCCACCTGCCCCAGTTCTCCGTGGAACTCGGACAGGTCGACGGTGTCGGCGCTCATCGCTCTCCCCTCGGTTCACGAGGCAGTCCGAGACCGCGCTCGCCGATGATGGTGCGCTGGATCTCGCTCGTCCCACCGGGGATCGTCCACTCCCACGACCCGATGAAGTCGAGGACCCACCGGCCCGACTCCCACCCGCTCGACCGCGGCTTGCTCAGTTCGGTGTGGACGGCGAGTCCCCCGACCTCGACCGCGAAGTCCGTCATGCGTTGCAGCAGTTCGCTGTAGACCAGCTTGACCATCGACGCGTCCGCGGGTCCGTCGTCGGCACCGGACACCAGGTCCGCGCACAACGCACGCAGTCCGGTCAGCTCGATCTCGAAGCCCGCGAGACGGTCCGTGACCGACGGGTCGTCCAACGGGACCGCGCCGTCCGCACCGGTACGCGTGCACAGCTCGACGAGCCATCGGAACCCGCTGTTGCCCAACCGCTCCGAGAGTTCGAGCATGGTCATCCCGCGTTCGGCGCCGAGCGTCTCCTGCGCGATCCGCCAGCCGTGGTTCTCCGGGCCGACGAGGTGGTCGGCGGGGACGACGACGTCGCTCAGGAACATCTCCCCGAAATGCGACTCCCCGGTCGCCTGACGAATCGGGCGGACGTCCACGCCGGCCGTGCACATGTCCATCAGGAAGTAGGAGATCCCGTGTCGCCTCGCCGCATCCGGGTCGGTGCGGGCCAGGAGCAGGCACCAGTCGGCATGCTCCGCGCCACTGGCCCACAGCTTCTGCCCGTTCACGACGTAGGTGTCGCCCTCTCGCCGCGCGGTCGTCCGCAGCGACGCGAGGTCGGATCCGGCGTCCGGTTCGGAGAATCCCTGGCACCAGATCTCGCCGTCGAGGATCGCGGGGAGATGCCGGCGACGTTGTGCATCGGTCCCGGCCGCGAGCAGGGTGGCCGCCGCGTGGTGGATCGACACGAACGGCAGCACGAGCCGCGGCGCATCGTGCGCGGCGAGTTCCCGGTAGAGCACGGCCTGTTCCGCGACGGACATCCCCCCGCCCCATTCGCTCGGCCAGTGCGGCACCGCGAATCCCGCCGCCCGCAGTTCCTGGAACCACGCCTTCTGAAAGGTGACGAAGCCTTCGTCCGAGACGTCGGTCTGCTCCTGACGCCACTGCGCGGGGACGTGATCGCGGCACCAGTCACGAACCCTGGCCCGGAACTCGGCGAGTTCCGGCGCGGCGGTCGTCACCCGCGTGCCGATCGTCGTGCCGCACCGTCTCTCACCGCGAGCAGACGTTCCCGGTGCTCGGCACTCTGCATGGTCACGACCTCCGCGGCGAAGCCCGCCTGCAGCGGCCCGGCGAGCGCCTGGGTGAGATGCATGTTGACGACCCGCTTGGTCCCCTGCACCGCCTGCCGTGGTTGCGCGGCGATCCGCTCGGCGAGCTTCCGGGCCTGCGGCAGCAGGTCGCCCGGTGACGTCACCCGCGTGGCGAGACCCAGTTCGAGTGCGGTCGCCGCGGGGATCCGGTCTCCGGTGTACAGGTACTCCCGCGACCGCAGGATCGGTGTGAGCAGCGGCCAGAACGCCGCGCCGCCGTCTCCCGCCACCAACCCGACGGCGACGTGCGGGTCCGCGAGGTGCGCCGTCTCGGACATCAACACCATGTCGCACAGCACCGCCACGCTGCAACCCAGCCCGACGGCCGGACCGTTGACCGCCGCGATGACGGGCAGCGGGAACCGCAGCATCTCCTCGATGATCTGCGCGCCCTCGCGGATGCTCTCGTCCCTCGCGACCGGATCGTCGAGGAACGAGGTGATCCAGTCGAGATCGCCTCCCGCGCTGAAGGCCCGGCCCGCACCGGTGAGGATCACGACCCGGGCCTCCGGGTCCGCCGCGATCTGTCGCCACACGTTCGCGAGCGCCCAGTGCAGTGCCGCATTGACGGCATTGAGCTCTTCCGGGCGGTTGATCACCACGGTGCGAACCGGTCCGTCCTCCTCGACGGTCAGTTCGTCCGGCAGGTCGTATCTCACGAGGCCACCTCCGCGACTGCGTCACCGAACGGTCCCTGCAGGCCGTTCCTGCCGACCCTGCGGGTCAGGACGTCGGTCGTGACGGACGGCCCGAACGGCAGGCGCCGCACGGGAAGGCTGTATCGGGACAGCCACGACAGTGTCGTCTCGTCGCAGAATCCCGATGCCCCGTGCAACTGGTGCGAGACCCGGAACACGACCTGCGCCGCCTCGAGCGCCGCGAGGCGAAGGGCGAGGGCGTCCTCGATCGCGTCGTCGGAGCCGGTCTGGATGCTCCACAGTGCGTATCGGGCGAGGACGTCGACGCCGGTGCGCTCGACCTCGGCGTCGGTGAGCTGGAACTGGACGCCCTGCATGCGGGCGAGCGGCTGACCGAACTGCTCGCGAACCAGAACGTGGTCACGGGTCAGCTCGAGCGCGCGGTCCAGCGTCCCGAGCAGCGTCCAGATCGGCAGCACGAGGGCGAGCGCGATGTCCTTCGCGCCGTCGCGGTCGACCGGCGTCAGGTCGAGTGGGACGACGAATCCGGAGTGTCGGGGCGAGCCGGTCGGCGGTCGCGGGGTCGCGATGCTGCGTTCGCCGTCGAGGGTGACCGCCGCCAGTCGGAGGTCGAGCCCGGCGACGGGAGCGACCATCTCTCCTCCAACCACGACGAGGGCGTCGACGTCGAGATCCGCGGGCCTGGAAAGCCTTTCCGCGACCGGATAGGGAATGCCCCAGTACCCGGCGCTGCGGCAGAGTGCTGCCGCAGCCTCCAACTCGTCGGCGTCGCCCCGCACGTCGAGGTCCCAGGCTCCGAGCTCGTCGAGCAGCGGCACCACCGCGTCGCCCCGCCGCGCCGGATCGGCGGACTCGGCCAGCCGCAGGAGTTCGTCACCGCCTGCCGCCTCCAGTGCCTTGCGCGTCTGGATCCCGTATTCGCGCGCTTCCGCGCAGAGGTCGATGTTCACTTCGCCGCCAAGAGGTGTCGTGCCAGCAGGATTCGCTGCATCTCGATGCTTCCGGAGGCGACCGTCGCCGCCTGCGAGTACCGCCAGTGCTCGTCGACGTCGAGGCGGAACCGACGGGCGGCGTCACCGTCGGTGCCCGGCCGATCGGGTACGTGGGCAGCGAGCTCGGACAGCACCTCCGCGCTGGCCTGATCGAGAGTGGTGACCGCGATGCGGTACGCGGCGGTGTCACCGGGCCGCACCCTGCCCTCGCTCTGCATCGACACCACCTGGTACGCCAGGAGCCGGGCCCGTCGGCAGTGCGCGAGCATCCGGGTCCATCGGCCGCGCAGTTCGGCGGGCACCTCGTCCCAGCGATCCCCGAGCGCGTCCGGGGCGGCCCGCAGCAGTCGCTCGCACCGGGCGTAGCGGGCGATGCCCACCCGCTCGAATGCGAGGACCTCCTGGACGACCGCCCACCCCTCGTCGACGGTGCCCAGGACGTCCTCCTGACCGACCCGCAGTCCGTCGAAGAAGACCTCGTTGAGGTGATGGGGTCCGAGCATGGCCCGGATGGGACGGACCTCGATCGCGGGATCGTCCATCCGGACGAGGAACACGGTGAGGCCCTGCTGCTTCGCGGTGCCGGTGGAGGTGCGGGCGAGCAGGAAGCACCACTGCGCCATGGTGGCGTAGGAGGTCCAGATCTTCTGCCCGGTGATGCGCCAGCCGTCGCCGTCGCGCCGGGCGGCGGTCCGCAGGGACGCCAGGTCGGACCCGGCGTCCGGCTCGGAAAAGCCCTGGCACCAGATCACCTCGCCGTTCGCGATGGGAGGCAGGTGCCGGCGCTTCTGCTCGTCCGTCCCGTGCCGCATGATCGTCGGGCCGACCCAGTTCACCCCCATGTACTGGGCGCCGCGGGGCTCGTGACGGGCCCACATCTCCTCCCGCACGACGGTCTGTTCCCAGACCGACGCCGAGCGGCCGCCGAATTCCTCGGGCCAGGCCATGCAGAGCTTTCCTTGTTCCGCGAGCAGGCGGCAGAACCGCTGCGCCACATCCAGATCGGAGGGATCGTCGGTGAAGGCTCCCCGGAAGTCCTCGGGGACGTGCATCCTCACCAGGTCTCGCAGCTCACCCCGGAGTGCCGTCGCGGCCTCACTCATCGTGAAGTCCATGGCGGCACAGTAGCTTTATCCTCATAAGGATAGCAATCCTTGATGGGTAACCCGTCCGAAGTTAGACTCGACGACGTCAGCAGTTCCCTGCACGAAAGGCGGTCCGCGTGACGAGCCCCCGACGCGGCCGAATTCCTCAGCGGCGCATCGCCGAAACGGTTGCAGACGAACTGCGCGACCGCATCCTCTCCGAGGACGACTACCGCCTCCCGACCCAGGAGCAACTGGTGCGGGACTTCGGCGTCAGCTTCCCGTCGATCAGGGAGGCGCTGCGCATCCTCGAGACGGAGGGCCTCGTCACCGTGCGCCGGGGCAACGTCGGCGGCGCCGACGTGCACCGCCCCGACGAGCATTCGGCCGCCTACCATCTCGGGCTCGCACTGCAGGCCGGCCGCGTCACGCTCCGGGACCTGGCATCCGGTCTCCAGATCCTCGAACCCCTGTGCGCCGCCGAGTGCGCCAAACGCGACGACCGCGCCGAGGTCGTGGTCCCGGCACTCGACGCGGCGATCGACGCCTCGGCCGAGCTGGTCGGCAACGGCGTCGCATTCACGCACTCCGCCAGGGAGTTTCACGACCTGCTCGTCTCCTTCACCCCGAATGCGACCATCCGCTACGCGGTCAGCAGCTACGTCGCACTGTGGTCCGCACAGGAGGAGGCGTGGGCGGAGGCGCAGACGCGACGCGGCGAGTACCCCTCGACTCACGACGCAGAGTGCGCGGTCGACATTCATCGCCGCATCGCCAAGGAGATCGCGGCCGGCCGCGTCGACGAAGTCGAACGCCTGTCCCGCGCGCACCTCGCCGCCACGCAGTCACTCCTCCTCGAACGATTCGACGAGAACGTCGTCAACGCCTCGGCCGCATCGACCCGCAGCCTGATCCGCGGACGCTCCGCGCGCGCCTGAGCCGCGCACCCGCGCCGGCCGACCGATCCCGCGCGACCTCACCCCGCACACCTCGACGGGTGTCCCGCCGACGGCCCACGTCGTCGCGCCACTGCCCCACGCATTGCACGCCGGTACGCGACGCAGGCTCCCCGCCCGTTGCCGCTCGTGAACGGTTGAAACCCCTCGCACACGCGACCGAATTGCGCGAGAATGCTGTTTCAACATGAAGAGAACGCTACTCTTATCCTGGTAAGGATAGCAATACTTGTAGTCCACCCGACCTGGTGGTTAAACTCCGCACCGACCAGTGGCCTACGTCACTTTCACAGTCGACATCGGTCGCTATACCTCAGCGAAAATCATGTTCTCTCCTTACGCCAGGAGGCTCACCTTGACCGAGATGTCCCGCTTCACAGACGGCACCTCCATCGCCACCGCGGACGGGTGGACCGTGACGCGACTGACCCCGCCCAGCCGCCTCTTCGGAGCCAACGGCCTGCGTACCGGCCCGGACGGCCGCGTCTACATCGCCCAGGTCGCGGGCAGCCAGATCAGCGCGCTCGACGTCGACTCCGGACAGTTGGAGACCGTCAGCGCGAAGGGCGGCCCCATCGTCGCCCCCGACGACGCGGCCTTCGACTCCCGCGGCGACCTCTACGTCACCGAGTACTACGACGGCAGGGTCAGCGTACGCGGCACCGACGGCACGACCCGACTGCTGCGGGACGATCTGCCAGGCGCAAACGGAATCACGTTCCACGGCAACAGGTTGTTCGTCGACGAGTGCCGCATCGGCGGCCGGCTCATGGAGCTCGACCCCGCAGGCGGAGCCCCCAAGGTCCTCCTCGACGGGCTGCCGATGCCCAACGCCCTCGAGGTGGGTCCCGACGGCAAGCTCTACTACCCGTTGCTCGGCACCAACGAGATCTGGCGGATCGATCCCGACGGCGGCGAACCGGAACGGGTCGCCGCAGACCTCGGCGGGCCCACCGCGGTCAAGTTCGACGCCGACGGCATGATCGTGAGCACCCAGGTGGGTGCGGGCCAGGTCCTGCGCATCGACCCACGCACCGGGGACAGCACGGTCCTCGCGACCATCGGACCGGGCCTGGACAACCTCACCTTCGTCGGCGGCAGGCTCTTCGTCTCCAGCTTCACCGGGCAGATCACCGAGATCCTCGCGGGCGGCCGCACCGAGACGGCGCTGCCCGACGGCCTGACCTGGCCGCTGGACCTCACGGTCGGCCCGGACGGCACCCTGTTCGTGGCCGACGGAACGTTCCTGCTCGCGATCGAGCCGGGCGGCGAACCGCAGACCCTGGGAATGCTCTTCAGCCCCGGCTATCCCGGCTACATCCGCGGACTCACCTCCACGGGCCCAGGCGAGTTCGTCGTCGCGGGCAACGGGACCGTGTCCCGCTACCGTCCCGGCGCCTCCGAATCCGAGGTGCTCGTCGAGGGTCTCGACCAGCTCTACGGCGTGGCGGTCTCCCCCAGCGGGGTCGTCGCAGTCGCCGATCTGGGCGCCGGCACGGTGTACACGGTCCGCGACGGCGCCGCCGAGGCGGCGGCGACCGGCCTGCAGGACCCGATGGGCGTCGCGTTCACCGCCGACGGCACCTGCCTGGTGTCCGAGGCGGGCGCCGGCCGGATCGTGTCCGTGACCAGCTCCGGCGTGGACACCCTGATCGACGGACTCGAACGCCCGCAGGGCATCCTCGTCCACGACCGTCGCCTGTACATCCTCGACGTCGACGCCAAGACCCTGATCTCCGTCGACCTCGAGACCAAGGCGCAGGAAGTCCTCGCCCGGAACCTCCCCGTCGGCGCACCCGCGGGGGTCACCCCCGCGCCGCTGCGCGGACTCGAGCCGTTCTCCGGGCCGCAGGGTCCGTTCGCCGGCATCGCCGCGGGGCCCGACGGCACCATCTACATCGCCGCCGACGCCGAGGGCAGCGTCCTCGCGCTCCGGGTCGCGTCGTGAGCACCGTCGCGGCGCCCGGGACCGTGAACCTGAGTAGGCGGGTCGTCATCGTCTCTGGAGCCACCGGAGGCGGAATCGGCACCTGGACAACACGACTCGTCGCGAGCGCCGGTGCCACCGTCATCGCGGTGAGCCGGTCCAAGGAGAAGCTCGACCAGCACATCCAGCCCCTGGTCGCGGAGGGGCTCCCGATCGTGCCGGTCGCCGCGGACGCCTCGACCGACGAGGGCATCGCGGCGGTCCTCGACCAGGCCCGGCGCGCCGACGGCGACCTGTACGGGCTCGTCAACGTCGCGGGCGGTGCGGCACCGTCGACGTGGATGCCTGCGACGCGGGTCAGCCGGGAGGACTGGCGGGCCCTCTTCACGCAGAACCTGGAGACGATGTTCTTCATGAGCCAGGCCGTGGCCGCGGAACTGCGCGCGCAGGGCCGGCCGGGGTCGATCGTGTCGATCTCCTCGATCAGCGGAATGAACACCGCCCCTTTCCACATCGCGTACGGGACGGCGAAGGCCGCGCTCGTCGCGGCGACCCGGACGATGGCCGTCGAACTCGCGACCGACGGCATCCGGGTGAACGCGATCGCTCCCGGCGTCACCGAGACGCCCGCGTCCGGCGCCTACGTCGACGAGGACCCCGAGCGGGACCGGCGTGCGATCGCGATGGGGCGGCGTGGCCGCCCGGAGGAACAGGCCGGGGCGATCCTGTTCCTCCTGTCGGACCTGTCGAGCTACGTCACCGGGCAGACACTGCTCGTCGACGGCGGACTCAACCTGAAGTGGACCCACATGGGCGCCGACCACACCTCCCTCTTCCTCAAGGACGAGAACTTCCGCGCAGCCATCACGCACTGACACGGAAGCAGAAGTGACACCGGAACAGCAGCCACCGGAACACCTTTCGCAAAGGAGCAACCCGTGAGCGATACGGTCGAAGCAACACGAGGCGACGTCGCCGAACAGCCTTACACGACCCCGCAGATCCTCCCCGTCGAGGCGTACACGTCACGCGACTACGCCCGCGCCGAGGGCGACAAGCTGTGGGCGAAGGTGTGGCAGCAAGTCGGCCGCGTCGAGGAGTTGCCCCGCGTCGGCGACTTCCTCACCTACGAGATCATGGACGACTCGATCATCGTGGTGCGGACCGCGCCCGACACCCTGCGCGCCTACTACAACGTCTGCGCGCACCGCGGCCGCCGCCTCGTCGACACCCCGCCCGGTGCCCGCGACGCCCGGGGGCAGGCCCGGCAGTTCATCTGCGGATTCCACGGCTGGCGGTACAACCTCGACGGTGAGAACACCTTCGTCGCCGAGCGCGAGGACTGGCCGTGCGGGCTGAATCAGCAGAACGCGGGACTCACCGACGTCAAGATCGACACCTGGAGCGGCTGGATCTTCGTCAACCTCGATCCCGACTGCGAACCGCTGCGGGACTACCTCGAGCCGGCGGCGAGCCTGCTCGAGCCGTTCCAGTTGCAGAACATGCGGTACCGGTGGCGGCGTTGGGTGGACTTCGACTGCAACTGGAAGGTCGCCTTCGAGGCGTTCATGGAGACCTACCACGTGCCCTACACGCATCCGGAGTTCATGAACTTCGGTGCCTTCCTGGGTTGGGCGCGGGCCCAGGGCAAGCACAGCAACATCGGGTACGACGCACCCAAGGGTATGGAGGAGAACCAGGCGAAGCTCCGCATCGGGTCCGGTCCGGACGCACGTCTGTCCACCATCGAACTGCAGAACTTCACCTGGGAGAACGCCAACACCAACACCACCCGGACCCTGGTCGACGCGGCGCAGCGCCTCATCGACGAACTGCCCGAGGGCACTCCGCCCGCCGAGGTGATGCGGCACTGGCTCGACTCGGCACGTCGCGACGACGAGGCGCGCGGGGTCGTGTGGCCGACCGTGCCGCCGGAGATCGTGGCGCAGAGCGGCACCGCGTGGCAGATCTTCCCGAACTTCCAGATCGGCCACGCCCTCAACAACATGCTCTGCTACAGCTTCCGCCCCTACGGTGACGATCCCGACCGCTGCTACTTCGAGGCGGCGGTGTACGAGCTGTTCCCGGAGGGCGAGGCACCCGAGACCGAATGGGTGTACACCCCGATCGACGATCCCGGCTGGCGAACCGTTCTGCCACAGGACTTCTCGAACATGGCTGCTGTACAGAAGGGCATGAAGACCCGGGGATTCACCGGGCCGAAGCCCAACCCGTACCGCGAGCGCAGCGTGGTGAACCTGCACCACAACCTGTCCACCTACATGGGCACCGGCGCACCCCGCGACCTGGCTTGATCGGCCACCCCCTCCACCGCACCGCCCGAACGAACCGAGGAATCCCATGCAGAACTGCGAACCCACGCAGACCCCCGAGGTCGACATCCCGGCACTCCGCACGAAGTACCTCGCCGAGCGCGACAAGCGTCTGCGCTCGGACGGGCAGAAGCAGTACATCGAGGCCGAGAACGAGTTCGCGGAGTTCTACGAGGCCGATCCGCACATGCCGGTGGCACCCCGCGAGCCGCTGACCGACGAGATCGACGTCGCGGTCCTCGGCGGTGGATTCAGTGGCCTGATCGCGGCACACCGCCTGCAGCAGGCCGGGGTGACCGACTTCCGCATCATCGAGCTCGGCGGCGACTTCGGCGGGGTCTGGTACTGGAACCGCTACCCGGGAATCCAGATCGACTCCGATTCGTACTGCTACCTGCCGCTACTGGAGGAGACCGGCTACATGCCCAAGGAGAAGTTCTCCAAGGGCGACGAGTGTTTCGAGCACGCCCAGCGCATCGGTACGCACTTCGGGCTGTACGAGCACGCGCTCTTCCACACGCTGATCCGCTCGCTCGAGTGGGACGAGTCGATCCACCGATGGATCGTCCGTACCAACCGCGGCGATGCGATCAAGGCCCGTTTCGTCGTCATGTGCCAGGGCCCGTACAACCGGCCGAAACTGCCCGGCATCCCCGGGATCAACGACTTCAAGGGCCACACGTTCCACACGGCCCGCTGGGACTACGACTACACCGGCGGCAACCTGCACGGTGGCCTGGACAGGATCGCAGACAAGCGGATCGCCGTCATCGGCACCGGATCCAGTGCAGTACAGGCCATTCCGCACCTCGCACGAGGCGCGAAGCACCTGACCGTATTCCAGCGCACGCCGTCCTACATCTTCGAGCGGGCCAACCACCCGACCGACCCCGACTGGGTGCAGTCGCTGGAGCCGGGCTGGAGGTCCGCCCGCCAGCGCAACTTCCACAACGCCGCGTTCGCGTTCTACTCCCCCGGCGAGCCCGACCTGATCTGCGACGGCTGGACCGAGGTGTCCCGCAACATGGCCGCCAAGCTGACCGAGACCAACGGCTGGGCCGCGCTCGCCGACCCGCTGAAGTTCATGGAACTCAAGGAGGTCGAGGACTACCGGGCGATGGAGCGCCTGCGGCAGCGGGTCGACAGCGTCGTCGACGACCCGGCCACCGCGGAGGTTCTCAAGCCCTACTACCGGAACATGTGCAAACGCCCGGTGTTCAACGACGAGTACCTGCCGACGTTCAACCGGCCGAACGTCACGCTGGTCGACGTCTCCGGAACCAAGGGTGTCGAACGAATCACCGAGAAGGGGATCGTCGTCGACGGAGTCGAGCAGGAGTTCGACTGCATCGTCTTCGCGAGCGGATTCGAGATCACCACGTCGCTCGACCGTCAGTACGACATCGCACCGTTCGCCGGCCGTGACGGCGTCTCGCTCTACGACCACTGGGGCAAGGGATTCCGCACGATGCACGGGATCACGGCGCACGGCTTCCCCAACCTGCTCTTCACCGGGTTCATCCAGGGCGGTGTCACCGCTGCGACCACCCTGATGTTCGAACAGCAGGCCGATCACATCGCGTACATCGTCAGCGCCGCGCAGTCACGCGGCGTGACCGCCGTCGAGCCGAGCGCTGAGGCGGAGGAGGAGTGGATCCAGACGATCCGCGACCACACGATCGACAACAGCACCTTCGTCTCCGAGTGCACGCCCGGCTACTACAACAGCGAAGGCGAGCCCAACGGACGTTCCTTCCTGGGCGAACCGTTCTGGGGCGGGTTCTACGAACTCTCCGAACTCCTCCAGGGCTGGCGTGAGAGCGGCGAGATGGAAGGCATGGTGCTCGACAAATGAGAGGCAATCCCGCCCCGTTCCGGCAAAGGGGGAGTTCGGATGTCCGGTGACCTGCGATTCGACGGCCGCGTCGCCGTCGTCACCGGCGGGGGCCGGGGCCTCGGCCGTGCCTACGCCGAACTGCTCGCATCGCGCGGCGCGCGCGTGGTCGTCAACGACACCGGCGCCGCGATCAGCGGCACCGACGGTGACACCGGGGTCGCGGAGTCGGTCGCCGCGGCCATCCGCGCCGCCGGCGGCGAGGCGGTCGCGAACAACGAGTCCGTCGCGACCGCCGACGGCGGTGCGGCGATCGTCTCCTCCGCGCTCGACGCGTTCGGGCGCATCGACATCCTGATCCACAACGCAGGCAACAACCGGTACGCGCCGCTCACCGAGATGACGTACGAGGACTTCGACGCCGTCCTCGACGTCCACCTGCGTGGCGCCTTCCACGTGGTTCGGCCCGCGTTCGGTCACATGGTGGAGGCGGGATACGGGCGGGTGGTGCTCACCTCGTCGATCGGCGGACTCTACGGAAACACGCGGGTCGCGAACTACGGCGCCGCCAAGGCCGGCATGATCGGCCTCTCGAACGTCGTCGCACTGGAGGGTGCCGACCACGGCATCCGTTCCAACGTGATCGTCCCGGCGGCGCTGACCCGGCTGGCCGAGGGCCTCGACACCTCGAAGTACCCACCGATGGACCCCGAGCTCGCCGCACCGGCCGTCGGCTGGCTCGCCCACGAATCCTGCTCGATCACAGGGGAAATGCTCGTCACGATCGCCGGTCGCATCGCCCGCGCCTACATCGCGGAGACACCGGGTGTGTACCAACCGGAGTGGACCGTCGAGCAGGTGGGCGAGCGCATCGACCAGATCCGGGACACGGCCGACTCATGGCTGCTCCCGGTCGTCCCGTCGGCACACGTCGACCACATCACCAGAAGCTTTGCGATGGCAACGGAAGGAAGCGCGCATGTCGGTTAAGGTCTACGAACGCATACTGGACCTGTTCGAAGCCGAAGGCATCAACACACTCTTCGGCATCCCGGATCCGAACTTCGTACATCTGTTCCACGCCGCGGAGGAACGCGGCTGGAATGTCGTCGCACCGCATCACGAGGAGTCCGCGGGGTTCATGGCCGAGGCCGTGTCCCGCATGACCGGCAAGGCCGCGGTGTGCATCGGCACGCTCGGTCCCGGACTCGCGAACCTCGCCGGCGCCATCATGTGCGCGAAGGTCGAGAACTCGCCGGTCATCTTCCTCGGCGGGCAACGCGCACGCATCACCGAGCAGCGCGTGCGGCGCGGCCGAATCCAGTTCGTCCAGCAGATGGCGCTCGTCGAGAACTCGGTGAAGTACCACGCGAGCATCGAGTACGCGGAGCAGACCGACGAGATCATCCGTCAGGGCCTGCGCACCGCGCTCTCCGGCACCCCCGGCCCGGTGTACATCGAGTACCCGCAGCACGTCATCCAGGAGGAACTCGACGTCCCCGCGGTGCTTCCGCCGGAGCGGTACCGGCTCGTCGGGCAGACGGCGGGCACCGATCGGATCGCCGAGGCCGCCGAACTCATCCGGTCGGCGAAGCAGCCGGTCCTGCTCGTCGGGCACGGTGTCCACACCTCCCGCGCCGGCGACTCGGTGCGCGAACTCGCCGAACTCATGGCCTGCCCCGTCGTCCAGACCTCCGGCGGCACGTCGTACATCGAGGGACTGGAGGACCGCACGTTCCCGTACGGGTTCTCCCCGTCCGCAATCGAGGCGGTGGTCGAGTCCGACCTGTGCCTGGCGATCGGCACCGAACTCGGAGAGCCGGTCCACTTCGGCCGGGGCAGGCACTGGGTCGCGAACGAGGCGAATCGCAAGTGGCTCTACATCGAGCAGGACGCCTCCGCCATCGGCGTGAACCGGCCCATCGACGTCCCGCTCGTCGGTGACCTGCGTGCGGTGGTCCCGCAGCTGGTCGACGCACTGCGCGACACCCCGCGGACCGCGACGCCCGAACTCGCACGCTGGATCGAGGAGGACGCCGCCCGACTCGCGGACCTCGCGGAGACGGCGCCGTCCGGCGGGTCACCGGTGCATCCGGCACGCCTGATCGTGGAGGCCACCAAGGACTTCCCCTCGGACGGCATCATGGTCCGGGACGGCGGCGCGACCACGATCTTCGGCTGGACGTACTCGCAGGCGAAGCCGCACGACGTGATGTGGAATCAAAACTTCGGCCACCTCGGAACGGGCCTGCCCTACGCGGTCGGTGCGGGTGTGGCGGACGGCGGCAAGCGACCGATGATGCTCATCACCGGCGACTCGTCGTTCCAGTTCCACATCGCAGAACTGGAAACCGCTGCACGTCTGAATCTTCCGCTCGTCTGCGTCGTCGCGGTCGACTACGCGTGGGGCCTCGAGGTGGGCGTCTACAAGCGCACCTTCGGGCACGGCTCGCTCGAGACCGGGGTGCACTGGAGCACCGAGACCCGGTTCGACAAGATCGCCGACGGATTCGGCTGCTACGGCGAGTACGTGGAGAAGGACGTGGACATCGCGCCGGCGATCAAGCGGGCGTACGCCAGCGGCAAGCCGGGCGTCATCCACGTCGCCGTCGACCCGAAAGCCAACTCCGAGGAGATGCCGAGCTACGACGAGTTCCGCACCTGGTATGCGGAAGGGCAGCAGTGACATTCGCGAACGATCACACGAAAGGGCCGGTAGGCAATGCGTGAGTACCTGAAGTTCTACATCGACGGACAGTGGGTCGACGCGGCCCAGTCGCAGACCTTCGACGTCGTCAACCCGGCCACCGAGCAGGTCGCTGGGCGGGTGGCCCTCGGAAGTGCGGCGGACGTCGATCGCGCGGTCGCCGCCGCACGCCGGGCCTTCCCCGCGTGGGCAGCGTCCGACCGGCAGGAGCGTCTCGACCTGCTGCGCCGGATCCTCGACGCGTATCAGCGTCGGATCGGCGATCTGGGCAACGCGTTGACCGAGGAGATGGGCGCTCCGCGTGAGCTGGCCAACGGATTTCAGGTGAACCTCGGTATCGGTCACCTGACCACCACGATCGACGTGCTCGAGAAGTTCGTGTTCGAGGAGCAGCGCGGCGCCACCCGGATCGTGAAGGACCCGATCGGTGTCTGCGGGCTCATCACCCCGTGGAACTGGCCGATCAGCCTGATCGCGGTGAAGGTGTTCCCGGCTCTCGCCACCGGCTGCACGATGGTGCTCAAGCCGTCCGAGCAGTCCCCGTTCAGCGGGCAGGTCTTCGCCGAGATCCTCGACGAGGCAGGAGTTCCCGCCGGTGTGTTCAACCTGGTCCAGGGCGACGGCCCCGGTGTCGGCCGGGCACTGTCCGGTCACCCGGACGTCGACCTGATCTCCTTCACCGGGTCCACCCGCGCCGGCATCGACATCGCCGCGAATGCGGCGTCCGGGGTCAAGCGGGTGTCCCAAGAACTCGGCGGCAAGAGCCCGAACATCGTTCTCGACGACGCCGACTTCGCCGCGAACGTCGGCAAGGGTGTAGGCACGATGATGCTCAACTCGGGTCAGACGTGCAGTGCCCCGTCGCGCATGCTCGTCCCGTCCGAGCGCATGGAGGAGGCCATCGGCGTGGCCCGGGAGGCGGCGGCGCAGGTGACGGTCGGTGACCCGCAGGGTGATTCGGCCATCGGTCCGGTCGTGTCCGGCGCCCAGTTCGAGAAGGTCCAGGCGCTGATCCAGAAGGGGATCGACGAAGGCGCCACCCTGGTCGCCGGTGGCACCGGACGCCCCGACGGCCTGGGCACGGGGTACTTCGTCAAGCCCACCGTGTTCGCGGACGTCAAGAACGACATGACGATCGCCCGCGAGGAGATCTTCGGACCGGTGCTCACGATTCTCGGCTACGACAGCGTGGACCACGCCGTCGAGATCGCGAACGACACCGAGTACGGTCTCGCCGGTTTCGTGGCGGGCGCGGATCTCGACGAGGCACGGTCCGTGGCGCTGCGTATCCGGGCCGGCTCGGTTGCGATCAACGACGCGTTCGACTTCTCGGCGCCGTTCGGCGGCTACAAGAAGAGCGGCAACGGTCGGGAGTGGGGCGAGTTCGGGTTCGACGACTTCCTCGAGATCAAGGGAGTTCTCGGCTACTCACCCGAGTAGCCGCAGGCCGACGCGAACGCCCGCACAGCACAGGTACATCCTGCTGTGCGGGCGTTGTGCCGTGGAGGTTCCGCGACGGTCAGCGTCCCTGCCAGCGCGGCGCCCGCTTCTGCGCGAACGCACGCGGGCCCTCCTGCGCATCCTCACTGAGATAGCAGGATTCCGACGCGTGCCGCGCCGCCTGCAGCGCGGCGGACCGCCCCATCTCGGTGGCCAGCATGACCGTCTCCCGGGCGGCCCGGACCGAGAGCGGTGCACCGGAGATGACGTCGCGGGCGAGGTCCAGCGCGGTGCTCATGAGATCCGCCGGCTCGGCGAGGCGGTTGACGAGTCCGATCTCGTAGGCGCGTTCGGCGGTGATCGGTCGTCCGGTGAGCAGGATCTCCATCATGATGCGCTGCGGGATCATGTGGATCAGCGGCGCCGCCCACGGCGAGCTGCGACCGACCCGGACCTCGGTGACCGCGAACCGGGCGGTGGTCGCGGCCACGCACAGGTCGCACGCCTGGGCGATCATCCAGCCGCCGGCGAACGCGGCCCCGTTGACGGCGGCGATGGTGGGTTTCGACAACTCGATGGAGTCGTAGGGCAGCGGGAACATGTCGCGCGGCGGCACACCCATCCCGGTGTCGACCATCTCCTTGAGATCCCCACCCGCGCAGAACGCCGTGTCACCCGCGCCGGTGAGAATCGCGATCCGCAGCTCCGGGTCGCGTTCGAAGCGGTCCCAGGCCGCGAAGAGGCCCTCACGGACGTCGCGCGCCAGGCAGTTCCGGGTCTCCGGGCGGTTGATGGTGAGCACGGCGATGCCGTCCTCCACGACGTCGAACAGCACGGCGTCGCTCACTGCGGACCGTCCCCGGGTCGCAGGTCTCGAATCGGTTGTGTGGGTCGCGGCATCAGAATCCTCTCTGCCGGATCAGGTGGGCCTCTCGATCGAGGGCCTCGCGGAAATCGGGATGCGCGATGTCGACGAGGCGGCGTGCGCGCTCCGCGAGGGTGCGACCGCGGAGTTCCGCGGCACCGAACTCGGTGACGATCACGTCCACGTCGCTGCGAGGTGTGGTGACCGGACCGGACAACCGTGCGGTGATACGACTGACGGTGTCCCCCTTCGCCGTTGCCGGGAGCGCGATGATCGCGTGGCCCCCCGGGGAGAGGACGCCGCCGCGCACGAAGTCGACCTGGCCGCCCGTCCCCCCGACATAGGAGGCGCCGCTCTGCTCGGCGTTCACCTGTCCGGTCAGATCCACCTCGAGTGCGGAGTTCACACTGACGAGCCGTTCCAGGCCTGCCAGCACCCCGGCGTCGTGGGTGTACGCCGTGGTGCACATCCGCAGCTCGTCGTTGTCGTGCGCGAAGTCGTACAGGCGTTTGGTTCCGATCAGCGCTCCGGTGACGGTCACCCCCCTGTCGATCTTCTTGCGCGCGTTGGTGACGACGCCCGCCTCGACCAGATCGACCAGTCCGTCACCGACCATTCCCGAATGCACCCCGAGATCCCGGCGGTCGGTGATCAGCCGGAGGATGGCGTCCGGGACTCCTCCTACGCCCATCTGGATGACGGATCCGTCCTCGACGTAGTCGGCGGCGTGACGCGCGATGGCCTCGTCGACCGGCCGGATCGGGCTCCCCTCGACCTGCACCGGCGGCCGGGACACGAACAGCGCGTGGTCGATTCGCGACGCGGGGAGCACCTCGCCCCTGGTGTACGGAACCTGGTCGTTCACCTCGGCCACCACGACACGAGCCCGCGCGACCGCGGCCTGCACGTAGTCGCTGACGAGTCCGAAACTGTGGTTCCCGTCGGCATCGGCGGGGCTGACCTGGACGAAGGCGACGTCGCATCCGATCTCGCCCGCCTCGATCATCGGCCCGACCCGACCGACGTGACACGGGACGACGTCGAGTGCGTGCGCCGCGGACATGGCGCGGAGCGCACCGATCGCGCCCATGCTCGACAGCCGGACGCCGCGTGCCGAGTCGGGGGTGAAGACCCCGGAGAAGCTGGTCGCGACGAACGCGGACAGGCCGCCGATGTCGCCGCCCTGTTCGATCAGCGCCTCCAGGAGAGTGGTCGGCTCCCCGCACGCCTGCCCGATGACGATGCGGTCGCCCGGTCGGAGCAGCGCGCGCAGGTCGATGTCGTCCCTCGTCGTGACCGGACTTCCCATGCCGTCAGCTCCTGTCTGTTCGAGCCAAATGGGAATCCGTTGGTGACAGCCGGAACTCGTCGGCCACCTCGGCGGTGTGCTCGCCGAGTCTCGGCGCCGGCCCCGCCACTCGCCCCGGTGTGCGGGAGAACCAGGTCGGCGGTCCGGGGAACCGCACCGGGCCGGTCTGGGTGTCGACCTCCTCGAACAGGCCCACCGCCTCCAGATGCGGGTTGTCGAAGAGTTCGTCGAGTGTGCGGACGGGCGCCGCGGGGATGTCGAGTGAACGCAGCAGGTCGAGCCATTCCTGCGTGGTCCGTTCGAGGAAGGTCTCCCCGAGGAGGGCGTAGACGGTGTCGATCCGGGCGACGCGCTGTTCGAGGGTGGCGAGATGGTCGCCGGCCCAGGGCGGCCGGACCGCCTCGACGAAGGCGCCCCACTGCTTGTCGTTGTAGACCAGCGCCGAGATCTGCCCGTCCTTGGTCCGGTAGGGCCGCCGGTTCGGCGCCACTGCGCGCGGGTAGCCGGCGGGCCCGAGGGGTGGACTGAACATCGCGCCGTTGGCGTGTTCCACCAGCATGAACGCAGCCATCGTCTCGAACATCGCGACCTCGACCTCCTGGCCTTCACCGGTTCGTTCGCGATGGAAGAGCGCCATCATGGTGGCGTACAGCGCGGTCATCCCGGCGACCTTGTCCGCGATGATGGTTCCGACGTAACCGGATTCGCCCGTCAGCCGTTCCTGTACGGACGGCAGCCCGCACTCCGCCTGGATGGTGTCGTCGTAGGCGGTGAGGTTCGCATCGGGGCCGCGTCGGCCGTAGCCGTAGCAGTTGGTGTAGACGATCGTCTCGTTGATCGCGGACACCTCGTCGTACCCGAAACCGAGCGCGGAGACCGCCGCACCCCGCATGGAGTGGATGAAGACGTCGGCCTGCGCGACGAGTCCGCGCAGCACGTCCTTGCCTGCGTCGGTCCGGAGATCGAGGACGACACTGCGCTTTCCGCGGTTGACGTTGACGAAGACACCGCTCATCCCGGGCTCGGGGCCGTCCGAGATGTATCGGGTGTTGTCGCCCGCCGGAGGTTCGACCTTGATCACGTCGGCGCCCATGTCGGCCATGATCTGCGTGCAGTAGGGGCCCATGACCATCGCGGTGAGGTCGACGACCCGCACACCCGACAGGGGGCCTGTGTGTTTCATGCGCCCGCACCTCACTCATCGCCTGAGAATTCCATTCTCAATCTAGCAGATGACTATTTCCATACATGGTGGTATCACTACCGTGTGACGAGAACACGCGACGCATCGGGGGTTGCGGATCGTCGCCCCGGCAGGGGCACCGCAACGATCGCCTCCGTGCTCGACGCCGCACTGGCGGCACGGCCGGATTCACCTGCGGTGGAAGCGGTCTCCGGCATCTGGTCGTACCGGGACCTCGACGAGCAGGCCCGCAGGGCCGCGGGCGCACTGTGGTCGCTCGGGGTCCGCCCCGGCGACCGGGTCGCCGCCTGCCTGCCCAACGACCTGGACATCGTGGCGGCCTTCCACGGCACCCAACGGATCGGCGCGGTCTGGGCGGGAGTCGGCGAGGCACTCTCGGCATCCGAACAACAGGACCTGTACGACGTCTGCACTCCGACCGTCGTCCTCGCCGGACCCCGGTGCCACCTCGACGGCCCCGGTTCGGTCGACATCGAACGCTGGCGCGACCTCCTCGCCGCCGACCACGCCGCACCCGACGTGGACGTCGACGTCGACGCCCCGGCCGGCATCGCCTTCACCAGCGGCACCTCCGGCCGGCCCAAGGCGGTCGTGCACAGCCAGCGCAACCTGCTGCTCCCCGGTGAAGTGCTCACCGCGACCCGGGGCTGGGGCCCCGAACTGCGCAAGGGCGACAGCTTTCCGCTGACGATCCTCAACCTGATGGTGTTGTCGACCCTGCTCACCGCCCAGGCGGGCGGCTGTTCCGTCGTGATGGACCGCCGCGACGTCGGGGGTGTCGCGGAGTGGATCTCCACCCGGAAGGTGACGGTGTGGAACGGCGCGCCGGCCCAGCTCTACGACCTCGCACGGCTCCCCGACGCCGATCTCCGCTCCCTCGACGAGGTGTGGTGCGGGGGCAGCGACACCCCCGACGGACTGCGGCGCGAGTTCGCCGACGTACACGGACGCGTCCCCCGGGTCACCTACGGATTGACCGAGGCGCCGACGGTCGTGTCCATTGATCCCGTCGGGGACGACTGGCGTCCCGGCAGCAGCGGCCGCGTCCTCCCCAGCATCGACGTCGCCGCCTACGACGACGACGGCCGTCGCCTGCCACCCGGCGAGCTGGGCGAACTGCGCCTCGCTCCGGCCGACGCGGGACCGTGGGCGGGTGTCTGGACACCACTGCTCGGCTACTGGGAGGACGGACGGGTCCGGAAACCGGACGCAGGCCCCTTCCCCACCGGTGACATCGGCACCGTCGACGCCGACGGCTGGCTCACCGTCCTGGACCGCAAGAAGCTGGTCATCATCCGGGGCGGCGCGAACGTCTACCCGCTCGAGGTGGAACGGATCGTCGCGGCGCACCCCGGGGTCGCCAAGGTGGCCGTATACCCGATCCCCGACGACCGGCTCGGTCAGCGGGTCGCCGCGGTCGTCGAGGCCGAGGACCAGGTCGACACGGACACGCTGGACGCCGTCTGCCGGGAGACCCTGGCCGCCTACAAGGTGCCCGAGAGGTGGTCGCGCGTCGACGCGCTCCCCCTCAACGCCATGGGCAAGGTGAACCGCGTCGGCCTGCACGACTTCGTCGAATCGAACGCACAGCCGCTGCCCCGGGGAGCATCGGCCGCCGAGGGAGGGCAGTCGTGACGTCACCTCGCGCCGCCGCCGACCGGATGTTCGACCTCACCGGCCGGGTCGCGATCGTCACCGGAGCGTCCTCCGGTCTCGGTGCGGCGATCGCCGAGACGCTCGCCGGGTTCGGAGCCCGGGTGGCGGTCGTCGCCCGCCGCAAGGAGCGGCTGGACGAACTCGCCGAGCGGATCGGCGGCCTCGCGGTCGCGGCCGATCTCGGTGATCTCGACCAGATCGGGACGGTGGTGCCCGCCGTCGCCGACGCGCTGGGACCACCCGAGATCCTCGTGAACGCCGCCGGGACCATGTTCACCGAGGAACGCGCGGAATCCGAACCACTCGACGCGATCAGGCGGACCGTCGAGCTCAACCTGCTCGCGCCGATGCGGCTCGCGCAGGGCGTGTTCCCGCACATGCGCGAGGTCGGGCGGGGCGCGATCGTCAACATCTCGTCGATCAGCGGGCGGGTGGGGATACCGGGCATTCCACAGGCGTCCTACGCGGCGAGCAAGGCGGGCCTGTCCGGCCTGACCGCCGAACTGGCCGTGCAGTGGGCGCGGCACTCGATCCGCGTCAACACCGTCGCACCCGGGTTCTTCCGCAGCGAGATCACCGGGCCTCTCTACGAGAGCGAACGAGCCCAGCAGTACCTGCGCCGCAACACCCCGCTACCCAAGGAGGGCACCGCCGACGACGTGGTCGGCTCCGTGCTGTGGCTGGTCGGCGATGCGGGCAGCTACGTCACCGGGCAGACCGTGGTCGTGGACGGCGGGTGGACCGCACGCTGACCGCATCGCGCGACGTGTGCACGAACCCGCGGTGCTATGTGAACTGCACGCGGGCGCGCGTTGTGAACGGACCGGTCCCGGTCAGGGCGGACGACCCTGTTACGAGCTGATTGCCGGTTCGCCCACCGGACCACTGTCCGTGTCTTCGTCGTGGACCTGGATCGATACTCGACCCCGCACAGCGGGTTCGAGGAACCCGATCCCGACCGACCGGAGCATGCGATGACGCCCACGGCCCCGACCGCCACGCCCCCCGTCCACGCAGCAGTCTCGAACGCGGTGGCCACCGTCACGATCGACAGGCCTCCGGCAAACGCTTTCGACCCCGCTCTGATCGTCGAACTCCTCGACGTCCTGACCCCTCTCACCCAGGATCCCGACGTGCGCTGCATCGTCGTGCGGGGAACGGGTCGATTCTTCGTGGCAGGGGCCGACATCCGGGTCATGCGAAATCTGACCGAGGAGACCCAGCGGGCGATGCGGCCGTGGGTCGACGTCCAACGCTTGCTGGAGACGGCCCCGAAGCCCGTGATCGCGGCCGTGAACGGACACGCGCTGGGCGGAGGCGCGGAACTCGCACTCGCGTGCGATCTGCGCGTGATGACGGAGTCCGCGATCATCGGGTTTCCGGAGATCGAACTGGGACTTTTCCCTGGAGCGGGCGGTAGCCAACGTCTGCCCAGGCTGCTCGGCGCGCACCGAGCGAAGCTGCTCATGGTCAGGGGTGATCGCCTGCCCGCCGAAGAAGCACTCCGCATCGGACTTGTCGACGAGGTGGTACCCGACGGCGAGTTCGATTCTCGGGTAGACGAACTCGCACGCGAGTTCGCCCGGAAGCCCACTCGGACCATCGGTCTGCTCAAGCAGATCGTCGAGCAGGGCCGCGCGTTGCCGCTCGACGCGGCCCTCGACATCGAGTTCGACGCCGTTCTCGAGCTGATCCGGACGGACGACACCGCCGAAGGCCTCCAGGCGTTTCTCGACAAGCGCGAGCCGCGCTTCACCGGGCACTGAGTCGCCCGCACCCCACCCGGCCGCGCCGACCTGCCTTGTCGGTCGATGCGTTCGGCCATCACCCCATGCGAAAGGCATCACACATGAAGACCAGATTGAGACGACGCCGCGTCGTCGCCGTCGTGGCGCTCGCCACGGTGTTCGCCGTCGCCGCGTGCTCCCGGCCGGCATCGGACACCGCCTCGTCCGCCCCCGACGGGCTGGTCCGCATCTCGGTCGGCGTCGATCCGTCCTACGCACCGTTCTTCGTCGCCGAGCACGAGGGGATGTTCGAGGCGGCGGGCCTGAACGTGCAGATCATCCAGACGGAGGGCGGTGCGGCCAGCGCGCAGAATGTCGTGGCAGGCACCTCCGAGATGTCCGGCAACGCCGATTCGACCGCACTGACGGTGATGGCCAACAACAAGAGTCTCCGGGCCCTCGGCGTGTACGAGGAGTCGGACCGGTACTTCCAGGTGGTGCTGCGCGAAGGGATCACCCCGCAGTCGATCAAGACCTTCGGAGTCTTCCCAGGCATCGGCCTGTACTTCACCGACGCGTACCTGCGCAGCCTCGGCGTCGACCCGGCCTCCGTGAAACTGGTGAGCACCAGCCCGCCCGAGCAGCCAGCCCTGCTCGCCCGCGGCGACATCGACGGCTTCATCTCGTTCGACCCGTGGATCGCGCAGGCCGTCGCGACCGGCGGACGCGTCGCAGGCACCAGCGGCGATTTCGGTGCCCGGTACTCGCAGTGGTTGCTCACCTCGGAATCGTGGCTGTCCGCGAACGAGGAACTCGCGGCGCGTGTGTTCGGCGTCGTCGCCGACGCGGCCGCGATCGTGAACTCGGATCCCGATCGTGCGGCCACCGCGATCTCGGCAGCGATCCAGATGGATCCGGCGGAGGCGAAGCGCACCGTGACCCAGATCGACTTCGTAGGTCGGGACTTCACCGCCGACGACACGGCCCGCGCCAACGACCTTGTCACGTTCTTCCGTGATCAGGGCAAGATCCCCGGACCCGTCGACACCGACACGGTGATGCTGCACGGCTGGGTCGGCGAGCACGCGAACAACGAATGAGAGGACACGTTCTGCTGACCGGACAGCCCCGGTTCGGTCAGCAGAACGGAATCGTTCCCCTGCGCCCGTGACCACCTTAGGGTCGGCGCACCCACTGAAGAACCCACAACCCGATCGGAGCAGCAGCCGTGGTCGAATCCGCAATCCGGGTGGTCGAACTGTCGAGCCCCTTCACCCGCTTCGCAGGGCGGATCCTCGTCGGCCTCGGCTACGACGTCGTGCTCGTCGAACCGGTGGGTGGGGATCCCGGCCGGCAGGAGTTCGGCGGACACGCCTTCGGCCACTGGCATGCCGGGAAGAAGTCCGTTGTACTCGATCTCGAGTCCGACTCCGGCCGCCGCGATCTCGCGCGCCTGGTCGCCACGGCGGACGTCTTCCTCGACGGCAGCGCACCGGGAGCCGAGGCCGTCACGCTTCCGGTCGACTCCACCGTGCACGTGCGGGTGACGCCGTTCGGCGTCGACGGGCCGCGCAGCGGCTGGGCTGCAACGGATCTCACGGTGGCAGCCCTCGGCGGCATGATGGCGCAGGTCGGCGACCCGGACGGTCCTCCCCTGCTGCTTCCCGGAGGTCAGGCCGAGCAGTTGGCGGGAGTCAACGCCGCAATCGGCGCGCTGCTGGGTCTGCGGGCCCGTCGACGAGAACCGGTGCCGCTCGTCGACGTCTCGGCTCAGGAGTGTGTGGCCGCGAGTCTCGAGGCCGGCGCCCTGGCGTATCTCCACGAGGATCGAGTGCCGCCGCGACCGGGGCGAGTGCACCCACTCGTGCCGCACGGGCTGTTCCGCGCGGCCGACGGTTTCCTGGGTGGGGGACTCGGAGGCAGCCCGCGCATGTGGGACGCGCTGTTGGCCTGGCTGGTCGAGGAGGGCGCGGCCGACGACCTCGACGATCCGCGCTGGAGCGATCCGGCGGAACGGAAGCGGCACCAGGACCACGTCTTCGAGGTGGTGCAGCGGTTCCTCGACAAGTGGACGAAGGAGGAGTTCGCAGTCGCGGCGCAGTCCCGCAAACTGCCGTGGTCGGCCGTCGACCGCCCGGACGAACTGCTCGTCAACCCGCAACTGAACGACCGCGACTTCTTCGTCGACGTGGTCTCGCGTGACGGCGTGACCCGCGACCTGGGGTTCGGTTTCGCGTTCCCGGAGGGTGCCCGGGCCCGGGATCTCGCAGTGGCCGATCTCGGCGAGCACCAGGCGCTGACAGATCGGCCGGCCCCCGCTGATCACGCAGCGCCTGAAGGGGATTCGCCGGGGCTCCCGCTCGCAGGTGTCCGAGTGCTCGACCTGACGTGGGTGCTCGCCGGACCCTACTGCACCCGCATCCTCGCCGACCACGGCGCCGACGTCGTCAAGGTCGAGTCCCTCGGCCGCCCGGATCCCACGCGGTTCGCGCCGTTCATGCACCTGTCCCGTGGTCCTCACGACGACCCGGACACCAGCGGGTACTTCAACGACGTCAACCGGAACAAGCGCAGCATCACCCTCGACACCCGCTCGCCTGCCGGACTCGAGGTCCTGGCCGACCTGATCGCACAGAGCGACGTCGTCGTCGAGAACTTCAGTTCCTCCGTCATGGAGAAGATGGGATTCGGGTACGAGCGCATGCGCGAGCTGCGCCCCGACATCGTGTACGTCTCGATGTCGGGAATGGGACACACCGGCCCCCGCAGAGACTGGGTGTCGTATGCCGACATCGTCTCCGCTGCAACGGGGTTGACCGCACTGACCGGCTGGAGTGCCGACCAGGTGGTGGGCGTGATCTACGGCCACGGCGACATCGTGGCCGGGCTCCAGGCCGCGACTGCCGTCCTCGCCGCACTCGAGCACCGCGACCGAACCGGCCGCGGCCAGCACGTCGACCTGTCCCAACTCGAGGCGATGGCCACACACATGGGCACCAGTGTCGTGCAGGCGACCGGCACCGGACGATTCCCCGAACCGATCGGCAACGCCCATCCCGCGATGTTCCCGCACGGGGTCTTCCGTTGCCTCGGTGCCGACCGCTGGTGCGCGATCGCGGTCCGCAACGACGCCGACTGGCGACTCCTGTGCGACACACTCGGGCTGCCGGAATGGTCCCGTGACAATCGTTTCCGCACCGCCGACGCGCGGCGTGAGCACGAGGCCGAGATCGCTGCCGCGATCACGGCATGGACGGCGTCCCTCCCTGCGGAGTCCGTGGCCGAACGACTTCAGGCGGCCGGTGTCCCCGCCGGCACCGTCCAGAACGGTCGCGACCTCGTCGAGAGCGACCCGCACCTACGGGTGCGCGGCTACTACCAGCCTGGTGACCACCCGAAGGTCGGCCGTTTCCTGCACGAGGGCGCCCCCGTACGCGTGGGTGCGCCGGTGACCGTCCGCCGGGCGGCACCGCTGCTCGGCGCCGACACCGACGACGTGCTGCGCGATGTCGCCGGGTACCCGCCCGAGATCGTCGCCCGGCTGCGCGCCGACGGTGTCCTGACCTGACCCGACCTGATCCCCCGGCCCACCGGACCGATCCCGTTTCGAAAGATCCAGAAGGAGAACACATGCGCGCCGCTCGGCTCCACAGTTTCGGACAGGCTCCCGTGATCGACGAGATCGACGGCCCCGTCAGGGAACCCGGCCAGACCCTGGTCCGAATCGACGCGGCCGCTCTCGGTCACCTCGACATGACGGTCGCGAGCGGGAACTTCAACGTCCGGCCGACCCTCCCCCACATCGGGGGCACCGACGGCGCCGGTACCGTCGTCGAATCCGACACTCTTGCACCCGGAACCAAGGTCCTGGTGCGCGGCGGCGGGATCGGACTGTTCAAGAGCGGCTGCTGGGCGGAGTACCTGGTGGCCGCCGACAAGGCGTTCACACCATTCGATTCGGGACTCGACCCTGCGGTCGCTGCCACGTTCCTGCTGCCCAGCACGACCGGTTACGTGGCCGTGCACGATGTCGCGAACGTGGCGGCGGGTGAACGGGTGGTCGTCTCGGGCGCATCCGGCGCCGTCGGCTCGATGGCGGCCCAGTTCGCGCTGCTCGCGGGCGCCGCCGAGGTGATCGGCGTGGTGCCGCGTGAGGACCAGGTCGCGCTGCTGCCGGAGGGCGTCCGCCCGGTCGTCGGGCGCGGCGCGGAGGTGGCCGAGGCACTCGGGCCCGATCCGGTCGCCGAGGTCTTGATCGACACCCTGGGCGGGGACGCGCTGCCGCACCTGCTCGCCCGCGTCGTGCCAGGCGGGCGCGCCGCCCTGATCGGCTACACCCTCGGGACACAGCTCACGGTCGACCTGCCGAACTGGCTCCTCAGCGACGTTGCGATTCTGCCGGTCAACATGATTCGCAAGACGGCGCGACAGGCCGAGCTCGCCCCGGACCTGATCGCGCGGCTGGTGGCCGGCGACATCCGCCTCGCGGTACAGCAGTTCCCGCTCGACGAGATCGCCGACGCACTGCACCTGATGCGCGAGGGTAGGGTAGCCGGCCGTGCCGTCGTCGTTCCGTGACACGGTGACCGGCACCATCCCGCTACCGGAGCAGATGACCGTTCCGGCCTTGCTTCTCGACCGCGCCGATCGGCGCGGTGGTCATACCGCGCTGCGGGTCGACGACGTACGGCTCACCTACCGTCAGCTCGCCGACCGCGCGGCCGCGATGGCCGGGTCGCTCGCCGGGCGCGGAGTCGGGCGGGGAGATCCGGTGGCCGCGATGACCTCGAACCGCCTCGAGGCGATCGACCTGCTCCTCGGGTGCGCATGGCTGGGGGCCGTCGCGGTGCCGCTCAACACCGCGTTGCGCGGCGACGCCCTGAGCCACGTCCTCGCGACATCGGGTGCGCGCCGACTACTGATCGAGCCGGAGTATGCGGAGCGGGTCGCGGCGGCGGGCTTCCGTGACGAGCTGTGGATCGTCGGAACTCCGTCCGCGCCTCGGCCGGACTCGCCGCCGCTGCCACCGGTCGAGGACATCTCGGCCCACGATGTTGCTGCGGTGCTGTTCACCTCCGGCACCACAGGGTTGCCGAAGGGCGTGCGGTGCCCGCAGGCACAGTTCCTGTGGTGGGGACGCGGCGTGAGCGAGTCACTGGAACTCGGACCGGACGACGTCCTCTACAACGAGTTGCCGTTGTTCCACACCAACGCCATCAACGCGTTCTTCCAAGCTCTGGTGGCGGGCGGCACCTTCGTCCTCGGACAGCACTTCTCGGTGCGCGAGTACTGGAGCCGCGTCGCCGATGCCGACGCGACCGTCGTATACCTGCTCGGCGCGATGGTCGCGATGCTCGCCGGCCGTCCGCCTGCTCCACACGATCGGGCGCACCGGGCGACTCGCGCCCTCGCGCCCGCGACACCCGAGCGACTCTCACAGCCCTTCCACGACCGGTTCGGCGTCGAGCTGATCGACGGATTCGGCTCCACCGAGAGCAATCTCGTCATCGGGACCACGTCACGTGAACGGCGCGCGGGCTACCTCGGCACGGTCATGCCGGGGTACGACGCGCTCGTCGTCGACCCTGCTGGCACACCCGTGCCGGACGGCTCACCGGGCGAGCTCCTGGTGCGCACCGAACTCGACGGCGCCTTCGCGCTCGGCTATCTCGGCGACACGGCCCCCGCACCCGGCAACTGGCTCGCCACCGGCGATCGCGTGGTCCGCGAACCCGACGGCTGGTTCCGGTTCGTCGACCGCATCAAGGACGTGATCCGCCGACGGGGCGAGAACATCTCGTCGACCGAGGTCGAGGGTGTGCTCGCCCAGCACCCCGACGTCGCGCAGGTCGCGGTGTTCCCGGTTCCCTCCGAGCTTGCCGAGGACGAGGTGATGGCCGCGGTCGTCCCTCGTCCCGGTCGGACCGTCGACCCGATCGCCCTGCGGCGCTTCGCCGAACCGGTCCTCGCCCACTTCGCCCTGCCACGCTATGTCGATGTCGTCGACGCGTTGCCCCTCACCGAGACCGGCAAGGTACGCAAGGCCGAGCTGCGGGACCGGGGTGCCAGGGCGGGGACGTGGGACGCCGAGGCCGCCGCGCCCACGCGGCGCGGCGGCTGATCGTCACTTGCCGCAGCCGTTGAACGAGCACATCGTCGGGCTGCACGACGGCGTCCGGGTAATGGAGTCGAACGCCGAGTGCGTGCACTTCATCGCGTGCAAGGTGCGGCTGATCCCCACACCCGCCGTACGCAACGCGCCCGTCACCCGGCTCACGTTCATCCGGACGGTGGGCCCGGTCACCGACAGCGCGCCTGCGATGCTGGTGGGGCCGCTGAAGACCGGCACGGCGACACTCATGTAACCCAGACGTGTCTCCTCCACCTCCACGGCCAGCTGGTCCTTGCGCATCCGCTCCAGCTGCTGGCGCAGCACCGACACCGACATCGTGGTGCGGGTGGTGAGCGCCGTGAAGCCCTGCTCGACAACCTCGTCGAAGACCGACTGCGGCGAGAACGCGAGGATCATCTTCCCGGTCGCGGTGCAGTACAGCGGCAGCCGTCCGGCAACGCGGGACTGCTGGTTGAGGCCACGGTGCCCGATGATCTTCTCGATGTAGAGCACGTCGATACCGTCCCTGACCGCGAAGTGCACGGTCTCCTGGGTGGCGAGCAGGAGGTCCTCCATGTAGGGCAGGGCCGCGTCCCGCAGAATCCGCTGGCGCGGAACCAGCTGCCCCAGTTCGAACAGACGCAGACCGAGCCGGTACTTCGTCCCTGCGCGCTCCAGGAGTCCCCACTCGACCAGTTCGCCGGCCAGTCGATGAACGGTCGCCTTCGCGACTCGGCTCCGGCGCGTGAGCTCCGTCAGCGAGAGGTCGCTGTGGTCGTTGTCGAACGCGTCGAGAATCAGACGAGCCTTGCCCAGCACCGAGGACATCTCACCGCCCGCCATCGGCGCGGCCGCCTTGAGGGATACCACCGAACCGAGATCGACCGATCGCTGCGCGGCTGTCGTCACTGTTGGCCTCCTGCCACCTTGGGGAGCTCGCCCGGCCTGAGCCGGGATCGCGACCTACACCCCTGATACAGGCGACGCTAGGGTCCAAAGTCCCGAGACGCACGTCACACGGTCCGGTCAGTGGACCCGTCTCACAGTGTTTACATACTGCTGGTCACAGGCCGATTCACATATGTGGCCGCGAACGCGCGGACGGCCTTCGCGACGGAGGGCGCCTCCCGTTCGACGAGTGCGACCGTGCCCTTCTCGATCACGACGTCGACGACTGAGGACGCCCCTGTGAGACGCTCACGCAGCGTCGGGAGGTGTGGCATCGAGAACGGATCGGCGCCGGCCCCGATCAGCAGCACCGGCGCCCGCACCTCGCCGATCCGGTCCTCCATCCGGTAGCGCCCACAGGCACGGTGCCCCTCCGCGGGGTCGACTCCGTACGCGAGCGCGTCGTGGACGAACCGGTCCAGCAGGTCGGTGACCGGTTCCGGGTAGTAGGGGCGCCGCAGATCCCACAGCGTCCGCAAGTGGCCGCCGTCGGGGACACGCTCGGCGCAGTCCACCCCACCTGCCCCCGTGTGACCGGCCCGATACTCGGCGTCCGCCCACGGGCACGACGACAGCACGACGGCGTCGATCCGGTCTCCGGGCGCCGCGGCCATATCCATCGCGACGGCGGCACCGGTGTGATGCCCGAGGACGGACACCCGCTCGACGCCGAGAGCGTCCAGCAGTTCCCAGGCGCCCTGCGCGAACGCCTCGATGGTTTGCGGCGCGTCGAGCGTCGCGCTGGCGCCGAAGCCGACCATGTCCATCGCGATCACCCGGAAGTCGGACGCGAGCAGCGGGATCAGCTCACGGAACTCGTCCCACGAGCGCGGGGTCTGGTGCAGGAGGAGCAGAACCGGCCTCGTGCCCTGCTCGGCGTAGTGCAGTTGACCGAACGACGTGTCGGCGTACCCGAACCGCACGCCCATCAGAACGCGGACACCATCTCGGTGTCGACGCCGATCACGTCGATCTTGGCGGCGCCGCCCGGGTTGCCCACCGGTTCGCTGCGCGTCGGGAGAATCTCGAGGAAGAAGCGCTTGGCGTCCTCCTTGAACTCCGGGTCCGCCTTGCGGTCCACGGTGATCGCCTCCACCGGGCACGCGAGTTCACATGCGCCACAGTCGATGCACTCGTTCGGGTTGATGTAGAGCTTGCGTTCTCCCTCGTAGATGCAGTCGACCGGGCACTCCTCCATGCACGATCGGTCCATGTAGTCGATGCATGCCTCGCCGATGACGAAAGCCATTGCTCAGCCCTCCTGTTCGGTGGAATGACCGGGAAAGATCTCGGCGTCGGGATCGAGCACCGCGGCCGCGTTGTTGATCGCGGTCGCGGCCTCGCCGAAGCCGACGGCGATCAGCCGTACCTTCCCCGGGTAGTCGGTGATGTCCCCGGCCGCGTACACCCGCGGCACGGTGGTCTCCATACGGGTGTTGACGACGATGTGCCTCGAGTCGATCTCGAGGCCCCAGTCCGTCATCGGACCCAGGTCTGCGGTGAAACCGAGCGCCGCGATCACCGATTGCGCAGGCAGCGTCGTGGTCGTCCCCTCCGGCTTGTGCGCCACGTCCACCTCCGCGATCCAGCCGTTGCCGCGCACGGCCGAGACGTCCGCGTTGACGAGCATCCGTACAGTGCTGTCGCGGACCTTCGTGACCGTTGCGCCGTGCGCCCGGAACTTGTCGCGGCGGTGCACGAGCGTCACCGAGGACGCGATCGGCTCGAGATGCACGGCCCAGTCGAAGGCGCTGTCGCCACCACCGACGATCACGACGTCCTTGCCCGTGTGCGCCGAGAGATCGGGCACGAAGTAGCTCAGACCGCGATCGAGGAAGTCGAGACCCTTCACCAGCGGGCGGGGGGTGAACGTGCCGATCCCGCCGGTGATCACGACCGCGCCCGCGGTGACGGTGCGGCCGCTGCTCGTTCCGATCACGACGCGTCCGTCGTCGGTGTGCGCGAGGGTCTGCGCCTGCTCCCCGAGCAGGAACGTCGGGTCGTAGGGCGCGGCCTGTTCCAGCAGGCCGGCGATGAGGTCACGCCCCTTCACGGACGGGAACCCGGCGATGTCGAGGATCGCCTTCTCGGGGTACATGGCACTGACCTGCCCGCCGGGTTCGGACAGTGCGTCGAGGACGGCCACGCGAAGCCCGCGGAAGCCGGCGTAGTACGCGCCGTACAGCCCGGCCGGGCCTGCGCCGATGATCAGGATGTCGACGTCGAGACCGGAACCGGTCGACGCGGTCAGCGAAGCGTTCATGCCGGCAACGCTAATGACGTTGCTGCACTTGCCAAATGAAACGGGTCCGGTCAGCAGACTGGTTTCGACCCGATCCGGGGAGTCCTTCCACACGACAAGGCGGGCACACCGGCGCAGGGATGCGGGTGTGCCCGCCTCTGCGGGACTCGACTGCCCCTAGGGCGAGCCGAAGACCTCCGGTTCCTCGGCAGCGATCTTCTGGATGATGGTCGAGTACGCGAACCAGCCGACCTTCTCGGTGCCGACGGCCTCGTAGGTCTGCGCGGCGATCTCGTCGTGCAGCGCCACCGGTTCACCCGCGGCCCGCGCAGCCAGTTCGGCCTGCATCGACCGCTCCATCGACACGTACCACCACACCGCGCTCTCGACCGACGTCCCGACCGTGAGGTGCCCGTGATTGGTCAGGACGACGGCCTTGTTCGACCCGAGCGCCGCCGCGATGCGCAGGCCTTCCTCCTCGTCGAGCGCGACACCGTGATACTCGTCGTACACGGAGTGGTCCTCGAAGAAGGCGCACGCGTCCTGCGTGATCGGGCTGAGCAGACGGTGCAGCGAAGAGAACGCCTTACCCTGCAGGCCGTGCGCGTGGACCGCGCCGATCACGTCCGGGCGAGCCTCGTGCACCTTGGAATGGATGACGAAGGCGGCCCGGTTGAGCGGACCTTCTCCCGACAGGACGGTGCCGTCGGAGTCGACGTGCAGCAGTTCGTCCGGCAGGACGCGGGAGAAGTGCCTGCCGAACGGCGCCGTCCAGAAGGTGTCGGGACGCTCGGGATCGCGGGCGGTGATGTGCCCAGAGATGCCCTCGTCGAGACCGAACCGCGACAGGATCCGGTAACCGCCGATCACCGCGACCTTCCTGCGATGCCGCTCGGTGTCGACGTCGCCGGATTCGGGTCGTCCGGGGATGCCCGCCAGCTCGGCGATGGTGGGTGCGTGAGTCATTGCGTCCCTTCGTGTTCGACGGATGGGGTGGACGGACTACTTGACGCCGTACCGGGCGAGATACCGCGTCGAGAGCAGGCGCAGGATCCGGTCGAACACGAACCCCATGATGCCGAGCACGATGATGCCGACGAAGGTCCAGTCGATGCGTCCGTAGTTGCGGGCCTGCCAGATCATCGACCCGATACCGTGGTCGGCCGCCACGATCTCGGCGGAGACGATCGTCAGGAAGCTGTTGCCCATCGCGAGGCGGGCGCCGGTGATGATGCCCGGTACCGACGACGGCAGCACGACGGTCTTCATGATCTGGAGCTTGCCCGCCCCCAGGTTCGTCGCGGCCTGCAGCTTGTTCTCGCTGATCGCGACGGTGGCGGCGATGGTGCTCACCGTGACGATGAAGACCGAGGTGTAGAAGATCAGCACCACCTTCGATGTCTCGCCGATACCGAACCAGACCACGGCGAGGGTCACGAACGCGATCGGCGGGATGAAGCGGAAGAACTCGATGTAGGGGTCGAGCAACTGGCGCACGATGTTGACGCGGCCCATGAGGATGCCGATCGGCGCGCCGATCACGACGCCGAGGGTCCACCCGATGAGAATGCGTTGCGCCGACGCCCAGATGGACGTCCACAGCACACCGCTCTCGGCCAGTTCGGTTGCGGCCTTCCACACCTCGACGGGAGAGGCGATCGTGGTGGGCCCGTACCACCAGGCGAGGAACGACCAGACCGCCAATCCGATCACGGCCGACGCGATCCACAGCAGTGCGGTGCGCGCGGCGGCGCCGGTGGCACCGGCGGCCTTGCGCCGGGCACGTGGCGCACGCGCGGCGCGCACGGTGGCGGGGGTGTCGGCGACGGCGGTCACAGCTGGTCCTCCTCGATGCCCTGGTTGCGCAGCGATGCCACGACCTCCGCGCGAATGTCGTCTCTCAGTTGCTCGTACAGATCGATCACGTCGGGGTGTGCCCGGTCCCGCGGCCTCGGCGCGTGCACCTCGTAGATGCTCTTGATGCGGGCCTTGGGGCCCGCGGACATGACCACGACGCGGTCCGCGAGGGTCAGCGCCTCGTCGATGTCGTGGGTGACGAAGACGACCGTGCAGCCGGTGTGCCGCCAGATCTTGTCCAGCTCGCTCTGCAGCACCTGCCGGGTCTGCGCATCCAGTGCGCCGAACGGCTCGTCCATCAGGACGAGGGAGGGCTGATTGGCCAGCACCCGTGCGATCTGCACGCGCTGGCGCATACCGCCGGAGAGCTGGGCCGGGAACTTGTCACCGGCATGTGGCAGGCCGACCATCGCGAGGTACTCGGCGGCGATCCGGGCCTGGGCAGCCTTGTCCGCCCCGTGCATCCGCGGGCCGTACGCCACATTCTGGCTCACGGTCATCCACTCGAACAACGCTTCCGAACTCTGGAAGACCATGCCCGCGTGCGGATTGCTGCCGTAGACCTCGTCTCCGTCGCAGACGATGTCGCCCGCGGACGGCTTGACGAATCCCGCCATCGCCGACAGCAGGGTCGACTTGCCGCATCCGCTCGGTCCGAGCAGACAGACGAACTCTCCCGGCCGGACGTCGAGGTCGATTCCCGAGACGATCTCGGCGGCACCGAAACTGATGCCGAGGTCACGGACGTCGATGGGGACGCCCTTGATGGTGGTTGTCGCGGTCATTGCTTGTCCTCCTGATACCAATCGAGCATCATCGCCGAGGTGAGGTCGGGCTGCTCGGAGAGAACGCCGATCTTCTTGTAGAAGTCGACGATCGACTGTGCTGATTCCACGTCCTTGCCGGTGAGATTCTCTACACCGAAATCGATCTCGCCGACCGCGGTGATCGTCTGGTCCTCGGCGACGTTTACAGCTGCCTTGGTCGCGGTCGCGGCGATCTGCGGATCGGCCTCGACGCGTTCGCTCGCCTCGGCCAGAACCTTCGCGATCGCGCGGGCCGTGTCCTCGTTCTCCGCGAGCCACGGCGCAGTGGTGATCGCCCAGTGGTGATAGAACCAGTCGTAGTCGCCGGTCACGGCCACGACATGTCCGCTGCCCTGGGACAGCGCAGTGGCCGGCCACGGCTCCCAGAGGACGTAGCCGTCGATGTCGCCGCGGCTCAGCAGGGCGGGCATGTCGGTCGGAGTTGCCGACACCATCTCCACCGAATCCGTCGGGACACCGTTGGCCTCGAGGTACTTGTCGGTGGAGATCTGGCTCAGCCCCGGGACGATGCCCATCTTCTTGACGCCGGCCGCCGAGTCGACTCCGTTACGCAGGACCACCTTGATGTAGTCACCCGACACCTCGTACGAGTACATGGCCCGGAGCGACGGGTTCTGGCGCAACTGCGCGATCGTCGTGGTGTCCGAGCTGCCCGCCACCTGGACCTGTCCGGTCGCCAACGCGTCCACGGCCTCGCCGCCGCGGCCGAACTGGACCAGTTGGACGTCGAGTCCGGCGTCCGCGAACATCCCCTCCTGATCGGCGACGAAGAACGGCGCGTAGGAGGCATCGATGCCGACTGCGATCCGGAGGGGACCACCACCCGTGTCGGCCGTGCTCTGCGTGGCGGGGCGACTGCACGCCCCGGTAGCGACCGTGAGGACCAACGCTGCTGATGCAAGGGTCACCTTGCCGAATCTCGATCGCCAGGCCATGTCTGCACACCTTCGTTCTGTGATCTGGGCCGCATTCGCGGGGTCGTGGTGAAGAAACCTAACGGCGCGGGAAGTCCGCGAAAACCAACACGGTCCGCCGTGCGGACCGGACCGCGGAACTTACCCGGACGCAACATCGCACCTGGTACGGACGGGTTCTCCGAAACTCCGACGAAACACGAGCGGGCATCTGTTTCGCGGTATCGCGTGGTCCGGGTGGCGGAATCACACCGTCCACAACGGCGACGCACCCCCGCACACGCGTGCCACGTTCGCAGCGGTCATCTCGTAGATGCGCCGACGCGCGGTGGCGCTGCCGCCGGCGACATGCGGACTCGCCAGGACGCGATCCAGCGACCGCAGCGGGCTGTCGGCACCGAGTGGTTCGGTGTCGAACACGTCGAGCGCGGCGCCTCCGACACGGCCTGTGCGCAGGGCCGCCGTGAGAGCCGTCTCGTCGATCACCGGCCCCCTCGCGACATTGACCACGATCGCGTCCGGTGGCAACAGGCCGAGTTCACGCTCGCCGACGAGCCCGCGCGTCCGTGCCGTCAGCGGGACGGCGACGACGAGGACGTCGGATTCGGTGAGCAGGTCGTCCAGCGGCAGATACCGCACCGCTGTGTCGGGCCGGGAGTGCCGGGCGGTGTAGGCGACGGCGCAACCGAACGCCTCGAACAGGGTGGCACAGCGCCGTCCGATGTCGCCGAATCCGACGATCCCCACCCGTCGATCACCCAGATCGCGGCAGCCGTGGTCGAGGATCGCCTGCTGCGGCCAGCCACCGGAACGGATCTCGTTGTCGGCCCACGCGATCGACCGGCTCACCGCAGCCGCTGCCGCGACCGCCCACTCGGCGACCGACGCGGCATTCGCACCCGGAGTGTTGGCCACCGGGACACCCACGCTGTTCCAGGCGTCGACGTCGATCCAGTTGGTCCCCACACCCGGCTGCTGGATAAGCCGCAGATGCGGTGCCAGCGCGGCTTCGGTTGCCCCCAAGGGGAGTTCGCCGCTCCAGTCGCCGACCACGATGTCCACTCCCGGCAGCAGCTCCCACAGCTCGGCCCGGGTCCTGGCGGTCGGCCGGAACACCTCGTGACCGACCGCGGCGGCCCGCACCGCGACGGTGAGTCCGTCCTCCTCGTTGGGGGCCAACAGTAGGATTCGCATCCGCGAACCGTCCTCTCGATGAGTGAAGCCGGCCGCGCACGGGGCACGGCCGGCTTCGAGATGTCCGGGTCCTTCGGTCGGTCAGGCCACGTTCTTCGCCCGCTCCGATGCCTTCGCCAGGAACTCGAGGCTGAGCGGGTTGTACAGCGCCGCCTGCTCGTGCTGCGGCCAGTGTCCGCACTCCGGGTACAGCTGCAGCTGCGCACCGGGGATGTCCGCGGCCATCTTCTTCGCCTCCGGCACGTCACCGAACGGGTTCTCGTGTCCCCACACGACGAGGGTCGGGGCCTGAATCCGCGCCAACCGGTCGGGCCGGAGCAGGTTGCGCTGGCGGGTCTCCATGTCCTGCAGCGACAGAAGGTTGTGGATGTTGGCAACGAAGTCAGGCTGATGGTAGATCCGGTGCCGTGCCTCGACGAGTTCCTCGGTGGCGTTGACCGGATCGTGCATGAGCAGATGGAGGCGCGCCCGCGTCAGCTCGATGTCGTCACTCTGGACGGCCTTCGCGGTCGAAGTTCGGATCCGCTCCATCACCTCGGGATTGGCGACGGTCCCGCCTGCCGCGAGGAGCTGCAGCGACAACACTCGCTCGGGCTGCTCACTCGCGAGGTGTGCGGCGACCCAGCCACCGAGCGACTCACCGACGAGGTGCACCTTCTCGAGCCCGACGGCATCGAGGTAGTTCACGAGATGCTCGACGTAGCGCGGAATCTCGTACGGGTAGTCGGGCTTGCCGGTGTAACCGTGCCCGAGCATGTCGATCGCGTGGCACTCGTAGTACGGGGCGTGCGCGGCGATGTTGCGGGAGAATGCCTCGAGGTGACCGCTCGTGCCGTGCAGGAACACCACGGCCTCGTCACCCGAGCCGGCCTGCAGCGAACGGGTGGGAATGCCTGCCGCGTCGACCGTCTTCACCGCGAAGTCGAGTCCGGCCAGTTCGTTCCAGATTGTCATGTGCATGTCCTTTACAGAGGTGGAGAATGATGAACGATCAGGGTTCGACCGGATGCTCCGCCGGGTCGAGGACGACGGCGCCCATGCCGGTGAGCCACTCCGGAATCGCCTCGTACGCCAGGCGTTCTGCGGGGATGTAGTCCAGGATCGCGGCCATCATCAGCCAGGTGCGAAGCTCCTGGGCACCGTTACCCGCTTCGGCCTCCAGTTCGCTCGTCGAGTAGCCGGCGAGTTCGGCGGCCTTGCCGGTGGCGAACAGGTCGAGGATCCGGTCGTCGAACTCCGGTGAGATCGCGGCCTCGGCGGCCCGGATGATCTGGCGGCGGCGGACGTCGTAGTCGGACCAATTCTCCCGGCCGTCCAGCCACGCCTGCACCATGAAGTCCTCGTCCTCACCGTGCGGATCGCGCCAGTCAGGCCACGGCAGACGATGCGACAGTCCACCGGACGCGATCACGACCACCCGCTTGTCCTCGGGATACGACGCGATTGCTTCACGGAGTGCGAAGGCGAGTTCCTCACATCGTCCGAACGTCGGGAGCGGCGGCGCGAACACGTTGACCACCAGCGGAACGATCGGGACGTCGAGGCCGGTCAGCAGGTGCTGGATGGCGTGCGACTGACCGTGGTCGATCTGGAGGCGCGCCGAGAACGCCAGGTCGAACCGGCCGCTCTCGACCACCTCACCCGCCAGGTGCCGTGCGAGATCGACGTCGACGTTCTGCGGCCCCTTCGGGGTACCCGACTCACCGCTCGCGTTGCACTCACCCACTCCCAGGGTGAAAGGCGGGATGAGATCGAGCCAGAATCCTCGGAAATGGTTGGACCCCATCAGGATAACGACATCGGGGCGCGCAGCGGCGATGCGGTCGCGCGCCGCGTACAGCGCGTCCCGGAACCGCTCGGCCTCGGCCTTGTGAGTCGTCTCCTCCCAGTGTGTGTTCATGAGGGTGCTGTGCGAGGCACCGACCCCCAGCACGATCTTGGCCATCAGCCGACTCCTACTTCCTCGAGTGTGCGGGTCACCGTGTCGACCACGACACGGACCAGGTACCGGGTCAGCCTCTCCGCCTCGCGCAGATCGACGGTGTTCATGCCCATCGCGAAGTCCACGTCGAACGGGGCATCCACCACCTTCGGCATACCCACCCGGACGGTCGGGATCCCGCGACCACGCAGGATGTTCGCGTCGGTTGCGCCACTGGCATCGAGAAGCTCCCGATGCGGCTGCCCCTCGAATGCTTCCCACGCCTGTACTGCGCTGCGGGACAGCCACATCTGCTCGTCGGATGCCTCACCGGGGATCGCCAGGATCTGCTCGACGTCGATGCGGACATCCAGGTCCGAGGCGATGGACTGCACCGCCTCCACCAGTTCACGTTTCGCCGCGGTCGGCGTCGTCCGCGGGCTCAGCCTCAGGTCCACCGTCATCCGCACCTGCTCGGGCGTGAACGACGCGGTGCGTTCCCAACCGCCCCGGATGTTGGCGACCATCCCCTGCGGGAACACCAGTCCGTCGCGGTGCCGCGCCGAGTACTGCGGGAACCAGTCCTCGAGACGTTGCGCCACCGCGCCTGCCAGGGCCACCGGGTTGCGGTAGGGCAGGCGGTGACGCGAGCCGACGTAGGTGTGGCTGCCGTGCACCGCGATCTCGAACCAGGCCAGTCCCACCTCCTCCCACGACACCGTCCATCCCGGCTTGGCGATCAGCGCGAAGTCCGCCCACACACCCTGTTCGAGCAGGAACGAGCAGCCCACACCCTGTCCGGTGTTGCGGCGCGGGTTGCCCACTCCGGGGCGGGCGTTGGTGGGCATGCCTCCGGCGCCGAAGCCGGCGAGAAGGTCACCGGTGAGGGGGATGCCCGCGGCCCGGACGGCCTCGACCGCAGCCATCACGCACGCCGCATGCCCCTTGGGGTTCGAGGCTCCGAGGCCCACGACGTAGTCACCCGTGCTGTGCGCGACAGCGGTCATGTCCGGGCGCAGCACGTCTCCGGCCCACGGCAGGTCCTCGTCCGCGTTGCCGCTCGTGACGGTGTCGATCGGGGCGTACAGCAGTAGGTCGGGACCTGTCCCGTCGCCGCGCAATCGGGCCCACGAGTTCGCCTGTCTGTCGTCGAGGCTCATCGTGTGGGCCTCGATGCCGCAGGCGGTGAACGTGTCGGTGATGTGGCGTGCGAGCGGCGCCTCGTCACCCGTCGGGCTGGCAACGTCCACCATCCCGACGGTCAGGTCCCGCAGCAGCTCGAGATCCACTTTCGCCCACGCATGTTCGGTCCACGCGCTGCGCTGCTCGTCGAGACCGGCGAGAGGATCGACGGCCCCCGCGGTCACGAGTTGACCTGGTGTACCTGGGTGTTGCTGCGTACCGCAACGTAGCGCCAGGCAAGCGGCGCACCGGTGGCCAGGAGGACGCCGAGCATCGTGCCGACGAGAGTTCTGAGCATCGAAGGTTCTCCTCTATTCGGTGTCGGCCGCGGCGGACACGCTCGCCCCGTTGGTCGACTCGGTGGGGGCGGTCGCCGACGCTGTGCGGGCGGCCGGGGTGCGGCGCTCCCGAACAGGTCGGACCGGAGGATCAGGCGTGAAAGCCAGTGCGGCCGCGATCTTCTCCGAGTACTCCTCCTCCGCGAGGTTGCGCCAGGTGGTCAGGGAAACGTCGGGCCGGTACAGCTTCTCCGGCGGTGCGTCGGTGACGCGGACCATCCACTCGTCCTGACCCGAGAACTGACCGTGGAACAGCCACCGGATCGCGCCGAGGTACTTGGCGACGAAGCCGAGCTTGCGCACGCCGGTGACGAAGTTGACCATGAGACCGACGTACAGGTGGTTGTCGTCGTCGACCGGCACGTAGAACTCGTAGTGGATGAAGTTCGGGTACGCGATGCGCAGCACGCCGGGCATCGACAGCGACGCGAATCCCGGGAAGTTCTGGGCCGCGATCACCGGGTTCACCTTGAGACCGGCTCCGACGTTGCCGATCTGCGAGATCTGGCTCTCGTCGGGCTTCTTCTTCCACCAGCGCTTGTTGGTCCACTTCCCGACTCCCGGGAAGTCCGCCTCCCAGTACACCTCCTCCTGGACGCGGTAGATCCAGCGTCCCTCGGGAATGATGCTGGTGATGTTCCACGTCGGCATCGGCTTGAACAGCCGCCACAGTGCGGTGCGGTGCAGGTACTTGGCGTGCCCCTCGTCGAACCCGTTCTCGCACGCGAACCGCCAGTTGCCGCCTCGCGGCTGGATACGGCCGCCGACGATGCCCTCGTTCTCGACCAGTTCGCGGGGCAACTGCTCGTCGATCGGCGGAGCCGGCTCACTCGCGATGGGTATGTACACCCACACGAGGCCGAGCCGTTCCTCCACCGAGTAGGTCTGCACCGACAGCTTGCCGCAGATCTTCGAGTCGGGGCCGTCCGTGATGACGGCGGCGAGTTTGCCGTCGGTCAGGCGGAAGGTCCAGCCGTGGTACGGGCAGCTGACTGTGCCCGGGAACTGCTGGTCGCCCTCGGACAGCGGGACACCACGGTGCGGGCAACGATCGTGCAGCGCATAGGCCTTGCCGCCGTCGCGGATGATCGCGAGCTTCTCGCCACAGATGGTGTAGCTCTTCGGGTCCTTGGTGATGTGGCTGGACCACGTCACCGGGTACCAGTATCCCCGGTAGCCGCTACCGGCCTCGTTGTATCGGGGCCATGCCGTCCAGTCCTGTCGACCGGCCGCACGCGGCCTCTCCGGGAGCGCCTGCGCGGCGCCCGGCGCCTCGACACCAGTCATGTGAAGTCCTCTCGACACGAGATCTTGTGGTACGCAGATCTTCCGGTGAACCGCCGCTCGCTCCAACGGATCGGGTTCGCTCAGCAGACCGGGTTCACCGTCGGGAGAACGATCGCCTCACCGGCGGCGCAGAGCGTCCCGTCACCGCTCCGCTCCTCGAGCGCGAGGGTGACGCGGCCGCCGTCGACCACCCGGACCGTTCCGGTGACGGTGAGAGTGCACCCCACGTAGGCCGGTGCCCGGTTCTGCCACCCGACCGACACGACGGCATCCGGGTCTCCGACGAACCGCGCCGCGGCGCGGAAGAAGAGCGACCCGTGCAACTGCGCCATCACGACGCGGTCCGCGAGCCCCTCGCTGTGCGCGTGAGCGGTGTCGTAGTGAATGCGGTGCGCGTTGTGCGTGGCGGCCCCGAACCTCAGGACTCGGACCGGGTCGGTCTGCAGCACAACGGGTTCGATCTCGTCCCCGACTGCGGAGGCGACATGTTCGCTCATCGGACGATGAACCTCTCCGTGACGGTGGCCAGTACTCCCGACGTGGCGGCGCGGTATGTCTTGGCCACGGTGATCAACAGGAACCGGGACTGGGGACGCCCCTTGAACTCGACACTCTCGATCGTGCGACTCGCCTCGATCTGCTCGCCGAGGGGCGTCGACCGGTGGAACTCGATGTCCTGGCCACCGGCCATCAGGCGCACGTCGAGTCCGGCGGTCCCCGGCACCTCGTCGGCGAACATGCCGTCGGCCCGGTACTCGTCGTCGAGGCCACCACGCGGCCCGCGCAGGAGGCTCGGCAGATACATCGGGTGCACGGTGAAGTCGGGCCGTGCCGGGTCGAGGTGGCGCGGATCGTCCTCCGCGCACGCGCGGGCGAATGCCACCGCCTCGTCGACGCGGACCACACCGAGCGGGCGCCGCTCCTCGGCGCCGATCATCGACGTGGACCGCTCGTACGCCGTGTCCAGTTCAGTTCCCATGCGGCGACGCTAGGGTCGCGACGACCTGCGCGACCACAGACCGGGACCGCCTGCCGGACCGCGAGCCTTTGCTCCCGCGCTGCGATCGGGTCAGGTGTCCGCATGACGAATCGACCGAACAGCTTGTACGCCACCGCAGCCGGCGTGAAGTTCCACTACCACGACCTGGGGGAGGGCTCCCCCACGATCTTCCTGCACGGCGGCGGCCCGGGCTGCACCGCGTGGTCGGACTTCGGGCCGGTGGCACCCCTGTTCGCGCAGGATCGCCGCGCGATCCTCGTCGACATCCTGCAATACGGACTGTCCGACAAGTGCACCATCACCGGGCCGATGTGGGACTTCCACGCCGCCAAGATCGTTGCCCTCATGGACGAACTCGGCATCGACCGTGCCGACTTCGTGTGCAACTCGTGGGGCGGCACGATCGCGCTCAACCTCGCGGCGAAGTACCCCGATCGGGTCCGGTCGCTGGTGATCACCGGCAGCATGCCGGTGTTCTACGGGCCGCTGGCCCCGCTGCCCGAGGACGGTCGCCGCGGCCGCAACGCACGCGACGTCTACTACGGCGGCCAGGGCCCCTCACGCGAGAAGATGCGAGCGCTCATCACGAAGCTCGAGTGGTTCGACGGCGATCGGCTCCCCGAGGAGACGCTCGACATGCGCTACGAGCAGAGCCTCGACCCCGACGAGATGGCGCTGGCCGCGGCGTCCGACAACCCCCGCGGTGACTGGCAGGATCTCACCGCCGAGCTCGGCGTGATCAAGGCTCCGACGCTGTTCGCGTGGGGCATGCACGACGCGTTCCTCACACCGGACTACCCGCTCATGCTGGCCCGGATGATCGAGCACGGGCACCTGTACGTGATGGACAAGGCCTCGCACCATCTGCAGGAGGAGCGGCCGTACGACTACTACACGGTGGTCACCGGGTTCCTGAACCAGCAGCATCCGTGACGTCACGGGTCACCGACGCGGCGGTTCCCGCCGGCTCCGCCACCGTCACGCCGGCTCCCGAGGGCGGGAGCAGGATCCGTCTGGTTCTGATCCTGGGTCTGCTCACCGCTCTCGGCCCCTTCACTGTCGACATGTACCTGCCTGCGCTGCCGGCGATCGCGGACGACCTCGCCACTTCGGACGCCACCGTCCAGCTGACGCTGACCGGCACATTGCTGGGGCTCGCCGTGGGACAGCTGGTGATCGGCCCGCTCTCGGACGTCCTCGGACGCAGGCGCCCCCTCGTCGTCGGAACGTCCGTGCACGTCCTCGCATCGCTCGCGTGCTGGTTCGCGCCGTCGATCACCGTGCTCGGAGCACTGCGGACGCTTCAGGGTCTCGGTGCGGCCGCGACCGGGGTGATCGCGATGGCCGTCGTCCGTGACCTGTACGCGGGCCGCGACGCCGCCGTCGTGCTCTCGCGTCTGATGCTGGTGATGGGTGTGGCCCCGATCCTGGCCCCGACTGCGGGTGGACTGCTGCTGACCGTGGTCTCCTGGCACGGGATCTTCCTCGTGCTGGCCGGCCTGGGTGTAGCGATGATGCTGCTCGGGGGCCTTGCGATGCCCGAGACCCTCCCCCCGCACACCCGGGTTCGGGGTGGGATCCGTCCACTCCTGCGAACCTACGGGACCGTGCTTCGGGATCGTCGATTCGTGATGCTCGCGTTGGCCTGCGGTCTGGGACGGGCCGTCCTCTGGGCGTACATCGCGGGATCCGCATTCGTGCTGCAGGAGCAGTTCCATCTCTCCGCCCTGACGTACGGGCTCGCCTTCACCGGCGGGGCCGCGGTCCTGATCGCGTCGACACAGCTCAACGTCGTGCTGCTCGGCCACTGGTCACCGATGCGGATCTCCGTGGTATCGCTGGCGGTCAGTGCTCTGATCGGGATCCTGTTCGTCGGCATCGCGGCCGCGGAGCTCGGTGGCGTGCTCGGGTTCGTGCTTCCGGTGCTGGCGCTGCTGTGCGCGACGGGGTTCGTCATGCCGAATGCACCCGCGCTGGCACTGACGCGGCACGGCGAGGCGGCGGGCACCGCGTCCGCGATCGTCGGTTTCGCACAGTTCGGCGGGGCCGCCGCGGTCGCCCCGGTCGTCGGCGTTCTCGGGAACACCGGCCTCGCGGTGGCGGTCGCCATGTCGGGCGCAGCGCTGCTCGCGCTGGGAGCCCTCTGCGCGGGCGCCCGGGACTAGGCGGAGCGCTCCAGTTCGCGGACTGCCCGCCCGATCGCGTCACCGGTGAGCCGCAGGTGTCCCGCCATCCGCTCGATGTTCATCCGCGAGGTCGCCGTCGTCAGCGAGATCGCCCCGATCAGTTCCGACCGGCTGAACAGCGGCACCGCCACGCTCCCCACCCCGAGCACGACCTCCTCGACCTCGACCGCGAACAGTTGCGCACGGGTGCGCTCGAGCTGCCCGCGCAGGCGGCCTGCCGAGGCCACGGTCAACTGGGTCGCGCGGGTCAGGCCGTTGTCGACGACCTGCTCGACCAGTTGCGGTGGTGAGTACGCGAGGATCGCCTTTCCGGTCGCGGTCATGTACAGGGGCAGCCTGCCGGCGACCCGAGACGGAAGCTCGACGGCGCCGTGGCCCGACAGCTTGTCCACGTACAGCACGTCGAGTCCGTCGCGGATCGAGAGGTGCACGGTCGTCCGGGTGACGGCATGCAGTTCTTGGAGGTGCGGCAGTGCTGCGTCGCGCAGGCGGCGCTGTGCGGGCACCAGGTGGCCGAGCTCGAACAGCCGCATGCCCAGGCAGTACTTGGTGCCCGCCCGTTCCAGCAGCCCCCAGTCCACGAACTCGCTCGCGATCCGGTGCACCGTTGTCTTGGGGACACCGCTCCGGCGGGCCAGTTCGGTCAGCGAGAGCACGTGTGAGTCGGCATCGAAGGCGTCCAGAACCCTGCGAGCCTTGTTCAACAACGTGTCCATCAGCGGGAATGCCTCCACCGTCGAGCCCGGTCCGGTGAGCGGACCGGACCGTCCCAGGGTACGTGAGCGGTCGTGGACGCACGATTGCCCGAGGTTCGCCCCGACGGAGAACGGTGGTGCGGGTGAGGGAGCACGCGAACGCGGTGCCCGCGGCGGGCGCGGTCGGAGCCGCGTTCCTGGCGCTTCAGGAGTGGACGGGCTCTCGCGGCGGAGTACCGAATCCGACTCGGCGCACCGCCGTCGCCGCGACCGGGGTGAGGGCCACCGCGAACGCGAGGGCGATGCACGAACCGAACACCAGTCCCGCCGCGACGTCGTGCGGGTAGTGCACCCCACTCACCACCCGGGAGATGCCCACGATCACCGCGGTGACGGCGGCGAGCACCGCCATCCACATGCGGCGCGCAGCGAGGGAGGCGAGGACCACGGCGGTTGCCAAAGCCGCGGAGATGCCGGAGTGGTTGCTGGGGAACGACCAGTCGCCGAGGGGCGGGCACTCCGACAGTGCGTGTACTCCGGGTAGTGCGGTGCAGGGCCGTTCCTCGGTGACGACGGACTTCACGGCGAGCGTCGCCAGCGCGGAACCGGCTGCTCCGGCGCCCGCTGCCACGCCGACTGCGAGCGTGCGGGTGTCGCCACGCCCCCACCACAACGAGACCGCCAGCATCAGCGCGAGCGCGACCAGTCCCGCCTCCGCGACGAGGTCGCTGACGGTGCCTGCCCCGGAAGGCCAGGACGCGGTCACGGCATCGACATCCCGGTACAGGGAGGTCGACCACCGGATCACCGGATTGCTCTCCATCTCGGCGGGACCGAACACCGCGAGGATGCCGGCCGCGACGATCAGGGCGGCCATGCCGAGCGGCCAGTTCCGGGGAATGAAGCGAGAGCGCACCGGAGGAATGTACGGGTCGAAGCTGGCACGAACCTGAGAGCACCGACCGGCACAACCGCCGAATGGTGAACAGCGGACAAATGGTTGGGATACGCCTCGACGCCGGCAGACAATCGACGTCATGACCAACCGGCCACTTCCGGATTCGGTGGCGACGCGGAACCGGATGAGCGCGCAGCGGCGGCGCGACACCGTCCCGGAGCTGGCGCTGCGGCGCGAGTTGCACCGCCGCGGCCGCCGCTACCGGGTCGATCGGGCTCCGCTGCCCGGGATGCGCCGTCGCGCCGACCTCGTGTTCCCGGGCGCGCGGGTCGCGGTGTTCGTCGACGGCTGCTTCTGGCACAGCTGCCCGGCGCACGCGACCTCACCGAGGAACAACGCCGACTGGTGGGCGGCGAAGCTGGCGGGCAACGTCGTCCGCGACCGGGACACAGATGCCTTGCTCACGGCCGCGGGCTGGACGGTGGTGCGCATCTGGGAGCACGAGGACCCGGTTGCCGCGGCCGACACGGTCGAGGCCGCGCTGCGTGGGAAATCGAACGATCGGTGAACATCGGCAAAACTGTGAGGGACTGCAGAGTTACGTCTAGTGTCAATGTGTAACTGTCCGCTCCCGTTCGAGGTGACCTGTGCCCGTACCGCCCTCCACCGTCTCTCGCCGCGCCTTCCTGGCAGGAATCTCCGCACTGGGCGGGGCCGTACTGCTCCCCGCGGGCGCGCACGCCTCCCCTGTCCTGCGACAGGCACCGGACGCGGGACCAGGACTGATCCGCAACCCCGAATTCGCGAACGGCGTCATGGCAGGCGTACCCCGCACCGACGGAGCGACGCTGTGGACGAGGGTCGGGGCGGGCGGCGGCAACAGCAGCAGCGTCTCCACCGGCAGCGCGGGCAGCAGCGCACCGAGCGGCGAGCTGGCGCTGATCGTCTCGGAACGGGAAGACCTGTCGAGCCCCGTCATCGCCGAACGTGTCCAAGTGGCGAGCGACGCCGACGGCACCGTGCACTTCGACGTGGCAGGCCTGGCTCCGGGTGAGGCGTACTACTACCAGTTCCGCGGCGACGGCGGTGAATCGCCGGTCGGGCGGTTCAAGACCCTGCGGCCCGCCGATTCCAACGAGCCGGTCCGCATCGGCTGGTTCACCTGCCAGGGCTTCGAGGACGGCTACTACGCCGCCCACCGCCACCTCGCCGCAGAGGACCTCGACTTCGTCGTTTGCCTCGGCGACTACGTCTACGAGTTCACCAAGCCCGGAGTCCGCGGCGTCGAGAGCAACGCGTTCCCGCAGACCATCGAGGCCATGCGCGACAAGTACCGCCGGTACCGCACCGACGCCAATCTCCGTGCCATGCACGCCAATCACGCATTCATCCCGCTCTGGGACGACCACGAGTTCCGCAACAACTACAGCACGGAAGGCTGGACCTTCCCCGTCATCTCCCCGATCGAGGGAGCGGTCGGATTCGAGCAGAAGAAGCAGTGGGCGTGGCAGTCGTGGTTCGAGCACATGCCCGTCCCGCGATTCGCCGGGGATCCGACCCGCACCTACCGCTCCCTGCGGGTGGGCCGCACGGTCGAGCTGTTCGCTCCGGACACCCGCCAGTACCGCGACAAGCAGGCGTGCGGCGACTCCCTCGACCACATCGTCTGCGCGGACGCCGACGCACCCGGCCGCACCATGTTGGGCGCACAGCAGAAGCAGTGGTTCCTGAACGGTCTCACCACCTCCGACGCGCGCTGGAAGGTCGTCGCGAACCCGAACATGATGATGGGCATGGTCGTCGAGGACCAGGGCACCCGCGCCTACATGGACACCTGGGACGGCTACGGCGCCGAGCGCAGTGAAATCCTCTCCGCCGCAGCACAGTCGGTGGACAACCTGCTGCTCGTCACCGGCGACGACCACGACGGCTGGGCAGGCGAACTGTGGGACACCGGATTCGCCCCCGGAACCCCGAGCGGCGCCCAGGTGAACGCGCCCGGCACCCGGCGGGCAGGCGTCGAGTTCGTCGTCCCGTCGGTCACCTCGGCGAACACCGCCGACGGCGGCTACACCAGCAGTGCCGCCGACCCGGACGGCGCTCGTGCCGAGGAGGCGAGCCGCGTGGCGAAGAACCCGCACATCAAGCACGCGGACATGGTCGCGCACGGTTACGGCATCCTCGACGTCGACTCGGCCGAGGCCCGCTTCGCGTTCCGCGCGGTCGACAAGCTGAACCCGGACGCCGGCGTCGAGACGTCGAAGGCGATGCGGGTCGGGGCGGGAACGTCGATGCTCGACAACGCCTGAACGGATGATCTACTGGCGCCATGGGTTTCACACGCGCCGAGTTGGAGTCCTTCCGTGACGCCGAGGTCCCGGACCTGATCGGACCCGGATGCCGACTGCTGTTCGTCGGCATCAACCCGGGTCTGTGGACCGCGGCGACCGGAGCGCACTTCGCGCGGCCCGGGAACCGCTTCTATCCGGCGTTGCTGCGCGCGGGCGTCATTCCTCGTGCCGTGGATCCGACGAACGGCATGTCGGACACGGACCGGGAGTTGCTGATCGACTGCGGGATCGGGATCACCAACCTCGCTCCGCGGGCAACGGCCCGAGCCGACGAACTGACCGCAGAAGAACTGCGGGCCGGTCCCGAGCGCCTGCGGCACGTCGTCCGGTCGGCGCGGCCCGCCGTCGTCGCGGTCGCGGGCGTGACGGCCTATCGCACCGCCTTCGGGCTCCGGCGCGCGTCGACCGGTCGACAGCCGGAGGACTTCGAGGGCGCCGCGCTGTGGGTGGTGCCGAACCCGAGCGGCCTCAACGCGCACGAGACGGTCGACAGCCTGGCCGACTGGTACCGCCGCGCGGCCTCCGACGCCCACCTCTCGAATGGCTGAACGTGGCGTTCATGCTGCTGATCCGCATGAACGCCACGTTCAGCCGTAACCGCCTGCTACCACCCCGGATGGGGGTCGGGGTGGGTGG
>NZ_JBHUFB010000019.1:323972-353821 GCF_042681175.1 Rhodococcus gannanensis
GCCCCAGCGGGACTGGCCGCCGTCCAGGGGCATGGTGGAGCCGGTGAGGTACCGCGAGTCCTCGGAGCACAGGAAGACCACGGCGCGGCCGATGTCGGACTCGGGGTCGCCGACCCGGCCGAGGGGGATGCCGGCGACGAACGCCTCGGCCTCCTCCGGGTTCTTGTCCATCCACCACTCCAGCGCGGGCGTCACAGCGTGCGGGGCGACGTTGTTCACCCGGATCCCGTCGCGGCCCCACTCGGCGGCCGCGGCGCGGGTGAGCACCCGCGTGCCCTCCTTGATCGAGCCGTAGACGCCGTAGTTGCTCGCGTCCCAGCGCACCGACGCCGACGTCACCAGGTTCACGATCGACCCGCCGCCACGGGCGACCATGTGCGGGTGGCAGGCCCGCATGAACCGCAGGGTCGCCATCGGGCCGGACGCGAACGCGCGCTCGAAGTCCGCGTCGACGACGTCGAGCAGCTTGCCGGGCTTGGAGTCGTTGGCGTTGTTGACCATGATGTCGACGGCGCCGAGCTCCGCGACCGTCGTCTCCACGGTGGCGGTGATGTCGTCGGCGACGGAGACGTCGCAGCGCACGGGAATGGCGCGCCCACCGAACTCCTCGATCTCGGCGACCGTCTTGTGCAGCTTCGACTCGGTGCGACCCGCGACCGCGATCGCGGCGCCCTCCTTCGCCAGCGCGAGCGAGATGCCTCGCCCGATGCCCTGTCCGGCGCCGGTGACGATCGCGACCTTTCCGTCGAGGATTCCCATGTTCGTGCTCCGATCAGAAAGTGGGTCAGTTGATTTCGGGGTGGGTGGCGAGGTAGCGGGCGGGGTACTCGCCGCCGCCGTGCACCGCCAGGTCCGCACCGTTGACGTAGGCCGACAGCGGTCCCGCGAGGAACAGGCACGCGCCTGCGATGTCCGAGGGCACCGCCATCCGGCCGATCGGCAGGGTGCGGGTGACCGCGGCGCCGCCGTCCTCGCCGTACACGGACGCCGCCGACTCGGTGCGGATCAGTCCGGTGGTGATGTGGTTGACGCGGACCTTCGGAGCCCATTCCAGTGCGAGCGCCTTGGTGAGCATCAGCAGGCCGGCCTTCGCCGCCGAGTACGCGGCGGTACCCGGCTGCGGATCGTGCGCGGAGACCGACCCGATGTTGACGATCGACCCACCGGTCTCCTGCTGCTGCATCACCGCGTTCGCGGCCTGCGCAACGTAGAAGGGGGCCAACAGGTTCAGCGCGACGATCTTGTCGACGAACCGGGTGGACACCGTCGCCGCGTCGGCGTCCGGGGACCCGCCCGCGTTGTTGATCAGGACGTCGAGACCGCCCATCTCGGCGCGGGCCGTCTCGACCATCGCCTTCACCGCGTCGGCGTCGCGGACGTCGACCGGCAGGAACCGGGCCTCACGGCGCACATTGTCGGCACCGCCGACGCCTCCCCCGACGATCGGTGTCTCCGACGCGCTGCGGGCGCACACCGTGACCTTCGCGCCCGCGGCGAGGAACGTCTCGGCGACGACGCGGCCGATGCCCTTGGTGCCGCCGGTGATCAGGACCGCGCGACCGGTGAAGTCCGCGGGGTTGGGCATGCTCGGGAACTCGGCAGGATTGGGCACAGCCGTCAGGCCCCGAACTCGGCGTGGGCGCCGGTGATCGCGCCACCGACCTCGAAGTCGACGCCGCTCTCGCTCCGCCATCCGCGGATCGGCAGCGTGTCACCCGGGAATGCCGGGGCCGCAAAGCGTCCCGACAGGCGGGTCAGGTCTGCGGGGTGCACACCGAGTTCCCGGGCCAGCGGCAGGGTGCCCGCGGCGAGGGTGCACAGTCCGTGCATGATCGGGCGGGGCTGCCCGATCACCGCCGCCGCGGCCGGATCGATGTGGATGTGGTGCATGTCGCCGAGCAGGCGGTACAGGGCCGTCTGGTTCTCGGCGGTCACCAGATCCGTCGTCAGCGCCGGGTCCCCGGACGGACCCGCGGGCTTCGACGGGCCGCGTTCGCCGCCGAAGCCGCCGAAGCCGGGGGCGAAGATCGACCAGGTCGCGACGAAGTACTCGCTCTCCACGACGATCTCGAAGACGGCGGCGGCGCCCTTGTCCCACACCTCTCCGACCCGGGCGGACAGCGCGATCTCACCGGAACGGGGAAGCGGCGCCAGAACCGTCAGCTCCTGCGAGCCGTGCAACGCGGTGGTGGTGTCCCACGCGCCCTGCGAGCCGAGCGCGTCCGGTGCCCACTGCGCGAGGGTCAGTGCGAACGTCGGCAGCACTCGCAGCCGGTCCTCCATCACGAGGTCCAGGTCGGTGGCCTTCGCGCCCACCGCGAGCGCGTACAGGATCGCGTCGCGCTCGGTGTACGCCACGGTGCGGGTGCCGAGGTCCGCACCCCGCCACGACGACGGTGCCGTCTCAGACTGCTCGAGCCCGGTCGACTTCTGCTGTACTGCCGTCATTCTCGTTTCCCTTCAGATGTGTTCGATCACGCTGCGCCCAGGATCAGACCGCTCGTCGGCACCGCGGTTCCCGCCGTGACGAGCACGTTCTCCACGCCGTCGGGCTGGTTCGTGGAGGTGCCCCGGATCAGCCGGACCCCTTCGGCGATGCCGTTGACTCCGTGCAGGTACGCCTCGCCGACCTGACCGCCGTGCGTGTTGCTCGGCAGCCGGCCACCGACCTCCAGATTGCCTTCGCGGATGAAGTCCTTGGCCTCGCCGGGACGGCAGAAGCCGAGTTCCTCCAACTGCGGGAGCACCAGCGGAGTGAAGTGGTCGTAGAGGATCGCGGCGTTGATGTCGTCGGGCGTGAGGCCGGCCTGCGCGTACAGCTGACGTCCGACCAGGCCCATCTCCGGGATGCCGGTGATGTCGGGGCGGTAGTAGCTCGCCATCATGTGCTGGTCCTTGCCCGAGCCCTGTGCGGCGCCCTTGATGATCGCGGGCTTGTTGCGCAGGCTCTTGGCACGCTCGGCCGAGACGACGACGAGGGCCTGGCCGCCGTCGGTCTCCTGACAACAGTCGAGCAGGTGCAGCGGCTCGGCGATCCACCGGGAGTTCTGGTGGTCCTCGAGCGTGATGGGCTTGCCGTGGAACCAGGCGGCGGGGTTGTTCGCGGCATGCTTGCGTGCCACCACCGCCACTCGCCCGAAGTCCTCACTCGTCGCACCGTATTGGTGCATGTACCTGCGGGCGAACATCGCGACCCACTGAGCGGGAGTCGACAGGCCCTGCGGCGTCAGCCAGGCATAGGCGGCCCGGTCGGCGGTGCTGTCCATCGGCCGGTCGTGCTGGCCCGCACCGAAACGGGTGCCGGAGCGCTCGTTGAACGCGCGGTAGACGACCACGACCTCGGCAACACCGGTCGCGACGGCCATCGCGGCCTGCTGCACCGAGGCGCAGGCCGCGCCGCCGCCGTAGCCGATCCGGGAGAAGAACTTGAGTTCCCCGAGGCCGCAGTTGCGGGCGACGAGGATCTCGCCGTTCGTCTCCATCGTGAACGTGGTGAGACCGTCCACCTCGGAGGGGTCGATGCCGGCGTCGGCGAGCGCGGCGGTGACCGCCTCGCACGCGAGCTGCAGCTCGGTGCGGCCGGACTTCTTCGAGAACTCGGTGGCGCCGATACCGACGATCGCGGCGGCGCCGGACAGGGGACTCACGAAACTGAACCTTCCGGGTAGGCGACGGTGACGGTGCCGGACAGGTGGTTGCCGAGGCTGTTCGCGCCGACGACCTTCACCTCGACGAGACCGTTCTCCTTGGAGACGACCTCTCCGGTCATCGTCATGGTGTCGCCCGGGTAGTTCGGAGCGCCGAGGCGGATCTTGACCCGGCGGATCGTGGCGAACGGTCCGGCCCAGTCGGTGACGAACCGACCCGCCAGCCCGTTGCTGGTGAGGATGTTCATGAACACGTCCTTGGACCCGCGCTCGCGCGCCAGCTCAGGGTCGTGGTGCACGTCCTGGAAATCGCGCGTCGCGATGGCCGTCGAGACGATCAGGGTGCGGGTGAGGGGAATCGCCAACTCGGGCAGCGCCTCTCCCACGACGATGTCCTCGAAGGAGCGTCCGGCGAGCGGCAGGGTGGCGGTCACGCGACCACCTCTACACCGGCCGCGAGCTGCGCACCGAGCCGGGCGAGGTCGGACGCCGACCCGCCGAGGGTGGCGCCGATCTGCTTGCCCCACAGCAGGTGCCGGTGCACCGGGTAGTCGGTGTCGACGCCCATGCCGCCGTGCAGGTGGGTGGTGCGGTGCACGACGCGCTGTCCGGCGTCGGTGGCCCACCACTTCGCGACGAGCACCGAGGTGCCCGGGTCCTGGTTCTCGGACAGCAGCCACGCCGCCTGCCACAGGGTCACCCGCATCGCCTCGAGGTGGATGTAGCAGTCCGCGAGCTGGTGGCCGACCGCCTGGAACGTGGCGAGCGGGCGGCCGAACTGGTGCCGGCCGTTGAGGTAGGTGACGGCCTGCGCGACAGCACCGGATCCGACGCCGATCTGGATGGCTGCGAGCGCGAGCTCCACCCGATCGAGCAGCCACTGGACTGCAGCACTGCCCGCGAGCAGTTCCGCGGGAGCGGACTCGAACGTGACGTTGCCGCAGATCTCCCAGGTGGTGGACTGCGTCTGCTCCACCGAGACTCCGGAGGCGGCCAGGTCGACGACGAACAGCGCGGCGCCGTCGCCGGTGTTCGCCGAGACGATCGCGCGGTCCGCGACGTGGGTGATCGGGACGACGGCCTTGGCGCCGGTCAGGGTCCACTGCCCACCCGACTCGGTCGCAATGGTCTGCGGGTCACCGTCGACGAACGGGCCGAACTCCTCGAGCCCGATCGTCAGGAACCTGCTGCCGTCGGCGACTCCCGGGACCAGCGCGGCGCGCTGGGCGTCGGTGCCGAACTCGGCGACCGCCAGCGCCGCGAGCGCGGACTGCCAGATCGGCACCGGAGCGACGTGCCTGCCCTGCTGTTCGAGCAGGACGTACAGCTCGGCCAGACCGAGCCCGCCGCCGCCGAGGTCCTCGGGCAGCGCGATGCCGAGCAGCCCGGTCGTGGCGAGTTCCCGCCACAGGTCGCGGTCGATCCGCTCGTCGCTCAGCTCGACCTGCTTGACCCGGTCGATGCCGGCCCTGCTGGTGAAGACCTCGTCGGCGAGCGCGCGAATCGCTTCCTGCTCTTCGCTGAAGGTGAAGTCCATTACGAGTCCTCCCGTGCGGCCGGCCGGAACGCGGGCAGCGTCAGATCCGGGTCGGCGTCGATCCAGTCCAGTTCCACCGGCATGTCGATCTCTACGTCACCGGGCGCGACGCCGGTCATGTTCGCGATCAGGCGGGTGCCCTCCTCGAGTTCGATCGTCACCACGACGAGCGGGTACTCGAATCCGGGAATCTGCGGGTGGTGGTTGACCACGAAGCTGTAGACGGTGCCGCGCCCCGAGGCGTCGACGGTGTCCCAGTCGAGCGACTGGCAGGCACCGCACATCGGGCCGGTGGGATGGCGCAGCACACCGCAGTTCGTGCACCGCTGGATCACCAGACGGTGCTCCTTCGCGGCCTCGAACCAGAAGGCGTTGTCGGCGTTGAGCGCCGGGCGGGGACGCAGGCCCTTCGGCCCCTCTGCTGCCTTGGGCTTGAAACGCAGGGTGCGCCAGCGCTGCGTCGCGACGACCTCGCCGTCGCCGTTGCAGTACGTCTTGAGGGTCGTGACGAAGTGCCCGACGCCGAGGCCGGTCTTCTTCTCCTCGGAGACGTCCTCGATCACCTCGGTGAGCGAGACGCGGTCGCCGGGACGCAGTTCCACGTGGAACTCGAAGTCCGAGTCGGTCGCGACGACGGAGGTGAAGCCCTCGCCGTCGAGGGTGGCGATCAGGTCGGTCCACACTTGGGACGGATCGTTGTTCGCCATCTTGTCGGTGAAGGTACGCATCGTCCACACCTGCGCCATGAGGGCGGGCGCGACGGCGCCGTCGCGCCCGGTTGCGCGGGCAGCCTCGTCGTCGAGGTGGATCGGGTTGGTGTCGCCCATCGTCTCGACCCAGTGCCGGATCATCGGGGTGTTGACCTCGTCCGGACCCCACGTCGTCGGGGTCAGGACCTGACCCTCGAAGGCCTTGAGCGTGGTGAGGAATTCGCTCACTTGACCCTCTTCTCTCGAACCAGGCCGAGGCCCATCGTCGCGACCATGTCGCGCAGCACCTCGTTGACGCCGCCGCCGAACGTGTTGACCATGCCCTGGCGGGAGATCTGCTCGATCTGCCCGGCAAGCAGCGCACCCGGCGACTCGGGCCGGATCCGGCCGGCGGCGCCGAGGATGCCGAGCAGGGTCCGGTACACGTCGATGTGGGTCTCGGTGCCGTACGCCTTCGTGGCGCCCGCATCCGCACCCGACAGCGTGTCCGCGGCGACGGCCGAGGTCATCTTCCAGTTCAGCAGGCGCATCGCCTCGAGCTTGGCGTGGGTGCGCGCGAACTCCTGCTGCACCCAGGGGATCTCGATGGCGCCGTTGTCCTTGGCCCAGTCCAGGACCTGGTGCCACAGTCCGTAGGTGCGGCCGCCAATCGCGGCGAGGCCGATGCGCTCGTGGTTCAGCTGGGCGGCGATCAGCTGCCAGCCGCCGTTGACGTCACCGATGACGTCCTTCGACGGGACGCGGATACCGCTGTAGTACGTCGAGGTGACCGTGAGCCCACCGACAGTGGGAATCGGCGACCAGGAGAATCCCTCGTCGTCGGTCGGCACCACCAGGATCGAGATGCCCCGGTGCTTCGGCGCGTCCGGGTCGGTGCGGCAGGCGAGCCACACGTAGTCCGCGGTGTTCGCACCGGAGGTGAAAATCTTGCTGCCGTCGACAATCCAGTCGTCGCCGTCGCGGACGGCGCGGGTCTTCAGCGACGCCAGGTCGGTTCCGGCCTCCGGCTCGGTGTAGCCGATCGCGAAGACGATGTCGCCCGCGAGGATGCCCGGCAGGAACCGTTCCTTCTGCTCCTCGGTGCCGTACTTCATCAGCGTCGGGCCGACGGTGTTGACGGTGACGAACGGGAACGGCAGCCCGGCGCGCTGCACCTCGTCGAAGAACACGAACTGCTCCTCGATGGAGCGGCCCTGTCCGCCGTACTCGGTGGGCCAGCCGATGCCCAGCCAGCCGTCCTGGCCGAGCAGCTTGACCACCTCACGGAAGTACTGCCCACCCACGCCCTCTTCGCCGGCCTTGCGCCGCTTCTCCTCCGGCAGCAGGGCCGCGAAGTACGCGCGCAGTTCCCGGCGCAACTCCTGCTGCGCCGCCGACTCCCTCAACTCCATCGACCGTCTCCCATCTCGCATTCCGCGAGATCGGACGCTACGGAGTGATGCCGACCCGGTCCTGCTCGGTCTCACTCAGCGGTAGGTCGTCCTCCTCGTCGTCCCGGTCCCGCGGGACGAACAGGCCGACGACGACGGCCAGCAGCGCGGCCGCGGCGCCGATCCCGAACACCACCGCGTACGCCGTGTGGGTCGGGAACTCGACGCCCGCCACCTCCATCACGGACGCCGTCGTGACGGCCGCGACCACGGCGCTGCACGTCGACGTGCCCAGCGACCGGGCCAGCGCATTGAGACTGTTCGCCGCCGCCGTCTCCGATACGGGGACGGCCCGCATGATCATCGACGGGATCGCGCCGTAGGCGAGTGCCGCGCCGATCGAGGTGACCGTCGTCGCGACGATCACGATCGCCAGTTCGTGCGGTGTGACGGCGCGGGTGAAGTTCGCGACCATGAGGATCGCCGTCCCGATCAGGAACGTGATGCGCGGCCCCCGACTGCGCGACAGGTGGGCCGTCACCGGGGAGAAGGCGATCATGGCGAGGCCGCCAGGAAGCAGGGCGAGCCCGCTCATCGTCAACGTCATCCCGTAGCCGTAGCCGGTGTCCTCGGGGGCCTGGAAGATCTGGGCGCTCACCATGAACGAGGTGAACATCGCGAACCCGACGAGGATGGACGCGAGGTTCGTCAGCAGGACCTGCCGTCGCGCGGACACCCGCAGATCCACCAGCGGTTGCCGCGCCGCCCGCTTCCCGGGCGGTGCGAGGCGCAGTTCGTAGACACCCCACGCGAGGAACAGCACTGTCGCCGCAGCGAACAGGCCGAGCACCGGGGCGCTGCGCCAACCCCACCCGTTGCCCTGCGTGATCGCGAGGAGCAGGCACACCAGCGCGGCCGACAGTCCGACCGCGCCGACGAGGTCGAACTTGCCGCCGGACCGCACCGGGGATTCGGGAACCACCCACCAGACCACCAGCATGCCCAGCAGCCCGACGACCGCCGCACCACCGAACAGCCAGTGCCAGCTGAAGTGCTCGGCCACCACACCGGTGAGCGGCAGTCCGATCGCACCGCCCGCCCCCAGCGTCGAACTCATCAGCGCGATACCGCCCGCGACGCGCTCTTGCGGCAGTTCGTCCCGCATGATGCTGATACCGAGGGGCACCACACCCATCGCGGCCCCCTGCAACGCGCGGGCGACCAGCACCACCGCGAAGACGTCGAACATCGCGCCGAGGAGGCTGCCCGCCGCCATCACCGCCAACGCGACGAGGAGCATCCGGCGCTTGCCGTACATGTCGCCGAGCCGACCGAGGACGGGCGCGCAGACGGCACCCGCGATGAGGTTGGCGGTGACCAGCCACGCGGCCCCGCCGGGCGAGGTGTTCAGCAGTCGCGGGAACTCCGGGAGCAGCGGCATGACGATGGTCTGCATCAGCGAAACCACGATGCCGCAGGACGCCAGTGCGACGACGACGAGCCGGGCGGACGCGCGGCCCCCGCGAATCGGTGGCGTCACCGGCACCCTCCCTGCAACCTCTTTAGCTTGAGTATCGAGACTATGACACGGGGAACGCCGTGCGGGAACAATTTCCCATTCACTGGGTTCTCGACCGGAACCAACCCCGTGGAACCGCATACTCGTGCGCATGAGTGAGCCGAACGTCGACGTCACCGTCAGCCCGGGCGCCGCATCGTGCTCGGACCTCGCCGGCCGGTACGCGGTCGCCGTCGACGCCCGGGACGAACGTGCGCTGGCGGCCCTGTTCACCGCCGATGCCGAGTTCGTGCAGCCGGCCGCCCTGACCCGCGGCGCGGGAGACGTCGTCACGGTCGGCGGGGACGCGATCGCCGCCGCCGTCCTCGGCGCGACCGGTCACCTCCGGGGGACGCACCACGCCGTGCACCAGGTCGTCGTCGACACGGACGGCGACAGCGCGACCGCAGTCGCCTACTGCCTCGCCCATCACCTGTACGCGGGCCGCGACGGCGGAATCCGGGACAACGCCGTCGCCATCCGCTACCTCGACCGGTACCGGCACGTGAACGGACGCTGGTTGATCGCGCGCCGGGAACTCGCCGTCGACTTCACCGAGGACCGCCCCGTCACTCTCCCCACCGGCTGAACGTCACGTTCATCTCGTCAGAGCGCACGAACGCCACCTTCAGCCCAACAGCAGCGCCACCCCACCCATTCGGCTGAACGTCACATTCATCTCGTCAGACCGCACGAACGCCACGTTCAGCCAATGGAGCGCGGGTGGTCAGGGGACGCCGAGGAGGCGGAGGACGGCGGCGGTCACGGCGGCGGCGAGGATGACGACGACGAACGGCGCCTTCCGCCAGGCGAGGACACCTCCGATCAGCACACCTGCGGGGCGGGCGATGCCGGCGGCGCCGCCGTCCTCGGTGACCGCGCCCGTCACCGCGACCGCGACCAACAGCACGATCGCGCCGATCGCGAGCACGGTTTCGAGTCGTTCCGGGACGGCGCCGCGCGCACGGAGAGCCGGGCCCGCGAAGCGGAAGGCGAAGGTGCCTGCGGCGAGCACGAGGACCGCCGCCACCAGCGGCAGGGTCGCGGTCATGCGGGCACCGCTTCGGTGCGTCCGGGCTTGATCCAGATCAACGCGACCAGCGCGACCAGTGCAAGCAGGACCGGGATGCCGGTCGGAAGGAACGGGGTGGCCGCGAGTGCGATCGCCGCGCCGACCAGTGCCACCGACGCGGTCGCGCGGTCCCGGAGGGCGGGAACAACCAGCGCGAGCAGCACGGCCGGGAACATGGCGTCGAGTCCGAAGGCGTCGATGTCGTCGATGAAGCTGCCCACGGTCGCGCCGATCAGGGCGCCGAGGGGCCAGCAGATGCCGATCCCGATTCCGCTGAGCCAGAACACGGCGCGCCTGCGGTCCGGATCGCGCTGCCCCAGGGCGAAGACGGTGCTCTCGTCGTTGAGCAGGTGCGCACCGAGCCCACGCCGCCAGCCGCGCCCGGCGGTGTCACCGACCGCGAGTCCGAACGGGAGGTGCCGGGCGTTGACGATCAGACCGCCCGCGAGCGCGGCCAGCAGACTTCCCCCTGCGGCGACGATGCCGACGAACAGGAACTCGGACGCGCCGGCGAGGACGACGACGGACATCAGCACCGGCACCCAGGGCGCGAAGCCCAGTCCGACGGCGATCGCGCCGTACGAGATGCCGACGAGTCCGTCCGCGAGGGACACCAGTGCGATGTCCCTGCGGAGTCCGCCATCAATTGTTCGCCACACCGAACGCATGATCTTTATAGTGAACGTTCCACCCTTCGTTCGTCAAGGCGAACGAATCACCCGATACAGTGAACGCATGGCAGCGGACGGCAGCAAGGCACCCCTCGACGTCATCGCATCGTCGCTGCGGCGGGAACGCGACCGCTCCGGACTGTCCCTCACCGAGGTCGCCCGCCGAGCCGGTATTGCCAAGTCCACGTTGTCGCAGCTCGAAGCGGGAACCGGGAACCCGAGCGTGGAAACCCTGTGGGCGCTGAGCGTCGCACTCGACATCCAGTTCGCACAGCTCGTCGATCCGCCCCGGCCGCGCGTCCAGGTGATCCGCGCCGGCGAGGGCCCGGTGCTGTACTCCGAACGCACCGACTACCAGGTCACCCTCGTCGCCTCGTGCCCGCCCAACGCGCGCCGCGACATCTACCGCCTCGACGTCGAGCCCGGGCCGCCGCGCGAATCGGAGCCGCACCTGCCGGGCGTCGTCGAGCACGTGATCGTCAGCGCCGGCCGCGCCCTCGTCGGGCTCCGCGAGGATCCGGTGGAACTCGGTCCCGGCGACTACATCGCCTACCCCGGCGACGTCGCCCACATCTTCCAGGCACTCGAACCCGGCACACGCGCGGTGCTGGTGTCCGAGCACACCTGACGCGCGCACACTGGAGCGATGACGGAGCGGAAACCGTGGGACGTCCCGTTCGAGTCGTGGGTCGAACGGCAGATCCGGCTCGCTCAGGAGCGCGGCGACTTCGACGACCTGCCGGGCGCGGGCAAACCCCTCCCCCACGTCGCCGACGGTGACGAATTGTGGTGGGTCAAGCGCAAACTCGCGGCCGAGGGCCTGTCCACCGAGGCGCTGCTGCCGCCGTCGCTGCAACTGCGACGCGAGATCGAGCGCCTCCCCGCGACCGTCGCCGACCTGCCCACCGAACCCGACGTCCGCGAGCTCGTCGCGGACCTGAACCGTCGCATCGCCGACTACCTCCGGGCACCGAGCGCACCGGTCGTGCCCGTCCACAAGGTGGACGCCGACGCCACCGTCGCCGCGTGGCGCACCCGACGACCCCCGGATACACGAGTTCCCTGATGCGGGGCGAGCACTCCCCGCCGGGGTACTACCGGCTCGCGGTGAGCGCCGCGAACCGTGCGATGTGCTGGTCTGCAGAGCCGAACTCGTGCTCGATCACCGTCAGTCGACGGAAGTAGTGGCCGATGGCGAGTTCCTCGGTCATGCCCATGCCGCCGTGCAGCTGGACCGCGTTCTGCCCGACGTACCGGGCGGCGCGCGCGATGGTCGCCTTGGCCGCGGAGACGCAGAGCGCCCGCTCGACGGGGTCGGCGTCGAGGTTGAGGATCGCCAGGTACACGGCGGCGACGGACTGCTCGACCTCCATGTACATGTCGACCATGCGGTGCTGCAGCACCTGGAAGGTGCCGATGGTCTGCCCGAACTGCTTGCGCTGCTTGGCGTATTCGACGGTGTCGGCGAGCACCTTGCGCATCAGACCGACGGCCTCGGACGCGATCGCGGCCGTCGCCTCGTCGACGGCGTACTCGATGGACGGGAGTGCACCGCCCGGGGCGCCGAGCAGTGCGTCGGCCGGGAGCCGCAGGCCCGTGAACGTGAGGTCCGCGGCCTGACGGTCGTCGACCGTGCGGTAGCTGTGGCTCTCCAGTCCGGCGGGCGGGTTGTGCGGGTCGAGAGTCACGACGAACAGCGAGACCCCCTCACGGTCCCGCTGTTCGCCGGACGTGCGGGCGGTGACGAGCAGGTGACTCGCCAGCGGTGCGCTGGTGACGACGATCTTGCCGCCGTCGAGAACCCACTCGTCGCCGTCGCGGCGGGCGGTGGTCGTCACGTTGGCGTAGTCGTCGCCGGAGGTGGCCTCCAGTGCAGCGAACGCGGTGATGGCGTTGCCCTCGACGATGTCGCCGATGACGGCGGCGGCACGCTCTCCGCCTGCGCGGCGCAGCAGACCGGTGCCGATCACGACGGTGTCGACGAACGGTTCGACGACCAGCGCCTGGCCGAGTTCCTCGGTCACGACCATCAGTTCGACCGCGCCGCCGCCGAGTCCGCCATCCTCCTCGGGGAGGGTGGCCCCGAGGATGCCGAGTTCCTCGGCGAAGCTACGCCAGATCTCCGGCTGCCAGCCGATGCCGGTCTTTGCAGCGGCGCGGCTCTCCTCGAGGGTGTAGCGGGCGGCGAGGAACTTGGCCAGGCCGTCGCGGAGAAGTTCCTGTTCTTTGGTCAGGGAGAAGTCCATCAGAGCCCCAATGCTGCTTTGGCGAGAATGTTCCGCTGAATCTCATTGCTACCGGCGTAGATCGAGCCGGCCCGATCGTTGAGGTACCGCAGGGGTGCGACGGCCTGCCACGGCTCGCCACTGACGTAGCCGCCGTCGGGTTCGACGAAGTCGGCGATCGGGCCGCCGGGGGCGGTGGCGTGCGGCTGGTACACCCGACCGCGCGGACCGGCCGCCTCGAGGGCGATCTCGGTGATGCGCTGGCTGAGTTCGGTGCCGAGCACCTTGAGCATCGACGACGCGGCACCGTTCACGTCCACACCGGCGGACAGGGTCCGGAACTCGAGCACCTCGAGAACCTTGGTCCGGATGCGGGCCTCGGCGAGCTTCGCCGCGAAGGCCGGGTCCTCGATGAGGGGGCGGCCGTTCGGTCCGGGCTGATGCTTGGCGGCCTCGGCGACGGACTCCGCCATGACCTGCAGCCCGGGTGCGGCTGCTCCGCCACCTCGCTCGAACAGGAGCAGGTACTTGGCGACGGTCCAGCCCTCGTCGATCTTGCCGATGACGTTCGACTTGGGGACGCGGACCTGGTCGAAGAAGACCTGGTTCTGCACCTCCTCGCCGGACGACATGACGAGCGGGCGGATCTCGATGCCTGGGGAGTTCATGTCGATCAGCAGGAAGGTGATGCCGTTCTGCTTCTTCTCGGACTTCGTGGTGCGGACGAGGCAGAACATCCAGTTCGCCTCGGTGGCGTGGGTGGTCCAGATCTTGCTGCCGGTGCAGATCAGGTCGTCGCCGTCGTCGACCGCGGCCATCGACAGCGACGCGAGGTCCGATCCGGCCTCGGGCTCGGAGTAGCCCTGGCAGAAGAACACGTCGCCGGTCAGGATGCCGGGCAGGAAGAAGTCCTTCTGCTCCTGGGTGCCGAACGCGACGATGGCGTGCGAGACCATCCGGATGCCCATCGGCGAGAGCGACGGGGCGCCCGCGAGGGTGGATTCGCGGCTGAAGATGTAGTGCTGGGTGAGGCTCCAGTCGCAGCCGCCGTGCTCGACCGGCCATGCCGGTGCGGCCCAGCCGCGCTCGTGCAGGATGCGCTGCCACTCCATGCTCGCCTCGTGATCCGAGTACACACTCGTCATCAGTCGGCCGGACTGCCGCAGCTCGGGCGTCAGCTTCTCGTCGAGAAACGCCACGACCTCGTCACGGAACGCCGCGTCGTCCGCGGACCACGCCAAATCCATCTGCACTCCCCACGCTCGAGCGGATCGGCCTCGGTGCCGCGACCGCGGAAGTTAATCTAGCTTCGCACGGGTTGAGCGTCAACGACGAACCGGCAACGCCTCGGTGCACGATGCGCAGATACTTCGCTCTAGCTGGTTTTATGCTGTCACCGGCAGAAGCCTCGAGCAAGGCGGACGAGGGGCGTTCAGATAACCAGAATTCGCCGCCACGAAGACGAAAATGGGAGTTCGGCGACCGGCTTCCCGAGGGAAACCAGCGACCGAACTCCCATTCAACAGTGCGGGCAGGGGCGGCTCAGGCCAAATTCATCAGTTCCGCGCAGCCGGCCATCTCGTCGAGGACGGCATCGAGCGTCGTGGCCCGGCGGGACGCGGACAGCAGGATCCGGTCGGCCCCGAGCGCGGCCGCCCAGTCGGCCTTCTCCGCGTTCATCCGCGGCAGGGTCGCGCCGAGGACCAGCGCGACCTCCGCCGGATCGCGGCCCGCGTCCGAGGCGGCACCGCGCATCGTCGCGATGGCGCCGGCCAGGTCGTCGCCCGCGAGACCGAGCGGCTGGAAGCCGTCACCGAGCCGTCCCGCCCGCGTCGCGGCGGCCGCGCTGTGACCGCCGATGTACAGCGGGACGCCATCCGGCCGGGCCGGCTTGGGGAACGAGAAGGCTCCGGCGATCCGGGTGAACTCGCCCTCGAAGTCGACACCCTCCGGACCACCTGCCCACAGTGCACGCATGACGGCGATCGCCTCGTCGGTGGATCGGCCGCGGCGGCGGAAGTCTCCACCGCAGGCCTCGATCTCCTCATGCATCCACCCGACGCCGAGGCAGATCCGGGTCCGGCCACCGGACAGCACGTCGAGTGTCGCCAGTCGTTTCGCCAGCACCACCGGGTTGTGGTTCGGCGCGACCAGGACACCGGTCGCGAGGCCCAGCGTCGTGGTCGCGCCCGCGACGAACGAGAGCAACTCCAGCGGGTCCGGCAGCGGGCAGTCGTCGGGCAGGTGCGACTTGCCGGTCGGCGAGTAGGGGTACTCGCTGGCCGTGTCCGCGATCACCACCGCGTGCTCGACCGCCGAGATCTCGTCGAAGCCCAGCGACTCCGCCGCCCGCGCGAACCGCAGCACCTGCTCCGGGTCGCCCGCCATACCGAGCTCGACCGGCATCACCACACCGAGCTTCACTGCACACCCTCCTCGTTGCCGAACATCTCGTTCCGTCAGGCCGCGCTGTCGAGCAGCGTCGGAGCCCACACCACCTTGCCGAGGTACCGGTCGGCGCCCGGATCGGTCGCGAGCCACACCGCCGCCTCGGCGGGCACGGTGGCGGGGACCGGGTCGAATCCCTTGTCGGCGATGGCGCCGGTCCCGCCCCGCGCCGCGCCCGATTCGGTGACGACGAAGCCGGGGCTGAGGTTGAACGCGCGCACCCCGAGGTGCCGGAACTCCGCGTTCACGGCGCCCGCCAGTCGACCGAACGCCGCCTTGGACGCCGCGTAGGACAGTCCCCAGCCACCTTCACCGGGAGGCGCGGGCGGGTCCGTGGTCGCCGATCCCGACACCAGGTTCACCAGCACACCGCCGCCCTTCGCGACCATCGCGGGCAGGACCCGCTGGACGAGAGCGAGCTGGTGGAGGTAGTTGCCCTTCATCATCACGGTGGCGTCGGCCAGGTCGACGTCGAGCAGCCGGTCCATGTTGCCCGCGGTCTGGGCGTACGCGTTGTTGACGAGCACGTCGACGCGGCCCCAGTCGGCGAGTACCCGGTCGGCGGCGGCGAGCACCGACGCGCCGTCGAGCAGGTCCATGGGGACGGCGAGCGCGTCCACCCCGAGCGCCCGGATCTCGGCGGCGGTGGTGTCGAGGCTGCCGGGCACCGGAATGTCGGCACCGTGGGTGCGGGGCGCGACCCGTCCGTCACCCTCCCGCACCGTGCGCGCGGTGATGACGACGTCGAATCCCTTGCGGGCGAACGCGAGTGCGACCTCCCGTCCGATTCCCCGGCTCGCACCGGTCACGAATGCGACCGGACGGCCACTCGGCCCTGCCGACTCGGTCACGGCCGGTTCGGTCACGTCAGACACCGAGGAACCGCGTCCGGCCCGATGCCGAGAATTGCGCTTCCAGTTCACGCTTGTCATCGTCGGACATCGACACGTACTGCGGGAGTCCTCTTCCCTCCCAGCGGTACACCGGTTCGTCGCACCGCCACAACTGCGACTGCAGTTCACGCTTGAGCACCTTGTTGGATCCGGTGACCGGGAGATCCGTTGACACCCTGACGAATCGGGGTGCGGCCTTGGTGCCGAGGTCGTCCTGGCCGGCGAGGAACGACGCGAACTCCTCCGGGTCGAAGTCCGTCTGGTCCGACACCTCGATCGCGGCCATCACCTGGTCGCCGGACTTCGGGTCCGGGATTGCGTACACGCCGGTGGCGATCACCTTCGGGTGCCTGCGCAGGATCCGTTCGATCATCAGCGCGGACGTGTTCTCCCCGTCCACGCGGATCCAGTCGCCCTTGCGTCCGGCGAAGTAGATGAAACCGGCCTCGTCGACGTAGCCGAGGTCGCCGGTCCAGTACCAGCCGTGCTTGATGCGGTCCGCGACCGCCTGCTCGTTCTTGTAGTAGCCCTCGAACCGCTTGGCGCCGCCGCGGTCGATCATCTCGCCGATCGCCTCGTCGGGGTTGAGGACGCGGCCGTGCTCGTCGAGCCGGGCCCGCTCGCACTCGACCAGCGTGTCCGGGTTGACGACCGCGATCTCGTCGTGCGCCGGACGGCCCAGTGCTCCCTCGGGGGCCGCGGGGTCGAGCCGCACCGACCCGGCGCCCTCGGACGAGCCGTAACCCTCGAAGAGTTCGGCGCCGAAGCGCCGCACGAACTCCGCCTTGTCCTCGGGGGACGCCTCGGTTCCGAAGCCGCGCACCAGGGTGTTGTCGATGTCGTCGGCCTGCTCGGGCGTCGCCATCAGGTAGGACAGCGCCTTGCCGACGTACGTGAAGAAGGTGGCGCCGAAGTACCGGACGTCGGGCAGGAACCCGGATGCCGAGAACTTCCGAGCCGCGGGAAGGCAGACGGTCGCCCCGTTGGCGAGGGCCGGCGCCCACAGCGCCATCAGCGCGTTGCCGTGGAAGAGCGGCATGCAGCAGTAGTCGACGTCGCCGGGGACGTGCCCGTACTTGGCGGTGTTCGCGTACGCGAGTCGCGCGAGCCGGCCCTGGCTGCACCGGACGGCCTTCGACGTGCCGGTGGTGCCGGACGTGAACAGCAGCAGGAACAGGCTGTTCTCGTCGACTGCCGGGTCCGCGGCGGGCTCGACTCGATGCGCGTCGATCCGCGCTGCGTAGTCGGGGGCGTCGACGAGGACGAAGCGGTCGTCGGTCAGCCCGAGGTCGAGGCCCTTGAGCGTCGCCATGCCGTCCGCGTCGGTGACGATGAGCTGGCAGTCGACGTACCGGATCTCCGCTTCGAGCTCAGCGCCGCGACGGGTCGGGTTGATACCGACGATCGTCGCGCCCGACAGGGCGGCGCCGCCGAGCCAGAACAGGAACTCCGGGACGTTCTCGAGCAGCACCCCGATGTGGAACGGCCCGTCGCCGCGCAGGGTCCGGGCCAGCTCGCCCCGGGCAGCGCTCTCCCGGACCGTCTCGTCCCATGTCCAGTCCCGGTCCCGGGTCCGGGTGCCGAGCTGCTGGTCACCCAGCCGGTCGAGCAGCATCTCGGCGATCGTCGCGCGTTCCATTCCACTCCTTCGACGTCAATCGCTGCGGCGCACTCGACACACGCGAATGCCACGGTAGAGGGCACCCGGTCGCCTGTCGGGCCGTTTGCCCGAGTTCGCTCGGTGCCACCCGATACAGCGTTGACCCGAAGCTAACGACGGCCGGTTCGGGAACCTCCGTGGAGTCCCGGTCAGTGGAAGTCCCTTCCCTGTACCCCGTCCGGCGTGTGATCCTTCGTGCATTCCGAGGACGTGAGAAAGGCCACACACCGCATGACCACCTCCACCGACCCGCAGGCATACCTCGCCGCCGTCGTCGGCCGGCTGACCGGCCCGAACGCACCCTTCGAACTGGTCGAGGAAGACGTCCGCGGCGCACAGATGCCGGTGATGCGGCACCGCAATCACGCCGTCCACGAACTGCTCACCGCCTCCCGCGCGTACGGCGACCGCGACTACCTGGTCACCGAGACGCGGCGCATGTCGTTCACCGAGCACGCCGACGCGGTGGCCGCGCTGGCGCAGGCACTGGCCGATGAGCACGGCGTCGGGGTCGGGGACCGGGTCGGGATCCTCGCCGCCAACACGATCGAGTGGGTTGTCGCGTTCTGGGCGACGCAGTCGCTCGGTGCGATCGCGGTCGGTCTGAACGGCTGGTGGGTGCCGCGCGAGATCGAGCACGGCGTCGGCCTGACCACGCCGCGCGTGCTGATCGCGGACGCGAAGCGTGCCGCCGTCCTCGCACAGACGGACGTCGACGTCCCGGTCCTGACGATGGAGGAGGACGTGCCTCGGCTGATCGAGGCGCACCGCGGTGCCGAACTGCCGACCGCCGACGTCTCCGAGGACGACCCCGCGGTCATCCTGTTCACCAGCGGAACCAGCGGCAAGCCGAAGGGTGCGCTGCATTCGCAGCGGAACCTGCTCGCCGTCGTGGACTACCACCGGTACAACGACGCACTGCTCGACGCCTTCGCGGGCCGCGAGTACGACCCGGCGCGGCCCAGCGACCTGCGCTACCTGCTCACCTCGCCGCTGTTCCACATCGCGAGCCTGCACAACCTCGTGGTTCCGCGCCTGGCCACCGGCAGCGCCGTGGTCCTGTTCGAGGGCGCATTCGACGTCGACCGGGTCCTCGCTCTGGTCGAGCGGGAGAAGGTCACCAACTGGGGTGCGGTCCCGACGATGGCGGCCCGGCTGATCGAGCACGGCAACGTCCGCAAGTACGACACGTCCTCGCTGACGGCGTTCGCGCTGGCATCGGCGCCGTCGTCGGTGGCGTTCAAGCAGCGACTCCGGGACGAGGTGCCGTTCGCGAAGGACTCCCTGGTCGACAGCTACGGCCTCACCGAGTGCAGCACCGGCATCGCCGTCGCCAGCCCGATGGACGTCCAGATGTTCCCGGGCACCCTCGGCAGGCCGATCTTCGGTGTCGCGATGGAGATCCGCGACCCGTTCGGCGAGCCCGTCGCCGACGGCGACGAAGGCGAGGTCTGCGTCCGCAGCCCGTACGTCATGCTCGGCTACTGGGACAACCCGGAGGCGACCGCCTCCTCGATCCGCGACGGCTGGCTGCACACCGGCGACTTCGGCCGCGTCGACGACGGCCGGCTGCGGCTGACGGGTCGGCGTTCCGACCTGATCCTGCGCGGCGGCGAGAACATCTACCCGACCGAGATCGAGCAGTGCCTCGACGAGCACACCGATGTCGTCGAGTGCGTCGTCGTCGGTGAGGCGCACGAGGATCTGGGCCAGGAGGTCGCGGCGATCGTCGTCGTCCGCGCGGGCGCCACCGTGTCGGAGGAGGAGCTGCGGGCGTTCGCGGCCGAGCGGCTCTCCTACTTCAAGGTGCCGACCCGCTGGCGCCTGACGACGGAACCGTTGCCGCGCAACGCGACCGGCAAGGTGTCGCGCGGACAGATCACGTTCTGACGTCGATGGACCTGCAGTGGACGGTGGACCGCCTCGCCGCGACGGAGGCGGTCCGGGACCTCGTCGTCTCGTACTCGCACCTCATCGACCGCGGTGAACTGGGCGCGGTCGCCGCACTGTTCGCCGACGCCGTCTACGGACTGTGTGACGGTGACGGCGTCCCGGTCGGCGGCGTCGTCGATCGGGATGCCGCCGCGGTCCGGCAGGCCAACGAGTCGTTCATCGCGATGTACGGCGATCCGCCGTCGCCGCGAACCAAGCACGTCACCACGAACATCCTGGTCACCGTCGCCGACGACAACGCCTCCGCGAGCGCGGTGTCGTACGTGACGGTGCTGCAGGGCACGGACGACCTGCCGTTGCAGCCGATCCTGACGGGCCGCTACTTCGACCGGTTCGAGCGCATGGACGGTCGGTGGCGATTCGCCCAGCGGTTGTTCTGCATGGACCACACCGGTGACATGAGCGCGCACGCGCGACGGGCGATGCGCGGGGACTGAAGGAGTTCGGGTGCAGGTCGGCCTCAATCTGCTCGAAGCCGAGAACCTCTACGGAGGCGAGGTCCGGAAGGTCCTCGAACTGGCCGCCCTGGCCGACGACGCGGGCGTCGACCTGCTCTCCACCGGGGACCATCTCGGGTTCGACGCCGAACGCGTTGCGGTGCACAGTTTTCCGTTCGCGCTCGACACACCGTGGTACGAGCCGGTCTCGTTGCTGTCGGCGGTCGCGGCCGTCACCCGACGGGCGCGGCTCGGTGTGTCGGTGCTCGTCGCGACGCTCCGCCCGCCCGTGCTCCTGGCGACGCCGGAGGCGCGGTCGACCTGGACGCGACCGCGGGGAAGGCCCTGCAATGGCATCGCAGGCGCCACCGTCGTCGTCTTCCGTCCCGCCGTGTTCGGTGTGACCGCCGCCAAGGTGCCCGCACTGGTGGACTGGATGGTCGGGCTGAAGAAGGAGGCACAGTGACCGCGACGCACTCCCCGAACCTGCCCGAGGTGCGGGATCTACTCGCCAAGCAGGAGATCCACGAGGTGGTGCTGCGGTACTGCCGCGGCATCGACCGACTCGACCTGGACCTGGTGCGCAGCTGCTACCACCCGGACGCCGTCGATCACCACACCGGCTTCGACGGCACCGTCGACGAGTACATCGCCTGGGTGGGACCGAAGCTCGAGTTGCTCGGCGGCACCCTGCACTTCCTCGGCAACCACCTCGTGGAGTTGTTCGGGGACGTCGCGATCAGCGAGGCGTACGCCACGAACGTGCACTGGGGACACCCGAGCCGCGGCGACTTCACCAGCGGGGCCCGGTTCGTGGACCTGATGGAGCGCCGGGACGGGCGGTGGGCGATCGCCGAGCGCTGGGCGGTGCGCGAGTGGACCCGTTCCGACGCAGGCAGGATGACCGCACCGGAGGCGAACGGCCCTCGCGGCGCGCGTGGCGGCGGCGACCTGCTCGACGCGCTCCGCGCCCGACTGCACCGCTGAGCAGTCGGGCGCAGGTGGCGAGACGCGGCTCAGACAGCCCGACTGCCACGCTCAGATGATGCGGAGGGTGTCACTTCTGCAGGGGTCTCGTCGCCGTTCGCGCGGCATCCGTGCGGGTGGAGACGTGTACCACCCGGCCGGCAGCGAGTTCGACGGACTGATCGCTGCGGACGGCGTCCTCGAGGCGGTGGGTGGCGTGCACCACCGTGGTGCCCGCTGCGGTCGCCTCCCGCAGCACCTCGTCGACGATGGCCTGCCCCGCGACGTCGAGCGCCGAGGTCGGCTCGTCGAGAAGCAGCAGGTCGGACTGCTGCGCGAGGCCCTGCGCGAGCAGTGTCCGCTGTTGCTGACCTCCGGAGAGGTCGCGGAACTGCCGACCCGCGAGATGGTCGATCTCGAGACGTTCCATCAGGTCCGTCACGATTCGGCGGTCCGCGCCGCCCAGTCGCCGGAAGAGTCGCCGCGGTCCGTACCGGCCGATCGACACACATTCACACACCGTCAGCGGTAGCTCGTCGGAGGATTTCGGCCGCTGGAACACGATCGCCGGCCTGCGCCGGGTCCGGCACTCGACCGATCCCAGTGCCGGCTCCAGTAGGTCCGCGAGGATCCCGAGCAACGTGCTCTTGCCGGAACCGTTGCCACCGACAAGGGCCACGAGCGTGCCCGATTCGATCGTGAGCGAGACGTCATCGAGGGCTACGCAGCTGCCGTATCGGTAGGTGACACCCCGCATCGAGATCACCGGTTGTCCATTCACGTCGCCCTCTCCTCGGTCGTACTGCGGCTGTGGCGGCACCCATCCTAACTTGGAAATGATTCCCGTTACCGTTTAGGGTGTCGATCATGTCGATCGACCTCCTCGAACCGTTCACCGTGCCCTTCGTCAGGCGGGCGGTCATCGGGGGCGTGCTGCTGTCGGCGGTGAGCGCCCTCGTCGGGGTGTGGGTGATCGTCCGCGGGATGACGTTTCTCGGTGAGGCGATGAGCCACGGCATGCTTCCCGGCGTCGCGATCGCCGCGCTCCTCGGAGGTAGCCTGGTGCTCGGTGCGGCAGTGAGCGCCTTCGCAATGGCGTTGGGCGTCAACGCACTACGCAGGAACAAGCGATTCGGTCAGGACACCAGCATCGGCCTGCTGTTCGTCGGCATGCTCTCGATCGGTGTCATCCTCGTGTCACACTCCCAATCCTTCGCGACGGACCTGACCGCCTTCCTGTTCGGTGACGTCCTCGCCATCAGGCCCGAGGACCTCGGCCTGCTCCTGGGCGCGCTGGCGTTCGTCGCGTTGGTGTCCGTCCCCCTGTACCGGCCGTTCCTGGTGCTGAGCTTCGACCCTCGCAAGGCACAGACCCTCGGGCTGCGCCCCGACCTGGCCAACGTCGCGATGCTCACCCTGCTGACCATCACCATCGCGGTCTCGTTTCACGTGGTCGGGACCCTGCTGTCGTTCGGAATGCTGATCGCGCCGTCGGCCGGTGCACTGCTCGTGGCACGGCGGATCCCCACCGTGATGGCGGTGGCGTTCGCAATCGGCAGCTTCTCCACCGTCGTCGGGGTTCTCGTGTCCTGGAACGCGGGAACCGCGGCAGGCGCGTCCATCGCCGCGACCGCGGTCGCGACCTTCTTCGCCCTCGCCGGAGTGGTTCAGTTCGTCGAGCGTCGATCGGCGAAAAGACCCGTCACGGAATTCAGTTCGTAGATCAGATTGCACAGGAAGACACAGATGTATCTCAGTTCGCGCACGTCCCGCCTGGCGGGAGCAGCCCTCGGAATCGGTCTCGCCTTCGCTCTGGCAGCCTGCTCCGACACCCCGACCGGATCGGAAACCCCGAAGGCCGCGGAGTCCCCGCACGGCTTCGTCGAAGGGGCGAGCGAAGCGGCGGAACCGCAGGTCGGTCTCGCGTACGCCGAGAAGGGTTCGACAGAGCTGTCGATCCTCGACCTCGCCGGTGAGACCACCGGCACCGTCGACCTCGAGGTCACGGCGCAGACGCTCACCGAGGACGGGCGGTTCGCCTACATCGGCGACGGCGACCGCACCGTCGAGATCGTCGACACCGGGGTGTGGACCGTCGACCACACCGACCACGTCCACTACTACCGTGCGCCCGCCACCTCGGTCGGCACGATCACCCTCGACGCACCCGTGAAGAGCGTCATCGGCAACGAGGGCCACACCGCGATCGGCACGACGGACGGCACGGTGACGCTGCTGGACCGCAAGGCATTCGAATCCGGCCGCGTCACCGTCACCGGTGAACTCGAATCGTCCGGCCCGGTTCCCTTCGCGGTGCCCTACCGGGGCAACCTCCTGCTGGCAGGCGCGACGGGTATGTCCCTGGTCGACGCGACCGGAGCAGAAGTCCGCCCGATCGGTGCCGCCTGCGCCGCACCCGAGGGCTGGGCGATCCTGCGCGGTGCCGTCGCCGTCGGCTGCGACGACGGTGTGCTCGTCGTGAAGCAGAAGGCGGGCGCCGACCACGACGTCCTCCTTCCGTATCCCACCGCTGGGGACCGAGCGCGCGAGTTCGGGTACCGCCCGCGCAGCAACGAGGCCGCATCCGTCGCCGGAAACGGAGTGTGGAACGTGAACACCTCCGAGGAAATCGTCACCCACGTGCCCTCGCCCGCGCCGGTGGTGTCGGCGAGCTCGCCCGCGAACGGTGCTTCCGTGATCAGCCTCGACGAGGCTGGCACTCTCCGGGTCTCGGCGCTCAACGGCGGTGCGCCGCTTGCGGAATCACCGATCGTTCCGGCCGGAACCACCAGCCCGGTACTGATCGACACCGCGCGCGCCTACATCACGGATCCGGCCTCGTCGACCGTCTCCGAGATCGACTACGACGACAACCTGCGGGTCGCACGGACCTTCGAGACCGACGCCCGTCCCGATCTGATCGTGGAGGTCGGACGATGAGAACCCGTGTCCTCGCAACCCTGTCGGCGCTCGCCGTCGGCGCCGTCGCGCTGACCGGCTGCGCGAACAGCGACGACGTGGCGCAGATCGTCGTGACCACCAACATCCTCGGTGACGTCGTGCGGGAGATCGTCGGCGACCAGGCCGAGGTCACCACACTGATGAAGCCGAACTCCGATCCGCACTCGTTCGGAATCTCGGCGCAGGAATCCAACTCCATGCACACCGCTGACCTGGTGGTGTTCAACGGTCTCGGCCTCGAAGAGGGTCTGCTGCACCACGTGGATTCCGCCGAGGCGGAGGGCGTGCCGGTCGTCGAGGTGGGTTCCGCGGTGAACCCGATCGCCTACTCGGAGGGCGGCACGGCAGGTAAGGACGACCCGCACTTCTGGACCGACCCGACCCGGATGGCGCTGGCCGTCGACCTGATCGCCGACGAGGTGGTCGAGCACGTGCCAGGCGTCGATGAGCAGGCCGTGCGCGACAACGCCGCCGCATACCGGGCCGACCTCGAGGAACTGGATCAGGAGATGACGGGGAAGTTCGCGGCGATCCCACCGGCTCAGCGGAAGCTCATCACCAACCACCACGTGTTCGCCTACCTCGCCGAGAAGTACGGGTTCACCGTGGTCGGCACCGTGATTCCGAGCGGGACCACCCTGGCGTCACCGAGTGCATCGGATCTGGCGTCACTTGTCGGTGCCGTGAAGTCGAACGGAATCCACACGATCTTCGCGGACTCCTCGCAGCCGGACCGGCTGGCGCAGGTCGTCGCCGACACCACCGGCACCGATGTCGACATCCGCAGCCTGTACACCGAATCCCTGGGCGAACCGGGATCGGAGGCCGGCACCTACCTGAACATGATGCGTTCCAACGCAACCCAGATCAGCGACGGTCTGACGCCGCAGGGCAGCTGACTTCACAGTTCCACCCATCTCGAGAAACGGAGCGTCACACATGAACAAACGAACCAGGGTGACCGCACTCGCGGTCGCCGCGGCCGCAGCCCTCTCATTGGCGGCATGCTCGTCCGAGAGCGACGCGCAGGACACCACCGAGGCCATCAACGAGCCTGTCACCGTGACCTTCGACGGCGGAATCCACATCCTCGACGGCGAAACCCTCGAAGTGAAGGAGACCGTCTCCCTGGACGGCTTCAACCGCGTCAACCCGGCCGGCGACGACACCCACGTCGCAGTGTCCACCGAGGCCGGATTCCAGTTCCTCGATGCAGCGGCCGGCGCGATGACGGACATCAAGTACGACGGCCCGAAGCCGGGCCACGTCGTCGTTCACGCCGACAAGACGGTGCTGTACATGGACGGCACCGGCGTGACCAGCATCCTCGACTCGGACGACCTCGCCGCCGAGGCCGTGACCTACACCGCCGCCGAACCGCACCACGGCGTCTCCGTCGTCCTCGAGGACGGCACGATGGTCACCACCCTCGGCAACGAGGAGAAGCGTCCCGGGGCAATGGCACTCGACGCGGACTTCGCCGAGATCGCGCGCAACGAGAGCTGCGAGGGCGTCCACGGCGAGGCCGTCGCGCAGGGCGAGATCCTCGCACTCGGCTGCAAGGACGGCGCACTGCTGTTCAAGAACGGTGCCTGGGTGAAGGTCCCCGGCGCGGCGCCGTTCGCGAAGATCGGCACCGTGGCGGGCAGCCCGGAGTCGACCGTCCTCCTCTCCGACTACAAGGTCGACCCGGACGCCGAGCGTGAGTTCCCGGAGCAGTTCGCCCTGATCGACACGGTCGCGGAGAAGATCACCGTCGTCCCGATGCCCGAGGGTGTCAGCTACAGCTTCCGCTCCCTCGGGCGCGGCCCGCACGGGGACGCCCTCATCCTCGGAACCGACGGCAAGCTCCACGTCGTCGACCCGGCCACCGGCGCGATCGAGAACTCGTGGCAGGTCGTCGGCGAGTGGCAGGAACCGATGGACTGGCAGGAGGCGCGTCCTGCACTGTTCGTGCGCGACCACGACGTCTACGTCACCGATCCCGCGACGCGGAAGGTGTTCAAGCTGAACGCCGACTCGGGTGAGGTCGAGGCCGAGGTCACCCTCGACAACGCACCCAACGAGATCAGCGGCGTGTCCGGCGCACACGGCCACTGATCGACCGCTCCCCGTCGGGCTGAAGGTGGCATCGATCTCGGTGATCGAACCGAAGGCCGCCTTCAGCCAGACGGGGAGGTTGTTACCCCAGGGTTCTCCACGTCGGTTCGGGACGGCTGCCGGGCGGCACGTCCTAGACTCGGTCGGGTGTCCGGTACCAACGAGTCGGCCGCCGTCGCGCACTTGCGTGGATGCCTCGACGGCGAGGTCGAGGACGACACCCGCCGACGCGCCGAGTACTCCTCGGACGCGTCGAACTACCGGGTCGTGCCTGCCGCGGTGGTGTTTCCTCGTTCGGACGAGGACGTGGCGGCGACCCTCGCGGTCGGCCGTGAGCACGGATTCCCCGTGACCGCGCGCGGCGCCGGAACGTCAGTGGCGGGCAACGCGATCGGTGCCGGACTCGTCCTCGACTTCAGTCGGCACCTCGACCGGATAGTCGACCTCGACCCGGACTCCCGCACCGTCACCGTGCAGCCCGGTGTGGTGCTGTCGTCGTTGCAGCGCGCCGCCTCCGCGCACGGACTCCGGTTCGGGCCCGACCCGTCCACCCAGGACAGGTGCACCGTCGGTGGCATGCTCGGCAACAATGCCTGCGGTCCGCGGGCCGTGACGTGGGGACGCACCGCCGACAACGCGCGCTCGCTGCGGATCCTCGACGGCGGCGGCACCGAACGCGTCCTGGCCGACAGCCTGTCCGACGTACCGGGCCTGGGCGCGTTCGTGACGGCGAACCTCGCGACGTTGCGCACCGAACTGGGGCGCTTCGACCGTCAGGCGTCCGGTTTCTCGCTCGAACACCTGCTGCCCGAGCGCGGGCACTCCGTCGCGAAGGCGTTCGTCGGCACCGAGGGCACCTGCGGTCTGATCCTCGACGCGACCGTCGACCTCGTCCCGATTCCCGCGGCGACGGCGCTGGCGGTCCTCGGCTACCCCGACATGCCCGCCGCAGCCGACGACGTCCCCGCGCTGACGGCGGAGCGGCCACTCGCCGTGGAGGGCATCGACGCCCGACTGGTGGAGGTCGTACGGCAACACAAGGGCGGTGCCGCGGTCCCGGACCTGCCGCGCGGCGGCGGGTGGCTGTTCGTCGAGACGACCGGCGCGACGGCCGCGGAGGCGCTGGACGCGGCCGCGCGCCTCTGTCGGTCGTCGTCGGCGGTCGACACCCGGGTGGTACCGACCGGACCGGAATCCGCTGCACTGTGGCGCATCCGGGCGGACGGTGTCGGGCTGTCCGGCCGGACCAGGGCCGGCAACCCGGCGTGGCCGGGATGGGAGGACGCAGCGGTACCCCAGCATCGGCTGGGCCGGTATCTGCGCGACTTCGACTCGCTGATGGACGATCACGGAGTGGACGGCGTGCTGTACGGGCACTTCGGCGACGGCTGTGTGCACATCCGGCTCGACTTCCCCTTCGATCGGGCACCGGATCGGTTCCGGAGGTTCCTCGTCGATGCGGCCACACTCGTTGCCGCGCATGGCGGTTCGATGTCCGGCGAGCACGGGGACGGTCGGGCGCGATCGGAGCTGTTGCCGCTGATGTACTCCCCCGCCGCGCTGTCCGCCTTCGCCGGCTTCAAGGCACTGTTCGACCCCACGCAGGTCCTCAATCCCGGCGTGGTGGTCGAGCCGGCGGCGATCGACGCCGATCTGCGGGTCCCGGCGGCCGTCCCGGTCGTTCCGGTCGGCGGTCTCGCCTTCGCGGACGACCGCGGGGACCTGTCGGTCGCCGCGCACCGCTGCGTCGGAATCGGGAAGTGCCGAGCGGACTCCGGCGGCGTCATGTGCCCGTCGTACCGCGCGACTCGCGACGAGAAGGACAGCACCCGGGGACGCGCCCGCGTCCTGCAGGAGGCGATCAACGGCACACTCGTCACCGGCGGGTTCGCCGCCGACGAACTCGCCGACTCCCTCGACCTGTGCCTGTCGTGCAAGGCGTGCGCGGCGGACTGCCCCGCGGGCGTGGACATGGCGTCCTACAAATCGGAGGTGCTGTACCGCCGGTATCGCCGCCGCCTCCGCCCACCCACGCACTACACGCTCGGCCGGCTGTCTCGCTGGACCGCCGTGGCATCCCGCGCCCCGCGACTCGCGAATGCGGCCGCTCGGATCGTCCCGCTGCGCCTCGTGGGGATCGACCCGCGCCGGCAGGTGCCGCCCCTGGCCCCGGAAACCTTCCGGCACTGGTGGCGGCGGCGACCGCCGAGCTCCACAGGTCGCGAGGTGCTGCTGTGGATAGACACCTTCACCGACGGCTTCACACCGAACGTCGCGCGTGCCGCCGTCGCCCTTCTCGAGAACGCCGGGTACCGCGTCACCGTCACCGAGCGACGCGTCTGCTGCGGACTGACCTGGATCACCACGGGCCAACTGGACGGTGCCCGAAGGCAGCTCGCCGCGACACTCGACCAGCTCGCGCCACACGTCGACGCGGGGCTCGCCGTCGTCGCCCTGGAGCCGTCGTGCGCCGCCGTGCTTCGCTCCGACGCCACGGAACTGCTCCCCGACGACCCGCGGGCTCGTCGGGTGGCGGAGGCCACCCGAACCCTCGCGGAGTTCCTCTCCGAAGCGACCACGCCGGACGGTGAGACGTGGCAGCCGCCGGATCTCACCGGCGTCGAGGTCGTCGTGCAGCCGCACTGTCACCAGCACGCGGTACTGGGTTTCCGGTCCGATCGCGCCCTGCTCGATCGGACCGGCGCCACGGTCCACGAGCTGTCCGGATGTTGCGGGCTGGCCGGGAACTTCGGTATGGAACGCGGCCACCACGACGTCTCGGTTGCGGTCGCAGACAACTCCCTGCTACCCGCTCTGGCTGGTTATCCCGACGCGACCCTGCTCGCGGACGGATTTTCCTGCCGCACCCAGTCCGCCCAGCTGGCGGGCCGTTTCGGGGTGCATCTCGCGGAACTCCTGGTCGACGACGCGACCCGAGGTCCCAGGAATTCGCTGTGACATGCGGCACCATCAGTCGACCGGTTCACTCCGATCCGGTCCGATCCGAAGGGCTGGCGAAGCAGTGGCAAATACACGCACGCGCTCGAAGAAGGTGGCTACGACTCTGTCCGGGGCGGCCGTCGCCGCCGTCGCGGTCACCCTGACGGCAACCCCCACCGCGTCCGCACAGGGCGCCGCACCCGCCGCGCCGACGATCACCGCGACCACCAACGGCGCGAAGGTGACCATCGATCTGGACGACCCGAACTCCGGGATCGAACACGCCCTCACCGGCTGCTCGGCGCTGCTGGTCGACCCGTTGAAGGCGGCCCCACTGCTTCCCTCGCTCATCTCCGGCACGTTCCCGCCGCTCGAGGACATCGACCCGGCGATCCTCGCGTGGGGTCCGGGCCTTCCGCCCACCACCGCTCTGGACCGCACCTGGACGTATGTGACCCCCGACCTCCCGGCGGGGATCTACCTGGCCGTCGGCGTCTGCGTCAACACGCTCGCCCCCGGTGATCCCGGTGTCGCGTTCACACCGGTGTTCGTCGGTGGACCGTTGGAAATCGGCTCCTCGGTGCTCGAGTCCGGCAGCTAGTAGGACTTTGTTAGGTCGGAAAGGTGTGGTGGCAGGTCGGGCAGGTGCCGATCCAGATGGCAAGTGCGCGTTGGATGTCGCGGACGATGCCGTACAGGGT
>NZ_JBHUFB010000020.1:0-570 GCF_042681175.1 Rhodococcus gannanensis
TCACCCTCTCAGGTCGGCTACCCGTCGTCGCCTTGGTAGGCCATTACCCCACCAACAAGCTGATAGGCCGCGGGCCCATCCTGCACCAGTAAACCTTTCCACCACACACCATGCAGCATGTGGTCATATCCGGTATTAGACCCAGTTTCCCAGGCTTATCCCGAAGTGCAGGGCAGATCACCCACGTGTTACTCACCCGTTCGCCGCTCGTGTACCCCCGAAAGGGCCTTACCGCTCGACTTGCATGTGTTAAGCACGCCGCCAGCGTTCGTCCTGAGCCAGGATCAAACTCTCCGTTGAAGACTCTAGATCGGCCGGCGAAACCAGCTAATCAGTCATAGACATCGAGTCAAATCACTAGCAAAAAAACTCAAACTAGCTTAAATTCGTCGACCATCCCACACGGGGGTGCAAGACAATCGACATACCCACCCCATCGAAAGACGGGGCGGAGTACCAAAAAAAATTGGCACTGACATTCATCGGCACACTGTTGAGTTCTCAAAGAACACGCACACACCATCACCACCAAGATTCATCATCTCGGCCGCTCCGGGGCAACTGTTCCAG
>NZ_JBHUFB010000020.1:580-19597 GCF_042681175.1 Rhodococcus gannanensis
TCGCCGGCCGAAACCAGCTAATCAGTCATAGACATCGAGTCAAATCACTAGCAAAAAAACTCAAACTAGCTTAAATTCGTCGACCATCCCACACGCGGGTGCAAGACAATCGACATACCCACCCCATCGAAAGACGGGGCGGAGTACCAAAAAATTTGGCACTGACATTCATCGGCACACTGTTGAGTTCTCAAAGAACACGCACACACCATCACCACCAAGATTCATCATCTCGGCCGCTCCGGGGCAACTGTTCCAGCCTAACCCATCGCAGCGACCCGGTCAAAACCGCGTCGGTCACAATCAGTTAAGGCAGTCGAAGCGCGCCAGTATTACTACTGTCGCTAACCTCTGGATTGGCCAGGCGCCTTCGTACAACCTCGTGTCTCTCGCCCGGGGGCGGAGTCGGTGTCCGTGTCGCTCTGACTCGACAAAAGTTACGTGTCCATGACGCCCAACGCAAATCGCCTGGTCACAGCCCCACACACACCGAAACACGCAGGTGGTTCGACACACACCGGCACACTGGAGCGACAGAAGTGGCGGGCGTCACGTCGATTGCGTTCGAGGAGGGTCATGAGCGGGTGGCATCGGATCGCTCCGGTGGCGAACGGGGTCTGGAGCATCACCGAGGCCGGGCACGTGACGGTCTGGCTGATCGTCGGTTCCGATCGCGCACTGCTCCTCGACACCGGAATGGGCTTCGTTCCGCTGCGTCCGGTGATCGAGGAGATCACGCCGCTCCCCGTGACGGTGGTGAACACCCACCACCACTTCGACCATGTCGGAGGCAACCACGAGTTCGACGACGTGTTGATCCATCTCGCCGGCGCGGACCACCTCACGGCACCGCCACCCGCGGCGGAGCTGCGCGACTACCTCGACCAATACGACAGGCAACTCCAGGCGGCGGCATCCGTACGCGAGATCGACCGCGAGTTCCTCCACCTGTTCGACGCGGACAGCGATCCGGGCCCGCTTCCCTCCGGGGTCGACGGCGACACCTGGCGAATCCGGCCGCGCGCGGCAAACGGCTCCGTGACCGACGGCGACGAACTCGACCTGGGCGGTCGGGCATTGCGGGTTCTGCACACTCCGGGCCACACCCCCGACGGAATATGCCTGATCGACACGAAGACCGGCATCCTGTTCGCCGGGGACACCGTGAGTTCCGGACCGATCTACGCGCACGAGCCCGACTCGGACGTCGACGCGTTCACGGCGAGCGCCGCGCGACTGGCAGAGCTGAAGAACGACGTCTCGCTCGTCGCGATGTGCCACTTCGGCCGGGTGATCGTGGCACCTCACCTCCTGCAGGCGGTGTCGGACGCGTTCGAGTCGCTCCCCGAATCCCGGACCCGTGCCCGCCGGACGGTCGATGCCGTCGGCGCAGGCGTCGACGAGGTCCCGTTCGACCGCTTCTCGATCCTGCTACCTGCGCCCGAACACCTCGGTCACTGAACCCGAGCCCTCCAGAAACGCAGAATGCGCAGCTCCCGACCGCTCGAAGGCGGCGAGAACTGCGCACTCGGATACGCGGAGGGCGGCTACTTCACGTCGTCGAGCGACTCGTCCTTGGTCTCACGCATGACGAGCAGCGCCACGAAGGTGAGCGCCGCCGCGACGAAGAGGTAGACACCGACCCAGCCGACGCCGTGGCTGGTCGCGAGCCAGGTCGCGATGAACGGCGCGACCGCCGCGCCCAGGATGCTCGACGTGTTGTAGGCGATTCCGGATCCGGTGTAGCGGACGTTGGTCGGGAAGAGTTCGGGCAGCACCGCACTCATCGGGCCGAAGGTGAAACCCATCAGGATCATGCCGATGACGAGGAAGAGCAGCATGCTGCCCTCGCTCATCCCGTCGGCGTTCAGCAACAGGCCGAAGGACAGCCCGAACACCATGATCACGGCCGTCACCACGAGCAGTGTCGAGCGGCGACCGAACTTGTCGGCGAGCCAGCCGGTGACCGGGATGCCGCCGGCGAAGAACAGCACCGAGACGAGCTGCAGCACCAGGAAGTCGCGGTAGGCGAACCCGAGACCGGTGCCTCCGTCGGCGACGGCCTTCCCTGTTCCGAAGCTGAGCACCCACGTGGTCATGATGTAGAAGAGCGTGTACGTCCCGAGCATGACGAAGGTGCCGATGATCAGCTGCCGCCAGCTGGTCTTGAACACGGTGGCCAGCGGGGTCTTGACCTTCTCGCCACGTTCGACGGCCCGCGCGAAGACCGGAGTCTCCTCGATGCGGAGTCGGACGTACAGGCCGAGGATGACCATCACGGCGCTGAGCAGGAACGGAATCCGCCAGCCCCACGACAGGAACGCACCGCTCAGGTCGGGATTCGCGTTGTCGTGGCCCAGGAAGATCGTGATCAGCAGGAAGAGCCCGTTGGCGATGATGAAGCCGATCGGCGCTCCGAGCTGCGGCCACATCGCGGCCCAGGCCCGCTTCCCCGACTTCGCGGTCTCCGTGGCCAGCAGTGCGGCGCCGGACCATTCACCACCGAGGCCGAGGCCCTGGCAGAAGCGCATCAGGGCGAGCAGGGCGGGCGCGATGATGCCGACGGCGTTGTACGTCGGGAGCAGGCCGATGAGGAAGGTCGCGACACCCATCGTGAGCAGCGAACCGACCAGCGTCGCCTTGCGGCCGATGCGATCGCCGAAGTGCCCGAAGAGGATGGATCCGAGCGGCCGGGCGACGAACGCGAGGCCGAAGGTCGCCAGCGAGGCGAGGAGCGCGGTGGTGTCGTTGCCCTTGGGGAAGAACAGGTGCGGGAACACGACGACCGCGGCGGTCGCGTACGCGTAGAAGTCGTAGAACTCGACGGACGTTCCCACCATGCTGGCGACGACGATCCGGCGACGCGGGACCCCGACGTTGTCTTCGCCGACCCGCGTCGTGGTCGCGGCGTCTGCTGTCTGGGTCATGGGCCGGGCTCCTACACGAACTTGTTCCAACATGTGGACCGGTCGGGCCCAGCGACTAGGAATTGGATCACCAAACAAGTTCGCTTTGCAAATTATCGGCCACGTCACATTCCGCCGCGGAGCGCGGTGAACGGGCACTCGACGTGCCTGATCATCGGGTCCGTCGGAGACTCCGACCCGGCCTGGACCAGGCGAAACAGCAGCGACACGACCGGCGGCCGCTACCCACTCGCTATCCCCATGCCGGCCCACGCTTCACGGCGCAGCCGATCGCGCCGGGCGCCGTCGTCCTCGGCTCGGCGGTCCGACGGAGCCGGACTGCAACGGACGAACCGCGCCGGACGAGGCCGCGGCGACGGTTCGCCTGACCTCCCTCGCTGCCTCATCGTCCGCCTCGGCGCTACTGTTGCGCCCAGAGCGCGTCCTCCTGGGCGCGCACCGCATCGACCCGCGCACACGAGGAACGAAGGGGCTACGACGTGAGCATCAGCGACCGCACCGGCAGGACCGGGAACGGGGTGCCGGGCACCATCTCGTCCATCCCGCTCACCGACGTCGACGCACACGCTCCCGGCACCGCCAGCATCGGAAACCTGGTCAAGGACGCGACCGCGCAGGTCTCGACGCTGGTCCGCGCCGAGGTCGAGCTGGCCAAGGCCGAGGTGACCAGCGAGGTCAAGAAGGGCCTGCAGGGCTCACTGTTCTTCATCCTCGCGCTGTCGGTACTCGTCTTCAGCGCCTTTTTCTTCTTCTTCTTCCTCGCCGAACTCCTCGACGTGTGGGTCCCGCGCTGGCTGGCGTTCCTGATCGTGTTCCTGCTGATGCTCGTCGTCACCGGCGTGCTCGCCCTCCTCGGCTACCTGCGCGTGCGCAAACTGCGTGCACCCGAGAAGACGATCGAATCGCTCCGGCAGGCCGCGACCGTACTCCCGACGGCCGACTCGGCCCACGACGCGAGCGCCTACACGCCGGGTGAGTATGCGCGCCGCACCGCGCCCTGACCCCACCGTGACAGCCCCCGACCCGTCCACCGTCCGGCTCGAAGGACCGTGGCGTCATCGCGACGTGCGCGCCAACGGAATTCGATTCCACGCTGTCGAGGCGGGCCCGAGCGACTCCGACGCACCACTGGTGGTGCTGCTGCACGGTTTCGCGGACTTCTGGTGGACGTGGCGCCACCAGCTGACGGCGCTCGCCGACACCGGCCACCGTGTCGTGGCCGTCGACCTGCGCGGGTACGGAGACACCGACAAGCCGCCCCGCGGATACGACGGATGGACGCTGGCGAGCGACGTCGCCGGCCTGGTCCGCGCCCTCGGCCACACGGACGCCGCACTGGTCGGGCACGCCGACGGCGGACTCGTCTGCTGGGCGACGGCCGTGCTGCATCCCGGCGTCGTCCGGTCGATCACGCTCGTTGCGTCACCGCACCCGATCGCGCTCAAACGAGCCGTACTGCGAACCCGTGCGCAGCGATCGGCGTTCCTCCCGTCGTTCCTGTCCTGCCAGTTGCCGTGGCGACCCGAGCGGCGCCTCACCCGAGACGGCGGGTCTGATGTCGAACGGATCGTCCGGAGCCGCATGGGCTCCGACCGATCGGTCGACGCGGGCGAGTTGACCGAACTGCTCACCCGGGTCCGTTCCGCGATCCGGATTCCCGGCGCCGCGCACTGCAGCCTCGAGTACCAGCGCTGGGCGTTCCGCAGCCAGTGGCGCCCGGACGGTAGGCGCTTCATGACGGCGATGGACAAGCCCGTCGACGTCCCCGTGCTCCAGATACACGGCGACGCCGATCCTTTCGTGCTGCGCTCGACGCTACGCAACGACGGCCGGTGGGCACCGAACCTGACGCTCCGAGGCATCCCTGCGGCAGGGCACTACCCGCACTGGGAGCGCCCCGAGGCCGTCACCTCCGCGCTGGTCTCGTTCCTCGGAGCCACCGGGTCGGAGAACGCGACCCCCGACGTCTGAACACCGGGCGGGACACCGTCCCGTCAGAGGATGCAGGCTCCCGTCCCGACGGCGACGTCCACGGCCGCGGCCTGCTCCAACTGCCTGGCCACCTCGGCTGCGGTGAGCGCGAAACCGGTGTCGGTGTTGTCGACCGCGGCGCCGAACACCACACCGAGCACCCGGCCCTGATCGTCCACCAACGGACCGCCCGAGTTGCCCTGCCGGATCTCACCGCGCACCGTGTACACCTCGCGGGTGACGTCGGCGGCACGGTAGATGTCGGGGCCGTTGAGGTCGAGGATCTCGCGGATCCGGGCCGCGCTCGCCGTGTACGGACCACCGCCCGGGTACCCGAGCACCAGCGCGTCGTCACCCGTCTCCGCGGGCTCGGGCGCGAACGGAATCGGCGTCGCCCTCAGTCCGGGAACGTCGAGCACCGCGACGTCCGTGCTGGGATCGAACAGGACAACCCTCGCGTCCATCGGGCCGTCGGCCGTGTCGACGACGACCTGGTTGGTCCCCGCGACGACGTGCGCGTTCGTCATCACCCGCTCGGGGGCGACGACGAATCCGCTTCCCTCCAGCGCACGCTGGCAGCTCGGCGCGACACCACGGATCCGCAACACACTCGACTGCAGTCGCGCCGAGAGCGGGCCCTGCGCGATCGCGGCGTCCGGCGGATCGACAACGGCGATCGGGGTACGGCCGAACGGACCGATGACATCCGGTAGTCCGGAGGTGTCCAGCAACGCCGAGAAATCACTCGGCAGGCGACGCATCCAGTTCGGCGCGACGTCGTCGACCTGAGTGAGGACCTTCGATCCACGGACCGCGGCCGCGACCTCCGGCTGCGAGGACGCCGTCAGCGGGATCGCGAGGAGCCAGGCGGCGACGAGCACGGCGGCTGCCTGCAGCAGTGCGCCGACACCGCTGTCGACGGAACGTGTTGCGGGACTGTGCATGCTGCCCCGCGCCGCACGTCCGAGCACCATGCCTGCGACCTCGCCGACGATGACGAGGCCCACGATCAGCAGGATCCCCGCGAGCACGCGGGTCCTGCCTTCGTCCACGTGGACGAGCACGTGCGGGGCGATCAGGATTCCCGCGACCGCGCCGAGGACCACGCCGAGGAAGGCCAGTGCCGACGCGACGGCCCCGTGCCGCCATCCCGATGTCGCGGCGAGCACCGCGATGGAGACGACGGCGATGTCGATCCATGCCGAACCTGTCACCGCTCGCGCACCTCGGTCACGCCTGCCTCCAGCTCGGCGAGCGTGACGTCGAGGTCACGCACATCCGTGTGATCCCACTCGATCTCCCAGCCGGAGACCGAGATCAGACCCGCCAGCACCCCGGCGGTGAAGCCCCAGACCAGGAAGCTGTCGATCTGGAACGCCGGCCCGCGATAGCCGAGCCGGTGCTCGACGACGAACCGGTTGTCCGGATCGAGCAGCGAACGCAGGGGCACTCGTGACACGCGCGCGGTCTCGGCGTGGTCGACGGGCCGGACCGGCGTCGGCCGCTCCCAGTACCCGATCACCGGGGTGACGTCGAATCCTGAGGGCGGCACGAAGATCCCCGGCAGAACCGCGAGAGCCCGAACGCCGGTCGGGTCGAGACCCGTCTCCTCCTCTGCCTCCCGCAACGCCGTCGCGATCGGGCCGTCGTCACCGGGATCCGCTGCGCCGCCAGGGAAGGCGACCTGACCGCTGTGCTGCCGCAGTGTGGCGGCGCGCTGGGTGAGCAGGACGTCCGCGTTCTCCGGCAGTCCGCCGAGGCCGACGGGATCGGCTTCCTCGGATCCCCCGAACAGCACGAGAACCGCGGCGTCCCGCACGGGCGCACCGCCGGGAGCCCGACGATGCAGGACCGGATTGACCGCACGATCGTCCGCAGGCGGACGGGTCACGACGCGCTCGAGCCATTGCGGCGCGGCGTGTTCGGTACGGGTCATGTCGCCACTCCCAGGTGTTCGCTGACCGCGGCTGCGATCTCGTCGGCAGAGTCGAACGGCTGCGGCAGTACAGCGGCGACCGACCCGTCCGCCCGGATCAACACGCTCACGGGCAGGACCTTCGGTGCACCGACCGCAGTGGCGATCCGTCCTGCACCATCCTGCACCCCGGGGAGGTGAACTCCGTACTCGGTGAGCGCGGCCAGCGCGTTTCCCTCCTTCGGATCCTCGTGGGCCGTGAGCACGGTGACGGCCCCGCCCGCGCGGCGCGCGTAGTCGTCGAGCGCGGGAAGCTCTTTCGCGCAGGGACCGCACCAGTAGGCCCAGAGGTTCACCAGCGCGGGCTTGCCCGCCAGTGCCGCACCCACGTCGACCCGGCTCCCGTCCGCGAGACATCCCAGTTCGATGCCTGCCAGCGGTCCAGCGGCGACGGCACCGGGCGCCGGGGTCGGGCACTGCTGGAGACCGGCCGCTGCGCGGGGAGCCGCCAACGCCTCGTCCGTGTCCCCGGGCGCACGCTCGACCGCGGTGGTGCCGGAGGCGCCCGTCGTCAGGTCGGAGTGGTCACGGGTGCCGGACTCGTCGCCGCCCCTCGGCCAGATAGCGAAGACCAGCGCCAGGACGACGACGACGCCGGCGAGCGTCCATCGCCCGGTGTTCGAGATCCGCACGTCCGGGCTCACCGACCCGCCAGGTCGAGGAGGTGCTCTGTCTCCGGGCCCTTGACCAGAGCAGCGGCGACGGTCGGTTCGGTCGGCCCGATCCCGTACGACGGGCAGTCCTTGGCCAGCAGACAGACACCGCAGGCCGGCTTCTTCGCGTGGCAGACGCGACGGCCGTGGAAGATGACGCGGTGGGACAGGATCGTCCAGTCCTTCCGCGGGATCAGCTCGCCGACGGCGTGCTCGACCTTGACCGGGTCCTCCTCGGCGGTCCACTGCCACCGTCGGACGAGGCGACCGAAGTGGGTGTCGACGGTGATTCCCGGCACATCGAACGCGTTCCCGAGGACGACGTTCGCCGTCTTCCGGCCGAAGCCGGGAAGGCTGACGAGTTCGCGCAAGGTTCCGGGAACCTCCCCGTCGAATCGCTCGACGAGCGCCTGCCCGAGTCCGATGATCGAGTTCGCCTTGTTGCGGTAGAAACCGGTCGTCCTGATGTACTCCTCGAGCTCGGTTCGGTCGGCTCCGGCGTAGTCCTCCGCCGTCCGGTACCGAGCGAAGAGCGCGGGCGTCACCTGGTTCACCCGCACGTCAGTGCACTGGGCAGACAGGATTGTCGCCACCGAGAGCTCCAGCGGGGTGGTGAAGTCGAGCTCGCAGTAGACGTGCGGGAAGGCGTCGCCGAGTCGCCGGTTCATCCTCCGCGCGCGACGCACCAGACCGAGCCGGCTCTCCTCCCGGACGGGTGCGCCCTCGGCCCCCGGGACGGCCTTCGCCGCGGACGCGTTCCGCGACTTCGGCGCGGTCTTCGAAACAGTGGTCGCCACATCGTCGACTGTACGGATGGGTCCGTGAAGCGATCCCTCGTCGTTTCGCTTCTGAGACATTGGCCGTGTTTACTGCCCGATATGCAAGGACTCGCTGTGGTGCTCTTCCCAGTGCTGCTCATGCTGTTCGCGCTGGCGATGGAGCGGGTGGAATTCCGGCTGCGTCGGCTCACGGTCCGCGAGCAGGAGGTGCAGGAGTTCCTCGACAAGGCGAGCCACGACGACGTCGCAACCCTCGCCCAGGAGGGCCTGCCGCGCGCACTGGCCCGCTTCCACCTCCGCCGCAGGCGCGGCCTCTCCGAGGACGAGGACATCGACCTGACCGAGCGGCGCGCCAGCTGAACGACACCCACTCCCGGCGGCACCTCCATCGATTTCAACTCGCAAGGCGTGTTGCCGATCACTACTGTTCGGCATCGGAGCGATAGACTCCGAGCGAAAGCCACCAACCAGTCGGCGCGCAGCCCGCGCCGCACCGGCGGACGACAGTCCCGACGGGACACCCGGACGCCGACCCGAGTTTTTCGATGAAGGAGCGCACGTGGACGAGGTCCTGGCCAGAGCCGGTATCTTCCAGGGAGTCGAGCCCTCGGCGGTTGCCGCGCTGGTCAAGCAGCTGCAGCCCGTCGATTTCCCCCGTGGGCACGTGATCTTCAACGAGGGTGAACCCGGCGACCGGCTGTACATCATCGTGTCCGGCAAGATCAAGCTGGGACGCCGTTCCCCGGACGGTCGCGAGAACCTGCTGACGATCATGGGCCCGTCCGACATGTTCGGTGAGCTGTCGATCTTCGACCCGGGTCCCCGCACCTCGTCCGCGACGACGGTCACCGACGTGCGCGCCGTGAGCATGGACCGCGACGCCCTGAAGTCGTGGATCGAGCAGCGTCCCGAGATCGCCGAGCAGCTGCTGCGGGTTCTGGCCCGTCGTCTGCGCCGGACCAACAACAACCTGGCGGACCTCATCTTCACCGACGTCCCCGGTCGCGTGGCGAAGGCCCTGCTCCAGCTCGCGCAGCGTTTCGGCACCCAGGAGGGCGGCTCGCTCCGCGTCACCCACGACCTCACGCAGGAGGAGATCGCGCAGCTCGTCGGCGCGTCCCGTGAGACCGTGAACAAGGCTCTCGCCGATTTCGCCCACCGCGGCTGGATCCGGCTCGAAGGCAAGAGCGTGCTCATCTCCGACTCGGAGCGACTGGCCCGACGCGCCCGCTGACCTCGGATCGAAAGAATCCGCCCACCCCGACACGGGATGGGCGGATTCTTTTGCGTCGGACAGGTACTCGCCGGATCAGGCGGGCAGCGTCACTGCGTCCGTGCTGCCGAGGTCCAGCTGCAGGATGGTGCCGAACATGCCGACCAGCTGGACGATACCGTTCTCGTCGGCGAGCTTCTCGAGGGATCCCACAGGTATCTCTCCTTCGTGATGGGGGTATGGCGCCGCAGGACACATGCGCCGAGAAATGTGTACCCGCACAACGGAGCCCGCGCTGCGCCAGATCCCACTGTTCACCTGCCCGAAACGTGGTCCGTTCGGACGACGCCGATCGCGACCTGCACGAACCGTTAAACACCTCCCCGGTATGTGATCAAGGACACGTTCGACGGTCGTGCGCTGTCAGCGCCGCAGATACTCCAGCTGCACTCGCACCGACTGCTCCGCCGCCCCCCACAACTTCGGGTCGACGTCCGCGTAGACGTGCTCGACGACCGCGCGCACCTCGGAGTCCTCGCCCAACACGTCGAGCGCGGCCCGCACCTGCGCCAGCCGCTCCTCCCGATGCGCCAGGTAGTACTGCGCGACCGGCAGCAGATCGGGCAGCTCACTGCCGTGACCGGGCAGGACCGTCCGGCCCGCTCCGAGGTCGATCAGCGTCCGCAGCGACGCCAAGTAGTCGCCGAGATCGCCGTCGGTCGAGTCCAGCACGGTGGTCCCACGACCCAGGATGGTGTCGCCCGTGAGCACAGAGCCCTCCCCCTCGACGACGAACGACGTCGAGTCCTTCGTGTGCCCCGGCGTACGCACCACCCGGATCGCGAGCCCCACCTCCTCGATGAGCTCACCGTCCGGCAATCCGGCGTCGGTCCGCCTCCGCAGTGTGGGATCGACGGCCCGGACAGGGCTTCCCGTCATCTCGACGAACCGATCGATGCCGTCGGTGTGGTCGTGATGGCGATGAGTGATCAGCGTCAACGCGACCGGGCCCACCTCCGCGATCCGGCGCAGGTGGTCCTCGTCGTTCTCGCCGGGATCGACCACCACGCACTCCTCTCGGCCGGGTGCGCGGAGGATCCAGGTGTTCGTGCCGTCGAGGGTCATCATGCCGGGGTTGTTCTCCAGCAGTACCGCCGCGACGGGCGTGACCTGACGCAGCTGCGCATATGCCGGATGAGCGAGGGTCATGGCCACACTCTACGAGTGCCGCGAGATCGGCACGAAAGCCGTCGGCCCGCCCACCCCGGCGGGGCGAGCGGGCCGACGAGAACCGTTGCCGGTCAGCCGACCTCGACGATCAGCTCGACCTCCACGGGAGCAGCGAGGGGCAGCTCGGCGACACCGACCGCGGACCGGGCGTGAACGCCCGCGTCGCCGAAGACCTCACCCAGGAACTCGGACGCCCCGTTGATCACGCCGGGCTGCCCGGTGAACCCGTCGGCGGAGGCGACGAATCCGACGACCTTGACGATCCGGACGACCGAGTCGAGGCCGACGAGAGCGTCGATCGCGGCGAGCGCGTTCAGCGCGCAGGTCCGGGCGGCAGCCTTCGCGGTGTCGGCGTCGACGGAGTCACCGACCTTGCCCACGACAGGCAACGCGCCGTCCTCGAACGGCAGCTGTCCCGACGTGTAGACGAGGTTGCCGGTGCGCACGGCGGGCACGTAGGCAGCCACGGGTGCCGCCACCGGGGGCAGCTCGACGCCGAGTTCGGCCAGCCGCGCCTTCCAGTCGCTCACGCCGGTCAGCCCTTCGGGCGCTTGAGGTACGCGACGTGCTGCTCACCGGTCGGGCCGGGGAGCACCGTCACGAGTTCCCAGCCGTCGCCACCCCACTGGTCGAGAATCTGCTTGGTCGCGTGGGTCAGCAGCGGAACGGTCGCGTACTCCCATGTCGTCAATTCGCTCATGGGCCTGAGCCTAGTGCCCGGCGCGTGCCCGCGACGCCCGGTGGCCAGCGAGTTCGGCGCCACGCGCACCGCACCACCACCGGTCCCCGCCCACGACTTATAGGCTCGGGGCGTGGCAGCACCTGCGAACACGCCCGCCTTCGAGTGGCCGGCCAAGGCGGACAAGGCCCGACTGCACTTCGTGTCGGGCAAGGGCGGTACCGGCAAGTCGACGGTCGCGGCGGCACTGGCGCTCGCCCTCGCCGCGGGCGGGCGGCGGGTCCTGCTGGTCGAGGTCGAGGGCAGGCAGGGCATCGCGCAGCTGTTCGACGTGCCGCCGCTGCCTGCGACGGAGACCAAGATCGCGACAGCCGACGGCGGCGGCGAGGTGGTCGCGCTGGCGCTGGACATCGAGGCCGCGTTCCTCGAGTACCTCGACATGTTCTACAACCTGGGTTTCGCCGGGCGCGCCATGAAGCGGATGGGTGCGATCGAGTTCGCCACCACCCTCGCACCCGGCCTCCGCGACGTCATCGTCACCGGCAAGATCAAGGAGTGCGTGGTCCGCAAGGACCGCAACGGCGTCCCGGTCTACGACGAGGTCGTGGTGGACGCGCCACCGACCGGCCGGATCGGTAGCTTTCTGGACGTGACGAAGGCGATGTCCGATCTGGCGAAGGGGGGCCCGGTGCACTCCCAGTCCGAGGGCGTCGTGCGACTGCTGCACTCCGACGAGACGATGGTGCACCTGGTGACGCTGCTGGAGGCGCTGCCGGTGCAGGAGACCGCGGACGCGGTCCGCGAGCTGGAGTCCGCGGACCTGCGACTGGGCACGGTGATCGTCAACCGGTCCGGCACCGCATACCTGCCACCCGACGTGATGGCCGATGCCGCCGCGGGGAAGATCGACGCCGACGCGGTGCGCGCCGGGCTCGACGCCGCCGGGATCGCCCTCTCCGACGAGGACTTCGCAGGCCTGCTCACCGAGACGATCGAGAACGCGGCGACGCTTGCCGCTCAGGACGACAGCGCCGAGGAACTCGACAAGCTCGACGTCGCCCGGCTGCACCTCACCGCGCTGACCGACGGTGTCGACCTCGGCGGACTCTACGAGCTGGCCGGCCAGCTCGCCGAGCAGGGCGTCCGATGAGCACCGGCATCGACGTGGACGCGATCCTCACCGACCCGGCGTCGCGGATCATCGTGTGTTGTGGGTCCGGTGGCGTCGGCAAGACCACGACCGCGGCGTCGATGGCGCTGCGGGCCGCGGAGGAGGGCCGGCGAGTGGTCGTGCTGACCATCGACCCGGCGCGGCGGCTGGCGCAGGCTCTCGGTGTGCAGGACCTCGACAACACCCCACAGCCGGTGGCGCTCGGCCCGAACGCGACCGGCGAACTGCACGCGATGATGCTCAACATGCGCAGCACCTTCGACGACATGGTGCTCGAGCACTCGTCGCCGGAGAAGGCCGAGCAGATCCTGTCGAACCCCTTCTACCAAACCGTCGCGACCTCGTTCTCCGGGACGCAGGAGTACATGGCGATGGAGAAGCTCGGAAAGCTCGCAGCGAGCGACGAGTGGGATCTGGTCGTGGTGGACACGCCGCCGTCGCGCAATGCGCTGGACTTCCTCGACGCACCTCAGCGTCTCGGCACCTTCCTCGACGGCCGGATGATCCGGATGCTGTCGGCGCCCGGCCGGGGCATCGGCCGCCTGGTCACGGGTGCGATGGGTCTCGCGCTGCGGGCGGTGTCGACGATCATCGGCAGCCAGATGCTGTCCGACGCCTCGGCATTCGTGCAGTCGTTCGAGTCGATGTTCGGTGGGTTCCGGGAGCGGGCGGCGCACACATACGAGCTGCTCCGCGCGGACGGCACCCACTTCTTCGTGATCGCCGCGGCCGAGCCCGACGCACTGCGGGAGGCGTCGTTCTTCGTCGAGCGACTGTCGTCCGAGGGCATGCCGCTGGCGGGACTGGTGCTCAACCGCACCCACCCGACGCTGAGTTCGCTGCCCGCCGATCACGCGGCGTCCGCCGCAGATCAGCTGAAGGAACGCGGCGAACATCCCCTCGCAGCGGCGGTGCTGCAGATCCACGCAGAGCGGGCCAACACGGCGCAACGGGAGCTGCGACTGCTGGGTCGGTTCACCGGCGCGCACCCGCGGGTGCCGGTGGTCGGGGTGCCCTCGCTGCCGTTCGAGGTGTCCGACCTCGACGGCCTGCGTGCGGTCGCCGATCAGCTGACCGGTCGGGGCTGACCGCCGACGACTTCGTCGTCCTGTGCACCGCTCCCGACTCCGGAGTCCCGCGCCCGCTGCCGCCGGACCACGAGCAGTCCGAGCAGACCTGCAACGACGCACGTGACGGCACCCATCAGCAACCCGACCCTGGCGCCGAGATGCTGGGACACGGCACCCGCGATCGGTCCGCCGATCGGTGTCGACCCCAGGAACGCCACCGACCACAGGGCCATCACGCGACCCCGCATGTGCGGTTCCGCCTCCAGTTGCAGCGTGCTGTTGCCGATCGACAGGAAGGCGACGCTGCCCGCCCCGACCAGGAGCAGCGCGAACAGTTCGAGCCACAGGGTCGGAGCCAGCGCCGCTGCCGCGATCACGACGCCGAACACCAGAGAGGTACCGATCAGGGCGGGGAGCCCGGTGCGGCCGCGAGCGGCGACGAACAGTCCTCCGACGACGGCACCCACCCCCATCGCGGCGGTCATGAAGCCGTAGACGCTCGCGTCCCCACCGAAACTGTCCTGCGCGAGGACCGGCAGCACCACCTGGAATTCGTAGGCGAGGCAGCCGACCAGCGCCATCATCAGCAGCGGAACGAACAAAGTGGGCTCGCCCGCGACATAGCGCAGCCCCTCACGCAACTGTCCGGGCGCCCGCGCGGCCGGTGGTGACGGACGCAGCGCGTCGACGTCGAGCCGGATCAGCGACAGCACGACCGCGACGAAGCTGGCCGCGTTGAGGAGGAAGCAGACGCCGAGTCCGCCTGCCGCGATGACGATGCCTGCGATCGCAGGTCCGACTGCACGCGCCGCGTTGACCAGCACGGAGTTGAGGCTGACGGCGTTGCGCAGGACGTCGGGTCCGACCATCTCCAGGACGAACGCCTGCCTGGCCGGGTTCTCGAAGCAGTTGTTGAGTCCGAGCAGGAACGCGAGGACGTACACGTGCCACAGTTCGACGGCGCCGGTGACGGTGAGCAGTCCGAGAACCAGGGCCAGCAGCCCCATCATGGACTGCAGCCCGATCATCAGCCGGCGCTTGTCGATCCGGTCGGCGACGACGCCGCCGTAGGGCCCGAGGACCAGGACGGGCAGGGTCTGCAGCGCGACCACGTACCCGAGCGCCGTCGCGGACCCGGTGAGCTCCAGCACCAGCCACGACTGCGCGACGGCCTGCATCCACGTGCCTGCCATCGACACCGCCTGGCCGGCGAAGTAGCGGCGGAAATTCGGGACGGTCAGCGCGGCGAAGGTGTCGCGGCGGGCGGTGGCGAGTGCGGTCATCGGCCGGTGTCCGCGATCGCGGACGCCAGCGACTCGAGCGCGGGCAGCGCGGACATCAGGGTGTCGGCGTCGTCTCCGGGCAGCCGTCCGAGTGCGTCGGTGAACAGTTGGGTGCGCTGGTCTCGGAGCCGGCAGTGCAGTGCGCGTCCCTCGTCGGTGGCCTCGACCCGGGCAGCTCGCCGGTCCGCCGGATCGGCGGTGCGATGCAGCAAGCCGTCGGACTCCAGCTTTCCGACGACGCGGGACAGCATCGTCGGGTTGAGGCCCTCGGTCGCGGCGAGTTCACCGATGCCGAGAGGTCCGACCCGGGCGACGGTGCCGAGCACGGAGAGTTGGGTGCGGGTGAGGCCGTCGCCGGAGACCAGCCTGTCGACGGTGCGGGAGATGCGACCCAATGCGATTTTCAGCCGGGTGATCTCGTCGGGATCCTCGCGCATGTCACCTCACCAGATAGTTGCCTATCGGCAAGCATACTCTTGTGGGGCCCGACCTGGCACCATCGGAACGATGACCGATCTCCCAGCCTGGGCCAGGGATCTCGACCTGCAACCACACCCCGAGGGCGGCTGGTACCGCGAGACGTGGCGCAGCGAACTGACGTTGCCCGCATCAGTGCTGCCACGCAGGCCGAGCGCAGCGACGGGGGATGTCGACGGCTACTCGGGTGCTCGCTCGGCGGGCACCGCGATCCTGTTCCTCCTGCCACCCGGCGAGTGCTCGGCGTGGCACACCGTGCGCGGGACGGAACTGTGGCTGCACCACCGCGGCGGGCCGCTGCGCCTCGACGTCGCAGGGGACGGCCCGGCGCCCGGGACGCTCACCTCGACCCGACTCGGCAGCGACGTCTCAGGTGGCGAGTCGCCGCAGGCACTGGTCCCGCCGGCGCACTGGCAGCGCGCCGAGGCGGTCGGCGACGAGGCGACGCTGGTCACCTGCGTGGTGGTCCCGGGCTTCGACTTCGCCGACTTCCGGCTCCTTCCCCCGTGAGCGTGCACCGACCGACGAAAGACCGCCGGCCGGAACCCGAAGGTCCCGGCCGGCGGCCTCAGTGTCGAATGTCCGGCCGCGTCAGACGACAGATGCCTGACTTCGCTGTGCCGAGAAGAAGTCCGCCCACGACTCCACCTCGGGGTGCTGCTTGAGAAGTGCGCGGCGCTGACGCTCGGTCATGCCACCCCACACTCCGAATTCGACCCGGTTGTCCAGCGCGTCGGCTCCGCACTGCATCAGCACCGGACAGTGCCTGCAGATGGTGGCTGCCTTGCGCTGCGCGGCTCCGCGCACGAACAACTGATCCGGGTCGACCGCGCGGCATCGCGCCTGTGTAACCCATGCAATACGGGCCTCGGCCTCCTCGAAATCCAACCGACGGCCCGGCGTGGTTACGGTCATCTTCTGCCCCTCCTGCAGTACAAGCGTCGCCCTCGCTGACGCTCTGGAAGTGCATGCGCCGACCTATCATGGCGAGGCGCACCACATTCCCGATCTAGTGTTATCTGAATCACACTGGGTCACAATTTAGGCAATGTATAACGCTCAACGCAAGACCTTCGGCAACTTTTTTGGTACGGACGTGCATTCAAGATCGAACCGCGCAGCTCAGGTGTGCGGGGACCCCCGCGGCGGGCACGTACCCTGTCCCTGTGCCCATCGCTAAAACAGTCGCGAAACTCGCCGGATGCACCGCCCTGGCGGGCGCACTCCTCGCGGGTGTGATGTTCCCTCTGGCAGGCGGATTCGGCATCGTCTCCAACCGTGCCGCCGACACCGTCGACAACGTCTCGGCCGAGCTCGTCGAGGGCGACGTACCCGCCGTCTCGACGATGGTCGACATCAACGGGAACCCCATCGCCTGGCTGTACGAGCAGCGGCGGTTCGAGGTGCCGAGCGATCAGATCTCCAACGACATGAAGCTGTCGATCGTCTCCGTCGAGGATCGCCGGTTCGCCGACCACCAGGGCGTCGACTGGCAGGGCACGGTCCGCGCGTTCCTCACGAACACCACCAGTGGGCAGGTGCAGCAGGGCGCCTCGACCATCGACCAGCAGTACGTGAAGAACTACCAGCTGCTCGTCGTCGCGAAGACCGACGCCGAGCGCCGCGCCGCGATCGAGACCACCCCGGCGCGAAAGATCCGCGAGATCCGGATGGCCCTCACGCTGGACAAGAAGCTGACAAAGGACGAGATCCTCACCCGCTACCTGAACCTGGTGCCGTTCGGCAACGCGTCCTTCGGCATCCAGGACGCGGCGCAGACGTACTTCGGCATCGACGCGAAGGACCTGAACCTGACCCAGTCCGCGATGCTCGCGGGCATGGTGCAGTCCAGCTCGGCGCTCAATCCGTACACGAACCCGGACGGCGTGCTCGAACGACGCAACACCGTGCTCGACACCATGATCGTCAACATCCCGGACCGGGCCGACGAGATCCGCGCCGCCAAGCAGGAACCGCTCGGCGTGCTGCCCGAGCCCAAGTCGCTGCCGCGCGGCTGCATCGCCGCAGGCAACCGGGGCTTCTTCTGCGACTATGCACTCCAGTACCTGGCTGACGCAGGAATCAGCCGCGAGCAGGTCGAGAAGGGCGGTCTGCTGATCAAGACCACCCTCGACCCGAAGGTGCAGGACTCCGTGCACTCCGCGCTCACCGCGACCGCGAACCCGACGATCGACGGCGTCGCCGAGGTGATGAACGTCGTGCAACCGGGTCAGGACAAACACCGTGTCCTCGCGATGAGCAGCAGCCGCAACTACGGACTCAACGGCGAGATCAACGAGACCGTGCAGCCGCAGCCGTACTCGCTCGTCGGCAACGGCGCAGGATCGATCTTCAAGTTGTTCACCACCGCGGCCGCGATGGAGAAGGGTCTCGGAACGAACGCCGTCCTGCAGGTGCCCGGCCGCGTCGAGGTCAAGGGACTGGGCAACGGTGGCGCCCGCGGCTGTCCCGCAGCCACCTACTGCGTGGAGAACGCAGGCCGGTACCCGGCGTCCATGTCGGTGACGGACGCGCTCGCGCAGTCGCCGAACACCGCCTTCGTGAAGCTGATCGAGTCCGTGGGTGTCACGCCCACCGTCGACATGGCCGTCCGCCTGGGCATGCGGTCGTACGCGGAGCCCGGCACCTCCGGCTTCGGCGACGGCCAGTCGATGGCCGACATGCAGAAGGGCCAGAACCTGGGCTCGTTCACGCTCGGCCCGACCTGGATCAACGCCCTCGAGCTGTCGAACGTGGCCGCCACCCTCGCCTCGCACGGCAAGTGGTGCCCGCCGTCGCCGATCGACTCGATCTACGACCGACACGGCAAGCCCGTCTCGATCACCGAACAAGCCTGTGAGCAGGTCGTCGAGCCGGGTCTCGCCGACACCCTCGCCAATGCCATGAGTAAGGACGACCAGCCGGGCGGCACGTCCGCGGCGGCCGCGGGCGCGAACGGCTGGACCCTGCCGATGGCGGGCAAGACCGGAACCACCGAGTCGCACATGTCGTCGGCGTTCCTGGGCTTCACGAACAACCTCGCCGGCGCCGTCTACGTATATGCGGACTCGCCGACGCCGCGGGAGATCTGCTCGTCGCCGCTGCGCCAGTGCGGCAGCGGCAACGTGTTCGGCGGCAACGAACCCGCGCAGGCGTGGTTCAAGGCAATCAAACCGATCGTGGACGACTTCGGCCCGACCGAGCTGCCGCCGATCGACCCGAAGTACCAGCGTGGCTCGGCCAACGCGCAGGTCCCGAACGTGGCGGGCATGAGCGAGTCGCAGGCGACGGCCGCATTGAAGGCGGCCGGCTTCCAGGTGAACTCGGTCTCGTCCGCAGGTGACGGCTCGAAGGGCACGGTGCTCAGTTCCTCGCCGTCCGGGTCCGCGGTTCCGGGATCGCTGGTGACGCTCTACGTCAGCGACGGCACCCTCCGACAGGCACCGGCAGCGGGAGGATCGCCGGCTCCGGCGCCGGGTCCGGGTGGGATCCAGATCCAGATCCCCAACCTGCCTGCACTACCGCCGCTACCTCTCCCCCGCTGACGGCCGGCGCCCGTGAGCGGATGCCATCGCATCCGCTCACGGGC
>NZ_JBHUFB010000020.1:19725-27700 GCF_042681175.1 Rhodococcus gannanensis
CCGCCTTGCCCGCAGCGAGAGCGGTGGCGGCCTTCATGACCTGGCCCATCTGCTTCATGCCGGGACGCTCGCCGATCTCCTCCGCGACCTGCGCGATGGCCGTGTCCGCGACGTCGGCGAGCTCGGCATCGGTCAGCGGGGTCGGCAGGTACTCGTCGATCACGCGAGCCTCGGCCCGCTCGTTCGCGGCGAGCTCGCCGCGTCCGTTCTCCGTGTAGATCTCGGCCGCCTCACCGCGCTTCTTGGACTCCTTGACGAGCACCTTGAGGACTTCCTCGTCGGTCAGTTCGCGGGCCTCCTTGCCGGAGACCTCTTCGGTCTGGATCGCGGCGAGGACCATCCGCAGGGTCTGCAGACGCAGGGAGTCCTTGGCCTTCATCGCGGCTGTCATGTCGGCGCGGAGAGTGGACTTGAGGGTGCCTGTGGGATCGGACATGGTTTCGAACGCTACGCGCCGTCACGGGCAACGCGCATGCCGATTCCCGGCGCTGCGTATCCTGAATTCGTGTTTGACAATCCACGCACGGCCCTGCGGGGCGCCGCCGCCGGCCTCGCCGGTGCCGCAGCGCTCGGCGTCGGTTACGCCTCCCTGATCGAGCGGAACGCCTTCACCCTGCGGGAGGTGACGATGCCGGTGCTCGAGCCCGGTTCGTCGACCCTGCGCGTCCTGCACCTGAGCGATCTGCACATGATGCCCCGGCAGAAGCTGAAGCAGAACTGGCTCAGGGAGCTCGACCGGCTGGAGCCGGACCTGGTGGTCAACACCGGCGACAACCTGTCCCATCAGCGCGCGGTGCCGTCGGTGGTGCAGTCGATGGGAGGGCTGCTGGCTCGCCCCGGCCTGTTCGTCTTCGGCAGCAACGACTACTTCGCGCCGAAGCCGAAGAACCCGTTCAAGTACTTCGACAAGGAGCACAAGCGCAGCTTCGGCGAGCCGCTGCCCTGGCAGGACCTGCGGGCGGCGTTCACCGAGCGCGGTTGGCTCGACGTGACCCACAACCGCCGTGAGCTCGAGGTCGCGGGTGTCCGGATCGCGACCGCAGGCGTGGACGATCCGCATCTCGAGCGGGACCGCTACGACACCATCGCGGGTCCGCCGAATCCGATGGCGAACCTGAAGCTGGGCATCACCCACTCCCCGGAGCCGCGCGTGCTCGACCGCTTCGCCGACGACGGCTACGACCTGGTGCTGGCCGGTCACACCCACGGCGGGCAGCTCTGCCTCCCGTTCTACGGCGCGCTCGTCACCAACTGCCAATTGGACCGTTCGCGGGTGAAGGGCCCGTCGCGGTGGGGTTCGCAGATGCAGTTGCACGTCTCCGCCGGGATCGGCACCTCGCCGTACGCCCCGGCGCGTTTCTGCTGCCGGCCGGAGGCCACTCTGCTCACGCTCGTCCCGACCGTCGACAAGGGACCCAAACAGGGTGCTCAACCAGGCGTTTCGCGTTCTTCGGCAGTCGTGCGCTAAGCTTTGCTGGCTGCCCGGGAACGGGGAGCGGCAATACTCGGGGTGTGGCGCAGCTTGGTAGCGCGCTTCGTTCGGGACGAAGAGGTCGTGGGTTCAAATCCCGCCACCCCGACATTGAAAGGCTCCATCCGATTCGTTCGGATGGAGCCTTTCGCGTTTCCGCAGAGGGTCAGCCGACGCGGGCCGCGCTCGTCGCCGACCACCGCCCGTTCACCCGGTCGATGCGGATCGGATGACCGAACGCACGGGAGATGACGTCCGAGTCGAGCGCGTCCTCGACCGGTCCCGACGCGAGCAACCGGCCACCGGCGATGACGAGCGCATGGGTGGTGGTCGCAGGCAGTTCCTCGAGGTGATGCGTGACCATCACGGTCGCGAGTTCCGGCCTCAGGACCCGTAGTTCACCGAGCACGTCGAGGAGGATCTCGCGTGCCGCGAGGTCGAGGCCGGTGGTGGGTTCATCGAGCAACAGCAGGTCCGGCCGGGTGACGAGGGCGCGGGCGATCAGGGCGCGGCCGCGCTCACCCTGGGACAGGACCTCCCAGCGGGCGTCGGCGCGCGCGGTCAGACCCAGTGATCCGACGAGCGCATCCGCGGTGACCGACGCCGCGTCGGTGGGCTGCCACCGCTTCGGCAGGTCGGCGGCGGCGTGCAGTCCCGTGAGGACGACGTCCCGGACGGACAGGTACGGCTCGATCCGTGAGCGGGGATCGACGTGCCCGATGTGCGTACGCAGCCACCGCATGTCGACCCGGCCCAGCCGATGCCCGAGCACGTGGACGGTGCCGCGGGTCGGGTGCAGTCGGGCACCGCAGAGCGCGAGCAGCGTCGACTTGCCCGCCCCGTTCGGTCCGAGCAGAGCCCACTGTTCACCCGCCCGGACCTCGACACCGATCTCGTCGAGCAGTGGTCGGCCCTGGCGGACCACCGCGACGTCGCGGACCTCCAGCACCGCCTGATCGCCGGTCACGTCAGCGCCTCCAGCGCCGCGGCGATCCCGAGGAGATGTTCGCGGGTGAGACGCTCCGCGTCCTCCGGTCGACCAGCGACGACGGCGTCCACGACGGCGACGTGGTCGTCGGCATCGGCAGGCCGATCGGCCAGCAGCTCGAGCAGGCTCGTCATGGCCGTGACGAGTCGCGGCTCGAGGGTGTCGAACAGGGACACCAGCAGGTGGTTGTGCGATGCCGCGACGACCGTGCGGTGGAAGCGGATGTCGTGGGTCGCGAGCTCCGCGGCACTCGCTTCCTGACGAGCGTTGCGCTCGGACAGTGCGGTACGGATCGCGTCGACATCGGCGGCGGTGTGTTCGGTGGCGGCGAGGGCGGCGGCACGGGACTCGATGGCGATACGCACCTGGAGCACGTCGGCGATCGCTCCGACCTCGGCGAGGTGGTTCCACTCCTCGACCGCGGACGTCGACGCGACGAACACGCCAACACCGTGCCGGGTGGTGAGGATGCGACGTGCGACGAGCTGCCGGATGGCCTCCCGCACGGTGGACCGGCCGACGCCGAGCTGCGCGGCGAGCGCGGTTTCGGCCGGTAGCTGATCACCGACCTGCCAGGTTCCGGTGGTGATCTCGTCCATGAGCGCCTGCGCGGCGCGCTGGGACAGCGGTATCCGAGCCAGAGTCTCCATCACATTCCTCAGTCATCCGGTTGTCTGAGGAGATGGTACGCACGGGCACCCGTCCGGTGATAGAACGGTCCTGTCGGCAGCCCGCCACCCGAGGCCCTCCATGACACCTTCGCCCTCGTCACCCGGACTGGTGCGACTGTGTGCGGTCGCGATCGTCGCCGGTGTCGCCATCGGACTGGTCGGCGGCGCGTTCCGGTGGTGCCTGCAGGTCGCGGACCGCTGGCGATACGAGCTGCTGACCTGGGCGCATCACGCCCCCGGTCCCGCCTGGTTGATCCCCGTCGCCGTCACCGCGGCCGGTGCTGCGACCGCCGCCGCGATCGTGCGTCTCGTCCCGCTCGCAACGGGCAGCGGCATCCCCCACGTCGAGGCTGTGGCCCGCGGCGAGTCCGGCCCACCCGGACTGCTGGTCGTGCCGGCCCGGTTCGTGGGCGGGCTGCTCGCGATCGGGTCCGGCCTCGTGCTGGGACGGGAGGGCCCGACGGTGCACATGGGTGCCGCGATCGGCACCGCGACGGGACGCGCGGCGCGCCTGACCGACCCCGACGTGCGGCTGACCCAGTCTGCGGTGGCGGGTGCGGGTCTCGCCGTCGCGTTCAACGCGCCGGTCGGCGGGGCCCTGTTCGTGTTCGAGGAGCTGACCGGCAGATTCCGGGCGCGCACCATGATCCCGACGCTGCTCGCGGTCGCGACGGCGGTCGGGTGCTCGCGGCTGGTCCTGGGGAACCGGCCCGACTTCGACGTCGGAACCCAGTCCTCACCGGCCATCGGCTGGCTCGCGGTGTTCGTCGCATTCGGTCTCGTCACCGGGCTGCTCGGGATCGCGTACAACAGCCTCGTCACCCGGTTCCTGGAGATCGCCTCGCGGGTTCGCCGGATACCCCCGGTGGCGGTGGCCGCCGTCATCGGCGCGATCATCGGCGTCCTGCTGATGGTCGATCCCCTGGCCGCGGGCGGCGGCGACACGTTGTCCCAGGCCGCGGTCGGCGGCGGCGCGCTGGCACTGCCCGCGGTCGCGGGGTTCCTGCTCGTCCGATTCGTCGCGGGACCGTTGTCCTACGCGGCGGGCACGCCCGGCGGGTTGTTCGCGCCCTTGCTCGCGGTGGGCGCGCTGTGGGGACTGCTGTTCGCCGGCGTCGTGGAGGCCGTGCTCCCCGACGCTCCCGACCTGCGGGTGCCGTTGGCTCTCGTCGGAATGGCCGCGTTCTTCGGTGCGACGGTCCGCGCCCCGCTCACCGGCATCGTGCTCGTCGTCGAAATGACCGCCACTGCCGAGCTCACCGTCCAGATGGCGGCCGCGACGGCGGCCGCCGTTCTGGTGGCGGAACTGGCAGGCGCGGCGCCGATCTACGACAGCCTCTGGGGGCGGGCCCCGGTCAGGCGTCCTGATGAATCTGGATGAGGTTGCCGCAGGTGTCGTCGAAGACGGCGGACGCACCCGACGGGTCGACGGTCGGATCCCCCGTGAATCGCACGCCGAGCCCGATGAGCCGGTCGTACTCGGCCCGCACGTCGGGCACTCCGAACACGATGGTCGGCAGGCCCAGTCCGTAGACACCCTCTCGATAGGCGGTGGCGATCGGGTTGTCACTCGGTTCGAGTAGCAGACCCACTCCGTCCGGATCCTGGGGGGACTTCACGATGAACAGGTTGTGTTCGGGCATGGCCAGCAGTTCCTGGAACCCCAGCGTCTGCGTGTAGAAGTCGAACGCCGCGGCGGGATCTATGACGTGGATACCGCACATCTTGATTCGCATGTCCCGAGGCTAACCGCGACCGCCGGACCCCGCAGAGCGCCGCGCCAGGCCGTCAGGGCAGAGTTGTGGCACCCCCGACAAGGAGCGCTCCCATCATCTCTTCCCGCCTTCGTGCCGTTCTGGTGGCTGCGCTGACGCCTGCGGTGGTGTGGTCGTCGGGATGCGCCGCCGATCCTTCCACCCCTGTGGTCCCGTCGTATTCGTCGTCGTCGGACACGGCACCCGGCGGAACCACCGACACCGCAGCGGCACCCGGATCCGTCGAGAACGCCGACGCCGCCGGAGCGCTCGCCATCCTGGCGACCCTCCCGGTCAAGGGACGCGCACCCAGGACCGGGTACGAGCGGGCACGGTTCGGCGAGGCATGGACGGACGACGTGACCGTCGAGGGTGGCCACAACGGGTGCGACACCCGGAACGACATCCTGCGCCGCGACCTGACCGCGGTCGTGACGAAGGACGGCACCCGCGGGTGCAAGGTGCTGTCCGGCACCCACTTCGACGAGTACACCGGCGAGACGGCATCTTTCACGTCCGGTCAGGACACCTCGCCGCTGGTGCAGATCGATCACGTGGTGGCGCTGTCGAATGCGTGGCAGACCGGCGCCCAGCAGCTCGACGAGTCCACCCGCACGGCATTGGCGAACGATCCCCTGAATCTCCAGGCCGTGGCGGGAGCGGTGAACCAGGAGAAGGGCGACGGCGACGCCGCCACCTGGCTTCCTCCACGAAAAGCCTATCGCTGCACGTATATCCAGCGTCAGGTCGAGGTGAAGGCACGGTATTCGTTGTGGGTCACCGACGCCGAGCGCGACGCCATGACCCGGATACTGGGCGATTGCGACGCGGCGCAGTCGGGGGGCGACGCGACAACCGGCGGCGAACAGTCCCGCGCGGTGCCCGTCCCCACCCACACGCCGACCGACACCACCGTTCCCCGAGACGAGGGCGAGACGGCGGAGCTCGGCGCCGTCCACTTCGCCAACTGCGCGGCCGCACGGGCCGCGGGCGCCGCGCCGCTGTACGCGGGCCGGCCCGGCTACCGAGCGGAGATGGACGGCGACGGCGACGGCGTCGCATGCGAATCTCGGTGAACATGTTCTCGTAATCGGTCGCCGTTCGACGCAGTCGCTGCGAACTATGCGACGGAAATCCGGGCAGTCGGTTTCCTGATCACGCAGCTAGATAGGGTTAAATCCTGTGCGAGTCAGCCGAATAGACGATTCGCAAGGTTACAGCAAACAAAGTTTCACAAAACTGCAACAAGTTCTCACCCGCGCTGGCATGGTGTTGTGAATTTCGCCCAGCCGAGGCCCTACGGACACGATCCGAGGGCAGGTAGGAGAGCTTCGTGCCCAAACCAACAATGCGGCAGGTCGCGGTGCCGGTCACCTCGGCCGCCGTCGTCGCGGGAATGATGTTCACCGCAGCTCCAGCCGGAGCAGCGGTGACCGCCCTTCCGTTCAACAACACCTGCGCCGCGACGGCACCGATCGTCGGTGCCGTCAACAAGACCGCAGGTTCGGGAATGACCGTGGATGCTCCCGCGTCCGTGAATGTGGGTGACACCTTCACCTATCGAGTCCAGCCGAACGGCTCGTCGTTTCCCAACTCCGACTCGGGGGCGACCACGACGAACCTGTCGCGTCTCAAACTCGACTACGAACTCCCTTCGAACGCAACCTTCGTCAGCGCCTCGATCGTGGCGGGAACGGCATTCAACCTCGACAACGTCGCACCCAGCGTCATCCGGGTGAACACAGGCGGCGCCGCAGACGCCGCTGGCCCCATCCTGCGAATCTCGGGTGGCAACCAGGTCATCGCGAACGGCGCGAGCAACTCGACCAACAGCGAGGGCGGTATCCGCGTCCCCAAGACCAAGCTCAACCTGGATGGAACCACGAACTCCGCAGGCGACAGCTGGTTCCGCCTCCCGGCGATCGACGTCACCCTGACAGCGACCGCTCCGGGCACCATCACCCCCAAGGTCCGCACGAGTGGTAGCGCGTCGACCTACAACAACAACGAGAACTACTACACCTTCCTCGCAAAGGCGTCTCTGTTCGGAACCCAATGGGCGCCGACCCGCTGCACCCCACGCGACTCCACGAGTGGAGCCCTGAACGCCGGCGGAGGCGCGCTCGCGAGCATCACAGTCAACGATCCCGGCCCGACGGTCGAGGACACGACCACCACCGTGAACGTCCCCGCGACCGCCAAGACCGGCACGGCCGTGGACCTCACCGCCTCCGTCGCCCCGGCCGGTGCGACCGGCACCGTCCAGTTCAAGGACGGCGGCACCGACATCGGCGCACCCGTCACGGTTTCGGGCGGCAACGCGACCCTGAACCACACCTTCACCGCCGACGGTGCGCACAGCATCACCGCCGTGTACTCGGGCGACGCAACGCACAACCCGTCGACGTCCGCCGCGGGCACCGTCAACGTCACCACCGATCCGGTGATCGTCGACACCACCACGACGCTGAACGTCCCGGCCACCGCCACGACCGGCACCGCCGTCGACCTCACCGCCACCGTCGCACCGGCGGGCGCCACCGGAACCGTCCAGTTCAAGGACGGTGCCACCGACATCGGCGGACCTGTCCCCGTCTCGGGCGGCACGGCGACGCTGAACCACACCTTCACCACGACCGGCGCGCATTCGATCACGGCCGTGTACTCCGGTGACGCGACGAACCACCCGTCGACCTCGGCGGCGTCCACCGTGAACGTCGCGATCAACGTCGTCGACACCACCACCACCCTGAACGTCCCGGCGACCGCCAAGACCGGCACCGCCGTCGACCTCACCGCCACCGTCAGTCCCACCGACGCCACCGGCACCGTCGAGTTCAAGGACGGCGCAACCGTTCTCGGCAGCGCCCCGGTCAACGCCGGTGTCGCCACCCTGAGCCACACCTTCACCGCCGACGGCGCGCACAGCATCACCGCCGTCTACAGCGGTGCCGAGGGCTTCGCCACCAGCACCTCGACGGCGAGCAACGTCGACGTCTCCACCGACCCGGTGATCGTCGACACCACCACCACCCTGAACGTCCCGGCGACCGCCAAGACCGGCACCGCCGTCGACCTCACCGCCACCGTC
>NZ_JBHUFB010000020.1:27710-154477 GCF_042681175.1 Rhodococcus gannanensis
TGTCGGTCACAATCAGTTAAGGCAGTCGAAGCGCGCCAGTACTACTACTGTCGCTAACCTCTGGATTGGCCAGGCGCCTTCGTACAACCTCGTGTCTCTCGCCCGGGGGCGGAGTCGGTGTCCGTGTCGCTCTGACTCGACAAAAGTTACGTGTCCATGACGCCCAACGCAAATCGCCTGGTCACAGGACCCGAAGTGAGCGAAACATCCAGGTGGCGACGCAACGATCGGCAGACCGGCGGGACAGAAGTGGCGGGCGTCACGTCGACGACGGTCACCGCCTAGCCTGATTCCATGTTGCTTGCCCCGCAGTACGGACGGGAGTCTCTGTCCGACCTGGTCCCCTCTGTCCTTGCCCAGCTCGGCGTCGCCGACGAAACGGATCGCATCGGCATCGACCTCGCCGGCGTGAATCGGGTGTGCATCCTCCTGGTCGACGGATTGGGTTCCGAGCTGCTGGCGTCGCACCCCGACGAAGCCCCCTTCCTCTCGTCCGCAGCGTCGCGCCCCCCACTGACGGCGGGTTTCCCGACCACGACCGCGGCCAGTCTGGCGTCGTTGGGAACGGGTGTGCCGTCCGGTGAGCACGGTGTCGTCGGCTACCTGATGTCGGTTCCCGGCGAGGACAGGCTGATGAACCCGTTGAAGTGGCGCCTGCACGGTGAAGGGCCTCGGGTGGACCTGTTGCGCGAACTCGTACCCGAGGAGTTCCAGCCCGCCCCGACTGCGTTCGAGCGGGCGGCGGCAAGCGGCGTCACGGTGTCTCGGGTCGCGCCGGCCTACCAGGGAGGATCCGGGCTGACCCGGGCGGCGCTGCGTGGCGGCGAGTTCAAACCGACGTTCTCCATGGGCGATCTCGTCGACGCGGCAGTGACGTCACTACGCGAAGGAGAGCGGTCCCTCGTGTACGCGTATCACGGTGAGCTCGACCTGACCGGTCACGCGCGGGGCCCGGAGTCCTCCGCGTGGTCGCTCGAACTTGCGCAGGTCGACCTGCTGGCGCGGCAGATCGCCACCCGTCTCCCGTCGGACGGCGCCCTCATCGTGACGGCCGATCACGGGATGGTCCAGGTTCGTTCGCCGTTGGACGTCGATCAGGAACCCGAGCTGACGAAGGGTGTGCGGCAGATCGGGGGCGAGCCCCGGGCGCGGCACGTCTACACCGAGTCGGACGAGGCGGAATCGGTCCTCGAGCGGTGGCGGTCGCGTCTGGCAGACGACTTCGCGGTCTTCTCGCGAGCGGAGGTCATCGAGCGTGGCTGGTTCGGCCCGACCGTGAGCGCGCGCGCGAAGGAACGGATCGGCGACGTCATCGCGGTCGCGACCGGTGAGCGCGCACTGATCCGTCGGTCGGCGGAGCCGCTGCAGTCGATCCTCGTCGGCCACCACGGATCGCTGACATCGGCGGAACTGCACGTGCCTCTTCTCCTGTTCCGACCCTAGTGAGGCTCCGAACGTAAGAACGTCCCCGAGTGGCTCTCCTCCACCGGGGACGTTCTCGTTCAGGAACTGGTTCTGGTCAGTTCCAGCTCTGCGCCGCCTTGCTGTTCGTGGCGGCCATGTCCTCGTTGCCTGCACCGACCGCGCGACCGATCGCCTCGAGGGTCTGGTTCAGACCGTCGATCGACTTGTCCCACTTGGCCTGGCTCGCCTGGTATGCCTCGGCGGCCGAGCCCTCCCACTCCGCGACGAGCGGAGCGAGGTAGCTCTTCAGGTCGGCGAGCTTGCCGTTGATGTTTCCGCTGGTCGCCGCGATGTCCGCGCGGGCGCCGTCGATCGCGCCGAAGTCATAACGCATTGCGCCGCTCATGCTGTCCCCCTGGGTTGTTCGTCGGGTGGGTGTATCTGTGACTGGTTGCTACCGACCGTCGAGGGTCAGAGGTTGAGGCTGCCGGCCGAGTTGTTGATCGCCGCGACGTGCTCGTCCTGGGCGCTTGCGAACGCCGCGCCGTTGGCCCGGATGTTCTCGCTGATCTCCAGGAGTGCCTGGTTCAGGTTCTTTGCCTCCTGATCCCAGCGCTGCATCAGGTTGTCGAACGCAACCTTCGCAGCGCCCTCCCACGCCCCGTTCACAGCCGAGAGCCGACCCTGCAGCGACGACAGCAGACCCTGGATGTCGCCGTTGACGTCACTCACGTGCGTCGCGGCGGTCTCCATGGTTTCGGTCGTTGTCCTCATCTGACCGCTCATGCAACCCCTCCTGGTGTCCCGTGTCCGCGAAAATGTTCGACCCCTGATGGGCCGGCTCGGACTCGCCTACACCCTGTTGGACGCACGGGTATCGCGTGCGGTTCCATCCGATTCCGGAAAGTTTCGCGACTCCCGTCGGACCGACCCTCAATTCACCGCGACGGTGATGGAGCGGGAGACCTCGCCGCACGCCGGGTCGACGCTTCCGGGATCGGTCAGCGGCGCCTGGCACCCGACACTGATCTGCAGCCCGTCGACCACGAACACCCTCCACACGACCTGCGATTGGTCGTCCGGGGTCTCCAGGTACGACAGCGCGGGACGTCCGTCGAACTCCACCTGGTCGATCGCGCCGAACGTGGCGGACCGCTCCGCGATCTGATCGGCCAATGTGACCGCGACCGCGTCGAGGTCCGCGCCGGCCCGGAGGTCCTTCTGCACGAGGAGGATTCGGGCAGGCCGACCGTCGTCCCGCACCAGTTCCACCCGGTCCGAGCCGTCACTCGCCGTCCGCCGATGCCACCCGGCAGGCACGTCCAGCGCCGCCCGTCCCGTGGAGACACGGTGCGGCGACACCGAGGGAGTCCCCGGAGCGTTCGACGCCGACGTCCCCGTCGCCTGCGGGGCTGCGACCGTCGCAGCACCGTCCGAGCCCCGGACCGCGGTGAACGCCGACCAGCCCGCCACCCCGGCGAGCACGAGCACGCCGATCGCGACGACGGACCGGATCCGACGGCGACGGGCTGCTGCGTTCACGGCGTCCCGTTTCGTCTCGCGGTGCGGCACCGGCAGTGGTCCCGCCTGCCGTAGCCCCCACTCGGATGCCGACTCGAGGAGTTGGCGCTCCGACGCCTCGCACACCGGAACGTCGGCGCCCCACCGCTCACGCAGCTTCCGCGCCAGTGCGTCGACGACCGGAGGGGGCAGAACTCCCACGACCGCAACCCATTCCGGATGGTCCGGCAGCTCCGGATGGATCGCGTCGACCAGATCGGCCACGGATTCCGGGCGGGAGGTGAGGTCCATTGCGCCGATCGAGTCGACGGACGTCGACCCTCCCGCAGTGACCGTGGCCTCCGACGACAGCATGCCGATCTCGAGGACGATGCCGAACCGGTCCGCACCGTCGGGATTCGCCACCGTGGCCGCGACCTCCGCGACCGGCACCGTGCGAACCTCGCGGGCGACCCGGCGCCCCGCGGCGACGAGTGCCCGGCGCCGCACCGTGCCCCACCCGGACGGGCACGTCAGCACGAGACGGTCCACCGGCGTCGCCGCGCCCAGCGCTCCGATCGCGTCGGCGAGCACCTCCTCGAGGACTGCGGCGACATCGACGACCGCGCCCCCGAGCAACAGCACGTCGTCGCCGACGTACCGGATCGGCGACGGCTCGAACACCTCGTCCGATGCAGCCGTCGACCGGTCGACGGCCACGCCGACCCGTCCCGCGGTGATCGCCACCCCCGCGGGACGATCGACGGTCCGATCCCCCGCTCGAGCCCACGTGACGGACTCGGTCAGGTGGATCGCGACCGTCGACCTCGCTGTCACAGTGGCGGCATCCAGGCGACCTGAATCTGCGAGGTCCCGGCGCGGGTGACCAGTTGCGCTCGGCCGGGCGGCATCTCGGTCGGCCGCGCGATTCCGATGAGGTTGCCCTCGTCGCGGCTGCCGCTCATCACGAATCCGGTCGGCACCAGGTCACGCAGGCGGGCAATGATCGGCTCGTAGAGCGCACGGCCCGCACCGCCGGACCGGCGGGCAACGATCAGGTGCAGACCGACGTCACGTCCGTGCGCGAGGTGGTCGAGGAGCGGAAGCAGTGGATTGCCACTCGACGTCACGACGAGGTCGTAGTCGTCGACGATCACGTAGATCTCCGGTCCGGTCCACCACGAGCGGTCCCGGATCTGCTGGGGTGTGAGGTCGGCCCCGGGCATCCGTCCCGCGAGGACGCCCGCGAGCTCGCTCATCATGGTGTTCAGCGTCGGAGCGTTCGGTGCGTACCCGGCGAGGTGATCGCCCTCGACCGCGCCGAGCATGGTGCGGCGGTAGTCGGCGAGGATGATCTTGGCCTGCTGCGGAGTGTTGGACTCCATCAGTCCCGCGCAGATTCCGCGCAGCAGCGTCGTCTTGCCCGCACCACCGTCGGCGAACGCCAGCACGTGCTGATGCTCTGTGAAATCGATGTGCACGGGCGCGAGTTCGGCCTCGTCCAGGCCGATCGGCACCCGCAGGCATGGACCGTCGGAGGCCGGCGGCCACGCCGCCGTCCTCGCCAGGACGTCGGCACGGTCGCACCGGTCGGGCAGCATCCGAACCGCGGGCGCGCGATCACCGGTGGAGGCGGCGCCGACACGGGCGACCGCGTCGGCGACGCCTGCGCCGAGGTCGTCGCTGGTGTCCCGTCCGTCGATTCGGGGCAGAGCCATGAGCAGGTGCAGTCCGTCCGACGTCATACCCCGTCCGGGTCGGCCCTGCGGCACCCGGCTGGCCTTGACCCTGCCGATGTCGGAGTCGGACGGATCACCCAGTCGCAGTTCGATACGGGTGCCCAACTGGTCCTTGAGGGCCGGACGGATCTCCGCCCACCGGGAGGCGGTGACCACGACGTGGACGCCGAAGGACAAGCCCTGCCCGGCCAGCGCGTTGATCTGCATCTCGAGTGACTCGAAGTCCTGCCGGATGCCGGGCCATCCGTCGACGATCAGGAACACGTCACCGTAGGGGTCGCTCGTGACGCTCGGGTCACCCTCGGACCTCCGCCGCCGGAACTCCGCCATGGAATCGATTCCGAGTTCCCGAAACCGCAGCTCACGGTCCCGTACAAGGGTGTTCATCTCGGCGACGGTGCGGCGAACCCGGTCCACGTCGAGACGGTTCGCCACCGACCCGACGTGCGGCAGCCCGGACAGCCCCGCGAGGGTGCCGCCACCGAAGTCCAGGCAGTAGAACTGCACCTGCCGCGGGGTGTGAGTGAGCGCCATGGCCATCATCAGCGTCCGGAGCGTCGTCGACTTTCCGGACTGAGGTCCGCCGACGACCGCGACATTGCCACGCGCTCCGGCGAGATCCACGATCAGCAGGTCGCGACGCTGGTCGTACGGGCGGTCGACGATGCCGATCGGGGCGCGCAACGTCACCGGCATGCCGTCGGCGGTTGCCGGAGCGGGAACGAGCTCACCGAGGGACGGCGACGTGTCGAGCGGCGGCAACCACACCTCGTGGGCTGCCGACCCCTTCCCCTTGAGTCGGTCGACCACGGTGTCGAGCACTGTGCGACCGGTGTCGGTGACCAGCTCGGGTTCCTCCGTGCGCACAGGCTCGGGTGCGACCGGCAGCGCCACCTGAGCGGCGGTGAACGGACGCGGTCGAAGGTCCGCCGCCGCGGACGCCCCGGCGAAGCCGCCCCCGGCCGAGCGGATGACGTACGGGCCCGACACATAGGCGGCGGTGAACCGGACGATCTCGGCCGAGTCGCACTTCAGGTACCCGGCACCGGGCTGCGCGGGGAGGTGATAGGCATCGGGCACACCGAGAACCGTCCGCGATTCGTTGGCGGAGAACGTCTTGAGACCGATCCGATAGGACAGGTGACTGTCGAGTCCACGCATCTTGCCCTCGTCGAGCCGCTGGCTCGCGAGCAGCAGGTGGATGCGCAGCGACCGCCCGAGACGCCCGATCGCGACGAACAGGTCCGCGAAATCCGGCTGTTGGCTGAGCAGCTCGGAGAACTCGTCGACGACGATGAACATGGCGGGCAGTGGTGCCAGATCGGCGCCACCCGCCCGCGCCTTCTCGTACTCGGTGACGTTGGCGAAGTTGCCTGCCGAGCGCAGCAGCTCCTGCCTGCGGTTCATCTCGCCGGCGAGCGCGTCGCGCATCCGGTCCACCATCGCGAGCTCTTCGGCCAGGTTCGTGATGACCGCAGCGACGTGCGGCAGTCCGTCGAGACCGAGGAAGGTCGCGCCACCCTTGAAGTCGACGAGCACCAGGTTCAACGCGTCCGGCGAGTGCGTCGCGGCCAACCCGAGAACGAGGGTGCGCAGGAACTCGGACTTGCCCGAACCCGTCGCACCGATGCACAGCCCGTGCGGGCCCATGCCGTTCTCCGCGGATTCCTTCAGGTCGATCTCGACCGGGGAGCCGTCGGGTGCGAGTCCGATCGGCACCCTGAGCCGGTCACGGGGGCTGCGCGGCGCCCACGCGGTCGCCGCATCGAGGGTGACGAGTTCGGGCAGTCCGAGCATCCGTCGCCAGTCGGTGTCGGCGTCGGCGTCGTCCCCGGCGTCCGCGGCGGTCGCCGTGACCACGCGATACGGCGCGAGCCGGCGAGCAGCCGTCTCGGCCTGATGCGTGCTCAGACCGTCCGGGACGGCGAAGGTCTCGACACCCGCCGCACTCCGCGCCCCGAGTCCGGTCTCCGACAGGACCAACTGGATTCCGCGGGTCGCCGAGAGGGCCGGGCGGTAACCACCGAGATCGAGCACGGTCACCGAGTCGATGCCGTCGTCGAGAAGTCCTGAGCCCGTGGTGATGCCGCCGTCGAGGACCACCAGCATCTGCGGGACCCCCGTGGTGGCCGGGGCGGTCCGGGAGTACCGCGCCCGCATCGCCAGATGTGGGCCGAGGACCTCGTTCAGCTCCGCGAGCGAACCGTAGACCATCCGGCCACTGCCCGCGCCGTCGACGCGGTCGGGATGCTGCGCGTGCGGCAGCCACTTGACCCATTCCCATTCGCCGGCGGTGTCGGGGCCGCAGACCACGACGACCTGAACGACGTCGGGTCCGTGAAAGGTGCACAACTGCACCAGCATCGAGCGAACGAGGTCGCGGGACACGGCGCGGTCGCCGTCGAACCCGATCGAGGCGAAACCGCGCATCGCCACCGCCGTCGGCAGGCCCGGGACAACCGAGTGCGTCCGGACGAAACGCCGAAGCGACACCGCGGCGACCGGTTCGAGGTCCTCGACCGGTCCCGTCTCCGGTGCCACGAGCCGCGTGGCCAGCCGCTGGCTGCCGCGGCCGACCCGGACGTGCAGGTGATCCGGATCGCCGACGCGGCGCTCCCACATCCGGGCGGTACCGACGAGCGACCACAGGTGTGCGGGTTCCGGATGGCTCCAGTCCAGAGCTGCCCGCTGCTTGTCCACCGTGTCGTACACGTCTCGCCGAAGCTGGTCGAGGTAGCGCAGGTAATCCTTGCGGTCCTCGTTGATCTCGGCTCCCCGCGACCCGTTCCCGCGCCCACCCGCGACCATTCCGAGCATCGAGACGACCATCATCACGGGGAACATCAGCGACATCGGGTTGGACGACATCCCACCCGAGGTGAACATCAGGGCCATCATGCCGACCATGGCGACGACCATCACCACGGGCAGCAGTTTCATGAGCAGGTTGCCGGGGACGACCTTGGGAATGTCCGGTGGTGGCTGCAGGCTCACCTCGCCGCCGGGCGTGCGCGGAACCTCCGCACGCGCCTTACGTACGAATCGCACTGTGGCCATGCGTTCAACCCCCCTGGTCCCGGCCCGACCTCCGGCCGAGAAGCGGTGGACGCCATGCCATCCCCCGGCACGCGTACGGCGTTGGACAGTAGTGCATGCCTCGATCCACCCGCGACCCACCCCGCCTCGCGGCTCACGTAGAGTTCGCGCAGTTTCGTGAAGGGGGCGGCGCCGACGGGAGGTGCCGGCGTGAGTCGAGTTTCGAGGGGGCATTTCGTGGCTATCGGCGTCGAGTCGGGTGACCGCACCGACCTGTGCAGGGTGACGATTCTCGCCGATCAGGTGCAAGTCGACCTGGCGTTGCCGACAGGGGCGCCGCTGGCGCTCCTGATCCCCGAGGTCGTGACCGTCATCGACGCGCACCGCGACCCGTCCGCCGCCCGCGGTCGCTCCACGGGCCCGGCCGACTGGACTCTCGGCAGGCTCGGCCGCGCCGCACTCGACCCGACCGGATCGCTCGCCGACCATCGAGTCCGCGACGGCGAACTCCTGCTGCTCCAGTCGGCCGACAGTGCCGCACCCGCACCGCTCTTCGACGACCTCATGCACAACGTCGCCGCGGTCGAGGCGGACACCTTCCGCCGCTGGACGCCCGCATCGGCACGGGTCGCCGGATCGGCGGTCACCCTCGCGCTCAGCGTCGCCGGAGCGCTCGCCGTCCTGCTCGCCCGACGACAGGACGACGGGCCGATCGGCATGATCGCGGCTCTGGTCGTCGCCGTGTTGCTGGTCGCGGCGGGCACCGTCGTCGCGCGCGCGTACGGGGACCGCGCGGCGTCAATGACACTGTGGGGAGCCTCGCTCGCCCCGGCGTTCGCCGCGGGGGCACTGGTCGTTCCCGGAGATCTGGGCGCACCCGCACTGCTCCTCGGCACCGTCACCTGCGGTGCCTTCGCCGTCCTCGCTGCGCGGATGAGCGGGACGGGCATCGCGGTCGCCGTGGCGACATCGACCGTCTCACTGGTCACCGCGGGTGCGGCAGGCATCGCCGTCCTGACGGAGCTGCCCGCACAGGAGATCGGCGCGATCGTCACCGCGGCCGGGCTGATCCTGCTCACCTCCGCACCCCGAATCGCAATGCTGCTGGCCCGTCTCCCGCTGCCGCCCGTCCCGTCACCGGGATCGTCCCTCGACAGCGAGGAAGCAGGCGACGCGCCGCTGCCGTCGTTCGACGGACTCGAGGCGAAGGCCCAGCGCGCACGTGGACACCTCACCGGCCTGGTGTGCGCAGCCGCGGTGACCACAGCCGTCGGCAGCCTCGTCGCGGCCGACGCATTCCGCGCTGTCGACTGGCCGGGTCTCGCGCTCGCGGCGGTCGCCGCGCTGGTGCTGATGCTGCGGGGACGGACGTACGCGAGCCTGTCGCAGGCCGCGGTCCTGATCGGGGCGGGTTCACTCGTCGCCGTTCTGCTCGTCGTCGGTGCCGCGATCGTCGAACCGAGCTGGGCGCCAGTCGTCCTCGTTCTGGCAGCCCTCGGGATCGCGGCGGCACTCGGTTTCGGCTTCGTCGCGCCCCGCCAGGAGTTCTCCCCGGTCCAACGGCGCGCCGTCGAACTGATCGACTACGCAGCCATCGCCGCGGTGCTGCCGTTGACCTGTTGGGTCGCGGGACTGTTCGCGGCGATGCGCGGCCTGTGATGCGCGCGAACGGCGCCGGCCGATCCGATCGGCCGCGCCGGGCGGCGCAGGCACTGGCGACCGGAATCCTTGCTGCAACCCTGAGTTCGGCGATTCCGGCGACCGTACTCGCGGTCCGGCCACCCTCGATCGACCCCGGCGCGCTTCCTCCCGGAAACCTCCCACCACCGCCGTCGGAGCTACGGGACCCGTGCACCCCGACCGCAGAAGTGGTCGATCCACTCGCGATTCCCGGGCCCCAACGGTCCCTGGACCTCGAGTCGGTCTGGCCACTGTCCACCGGTGCCGGGCAGCTCGTCGCGGTGATCGACACCGGAGTCGAACGACACCCGCGCCTGCGTGGCCTGGAGGCAGGCGGGGACTTCGTGGCGCCCGGTGACGGCACCTCCGACTGCGACGCGCACGGCACCCTCGTCGCCGGGATCATCGCGGCCGGCCGATCCGGGTCCACCGGGTTCGCGGGGGTGGCACCGGACGCACGCATCCTCACGATCCGGCAGTCCAGCAACATCTATCGGCAGGTCGGCCCGCAGCGAGACGAGGACGGCAAGAACGCCACGGGAGTGGGGAGCCTCGACACGCTCGCGTCCGCGATCCGCCTCGCTGCGGATCGCAACGCGAGCGTCATCAACATCTCCCTGGTTGCCTGCATGCCTGCACGGGCCGGGGAGCACCGCGCGCTCAGCGCCGCGATCGACTACGCGGCGCGCGTCCACGACGCGGTGATAGTCGCGGCCGCCGGAAATCGCGAGAACGACTGCTCAGATGGGAATCCGCGCCTCGATCCGGCACGCCCACAGGCCGATCCGTGGGACGACGTCGTCACAGTGGTGACTCCGGCGTGGTTCGACGACCAGGTGCTCACCGTGGGATCGGTCGACCCCGACGGTTCACCCAGCGACTTCACGGTCCCCGGCCCGTGGGTGGACGTGGCGGCGCCCGGGACCGCCATCACCTCCCTGGATCCGCGGCGGCTGGAGGACGCCGGACTCACCGACGCCACCGGCCGGGGTCCCGTCCAGGGAACCAGCTTCGCGGCCCCGTACGTCGCAGGGACCGCTGCGCTCATCCGGGCACGTCACCCGGAACTGTCCGCCGCACAGGTGATGGCGCGGATCGAGGCGACCGCCCACGCACCCGCGGGAGACTGGGATCCCTTCGTCGGGCACGGCGTCGTCGATCCGCTCGCCGCACTCACGTCGACCGGACCCGCCACGCCGGCGGAACCGCCATCGGTAGCGGTGGCGATCCCCGCCCCCTCCCCGCCGCCGGACAACCGCCCTCGGACCGTGGCACTGGGCGGTGCGGCCGTCGTCGGCACGTTGCTGGTGATCGGACTGGTCGCGTCGACTCCGCTGGCGAGTGGACGCGTGGCCGACCTGCGGTGGGGCCGCTCGCTCTCGTCCCGTCGTCGTCGCCGGTCGACCAGATCCGCATAGGACTCGAGACGGCGACGAATCGTGACCGTGCCGAAAGACTACGCGGTACAGCCGTCAGCGCGGCGAGACGTCCATCGGCGCTTCGTCGGGTGCCACCCCGTCGTGCGCGAGGAACGCCTCTTCGCGTCCCAGAAGCGGCCCCGGCGCCAGGAGGCCGAGGATCGGCCACGGTGCAGGCACCGAGCCTTCCGTGAAGCCGAGAAGTGCTGCGGTCTCCTGACCCTCGACGCCGTATCGGACTCCCGTGTCGCCGACGAAGAAGAGGGCGCCGGTGCGCTCGCTGGACGCGGTGATGCCCGTGGAGTGGACGAGAGCACCCGTTCCCGGCGCCGCATAGAACTGGTCCGCCATCTCACCCGGGCCGTCACTCTGCGCCAGGGTCACGGGCTTCGCCCCCTCGGGAAGGGGAAGGCTGTTCCCCACGACGACGTCGACGCTCGCCTGCACGCCCCCGTCACCGGACACCGGACGCCACGACAGGCAGCTGACCGGGTCACTGACGTCGCTGACGATCGTCGGCGGCGTCTCGGGGAAGCCGTCGACGGGCAGTGCGGTCGACATCGGCGGTCCGGTGACGACGTCGGGGGTCACGGTGCCCAGCCCCGTCATGCCGTGCGAATCCGAGTACCGGATCAGGTCGGCGGTGGCCCTGCCGATTCTCTGCAGGCCGTCGGAGAGCACGACGTAGTAGCGGGACTCCCGGGCATCCTCGACCTGCACGACCGACCCGATCGGCTTGCCCGGCATCTCGTACGGTGGTTGCCTGCCCGCATCGCGGATCTCGGGCGGCGTGATTGCCGGTACCTCGGGAATCACGGAGATCAGGCCCTCACTGACCGGCCTCGGCGTGATGCCGTCCAGGTCGAACGCGAGAACAACGGCGTGGTCGCCCAGGTCGACGCGGCTGCGGGTTCCGTTGTGCACCAACCAGGTACCGTCGACGCTCTGTACCAGCAGCGCCTCGTCGTCGGACAGGTCGTCGGCACCGGCGCCCAGGTGCGGTCCACCGAGAACGATCGAGCTCGTCACCGCGCGTGCACCGCCGGGCGCGATCGAATCGCACAGGGTCCAGGCGCCCGGGTCCTGGTGCGGAAGCGCCGACGGCGCACCCGGAATCCCCAGGAGCGGTCCGCGCGGGCGGGTCCCCAGCTCGGACTCCTTCACGATCACGGGCCGGTCGTCACTGCCGACGATGAGGCGGGCCGACGCCAGGTTGAGCACGGGGTGCAGCGTGTCCTCCAGGAAGACGAACATCGCGCCGGATTCCTTGCCCACCACGATCTGCGCGTTTCCGATGCTGTCCTTCGGCCGGATCAACGCCAGCGCAGCACAACCCGCCACCACCACGACCGACAGGACCGCGCCGACCGCGAGCGCCCGCGACTGGCTGCGCATCGGATCGTGCAACATCCGAACGTCCCTGCGCACCAGGGCGTGCTCCATCCGGCGAACCAGAAAGCGGTACCCGCTCACCTGCCACCGTGTCGTCGGCTGCCCCGCCATGTTTCCTCCCCCGCTTGGCCGGCACTACGGGGGCAAAGAGTACAGTCCGCGGAAACCGAGCCGTGGGGGCGTCCGGGTCTACGAGGGGGATGAACGTGACGCGTTGGCGCAGCAGCCTGATGCCGGCGACATCTGCAGTGCTGACAGCGCAATTCGTCGCATTGGCGGTCGCGGCGATCGCGAGCGTCGCCGGAATGGTCTGGTGGCAGGCACTACTCGTCGGCGCCGTCCCCGCCGCCGCGATGCTGGTTCCCGTCCGGCGCCGCCGGGCACTGGACTGGATCGTCACCGCCGTGCGGTACCGGCGGACCGATCGGTCGCCCGAGCCCGAGATCACCGATTCGGCAGCGTCCGACGGAACCGTGATCGGGATGGTGTGGAACGGCGGGACAGTCTGCTCCGTGATCGAGGTGTTTCCCCCTCGAGGCGGCGTCACACGACTGGGGCGCGACGACGTCGTCGACGACCATCCGCTCCCCCTGGTCGCGCTGGCGGAATCGTTGGTCCAGCACGACATCTCGCTCGCAGGTGTGGACGTCGTCGCGCACGGTCGCCGCGTCGACCCGCACTCGCCGCCGGCCCGCGTGTACGACGAATTGGTGGGCCCCCTCCCCGCGATCGCGGCACGATCCGTGTGGCTCGTGGTCCGGTTCGACGCCGCGGTGCAGGCCCGGTCGGTCACCCTCCGGGGCGGTGGCACCGACGGTGCCGCGCGCGCACTGTCGGTCGCGACCCGACGAATCGCGCGCACCCTGACGCAGCTCGGCACCGAGAACCGGATACTTCCGGGCGCCGAGATCCGGCACGCCCGCGGGATCGTGACCGCCGATGTCACGCCGCGGTCCGCACCCCGGGAATGGAGTCACGTCGCCCTCCCCAACGGAATCAACACCGGATACTCGCTCGATCCACACCTGTTGTCCGCAGGTGTGCTCACCGATGTCTGGGCCGTGCGGACCGTGGCAACGACCGTCACGGTCCGCATCCGTCCGGGCGGAGTGACCGCGGCACGCATCGCGGCGTCGTGTCGCTTCACGACGGCTGGGGAACCGGATCGTCCACCAATCCCCGGGCTTGCGCCGACCACGGGCCGGGACGCGGACGCACTGGCGTCGCACCAGCCCGGATGCGCCCCGCACCTGGACTCGCTCACGGAGTTTGCGGACGTCGACGCCGCCGATCTGCGCCACGTGTCGCTGTCGCCCGGAGGGTGTGGGCAACTCGTCGGCGCGGACGCGGACGGTCGAGGAGTGTCGGTCCGAGCGGTGGGCCCCGACATCGAACGTCTCGACGTCATCGGGGAGCCGTATCTGGCGCAGCAGGTGCTGCTGCGGGCCGTCGCGACCGGCGCGCGCATCGCCGTGTACAGCGATCGACCACAGCTGTGGCGGCAGTTCGTGGGCTCGATCGGGGACACCGAACGACTTGCACTCGGCGGCACCGCGGGGCCGTCCGCGTCCACGACCGCCGTGGTGTTCGACGGCGTGGAACCGTTCCCGCTCCCCCGAGGTGTCACCACCGTCCACGTCGGTGACACCCCCAAGTCCGGGAACGTGTCGGTCGCGTTGCTGCAACCCGGCGGGTACGGCGGCCGGATCGTGTTGTGGGCGGCCGGTTCCCGCTACGACCTCACAATGGTCGGTACGACGGCCGAGGCGGCATTCCTGGGCCGGCCACGCTCGGCACCCGCACCGGCGCCGACTCCTGTTCACGCACCCGCGATGTGACCGGCCGTTCCCGACCGCTCGCGGGACCGCACTCGAGGAGTACTCACCCCGGATAGGGGCGGTGTGAACGAACACCGCGCACCGCGTCGGCCCACCACGCCAGTTGCTCGAGCAGGCGCGCGTGGCCGTCGATCGCAGCCCCGTCGTCGGTGTGGCCGTCGGCGTCGAATCGTTTGCGTGCCCGGTGGAAGCTGACAGTCTGGCGGACGGAGACCATGTGGACCTCCGCGACGACCTGCCGGAGCTGCTCGGTGGCGCGGAGACCGCCGGAGAGTCCGCCGTAGGACACGAATCCCACGGGCTTGCCGCGCCACTCCTCCTTCGCGGTGTCGACGGCGTTCTTCAGGGCTGCGGGATACCCGTGGTTGTACTCGGGAGTGACGAAGACGAACGCGTCCGCGGCGTCGACTCGGCTCCGGAATCGTTGCGCCTGCGGGCTGTCGGTGTGATCGGCGGGGAGGTCGGCGACGGCGAGGTCGAGCAGCGAGATCTCGAACCGCGGGTCGTCCTGCGCCAGGCGGACGAACCAGTCGGCGACGACGGGCCCGAACCGGCCGCTGCGCACGCTTCCGACGACGACCTCGAGGCGGATCCGGTCTGTGGTCACTTCCCCATCATGCCGTAGACGACGTCAGCCCCCGACCGGGTGGGCGGGGGCTGACGGACCTGGTCAGTTCAGGAAGCGAAGAGGGTGGAGACGTCCAGGCTGCCACCGGATGCCGGGTCGGACACCTCGACGGCGACGACCTGGGACGTCGACTCGCGGTAGTCGCCACCACCGGAGTACACGGCACTGACGGAATGCACTCCGGCGGTGTCGAAGACGTGTGACAGGCTCGCCCCACCGGAGACGATCGGCACGGGTGCGCCGACCGGCACACCGTTGTCCTGGAACTGGACCGTTCCACCCGCCGGTGCAGGCGTCACCGTCGCCTGAAGTGTGACGGCGGTGCCGACGGAGGCGAGAGTCGGCGCGGTGAGTGCGGTCGTCGTCGCGGTTGCCGGCGCATTCACCTGGACGTGCACGCCCATCGGCGCGAACGCCTGCGTGGACTGGAACGTCGAGACGTCGAAGGTGACTCCGCTGTCGAAGGTGCCCGGCGCGGCGGCGTCGGGAACACGGTACGTCACCTCGAAGGTGACGTCCTTGTTCGAACTCAGTGGACGGTCGGACACCAGCCAGTCGCCGCTGACCGAGAGTCGGTTGGCGGCGGCGTCCACCGCCGGAACCGGCGTCTCCGTCGACGGTCCCGAGAACAACTCCGACGACGTGACCTTGGCGCTACCCGGTACGTACTCGAATCCGGCGGGGTGAACGTCGGTGATCTTGGTGATGTATCGGTCGACGATGCTCGTCACCTCGAACACCGTCTTGTACGTGACGGTCGCGCCACGTCCCACCGCGCCGGGCGTCACGCTCTTGGTGACCTTGATGTTGTCGGTCGTCTTCGTCGCCGACGTCGCTGCCGTCGCGGTGCCCGCGCCCAGGCCGAGCCCGAGCGCGACCACCGCGGCCGCACCGATGGCGGCAACGGCACGACGAATCACGTTACGAGACATTCAGGTTCCGCCTCCGTTGTGTGTCGGGGCCGGTCAGGACCCGAACAGGTTGTTGAACATGTCCTCGATGGAGCCGGTGCCCTGCGTCTCAGGATCCACGCCGCCGACGACGGTGACGGTGACGATCTCGGAGGTCGACTCGTTGAGTACCGAGTTTCCGGTGAACGTGCCGGTGATCGCGTGCTCACCGTTGACGGTGAACACGTGGTCGAGCGTGCCGGTGCCTCCGATGATCTCGGCCTTACCGATGAGGACACCGCTGTCCTTGAACTCGACCGTGCCGCCGCCCTGGCCGGGGCTCACTGTCGCGAGGAACGTGACCGGCGTACCGGCCTGTGCCTCCGACGGGCCGCTGATGACCGTTCCGGTTCCCGCCGTCACCTCGATGAGCACAGGCTCGGAGGCCGATCCCTCGCGATCACCGGATCCGGTGAATTCCGCGGTGATGGTGTGAATGCCGTCCGTGGGGAAGGCGTAGGAGAGCGCGGCCTGGCCCTTCGTCGGGACCACCGAGCTGCCGATGTCCTCGCCGTTGTCCTTGAACTGCACCGCACCGCCGACGGTGTTGCGGGAGATCGTGGCGACCAGCTCGACCGGCTTGCCGCGAATCGCAGTCGCGGGCGCGGTGACCACCGTCTTGGTGGTCTTGCCCGGAGGCGCCACCTTCACGGTGACGCCCATCGGGTCGAACGCCTGGGTCGGCGCACCGGCGGCATCGAACACGAGCCCGCTGTCGAACTTGCCTTCCTCGGCCGCCTGCGACACCCGGTACGTCACCTGGAAGGTGACGTTCTTGTTCTCACTGCCCGCGCGGGACGACAGCAGCCAGTCGCCGTTGACGGTGATCTCGTTGTTGGGTGTGTCCACGGTCGGCGTGGGCGCCTCGGTCGCCATACCCGTCTCGGCTGCTGCGGAGGTCAGCTTCGCACTGCCCGAGACGTATTCGAATCCTTCGGGATGGACATCGGTGATCCGGGTGATGTTCCGATCGACCCCGTCGGTCGCCTCGAACACCGTCTTGTAGGTGACCGTGTCGCCGCGCTCGACCGCGCTCGTGGACACCGTCTTCGTCACCTTGATGTTGCCGGTCGTCTCCGTCACCGACATGGCCGCCGACGCGGTGCCCGCACCGATCGCGGACAAACCCAACGCCGCGAACGCCGCGACACTCACCGCCGCTACCAATCGGCGGGCACTGGGACGTGACATGTGGTCGATCCTCCATGTGTGGGAACCGGATTCGGTTCGTGTGTCGAGCAGAGTCGGGATGTGGGCGATGGGCCGCCTGTCAGGAACCGAAGATGTTCTCCAGCGATCCGGTTCCCGCGCCGCCGCCGGAGACCGTCACCACCGCCGGCGGGGACGCAGAGCCAACATAGCCGGGTCCGCCGGAATACACGGCAGTGACAGCCTTCTCACCCGACGACGAGAACGTGTGCGACAGGGCGGCCACCCCGCCGACGACGGCGACGGGTCCACCGATGGAGGTGGCGCCGACCTTGAACTGCACTGTGCCGGTGGCGCCCGCGGGTGCGACGGTCGCGATCAGTTCGGCGGCCTGACCGAGTGCGACCGATCCCGGCACGGTGACCGTGGTCGAGGTGAGAACGTCACCCGGGGCGGGATCGGTGACGGTGACGGTGACCGGTTGAGAGGTCGAACCGACGAATCCGGTTGTCCCGGAGTAGACGGCGGTGACGGCCTTGGCACCGGCGACCCCGAAGGTGTGGGACAGGGTTGCCACGCCCTCGTCCAGCGCGACCGGTGCACCGATGTTCACGGTGCCGTCCTTGAACTGGACCGTGCCGCCGGAGGGCGCCGGTGCGACGGTCGCCGTCAGCTGCACCGACTGACCGGTGGTCGACGACGCCGGCGCCTGGACCGTCGTGCTGGTGGTGGCGTCGGGTGCGCCGACCTTCACCGTTGCCGCGGCAGAGGTCGATCCGGCGAAGCCGACCGCCCCGGAGTACACGGCGGTGATCGACTTGGTTCCCGCCGTCGTGAAAGTCCACGGGAGTGTGGCGGTACCGCCCGCGGCGGCGACGGGTGCGCCGATATCCGTGGCGCCGTCCTTGAACTGGACGGTTCCGCCGTCGGGGGCGGGCGCGACCGTCGCCGTGAGATTCACCTGCTGCCCGGCGGTCGCGGTGGCCGGGACCTGCACCGTGGTCGCGGTCGCCACGTTCGGGACGTCGACGGTGACGTGGACGCCGATCGGGTCGAAGACTTGCGTCGTCTGGAAGGAGAAGACCTCGAACGTCAGCCCGCTGTCGTAGGTGCCGGGCTGCGCGGTGGGCGGCACCGTGTAGGACACCTCGAAGGTGACGTCCTTGTTCTCGGCGAGCCAGCGATCGGCGAGCAGCCAGTTCCCGCTGACCGAGAGCCGGTTGTTCGCGGCGTCGACGGAGGGGGTGACGTTGGAGGTCGACGGGCCTGTGACCAGACCGGATGCGGTGATCTTGGCGCTGCCAGGGACGTACTGGAACCCGGCGGGGTACACGTCGGTGATCTTGTTGAGATAGCGATCGACGGCGTTGGTGTCCTCGAACACCGAGGTGTAGGTGACCGTTGCGCCTCGTGTCGCGGTGCCGGGCGTCACGCTCTTGGTGACCTTGATGTTGTCGGTGGTCTTGGTCGCGGACGTCGCCGCCGACGCCGACGGCGTCGCGACGACACCGACGCCCAGGGTCACCAGTGCCGCAGCACCGATCGCCGCCACCAACCGACGCACAGCCGGACGAGCCATCACTACCCCCTCACGAACAGATCGCGTGCTCGCGGCCACGAATGCATGTGGTCGCACGCACGCAAAGTGGCATTACTTTAGCCAGTACGTTGCCGATCCGTGATCGAAACGGCGATTTGCCCAGGACGATCGTTCAGATCGTCGTCGCAGCTCAGCCGCCGCGGCGTTGAGGGGTCAGGTCGCCAGGCCTGTGGTGACGAGCGCGGCGAGTTCGCGATACGCCCGGGCGTCGTCGAGTCCCGTTGCCTCGGCGACCTGTCTGCGCTGGATCCGGACCATCGTCGCGGTGGTGACGTCGGCGACGAAGGCCGCGTGGACGTCACGGAACTCCCCCGACTCGACCCCGTCTGTGATGAGCTCCCGGACCCGGCCGGCCGCGATCTCGGTGTTCCGCTCGTACACCGGGCGCGCGGAATCGCTCTGGGCAAGGTCGGTCATGAACTGCAGGGACGCCGGCCTCAGTTGTTCACCGACCGCCTCGAGGTACGCCCGGATCCGGGCGTGCGCCCCGGTCGCCTCGCCAACGGCCCGCTCGACCCGCTCGGTCGCGGCCCGGAAGTAGTGCACCGTGGCGGCCCGGACGAGCTGTTCCTTGCTGGACGCGAGGGTGTAGAGCGTCGACTTCGAGCAGCGCAGGCGTCCGGCGATCTCGTCGAGGGTCAGGTGCGCGAAGCCCTCGGCCAGCAGGAGTTCGACGAGCTGGTCGAGCAGCTGGGCGCGCCTCGCAGCGCCACGAACCTGGGTTGCCATACCAAGAACTGTACTGGAGTATCGTCCTCAGTACCGATAGTGAGCGAAGGAGACCCCGTGCCCGTCGAACGCCTGCTCCCCACCCAGGAAGCGCACGACCTGATCGAGCTGACCAGGGACGTCGCCGACAAGGTGCTCGCGCCCCGCGTCGCGGAGTGCGAGAAGTCCGAGACCCTCCCCGACGACGTGTTCCCCGCGCTCGGGGCCGCCGGCCTGCTGAGCCTGCCGTACCCCGAGGAGTACGGTGGCGGCAACCAGCCGTACGAGGTGTACCTGCAGGTACTCGAGGAACTCGGGGCGCGATGGGCCGCGGTCGCGGTCGCGACGAGCGTGCACAGCCTCTCGTGCTTCGCGATGGCCACTCACGGAACGGACGAACAGAAGTCGAAGTGGCTGCCGGACATGCTGGGCGGCAACACGATCGGCGCCTACAGCCTGTCCGAGGCGCAGGCCGGGTCGGACGCCGCGGCGCTGGCCTGCAAGGCGACGGAGGCCGAGGGTGGCTACCGGATCACCGGATCGAAGGCGTGGATCACCAACGGCGGCCGGGCCGACTTCTACACCCTCTTCGCCCGCACGGGCGAGGCCGGCTCCCGCGGGGTGTCCTGCTTCTTCGTCGATGCCGACACCGAGGGTCTGAGCTTCGGCAAGCCCGAGGAGAAGATGGGCCTGCGCGCCGTTCCGACGACCTCGGCGCACTACGACAACGCCTTCGTTCCCACCGAACGGATGATCGGCAAGCCGGGACAGGGCCTCCCGATCGCGTTCAGCGCACTCGACTCCGGCCGCCTCGGCATCGCCGCGGTCGCCGTCGGCCTGGCGCAGGGCGCCCTCGACGACGCCGTCGCCTACGCCAAGGAACGCACGGCGTTCGGCAAGCGGATCATCGACCATCAGGGTCTCGGATTCGTGCTTGCCGACATGGCCGCAGCGGTCGACTCGGCGCGCGCGACCTACCTCGACGCCGCGCGGCGCCGCGACGCCGGACTCCCCTACTCACGTCAGGCCTCGGTAGCCAAGTTGGTCGCCACCGACGCCGCGATGAAGGTGACCACCGACGCGGTCCAGGTGTTCGGCGGGTACGGCTACACGCAGGACTTCCCCGTCGAGCGGTACATGCGCGAAGCGAAGATCACGCAGATCTTCGAGGGCACCAACCAGATTCAGCGACTCGTCATCGCTCGGTCCCTCGCAGGCTGAACCGTCCCGACCGACTGTGTCTGCAATCACATTGCACAAAGCGTTATAAAACTGTCACATAGACGCAAGCTCAGTGCACACGCAGACCAGTCGGGAGGTCGCGATGAAGACGAGTCACGCAGGTTCGAGACACCCGGTGTCCAGACACGGCGGTGGAGTCGGCGGTGCGCACTATCGTGCGCTGCTCCAGAACGTCGACCTGCCGGTGATCATGCACACCGACGAGGACCACGTCGTCGACGTGAACCGCGCCTTCGCCGAGTTCCTCGGCTACACGCTCCCGGAGGCCCGACATCTCGGGCCCCGGGAGTTCGTGCATCCACCCCTGCTCGCCGACTACCACCGAGCGCAGGCAGAGCTGGTCGCAGGCAAGAGGCTCGGCATGTCGGCCGACTGCGACCTCGTCCGCAAGAGTGGGGAGGTCGTCCGCGTCCGACTCACGAAGTCCGTCGCCCGACACAACGCGGAGACGGTCGTCATGACCGTCATCACGGACACCCGGTAGCCGGGGACGCCCGGCGCCCCGACGCCGTCAGCAACAACCGCCCGGCAACGACCGCACCTCGCGGGTTTCCGCGTTGCGCGAGGCCAGGTCCTCGTTCGCGGGGTAGTCGACCTTCACCAGACTCAGCCCGTGCGCCGGGGCGACGAGCACCGAGCTCGAACGTTCCCTCTCCTGGAGCAGCGCGGCCGTCCAGTCGACGGTGCGTCTGCCCTCGCCGACCGCGAGGACCGCGCCGACGAGACTGCGCACCATCGACCAGCAGAAGGCGTCCGCGCTCACGTACGCCGTGAGGATCTCGCCGTCTCCACCACCAGACCGGACGGAATCCTCGTCGGAGCGCACCCAGTCGAATCGCTGCAGGTCGCGGACGGTGGTCGCGCCCTCACGGCGCCGGCAGAACGCGGCGAAGTCGTGGAGTCCGAGCAGGGCGTGCGACGCAGCACGCATCGCGTCCAGGTCGAGCGCCTTGGGGACGGAGACCGTGTCGCGCGCCCGCAGCGGCTCCGCCCCGTATCGCGCCGTCGTGATCCGGTACTCGTAATGACGCCGGATCGCCGAGAATCGGGCATCGAACTCCACGGGAACCGGGGTGATCGCGGTGACCCGGACATCCGGCGGAAGGAACCGTGCGAGCCGGCGCACGAGGCGATCCGACTCGTCGAGGTCGTCCGGAAGATCCATGTGCGCAACCTGGCCGCTCGCGTGCACTCCGGCGTCGGTCCGCCCGGCGACGGTCAGCTGGACGGGCCGGCGCAGGACCGTCGAGATCGCCTCCTCGAGGACGCCACACACCGTGCGCAGGCCCGGTTGGCGAGCCCAGCCGGAGAAGTCCGTCCCGTCGTAGGTGACGTCGAGTCGAAAGCGAACGAACCCGCCGTCCCGGATGGGAGCGGCGGGTTCGTTCGCGGAAGCTGTCGCGTTCAGCGTCAGTCCTTCTTGGCCTCGTCGGCGTCCGCTGCGGTGGCGGTCTCGTTCTCGAGACCCTCCACGACGGCGTCGGCGTTCTCGACCTCGGCGTCGGTCGCCTCGGCCTCGACGGCCTCGACGACGTTCTCGGCCTTGGCGTCCTGCGAAGCCTGGACGCGGCGAGCGCGGTTGGCCTCGGAGGTGACCGTCTGCTCCTTGACGAGCTCGATGATCGCCATGGGAGCGTTGTCACCCTTGCGGGGGACGGTCTTGATGATGCGGGTGTAGCCGCCATCGCGCTCCGCGTAGAACGGACCGATCTCCGCGAACAGGGTGTGGACGACGTCCTTGTTGCGGATGACCTTGAGAACCTCGCGACGGTCGGCGAGGGTGCCACCCTTGGCCTTCGTCACGATCTTCTCGGCGTACGGACGCAGGGCCTTGGCCTTGGCCTCCGTGGTGGTGATGCGACCGTGCTCGAAGAGCGCGGTGGCCAGGTTGGCGAAGATCGCCTTCTGGTGCGAAGCCGACCCGCCGAAGCGGGCACCCTTCTTGGGCTTGGGCATGATGAATCTCCTAGTAAGGACCCAGTGAGCTGGTTACAGCTGCTCGGTCTCGGCGTAGTCCTGGTCGTTGCCATCGCCCTCGTTGAAGGCACCGGCGTCGGTGTCGCTCCAGGTCCCGGTGGCGGCGTCGTAGCCGGCAACCGTGGACGGATCGAACGAGGCCGGGCTGTCCTTGAGGGACAGGCCGAGCGAGTGCAGCTTGACCTTGACCTCGTCGATGGACTTCTGGCCGAAGTTGCGGATGTCGAGCAGATCGGACTCGGTGCGACCGACCAGCTCACCGACGGTGTGCACACCCTCGCGCTTGAGGCAGTTGTAGGACCGAACCGTCAGGTCCAGGTCCTCGATCGGCAGACCGAAGGAAGCGATGTGATCGGCCTCGGCGGGCGAGGGTCCGATCTCGATGCCTTCCGCTTCGACGTTCAGCTCACGGGCCAGGCCGAAGAGCTCAACCAGGGTCTTGCCCGCCGAGGCGAGCGCGTCCCGCGCGGTGATGGAGTTCTTGGTCTCCACGTCGAGGATCAGCTTGTCGAAGTCGGTGCGCTGCTCGACACGGGTCGCCTCCACCTTGTAGGTGACCTTGAGGACCGGCGAGTAGATCGAGTCGACCGGAATACGGCCGATCTCAGCTCCGGACGCCTTGTTCTGAACGGCGGGAACGTAGCCGCGACCGCGCTCGACGACGAGCTCGATCTCCAGCTTGCCCTTGTCGTTCAGGGTGGCGATGTGCAGATCCGGGTTGTTCACCGTGACGCCGGCCGGAGGCACGATGTCGCCTGCAGTCACGGCACCGGGGCCCTGCTTGCGGACGTACATGGTGACCGGCTCGTCCTCTTCGGAGCTCACGACCAGGCCCTTGAGGTTCAGGATGATGTCGGTGACATCTTCCTTCACGCCCGGGACGGTGGTGAACTCGTGGAGGACGCCGTCGATGCGGATGCTGGTGACAGCAGCGCCGGGGATCGACGACAGCAGGGTGCGGCGAAGCGAGTTGCCGAGGGTGTACCCGAAGCCGGGCTCAAGGGGCTCGATGGTGAACTTCGAGCGGTTGTCAGCGATGACCTCTTCGGTCAGTGTGGGTCGCTGCGAAATGAGCATGTGGATTTCCTCCTGTACGGGCGTCCGCTATTTGACGCCCAGTTGGATGGCGCCTCCGGCGCTCGTGCGCGGTTTGCGGGTCTGACGACACACAAACCGCGCACGAGCCGAAAAGGCTTTACTTCGAGTACAGCTCGACGATCAGCTGCTCCTGCAGCGGGACGTCGATCTGTGCGCGCTCGGGCTCCTGGTGGACCAGGACGCGCAGGCGGCCGGGGACGACCTGCAGCCACCCGGGAACCGGGCGCTCGCCGACCGTCTCACGCGCGACCTGGAACGGCAGCGTGCTCAGCGACTTCTCGCGGACGTCGATGATGTCGTACTGCGAGACGCGGTAGCTCGGGATGTCGACCTTCTTGTTGTTCACGAGAAGATGACCGTGAGTCACGAGCTGACGAGCCTGACGACGGGTACGGGCCAGGCCGGCGCGGTACACGACGTTGTCGAGGCGGGTCTCGAGGATGCGGAGCAGGTTCTCGCCGGTCTTGCCCGGGCGACGCACCGCTTCCTTGTAGTAGCGGACGAACTGCTTCTCCATGACGCCGTAGGTGAAGCGGGCCTTCTGCTTCTCCTGCAGCTGGAGCAGGTACTCGCTCTCCTTGATCCGCGCACGGCCGTGCTGGCCCGGCGGGTAAGGACGACGCTCGAACGCCTGGTCGCCTCCGACGAGGTCGACGCGCAGACGACGCGACTTGCGGGTGATGGGTCCGGTATAACGTGCCATGTTCTTTTACCTATCCTTCCCGCTACTTAGACGCGACGCCGCTTGGGCGGGCGGCAGCCGTTGTGCGGCTGGGGGGTGACATCGGAGATGGTGCCGACCTCGAGGCCGGCAGCCTGCAGCGAACGGATCGCGGTCTCGCGGCCCGAGCCGGGGCCCTTGACGAAGACGTCGACCTTCTTCACGCCGTGCTCCTGCGCCTTGCGGGCAGCGTTCTCGGCAGCGAGCTGCGCGGCGAACGGGGTGGACTTACGCGAGCCCTTGAACCCGACGTGGCCCGACGAGGCCCACGAGATGACGTTGCCGGCCGGGTCCGTGATGGACACGATCGTGTTGTTGAAGGTGCTCTTGATGTGAGCGGCACCGTGCGGGACGTTCTTCTTGTCCCTGCGACGCGCCTTCTGGGTCTTCTTCGGACCGGTGCTACGTGACTTCGGAGGCATTACTTCTTCTTCCCTGCGACGGTGCGCTTCGGGCCCTTGCGGGTGCGCGCGTTGGTCTTGGTGCGCTGTCCACGCACGGGCAGACCACGACGGTGGCGCAGGCCCTGGTAGCAGCCGATCTCGATCTTGCGCCGAATGTCGGCCTGCACCTCGCGGCGCAGGTCGCCCTCGACCTTGAGCTCCGACCGCTCGATGTAGTCACGAAGCGTGGTCAGGTCGTCGTCGCTCAGGTCCTTGCTGCGCAGGTCCGGGCTGACGCCGGTTGCGGAGAGGATTTCCTTCGCGCGGGTACGGCCAACGCCGTAGATGTAGGTCAGTGCGATCTCCATCCGCTTTTCGCGGGGAAGATCGACACCCATGAGTCGTGCCATGAGGCATTCCTTTTCGGTGTGCGGAGGTCTGCTCCCAGTCCGTCCCCTGTGTCATCGCCGTTCCGGTGAACCGGACCGCGATACGTCTCTCAACTAACTCAGTGGGGCCCCGGCCTCCGTGCCGGGGGTGCACCGGTGACTGCCGTTCGACCCGGAGGTCGGGTGGCCGTGGACACCGGCTGGTGCTGGAAGGTCATCTGTGCTTGTTGCCAAGCAGATCCTCGAGAGGAGTGATCAGCCCTGACGCTGCTTGTGGCGCAGGTTCTCGCAGATCACCATGACCCGCCCGTTACGGCGGATCACCTTGCACTTCTCGCAGATCTTCTTGACGCTCGGCTGAACCTTCACGTCTGTCTAATCTCCTGATGTGTCGCCCACCGGTCGGTGGACATACTTTCCCCAGACCAGGCGTGGCCCGGGAAGTTTCTACTTGTACCGGTAGACGATGCGACCGCGCGAAAGGTCGTAGGGCGAAAGCTCTACGACGACCCGGTCCTCGGGCAGGATGCGGATGTAGTGCTGCCGCATCTTGCCGCTGATGTGCGCGAGGACCTTGTGGCCGTTCTCCAGCTCAATGCGGAACATCGCATTGGGCAGTGGCTCGACAACTCGTCCCTCGACCTCGATGGCCCCGTCTTTCTTAGCCATATCCTCCGCGATCCGTTGGTGGGCATCGTTCTCCGTTACGGTGGTGCGGACGCGATCGAGAACCGCCCGCTCACTGGCTTCGAATTGCTCCCGAGAACGACGCGGGAAGCGGGACCGAAACAGCACACGACCGGCACGCAGGACGCACCATTGGTCCATGCTACCGGAGCTTGCCACCCAGGCCAAACGCGGCGTGTCTCCCCCACCGAACGAAGGGACGTCCAGCGTGCGCGCGGTCGTGCAGCGAGTGACCCAGGCCGCAGTCGAGGTCGACGGCGAGGTCGTGGCCCGTATCACTCCGGACTCGCAGGGACTGCTCGTCCTGCTCGGCGTCGGCCACGAGGACGACGCCGCGGGCGCCGCGGCCCTGGCCGGCCGGATCTGGCGGATGCGCATCCTCGACGGCGAGCGTTCCGCCTCGGACATCGGGGCTCCGGTCCTGGTGGTCAGCCAGTTCACGCTGCTCGGGGACGCCCGCAGGAGCCGGCGCCCGTCGTGGTCCGCCGCGGCTCCGCGTCCGGTTGCAGAACCCCTCGTCGACGCCTTCGCCGAGGCATTGCGCGACCTCGGCGCCGAGGTGGCGACGGGTCACTTCGGTGCCCACATGCGAGTGTCGTCGGTCAACGACGGACCGGTCACGATCCTGATGGAGACGTGAGGTCACTCATACGTCCCGGAAGACGAGTACGGCCCCCGCGTGTGCGGGGGCCGTACTCGTTGTCGACGTGCCTGCCTACTCGGGCCGAAGCGTCAGAATCCTCGGTCCGTCCTCCGTCACCGCGACGGTGTGCTCCCAGTGCGCAGCCCGGGAACCATCGACGGTCACGACCGTCCAGTCGTCGGCGAGAATCTTCGTCTCCGTGGTGCCGAGGGTCAGCATCGGCTCGATCGCCAGGCACGACCCGACGACGAGCTCCGGCCCACGGCCGGGCTTGCCCTCGTTGGCGAGGTACGGATCCATGTGCATCTCCCGGCCGATACCGTGACCGCCGTAGCCGTCGACGATGCCGTAGCTGCGTCCGTGCGCCTGCTCCGCCGCGAGGGTGCCCTGCTCGATCGCGTACGAGACGTCGGTGAGCCGGTTGCCCGGCAACATCGCCGCGATCCCCGCCTCCAGCGACAGCCGGGTCGCCTCGCTGAGATCGTGGTCCGCGGCGGAGAGGTCGCCGACGCCGAACGTCCACGCCGAGTCCCCGTGCCAGCCGTCGAGGATGGCGCCGCAGTCGATCGAGACGAGATCGCCCTCGGCGAGGACGTCGTCGGCGGACGGGATCCCGTGCACGACGCGATCGTTCACCGACGAGCAGATCGATCCGGTGAATCCGTGATAGCCGAGAAAGGACGGCACGGCCCCCGCATCGCGGATCGTCTGCTCGGCGAGGCGGTCGAGCTCGAGCGTGCTCACGCCGGGCTTGGCCGCGGCGCGGACTGCCACCAGGGTCGCGCCGACGATCGCCCCAGCCGCTGCCATCGCGTCGAGCTCACCGGCGGTGCGGAACGGAACGACCTTCTTACGACGAAACCCCATGGTCCGACTTTCCTACTTGCCGAGCGCGGCGAGCGCGCGGGCGTTGACCTCGTCGACCGAGCCGACCGCGTCGACGGTGACGATGCTGCCCTGGTAGTGATCGAGCAGCGGTGCGGTCTCCTCGCGGTAGACCCGCATCCGGTTGCGGATGACGTCCTCGGTGTCGTCGGCACGCCCACGGGCGAGCATGCGCTCGACCACGACCTCGTCGTCGACGTCGAAGGCGAGGACGCCGTCGAGCTTCGCGCCGAGCTCGGACAGGATGCCCTCGAGCGCCTCGGCCTGGTCGACCGTGCGGGGGAAACCGTCGAGCAGGAAGCCGTTCGCGGCGTCCGGCTCCGCGACCCGTGCCTTCACCATGTTGTTCGTGATCTCGCTGGGCACGAGGTTGCCGGCGTCGAGGTACTTCTTCGCCTCGAGTCCGAGCGCCGTCTGCTGCCCGATGTTCGCACGGAACAGGTCGCCCGTCGAGATGTGCGGAACGCCGAGCTTCTCGGACAGAATCGCGGCCTGGGTGCCCTTTCCGGCACCGGGAGGACCAAGGAGGACAAGTCTCACTTGAGGAACCCTTCGTAGTTGCGCTGCATGAGTTGGCTCTCGATCTGCTTGACGGTGTCGAGACCGACGCTGACCAGAATCAGGACGGCGGCACCACCGAAGATGCTGCTGCCTGCGCTGCCCTGCGCCAGGAAGAAGTTGGGCAGCACGGCGATCAAACCGAGATAGATGGCGCCCGGCAGCGTGATGCGGCTGAGCACGTACTGGAGGTAGTCCGCGGTGGGACGACCGGGGCGGATGCCCGGGATGAAGCCACCGAACTTCTTCATCTCGTCGGCGCGCTCCTCCGGGTTGAAGGTGATCGCGACGTAGAAGTAGGTGAAGAAGACGATGAGCAGGAAGTAGATGAGGATGTAGATCGGATTGGACGGGTTCACCAGGTACTCGTTGATGAACCGCTGCCACCAACTGGGATCCGTGGCCGACGATGCACCCGACAACTGGGCGATGAGGTTCGGCAGGTAGAGCAGCGACGACGCGAAGATGACCGGGATGACACCGGCCTGGTTGACCTTCAGCGGCAGGTACGTCGACGAGCCGCCGTACATCTTCCGGCCGACCATCCGCTTCGCGTACTGGACGGGGATACGGCGCTGGCCCTGCTCGACGAACACGACGCCGGCGATCAGCACCAGTGCCGCCACACAGACCGCTGCGAAGATGAGGCCGCCGCGGGAGTCGAGGATGGCCTTGCCCTCGGACGGCAGGCGGGACGCGATACCCGAGAAGATCAGCAGCGACATGCCGTTACCGACACCGCGCTCGGTGATCAGCTCGCCCATCCACATCACGAGGGCGGCGCCTGCGGTCATCACCAGGACGATGGTGACCATCGAGAAGACGGAGTCGTCGGCCAGGATCGGCTCGGAACAGCCCTGGAGCAGCTGCCCGCGTGCCGCGAGGGCGACGATGCCGGTCGACTGGAGGACCGCGAGCGCGATCGACAGGTAGCGCGTGTACTGCGTCATCTTCGCCTGGCCGGCCTGGCCCTCCTTGCGGAGCTCCTCGAAGCGCGGGATGACGACCGTCAGCAGCTGCACGATGATGCTCGCCGTGATGTACGGCATGATGCCGATCGCGAACACCGACAGCTGCAGCAGCGCCCCGCCCGAGAACAGGTTGATCAGCGAGTAGATGCCCGCCTGGTCACTGCCCGAGATCTGGTCGATACAGGCCTTGACGTTGCCGTAGTCGACACCCGGAGACGGCAGCGTCGCACCGAACCGGTACAGCGCGATCAATCCGAGTGCGATGAGGATCTTCCGCCTCAGGTCGGGAGTCCTGAAGGCCGAGACGAAGGCGGAAAGCAAGAATCCTCCTGGGCACGACGATGAGATGAGGGGTGGGCTGGGACAGTGGAACCGCGTGCGGGGCCGCACCGGGGTCCCGGCGGCGAGCCCGACGGTCACGCCGAACTCTGAAACTCTATCAGTGGCGGCTCGTGCGACTGCCCGGCATTCCCCCAATTGCCGTCACCGGCAGGAGGAACCGACGGAAACGGCCGCAGCACTGCCCCTTTCGGGACGGTGCTGCGGCCGGTCCGGTGCAGCTACGGAGCAATCACAGCTCGGTGGTGGTCCCACCCGCAGCGGCGATCTTCTCCTTGGCGGAGCCGGTGAACTTGTTCGCGGTCACCTGGACGGCAACCGTGAGCTCGCCGTCACCGAGGATCTTCACGAGCTGGTTCTTGCGAACCAGGCCCTTGGCGACGAGGTCCTCGACACCGATCTGACCGCCCTCGGGGAACACCCGAGCGAGATCAGCGACGTTGACGACCTGGTACTCGACGCGGTTCGGGTTGGTGAAGCCCTTGAGCTTGGGCAGCCGCATGTGCAACGGCATCTGCCCGCCCTCGAAGGCCACCGGCACGTTCTTGCGTGCCTTGGTGCCCTTGGTACCGCGACCAGCGGTCTTACCCTTCGAACCCTCACCACGGCCGACGCGGGTCTTGTCGGTCTTGGCGCCCGGCGCAGGCCGGAGGTGGTGCAGCTTGATGGTCATGGTTAGACCTCCTCAACTGTGACGAGGTGGCGCACCACGTTGATCAGACCGCGGTTCTGCGCGTTGTCCTCACGGACAACGGTCTGACGGATGCCCTTGAGACCCAGCGTGCGCAGCGAGTCCTTCTGGTTCTGCTTGGTCCCGATGATGCTCTTGACCTGGGTGACCTTGAGTTCGGCCATTACTTCACGCTCCCAGCCTGTGCGCGTGCACGGAGCATGCCGGCCGGGGCGACGTCCTCGAGCGGCAGACCGCGACGAGCGGCCACCTCCTCGGGACGCTGGAGGCCCTTGAGGGCGGCAACGGTCGCGTGCACGACGTTGATGGCGTTGTCGCTACCGAGCGACTTGGCAAGGATGTCGTGAACACCGGCGCACTCGAGCACGGCACGCACCGCGCCACCGGCGATGACACCGGTACCCGGGCTGGCCGGGCGGAGCATGACGACGCCGGCAGCAGCCTCACCCTGAACAGGGTGGGTGATGGTGCTACCGATGAGCGGCACGCGGAAGAAGCCCTTGCGAGCCTCCTCGACACCCTTCTGGATGGCCGCAGGAACTTCCTTGGCCTTGCCGTAGCCGACGCCAACGAGCCCGTTGCCGTCGCCCACGATCACGAGGGCGGTGAAGCTGAAGCGACGACCACCCTTCACGACCTTGGACACGCGGTTGATCGCGACCACACGCTCGATGTGGTTCGACTTCTCCGCTGCGTTGTCCCGACGGTTGTCGCGACGGTCGCGACCGCCCCGACCCTCGTTCGCAGGTCCATTCTGTCCGGCGGGTCCGTTGCCGCCGTCACGACGCTGACGTCCCGGCATCAGACTGTCCTTCCGTTAGAGATCTTCGACATCAGAACTTCAACCCGCTTTCGCGAGCGGCATCGGCCAGAGCGGCGATGCGGCCGTGGTAGCCGTGGCCACCGTGGTCGAACACCACGGCCTCCACACCGGCTGCCTTGGCGCGCTCGGCGATCAGCTGACCGACCTTCGCGCTGAGCGTCTTCTTGTCGCCCTCGGCAGCACGCAGGTCCGCCTCGGTGGTCGACGCCGCGGCCAGGGTGTGGCCGGCGAGGTCGTCCACGAGCTGGACGTGGATGTGGCGCGAGGAGCGGTTCACCACGAGACGCGGACGCTCGGGGGTGCCGGAGATCTTCTTGCGCAGACGGAAGTGACGACGCGTCTTCGAGAGACGACGCGTGGTCGACGCGTCCTTGCCGAGCGGGATCCGCTTGGCCTTCTGGTTTGCAGTCTGGCTCATATCACTTACCCGTCTTTCCGACCTTGCGGCGGACCTGCTCGCCTTCGTAGCGAATGCCCTTGCCCTTGTACGGGTCGGACTTGCGCAGGCGGCGGATGTTGGCCGCGATCTGGCCAACCTTCTGCTTGTCGATGCCAGAGATCGAGAACTTGGTCGGCGACTCGACTGCGAACGAGATGCCCTCGGGCGCCTCGATCGGAACCGGGTGGCTGTAACCGAGCGAGAACTCGAGGTCCTGACCCTTGAGCGCAACGCGGTAGCCGACGCCGTGGATCTCCATCTTGGTGGTGTAACCCTGGGTCACACCGGTGATGAGGTTCGCGACGAGGGTGCGCGAGAGGCCGTGCAGCGCGCGGCTGCTGCGCTCGTCGTTCGGACGGGTGACCAGCAGGGCACCGTCCTCACCCTTGGCAACGGCGATCGGCTCGGCGATCGTCAGCGACAGCTGGCCCTTGGGACCCTTCACTGCGACGTCCTGGCCGTCGATGGTCACCTCGACACCCGAGGGGATGGTGACCGGAATCTTTCCAATACGCGACATGGTGGTCCTCCCTTACCAGACGTAGGCGAGGACTTCGCCGCCCACGCCCTGCTTGGCCGCCTGACGATCCGTGAGCAGGCCGGAGGACGTGGAGATGATGGCCACGCCGAGGCCGCCGAGAACCTTGGGCAGGTTGGTGGACTTCGCGTACACCCGGAGACCGGGCTTGGAGACACGGCGGACGCCGGCGAGGCTGCGCTCACGGCTGGGGCCGTACTTGAGGTCGACGATGAGGGTCTTGCCCACCTCGGCGTCCTCGGTGCGGAAATCGGAGATGTAGCCCTCGCGCTTGAGGATCTCGGCGATGTTCGCCTTGATCTTCGAGTGCGGCAGCTTCACCTCGTCGTGGTACGCCGAGTTGGCGTTGCGCAGACGCGTCAAGAAGTCTGCGATGGGATCGGTCATGGTCATGGTTAGACCTCGACACCTTTCTCGCTGCGGTTCCCATTCAGCACCGGCGAACCGGTCGTGGGCCTACAACAATTCGGCTGGTCCGGGCGACAGTGGCCGACCGGAGTGAATTCGTGCCACTCGGCAACGACAGGCCGCAGAGCACCGACGTTGCACGGGCAACCCCACTAGTGTAGGGAAAACCGCAGCACAGGACAAATCGTCCGGTTTCGCCACCCCGCACGAGGCGGGTGAATGCGACAGGGCGCGCACTCCGATGGAGTGCGCGCCCTGTCGCGTCAGCTTCGGTGAGTCACCGAGAGCCTCTGGTTGTCACCGCGAAGTGCGATGGATCACCAGGAGCTCTTGTGAACACCCGGCAGCTCGCCGGCATGCGCCATCTCGCGCAGGCAGACGCGGCACAGACCGAACTTGCGGTAGACCGCGTGCGGCCGGCCGCACTTCTGGCAGCGGGTGTACGCGCGAACCGCGAACTTGGGCTTCTTGTTGGCCTTGTTGACCAGTGCCTTCTTCGCCATGCTCAGTTCTCCTTGAACGGGAAGCCGAGGTGCTTGAGCAGGGCACGGCCTTCTTCGTTGTTGGTGGCGGTCGTCACGACGGTGATGTCCATACCGCGCGGGCGATCGATCTTGTCGACGTCGATCTCGTGGAACATCGACTGCTCGTTGAGACCGAAGGTGTAGTTGCCGTTGCCGTCGAACTGCTTGCCGGACAGGCCGCGGAAGTCCCTGATTCGCGGAAGGGCGATCGACACGAGACGGTCGAGGAACTCCCACATGCGGTCGCCACGGAGGGTGACGCGCGCGCCGATGGGCATGCCCTCACGCAGCTTGAACTGCGCGATCGACTTGCGGGCCTTGCGGATCTCCGGCTTCTGGCCGGTGATCAGCTCGAGGTCCGCGACCGCACCGTTGATCAGCTTCGCGTCACGGGCGGCGTCGCCGACACCCATGTTGACGACGACCTTGACCACGCCGGGGATCTGCATGACGTTGTCGTACTTGAACTCTGCGTTCAGCGCGTCCTTGATCTCGGCGCGGTAGCGCAGCTTCAGGCGCGGCTGGATCTTGTTCTCAGTGCTCGTCATCTCAGAGGTCCTTCCCGTTCTTACGGGAGATCCGAACGCGCTTGCCGTTCTCGTCGGTGCGGTAGCCCACGCGGGTGGGGTTGCCGTCCGAGTCGATGACCGCGACGTTCGACACGTGGATCGGGGCTTCCTGCGTCACGATGCCGCCGGAGGAGGCGCCACGCTGGTTCGCGGAAACCGCGGTGTGCTTCTTGATCCGGTTCACACCCTCGACGAGGACCTTGTCGGTCGCCGGGTAGGCCTGGATGACCTTGCCCTTGGCGCCCTTGTCCTTGCCGGCGATGACCAGAACGGTGTCACCCTTGTGCACCTTCATCACAGCACCTCCGGGGCGAGCGAGACGATCTTCATGAACTTCTTGTCGCGCAGCTCGCGACCGACGGGTCCGAAGATGCGGGTGCCACGGGGATCGTGGTCGGGCTTGATGAGGACGGCGGCGTTCTCGTCGAACTTGATGTACGAGCCGTCCGGGCGGCGGCGCTCCTTGGTGGTGCGCACGACGACGGCCTTGACGACCTCGCCCTTCTTGATGTTTCCACCCGGGATGGCGTCCTTGACGGTGGCGACGATGATGTCACCGATCCCGGCGTAGCGACGAGACGAACCACCGAGAACGCGGATGCAGAGAATCTCCTTGGCACCCGTGTTGTCGGCGACACGCAGTCGCGACTCCTGCTGAATCACTGATGTCTCCTAGACCTGGATTTTCGTACGTAGCGGATACCGACCCGATACGCGCGGTCTGCCGCCTGCCTGCCGCACGCGGACGCGCAGAGGCACAGGCAACCGCTCTAGTGTAGGGAATCCACCCCGGGAAACCAAATCGTCCCAGGTGACACCCCACGAACGGCGAACGGCCCGCCCCCACGTGCTCGGGACGGGCCGTTCGTCATGACGTACTCGGGTCGAGAGGGCTTACTTGGCCTTCTCGAGCACCTCGACCAGACGCCAGCGCTTGGTCGCCGACAGCGGTCGGGTCTCCATCAGCTGGACGCGGTCGCCGATGCCGGCGACGCCGTTCTCGTCGTGTGCCTTCACCTTGGTGGTACGGCGGATGATCTTGCCGTACAGGGGGTGCTTCACACGGTCCTCGAGCTCGACGACGATCGTCTTCTCCATCTTGTCGGAGACGACGTAGCCGATGCGGACCTTGCGGGTCCCACGCTCTTCGGTCACTGCGGTGTCCTTCTCACTCATGCCACGTCACCCGCGTTCGGGCCGGTGGCGAGGCCGAGCTCACGCTCGCGCATAACGGTGTAGACGCGCGCGATCTCGTGACGGACGGTGCGCAGCCGACGGTTGTTGTCCAGCTGACCGGTCGCCATCTGGAAGCGAAGGTTGAACAGCTCTTCCTTCGACTCACGGAGCTTGGTGACCAGCTCTTCCTCGGTGAGCTCGCGGAGCTCTGCGGCGGGGGTTCCAGTAGCCATCAGAACTGCTCCTCCCTGGTGACGATCCGGCACTTGCACGGGAGCTTGTGCATCGCGCGGCGCAGGGCCTCGCGGGCGATCTCCTCGTTGGGGTAGCTCATCTCGAACATGACCCGACCGGGCTTGACGTTCGCGACCCACCACTCCGGCGAACCCTTACCGGAACCCATGCGGGTCTCGGCGGGCTTCTTGGTGAGCGGGCGATCCGGGAAGATGTTGATCCAGATCTTGCCGCCACGCTTGATGTGGCGCGTCATGGCGATACGAGCGGACTCGATCTGACGGTTGGTGATGTAGGCCGGCTCGAGAGCCTGGATGCCGTAGTCACCGAAGGTGACCTGGGTGCCGCCCTTGGCCGCACCCGAACGGCTCGGGTGGTGCTGCTTGCGGTGCTTGACCCGACGTGGGATCAACATGCGTCAGCCCTCCTGATTCGATTCGGTCGAGGCCGGAGCCTCGGCGGTGGCGGCGCGACCGGCCTCGGTGCTGGTCGCGGTGGTGCCCGAGGCACCGGAACGACGCGGACGGCTCGGACGCTCACGACGCGGGCGCTCGGCCGGAGCCGCAGCGGTCAGCTCACGCTTGCCGCCGACGATGTCGCCCTTGTAGATCCAGACCTTGACGCCGATACGACCGAAGGTGGTCTTCGCCTCGTACAGGCCGTAGTCGATGTCCGCGCGCAGCGTGTGCAGCGGGACGCGACCCTCGCGGTAGAACTCCGAGCGGGACATCTCGGCACCGCCGAGACGACCGGAGCACTGCACCCGGATGCCCTTCACGTTCGGCTGACGCATGGCCGACTGGATGGCCTTGCGCATGGCGCGACGGAACGCGACACGGTTGCTGAGCTGCTCGGCGACACCCTGCGCGACGAGCTGGGCCTCGGCCTCCGCGTTCTTGACCTCGAGGATGTTCAGCTGGACCTGCTTGCCGGTCAGCTTCTCGAGCTCGGCGCGGATGCGGTCGGCCTCGGCGCCGCGGCGGCCGATGACGATGCCCGGACGCGCGGTGTGGATGTCGACGCGGACCCGGTCACGGGTGCGCTCGATCTCGACCTTCGCGATGCCCGCGCGCTCCATGCCGGTGGCGAGGAGCTTACGGATCGCGACGTCTTCCTTGACGTACTCCGCGTACTGCTTGTCTGCGTACCAGCGGGACTTCCAGTCGGTGGTGATACCCAGGCGGAAGCCGTGCGGGTTGATCTTCTGGCCCACTACTGAGCACTTCCCTTCCGGCGATTGCGGTTCGAGGCGCCGGCCTTGGGCAGGCTCTCCACGATGACCGTGATGTGGCTGGTGCGCTTGCGGATGCGGAACGCACGGCCCTGGGCACGCGGCTGGAAACGCTTGAGGGTGGCACCCTCGTCCACGTACGCGGTGGCGACGACCAGCGTGCTGGGGTCGAGGCCGAGGTTGTTCTCGGCGTTGGCCGCTGCGCTGGCAACGACCTTCGCAACCGGCTCGCTGGCGGCCTGCGGCGCGAACTTCAGGATGTTCAGGGCGTCCTCGACGGAACGTCCACGAACCAGGTCCACGACACGACGCGCCTTCATCGGCGTCACACGCACGTGGCGCGCGACCGCCTTGGCGGTGGGGTTCTGAGTTTCAGTGCTCATCGACGCTTGCTCTTCCGGTCGTCCTTGATGTGACCCTTGAACGTGCGGGTCGGTGCGAACTCGCCGAGCTTGTGACCAACCATCGAGTCGGACACGAACACCGGCACGTGCTTGCGACCGTCGTGGACGGCGAACGTGTGACCAATGAAGTCCGGGATGATGGTCGAACGACGGGACCAGGTCTTGATGACCTGCTTGGTGCCCTTTTCGTTCTGCACGTCCACCTTCGCGAGGAGGTGGTCGTCGACGAACGGACCCTTCTTAAGACTGCGGGGCATTCTTCACTCCCTCCTAGCGCTTCTTGCCGGTACGACGGCGGCGGACGATGAGCTTGTCGCTCGGCTTGTTGGGCTTGCGGGTACGGCCTTCCGGCTTGCCCCACGGGCTGACCGGGTGGCGACCACCGGAGGTCTTACCCTCACCACCACCGTGCGGGTGGTCGACCGGGTTCATGACGACACCACGGACGGTCGGGCGCTTGCCCTTCCAGCGCATACGGCCGGCCTTGCCCCAGTTGATGTTCGACTGCTCGGCGTTGCCGACCTCGCCGATGCTGGCGCGGCAGCGCACGTCGACGCGGCGGATCTCGCCCGACGGCATACGCAGGGTCGCGTACGGACCCTCCTTGCCGAGGAGCTGGATGCTGGCGCCTGCGGAGCGGGCCATCTTGGCGCCGCCGCCCGGACGCAGTTCCACCGCATGGATGGTGGTACCGGTCGGGATGTTGCGCAGCGGCAGGTTGTTGCCGGGCTTGATGTCGGCGCCGACGCCGGACTCGACCCGTGCACCCTGCTTGAGGTCCTTCGGCGCGATGATGTAGCGCTTCTCGCCGTCGGCGTAGTGCAGCAGCGCGATGTTCGCGGTGCGGTTGGGGTCGTACTCGATGTGCGCGACCTTGGCCGGCACGCCGTCCTTGTCGTTGCGACGGAAATCGATCAGCCGGTAGGCGCGCTTGTGTCCGCCACCCTTGTGACGGGTGGTGATGCGACCGTGTGCGTTACGACCGCCACGCCCGTGCAGCGGGCGGATGAGCGACTTCTCGGGCGTCGACCGAGTGATCTCGGCGAAGTCCGAGACGCTCGAGCCGCGACGGCCCGGGGTAGTCGGCTTGTACTTACGGATTGCCATGAGTCTTCTCGTCCTCTTTGTCTCGTCAAGTCCCGCTCGCTTACGCGACCGGGCCTCCGAAGATCTCGATGGGCTTGCTGTCGGCCGAGATGGTCACGAGCGCGCGCTTGGTGTCCTTGCGCTTGCCGTAGCCGAACCGGGTCCGCTTGCGCTTGCCCTGACGGTTGGCGGTGTTGACGCTGGTCACAGTGACGCCGAAGACCTTCTCGACGGCAATCTTGATCTGCGTCTTGTTCGAGTCCGGGTGCACCAGGAAGGTGTAGGTGCCTTCCTCGATCAGTCCGTAGGACTTCTCGGAGATGACCGGGGCGAGCAGGATGTCGCGGGGATCTGCGATGGTGCTCACTTGCTCTCCTCCTTCTGCGCCGCCTCGGCCGGGCCGTGGATGAACGCGTTGAGCGCCTCGACGCTGAAGACGACGTCGTCGCTGTTGAGCACGTCGTAGGTGTTCAGCTGATCGGGGGCGATGGGGTGCACACCCTCGAGGTTCTGCACGCTCTTCCAGGCTGCGACGTCCTCGCGGCCGACGACGAGCAGGAACTTCTTGCGATCCGAGATCTCGCCCAGGAACTTGAGGGCGGACTTGGTCGACGGGGTCTGACCCGCGACCAGCTCGGTGATCACGTGGATGCGCTCGTTGCGTGCCCGGTCGGAGAGGGCACCGCGGAGAGCGGCGGCCTTCATCTTCTTGGGGGTGCGCTGCGAGTAGTCACGCGGCTTCGGTCCGTGGACGGTGCCACCACCGGCGAACTGCGGCGCGCGGGTCGAGCCCTGACGTGCGCGGCCGGTGCCCTTCTGGCGGTACGGCTTCTTGCCACCGCCGCGGACCTCGCCGCGGGTCTTGGTGGAGTGCGTGCCCTGACGTGCCGCGGCCAGCTGAGCGACGACGACCTGGTGCATCAGCGCGATGTTGGCCTGGGCGTCGAAGATCTCGGCGGGCAGGTCGACGGTGCCGTTGGTGCCGCCGTCGGCGTTGCGCACGTCGAGGGTGAGCTTGGTTGCGGTCTCGGTCATGCGGACGCACCACCCTTCACTGCGGTCTTGACGATCACGAGGCCGCCCTTGCGGCCGGGGATCGCACCCTTGATCAGAAGCAGGCCGGCCTCGGCGTCCACCTTGTGGACGGTGAGGTTCTGCGTGGTCACGCGGTCGTTACCCATGCGGCCCGACATGCGCATGCCCTTGAACACGCGGCCGGGGGTGGCGCAGCCACCGATGGAGCCGGGACGGCGGTGAACCGCCTGCGCACCGTGCGAAGCACCCTGGCCGGCGAAGCCGTGGCGCTTCATGGTGCCGGCGAAGCCCTTGCCCTTGGAGGTGCCGGTGACGTCGACGTAGGCGCCGTCCTCGAACACAGCGGCAGTGAGCTCCTGGCCGACCTCGTACTCGCCGGCGTCGGCGACGCGCAGCTCGACGATGTGGCGACGGGGGGTCACGCCCGCCTTGGCGAACTGGCCGGAGGTCGGCTTGTTCACCTTGCGGGGATCGATCGCGCCGTACGCGAGCTGAACGGCGCTGTATCCGTCGCGCTCCTCGGTGCGGATCTGGGTGACGACGTTCGGTCCGGCCTTGACGACGGTGACCGGAACGACCCGGTTGTTCTCGTCGAAGACCTGGGTCATGCCGAGCTTGGTGCCCAGGATTCCCGTGATCTTGTTCTCAGTCATTGTTGTTGTCTCCGCCGCGCTCACTGGATGTTGACATCGACGCTCGCCGGGAGGTCGATGCGCATGAGCGCGTCGACCGTCTTCGGCGTCGGGTCGAGGATGTCAATGAGCCGCTTGTGGGTACGCATCTCGAAGTGCTCGCGCGAGTCCTTGTACTTGTGCGGCGAGCGGATGACGCAGTACACGTTCTTTTCGGTCGGCAACGGCACCGGTCCGACCACGCGGGCCCCGGTACGGGTCACCGTCTCGACGATCTTGCGCGCAGATGCGTCGATCGCCTCATGGTCGTAGGCCTTGAGCCTGATGCGGATCTTCTGTCCCGCCACGCTTGTGTCCTCTTCCTTGCCCGATGTGATTAGGCCTTGCACTCCCCGAGGGGAGCGCTCGTCTGCTGTGACCCCGCGTGGGGTCACTGTCTGCACAGTTCCACCCACTACCGGGCGAAGAAGAACGTTGGCGATCGGGGTCCGAGGCGCTTGGCCCTGGTCCGATGCCGATCGGGATGTCCGATCCGCTGCCGCTGTTCATCTGTCATGGAACTGTCCCCGGTCCACGCGGTCGGGCGTGTCGCCCTCCCGCTCATTCTCCGATTCGTGTTCGCACACGAATCGACCAGCAGAATGTGAAACCGGGTCGCACTCCGGATGGAGCACGGTTGGTAACTGCTTGCCACCTTGTCGACAGGTGATGCTCGTCGACCCTTAACGCCGGACGTAGGCCGCACTCGTGCACGTCCCCGGTCCAGGCAACCCGACCAGTATGCCGGAGTTCGCCCAGGACTTCAAATCCGATCGGGTCACATCTCGTGGGCAATCTTACTTACGAGTAAGGTTTGGTCATGACAACGGTGACACCGACCTACCGCGCGTGGCAGCGGCTCCCCCGCAACACCCTGGGCTCCGCGCTCTTCTCCCTGGGCATGTGCGTGCGGGTTCCCTACTTCACCTCCGTGCTCCCGCGGGTGACCGCGCTCGAACCCGGCCGTTGCGAGGTACGCGCACCCAAGTGGTGGGGGGTGCGCAACCACATCGGTACCTTCCACGCCATCGCGGCCTGCAATCTCGCCGAGGTCGCCATGGGGATGCTCGCCGAGGCGACCGTCCCGCCCACGCATCGCTGGATCCCGAAGGCCATGCACACGCAGTACCTCGCCAAGGCCTCGACCGGGCTGCGCGCGGTCGCCGAGCTCCCGGCGTTGCCGGAGTTCGGCGAGGACGAGGGGTTCGACCTCGTCGTTCCGGTCTCGATCCTCGACCGGGCGGGCGTCCTGGTCGTGCACGCGGACATCACCGTCTGGGTCACGCCGACCTGACGGCGGCGGCGCTGTGATCGTGACGCCGACGTCAGGGTGCGGACGGCACCTCGTCGAGTCCCTCGGCCAGCAGTCGTTCGAATTCGCTGCGCAGCAAGCGTTCGTAGTGGTCGAGATCGGGCATTGTGGCGCTGTCCGCGGTCACCGTCAGAGACAACCGGTCGCCGACGGACGACACGAAGTGCGCGAGACCGTCACCGTCGGAGAGTGTGAGTGCGCCGAAGGTGGCGACGATCGGCGCACCACAGAACGTCGCACCGGTGCGGTCGGTCGGGACGTTCGAGATCAGGGTGTTGCCCGTCCGGGTGGTCGCGTCCTCCGGCTCGGGGCGCGACGTCCGGAAACCGGCGAAGCGCGTCGCTATTGCCGGAATACGGCGGACATTGCTGCGGCGGGCCGCCACCACGGGGTGCTTCTGCCGGTCCTTCGCGGCCCGGGTCGATCCGCTCACCAGGCGTAACCTCTCGCGCGACGATGTCGCATCGGTGTGAAGGTCGACCAGTGCCAGCGCGAACCTGTTCTCTGATCCTGTGTCGTCCGCGAGGGCTATCGGCATCTTCGTGCTCAGCGAGCCCGCCGGCCGTTCACCGGTCTCGGTGAGATAGGCGGCCATCGCACCACCCACCACGGTGAGGACGACGTCGTTGATCGTCGCTCCTTCGACGGATGCGCGGACGGCCCGGAGTTCGGCGAGATCGAAGTAGAGGACGGCAATCCGAGGCACGCCTGCGAGCTTCCGGTCGAACCGGGTGCGTGGACTCGGTCCCTCCGCCGGGATTTCACCTCGTCGCACCGCACGGTCCTCCAGTTGCGCGGTGAGGATCCCCGCGACCAAGGCGGATCCGTACCGCACCAGGTTGCGAGGCAGAGCGACCACCGGCGGCGGACGCCATCGACTCCGGTTTCGGGCGGGCGGATCCGCCGGTACCGGTGGCCGGATGTCGAAGAGTTGCCGGGCCAGCGACGCCGTCGCGACCCCGTCACCGATCGAATGATGGAAGCGGAAGACGACGAGGGTTGCGTCGTCCGGGATCCCCTCTCCCATCCCGGACACCCCTTGCACGACCGTCATTCCCCACGGCGGCATCGTCAGGTCCATGCGGGCGTGCACCAGACCCGACAGGATCCAGCGTGCACTCTCCCAGTCCGTGTCGCCCGCGACGACGGTGACGTGGTTCCGTAGGTCGAACGCCGGGTCCTGAACCCAACTCGGGTACTCGAGGTCAGCCCATACCCGGTGGAGTGTCGACGTGAGCACCGGCGACGCGTGGGTCCGCTCAGCCATCCACTCCAGCACCTGGCCGTCGGTCAGTCGCCGGCCGCCGCCGTCGAACACGTACGCGTCGACGATCGTTGCCGGGCTGCGATCCGTCTCCCCGTAGATGTTGGCCGCGTCGCGTGGAGCGATCTGTGACGACTGTGGTCCGCAACGACCGACGTATTCCCCCATGCCTTCGAACATACGTGGCCGGTCGCGATGTGCGCGCTGTCAGATACAGAGCACTCGGTGCCGAATGCTGCCGCGGATTCTCCCGACCTCGTAGCCGAGCGAGAAGAGCCAGTACCGCCGTGGAGTTCTGGTGACGAGCATCGGCAACAGCGGATTCTTCGCAATGAACCCGACCAGGGTGAGCGGGAACCGGAGAGGATTCGGAAAAGCCGGAAACAACTCGTCGCCGACGTGTTTCACCCGAATGTCGACCTCACCTTCCCCGTACGCCATCCCTTGGTTCCACACTTGTCGACAGGGACTCCGTAAGCGGTAATCGACAATCGCGTCGGCACTGTGCCCGATGGTGTAGCCGGAGCGCTGCAGCCGCCACGCGAAATCGTTGTCCTCGGAGGCCGTGAGGCTCTCGTCCCAACCACCCGTCCCATTGTGGGCATGGCGCCACACCGCGTGATTCGCGCCAGGCAGCGTGGGAATCCCCGCCGCCATCTCCCACGGCTTGTCCGGTGGGAAGATGCGCCGACTCTTCGCGACGGCAACGCTGTTGATCTCGGTGGTCACCAACGCGCCGGAGACCGCGTCGAAACCCTGTGCAGCGTCGACGAGGTTGGTCAGGCAATCCGGCCGAACGCGATCGTCGGCATCGAAGAACACGAACAGATCGCCTCTGGCTGCGCACGCCCCCACGTTGCGCGCATGGGAGACTCCCGTTCGTGCTGAACTGTCGACGAGGGTCAGGTCGAGGGTGGATGTCACCGCGTGCGACTCCAGGTGTTCGCGCGTGCCGTCCGTCGAGCCGTTGTCGCTGACGATCACCTCCCAGTCACCGGCGTAGTCCTGATCGGCGAGCGCACGTAGCTGCTCGTCGATGTGTGGGAGTCCGTTCCGCACCGGAATGATCACCGACACCAGACGTGGCAGCTGCTGCGGTCGGCGTCCCGGCGAGTCGGCAGGCTCGTCCCGGCCCCGTGCTGTCGGCGGAGAGTCACCGGTCGGCCGAAACGAGGACTCGTCGCGGCGGCGCAGGCTCGACGCCGGTACCGATTCCGGCGTTGCACGGCCCACATTCAGGGCAGGACGTGTGGTCGTGCGCCACGGCACACTCACGTCACACTTCTGTCTGCCGGACCGGGCCGCCCCGAGTCAACGGCGGGTCCTGTACGGCACTCCGCCACTGAGACCTTCCCCTTCAACAGTTTCGGTGGCCGCTGGAAGTCAGGTGCCTCTCGACAGCGACGATCTCGCTCCGATGCCCTGTCGACACGCACCGCCTCCGCGGTCGGTCGCCGGCACATCCGCGTCGTCAACCGCACGGAACACCCGCTACGAACGGCAGTATCGGGTTGTTCGACCCCTCCGGAATGGTCGAACAAGTCGACACACTATAGGCGTTTCGTCTTCGTCGAACGGGCCCGCCACATCTAATCTGTGTGCCCATGGCTCTTCCTTCGCTCTCTGTGGTCGTTCCCGCCTTCAACGAGGAAGACACGATCACGGCGACGCTGGACCACCTGTTCGCCCAGATCGACGAAATCGACGAAATCGTGGTCGTCAACAACAACTCGACCGACCGCACCGAGGACGTCCTTCGGGAATTCCAAGTGCGTCATCCGAAACTCAAGGTTGTGAACGAGCCGCGACGCGGTGTGAGCTTCGCCCGCAACACCGGCCTGAATGCCGCCACCTCCGACGTCATCGCACGTCTCGATGCCGACACCCTCGCGCAACCAGGGTGGGCGCGAGCGATCCGAAACTACTTCGCCTCGGCACCCGGCACGGTCGGCATCGCGACAGGCCCGTTGCTGCCGTTCGACTCACCGTTCCGAAACGCGTTCACCAAATCGAACGACAGGATGATCGCGAGGGCACGCGCCGCGTCGAGTGACGGCCGCTCCGTCGTCGGACTCCGGATGGCGCCGGGCGGAAACATGGTGATTCGCAGGTCCGCGTGGTCCACCGTGAGGGCGGCCGTCTCGGATCGCACGGACATCCACGACGACCTCGACCTCTCCCTGTGTGCCCGAAGGTGCGACTTCTCCATCGCGTTCATCCTCGGTATGGAGGCCGAGACGTCAGCCCGTCGTTTCCGTACGAACCCGGTGGCGTACTGGCGCTACACGAACCTGTTGACCAGAACGTACAAGACGCACGGAATGACGCCCGAGGCCCGCGCAACCCGGGTGGAGGTCTGGAACAACCGCGCAGTTCACCTGGTCACCTGGCTGCCGACCCGTGCATACGACCCGCAGTCACGACGGTTCTCGTTCACCCGGATGTTCACCCCCGAACAGGACCGGATCACCGGACGCCCAGAATCCGGGTCGTCGAACTGAACTGCTCCGGTCCGAACGTTCCTCGACTCGTTTCCCAGCCATATCCATACCCGGAACCTGTCACCGTCGAGGGTTCGAGGCAGTTCTCGTCGGTGCGTCGCGGGCGCCCGCCCGGCAGCGGCACGACCACCGACACCAACTGCACGAGCTACCTGTCGGTGGCAGTCGGAATGACCAACTCGTCACGCTTGGCGAGGACCCGCCTCGCGGAGTACTTCTGGGTCACGGGATCGTAGGCCCGGTTCGGAATCCAGTAGATGCAGTACATGAGTCTGTTCGACCACATTTCCTTCCGACTGTCGCGCGCACGCTCGTCGTTGCCGTGCACCTCCCAGGTCCGAGGGAGTTGAGCAGTGTACTGCCAGTAGGACCTGCGACCGGTGAGGAATCTGCGACCCGACACGTCGGCCCGCATGCCCACGACGCACGCGAGGCGGTATCCCGCCTTCTGCACGCACAGCGCGAAGTCGAGATCCTCGTAGACATCGGTACGGGTGGTGAGCGCGCCACGCACTTCGCGCCACACCGACCGCCGAAACGCCATGTTCGGACCGCGGACCGCCTCGATGCCGTGAACTGCGCGCGGGTCGTCCGACTCGGCGAGTGCCCGGTTGATCTTCGCGTCCTGCCCTGCGACGAACATGGTCCGGAAACTCGGCGGACTGTCATGCGGGACCAGCGGACCGGTCACCGCTCCGACATCGGCCGGGGCATTCTCGAAGAAGTCCGTGATCGCTGCAGCCCATCCGTCGTGCACCAGGGTGTCGGCGTCGATTCGCGCAACGATCTCCGACTTCGCCGCGTCGACGCCGGCGTTGCGCGCCGCGATCAACCCCGGCCTCCGTTCGACGATCATCTTCAGTTTCGGAGATCGGCCGAGCAACGCGGTCACCACGTCCGCAGTTCCGTCTGTCGAGTTGTTCTCGACAACGATGATCTCGTCGATTCTGTCGATCTGCCGCAGCAGCCGCTCGATGGCCGCGGCGATGATGCGCGACTCGTTGAATGTGGGAATGACAACAGCCAGGGTGGGAGGAGTCACCGCGACAGACTAGGGACACCACCGGTGCCTCGCGGTCCGGATGAGCACGATGTCGGTCGTTCGTCCGACACCGGTCCGCGGAGCAACCGCGCGCAGCCCCTGGCACGCATCGAGAACCGGGCACCGGATCGGCACTCGTTCCGGGGTCGGCGCTGCGTATCGCGCACCGGGTCGGGTATGTTACCGGCCAGTTCACCGGTCATCCGAGGTTCGGATGTACTTCACCCAGACAGCCTCCAGCGCATCCGACGCGTGACATACTCGCTGGCATGTCCACACCCCACTCTGCCGTCCTGGTCGAGGGCATCCGCAAGTCCTTCGGGGAAGTGCAGGCGCTCAGGGGGGTCAGCTTCGAGGTGCCTCGCGGCACTGTTCTCGGCGTTCTCGGCCCCAACGGCGCAGGTAAGACGACGACGGTCAACGTGCTGTCCACCCTGCTGCGCCCGGACTCGGGACGCGCGGTCGTCGCCGGCCACGACGTAGTGACACAGGCGCCCGCGGTACGGCGGTCCATCATGATGACCGGCCAGTACGCGGCGCTCGACGAGCAGTTGACGGCACGCGAGAACCTCGTCCTGTTCGGACGACTGATGGGTCTCAACCGCCAGTCCGCGAAGGCCCGCGCCGAGGAACTGCTGCGCCAGTTCGACCTCGAGTACGCCGCCGAGCGGAAGGTCGCCGGATACTCCGGTGGCATGCGCCGCCGCGTCGACATCGCGTGTGGGCTCGTCACCCGGCCGGAGGTCGTCTTCCTCGACGAGCCGACCACCGGACTCGACCCGCGCAGCCGTCAGAGCGTGTGGTCGCTCGTCTCCACGCTCAAGGAGCAGGGCATCACGATCCTGCTGACCACGCAGTACCTCGAAGAGGCGGACGTGCTCAGTGACAACATCGTGGTGATCGACAAGGGCACCGTCATCGCCGAGGGCACCGCCGACGAACTCAAGGAGCGGACCGGCGGCAGCTACTGCGAGGTGGTCCCGCTCAGCATCGCCGATCTTCCGCGCGTTCATGCGGTGCTGACCAGCCTGGTGCCGCCGGAGTACGTCACGGCCACCGGCCACGACCGGCTCTCGATCCCGGCCCAGTACGGCGCGCAGACGCTCGCCGAGGTCCTGCGTCGGCTCGACATCTCGCGGGTGCCGTTGGCGGACATCGCGCTGCGGCGTCCGTCCCTCGACGACGTGTTCCTCGCTCTGACCGGCCAGCCCGCCGAGGAGAGCATCGAAGAGAGCGAAGCCTCGTGACCGCGATCGCGGCGGGCACCACTCAATCCGACGACACCCCACCGGAACCCAAGACCGAGGCCGTCGAGAGAGTCGGCAGGCACCGCAGGCCGGAACTGTCCGTGACGGGTCAGTGGCTCGCGTTGACGACCCGCAACCTCCGGCGGATGTGGACGACGGGCCAGCTGTTCATCGCGGTGCTGGCACCGGCGATCTTCACGGTCGGCTTCTATCTCCCACTGCGTTTCGTGATGTCGTTCCAGGGCGTCGACTACGCCCAGTTCGTGATGCCGATCATCGTGCTTCAGGCCATGGCGTTCACCGCCATCTCCGCGGCGGGCAAGGCGGCGCAGGAGGCCGTCAACGGCATGAACGCCCGGTTCCAGACGATGCCGGTGTTTGCCGGCGTCCCGCTGGCCTCTCGGATGTCGGCGTCGTTCGTGCACTGCACGATCTCCCTGATCGCGGCACTGGTGTACGGCCACATCATCGGGTTCCGGTTCACCGGCGGCCTCGCCAACTCGCTGCTGTTCGTCGCGATGTCGTTGGCCATTGCGATGACGCTGTCGCTGGGCGGTGACCTGATCGGCACGCTGACCCGAAGCCCGGAGCGGACCAGCCAGGCACTGACCGTTCCCCAGCTGATCCTGGGCATGTTCTCCGCCGGCTTCGTGCCGGTGGCCCAATTCCCGGAATGGTCGCAGTGGTTCGTCCGCAACCAGCCCATCTCCCAGTTCTCGATCTCCATGCGGGCCATCGCGGACGGCACCGTGACCCTGCACCTGATGACCCCCGCGATCCTGTGGTGTGTCGGCCTGTTCGTGGTCATCACACCGATCACGGTGTGGGCGAATGTGAGGCGGAAGTGACCACCGCACCGACCCACGAGCGCCGCGCCGAGGGCGCCCTCACCGACGTCACGTTCGTCCCGACCACCGAGGCGTACCCGGAGGACTCCCGGCAGGCGATGGTGACGCACAGCCTGCTGCAGGCCAAGCGGCTCATGACGCGGTGGATGCGTGATCCGTTCACGATGCTCCAGGCGATCGGCTACCCGGCAATCATGCTGCTGATGTTCAACGCGGTGCTGGGCACCTCGGTGACCAAGGCAACCGGAATCCCCAGCGTGTACGGGTACGCGCCGATGATCGCCCTGGTCGGATCCATGTTCGGTTCCATGGCCAGCGGCATGGAACTGAAGATGGAGTGGAAGCGCGGTCTGCTGAGCCGGTTCTGGGTGCTGCCCGTGCACCGCGCCTCGGGCCTCATCAGCCGCCTCATCTCCGAGGCGGTCCGGATCATGCTCACGACGGTCCTGATCATCGCGGTCGGCATGCTTCTCGGGTTCCGGTTCGGCCAGGGGCCCATCGCGGGACTCGCGCTCATGTGCGTGCCGCTGCTGATGGGTCTCGGCTTCGCGACCATGGTGACCGCGCTCGCGGTGAACTCGGCCAAGGCGCCCCTGGTCGAGCTGCTGTCCCTGGTGTGCACGCTGCTGATGTTCTTCAACTCGGGCTTCGTGCCGACCGCGGCGTACCCGACGTGGCTGCAGGGCTTCGTCGAGAACCAGCCGATGTCGACGGCGATCGACGCGATGCGGGGCCTGAGCCTGGGCGGTCCGGTCGCCGAACCGCTGATCAAGACCGTCCTGTGGTCGGTGGGCGCCATCGTGTTGTTCGCGTGGCCCGCCATCCGCGGTTACCGGAAGGCGGCGGGCACCCCCGTCTGACGGCGGTCCCACCCCGCCACACACGGACTCGAACGGCAGAAGGGCCCCGCCTCACGGCGGGGCCCTTCTCACGTCACCCGGTCAGCGTCACCGACCGCGGAGGATCCGGTCGAGGACGGGCCCGATCTGCGCCAGCGCGTCCGGCGTGGTCATGCCGTTGTGATCGGAGTCGACGGCATGCGTATCGATCGAACCGGCGTGCCGGGCCCACTGCTCGGAGCCACGGTGCTGCTCGCCGCCGCCGGCCGCGGCGAAGTAGTCGACGTGCCCGTCGTACCGCTTCGGGCGGTGGGTGTCGACGAGTTCGCCTGCCCGGCCCGCGCTGACGAGGATGCGCTCGAGGTCCTCGGCGGTGAGCGTGGGCGGGAAGCCCGGAACCCCCCGCAGCAGCGCGAGCAGGACGTCGGGAGTGATCGCCGACGGGTCCGGGCCGAGGTCGATGCCGAAGCCGAGCCCCGCGACCACCTCGGTCATGTCGGCCGCGGCGGCAGCCGACCCGACCTCGACCAGTTCGTGGAAGCTGTCGAGCATCACCACGGAGCCGACCGTCTCCCCCACGCCCTGCAGCCGGACGGCCATCTCGTGGGCGACGACGCCACCGAACGACCAGCCGAGCAGGTGGTACGGCCCCTCCGGCTGCACCTCCCGGATCCGGTCCACGTAGTGGGCCGCGATGTCCTCGACGGTGTCCGGCAGGACGCCGCCCGACAGGACCGGAGACTGGATGCCGTACAGCGGGCGGTCGGCGGGCAGGTGCTGCGCGAGGCCACCGTACGACCACGAGAGTCCGACGAACGGGTGGATGCAGAACAGCGGCGGCACCGCGCCGTCGGCATCCCCGCTACGCAGCGGCAACACGACCTGCAGCGCGTCCTCGTCGGCGCCGGCACCGGTGGCCTCGGCGTCGACCCGTTCGGCGATGCGGCGCGGCGTCGGATCGGTGAACATCCACTGCAGCGGCACCCGTACCGCGGTCCGTTCCCCGACCAGGGCGACGAGCCGGGTCGCGAGCAGCGAGTGCCCGCCGAGGTCGAAGAAGCCGTCGTCGACGCCCACACCCTCGGCCCCGAGCACTTCCTCGAACGCCGCGACGACGATCGACTCGGTCGGCGTGCTCGGCGCGACGTACGGCGCCCGTTCCGCGAACTGCGGCTCGGGCAGCGCCCTGCGGTCGATCTTGCCCGCGCCCGTCAGCGGGATCGCGCTGATCGGCACGATCGCGGCCGGAACCATGTACGGGGGCAGCGTCTCCCCCGCGAACGCGGTGAGCGTGACCGGGTCGACGTCGGTGCCCTCGACGGGAAGGACGTACGCCGCGAGCGCGGTCGCCCCGCCCGGACCGGGAACACCGATGACGTGGACGAACTCGACGCTCGGGTGCGCGGCCAGTGCGGACTCGATCTCGCCGAGCTCGATCCGGAACCCGCGGACCTTGACCTGGAAGTCGGAGCGACCCAGGTAGTCGACGATCCAGCCACCTGACTCCTCGTGCGCAACCCAGCGCGCGACGTCGCCGGTGCGGTACATCCGGTCACCCGGCGCACCGTAGGGATTGGCGACGAACCGGTCCGAGGTCAGCGCCGCACGGCGGTGGTACCCACGAGCCAGGGAGTCGCCGAAGACGTACAGCTCGCCGGGGACGCCTGCGGGGACCGGCCGCAGGTGCCGGTCGAGGATGACGGCGCCGACGCCGGCGAGCAGCCCGCCGATCGTGACGTGCTCCCCGGGTTCGATGCCGCCGGTGGCGGTCACCCAGATCGTCGCCTCTGTGGGGCCGTAGGCGTTGACGAACGTCCGTCCCGGCGCCCACCGCGCCACGAGGTCGGCCGGGCACGCCTCACCACCGACGGAGACGAACCGCAGTTCGTCGAGGCCCTCGGGGTCGACGGACGCGAGCGAGCCGGGCGTCATGAAGGTGTGCGTGACGTGCTGCTTGCGCATCAGGTCGGCCAGGTCCATGCCGCCGAACACCCCAGCGGGAGCGACGACCATCGTGGCCGCCGCGCCGAACGCCATCAGGTACTCGAGGACCGACGCGTCGAAGCTCGGCGAGATCACGTGCAGCACACGGTCACCCGGCGCGATCCCGAAGCGGGTGCGTGCCTCCTCCGCGGTGTTGAACACGTCGCGGTGGGTGACCACGACACCCTTCGGAAGACCGGTGGAGCCGGAGGTGTAGATCATGTACGCCGCCGAGCCGGGGCGTACCGGGTGGGTGCGGTCGGCGTCGGTCACGGGTGCAGGCGAGTACGAGGCCAGCCGTGCCGCGACGTCGGGATCGTCCATCTCGATCCAGGGCAGTCCGGCACGCGGGCCGTCGCGGTGCGCGTGCAGCGTCACCCCGAGAACGGCACCGGAATCGGTGAGCATGTGCTCGATCCGGTCCGTCGGGTAGCTCGGGTCGATCGGCAGGAACGCGGCACCCGCCTTCGCGGTCGCCCAGATCGCGGTGACCGACTCGACAGACCGCGACAGCGCGATCGCGACGACGCTCTCCGTCCCTACACCCGAGTCGAGGAGCAGGCGCGCCAGCCGGTTCGAGACCTCGTCGAGGTCGCGGTAGGTCACGCTCTCGTCGCCCTCGATCAGGGCGAGTGCGCCCGGGTCGACGGCCGCAGCAGCGGCGAGCAGGTCGGGCATGCTACGGAAGCCGTGGCCCTGCGGGCCGTGTGCGGGCACCAGTTCGGCGCGCTGCGTCTCCTCGAGGAGATCGAGTGCGGCGAGGCGGGTGCGCGGGCTCCGCGCGAACGATTCCATCGCGCGGGTGACCATGCCGAGCACGGTGCCTGCGAACTCCGCCGAGACCATGCCGTCGAGGAACTTCAGTCGCAGGTCGAGGGTTCCGCCGTACTCGGCGACCAGGGCGAGCGGGTAGTGGACCGAGTCCGAACCCGACATGCCCGCGACGGTCATGCCGTCGATGTCGCCGCCTCCCCCGGCACCGCTGTCCGGGTAGGACTCGAACACCGCGAGGGTGTCGAACGAGGCCCCTGCGCCGGTGACCGACTGGATCTCCGGCATCCCGAGGTAGTGGTGGTCGAGGAGGTCCGCCTGCTCGCCCTGCACCCGTGTGAGCAGGTCGGTCACCGTCTCGGTGGCGTCGGTCCGCACCCGCACGGGCAGGGTGTTGATGAACAGGCCGATCATCTCCTCGACACCCGCGATCTGCGGCGGGCGTCCGGACACGGTGGCACCGAAGGTGACGTCGTCGCGGCCGGTGAGGGTTGCGACGACCAGCGCCCACGCGGTCTGCACGACGGTGTTCATCGTGAAGCCCTGCTCGCGGCCGAGCGCGACCAGTGCGTCCGACACCTCGGTGTCGAGGTGCGCCGACAGTTCCTGGGAGTCACCGGGATCGGTGCCTGCGTCGCCGACCACGACGGTCGGCTCGTCGCTGCCGTCGAACGCGTCCCGCCATGCCTCCAGCGACCGGGCACGGTCCTGCACCGACAGCCAGGCGAGGAAGTCCCGGTAGCTGCGGGCAGCCGGCAGGTGGGTCGTGTCGCCGTGGGTTGCGTACAGGGTGAGCAGCTCACGCAGCAGCAGCGGCGTGGACCAGCCGTCGATGAGCGCGTGGTGAACGAGCAGCATCAGCCGGTGCTCGTCGTCGGCGACCCGGACCAGCGTGAAGCGGATCAGCGGCGCCGACGCGAGGTCGAAGCCCTCGGCACGGTCCGCGTCCTGCAGGGCGGAGAGCGCCGAATCCCGCTCCGCGGCAGGCACACCGGTCAGATCGACCGTCCGCCACGGCAGGGCGACGCCGTCCTGGACGATCTGCGCGCCGACACCGCCCTCGTAGCTGAACGCCGCCCGCAGGTTCGGGTACCGGCCCAGCAGCGCCTGCCCGGCGGTGCGGATCCGGTCGGCGTCCACCCGCCCGGTGAGGGTGAGCATCATCTGGACCAGGTAGAAGTCCGTGTCGCCGTCGGCCAGTTGCGACTGGTAGACCAGGCCGTCCTGCAGCGGCGACAGCGACCAGACGTCGGACAGTCCGGGGTACTGCTCCTCCCACAGGTCGATCCGGCGCTGGTCGACCGTCACCAGGTCGAAGTCGGACGGGGTGAAACCGCCCGTCTCGGGACGGGTCGCGTACTCGGCGAGCGCGGTCAGCGCCGCCACCCAGAGGTCGGCGAAGCGTTGCACCTCGGTGCGGTCCAGCATCCCGCTCGCGTAGGTCCAGGTCGCGACGAGCGCGGAGCCCGTCGCGGTGCCGATCGCGGCGGCGTTGATGTCGAGGACCGCGGGCACCACCATGTCGTCGTCGCGGCGGCCGGCCAGGTTGACGGACGGCGTGGCGGCGGCGGATTCGCCTGTCTCGGCGACCGACCCGCGGCGACCCAGGTAGTTGAATCCGATCTGCGGGGCGGCGTACCCGGCGAGGAGCGGTGCGGTGTCGGGGTTGAGCCTGCTGAGCAGGCCGTACCCGATGCCGTGGTCCGGCACCGCGAGCAACTGTTCCTTGACGGCCTTGACCGCGGCGCCGAGCTCCGCGCCGCCCGCGAAGGCCGCGGCGAGGTCGACACCGGCGAGGTCGAGGCGGACCGGCACCTGGGTGGTGAACCAGCCGACGGTGCGGGAGAGGTCGGCGCCGGGCAGCACCTGCTCTTCGCGGCCGTGACCCTCGAGGTTGACCAGCGCGGTGGGCTCGTCGATGCCGCGCTCACGCCGCCATGCGGCCAGCGCCAGCGTCAGTGCCGTGAGCAGTCCGTCGTTGGCGGTGCCGTGGAAGCGCTGCGGCAGCGTCGTGAGGACCGCGTCCGCGATGCCGGCCGGAACCTCGACGAGCAGGTCCTCGGTGGTGGCGACGACGTCGCGTTCGGGGTCGAGCGGCCGGGAACCGAGGTCCGGGTCCGGTCCGCTCAGGATGCGCTGCCAGGTGTCCAGTTCGGCGACGCGGCGCTCGGAGCGGGCCTCGTCGACGAGACCGTGTGCCCATCGCCGTGCCGACGTGCCGACCGGCGCGAGGGCGACCGTCTGGCCGTGGGAGATCTGACCCCAGGCGGTGACGACGTCGCCGCTGATGATCGGCCAGGACACGCCGTCGACGGCCAGGTGGTGCACGAGCAGCATGAGCCGACCCGGCTGTGCGGCGTCCTCCGGGACCAGCCAGACGGCCTGGATCATGACGGCGCCTGCCGCGTCGAGCCGGTCGGCGGCGGCGTCGAGTTCGGCGGGAGCGACGTCGACGAAGTCACCGGTGTGGGCGACGGTGCGGACCAGCCCGGCCGCGTCGATCGCGCCGGGTGCGAGCACGTCGATCGACGCGGGGTCGGCGACCAGTCGGGCACGCAGCATGTCGTGGTGGTCCACGACCGCCTGGACCGCGGCGGTCAGGTGCGCCGGGTCGACATCGCGTGGCAGCGTGAGGATCTCGGCCTGCGAGAACCTGCGGTGGCTGCGCCCGTGCCCGATCATCCAGTGCGCGATCGGCGAGAGCGGGACGTCGCCGACTCCGCCGCCGGGCAGTTCGTCGAGTACCACCTGTTCGACGGCGGACGCGACCGCGGCGAGCGCCGCGACGGTCCGGTGTTCGAACACCATCCGCGAGGTCAGCACGAGTCCCGCGTGCTTGGCGCGCGCAGCGAGCTGGATGGACAGGATGCTGTCTCCACCGAGGGCGAAGAACGAGTCGTCGACACCGACGGACTCGAGGCCGAGCACCTGCGCGAACAGCTCGCACAGCAGCTTCTCGGTGTCGGTCCGGGGGGCTCGGGACGCGCCTGCGCGGGCGGCGAGGTCCGGTGCGGGCAAGGCGTTGCGGTCGAGCTTTCCGCTGCGGTTGAGCGGGAAGGCGTCGAGCGCGACGAAGACCGCGGGAACCATGTACTCGGGCAGGCTCCGGCGCAGCCCGGCCGCGAGTGCGGACTCGTCGAGTGCGGCGCCCGGGGTGGGCACCACGTAGCCGACGAGCAGCTGCTGGCCGGGGTTGTCCTCCCGCACCAGCACCGCCGCCTGCGCCACCGAGTCCTGGTCGTGCAGGACCGCTTCGATCTCGCCGAGCTCGATCCGCAGGCCACGCAGCTTGACCTGGAAGTCGGCGCGACCGAGGTACTCGAGCCGACCTGTGCGGTTCCAGCGGACGCGGTCACCGGTCCGGTACATGCGGGAGCCGTTCTCGCCGAACGGGTTCGCGAGGAACCGGTCCGCGGTCTGCCCGAACATGGCCCCGTAACCGCGGCCGACGGCGACGCCGCCGACGTACAGCTCGCCGGCAACGCCGATCGGGACGGGACGGAGCCGGTCGTCGAGGACGTGCAGTTCCACACCGGGGATCGGTGCGCCGATCGGCACGCTGCCGTGCTCGTCGCGGCCGATCTCGTGGAACGACACGACGTCCGACGCCTCGGTCGGGCCGTAGCTGTTGAACACGCGCAGTCCGCCGTCGATCAGGTCGCGCAGGACCGTCGGCTTCACGGCCTCGCCGCCGAGGAACAGCATCCGCAGGCGTGCCAGTGCGCCGTCGGTGTCGGCGTCGAGGACCGCGTCGAAAGCGGACGGCGACATGTTGGCCACGGCGACCGGGTTCGACGCGACGATCCGCAGGATCGTCTCGGGGTCGAAGGCCTCGCCTGCCAGGTGAACGGTGGCGCCGGACACGAGCGCCGCCCACACGTTCTTCTGGGTGAGGTCGAAGCTCGGGGACGAGGCGACGAGCACTCCGTCGCCCTCGGCGAGGGCCAGTTCGCGCCGGTACCAGTCGACGGTGTTGGCGATGCCCGCCATCGGCACCAGCGTCGGCTTGGGCCGGCCGGTGGACCCGGACGTCGAGATGACGTAGCCGAGTCGGGCGCCCGCGCCGGGCTCCGTCCAGGGGTCGACGGGCTGCGCCGCATCGGCGGCGTCGTCGACCACGATCACGGCGGCGGTGCCGACCGAGTCACCGAGGTTCGACGACGAGATCCAGTCCGCCGTGGACACGAGGGCCCGGGCGCCGGTGTCGGCGAGCAGCAACGCGATCCGGTCCACCGGGTGCGACGGATCGACGGGCGCGTACGCGGCGCCGATCTTCCACGCGGCAAGCATGCCGACAACCCAGTCGGCCGACCGGCCGAGCGCGAGGGCGACGACGTCGTCGCGACCCGCGCCGGCCGAGTCCAGCCGGGCGGCAAGGCCGTTCGCACGCTCGTCGAGTTCGCGGTACGACAGCGACCGGTCGCCGTCGACGACGGCGTGGGCGTCCGGTGTGCGGGCCACGTGGGCCGCGATCCGACCGAGGAGTGTCGGGGCGTCCACCTCGGGAACCGGCCCGCGACCGATCTCGTCGATCCGCGCACGCTCGTCCTGACCGAGCAGGTCGACGTCACCGATGCGCAGCGCCGGGTTCGCCGACACCTGGTCGAGGATGCGTCCGAACCGGTCGGCGAACGACCGTGCCGTCGCCTCGTCGAAGAGCGCGGTGGCGTAGCTGAGCGATCCGGCGATGGCGGCGGGGGCGCCATCCTCGCCGTAGGTCTCCTGGAGCCCGAAGGTCAGGTCGAACTTGGCGGGTTCGGGTCCCGCGTCGAGGGCGCCGACGGTGAGCCCGGGCAGCGCGAAGCTCGCCCGTTCCAGGTTCTGGAAGGTGAGCATCACCTGGAACAGCGGCGAGTGCGCGGTGGACCGTTCCGGTTCGAGCACCTCGACGAGCCGCTCGAACGGAATGTCGGTGTGCCCGAACGCCGCGAGATCGCTCTCGCGGACCGCCGCGACCAGATCGGCGAACGTCGCGTCCGGGTCGACCTGGGCGCGCAGGACCAGGGTGCCGACGAACATGCCGACGAGGTCGTCGAGCGCGGCGTCACCGCGGCCGGCGGACGGGGTGCCGACGGCGACGTCGGTCGTGCCGGACAGACCGGCGAGCAGCACCGACAGCGCGGCGTGCGCGACCATGAACACGCTCGCCCCGGCGGCTCGCGCCACCTCGACGAGGGCCCGGTGCGTGTCCTCCCCGATCGTGAAGTCGATCGCGTCGCCGTCGAGGGACTGCACCGGGGGCCGGGGCCGGTCGGTGGGCAGTTCCAGCACCGTCGGCAGGTCCGCGAGTGCGCCACGCCAGAAGTCGATCTGGCGGGCCGCGACGGACTGCGGGTCGTTCTCGTCGCCGAGCAGCTCACGCTGCCAGAGCGCGTAGTCGGCGTACTGGACCGGAAGTTCGGTCCACTGCGGCGCCAGTCCGGCGGCGCGGGATCCGTACGCGACCATGACGTCACGGGCGAGCGGCGCCATCGACGAGCCGTCGCCTGCGATGTGGTGCACGACGACGACCAGGATCCGCTCGGTCGGCGTGGTCTCGAACAGCGCGATCCGCAGCGGCGGGGCGACGGTGACGTCGAATCCGCCGCCGGCGAACGCGGCGACCGCGGTGAGCAGTTCGCCGTCGGTGACCGGACGCGGGGTGAGCGCGGGCACCACCTCGTCGGCGGGCAGCACCACCTGGAACGGTTCCCGTCCGACGGCCGGGTAGACGGTCCGGAGGGTCTCGTGCCGGCCCACGACGTCGGCGACGGCGGCGGCGAGCGCGGCGACGTCGAGGTCGCCGGACAGCCGCACCGCGAGCGGGATGTTGTAGGCGGCGGAGTCGGTGTCGAACTGGTTGAGGAACCACATCCGTCGCTGCGCGAGCGACAGCGGGATCCGGTCCGGACGCGGTCCGGCGATCAGGGCCGGGCGCGAGACACCCTGTGCGCGAGTCGAGTCCACGTGCGCGGCGAGTGCCGCGACGGTGGGTGCGTCGAACACCTGCCGGACGCCGACGGTCGCGCCGAGGACGGAGCCGATCCGGGCGGTGACCCGGGTCGCCGACAGCGAGTTGCCGCCGAGGTCGAAGAAGCTGTCCGTCGAGCCGACGCCGGCCACGCCGAGCACCTCGGCGAAGATGCCTGCGACGATCTCCTCGGTCGCGGTCCGCGGCGGGACGTGCGCGCCGGTGACCGTGACGACCTCGGGTTCGGGCAGGGCTCGGGTGTCGAGCTTGCCTGCCGGGGTCATCGGCAGTTCGTCGAGCACGACGATCGCGGACGGCACCATGTACGCGGGCAGCGTCCGCGCCAGGCTCGCGGTGAGGTCCGAGACCCGGACGTCGGCGTCGGGGGCCGCGAGGACGTACGACACCAGGTGGGTCTCGCCGGACTCGGCCGTGTGACCGGTGGTGTGTGCGAAGTCGATTCCCGGGTCGGCGGCGAGGGCCGAGTTGATCTCGCCGAGCTCGATGCGGAATCCGCGAACCTTGACCTGGGAGTCGGACCGGCCGAGGTACTGCAGGCGCGGCGCGGAGTCCCCGGCGATCCAGCGGACGACGTCACCGGTGCGGTACATCCGGGCACCGGGCGTCCCGACCGGGTTGGCGACGAAGCGATCCGAGGTGAGCCCGGCGCGGGCGTGGTAGCCACGCGCCAGTTCCGGCCCCGCGAGGTACAGCTCGCCGGGGACACCGGCGGGCACCGGCCGCAGGCGCGAGTCGAACACCAGCGCCTCGACACCGAGGGTGGGGCCACCGATGGCGACGGGTTCGCCGGCTTCCATCGGGCCGTCGATCGCGACCGCGATCGTGGCCTCGGTCGGGCCGTACATGTTGTACATCGCGCGGCCGGGGGCCCAGCGCTCCGCCAGTTCCGGCGGGCAGGCGTCGCCGCCGGTGCCGATCATCACGAGGCGGTCCAGTCCCCGCTCGTCCACCGACGCGAGGGCGGCGGGCGTGATGAACGCGTGGGTCACCTCGGCGTCACGCAGCAGCTGGGTGAGTTCGGCGCCGCCGAAGACGGTCGGCGGGGCGATCACCAGGGTGGCGCCGGAGCCGAACGCCATCAGGAACTCGATGATCGACGCGTCGAAGCTCGGGGTCGTCACGTGCAGCACCCGCGACGCGGAGCCCAGCGAGAACCGGCGACGGACGTCCTCGGCGAGGTTGCGCACGCCCTGGTGGCTGACCGCGACGCCCTTCGGCAGACCCGTCGAGCCGGAGGTGTAGATCAGGTAGGCGACGTCGCGGAGGTCGACCGGGGACACCCGCTCGGCGTCGGTGACCGGCCCGGACGGCTGCTGCGCCCAGTCGGCAACGAAGTCCGCGTCGTCGAGCACCAGCCAGTCGACGGAGTCGTCGAACGAGTCGCGGTGTGCGCGGACCGTGACACCGAGCGGTGCCCCGGAATCGGTGAGCATGTGGCTGATCCGGTCGGCCGGGTAGTTCGGGTCGACGGGCAGGAACGCCGCACCGGATTTCGCGACGGCCCACACTGCGGTGACCGATTCGATCGACCGGGGCAGGCCGAGGGCGACGAAGCTCTCCGGTCCGACACCGCGGTCGATCAGGATCCGGGCGAGCCGCGAGGAACTCTCGTCGAGTTCCCGGTAGCTGACGGCGGTGTCCCCGAACACGAGCGCGGTGCCTGCGGGGTCGACCGCGGCGGTGGCGGCGAACAGCTCGGCGAGGGTGCGTGCACCGACCTCGCCCGCGCCGCGGACCGAGGTGAGCGCGGCACGCTCCGACTCTCCGAGGATCTCGATGTCACCGACGGCGGCCGACGGGTCGGCCGCGACCGCGTCCAGGACCCGGGACAGTCGCGCCGCGAACAGCTCGACGGTCTCGGCGTCGAAGATGTCTGTGGCGTAACCGAATCGGGCGGTCATGCCGGTCGCGACACCGTCGTCGTCGACGGCCTCGGTGTACGACAGTTCGAGGTCGAACTTCTCGACGTGGCTGTCGTCGGCGATGCCGCTGACGGTCAGGCCGGGCAGTTCGAACCGCTCCTCGCCGGTGTCCTCGGTGGACAGCACCACCTGGAACAGCGGTGAGTGCGAGGTCGAGCGGGCCGGGTCGAGAAGGTCGACGAGCCGCTCGAACGGCAGGTCAGCGTGTGCGAACGCACCGAGGTCCGTCTCGCGGGCCCGACCGAGGAGGGTGGTGAAGTCCTCGGCGCCGTCGACGTCGGTGCGCAGCACCAGGGTGTTGACGAACATGCCGACGAGGTCGTCGAGGGCACGCTCGCCGCGACCGGCGATGGGGGTGCCGACGGCGATGTCGGAGGTGCCCGACAGTCGCGCGAGCAGCACCGCGAGCGCGGAGTGCATCACCATGAAGACGGTCGCGCCGTTGCCACGGGCGATCTCGCGGAGCCGCTGGTGCGTCTGTGCGGACACCGTGAACTCGACCGAGCGGCCGCGCTGGGTGCGCTCGGCCGGTCGCGGGCGGTCCGTCGGCAGGGCCAGCACCTCGGGGACGCCGGCGAGAGCCGAGGTCCAGTAGGCGATCTGCCGAGCGACGAGGGACTCGGGGTCGGCCTCGTCGCCGAGCAGCTCGCGCTGCCACAGCGTGTAGTCCGCGTACTGCACCTCGAGCGGCGCCCAGCCGGGCTCCACCCCGGCGGTGCGCGCGAGGTACGCGACCATGACGTCGCGGGCGAGCGGTGCGGTCGAGGATCCGTCTCCGGAGATGTGGTGCACCACGAACGCGAGGACGTGCTCGTCGGGAGCGACCCGGTACAGCGCGACGCGGACCGGCGCCGCCTCGGTCACGTCGAACGGTGCGAGCGCGAATGCGCTCACCACCGAGGCGATCTCGTCGGCGGTGACGTCCAGCGGTTCCAGGTCCGTCGCGACGTCGTCGACACCGAGGATCACCTGGTGCGGTCCGTCGGCGGAGTCCGGGAACACCGTGCGGACGGACTCGTGCCGGGCGATCACGTCGCGTACCGCGGCGGCCATCGCCGTCGTGTCGAGGTCGCCGGTCAGTCGCACCGCGAGCGGAATGTTGTACGCGGCGGAGGACGGGTCGAAGCGGTTGAGGAACCACATCCGCTGCTGCGCCAGCGACAGCGGGATCCGGTCGGGCCGCGTCCTGGCGGCGAGGGCGGGCGTGGTCCGGCCGGTGCCTGCCCGCTCTGCCTGCTGCGCAAGGCCGGCGACGGTCGGCGCGTCGAAGAGTGCGCGCACGCCGAGGTTCGTGCCGAGCGCGGCGTTGACGCGGGCGACGACCCGGGTCGCCACGAGCGAGTTTCCGCCCAGATCGAAGAAGCTGTCGGTGGCGCCGACGCGACCTCGGCCGACGACCTCCGCGAACACGGACGCGACGATTTCCTCGACCGGTCCGCGCGGGGCGACGAAGTCGGCGCGGTCGACCTCGATGTGCGGGGTGGGCAGCGCCCGGCGGTCCAGCTTGCCGCTGGCGTTCAGTGGCATCTCGTCGAGCACGACGAACGCGGCCGGGACCATGTAGCCGGGCAGGCGTGCGGCCAGACGCGACTTGAGGTCCGCGGAGTCGACAGCCGTGCCCACCACGTACGCGACGAGCTGGTCCCCGGTGTGGGGGTCGCTGTGCAGCACGACGACGGCCTGGTCGACCGACGGCTGCGCGAGCAGCGCCGCCTCGATCTCCCCGAGCTCGATGCGCAGGCCGCGCAGCTTCACCTGGAAGTCGGTCCGACCCAGGAACTCGAGCTGTCCCTGCGTGTTCCAGCGGACCAGGTCACCGGTGCGGTACATACGGCCGCCATCGGTACCGAACGGGTCGGCGACGAACCGGTCGGCGGTGAGGTCGGTCCGGCCCACGTAGCCGCGGGCGAGCTGGTCGCCGGCGTGATACAGCTCGCCTGCGACACCGACGGCGACGGGCCGCAGCCGGGCGTCGAGGACGTACGAGGTGGTGTTCCAGACGGCGCGGCCGATCGGGACGGTCCACTCCCCCGCGCCCGCGGCGTCGAACGCGGTCGTGGTGATCGCGGCCTCGGTGGGCCCGTAGGTGTTGTGCACCGCGACACCGTGTTCGGCGACCCGGCGTGCGGTCTGCGGGGACAGCGCCTCGCCGCCCGCGACGATGTGGCGCATGGACGCGGGGATCCCCATGCCGGGGCTGGCGAGCAGCATCTCGAGCAGCGACGGCACGAACTCGGCGACCGTGATCGCCTCGGCGGCCATCACCTCGGTCAGATACTCCGGGTCGCGGTGGCCGTCGGGCCGCAGCACCACCACGGCGCCTCCGACCTGCAACGCCGCGAAGCACTCCCACACCGAGACGTCGAACGTGATCGGCGCCTTCTGCATCACCCGATCGGCGTCGGTCATGCCGAAGTGGGTGTGCATCCACCGGGTCTGGTTGGCGATCGCGGCGTGCGACACCGCCACGCCCTTCGGCCGGCCCGTCGATCCGGAGGTGTAGATGACGTACGCGGCGTTGTCCGGACGCAGCGGCGCCAGACGGTCGGCGTCGGTGACCGGTGCCGACGACAGGGCACCGAGGTCGAGGGTGTCGACGAACAGCACCGAGCGGTCGGCGGGCAGGTCGGCGCCGTCCGTCATGGTGGTCAGGACCAGGACTGGATCGGCCGAGTGCAGGACATAGGCGGTGCGCTCGGCCGGGTGGTCCGGGTCGATCGGGACGTAAGCACCACCGGCCTTGACGATCGCGTAGATGCCGATCATCAGGTCGAGCGAACGCCGCATCGCGAGGCCGACCCGGGACTCGGGGCCGACGCCGGACTCGATCAGCGTGCGCGCCAACCGGTTCGCTGCGGCGTCGAACTCGCGGTAGTCGAGCTGACGGTCCTCGTACCGCACGGCGACCCGGTCGGGTGTGCGGGCGACCTGGGCGTCGAACAGCGAGACCAGAGTGGCCGGCTCCAGGTCGACCGCGGTGTCGTTCCAGTCCACCAGCATCCGCTCGCGTTCGGCGGGGGCGAGGACGTCCGCGTCACCGACGGGGGCGGCGGGGTCGGCGACCACGGCGCCGAGGATCCGGACGAACCGCTCGGCGAACCCGGCGACCGTGGACTCGTCGAACAGGTCGGTGGCGTACGTGAAGTACGCGTACATGCCGTCGGGCTCGCCCGCCTCGGTGACGGCGTCGCCGAGGGTGAGGTCGAGGTCGAACTGGGTGACCTCGGCGCCGGGATCGAGCGCACTGACGGTCAGACCGGGCAGCTCGAACTCGGCCCGCTGCTGGTTCTGCAACGACAGCGACACCTGGAACAGCGGATGCCGGGCGGTGGACCGGGCCGGGTTGAGGACGTCGACGAGCCGCTCGAACGGAATGTCGGTGTTACCGAAGGCACCGAGGTCGTCGTGGCGCACGCGCGCGAGCAGGTCGGAGAACGAGTCCTCCCCGCCGACGTTCGCCCGCAGCACGATCGTGTTGACGAACATGCCGACGAGGTCGTCGAGGGCGGCCTCGCCGCGCCCGCCGATCGGCGTGCCGACCGCGATGTCCGACTCGCGGGTCAGGCGGGCGAGCAGTACCGACAGGGCCGCGTGCAGGACCATGAACGGCGTGGCGCCGTTGGCCGCGGCGAGCTCGTGCACCGCGCGGCGCAGGTCCTCGCCGATCGTGAACAGGTGGCGTCCGCCGCGCATCGACTGGTCGGCCGGGCGAGGCCGGTCGGTGGGCAGGTCGAGGGCATCGGGCAGGCCGGCGAGCGCGCCGGTCCAGTAGCCGATCTGCCGGGAGGCGAGCGAGTCGGGATCGTCCTCCGAGCCGAGCAGGTCACGCTGCCAGATCGCGAAGTCCGCGTACTGCACGGGCAGCGGGGCCCACTGCGGCGCCGCACCGGCCGTGCGCGAGGTGTAGGCGAGCATGACGTCGCGCGCCAGCGGCGCCATCGACATGCCGTCGGCGCTGATGTGGTGCACCACCATCACCAGGACGTGCTCGGTCCTGTCGAGTCGTTCCGCAGGCTCCACTCCGGCCTCGCCGACCGCGAGCAGACGGGCCCGGACCGGCGGAGCGGCGGTGACGTCGAAGCCGGTTCCGAGCAGCTCGACCACGGCGGCCGCCAGCTCGGACTGCGTCACCGCGACCGGGGCGAGGTCGAGGTCCACCTCGTCGGCGGGGACGACCACCTGGTGCGGCCCGTCCTCCGAGTCCGGGAACATCGTCCGCAGCGACTCGTGCCTGCCGAGCACGTCCCGCACCGCCTGCGCCAGCGCACCGGTGTCGAGTTCGCCCGACAGACGCACGGCCATCGGGATGTTGTAAGCGGGAGACTCCGGGTCGAAGCGGCTGAGGAACCACATCCGCTGCTGCGCCAGCGACAGCGGGATCCGCGCCGGTCGCGCCTGCGGCGTCAACGCGGGACGCCCCGCACCTGCGCCCGCGCGTTCGAACCGCTGTGCCAGTTCGGCGACCGTCGGTGCCTCGAACAGGTCCCGGACGCCGAGCGCGGAGTCGAGCGCGGCGTTGACGCGGGCGATCGCGCGGGTCGCGACCAGCGAGTTGCCGCCGAGGTCGAAGAAGCTGTCGTGGGCGCCCACCCGCTCGGCGCCGAGCACGGCCGCGAACACGTCCGCAACGGCCCGCTCCACCGGAGTCCGGGGATCGACGAACTCGACTGCCGCCGAGACGAAGTCGGGTGCGGGCAGGGCCCGACGGTCGAGCTTGCCGTTCGCGGTCAGCGGGAACTCGCCGAGCACGACGAGCGCCGACGGCACCATGTACGCGGCCAGGAACTCACCGACGAACGCGAGGACCGCGTCGGCCTCGACGGTCGCGCCTGCCTCGGGCACGACGTAGCCGACGAGGCGGTCGCCCGTGAGCTCGTCGGAGCGGACCAGCACCGCGGACGCCGCGACGCCGTCGAACCGCAGCAGCGCCGACTCGATCTCGCCGAGCTCGATGCGGAAGCCGCGCAGCTGCACCTGGAAGTCGCTGCGACCCAGGTACTCCAGCTCACCGCGGTCGTTCCAGCGGGCAAGGTCACCCGACCTGTACATCCGCTCGCCGGCCGAGGCGGTCACATCCCGTGTCGCTCCGCTCGCCCCTACGAACGGGTTCGCGACGAACCGGTCCGCGGTCAGGTCGGGGCGGCCCAGGTACCCGCGGGCGAGCTGCCCGCCGTGGACGTACATCTCGCCGACGACGCCGACGGGGACCGGCTGCAACCGCGAGTCGAGCACGTACACACCCATGCCGGGCAGTCCACGGCCGATGACGCTGGCCGTCGACTCGGCCGCGAACGCGCGGTCCAGTGCCAGGTACGAGACGTGCACCGTGGTCTCGGTGATGCCGTACATGTTCACCAGACGCGGCGAATCCTCCGGATGCCGTTCGTACCAGCGCTCCAGCTGACCCAGGTCCAGGGCCTCGCCGCCGAAGATCACGTACCGCAGCGCCAGGTCGGAGACAGACTCCTCCCCTGCGCTCGAGACAGACTCCTCCCCTGCGTTGCGGGGAGAGGAGTGGATCCGATCCGCTTCCGCGAGCTGGTAGAACGCCGACGGCGTCTGATTGAGGACCGTCACCCGTTCGCGCCGCAGCAGTTCCAGGAACTCCTCCGGAGAGCGGGACGTCAGGTAGTCGACGATGACGAGTTCGCCGCCGAACAGCAGCGGGCCCCAGAGTTCCCAGACGGAGAAGTCGAAGGCGTAGCTGTGGAACATCGTCCACACGTCGGTCTCGCCGAAACCGAACTTGGTCTGCGTGTTCGCCATCAGGGTGAGCACGTCCACGTGCGGCACCACGACACCCTTGGGCCGGCCGGTGGAGCCGGACGTGTAGATCACGTAGGCGGGGTGCAGCGGCGACAGCGCCGACCGCCGGTCCGCGTCGGTGACCGGCGCCGCCGACGTGCCTTCCAGACGCGCCGCGAGCTCCGGAGAGTCCAGCAGCAACTGCGGAATGTCGTTGCCCGGCACCGACTCCACATCGCCGCGAGTGGACAGCACCAGCACCGGCTCGGAGTCGGTGAGCATGTAAGCGAGGCGGTCCTGCGGGTAGGTGACGTCGACCGGCACGTACCCGCCGCCCGCGGTCACCACCGCGAGCAGGGCAACCACCAGGTCGGTGGTGCGCGGCATGGCGACCGCGACCATCGACTCCGGGCCGACACCCTCGGCGATCAGAACGCGGGCCAGACGGTTCACCCGATCGGCGAGCTCGCCGTACGTGATCCGATCTTCACCGGCAGCACCTCCGCCGAGTTCCCGAGCAGCACCATCCCCGCCGAGTTCCCGAGCAGCGACGACCGCGGTGCGGTCCGCGTGGGCGAGCGCCTGCGCCGCGAACGCCTCGGCGAGGGTGCCCGCGGGCACCTCGACACCGGCGTCGAACCAGGACGCGAGCACCTGTTCGCGCTCGGCGCCGCCGAGCACGTCGACGGCGGCGACGCGCCGGTCCGGGGTCTCCACGAACGCGGTGAGCACCCGGAGCACCCGGTCGAGGAGTGTCTGGACGCGGTCGGCGTCGTAGATGCCGGTCAGGTACTTCATCTGCAGGTGCAGCCGGTCCGCGACGCTGGCGACCAGGGTCAGCGGGTAGTGCGTGGAGTCCATGCCACGCAGGCCGGTCACCCGCATGCCGTCGATGTCGGTTGCCCGGGCCAGTGCCTCCTGGTCCACCGGGTACGACTCGAAGACGGTCAGCGTGTCGAACGAGGCACCGGCCCCGACCACGTGCTGGATCTCGGACAGACCCACGTAGTGGTGGTCCAGCAGGGCTGCCTGCTCGACCTGGACGCGGGCGAGCAGGTCGGCGAGCGTCTCCGCCGGGTCGAGCGTCACACGCACCGGCAGGGTGTTGATGAACAGACCGATCATCGACTCGACGCCCGGCAGGTCCGCGGGTCGGCCGGACACCGTCGACCCGAACACCACGTCGGGGCGGGAGGTCAACGCGGACAGCACGATTCCCCAGGCCGCCTGCACGACGGTGTTGAGGGTGACGCCCTGCCTGCGTGCCAGCGCGGTCAGGTCCGCGGTGAGTTCCGTGGACGCGAAGGTGGCGAGGTCGGCGGAGGCAACGGAACCGTCGCCCTCGCCCGCCGCGAGCAGGGTCGGCTCGTCGACACCGGCGAAGGCACCCTGCCATGCCGCGGTCGAGGCGCCGCGGTCGCGACCGGACAGCCAGACCAGGAAGTCCCGGTACGCGCCGACCTGCGGCATCGTGGATGCGTCGCCGCCGGTGGCGTACAGGTAGAGCAGGTCCTTGAGCAGCAGCGGGGTGGACCATCCGTCCAGCAGGACGTGATGGTTGGTGGAGAGCATCCGGTACCGGCCGCCGCCGAGGTCGGCGAGGGTGAACCGGATCAGCGGCGGCGTCGCCATGTCGAAGCCACGTGCACGGTCCTCCGCGAGCAGCGCCTCGAACGCGGCCTCCGGATCGGATTCTCCACCGAGATCGACTGCCAGCCAGGGCAGTTCGACGTCGCCGGGCACGATCTGCACCGGCTCGCCCGACGCGGTGTCGAACGCGACGCGCAGGTTCGCGTGCCTGCGCAGCAACGCCCGGCCTGCCTCCCGCAGGCGCGCGGCGTCGACGACGCCGTCGAGGTCGAGCACCGTCTGCACCATGTACGCGTCGAGGTGCCCGCCCGCGAACTGCGCGTGGAAGAGCAGGCCCTCCTGCAGCGGGGAGAGCGACCACACGTCCGCCAGGCCCGGGTGCCGGACCTCGAGGGATTCCACACCGGCCTGGTCGAGCGCGACCAGCGGCAGGTCGGACGGGGTGAATCCGCCGGCGCCCGGGGTGTCGGCGTGGGTGACGAGCGCGGCGAGCGCCGAGACCCACAGGTCGGCGATGCCGCGTGCCTGCTCCGCACCGAGGACACCGGTGGCGTACGAGAAGGTGGCGCCGAGGCGGGTGCCGTCCTCGGTGTCGACGGCGGAGGCGTTGACGTCGAGCACGGCCGGTGCGGTCATGCCGGCGTCGCGGACGCCGCCGAAGGACCCGGACGCGGAGTCCGGGACCCACGGGGCGCCGGTTCCGGACGCGGCTCCCGTGACGCGGCCGAGGTAGTTGAACCCGATCTGCGGCGACGGCAGCTCCCGCAGCGCGGCGCCGCCCTCGCCGTCGAGGTAGCGGAGCATGCCGAAGCCGATGCCGTTGTCCGGGACGGCCAGCAACTGTTCCTTGACCCGCTTGAGCGCGGCACCCGCGGCCGGTCCGCCGGCGAAGGCGTCGTCGAGATCGATGCCCGCCAGGTCGAGTCGGACCGGGAAGGCGCTGGTGAACCAGCCGACGGTGTTCGCGAGGTCGGCACCGGGCACGGCCTGTTCCTCGCGACCGTGGCCTTCGAGGGTGACGAGGGCACCGGGCGCGTCGACGCCGCGGTCCCGACGCCACTTCGCGACTGCCAGGGCGAGTGCGGTGAGCAGCCCGTCGTTGGCGGTGCCGTGCACCGTCGCCGGCACGCGCCCGAGGACGGCGTCGGCGATCGCCGGGTCGAGTTCGATGCGCAGGTCCTCCACCGTTCCGACGGTGTCGGATGCGGGGTCGAGGGCGCGGGATCCGAGGAGCGGGTCGTCGCCGCCGAGGATCGACTGCCACAGCGGCAGTTCCGCCACGCGGGACGGAGCCTCGGCGACGAGGCCGTGCGCCCAGCGCCGGAACGACGTGCCGACCCCGGAGAGGTCCGCACCCTGCCCCTGCGTGGTGCGGTACCACGCGAGCGCGAGGTCCGGGACGAGCGCTCGCCAGGAGACGCCGTCCACGACCAGGTGGTGGGCGAGAACCAGCAGGCGACCCGCACCCGCCTCTGATTCCGGGCTGCCGGTGTCGAACCAGACGAACCGGATCATCGCTCCGGCCTCGGGGTCGAGTCGGGTTGCCGCGCGGCGCATCTCGGTCTCCGCGAGGGCCGCGAACGCGTCCGAGCCGGGCTGGTCGGTGACCGGCACCCGGGTGACGAGGGCGTCGGCGGGCACCGAACCGGGGGCGGTCACCTCGAGGTGGCCGCCGGCCTCGGCGCGCACGAGACGCGACCGCAGCATGTCGTGGTGGTCGAGAACCGTCTGGACGGTGGCGTGCAGGTCGGCCTCGGCGACCTCGGTGGGCAGGGTGAGCAGGACCGCCTGCGAGAACTCGTCGAACGCGCGCAGGTGCTCGATCATCCAGTGCATGACCGGGGTGAGCGGCATCTCGCCGACGCCGCCGCCGGGCAGCTCCTCGAGGACGACCGCGTCGTCGCCGACCGCCGCGATGCGGGCGAGGGCCGCGACCGTCTTGTGCTCGAAGACGAGCGCGGGCTTGAGCACGATGCCCTCACGCTTGGCCCGCGACACCAGCTGGATCGCCATGATCGAGTCGCCGCCGAGTGCGAAGAACGAGTCGTCGACTCCGACTCGGTCGACGCCGAGCAGCTCCGCCACGAGGCGGGCCAATACGGTCTCGGCAGGCGTACTCGGCGCCCGGTAGGTCTCCGCGCGATCGGTGAGCTCCGGTGCGGGCAGTGCCTTGCGGTCGAGCTTGCCGGAGGCGTTGAGCGGCAAGGCGTCCAGGACCATCAGCACCGACGGAACCATGTACTCGGGCAGCCGCGCGGACACGGCGGCGAGCACGGCGTCGACCTGCGGCGCGCCGCCGGCGGCGGCCGTAACGTAACCGACCAACTGCTGGGCGCCGGGCACGTCCTCGCGGACGAGGACCGCCGCCTGTGCGATCCCCGGCTGCTCGAGCAGCACCGACTCGATCTCGCCGAGCTCGATACGCAGGCCGCGCAGCTTCACCTGGAAGTCGGTTCGGCCGAGGTACACCAGTTCCAGTGCGCCCGAACCGCTCTCGACCCACTTCACCAGGTCGCCGGTGCGATACATCCGCTCGCCTGCGCCCGCGGGGTTCGCGACGAACCGGTCCGCCGACAGGTCGGCGCGGCCGACGTACCCGCGCGCGAGCTGGGTGCCCGCCAGGTAGAGCTCACCTGCGACACCCACCGGAACGGGCAGCAACCGGCCGTCGAGCACGTGCAGTTCGGTGTTCCAGACGGGGGCGCCGATCGGCACCGTGGTGGTGTCCGCCGCCGTGTACTCGTGGAACGTGACGTCGACGGACGCCTCGGTCGGGCCGTAGAGGTTGTGCAGCGCTGCCGCACTCAGGGCGGCGAAGGACTGCGCCGCCTGCGGCGTGAGCGCCTCACCAGAGCAGAAGACCTGCCGCAGCGACGGCACCCGACCCGCGTCGACCAGCGACGTGAACGCCGACAGCATCGACGGCACGAAGTGGGCGGTGGTGACGTCGTGCTCCTCGATCAGGTCCGCCAGGTACAGCGGATCCCGGTGGCCGTCGGGGCGTGCGATCACGAGACGGGCACCGACCTGCAGCGGCCAGAAGAACTCCCAGACGGACACGTCGAAGGTCGCCGGCGTCTTCTGGACGACGGCGTCCGACGGTCCCATCGGGTACTGCGCCTGCATCCACTCGAGGCGGTTGACGATGCCCGAGTGCGGCACCGCGACACCCTTCGGGCGTCCCGTCGAGCCGGAGGTGTAGATGACGTACGCGACGTTCGAGTCGCGCAGCGGCCGGGTGCGGTCCGCGTCCGTGACCGGCGCGTCCGACCGGCCGCTCACGTCGAGTGTGTCGAGCGACCAGGCCGGAACGCCCGCGGGGAGGTCGAGCGCGACATCGCCGCCCGTGAGCACCACGGCCGGGTTCGCGGAGTCGAGCACGTACCGGGTGCGCTCGGCCGGATGGTCGGGGTCGACCGGCACGTAGGCACCGCCGGCCTTGATCACCGCGTACATGCCGACGAGCAGTTCCGTCGACCGCCGGACGGCGAGCGCGACGAACACGTCCGGACCGACACCGGCGTCGATCAGCATGCGCGCCAGACGGTTTGCACGGGCGTCGAACTCCGCGTAGGTCAGGCACTCGCCCTCGACGACGAGCGCGACCGCATCGGGCGTCCGGGCGACCTGTGCGTCGAACAGGTCGACCAGGGTGGCCTCGGGGACCGGTCGCGCGGTGGCGTTCACGGCCGCGATCGCGGCGAGGTCGGCGGTGTCCGCGATCCGGATGTCGCCGACCGCGATCTCGGGATCGGCGGCGACCGCGGACAGGATCCGCAGGTAGGCGTCGGCGAATCCCCGGACGGTCGACTCGTCGAACAGTGCGGTCGCGTAGCTGAGCGTCGACACCAGGTCCGCGGGTGCACCGTGCTCGTCGCGCGCGTCGCCGACGGTCAGCTGCACGTCGAACTTGGCGACGTCGAAGTCGGAGGTCAGGCCGCTGACCGTAAGACCGGGGAGCGTGAAGCTCGCCTGCGCGTTGTTCTGCATCGTGAACATCGCCTGGAACAGCGGCGGGTACGCGGTGGACCGGGCGGGGGCGAGGACGTCGACGAGCTGCTCGAACGGCATGTCCGCGTGGGTGAACGCGGCCAGGTCCGTCTCGCGGGCGGCGTCGACGAGTGCCGCGAACGTGGTCTCGGCGGTGACGCCCGTGCGCAGCACGAGGGTGTTGACGAACATGCCGACGAGGTCGTCGAGCGACTGCTCGCCGCGGCCCGCGACGGGTGTGCCGATCGCGATGTCCGTCTCGCGGCCCAGGCGCGCGAGCAGCACGGCGAACGCCGAGTGCAGCACCATGAACAGGCTGGCCCCGCGTGCACGAGCCAACTCCAGCAGCCGGTCGTGGGTGGCGGCGTCGATGACGAACCCGACGTTCGCGCCTGCCGTCGACTGCACGGCGGGACGCGGCCGGTCCATCGGCAGGTCCAGCACCTCGGGCAGGCCGGCGAGTTGCTCACGCCAGTAGGCGCTCTGGCCGCTGACGAGCGACTCCGGGTCGTCCGGCGACCCGAGGAGCTCGCGCTGCCAGATCGCGTAGTCCGCGTACTGCACGGGCAGCGGCGACCACTGCGGGGCGACGCCGTGCGCGCGGGCGCCGTAGGCGGTCATGACGTCCCGTGCCAGCGGCGCGACGGAGGCACCGTCGGCGGCGATGTGATGCATCACCACGACGAGCACCCGCTCGGTGGGCGCGGTCTGCAACAGTGCGATCCGCACCGGCGGAGCGGCGGTGACGTCGAAACCGAGGGAGATCAGGTCGACGGCGCGGGCCACGACCTCACTCTCGGGAACCTCGACGGGCGTCAGCGACACGGCGGCGTCGGCCGGCGGCAGGATCTGCTGGAACGGTCCGTCCGCGGAGTCCGGGTACACGGTGCGCAGCACCTCGTGCCGGGTCAGGACGTCGACGAGGGCGGCGCGCAGCGCGTCGACGTCGAGTGCCCCGGACAGCCGCACCGCCATCGGGACGTTGTACGCGGCCGACTCCGGATCGAACTGGTTGAGGAACCACATCCGACGCTGCGCGAGGGACAGCGGGATCCGGTCCGGGCGCGGATCCGCCGCCGTCAGTGCACGAGCGGCGGGAGCCGACGAATGTTCCACACGCGCAGCCAGTTCGGCGACGGAGGGTGCGTCGAACAACTCACGAACGCCGACCCGGACACCGAGTGCGGCGCCGATCCGGGCGGTGACCTTGGTGGCGGACAGCGAGTTGCCACCCAGGTCGAAGAAGCTCACCGTCACGCCGACCCGGTCGAGCCCGAGTACCTCGGCGAAGATGCCTGCGACGATCTGCTCGGTCAGCGACCGCGGCGCCACGTACTCGATCTCGGGTGCCACGAACTCGGGCACCGGGAGGGCGCGGCGGTCCAGCTTGCCCGCCGGGGTGAGGGGCACCTCGTCGAGCCCGACCACGTGCGACGGAACCATGTAGGCGGGCAGGAACTCCGCAGCGAAGGCACGCAGCGTCTCCTCGTCGACGACGCGGCCCGGCGCGGGCAGCACGTACGCGACGAGAACCGTGTCGCCGTCGGGCGCGGTGACGCCCTCGGTGGTGACGAAGCCGACGCTGTCGTGGCACGCCAGGGCGCCGCTGATCTCGCCGAGTTCGATGCGGAAGCCGCGGACCTTGACCTGGAAGTCGGAACGGCCCACGTACTCGAGGGTGCCGTCGGCCGTCCACCGGACGACGTCTCCGGTCCGGTACATCCGCTCGCCGGGGCGGCCGAACGGGTTGGCCACGAACCGTTCCGACGTCAGCGGGCCGCGGGCGTGGTAGCCCCGGGCCAGCGCGGGCCCCGACAGGTACAGCTCACCCGCGACACCGACCGGAGCCGGCCGAAGTCGGCCGTCGAGAACGGAGACGTGGAAGCCGCGGGTCGGGGCGCCGATGGTGATCGGCTCGCCGGCGCGCAGCGGTGCGGACACCGTCGACCAGACCGTCGCCTCGGTCGGGCCGTACAGGTTCAGCATCGTGCGGTCCGGTGCCCACCGGGCCACCAGTTCCGGCGGGCAGGCGTCGCCCGCGACCGCGAGGACGCGGAGGGTGTCCAGGCCGGCGGGGTCGGCCGCGGCGAGCGCGGCCGGGGTGATGCAGGCGTGGGTGACGCGCTGGGCGCGGAGGAACTCGGAGAGCTCGACGCCGCCGAACAGGTCCGCCGGGGCCACCACGAGCGTGGACGCGCTGCCGAACGCCATCAGCATCTCGAACACCGATGCGTCGAAGCTCGGCGAGGCGAACTGCAGTGTGCGCGAACGCGGTTCGATCAGCATGTGGGTGCGCTGCTCGGCGACGAGGTCGGCGAGACCGCGGTGGGTGACCACGACGCCCTTCGGCAGACCCGTCGAACCCGAGGTGTAGATGACGTACGCGGCGTCGTCGACGTGCACCGGCCGGGCGGGCACGGCGGGGTCGTCGCCTGCCCCGGCGAGCTGGGTCTCGATCTCGTCGAGGACGAGCCAGTCGACGGCACCCGACAGCGCGCCGCGATGCCGGGACGTCGTGACACCGACGGCCACGCCGGAATCGGTGAGCATGTGCGCAATGCGGTCGGCCGGGTAGTTCGGATCGACGGGCAGGAATGCCGCACCGGTCTTGGCGATTGCCCACACCGCCACCACGGTGTCGGCCGAGCGCGGCATCGCGACCGCGACGAACGATCCGGCGCCGACGCCCCGGTCCGCCAGGACCCGGGCCAGCCGGTTGGAGCGGACGTCGAGGTCCCGGTAGCTGAGCCGGGTGCCACCGGCGTCCACCGCGTCCAGGTCGGGGTCGACGGCGACCGCGTCCGCGAAGATCTGCGGCAGGGTCCGTGCCCGGAGCCCCTCGGGCCCGGCCACGCCCGCGAGGGCGGACTGCTCACCGGGATCGAGGATCGGCACGTCACCCACCGGGAAGGTCGGATCGACGACAACGGTCGACAGGATGCGCACCAGCCGGTCCGCGAAGGCGCGGACGGTCGAGGCGTCGAAGAGATCGGTGGCGTAGTCGAACGACGCCCGCATACCGTTCGGACGGCCGTCGGCGTCGACCTGCTCGGCCAGGGTGAGCTGCAGGTCGAACTTGGCGACCCCGGCGGTGACCGGCTCCGGCGTGACCGTCAGGTCGGGCAGTTCGAGGCTCGTGTCGGTGGCGTTCTGGAAGTCGATCGCCACTTGGAACAACGGGTGGTGGGACTGCGACCGCGTCGGGCTGATCACGTCGACGAGTCGCTCGAACGGCAGCTCGGTGTGCGCGAACGCGCCGAGGTCCACGGTGCGGGTGTGCTCGAGGAGTGCCGCGAACTCGGTCTCCGGTTCGACCCGCGTGCGCAGCACGACGGTGTTGACGAACATGCCGACCAGGCCCTCGAGGTCTGCCTCCCCGCGGCCCGCGACCGCGGTGCCGATGGCGATGTCGGTCGTGTTCCCCAGCCGGGCCAGCAGCACCGACAGTGTCGCGTGCATGACCATGAACACGGTGGCGCCCTGGGCGCGGGCGATCTCCGCTGCCGCGCGGTGCACCTCGGCGTCGATGGTGAACTCGACACGGTCGCCGCGCATCGACGCGCGGGCCGGCCGCGGCCGGTCGGTGGGCAGTTCGAGCTGGTCCGGCAGGCCCGCGAGGGCCGTGGTCCAGTACCCGAGCTGAGCGGCCGCACGCGACTGCGGATCCGCGACGTCGCCGAGGAGGCGGCGCTGCCAGATGGCGTAGTCCGCGTACTGGACCGGCAGCGGCGCCCACTGCGGCGACTGCCCGCCGTGGCGGGCCACGTACGCGGTCATCAGATCGGTCACCAGCGGTCGCAGCGAGACGCCGTCCGTGGCGATGTGATGGATCACGAGGACGAAGACGTACTCGCCGGACCCGAGATCGAGCAGTGCGCCGCGAACCGGGACCTGCTCGGTCACGTCGAAGCCCTCGGTGGCGAGGGCTCGCACCCGATCGGGCACCTGCTCGGCGGTGACCGCCTCGACGTCGAGGTCGAGATCCGCCGAGTCGACGGCGCGCACGACCTGGTGCCCGCCGTCCACCGAGTCCGGGTAGACGGTGCGCAGCGTCTCGTGCCTGCCGACCACGTCACGCAGCGCCTCCCGCAAGGCGGGCAGGTCGACGGCGCCGGAGAGCCGGACGGCGAGCGGAATGTTGTAGGCCGCGGACTGCGGATCCATCCGGTTGAGGAACCACATCCGCTGCTGCGCGAGCGAGAGCGGAACCCGACCGTCACGCTGCTGCGGAACGAGCGGCGGGCGGGTTCCCGTCCCGCCCCGGACGACGCGGGCGGCGAGGTCGGCGACGGTGCGCGCCTCGAACAGCTCACGGACGCCGATCTCCGTCCCGAACGCCTGATTGACCTGTGCGACAACGCGGGTCGCGACCAGTGAGTTGCCGCCGAGATCGAAGAAGTCGTCGGTGGCGCCGACCCGGTCCGCGTTCAGGATGCGTCCGAAGATCTCGGCCACACCGCGCTCGACGTCTCCGACGGGCTCGACGTACACGGAGCCGCCACCGAACTCGGGTGCGGGCAGCGCCGCCCGATCGACCTTGCCGAGGGCGGTGAGCGGCACCGTGTCGAGCACCATGATCACCGACGGCACCATGTACGACGGGAGCCTCGTCGCGACGAACCTGGCCAGTTCGTCGGTGTCGAGGCGGGCGCCGACGGCGGGCTGGACGTACGCGACGAGCGCGAGGTCCCCGGCCGGTCCCGGGCGGCCGACGGTCACGGCGTAGGCGACCGACTCGTGCGCGGCCAGGGCGGCGTCGATCTCGCCGAGCTCCACGCGGAAACCACGGACCTGCAGCTGGAAGTCGGAGCGACCGACGTAGTCCAGGTCGTTCGAGTCGGTCCAGCGGACGACGTCGCCGGTGCGGTACATCCGCTCCCCCGGCGCACCATACGGGTTGGCGACGAATCGCTCCGCGGTCAGGCCGCGGCGCTCGTGGTAGCCGCGGGCCAGGCCTGCGTTGGTGATGTACAGCTCGCCGGGGCTGCCGACGGGAACGGGGCGCATCCGGGCATCGAGCACCAGTGCGTGCACGCCGCGCATCGGCGCGCCGATGGTGATCGGTGCACCCGCCGCGAGCGGCTCCGTGACGGTGACGATGACGGTGGTCTCGGTGGGGCCGTAGGCGTTCCGCAGACGACCACCCCAGCGGGCGGCGAGCTCCGGCGGGCACACGTCACCACCGACGACGATCCGCTCGACGAGATCGAGACCTGTGGCGTCGATCGTCTGCACGGCCGTCGGCGCACCGACGAACAGGGTGATCCGCTGGTCGCGGATGAAGGTGGCGAGTTCGGTGCCGCCGTACAGATCGGTCGGGGCGATGACCATCGTGGCGCCCGCTCCGAACGTCGACAGCAGCTCGCCGACCGCGGCGTCGAAGCTGATCGCCGCGAACTGCAGGACCCGTGACGCCGGCGAGGTGCCGTAGTACTCGACGAGATCGGCGGTCAGCGAGGCCAGGCCGCGGTGCGGCACGGCGACGCCCTTGGGCACACCGGTGGTGCCGGAGGTGTAGATCAGGTACGCGAGGTGATCCGCCGTCGGCTCGGCGGACCGGTCGGCGGCCGACAGCGGCTGTGCGGACCGTGCCGCCACGGTGTCGGTGAGCGCCGGGTCACGCAGGTCGAGCCAGCCGCCCGTGGGCCGCACGTGCTCGGGGAGCTCGGCGACGAACTCGGCGGTGGTCAGGCCGATCACCGCACCGGAGTCCCGCACCATGTGGGCGATGCGGTCGGCGGGCAGCTTCGGGTCGATCGGCAGGTAGGCGCCGCCGGCCGCGGCGACCGCCCAGATCGCGGTCATCGCGTCGACGGAACGCGGAATCGCGAGGGCCACCACGGAATCCGGTCCGACACCGAGATCGACGAGATGCCGGGCGAGCCGGTTCGACCGGGCCGACAGGTCGGCGTAGGTGATGCGCTCGCCTGCCCACTCGATCGCAGTCCGGTCGGCGTGCTCCGCCGCGGCCGCGGCGAAGATCTCCGCGAGCGTCCGGGCGGGTTCGGCTTCGGTTCCCCGCCGGGCGACCAGTGCGGCGGCCTCGGCGGGATCGAGCACCGTGAGGTCGCCGACCGGGGTCTGCGGCGCGGCGAGCGATGCGGCGAGCAGCGACCGCAGGCGCTCCCCGATACGCGCCACGGTCGGCGCGTCGAACAGGTCGGTGCTGTACGTCAGTACCGCGTCGGCGCCGGAAGCGACCTGCTCGCCGGCCTTCTCGAGCACCGTGAGCATCAGGTCGTACTTGGCCGAGCCCATCGGGACGTCGAGGGCGTCGATGTCCAGGCCGGCCAGCTCGAACCGGGACCGGGTCTCGGACTGGAAGGCGAGTGCCACCTGGAACAGCGGCGAGTGCGCCATCGAACGCGGGACGTCGAGGGCGTCCACCAACTGCTCGAAGGGGACCTCGGCATGCTCGAACGCCGCGAGGTCGGTGCTGCGGATCCTGGTGACGAGGTCGTCGAAGCTCTCGCCGCGATCGAGAACCGTCCGCAACACGAGGGTGTTGACGAACATGCCGACCACGTCGTCGAGGGCGCGCTCCCCACGGCCGCCGACCGGCGTGCCGACCGCGATGTCGTCGGTACCGGACAACTGCGCGAGCAGCGTGACGTAGGCGGCGTGCAGGACCATGAACGGCGTGACGCCGCGGCGACGCGCGTACGCGGTGACCTCCGCGTACAGCTCCGCCCCGAGTTCGAACCGGTGGTCGGCGCCGCGCATCGACTGCGCGTGAGGGCGGGGGCGGTCGGTCGGCAGGTCGAGGCGGTCGGGCAGACCGGCGAGGGTCCGGCGCCAGTGGTCGATCTGCGCGGCGGCCGGGGACTGCGGGTCCTCGGCGTCACCGAGGACGGCGCGCTGCCAGATCGCGTAGTCCGCGTACTGCACCTCCAGCGGAGCCCAGGTGGGCACCTCTCCTGCGGTGCGGGCGCGGTAGGCGATCATCACATCCCGGGCCAGCGGCGCCAGCGACAGCGCGTCACCCGAGATGTGGTGCAGGACAAGGACGAGCACGTGCTCACCGCGGGCGTCGCCGTCGGTGACCCGCAGCAGGCGGGCGCGCAGCGGGACCTCGGCGGTGACGTCGAAGCCGCGGGTCACGTCCTGGGCGACGGCGCCGTGCAGGCCGTCCGCGTCCACCGCGACCGGCGTCAGGTCGGGCGCGACCGCGGCCGCGGGCACGATCACCTGGTGCGGACCGTTGTCCGAGTCCGGGAACATCGTGCGCAGCGACTCGTGCCGCTCGAGGACGTCGGCGACGGCAGCGGCCATCGCGGCGACGTCCAGGTCGCCGACCATTCGCACCGGCAGCGGCAGGTTGTAGGCGGGCGAGGACGGGTCGAACCGGTTGAGGAACCACATCCGCTGCTGCGCGAGCGACAACGGAACCGCGTCGCCGCGGTCCTGTCGCGTCAGCGCGGGACGGTCCCGGTGGTCGGAGCTCTCCAGCCGAGCCGCCAGCTGCGCGACGGTCGGCGCCTCGAACAGGTCCCGGACACCGACACGGACACCGAGCGCCTCGCCGACCTGTGCGACGACGCGGGTCGCGACGAGGGAGTTGCCGCCCGCGTCGAAGAAGCTCTCCGTGGTGCTGATCCGCGGCACGCCGAGCACGTCGGCGAACACCCCGGCGACGACCTCCTCGACGGGGGTGCGGGGAGCCACGTACTCGGCTGAGGTGAGGTCGAAGACCGGCTCCGGCAACGCCTTCCGGTCCAGCTTGCCGCTGCCGTTGAGCGGGAACTCGTCGAGCACCACGACGGCCGCGGGCACCATGTACGACGGCAGCGCCTGCGCGGCGTGCGCGGCGACGGCGTCGCCGGTGACCTCGAGCTCCCCCGTCGGCACGACATAGCCGACGAGCTGGTCACCCGTGTGGGCGTCGGAACGGACGACGACCACGGACTGGCTGACGCCCGGCGCCGACAGCAGCGCGGCCTCGATCTCGCCGAGCTCGATCCGGTTGCCGCGCACCTTGACCTGGAAGTCGGTGCGGCCGATGTACTCCAGGACACCACGCCCGTCGTCGGCGCCGGTGCGGTACCGGACCAGGTCACCCGTGCGGTACATCCGCTCGCCCGAAGCGGCGAAGGGGTCGGCGACGAAGCGGTCGGAGGTCAGGTCGACGCGGCCGTGGTAGCCGCGGGCCAGCTGGGTGCCCGACAGGTACAGCTCACCCGCGACACCCGGCGGGACCGGCTGCAGGCGCGAGTCGAGCACGTACAGACGGGTGTTCCACATGGGGACACCGATGGGGACGATCCCTCGATCGTCGGAGCTGTGCCGCCAGTACGTGACGGCGAGGGACGCCTCGGCCGGGCCGTAGAGGTTGTCGAGCGGTGCGGACGCCAGCGCCCGGAAGCGTTCGGCCGTCTCGATCGGCAATGCCTCACCGATCGCGATCACCGCCCGCACCGAATCCGGAATCCGCGCCGAGGAGTTCGACACGAACATCGCGAGCATCGACGGCACGAACTGCACGACCGTGACGTGCTCGTCGACCATCAGACGGGACAGGTACTCGGGATCGCGGTGGCCGTCGGCGCGGGCGACGACGAGCCGGGCACCGGTCTGCAGGGTCCAGAAGAACTCCCACACCGAGACGTCGAAGGTCATCGGGGTCTTGAGCATCACCGCGTCGTCGCCGGTGAGCGCGTACTCGTCCTGCATCCAGCGCAACTGGTTGACCAGTCCCGCGTGCGGCACGGCGATGCCCTTCGGGCGGCCGGTGGAACCGGACGTGTAGATCAGGTTCGCCGGGTGCTGCGGGCGCAGCGGCGAGATGCGGTCCGCGTCCGTGAGCGGCGCCGGGTCGAGGCCGGAGAGATCGACCTCGTCGACGAGCAGGGCGGGCGCGTCCGCGGGCAGCGCGTCGGCGTCGCGGGAGGTGGTGAGCACGCACACCGGTGCCGCGCTGTCCAGGACGTAGCCGTTGCGCTCCGCGGGGTGGTCGGGGTCGAGCGGCACGTAGGCGCCGCCGGCCTTGACGATCGCGTACATGCCGACGACGAGGTCGATCGACCGCCTGATCGACAGTCCGACGAGGGACTCCGGGCCGACGCCGAGTGCGACGAGGTGGCGCGCCAGGCGGTTGGCCCTGGCGTCGAACTCGGCGTACGTCAGCTGCTCGCCCTCGAACACGAGGGCCACCGCGTCCGGGGTGCGGGCCACCTGCGCGTCGAACAGCGCGACGAGGGTGTCGTCGCCCGCCGCGACCTCCGGCACCACGTGCTCGGTGTCGTTCCAGTCGCCCAGTACCAGCGACCGTTCCGCGTCGGACACCAACGCGATGTCGCCGACGACGACCGCCGGGTCGCCGGCGACGGCGTCCAGCACTCCGCCGAGGCGGCGCACGAAGGACTCTGCGGTGGACCGGTCGAACAGGTCGGTCGCGTAGGTGAGGACGATGTCGATGTCGCCGGGCGCGCCCTGGGCGTCGACGGTGTCGGTGACGGTCACCTGCAGGTCGAAACGGGACAGCCCGATCTCGAATTCGGCAGGGGCGACGGTCAGCCCGGGCAGTTCGAGCTCGCCGCGGGCGATGTTCTGGAACCACAGCGACACCTGGAACAGCGGGTGGTACGCAGCCGAGCGGGTCGGGTTGAGCGCCTCGACGAGCCGCTCGAACGGGATGTCGGTGTGCGTGAACGCCGCCAGGTCGCGTTCACGCACCTGCGCGAGCAGATCGGTGAACGAGACGTTCTCGTCGATCTCGGTGCGCAGCACCAGGGTTCCGACGAACATGCCGACCACGTCGTCGAGGGCGGCTTCGCCGCGGCCCGCGATGGGGGCGCCGACGGCGATGTCCTCGCTGCCCGACAGGCGGGCCAGCAGCACCGACAGCGCGGCGTGCACGACCATGAAGAGCGTGGTGTTCGTCTGCCGCGCGACGCCGAGCAGGCGGGCGTGCAGGTCGGCGTCGAGGTGCAGCGCGACGTCGGCGCCGCGGAAGGACTGTGCCGCCGGCCGCGGGCGGTCCGTGGGCAGCTCCAGCAGGTCGGGCAGGTCCGCGAGCGCGGTGCGCCAGTAGCCCAGCTGCCGGGCCGCGAGGGACTCCGGGTCGTTCTCGTCGCCGAGCAGGTCCCGCTGCCAGATCGCGAAATCGCCGTACTGCACCGGCAGCGGCGCCCACGAGGGCGCCTCCCCCGACGTCCGGGCGGTGTACGCGATCATCAGGTCGCGGGCCAGCGGAGCCGACGACCAGCCGTCGAAGGCGATGTGGTGCAACACGAACACGAGCACATGGGTGTCCGCGACCGCGGTGCCGTCGAGGTCGTCCGGGGTGACGGCGAGCAGCCGCGCGCGCAGCGGCGGCGCCGCGGTGACGTCGAACGGGCCGGTGGCGAGGGCGACGACCTCGCGTTCGAGTTCGTCCTCGGCGATCCGGACCACGTCGAGGTCGGCGGTGGCCGCGACCTGCTCGGCGGGCAGCACGAGCTGATGCGGGCCGGTCGCGGAGTCCGGGTAGACGGTGCGCAGTGCCTCGTGCCGGTCGAGCACGTCGCGCATGCCGGCGCGCAGGGCATCCAGATCGAGCTCACCGGTGAGCCGGATCGCGAACGGCATGTTGTAGGCGGCGGAGTCCTGGTCGAAGCGGTTGAGGAACCACATCCGCTGCTGCGCCAGCGACAGCGGCACCTCGCGCCCGCGGTCGCGGGGCACCAGCGCGGGACGCGGCGCCGCCTCGGTGCCGGTCTCGGCACGCAGCGCGAGCTCGGCGACCGTCGGTGCGTCGAAGATCTCGCGCACGCCGAGCGAGGTGCCGACGGCGGCGTTGACACGTGCGATCACCTGTGTCGCGACGAGCGAGTTGCCACCGAGGTCGAAGAAGTTGTCGGTGGCGCCGACCCGCGGCGCACCGACGACGTCCGCGTAGATCGCGGCGACGATCTCCTCGATCGGCGTGCGCGGCGCGACGTACGCGCCGACCGTGGCGTCGAAGGACGGTGCGGGCAGCGCCCGGCGGTCCAGTTTGCCCGCGGCGCCGAGCGGGAGCTCGGGCAGCGTGACGATCGCGGAGGGGACCATGTAGCGCGGCAGGGTCCGCTCGAGCGCGTGCCGCAGCAGCCCGGCGTCGGCGTCCGCGCCGTCCACGGTGACGACGTAGGCAACCAGCTGCGCGCCGACGTGCTGGTCGTGGTGCACGACGACTGCCGCGCTCGCGACGTTCGGCTCGCCGCGCAGTGCGGCCTCGACCTCGCCCGGTTCGAGCCGCTGTCCGCGCAGCTTGACCTGGAAGTCGGTGCGGCCCAGGAACTCCAGCTCACCGGCGGTGTTCCAGCGCACCAGGTCGCCGGTTCGGTACATCCGTGCCCCGGAGACGTCTCCCGCCGGCGCGGCGACGAATCGCTCGGCGGTCAGGTCGGCGCGGCCGAGGTAGCCGCGTGCGAGCTGGTCGCCCGACAGATAGAGCTCTCCCGCGACACCGACCGGGACCGGATGCAGGCGGCCGTCGAGCACGTGCGCCCGGACGTGCGCGCCGGGGCGGCCCATCGGCACGATCGCACCCGCGTCGAGCGCAGCGGGATCGAACTCGGCGGCGATCGTGACGGTGACCGTGGTCTCGGTGGGGCCGTAGCCGTTGCGCACCCGGACGCCCGACGCCGCGGCCCGCTCGGCGAGCGAGCGGGAAATGGCCTCGCCGCCGACGCGGACGTAGCGGAGCGAATCGGCCAGGGGCAGGCCGGAGCTCAGGAACACCTCGAGCATCGAGGGGACGAAGTGCGCGGCGGTGACCCGTTCGCGGGCGATCAGATCGGCGAGGTAGGCGGCGTCGCGGTGTCCGTCGGGCCGCGCGACGACGATGCTGCCGCCTGCCTGCAGGCCGGCGAAGGTCTCCCACACGGCGACGTCGAAGGTCGACGCCGACTTGTGCAGCAGCACATCGCGATCCGAGAGCTCGGCCTCGGTGCGGGCCCAGCGCAGGTGCGCCACGATCGCGCGGTGCGAGACGACGACACCCTTCGGGCGTCCGGTCGATCCCGAGGTGAAGAAGACGTACGCCGGGTGCTCCGGGCGCAGGGCCCCGAGCCGGTCGGCATCGGTGAGCGGACCTGCGGGGCCGCTGTCCGCGACGTCCTCGATCCGCAGCACCGGACACGCGCCGACGGGAAGGCCTTCCTCGTCGGCGGCCGTCGTGACGATGCAGACGGGTGCCGCGGCACCGAGGACGTAGGTGTTGCGTTCGGTCGGCTGGTCCGGGTCCACCGGCACGTAGGCGCCACCGGCCTCGACGATCGCGTAGGCGGCGACGAGCGATTCGACCGAACGACGCATCGCCAGCGCGACCGTGGTCTCCGGCCCGACGCCCAGGCCGACCAGTGCCCGCGCCACCCGGGACACCCGGGCCCCGAACTCCGCGTACGTCAGGGTCCGGACGTCGCTGGAGACCGCGACGGAGTCCGGCGTGCGCAGCGCCTGCGCGTGGAAGTCGTCGAGAAGAAGTCCCGACTGCGGTTCGCCGGACCCGGTGGAGCCGAGCGCGGTGACGGCGGCGGCCTCGTCGACATCGAGCATCGACAGGTCGCCGACCGGAACGGCGGGATCGGCGAGGACCGCCGTGAGCAGTCGGGTGAACCAGCGGGTGTACCGCGTGATCGTCGACTCGTCGAACAGATCGGTCGCGTACAGGAAGGTGACGCCGTACTCGGCGTCGGCGCGCTCGGTCACCGTGACCGCAAGGTCGAACTTCGACACGGCGGTCTCGATGCCCTCCGCGTGCACCGTCAGTCCCGGCAGGTCGATGCTGGGCTCGCTGAAGCCCTCCATCGCGAACTGCACCTGGAACAGCGGCGAATGCGCCGCGGAGCGCACCGGATTGAGCACCTCGACGAGCCGCTCGAAAGGCACGTCGCCGTGCTCGAAGGCGGCGAGGTCTCGGGTGCGGACCTGGGCGAGCAGATCGGTGAACGCGGCGCCTGCATCGACCGGCGTGCGCAGCACCAGGGTGTTGACGAACATGCCGACCAGGTCGTCGAGCGCCTTCTCACCGCGACCGGCGACGGGTGTGCCCACCGCGACGTCGGCCTCGCCCGACAGCCGCGCCAGCAGCACGGCCAGCGTCGACTGCAGCACCATGAACGGGGTGGAGCGATGAGCGTGCGCCAGCTCGTCGACCGCGCGCCGGGTCTGCGCGTCGAGCGAGAACTGCACGCGCGCACCCACTCCCGAGCGAACAGCGGGGCGAGGCCGGTCGGACGGCAGCTCCAGGACGTCCGGCAGGCCACCCAGCTCACGCGTCCAGAAGTCGATCTGACGCGCCGCGAGCGAATCCGGGTCCTGCTCGTCGCCGAGCATCACCCGCTGCCAGATCGCGAAGTCCGGATACTGCACGGGCAGCGGCGCCCACACCGGTGGCACCGAGCGGGTCCGGGCGCTGTAGGCGAGCACCAGGTCCCGGGCGAGCGGTGCGAGCGACCAGCCGTCGGTGACGATGTGGTGCATCACCAGCGCGAGCACGTGCTCGGTGGTGTCACCGCCTTCCGGCGCTCCGTCGGGCACGACCTCGAACACGTGCGCCCGGACCGGGATCTCGCGGGTGACGTCGAAACCCCGCGATCCGAGTTCCAGTGCGCGGCTGTGCAGTTCGGACTCGGACACCTGGACGGTGGTGAGCTCGACGTCGACGTCCGCGAGCGGGAGCACGATCTGCTCCGGGCCGTCGACGGACTGCGGGAACACCGTCCGCAACGCCTCGTGCCGGTCGAGCACGTCGCGCAGCGCCGCGCGCATGGCACCCAGATCGAGCCGCCCGGACAGCCGGACCGCCAGCGGCACGTTGTAGCTGCCCGAGGTGGCGTCGAACCGGTTCAGGAACCACATGCGCTGCTGCGCGAGCGAGAGCGGGATCCGTTCCGGACGCGGTCCGGAAACCAGCGGCGGCCGATCCGTGGCCCCGGCCGCTGCGTGCTCCGCGCGAACCGCGAGGGCGCCGACGGTCGACGCCTCGAAGAGGTCGCGGACGCCGATCGCGGTGCCGAGCGCCGCGTTGACCCGTGCGGTGACCTTGGTGGCGACCAGCGAGTTGCCGCCGAGGTCGAAGAAGTCGTCGGTCAGGCCGGCCCGGTCCACGCCGAGGACGTCCGCGAAGATCTCCGCGACGAGTTCCTCGACCGGGGTCACCGGTGCGACGTATTCGGTTGTGGCGGAAGCGAAGACCGGCTCCGGGAGGGCCCGCCGGTCCAGCTTGCCGACCGGGGTCAGCGGCACCTCGTCGAGCACGACGATCGCCGACGGCACCATGTAGGCGGTGAGGGACTCCGCGACGAACGCGGTCAGCGCGGCGACGTCGACGGTGGCGCCGGGCACTGGCCGCACGTACGCGACGAGCTGCGTCTGGCCGTGCTCGTTGTCGACACCGAGGGTCGCCGCGAAGTCGACCGAAGGATGCGCGGTCAGCGCGGCGTCGATCTCGCCGAGCTCGATGCGGAAACCACGGACCTTGACCTGGAAGTCGGAGCGACCGAGGTACTCGAGGGTGAGGTCGTCGAGCCAGCGCACCAAGTCGCCGGTGCGGTACATCCGCGTACCGGGCTCGGTCGGGTTGGCGACGAACCGCTCGGCGTTGAGCGAGGGGCGGTCGTGGTAGCCGCGGGCCAGGCCGACACCGGCGATGTAGAGCTCACCTGTCGCGCCGACCGGGACCACCCGGAGCCGCTCGTCGAGCACCAGCAACGAGACGCCCCGGATCGGACCGCCGATCGTGATCGGCGCACCCGGCGACATCGGGTCGCTGATCGCCGCCATGATCGTGGTCTCGGTCGGCCCGTAGCCGTTGTGCAGGCGGCGTCCCGGCGCCCAGCGGGCGACGATCTCGGTCGGCACGGCCTCGCCGCCGGCGACCAGGTGCTGCAGGACGTCGAGGCCCTCGGGGTCGACGGAGGCGAGCGCCGACGGCGTGACGAAGGCGTGCGTGACGCCCTCGGTGACGATCAGGTCGTGCAGCTCGGCGCCGCCGAACACCGTCGGCGGCGACACCACAAGGGTGGCGCCGGCGCCGAACGCCATCGTGAACTCCAGGATCGACGCGTCGAAGCTCGGCGACGACACGTGCAGCACCCGCGACGCGGGGGTCACCGCATACCGCTCACGCTGCTCGACGGCGAAGTTCGCCAGACCCGACCGGGTCACGACGACGCCCTTCGGCAGGCCCGTCGAACCCGAGGTGTAGATCATGTACGCCGTCTGGTCGAGTCGGCCTGCGCCGCGTTCGGCGGCCGTGAGCGGCGCCGCGGGCCGGGCGGCGACGAGCGACTCGAACTCTTCGGAGTCGATCACCAGCCAGTCGGTGTCGCCGCCGGGCAGCAGCGCCCGTTCCGCGGTCACCGTCAGGCCGATCCGGGCACCGGAGTCGGTGAGCATGTGCTCGATGCGGTCGAGCGGGTAGTTCGGGTCGACGGGCACGAACGCGCCACCGGCCTTGAGGACCGACCACATCGCGACGATCGAGTGCAGCGACCGCGTCATGCCCAGTGCCACGAAGGTTTCCGGTCCGACGCCGCGGTCCGTGAGGACGCGGGCCAGGCGGTTCGACAGGTCGTCGAGCTCGCGGTACGTCAGGTGCCTGCCGGCGAAGGAGACAGCTGTCCCCTCGAGATTGTCGCGGCACGCTCGGGCGAAGAGCTCGAAGCCGTCTCCCGCCTGCGTCGCGGGCAGGCCACGAACCGGCGCCAGGCGTGCCCGCTCGGCGTCGTCGACGATCTCCACGGTGCCCACCGGCGCGCTCGGATCAGCGACCACGGCCGCCAGGATCCGGGTGAAGCGGGCCATCAGGGCCAGCGCCTCGTCGCGGGTGAATGCCGTCGGCAGGTGCTTCACCGCGAACCGCAGTGCCGGATCCTGCAGTGACACCAGGGTCAGGGGGTAGTGGGTGGCGTCGTTGACACCGATGTCGTCGACCCGCATGCCGGCGATGTCGGTGGCCGCGGCGAGCGCGTCCCGGTCGACCGGATAGGACTCGAACACCGTGAGTGTGTCGAACAGGGCGCCGAGGCCGGCGGCCCGCTGGATGTCGGTCAGACCCGTGTGGTGGTGGTCGAGCAGATCCGCCTGCTCGCCCTGCACCCGCCGCACCAGGTCGGCGATCGTCTCGTCCTCGTCGAGGCGGACCCGGACCGGCAGGGTGTTGATGAACAGGCCGACCATCGTCTCGATGCCGGGCAACTGCGGCGGGCGGCCGGACACCGTCGCGCCGAACACGACGTCGGTGCGCCCGGTCAGCCGGGCGAGCAGCACACCCCACGCCGCCTGCACGATCGTGTTGACGGTGACCCCGAGCTCGCGGGCCAGCTCCACGACGCCTGCCTCGACGTCCGCGTCGAGCGTGACGTCGACCTGCTCGGGCACCGGCAGGGCAGTCAGCCCGCGGCCGGCCGCCAGCAGCGTCGGCTCCTCGAGCCCCGACAGGGCCCGCGCCCACGCCTCCCGGGACACCGCCGGGTCCTGCCGGCCGAGCCAGTCGAGGAAGTCCCGGTACGAGCGGCTCCGGGTCAGCACCGACCGGTCCCCCGCCTGCGCGTACAGGACGATCAGGTCCTGCAGGATCAGCGGCAGCGACCAGCCGTCGAGGAGCAGGTGGTGATTGGTTATCGCGAGCCGGTGGCGTCCGTCCGCCACCCGGATCAGCAGCATCCGCACCAGCGGCGGCGCCGCGACGTCGAAACGCGCGACCCGGTCGGCCTCGATCAGCCGCTCGGCCTCGGCCTCTGCCTCGCCGCTCTCGCGGTCGGTCAGGTCGACGACGGTGAACGGCACGGTCGCCTCGTCGACGACGATCTGCGCCGGTTCGCCGGATTCGTCGTAGACGAACGCGGCGCGCAGGCTCGGGTGCTGATCGACGAGTGCCTGACCGGCGCCGCGCATCCGCTCGTCGTCGACGACGCCGCCGAGGTCCAGCACGATCTGCGCGGTGTACACGTCGACGAACTGCTCGGTCACCGATGCGTGGAAGAGGAGGCCGGCCTGCAACGGGGACAGCGACCACACGTCGACGAGCGACGGGTACCGCTGCTCCCACAGGTCGATCTGAGGCTGGGTGACCGACACCAGCGGCAGGTCGGACGGGGTGTGGCCACCGGCCGCACCGGACGCGGCGAGCTGTGCGAAGCCGTCGAGGGCCCGGCCCCACAGGGATGCCAGTTCGGCGACCGACTCGGCGCCGAGGACCTCGGACGCGTAGGCGAACGTCGCGGTCAGCCTGGTCCCGTCGGCGGTGTCGGCGGCGATCGCGTCGATCGCCAGCAGGGCGGGCAACGCCATGCCGGGATCGCGGTGTGCGCCGGTCCCGAGCGAGTCGCCGTCCGGCATCCAGCCGACGGCCCGCAGCTCGGCGGGGATGTCACCGACGGACAGCCTGCCCAGGTAGTTGAAGGCGATCTGCGGGCGGGTCCAGCCCCGCATCTCCTCCGCGGTGTCTTCGCGCAGGTACCGCAGCATGCCGTAGCCGATGCCGTGATCGGGCACCGAGCGCACCTGCTCCTTGATCCGCTTGATCGCGACCGCGGCGGCAGGGCCCCCCGCTAGCGCGTCGTCGAGGTCGACGTCCCCGAGATCGAGGCGCAACGGGAAGACGCTGGTGAACCAGCCGACCGTGCGCGAGAGGTCCGCGCCCGGCACGACCGCTTCCTCACGCCCGTGGCCCTCGACGTCGATGAGGGTGGACGACTCGGCCAGTCCGCGGTTGCGGCGCCACGCCGCGACGGCCACAGCCAGCGCGGCGAGCAGCGCGTCGGACACGCCGGCGCGGAACTGCGCGGGCAGCGCCGACAGCAGCGCGTCGGTCGTCTCGGCGGACAGTTCGACCTCGAGGCGACGCTCGGTGTCGGCGATGTCGACGGCCGCGTCGAGCGTGCGGGACCCGAGCAGCGGATCCGGTCCGTCGACGACGGCGCGCCAGAAGTCCAGCTCCTCGCCGCGCTGCGGCGTGCGCGCCTGCTCGACCAGGCCGTGAGCCCAGCGTCGCACGGAGGTCCCGACCTCGGGCAGTGCGGGAACCGATCCTGCCGACACCTGCACCCAGGCCATCGCGAAGTCCGGGACGAGCACCCGCCAGGACACGCCGTCGACGGCGAGGTGGTGGACGACGGCGAGCATCCGGTCGTCGCTGCCGTCGGCCGAGCACACCCGGACGAACTGCGCCATGATGCCTGCGGCCGGATCCAGCCGCCCGGCGGCGGCGGAGGTCTCGTCCGCGAGTTGCGCGGTGAACTCCGCCGAACCGGGAGCCGACACGGCGGCCACCTCGACGAGCACGTCGTCCACCCGGACCGCACCGGCCGCGTGGGTCACGAGACGCGTATCGCCGTCCTCGACGATCAGCATGCCGCGCAGCAGGTCGTGGCAGTCCAGGACGGCCTGCACGGTCGCGGCCACCTGGTCGCGGTCGGCGCCTGCGGGCAGCGTCAACACGAGAGCCTGCGCGAAGGCCGCGTAGTCACCGAGCTCCAGCATCGCGCGGGTGATCGGCGTCAACGGGATGTCGCCGACGCCACCACCGGGCAGCTCGGCGAGCCGGACCGTGTCCGCCGCGGCGTCGACGATCCGGGCCACCTCGGCGAGCCCGGCGACGGTGCGCCGCTCGAAGACGTCCCGCGCGGTGAACGAGATCCCCGCGGCCTTGGCCCGCGACACCAGCTGCATCGAGACGATGCTGTCGCCGCCGAGTTCGAAGAAGCTCGCGTCGACGCTGACCCGGTCGAGCCCGAGGACCTGCGAGAACACGGTCGCGATGCGGTGCTCGAGGGCGGTGGCCGGGTCCCGGTGGCCCGCGGCCGGGACGACCTGCTGCGGGTCCGGGAGAGCGGCCCGGTCCAGCTTGCCGTTGACCGTCAGCGGGATCTCGTCGAGTGTCACGACGACGGCGGGCACCATGTACTCCGGCAGGGCCCGTCCCGCGAACGCGAGCAGGTCGGCGGCGTCGACGGTCTGCCCCTCGGTGGGCAGGACGTAGGCGACGAGGCGGCTCTGTCCGGCTGCGCCCGCCCGCACCTGGGTGGTCGCGAAGTCCACGGCGGGGTGGGCGCTGAGGACGTCGTCGATCTCACCGAGCTCGATGCGGAACCCGCGGACCTTGACCTGGAAGTCGGCGCGGCCGACGTAGTCGAGTTCGCCGCCCGCGGTCCAGCGCACGACGTCGCCGGTGCGGTACATCCGCTCGCCGGGAGCGCCGAAGGGGTTCGCGACGAAGCGTTCGGAGCTGAGCCCCGGGCGGCCGTGATAGCCGCGGGCCAGGCCGGGGTTCGCGATGTAGAGCTCGCCTGCGATGCCGATCGGGGCCGGCCGCAGCCGGGCGTCGAGCACCAGCGCGTGCACGCCGCGCATCGGGGCGCCGATGGTGACGGGCAGCTCCGGCGTCAGCGGCTCGGTGATCGTGACGATGACGGTGGTCTCGGTCGGTCCGTACGCGTTGCGCAGGCGACCGTCCCAGCGCGCCGCCAGCTCCGCAGGCAGCACGTCGCCGCCGGTGACGACGCGGACGATCGAGTCCAGACCGGCCGGGTCGAGCGTCTGGGCGGCGGGCGGGGTCGAGACGAGGGTGGTGACCTGTTCGCGCGCGATGAGTGCGGCGAGGTCGTCACCGCCGAGCACCGACGGCGGTGCGACGACGAGGGCGGCGCCGTGCGCGAACGCGGCGAGCATCTCGCCGAACGCGGCGTCGAAGCTCGGCGAGGCGAACTGTGCGACGCGCGCACCCGGAGTCACCGAGTAGGTGACCCGGAGATCGGCGGCCAGGGTCGACAGGCCCAGGTGCGGGACGACGACGCCCTTCGGCTTGCCGGTCGATCCCGAGGTGTAGATGACGTAGGCCGGGTTGCCTGCACGCACCGGCGCGAGGCGGTCGGCATCGGTGATCGGTTCCGACGACTCCGCCGCACACAGGTCGGCGACCTCCGCGGCGTCCAGCACGAGCCAGTCGACGGACTCGGGGAGCCCGGCGCGGTGTGCGTCGAGCGTGACGCCCGCGTGCACCTGTGAGTCCGTGACCATGTGCGTGATGCGGTCGATCGGGTAGTTCGGGTCGATCGGCAGGTAGGCACCGCCCGCCTTCGCGATCGCCCACACCGCGAGCACCGACTCCAGCGAACGGGGTGCGGCGAGCGCGACGAAGGTCTCCGGCCCGACACCCCGCGACACCAGCACGCGGGCCAGCCGGTTCGCCCGCTCGTCGAGTTCGCGGTACGTCCAGTCGGTGCCCTCGAAGGTGACGGCCACCCGATCCGGGTGACGGCTCGCGGTGTCACCGAGGATGTCGCCGAGGACGGTCGGAGCCGTGGCCTCCTCACCACGCCGGTCCGACAGCCACACGACCTCTGCCTCGCCCACGTAGTCGAGGACGGAGACGGGAGTGCTCGGGTCCGCTGCCACGAACCGGGCGAGGAAGTCGAAGAACCGCTCGTGGTGCCGCTCGATCTCCTCGTCCGTGTAGCGGGCGGGGTTGCCGATGAAGTCGACGTGCGTGGATCCGGTGCCCGTCTCGTAGAGGTTGAGCATCAGGTCGTCGACCGGGCCGGAGGAGAGCACGTGCAGATGCGACTCGATCTCGCCGAGGCGCAGGTCGCCGAGTCCCATCATGATGTTGACGACGGGACCGAAGTAGGACCGTTCGGCTCCGTGGACGCCGAGGTCACGCCGGATGTCCTCGGCACGGTAGCGCTGATGGCGCAGTGCACCGACGATCTGCACCTGCACCGACTCGATCAGGTCCCGGATCGGGGTGTCGTCGCGGACGGTCACGCGCAGCGGGACCACGTTCGAGACCATGCCGCCGGCGCGACGCATCGCCGCCGTGGTCCGCGCGGACACCGGGAGGGACAGCAGGACGTCCTCGGTGCCGGTCATCCGGCCGAAGTAGGCGGCGAATGCGGCGATCGTCGCGGGCGCGAAGGACGGCCCGGCCTCGCTCATCCGGTCGACGGTGTCGCGGGAGAGCGGCGAGCTGGCGACCCGGCTCAGCGCCTGCGGCGGTGCCTGACGGGACGCGAAGCTCACCGGCTCCGGCAAACCCTTGGCGATCTCGTGCCAGTAGTCGCGGTCGTCGGCGAAGCGGGTGGTGCCGCGGTACTTCTCCTCGGCCTGGTACAGATCGAACAGCGCGTCGCTGCGAGGCTCCGGGAGGTCCTCGCCCGCCAGCGCGGCTGTGTACAGCTCGGCCGTGCGGGTCATCAGGGTGATCGCGCCGAGTCCGTCGAGTGCGACGTGATGGCATCGGGCGTACCAGTAGTGGTGGCCGGGAGCCAGCTTGAGCATCGCGCACAGGATCAGCGGCGCAGACAGCAGATCGAGGGGTGCCGTGTACTCGGCGCGCATCCACTCGTGTGCTGCCGCGACGGGATCGGGATGCTCGGAGAAGTCGATGCGCAGCAGCGACTGGTCGATGCCGCGGTCGATCGTCTGGTACGGACGACCGTCGACGTCGAGGATGCGGAGATAGCCCGACCCGAGTTCCTTGCCGACGACGATGCCCGCACGCTCGAGTAGATCGAGATCGATGTCACCGCGGAGCTCGACGTACTGCGCCATGTTGACCGGCACATCGGGGTTGAGCTGCTGCGAGAGCCAGAGTCCGAACTGGGCGGCCGAGAGGGGGAATGCTCCTGCGGGAACCCCCGCACCCTCCCCCGTCGGGTTTCCCTCGTTCGTCGTCCACTCGTCCACTCGTCCTCCTCGTCGCCGCCGCCACGGCGTCGTGCACGAAGGACCTGAATCACCTGACGAGGGCCCCACGCCCCCCGACTCCGCAGGCCCTTCTCGACCCAACTCGTACGCCTCACCACCACCCTGCCGGAACGCCCGGTCGGCGGTGTCGACGTCGGTCGACCACCCCTGACGATCCAACAGTACGAGCGGTGAGAATCTGATCTTGTATCTGCCGTGGGCGCCGAATCGTTACCGATGGCTAACTGCCAGCGGTCCCTCCCGTGATTCGCGAACCTTGCACTGTCCTGCGAAAACGCATGAGAAGTCCTGGTCACACGCACCCGGTTGACCGAGGAACTGCCGTCATTCGAACACCCGTCGGTCACATGACGGACACGGCATCCTGGCACCGCCCCCGCAGCGTTCGGGATCCGCCCCGGCGCCTCCTTGCCCGGCGATACCCGTGGGCACCGCACATGCGTCACACGTCACCGTCTCTGCCACGGCGGCCAGGTTCGCGCACAGCGAATACGGCCGGCGTCGGGAGGACGACGTCCGGCAGTGGCCGGAACGTGCATTCGTATCAGACGTCACGGCAGGTGGCAACGACCGCGTGGTGGCACGGCGTGGCGACAGTCACGCTCGGCCGACGGAGGGGTCCACTGCAAAGCCCGCGGCGGGCCGTGGGCCGACCCGAGACGAAAGCCGCTACTTGGTGTCGACGTTGTCGACGATCCAGCGGTCTCCGTCGCGAACCAGGCTGACCACCATGCGGTACTTCTGGGTGTTCCCCTCGGGGTTGACGACGTTCGTCGCCTGCTGGTCGACGAACACCAGAACCGTGGCGTCCGAGTCGTCGATCGACTCGACCGCGACGTGCGCGGCGGAGGCGGTCGCCTTGCCCTTGCCGTCGGTGACGACCTGGCGCAGGGCGTCGACCATCTCGCCGTACTTGCCGGCGAACTCCGGCGTCGACTGCGCGGTGATCGCGTCGCGGTTCGCGTCGAGATTCTCGAAGTCGAACGAGGACAGCGCCACCGAGTAGTCGCGGGCGGTGTCGACGGCCTCCTCCCGCAGCGAGTCCTCCCGGCCGTTCTGCACGACGGTGAACGCCAGCCAGCCGGCGACGGCGAGCAGGGCGACGGCCAGCACGACCGGCAGCCACACCCCCCGCCTGCGCGGGCCGGTCGGGCCGCTCGTCTTCTCCGGCGTGGCGCCGGCGTCGTCGGTGATGTCGATCAGGGCGGTGTCGTCATTGGCCATTGCCGAGGTCCTTCAGGAGCGAATTCCAGTACTCCAGCGCCTCGACTCCCGTGGGAACGAGGACCGGATCTGCGACGGGCGGGTACCCGATCGGGGTGCCCGGGGTCGTCGCGTTCTGCAGCCCGAGGTCGTTCGGGCGGGGTGCGTTACGGGACCCGCGCTGCTCCAGATTCGGAGCGGGCGGGCAGTAGAACGTCAGGTTGGGGTCGGTGGGACTCTCGTCGCCGACCGCGCGCCTCACCGTGTCGTAACTGCAAACCTGGCCGAGGGTACCGACCAGGACGAAGTTGGCTCGATCGCCCGTGACGATCGACTCGAGCTCGCCGAGCGCGTCCGGGATGTCGTTCAGTCCGGAGGCGAGCGACTGATTCCGGTCGGCGATGATCGGCGTGACCGTCACCAGGTTCGCCAGCAGCGCCCCGAACGTGTCCTGATAGCGGTCGAACAGCGTCCGGGCGTTGTCCAGCGCGGCTGGTGACGTGTCCGCGAGGTACACGAGAACCGGGGTGTTGGAGTCGAGTTGCTCGGTGAAGTTGCGGGCCGCGCCCATCCCCCGCACGAACGAGCCGGACTCGCCGGCCATCGTGGTGACCAGCGACGCAGTGCGCGAGAAGAGGCTGGTCAGCATCGGGGCCTGTTCGTCGATCTGCGCCACCAGCTTGTCGCCGTTGTCGATCATGCTCGCCAGCGACGGTCCGAGCCCGTCGAAGGACGCCCCGAGTTCGGTTCCGAGGTCGCGGACCGCGGCCGGGTCGATGGTGTCGAGCAGGTCGGACGCCTCGATCATCAGCTCGCCCATCTGGACGGGCTGCGCCTCCGCGGGCGCCGGCAGTTCGTCGCCCTCCTGGAGGTAGGGCCCGTCGCCGGTGTTGGGGAAGATGTCGACGTTCTGGATGCCCGCCGCGGTGCCCATGCCGACCTTGGCGACGCTGTCCACCGGGATCTCGGTGCCCGGGTCGAGCTCGTAGTCGACGCGGGCACCGCCCGCGTCGGGGTCGAGCCGGACGCCGGACACCTCACCCACGGACACGCCGCGGTAGGTGACGGCGGTGCCTGCCGTCAGTCCGCGGGCGTCGGTCATCACCGAGTACACGCGGATCGAGTCGCCGAACGCCTGGGGTCCGATCACGTAGTTGATCGCGAAGGGAACGACCACCGCCGACACGAGCGCGAACAGCAGCACCTGAACCAGAACGATGCGCCTCATCGCACGCCTCCCTGCAGCAGCGCGGACAGGTCACCGGCGACACCCATGACGGGCGTCGACGCGGCCGGGCCGAGGCTTTCGCCGCCGGTGACCAGCATGTCGATCGTCCCGGGCACGTCGAGCGCGCCGTCGAAGTTCAGGTAGTCGCCGTGCACCGACCGACTGAAGTTGTCGAGGAAGGAGTTCATGTTGTCCAGGGTCGAGCCGATCTGGGAGTTGAAGCCCGCGAGCGTGGACAGCACCGTCTGCGCGTCGGTGACCATCGCGCCGAGCCCGTCCGGGTCGCCGCCGACCACGGCGTTGGCCGTGTCCGTCAGCTGCCGCGCCGACGTCAGCAGGGCGGCGATACTGTCCCGCTGGTCGGTGAGGGCCCGGACGGCGTCCGGCATGGTGTCCAGGTAGGCGTCCACGGTGCCCTGCTGCGCCGTGAGCTGTCCGGCGATCCGGGCGGCGGTGTCGATCGCGACCTGGAAGTCGTCCTGGTTGGCGACCGCCTTGTCGAGGAGCACCGTCATCGAGTCGGTCAGGCCGCGTACCTGCGGCCCGCGACCGGAGAACGCGACGTCCAGCTCGTGCATCACGGTCTGCAGCTGCCCGAGGCCGCTGCCGGTCACGATCGTGCCGAGCGTGGCGAGCATGCTCTCGATCTGCGGACCGATCGTCGTGTTCTGCTCGACGATGACGTCACCGTCCTGCAACGTGCGGTCCGACGGGTCCGGTGGCGGCGTCAACCGGATGAACGGACTGCCGAGCGCCGACGGCAACTCGACCGCGGCCAGGACGTTGTCGGGCAGCGGCGTCGCCTCCTCGAGGCTCAGCTCGACCTTCGCCCCCGCCACGTCGGTGCCCAGGTCCGCGATCCGGCCGATGACCTTCTGGCCGGTGCGCACGTCGCCACCGAGCAGCAGGCCCTCGGCGGTCGCGAGTTGCAGGGTCACGGTGTAGTCGGCGCCGTCGGCGCTCAGTCCGAGCGGCAGGTCCTGCATGCCGACACCACAACCCGTGGTGATCAGCAGGCTCGCCGAGACTGCCGTGAGTCTGCGGATACGGCGCGACATCAATTACCCCCCGAGGGTGCGGCACCGCCGGTCACCGTGGGTGCGATGTTGAGCGGGTCGGCGGCGCTGACCGGGAACGGAATCGGGTTCGTGAAGCCCGCGCCGGTGCACAGCGGCAACGGATACTGCTCGCAGAGCGGTCCCGCGACCGAGAACTGGGTCAGCGCGGTGGAGATGTTCAGTCGGATCCGTCCTCGCTGGGTCTCGTCGTCGATGCTGTTCGACAGGTTCTGCATCAGCAGTGGCACCAGGTCCATGAACTCGGCGAGCCCGACCTTGTTCTTCACCATCACGTCGGTGAGTGCGGTGACGTTCGCGGCGGCGGCGCCGACGTCGTCCCCGTGCTCGTCCATGAAGGTGCGGACCTGGTCGAGCACCACCTGCAGGTCCTGGAGCGGGCCGGCGATGTCCACGTCGGCGGCAGCCCACTGGTCGCCGACGGCACCCATGTCCCGCACCAGCTGGTCCAGGCTGACCTGGCGGGCGTCGAGCGCGGCCATCAGGCCGGACAGGTTCTCCACCAGCGCGCCGACGTCCTCGGCCCGAGCACCGACCACACCGGTGGCGGAGCTCAGGTTGCGGATCGCCTCGTTGAACTCCTCGCCCCGGCCACGCCAGCCGTCGGCGGCCTTCGTGAGCAGCTGGGAGGTGGATCCGGTCTCGGACTCGACGGCGTCGGTCAGCGTGCTGATGCTGTTCATGAGCGAGTCGAAGTCGAGCGGGGCGTGACTGCGTTCGGCCGGGATGTCGGCGCCGTCCTCGAGCTTCGGGCCACCGGTGTAGGTGGGACCGAGTTCGACGTGACGGTCGGCGATGACAGCCGGGCTGAGCACGTACGCGCTCGCATCGGCGGGCAACGGGACGTCCTCGGGCATCGACATCGACACCCGGACCGTGGTGCCCTGCGGCTGTACGTCGGTGACGGTGCCGACGGGGACGCCGAGCACGGTCACCTGGCTGCCGGTGTAGATGCCGTTCACGTACGCGAAGTTCGCGTGGACCGTGATGCTCCGGTCGGTCCGCGCGAACACGAACCACCCGGCCACGACGATCGCGACGACGACACCGGTCGCGGTGACGACCAGCGGCCAGCGACGTCGGCTGCCCGGACCGTCGCCCTCCCAGTGCGTTACGGACTGGACTGTCATTGGCACCCCTGCATGATTCCGAGGGCACACAGCAGGTTGTCCGGGATGACCGCGGCGGGTGCGCTCACGTCCGTCCAGGCGCCGTTGCCGGTGGCGTCGGTGGCACCGCGCAGCGCGGGCGGCACCTTCACCAGGATCTGGTCGATGTTCGCCGCGTTCGCCTTCAACGTCTCGGTCACGGCGACGAGGTTCTCCACCATCGGTCCGAACTCGGCTTCCTTCGCGCTCATGGTGTTCGCGAGGGTGTCGAGGACCGCGGTGAGGTTGTCCACGATGTCGGTCAGCGCCTGCTTGCGCGCGGCGAGGATCTGCATGATCGTCTGCGCGTTGCGGGCGGTCGTGGTCAGCGCGTCGCTCTGTCGCACCATCAGGTCGGAGATCGAGCGGGAGGTGGTCAGCAACTGGTCGATCTGCTCGCCGTTCTCCGCGAAGGCGGCGGACGCCCCGCTCAGTCCGGTCAGCGCCTTGCCGAGCTGCTCCGAGTCCGCGGGCAGGACCTGCTCGAGGGTGGTGAGCATCGCCTGCAGCGAGTCGACGTCGAGGTTCTGCGCGGCGTCGGTCGTCGCCCGGCTGACGTCGTCGAGACTGTAGGGAACCGTGGTGCGCGACAACGGGATCAGCGACTGTCCGTCGTCGACGCCGGCGGGCACCACCTCGAGGTAGCGCTTGCCGAGCACGGTCTTCAGTCGGACGGTGGCAGTGGTCTGGTTGCCGAGCGGCTGGTCGTTGTCGAGACGGAAGTCCACAGTCACGTGGTCGCCCGCGAGGTTGACGGCCTCCACCCGGCCGGCGGGGACACCGGCCACGTAGACGGGGTCGCCGTCGGACAGGCCGCTCGCGTTGGCGAGTTCGGCGGTGTAGGGACCGGTCCTGACCTGGTACCAGATCTGCGGCGCGCCGACTGCGGCGAGCAGTCCGATGACGAGCACGGCGATGCCCAACGCGCCCAGGGCCATCGGCGTGTTCGATCCGGGTCGGCGTTCGCCCTTGAACAGGAACAGTGCGATACCGACGAAGAAGTCGATGATCTTGACGAGGAACATCATCGGCACACCTGAGAATGTGTGGCGCCGAACAGGTTGACGTTCACGTCACCGCTCTCCATCGTGAAGTTGCACAGGTAGAGGTTCACGAAGCTGCCGTAGCTGCCGATCCGGTTCAGGTCGCCGCCGAACGCGGGCATCTTCGCGAGGAAGGTCTCGAACTGCGGTGTGGACGCGATCCAGGAGTCGGTCACCGACTTCAGGTCGGTGATCGACTGGCCGAACGCACCGTTCGACGCCGCCATCGCCCGCGCGAGGTCGGCGATGGCCCGGTTGCCACCGTCGAGCAGCGCGACGAGGTCGTCGTTGCTGCCCACCACGGTCGACGACAGGGTCCCGAGGCCGACGAGCATTTCCTCGAGCTGCGGCGACCGAGCGTCCACCGAGCCGAGCAGCACGGCCATGTTGTTCACGAGCTGTTCGAGCACGGGCTGGCGATCGGCGAGTCCGGTGCTGAGCTCGCCGATCTGGGTCAGCAGCGTCGACACCGCCTGCCCCTGCCCGGAGAACGTCTCGACGAAGCTCCGGGTCAGCGAGTTCACCTGATCCGGTGCGAGCGCGTCGAAGAGCGGCCGGAAGCCGTTCATCATCGCGGTCAGGTCGATGGGCGGGGTGGTGCGGTCCATCGGGATCGTCGACCCGGGCGGGAGGATCTCGTCGTCCGCCGCGACCGTCGTCGCGCCCGCAGGCTGCACGCCGTCCGCGGAGACGGGACGACCGTCGGACCCGGACAGCGCGACGTAGCGGGCACCGAGCATGTCGCCGTAGCGGACGGCGGCGGTGACGTCGGTGGTGAGCGGGTGGTCCGACTGCACCTCGATGTCGACGACGGCCTTGCTCGTCCCGCCGCCTGCGTCGGCGAACGCGATGGACTGCACGCGCCCGACCCGGACACCGGACATGGTCACGGGGTTGCCCGGTGACAGGCCCTCGACGTCCGAGAACTCCACCGTGTACTCCTCGGTGGACCCGCGCACCGGCACGAGCAGGGTGTTGGCGACGAGCACACCCGACACCACACCCGCGGTGCAGAACCCGATCAGTTTGGCGACCGGAACCCAGCCGAGCTTCATCGGACGGTCACCTCGTTTCCGCGCACGAGCGGGCCGAGCATGGTCACGGTCGCCGGGTTCGGGTCCGCGCCGCCGAGCCCGGGGATGCCACGCAGGTGCGACTCGAGGAGACCGAGCGCATCGGACTCGTTGGCCGTGTCGACCACGGGCGCCGCGGCGCGCGCACCGGCGGCCCGCACCTGGGGATCGGACACCTGCGCCTGAGCCTGCCGCGGGGAGGGGCCGCCGCTGCAGTAGTCGCCGGTCATCGTGCCGTACTGCGGGCAGTCCGCGCCGGTGTAGGTGAACGGATCGGCGAACGACGGCACCGCGGTGATGTTGAACTTGCCGGTCGAGAACACCCGTCCGCCCGCGGCGCCGAACGACTGCGCGCCGGCCAGGGTGGCCGTCAGCCCCTCGGGGTTGGCCGCGGTGGTGGCGAGGATGATGCCGGCCGAGTCGACGACCGTCGTCACCGCCGCCTGACGTTCGGTGAAGAATCCGTTGGCGACGGACGCGAATCCGGACGCCGAGTCGAGCATGCGGGCGATCGAGTCGCGGTTGTCGGACACGGACTGCGAGACCGAGGTCGCGGCGGCGAGCGTCGCGATCACGTCTGGTGTCGCGGCGTCGAGTGCGGTCATCACCTCTCGGAACTCCGGTGTGGCGTCGAGGAACTGTTCGGTCGCCGGGGTGAGGGTCGTGGTCACCGAACCCAACCGGTCGACGACCCGGCCGATGGTGTCGCCGCGACCGTCGAGGGCTTGACCGAGCGCGGTCAGCGCGGTCTGCAGCTTCTGCGGCTGCATGCTGTCGAGCACGGCGACGAGCTTGGTGTAGATGCTGTAGAGCGCGACCGCGTCCGGGCCCTGGTCGACGACGATGGTGTCGCCTGCCTCGAGTGGGTCGGCCGGGGCGCCGGACTCGGGCGCCGGGTCGACGAGCTGGATGTAGATGTCGCCGAAGAAGGTTCGGGGCACGACGCGCGCGACGACGTCGGCCGGGATGAGGTCGATCGACGCGGAGTCGATCTCCAGGCTCACCACCGACGACTCGGTGCCGGAGTCGATACCAGCGATCCGGCCGACGTTGACGCCGGTGTAGCGGACGGGCGCTTCGCCGTTGATGAGGCCCGCCGATGCCGGGATGGCCACGGTGACGACCGGGTTGCGGCTGAGCGAGTCCGTGCCGCGCAGCACGAGCGCGACGGCGACGACCAGGCCGACGACGACCGCGATCAGTCCCCGGACCGCGTATCCCGCCTTCGCGCGTCCAGTGAGGTTCTCCATGTCAGATCCCCAATCCGGGGATCTCGGGGACCAGGCCCCACAGTGCGAAGGTGAGCAGCACGTCGAGGATTCCGATCGCGAGGATTGCGGTGCGCAGCGCCCGGCCCGCGGCCTGGCCGACGCCCGAGGGTCCGCCGTGCGCGTAGTAGCCGTAGGCGCAGTGGACGAGGGAGACGACCGCGGCGAAGACGACCGCCTTGAGGGCGGAGTAGAGCAGGTCCTCCGGTGCCAGCGCGAGATGGAAGTAGTAGTCGTAGGTGCCGGCCGAGGCTCCGCCCCAGGTCACCAGGACCAGGCGGGTCGAGAGGTAGCTGGCCAGCAGGCCGATCATGTAGATCGGGATGACGCACACCATCGCGGCGAGTACGCGGGTGCCGGCGAGGAACGGGATGGAGCGGATCGCCATCGAGTCGAGGGCGTCGATCTCGTCGGAGATGCGCATGGCGCCGACCTGGGCGGTGAATCCGGTGCCGACCTTCGCGGCGAGCGCGATCGCGACGACGACGGGCGCGAGCTCGCGGGTGTTGGCGATCGCGGAGAGCATTCCGGACATGGTGGTCATGCCGACGAGTTCGAGGCCGCGCTGGGTCTCGACGCCGAGCATCATCGCGGCGGCGAGCGACATCGCGAAGACGATGCCGATTGTGCCGCCGCCGGAGAGGATCGAGTTGGTGCCGAAGCTGACCTCACTGATCTGCGCGAGGACGTGCTTGCGGTAGTGGACGAGCGCGAACGGCATCGACGCGATCGTCTTGCAGTAGAACGTGACGTGCCTGCCGACCGAGGCGAGGCCGTCGGCGACGTGGTTGGCGGGCGCCGTGATGCGGCGCAGGCGGTAGCGGACGTCGATGTCGACCATCAGTACGCCCCCACAGCGGGGACGATCACCGTGTACAGCGCGGAGAGCGCGGTGTTCACGATGAACACCAGGGCGAACGCGATGACCACGGCCTCGTTGACGGCGTCGGCGACGCCGCGCGGACCACCCTTGGTGTGCAGCCCCTTGAAGGTGGCGACGAGCGTCGAGGTGATGCCGAAGATCGCGGCCTTGATCAGCGCCATCACGAAGTCGGACATGCGCCCGTACTGACTGAAGGTGGCCATGAACGTTCCGGCGGGCAGGTGCTGCACGTAGATGTGGTACAGGTAGCAGGCCATGACGCCGCCGAAGGTGACCATCGCGCACAGTGCGACCGAGACGACGACGGCGGCGACCAGGCGGGGTGCGACGAGACGTTCGATCACGTCGAGGCCCATGACCTCCATCGCGTCGATCTCCTCGCGGATCTTCCGGGAGCCGAGGTCGGTGCAGATCGCGGAACCGGCAACGCCGGCCATCATGAGCGCGCAGACGAGCGCTGCGGCCTGGCCGACGATGATGAACGCGACCACTGCGCCCGAGTAGCCGCCCGCACCGATCCGCCCGGCGAGTTCACCGACGGACACGGCGATGAACACGCCGATGGGGATCATGAGCAGGAGCGACGGGCCGGTGCTCACCCGCCCGATGAACAGGGTCTGGGTGACCGTTTCGCTGATCGAGAGGCGACGTGCGAACACGGCCCTGATCAGCGCGACGAAGGACATGACCGCGAATCCGATCAGATAGCCACCCTGGTTCGCGACATCGCGAAGCGGCCCTTTCGCGGCCGGCAGCTCATAGGTCAACTTGCGCGCTCCCCTGTCCAGCGGCCCCCCGACATGTGAACCGCAATTCGCCAAACACTATGCGGAGTAACCCACATCACGCAACAACTTGATGCGTTTTGTATCACTCAGCTTCCACGGCCCCGTACTCACCGGTAGCCACGAACGACGCACGGGTGGTGCCGCAGCCCCCGACGGCCGCGACACCACCCGTGCGATCGCACTTCGGCGTCAGCCGACCCGGACGCCCTCGGTGCCGTGCGCCTTGCGCAGATCACCCTTGACGACCTTGCCGCTGGCGTTGCGGGGCAGCGCGTCGACGACGACGAGCTCCTTCGGGTGCTTGTAGCGCGCGAGCAGGTCGTCGAGGAACGCCGACAGCTCGTCGAGGGTCAGGTCCTCGGTGACCTCTTCCTTGAGCGCCACGACGGCCACGGGGACCTCACCCCACTTGGCGTCGGAGCGGCCGATGACGGCGGCCTCGAGCACCTTCGGGTGGCTGAACAGAGCGTTCTCGACCTCGGCGCAGTAGATGTTCTCGCCACCCGAGATGATCATGTCCTTCTTGCGGTCGACGACCCAGACGAAGCCCTCCTCGTCCTGCTGGACGAGGTCGCCCGAATGGAACCAGCCGCCGGCGAACGCATCTGCGGTCGCGGCCTCCTTGTTCCAGTAGTGGCTCATCATGGTCGGGCCGCGGTAGACGATCTCACCGACCGAGCCGACAGGGACGTCGTTCATCTCGTCGTCGACGACGCGGGCCTGAATGGTCGGGATGACCCGACCGACCGAACCGAGCTTGCGCAGCGCGTCCTCGCCGTCGAGAACACACGTGATCGGGGACATCTCGGTCTGACCGAAGACCGCGACGTTGAGCGCGGTCGGGAAGGTGTCGGCCATCGCCTTGAGCACCGTGTCCGATGCCGGCGCAGCACCCCAACTGATCACGCGCAGCGCGAGATCGCGGTCCTTGACGCCGGGGATGGCGCACACGGCCTGCCACTGGACGGGCACCAGGAAGGCGGTGGTGACGCGCTCGGCCTCCCAGACGTCGAGCAGCTCGACGGGGTTGAACGCGCCCAGCGGATGGATGACGGTCGGCACGCCGAGCTGCAGGCTGGGAGCCATGCTGCCGAGCGCGGCGATGTGGAACATCGGGGACGCGCAGAAGCCGACGTCACCGTTGGCCCGAATGCTCAGCGCACGGATACAGGTCTGCGCCTGTGCCTGCATGTTCGCGTGCGAGAGCACCGCGCCCTTAGGACTGCCGGTGGTCCCCGAGGTGTACATGATCAGGGCCGGGATGTCCTCGGGCAGATCCACCGCCGGGTGCGACTCGCCCGCCTCGGCGACGAGAGCCTCGTAGCCCTCCACGCCGTCGGCGGACTCGCCGCCCGCGACGATGGTGACGCCCAGCTCCGGAACCTGCGCGCGGACCGCGGCGACGAGCGGCGCGAGCTGCTCGTCGGTGACGACGACCTTCGAGCCGCTGTCGGTGACGATGTACGCCATCTCCGGCGGGGTCAGGCGGAAGTTCACGGGAACCGCGATGGCTCCGAGGGAGTTGATCGCGAGCACGGCCTCGATGTACTCGGGGCGGTTGAGCATCACGATCAGCACGCGGTCACCGAAGCCGACGCCGCGGCGGTGCAGCGCGTCCGCGAGCGCCTCGCTGCGGCCGTGCAGTCCGGCCCAGGTGGTGGTCGCGCCGAGGAAACGCAGCGCGGTTTCCTCCGGACGCATCAGCGCGTGCGTGGCGACCTGGTTGTTCCAGTGGTTCCTGCGAGACTGCAGGGGCTGTGTGAGGAGATCGGGTGACATCGTCGTGGCCTTCCCTGTCACGGAGCTGTTCGGCGCGGTGGGGCGCCTCTCCGGTTGTGGTCGATTATGGCAACGAAGCGGCCCGGACGGGGCCGTTTTGTTAACTAGTATTCGCAAATTCGGACACCAGCGCCCCCGGCGTACGACACGCCGGGGACACCGGTGGGGTCAGGACCCGAACTTCGGGGCCCGGCGGCCGAGCATCGCGGCCGCGCCCTCGGCGAAGTCCGCCGATCCGAGCAGCTCGATCTGGCCCTCGGTCTCGATCTCGAACGCCTCCTCGACGCGAGCGAGAGTCGCGGCGGTGATCGACCGCTTCGTCAGCTCCAGCGCCCGCCGGGGACCGGCCGCGAGCTTCGCCGCGACAGTGTCGACGTGTGCAGCCAGCTCCTCGGAGGGAAGCACCCGGGTGATCAGGCCCGCGGTGAAGGCGTCCTCCGCGCGGAGGCGCTCACCGAGCAGCGCCATCTCCGCCGCTCGGGCCCGGCCGATCGAGGCCGGGACGAGCATGGTCGCCCCACCGTCGGGCATGAGACCGATGTTGACGAACGCGAGCAGGAAGTAGGCCTTCGGCGACGCGTAGGTCAGATCCGCGGCCAGCGCGATCGAGGCACCCACGCCTGCGGCGGCGCCGTCGACCTGCGCGACGACCGGGACCGGTGCGGTGAGGATCGCCCGGATCAGGCGGTTCGCGGTGTCCATGACGACACGCGGATCTGTCGCCGGACCTGTGGCCGCGGCCATTAGATCGGCGCCGGTGCTGAGCGGACCACCCTCGCCCGCCAGCACGACGACGCGGACGTCGCGTTCCCTGGCCCGGGTCTCGAACAGGTCCCCGAGGGTGCGCATGGTGTCGAGATCGATCGCGTTCATCCGCTCGGGACGCGCGATCGTGATGCGCAGGACGCCGCCGTCCTGGGCGACAACGAGTCCGCCGATCCGCTCCCCCGCCGGCGCGCTGGTGGCCTCGGTCATCGGGTCGCTCCGGTGATGGAGGCGAGACGGCGCGCGATGATCTCCTCGGCCTCGGCGACCATCCGGGAGACCATCTCCCCCACCGTCGGAACGTCGTCGATCAGGCCTTGGCACTGACCGGCGGTCCAAATGCCCGCGTCGAGGTCGCCGTCCTCGAAAACCTTGCGGCCGCGGGCGCCTGCGACGAGCTCGCGGATGTCCTCGAAGGTGGCGTTCCCGCGGGCCTCGATGTCGACGACCTCGCGACTGACGGCGTTGGTCGCGACACGGGCGGTGTTGCGCAGGGTCCGGAAGATCAGCTTGGTGTCGAGCTCGCTGTTGGCGACGATCTGACGCTTGACCTCGTCGGCGACCGGCGACTCCTGGGTACACATGAAACGGGTGCCCATGTTGACGCCCTCGGCGCCGAGCGCGAGCGCGGCGACCAGTCCGCGGGCGTCGGCGATGCCACCGGAGGCGATGACGGGAATCCGAAGCTGCGCGGTGGCCGCGGGGATCAGCACGAGGCCGGGCACGTCGTCCTCACCGGGATGTCCGGCGCACTCGAAGCCGTCGATGCTGACCGCGTCGACACCGGTGCGCTCGGCCTTGATCGCGTGCCGGACGCTCGTGCACTTGTGGATCACCTTGACGCCGGCGTCCTTGAAGTGCGGGAGATGGTCGACGGGGTTGGACCCGGCGGTCTCGACGATCGTGATGCCGGACTCGACGATCGCCTGCCGGTACTCCGCGTACGGCGGCGGCGTGATCGACGGGAGGATGGTGAGGTTCACGCCGAACGGCTTGTCGGTGAGGTCGCGGCAGCGCGCGATCTCCTTGACCAGGTCCTCCGGGGTCGGCTGCGTGAGCGCCGTGATGAACCCCAGCGCGCCCGAATTGGCCACCGCGGCAACCAGTTCCGCACGGCCGACCCACATCATTCCACCCTGGACGATGGGGTGCTCGACTCCGAACGCCTCCGTGAAGCGAGTTCTCAACACGTGGATCCACCTCCCCGCCGTCGCCCGCCGGACCGTGTCCGGCGCCGCGGCGAATCATGCTTGCGGTCATCTCTTGCGATCACTCCCCGAACGCGACGCCTCGGCCGAATCAGACCAATCGGGCAAACACGACGCCAAGGGGGTGAGATCCGTCACGAAGTTGTGCGAATTCGCGTTAACTTTCGCCGACGGTCCGCGTACTGTCAAGAGCGAATCAGTCAGCGAAGCGGGGAAGCGCCGACCGGGCTCCGACCGGACCCGGGTCGGCTCGGACGAGGACGGGGCACTCCGACCGGACGGGGCCGTCCCCTCCGATACCATTTCCCATTTCCCCGAACAGTTCAGGAGGCCCGATGACGCAATCGACCCGAAGTCGGTCGGTTCCGGACCCGTCGGCACCTCGCAAGCGCCCCAAGAACCGCAAGGCCCAGATCGCCCTGGTCGCCGCGGAGGCCTTCAGCGAGCGCGGCTACCACGCAGTCGGTGTCGACGACATCGCCGCCCGCCTCGGCATCTCGGGCCCCGCGCTCTACCGGCACTTCCCCAACAAGTACGCCCTGTTCGTGCAGGCAGCGCTCGGGACCGTGGGGTCCCTGCGCGCTGCCGCCGAGGGCGCGGTCGAGGCGCAGTCGGACGCCGATCCCGAGGGCCGCCTCGACGCCATCGTGAACGCACTGCTGACGACCACGATCGAGAACCGCACCACCGGCGGCCTCTACCGTTGGGAGGGCCGCTACCTCCAGCCCGACGACCGCGCGCTGATGCGGGCGGACTTCGCGGCGCTCAACGCCGGCCTGATGGCCCCGCTGGCGGAGATGCGCCCCGAACTGACCGGACCCGATGCCGGGGCGATCGCGGCGTCCACTCTCAGCGTGATCGGCAGCATCACCGCGCACCGCGCGACCCTGGCGAACCGGCGGATCGAGAAGCTGCTGCACGGAGCGGCGTGGGCGGTCCTGCGCTGCGATCTCGGGTCGGCGGCTCCCGCGCAGACCACGATCGAGGACCCGTCGGCCGGCGGTCTGTCGGTGACGTCGAAGCGCGAACTGCTGCTCACGGAGGCCATGAAGATCTTCGACCGCCGCGGCTATCACGAGTCGAGCATCGAGGAGATCGGCGCGGCCGCCGGGATCAACGCGTCGAGTGTGTACCGGCACTTCCCGAGCAAGGCGGACCTGCTGGCGGCGGCGTTCTACCGGGCCGCGGATCGGCTGGCCGTGGCCACCCAGTCGGCGCTCGGCAGCACCTCCGATCCCGCCGAGGCCCTCGAACGACTCACCGGCGCATACATCGACCTCGCCTTCGCCCACCCCGACGTGATCGCGGTGTACTTCGCCGAGATCGGAAACCTCCCGGCGAGCGAACGGACGAGCCTCCGCAACGTCCAGCGCCTGCACATCGAGGAGTGGGTGAACCTGCTGACCGCCGTGCATCCCGACCGTCAGCAGGCGGAGGCCCGGTTCCTCGTCCACGCGGCACTCGGCCAGACGCTCGACGTCGGCAGGCAGATGCGATTCGACACCGGCGCGCAGGCGCGTGGCCGCATGCAGAAACTCATGCTCACCGTCCTGCACAGCTGACTCTTCAGCCCGGCACCGTCGCGAAGGCGGCGTCCCGAAGTTCGGTGTACGACAGCCGGATCAGCTCCACGTATCTGCGGGAGTCCGTCAGCAGTGCGGGATCCGCGGTGATGTTGAGGGCGAGAACGTCCCCGGTGGATCCGACCGAGTGCGAGGTGCCGGTGCCGTCCAGGGTGCTCGTGCCGAAGGCCATCACCGCGGTCGTGTCGAGCATGCGGAGTGATGTGGTGCGCCTCGGCACACTCGTGACGAACGTGTTGAAGGGCCGCGCGACCACACCGGCCGGCTTCACGCCCCGCCACCGCTCCAGCGCCCTGGCGACCCGGAACATCCAGCCGGGCAGGACGAAATCGATTGCCAATACCTCGGCCTCGGCCGGGATCGTCATTCGCCTCCGCTCGCCCAGCACTGCGTCATGGACGGCTCTGGCACGCGCGACCGGATCCACGATTTCTGTGTTCACATCGACGACCGTCATCACGAACTGGTTGTTCGAGTCCGAGTGCGGTTGCGTGCCACGAACCGTCATCGGCACCGATGCCGCCAGCGAACCGCCGGGGGTCTCCCCGCGCTCGACCAGGTACGACCGCAACGCACCCCCGACGACGGTCAGGATCAAGTCGTTGATCGTCACGTCACCGATCCGCGCCTTGACCTCCTGCATCTCCGCAAGCGAGAACGTCGCCACCTCGTAGACCCGGCCGGGTCCGACCGGCCCGTCCAGCGATGTCGGCGTACGGCGTTGCGGTGGAACGGGATACGACGCGGACTCGCGCGCGGACAGCTGCGCCGCGCGCGCCGCTTTCGCGGATCTGGCCGCCGCGACGACCTGACCGACACCTCCCGGTACGCCGACGACGGCCCGGGCGATCAATTCGCCCTGCCCGGGCACGCGGCTGCCGTGGTCGTCGGCGGGGTCGGTTGTGTCGCCTCCGAACAGGGCGGTGGTGACCTCTCCGCTCGCGACTCCGTCCGCGGCGCAGTGATGGATCTTGACGGCGACGACGGTGACGGGTCCGGACGTGCCCGGGACGGCGTCGACCCGGGCGACGACGTGGACTTCCCAGAGCGGGCGGGTGTCGTCCATCGGCACGGTCGCCAGCGCCGCCAGGAAGTCACGCAACCCGTCCCACGTCATCGGATCGTGTGCGTGGATGTGTTCGGCGGCGTCGAAACCGGCATCCTCGACCCAGTAGGGACGCGCGAGATCGAGTGGGGTGCGGACGACCCGGCGGCGGAGCACGGGCAGGGTCGCGCGTTCCGCTATCCACCGCACCGCCTCCTCGGGACGTGGAAGGCGACCCGAGTCGTCCTCGGGAGCGAAGGCGTACGCCGAGACGTATGCGTGGCGGAAGCGTGCGCTGTCCGCGTAGAGGAACCACGCATCGTGGGGCGACATCTGCTGCAAGGTCGGACCTTTCGAACGACTGGCATCGACGCCACTGTGTGGCCTGGGGGCGAGCGTGAAGCGGCGACCGCGACGTGTTCAGGTCATGGACAGTTGGCGGGCGGCGTCTCGGAGTTCGGTGTACGACTGCCGGATCAGCTCTGCATAACGCCGTGAGTCCGTCAGCAGGTCGGGGTCGGCGGCCACGTTCATGCCGAGTCGCTCGCCGACGGCTCCGACTGCATGCCCGGTACCCGTCCCGTCGAGCGGTCCGATCCCGAAAGAATGGACGCAGGTGGTGCCCGCGACCCTGACCTCGTTGATCTCGCGGGGGACGCTGCTGACGAATGTGTTGAACGGGCGGCGGCCGATGCCCTGGGCGTCCACGCCCTGCCACGCCCGGACCCGGCGGGCGGCGCGGAACACCCAGCCCGGGAACATGTAGTCCACGTGGGCGACGGCCGCTTCGGCGGGTACGCCGAGCCGTGCGCGTTCGCCGAGCACGGCGTCGTGGACCGCGCGGGCGCGGGCGACCGGGTCCGCGATGTCGGTTCGCAGGTCGACGACCATCATGACGAACTTGTTGTTGGACTCGTCTCCTGCGGCGGTTCCGGTGCCGCGGATGGTCATCGGCGCCGAGGTGGCGAGCGATCCGGGCGGGGTGTGCCCCTGCTCGACCAGGTAGGCGCGCATGGCACCGCCGACGACGGTGAGCATCAGGTCGTTGACGGTGACGCCGCCGATCCGGGCCTTGATCTCCTGTACCTCGGGAAGCGCGAAGTGCACGGCCTCGATCACTCGGCGCGGACCGACGGGGCCGTCGAGCGGGGTCGGCGTACGGTCCTGGCGCGGAAGCGGATACGCCGCGTCGGCGCGGGCGAGATGCAGGGCTCGCCAGTTGGCACGGGCCCGCCGGACGGCGGAGACGGCGTCGACGACGGTGCGCGGGACGCGGCCCAGTGCGCGCAGCACGAGCTCGACGTCGCCCGGGATGTGCTGCGGCGGTATCGCATTCGGGTTCGGCGGGAGTGCGTCGCCGAAGAGGGTCGTCGTCACGACGGCGCTGCCGATGCCGTCGGTCACGGCGTGGTGCATCTTCAGGACGACCATCATCGCGGGGCCGTCCGTGTCCGGGACACCGTGCACCTGCTCGATCACGTGCAGTTCCCAGAGCGGGCGGCGTTCGTCCATCGGCTCGGTGGAGAGGTCGGCGACCATGGTTCGGGATTCGTCCCATCCGAGCGCGCCGTGGAAGTGCAGGTGACGGTCGACGGCGAAGTCGGGGTCGTCGACCCAGTAGGGATGGTCGAGGTCGAGCGGGACGCGGAGGAGTCGCTGACGCAGGAGCGGCAGGACTGCGCGCTCCTCGAACCAGCGGGTGATCTCGGCTCGGTCGGGTAGGCGGCCGTCGGCGTCGTCGGGTGTCAGGACGAATGCGGACATGTACGCCTGGCGGAAACGTGGGGTGTCCACGTACACGAACCAGGCGTCCTTGGGCTCGAGTTGCCGCACGAATGCCTCCTGATCCGGCCGAGCTCCGGGGTTGGCACCGCGGCCGCACCGTAGCGTATAGCGGCGGCGTCGCCTCCACCGGTCGACACGATGCGATCCGGTGGAGGCGACGGGGTGTCAGCCCTTGCCGTGCAGGGTCTTCAGCATCCAGGCCGCGATCTTCATGTCGCGGGCCTTGCGCTCCATGGTGAGCAGGTTCAGCGGAGCGTTGAACTTCTGGCGGGTGACGGACTTGGTGCGGGCGAACTCGCGGAGGCCGTCGGCGCCGTGGATGCGCCCGAAGCCGGACTCGCCGACACCACCGAAGGGCAGCGCCGCGACACCGGCGAAGCCGAGCACCGAGTTGATGGACACCATGCCGGTGCGCAGGTTCTCGGCGGCCCTCACGGCCCGGGCCTTGTCCTTGGTGAAGATCGACGCCGCGAGTCCGTAGTTGGCCGCGTTCGCCTTCTCGACACCGTCCTCGAGGTCGCGCATCCGGTTGACCGCGAGCATCGGACCGAAGGTCTCCTCGGTCATGGCGGTGCTGTCCTCGGGGACGTCGCCCAGGATGACCGGCTCGATGTACGGCTCGCGCAGCGACTCGCGGCCGCCGAGCAGCGCGTGCGCGCCCTTGTCGAGGGCGTCCTCGACCTGCCCCTTGACGATCGCGTTCTGGCGGTCGAGGGTCATCGGGCCGTACGAGGAGTCCTTGTCACCGCCGACGCGGAGGCGGGACGCCTTGTCGGTGAGCTTGCGGACGAAGGCGTCGTAGACCTCGTCGGCGACGTAGATCCGCTCGACACCGACGCAGGTCTGCCCGGCGTTGCCCATGCCGCCGAAGACCGCGAAGCCGGCTGCGGCGTCGAGGTCGGCGTCGGCGGCGACGAGCATCGCGTCCTTGCCGCCGCCCTCGGCGACCATCGGGGTGAGGGTCTTGGCACAGGCCGCCATGACCTTCTTCGCGGTCGGGCCGGAGCCGGTGAAGGCGATCTTGTCGACGCCCGCCTCGACGAGCGCGCCGCCGGTGGCGCCGAGGCCGGTGACGACCTGGAACACGGGCTGGTTCGGGACGAGCGACTTCCACTTGTCAGCGAGCCACACGCCGACGCCGGGGGTCAGCTCGCTGGGCTTGAAGACGATCGCGTTGCCTGCGGCGAGTGCGTACGCGATCGACCCCATCGGGGTGAAGACCGGGTAGTTCCAGGGGCCGATGACGCCGACGACACCGAAGGGCTGGTAGTAGAGGGTCGCTTCCTGGTTCGCGCTGACCATGCCGGACGGGACCTTCTTGCGACCGAGCACCTTGCCCGCGTTCTTCGACGCCCAGTCCAGGTGCTCGACGGCGAGCATGATCTCGAGGATCGCGTCGTCGATGGGCTTGCCGGTCTCGGCGGACATGACCTCGGCCAGCGACTGCGCGTCGCGGGCGATGGCGGACTTCCACTTCTGGAGCCACTTCTTGCGGCCGTCGAAGCCGAGGGCGGCCCACCACACGGAGGCGTCGCGGCCGCGCTTGACGGCGGCGGCCACGTCGTCGAGGTCGTGGATCGGATACTCGGCGATCACGTTGCCCGTCCGCGGATCGAGGGAGGCGAAGGTCGCGGCGGTCTCGGGTGCCGGGGCGGTGCTCGGCTTGTTGTCGGTCCCCTGGGACATGGGGGTGTTCCTCCGTCGGTGTGGCGATTGATGTGAGCCGGACTCGATCGTGTTGCCCTGGTCGGTCCGGGGTGGCCTGTGTCGATCCTGGGCGGGTTCGAACCCTTCCGGACCGAAATCACATCACATATATTTGATTTGTCTTACTGTTGTGGCCGTCACATTAGGCCGTACCGGGGCGGCAGGCAAGAGGACCGCGCCCGGCCACACCACGACCACCACCCTGACCACGGGAGAGACGATGAGCGTCGACTTCACCACCGAACAGCGGGCCTTCGCGCAGGCCGTCACCGACTTCTGCAAGCGCGAGGCGGGCACCCGGGAGAAGCGCGACCAGCTCACCGACCACGGCGCGCACAACCACAACCAGGGCGTGTACTCCAAGATGGCCGACCTCGGCTGGCTGGGCCTGACCGTGCCCGAGGAGTACGGCGGTTCCGACGCGACCATGGTCGACATGTGCATCCTGCTCGAGGAGACCGCACGAGGCATGGCCCCGATCGGGGCGATCGGCCCCACCCTGATCACCGGCGGCGCGTACGCGAAGTTCGGCACCGACGCGCAGAAGGACGCCGTGCTGCGCGGCATCGTCGCCGGCGTCTCCCAGTCCATCTCCATGTCCGAGCCGGAGGCCGGCTCCGACGTCGGCAACCTGAGCACCCGCGCCGAGAAGACGTCCGACGGCTGGGTGGTCAACGGCCAGAAGACATGGTGCTCGAACGCACACATCTCCGAGAACATCCTGCTGGTCGCGCGGACCAGCCGCGGCGAGAACAAGCACGAGGGACTGACGATGTTCCACGTGCCCGCCGACACCCCCGGCCTGAAGATCAGTCCGATCGAGCTGATGGGCGGCCAGAAGGAGACCAACGACCTCTACTTCACCGACTGCGTGCTGCCCGAGGACGCGGTGGTCGGCGAGGTCGGCGGCGGCTGGCGCCAACTGATGACCGGGCTCAACTTCGAGCGGCTGATCCTGTCGGCGATGGCGCTCGGAGCGGCCGAGCGCGCCTTCGAGGACGTGCTCGGGTTCGTCTCGCAGCGCAAGCAGTTCGGACGACCCATCGGCACCTTTCAGGCGCTGCGGCACCGGATCGCCGACCTCGCCACCGAGATCGAGTGCACGAAGCTGCTCGTCTACAGCGTCGCGCGGCAGGCGGACGCCAACCCCGACATGATGCTGCCGCGGGAGGCCTCGATGGCCAAGCTCAAGGCCACCGAGACCGCGCGACGGGTCGCGCTCGACGGCATGCAGATGATGGGCGGCTACGGCTACGCGGCCGAGTTCGACATGGAGAAGCACGTCCGGTCGGCACTGGTCTCGACGATCTTCGGCGGCACCAGCGAGATCCAGCGCGACATCATCGGCAAGACGTACGGACTCTGACGAGAAGTCGGGCACCCGATCGTGGGCGCCTATGCTCGACAGCCGTGAAGGAGGGTTCCCGTTGACCACGACCCGAAAGGGCGGCTTCGCCGGCAGCGCGCTGCGTCGGCGCCCCCAGCTGTCGGACGAGGTCGCGGCGCACGTGCGCGGGCTGATCATGTCGGGCGGGGTGCGACCCGGTGACTACGTCCGCCTCGACGAGACGGCCGCCGAGCTCGGCGTCAGTGTCACCCCGGTGCGGGAGGCGCTGCTCACGTTGCGCGGCGAGGGTCTCGTCGAACTCGTGCCGCACCGCGGCTACGTTGTTGCGCCGCTGAGCCGTTCGGACATCCACGACCTGTTCTGGCTGCAGGGACAGATCGCCGAGCGACTCGCCACGCGCGCGACGGCGGCGGTGACCCCGGAGGTGCTGCGGGAGATGCGCGAGGCCCGCGACGAGCTGGCCCGGGCAGTCGCGGAGTCGGACGCCGCCCGCGTCGAGCACCTCGAGTTCTCGTTCCATCGGCAGCTCAACCGGCTCGCCAACGCGAACAAGCTGTCGTGGTTCCTGCTGAACGCCGTCCGTTACACCCCCGCACACCTGTACTCGTCCGACCCGACGTGGGGCGAGGCCGCGGTCGCCAGTCACGACCGGCTGATCGCGGCCCTCGAGTCCGGTGACGCGGAGGAGGCGGCCGCGGTCACCCGCGAGCACTTCGCCGACGGCGCCGACCGCCTCCTCACGCACCTGGAGACGATCGGCATCTGGGACTGACCGGCGATCGACGTCGCCGACAACGCATCAGGCCGCGCCCGGTGTCCGGGCGCGGCCTGATGTGGCGTCAGGGTCGGGTCACCACACGACGGCGATGATCACGTTGGCGATGGCGAGGGCACCGATCGCGTGCGCGAGCGTCGCCGTGGAGCTCGCGGTGGCCAGGGCGCCCGCACCGCCCGAGGTCCCCTCGTTCTCCTCCTTCACCTTGCGCACGCCGATCACCGCGAGCACGGTGATGACGATCGCGATGACGAGCTTCACCCCGACCTTCGTGTGGTTGAGGTCCGCGTCGTTCGCCTCGTTCAGCCCGACGAGTGCGAGACCGGACACCAGCTGGAGGAACGCGCCGTGCATCATGCCCGGAAGCACCTGGGGCACTCCGCGCATCGCCACGGTCATGTAGGTGCCGATGATGGCGGCCAGGCCGATGAAATGCAGGATCAGGAAGATGTCGATGGCAGCGGTCATGCCTGCATCGAACAGGTCCGGGGTCGGACTGTAAAGGAAGGTCGACCTTCCCCGTCGCATGGGCCGCACCCGTCCGTGGGCAGCGGTTCTGCAAAACCGGACCGGCAGGTCCCACCTGCGAGTACTGTCACCGAGGCCACGCAGCCCTTCACACGCAGACTCGGCAACGTCGGCGACACGCTGCCCACATCGTCCGCCGACCAGGCGGCCTCACCAGGGCCGGGAGCGGTGTCGCCGAGGCATCATCGCGCCCCGGCTCGGAAAGCACCCCATGCGCAACGTAATTCTCGCTGGGCTCACCGCATCACTGACCCTGGCCTTGCCGATGCCGACGGCCGCGTGGGCGGATGTCCCGTCGAAAACCATTGCTGCCGGCGCATTCCTCGACTTCGACGGGAATCCGGTACGGCACATGGGCAAGAACTGCACGCTCGGCGCGGTCGGCACCGACGCCGACGGGCGCAAGGTCGGGATCGCGGCCGGGCACTGCAATCCCTACTCCGAGCCGGACGACGTGAGCGCGCTTCCGGGCGCCCCGGTCGGGGTCCACATCGAGAGGAACGACCACCCGGTCTGGGACAAGAACGACATCGAAGCCGGGCCGATCGGCTGGATCCGCTGGGTGTCGCCGGACATGTCGTACCGCAGCAGCATCGACTACATGGTCATCGAGTTCGAGCCGCACATCCAGCTGTCGAGCCGGGTGCTGAATGCCTCCGGTGACGAGGTCTTCCGGATCGACGCAGTCCACCGTGGCACCGATGGCGAGCCCGCCCTGCCGAGGGTTGGCGACAAGGTGCAGAACTTCGGCGCCGCGTCCTACGAATACGGGGCGGAGTCGTCGAACCCGGTGGCGCACACCCCTGCGACCGGTGTCGTCGTGGAGTCCGGGGACGGCTTGTTCCGCTCGTGGGCACCGACCCAGCCCGGTGACTCGGGCGGCCCGCTGATCATGCAGGGCACCTCGGAATGGGTCGGAATCTCGACCCGGGCGCGCTACGACGCGTTCCCGCAGTGGGAATCGACGTCGGCGCAGACCATCCTCGCCGATCTGAACTCGCGCGCGATCACCGGCAGCGGTTTCGTCGTCACCGACAGCGACGACTGAAACCGACGGCGGCCTGCGCACGTCATCACACTCGAGCAGACCGGAGCGGCCCCGAGTTCTCGAACTCGGGGCCGCTCTCGTGGCGGGGTCATTCCCCGGCGTCGGACGCCATCGCGTCGATGAGGCTATTCGGCCGCATGTCGGTCCAGTTCGCCTCGACGTAGGCGACACACTCCTGCCTGGCGGCAGGTCCGTGGACCTCGTTCCATCCGGCAGGAACCTGCGCGAACAGGGGCCACAACGAGTGCTGACCCTCGTCGTTCACGAGCACGAGGAACGTGCCGTCCTCGTCGTCGAAGGGATTGCTCACAGTCGTACTGCCTTTCGTGTCGTAGCGATTGACGGTTGTCGACCGGCCTGGAATCGGGGTGGTCGCCGCCGCCGTTCGGGCGGCGGCGGCGACCGGTCTCCGGTTCGGGCCGGAGGTCTCGTGGGGTGGAGGGCGCAGTCCCTGGTCGCTACCGCCTCACCCTCGCTGCTCGACGAACGACCGGGCAACAACGCCTGCGATCCGTCCGAGCGCTTCGGGCGAGGCCATACCCCAGTGGGTCTCGTCGATCGCGTGGACCTCGATGCGGCCGTCGACGCCGTTCGCCCAGGTGTCCGCGCCCCGGCTCACGGTCGGATCGTCGGCTGCCGCGGCGAAGTACACCAGGTCGCCCTTGTAGATGCCGGGCCGGTGTCGACCCATCGTGACGAGCGAGGACTCCGCAGCCCGGTAGGCCCGCTCGATCCGGTCGATTCCCAGATCGCCGAACGGTTCGGGCAGGTCCGCAGCGAGAGCCGACACCGCCTCGGGCGTCAGTTCCGCTTCGCCGCCGAATCCACCGAACGCCGCCTCGGGCAGGAGCCCGCCGAGCAGGTCCCCCGCAGTCATCGCGCGACCCTGCACGGTGTGTCCGGCGCCCGCGAAGCTGTCCATCATCGACAGCAACGCGACCTCTTCGCCCTGCGCCTGCAACTGCACCGCCATCTCGTGTGCGATCACACCGCCGAGTGACCAGCCGACGAGACGGTACGGACCGTCCGGTTGCACCGTGCGGATCTCCCGGATGTACCGAGCCGCCCATTCCGCGATGGATCCCGGCATCTCGTCCTCGCTCGAGAAGGCAGGCGACTGGAGCCCGTAGATCCCGTACTGCGGGTCGAGATGCTGGGACAGTCCTGCGAACGCCCAGGACAATCCGATCACCGGGTGCAGGCAGAACACCGCCTCCGGCGAACGACCTTCGCGGATCGGCAACAGGACGTCGAAGGCCCGCTCGGACCCGGTACCGCCGGAACCGAGGCGCTCGGCGTCGATTCTGCGTGCGAACGCCTCCGTGGTGGCATCCGAGAACAGCCACAGCACCGGCACGCGCACGCCGCACGTCGCGGTCAACCGCGACACGACCTGCGTTGCGATCAGCGAGTTGCCACCGAGCTCGAAGAAGTCGTCGTCGAGACCGACACGCTCGATCCCGAGCACCTCCGAGAACACCGACGCCACCGCTGCCTCCGTCTCGGTCTCGGGAGCCCGGAACGCACGCGCCTCGAAGACCGGCGCCGGCAGTGCCTTCCGGTCCAGCTTGCCCGACGGGTTGAGCGGGAAGGCGTCCAGGACCGTCACCGACGCCGGGATCATGTAGGTGGGCAGCGACCGCGATGCGGCGGCCTTCACGTCGTCCGCGGTCACCGTGTCCCCAGGGGTCGGGACCACGTACGCCACCAACTGGTCACCGGTCGGCGTGCCGACCACCAGGACGGCTGACTGCAGCACTCGCGGATGGGTGAGGACCGCGGTCTCGATCTCGCCGAGCTCGATCCGCTGCCCGCGGAACTTCACCTGGAAGTCGGTGCGGCCGATGTACCGCAGCTCGCCCTGCTTGTCCCACGCGACCAGGTCACCGGTTCGGTACATCCGATCGCCGCCGGCCCCGCCCGAGAACGGGTTCGCCACGAATCGGTCCGACGTGAGGTCCACTCGCCCGAAGTAGCCGCGCGCGAGCTGGTCGCCGCCCAGGTACAGCTCACCCGGAACGCCCACCGGCACCGGATTCAGACGCGAATCCAGCACGTGCACCTGCGAGTTCCACTGGGGCCACCCGATCGACACCGCATCGCCGTGACCGCCGGTGACGTCCCGGTACGTGATCGACACCGCCGCTTCGGTCGGCCCGTACAGGTTGTGCACCCGTGCCGGGGACACCCGTGCGAAGTCCCGGACCGTCTCGGCAGGCAGCGCCTCGCCGATCACGAAGATCCGGGTCAGCGACACCAGCTGCTGCGGGTCCACGGAGGCCGCGAACACGGTCAGCATCGACGGGACGAAGTCGGTGACCGTCACCGAATGCTCGGCGATCCGATCGGCGACGTACTGCGGATCCCGGTGCCCGTCGGGAGTGGCGACGACCAGAGTCGCCCCGACCCGCAGCGGCATGAACCAGCCCCACAGCGAGACGTCGAACGTCGTCGCCGTCTTCTGCAGGTACACGTCGGCGCTGTCGAGTCGGTACTCGGACTGCATCCACTCCATCTGGTTCACGATGGCGCCGTGCGGCACCGCGACGCCCTTCGGCTTGCCCGTCGAACCCGACGTGAAGATGACGTACGCCGGGTGTCCCTGCCGCAGGTGCGACACCCGCTCCGCCTGGTCGACCGGACCGGCGTCGTACCGAGACAGGTCGATGTCGTCGATCCGGAGCACGGTCCGCCTCGGCACGTCGAACCGTGCGTCGCCGGTCGTGAGGATGCACACCGGGTTCGCGGTGTCCAGGATGTGGCCGATTCGCTCCGCCGGATGGTCCGGGTCGATCGGGACGTAGGCACCACCGGCCTCGAGCACCGCGTAGATCGCGACGACGAGATCGAGTGAGCGACGGACGGCCAGTGCCACCAACGATTCCGGTCCGACGCCCTCGTCGATCAGGCGGCGGGCCAGCCGGCCCACCCGCGCCGACAACTCGGCGTAGGTCAGCGTCTCGCCCTCGTACACGACAGCGGTCGCGTCCGGGGTCTGCTGCGCCTGGCGCAGGAACCCGTCCTGCAGCAGCTGCCCGGCCGGCAGCTCGTGGTCGGTCGCGTTCCAGCCGGTGACCAGCGCCGCGACTTCGTCGGCCTCGACGAGGTCGATGTCCCCGACCACCACGGTGGGATCGGCGGCGATCGCCTCGAGCACCCGCACGAGCCGCTGCCCGATCACCTCGACGGTCGACGCGTCGAACAACGCTGTCGCGTAGACCATCTCCGCGAACATGCCCGAGGGCACGCCGTCGTCGCCGTACTCGTCGCGCAGCGCCAGCTGGAGGTCGTACTTCGCCGACACGTGCGCGACTCCCGCGGACCCGACGGTCAGTCCGTCGAGCTCGAGCTCCGTCGGTGCCATGTTCTGGAACAGGAATCCGACCTGGGCCAGTGGGCTCCGGGACGTGGACCGGACGGGGTTCAGCACCTCGACGAGCCGCTCGAACGGCACGTCCGCGTTGCCGAACGCCGACAGGTCGGTCTCCCGGACACCGGCCAGGATCTCGTCGAACCCGGCGTCCACATCGACCTTCGCGCGCAGCACCAGTGCGTTGATGAAGACGCCGACGAGGTCGTCGAGCGCTTCGTCGCCGCGTCCGGCGATCGGGGTGCCGATCGCGATGTCGTCGGTCGCGGACAGGCGTGCCAGCAGCACCGCGAAGGCCGCGTGCATGAGCATGAACAGTGTCGCACCACGTTCCCGCGCGACCTCGACGAGGCGGGCGTGCAGTTCGCCGCCGATCTCGAAGGTGACCAGACCTCCGTCGTACGACTGCACCGCCGGACGCGGGCGGTCCCACGGCAGCTCCAGCTGGTCCGGGACACCCGCGAGCTGACGCTGCCAGTAGGCGAGCTGCGTCGAGATGACGGATCCCGGGTCGTCGTCCGATCCGAGCACCTCCCGCTGCCACAGGGTGAAATCCGCGTACTGCACGGGAAGCGGTGCCCAGCCCGGCGTCTCGCCTGCGCCGCGAGCCACGTAGGCCGTCATCAGGTCCCGTGCGAGCGGTCCCATCGACCATCCGTCGGCGGCGATGTGATGGACGACGACGACCAGTACGTACTCGTCCTCTGCACCGTCGACGAGTCGCAGCAGGCACACCCGGACCGGAATCTCGACCGTCACGTCGAATCCGTCGCTCATCGACGACACGGCGCGGGCGGGCAGTTCCGCGGTGGTGACGTCCTCGGGGGTCAGGTCCACGTGCAGGTCACCCGTGGGCAGCACCACCTGGACCACGCCGGCACCGGTGTCGGGGAACACCGTACGAAGGATCTCGTGCCGCTCGAGCACGTCGACGAACGCGGCATTCATCGCCGCGATGTCGAGATCGCCGGTCAACCGCAGCGCCATCGGGATGTTGAAGGCCGCGGACCGCGGCTCGAACTTGTTGAGGAACCACATTCGCTGCTGCGGCAGCGACAGCGGGACCGGTCCGGTGCGGGGCTGCGGCACCAGCGGTGCGCGCCGCCCCTGTCCCGCGCGGCCCGCCACGAAGGCGGCGAGATCCGCGACCGTCGACGCGTCGAACAGCGCGCGCACCGGCACCGTGGCGTCGACAGCGGCACCGAGCCGGGACACGGCCTGCATCGCGACGAGCGAGTTGCCGCCGAGCTCGAAGAAGTCGTCGTCCAGTCCGACCCGCGGAGCGCCGAGCAACTCGGCGAAGACGTCCGCGACGGCCTGCTCGACCGCGGTGGTCGGCGCCCGGAACTCCCGAGCCTCGAACACCGGCGCCGGCAACGACTTCCGATCGATCTTCCCGGAAGCATTCACCGGGAACCCGTCGAGCACGACGATCCGGGTCGGCACCATGTAAGCGGGCAGACGCTCGCCCGCAACCGCGGTCACCGACACCGCGTCGACGTCCACGACACCTGCCACGTACCCGACCAGCACCTGACCGGCGGACGTCTCCACGACCGACGCAACGGCCTGACGGACCGCGGGATGCGCAGCCAACGCCGCCTCGACCTCACCGAGCTCGATCCGCAGACCGTGCAGCTTCACCTGGAAGTCGGTGCGGCCCAGGAACTCCAGCTCACCCGAGCCGTCTACCGACTCCAGCCACCGCACCAGGTCACCGGTCCGGTACAACCGCTCCCCCGCCGCGAACGGCGACGCCACGAAACGGTCCGCCGTCAGATCCGGCCGCGACTCGTAACCCCGCGCGAGCTGCACGCCCGCCAGGTACAGCTCACCCGGCACACCGACGGGAACCGGCTGCAACCGGCCGTCCAGCACGTACACGCGGGTGCCCTCGACCGGACCGCCGATCGGCACGATCACCGGATCACCCTCGCGGGCCGCCCGGCGCGTCACCTGCATCGCCGCCTCGGTCGGCCCGTACAGGTTGTACACCCGCGCACCCGTCAGGACCTCGACCTCCGCCGCGAGCTCCGAGGGAAGCGCCTCGCCACCCGCGAACACCCGCCGCAACGCAGGCGCACCCGAATCCGGCAACGCCGTCAGCACCATCGGCAGCATCGACGGCACGAACTGCACCGTCGTCACCGACTCCTCCACCAGCACCCGAGCCAGGTACTGCGGATCACGATGACCGTCGGGAGCCGCCAGCACCAACCGGGCGCCGGACTGCAGGGGCCAGAAGAACTCCCACACCGACGCATCGAACGTGAACGCCGTCTTCTGCAACACCGAATCGGTGCCGTCCAGACCGTACTCACGCTGCATCGACACCAACTGGTTCACCGTCGCCGCATGGGAGACCGCGACACCCTTCGGGCGACCCGTCGACCCCGACGTGAACAGCACGTACGCCGTGTTGTCCGGACGCAGGACACCGATCCGATCCGCATCCGTCACCGGCTGCACCGGCACATCGGCATCCGCGGCGAGCTCACCGAACTCGATGACGGGACGGTCGACGACGCTGCCCGCGTCCACGACTACGAGCTGCGGGGCGGCCGTGTCGAGGACGTACCGGATCCTGTCGAGCGGCTGGTCCGGGTCGACAGGCACGTATGCGCCGCCGGCCCTGACGATCGCGTACATCGCGACCACCTGGTCGATCGAGCGGCGCATCGCGACCGCCACCCGCGACTCGACACCCACACCACGCCCGATCAACCGACGGGCCACCACATCCACCCGGTTCAGCAGCTGCCCGTACGTCAGCGACACGGCACCGTCGGTCACGGCCACCGCATCCGGCGTCCGCGCGGCCTGCTCCGCGAACAGCGAATCCAGCGTTCCCCCGGACACCCCGACACCGGTCGCGTTCCACTCGTGCAGCACCCGAACACGGTCACGATCACCGAGCAGGTCGATGTCCCCGACCGGCGCCGCCGGATCGGCGGTCACCGCGCGCAGCACACCGAGCAGTCCGTCCACGAGCGACTGCGCACCCGAGGCGTCGTACAGACCGGTGGTGTACGTGAGCGCTCCGTCGAGACCGGAGGGATTCCCGTTCTCGTCGACGGCCTCGGCGAAGCCGAAGTCGAGGTCGAACTTCGCGAGCACCATGTCCGTGGTCAGGCCACTGATCGAGAGGTCACCGAGTTCGGCCGCGGGCGCGGGCAGGTTCTGCAACGACAGCGTCACCTGGAACAGCGGCGAGTACGCCTGGGAGCGAACCGGATCGAGGGCCTCGACGATCTGCTCGAACGGCAGATCGGCGTGACCGAACGCACCCAGATCGGCTTCCCGGGCCGCGGCGAGGACTTCGTCGAACGACGCCGCCGCCGGCACCTCGGTGCGCAGCACCAGGGTGTTGACGAACATGCCGACCAGGTCGTCGAGCGCGGCCTCGCCGCGGCCCGCGACCGGGGTGCCGACGGTGATGTCACTCGTCCCCGACAGCCGCGACAGCAGCACCGCGAGCGCCGCGTGCAGCACCATGAACAACGTCGCGCCGCTGCGCCGGGCGAGTGCCTCCAGCGCCTCGCGCAACTCCTTGTCGACCGTGAACTCCCGCAGTGCACCGATGTTCGACATCACCGCCGGACGCGGCCGATCCGTCGGCAGCACCAGCACGTCGGGCGTGCCGCGCAGCACCCGGGTCCAGTAGTCCAGCTGCGCCGACATCTGCGACTGCGGGTCGTCGAGCGAGCCGAGAACCTCCCGCTGCCACAGCGTGTAGTCCGCGTACTGAACTGCCAGCGGCTCCCAGGCCGGCGCCGACCCGGCGCTGCGGGAGAGGTACGCCAGCACCAGGTCCCGGGTCAGCGGTGCAGTGGAGAAACCGTCACCGGAGATGTGGTGCATGACGACGACGAGGACGTGGTCGGTGGCGGAGCCGTCGACGCCGAGCAGGGCAGCCCGGACCGGAACACCCTGCGTGACGTCGAAGCCGGTGCCGACCAGCGTCAGCACCCGCGAGGTCAGGTCCTCGGCGGCCACCGGTTCCGCTGCGATGTCCACGGAGAAGTCCGGCACGACGACCTGGCGGCCGGTGCCCTCGTGTTCCGGGTACGTGGTGCGCAGCACCTCGTGCCGTGCGATGACGTCCGCGACCGCGGCACGCAGCGCCGCAACGTCCAGTTCACCGGTCAGGCGCACGGCCAGCGGGATGTTGTAGACCGCCGACTCCGGATCGAATCGGTTGAGGAACCACATCCGGGACTGGGCCGGGGACAGCGGCACCCGCTCGGGGCGCGGTCGAGGTGCCAGCTCGATCCGCGCTTCCCCGCCGGACATGCCGGCGAGGCGGTCGGCGAGTGCCTCGACGGTGGATGCCTCGAACAGGTCCCGGACCGGGACGCGGAATCCGAGTGCCGCCCCCAACCGCGCCGCGACCTGCGTCGCGATCAGCGAGTTGCCGCCGAGTTCGAAGAAGTCGTCGCCGCGGCCGACCTGCGGCGCGCCGAGCACCTCCGCGAACACCGAAGCGATGGTCTGCTCCGTCGCGGTGACCGGTGCCCGGAACTCCCGTGCCGCGAACACCGGCGCGGGCAGCGCCTTGCGATCGAGCTTGCCGGATGCGTTGAGCGGGAAGGAGTCCAGCACGACCAGTGCCGACGGCACCATGTACGACGGCAGGGTGCCCGTGGCGTGCACCTTGACCTCGTCGGCGTCGATGTCCGCACCGGGTGCGGGCACCAGGTAGGCCACCAGGTGGTCACCGGTCTCCGTCTTGACCACCAGCACCGCGGCCTGCAGGACCGTCGGATGCGCGAGCAGTGCCGTCTCGATGTCGCCGAGCTCGATGCGCTGTCCACGGAACTTCACCTGGAAGTCGGTGCGGCCGATGTAGTCGATGCCGCCGTCGGCGTCCCACACCACCAGGTCGCCGGTGCGGTACATGCGAGCACCGCGACTGGAGAACGGGTTCGCCACGAACCGGTCGGAGGTGAGGTCGACGCGGCCGAAGTAGCCGCGGGCGAGCTGCACGCCGCCGAGGTAGAGCTCACCGGGCACGCCGACCGGGACCGGCCGCAGCCGCGAATCCAGCACGTACACCTGCGAGTTCCACTCCGGGCGGCCGATCGAGACCGCGCCGCCGACGGCGGTGTCGGTGACGTCGGCGTAGGTGATCGACACCGCCGCCTCCGTCGGCCCGTACAGGTTGTGCACACCGGCGTCGGAGACGGACCTGAAGTCACGGACGGTCTCGGCGGGCAGTGCCTCCCCGATGACGAACACGTACCGCAGGGAGGTGAGGTCCTCGGGGCGAGCGGAGCCCGCGAACACGGTCAGCATCGACGGCACGAAGTCGGTCGCGGTGACCCGCTGCTCGCGGATCGTGTCGGCAACGTACTGCGGGTCACGATGCCCGTCCGGAGTCGCCACCACGAGCGTGGCACCCGACCGTAGCGGGATGAACCAGCCCCACAGCGACACGTCGAAGGTCGTGGCCGTCTTCTGCAGGTACACGTCACCGGCACCGAGCGGGTACTCCGCGAGCATCCACGCGATCTGGTTGGCGATGGCGGCGTGCGGGACGGCGACGCCCTTGGGCTTGCCGGTGGAGCCCGACGTGAAGATGACGTAGGCCGGGTGCTGCGGGCGCAGCACCCCGCGACGGTCGGCGTCCGTGACCGGGGCAGACGACAGGTCGGCCAGGTCGAGGGTGTCCACCGCGACGACCGGGAAGTCGCCGGCGGCGGCGAAATCGTCCGTCGTGGTCGTCAGCACGCACACCGGCTGCGCGGTGTCGAGGATGTGCCCGATCCGCTCCGCCGGGTGGTCCGGATCGACCGGCACGTACGCGCCGCCCGCCCGCACCACCGCGTAGATGGCCACGACGAGATCGAGCGACCGGCGAATCGCGATGGCCACCAGCGATTCCGGTCCGACACCGTCGGCAACGAGCCGGCGGGCGAGCCGGTTGACGCGGGCGTCGAACTCCGCGTAGGTCAGCGAGTCGCCCTCGTACACGACGGCCGTCGCATCCGGGGTGGCGGCGACCTGTGCGTCGTACGCGTCGAGCAGCAGCTCACCCGCATCGACGTCGTGGCGCGAGTCGTTCCAGCCGGTGAGGATCCGGCTCAGCTCGTCGTCACCGAGCAGTTCGACGTCGCCGACGGGCGTCGACGGATCCGTCGCCAGCGTCTCGAGCATCCGGGTCAGGCGCCGACCGAACAGGTCGATCGTGCCCTCGTCGAACAGGTCTCGCGCGTAGCTCAGGTGTACGGCCATCCCGGACGGGACACCACTGTCGTCGTTGCGTTCGGTGACCGTGACCTGGAGGTCGAACTTCGCGATGACGGCGTCGACGTCGACTCCGGAGACGGTCAAGCCGTCCAGGTCGATGCTCGGCTGCTGGTGGTTCTGGAAGAACAGCGCCACCTGGAACAGCGGGTGCCTGGCCTGCGAGCGCGGCGGGTCGATCACCTCGACGATGCGCTCGAACGGCACGTCGGCGTGCCCGAAGGCACCGAGATCCGTCTGCCGGACGTCGGCGAGCAACGTCGTCAGCGGCGTCGCCGGGTTCACCTGTGTGCGCAGCACGAGGGTGTTGACGAACATGCCGACGAGGTCGTCGAGGGCCTGCTCGCCGCGGCCGGCGACCGGGGTGCCGATGGCTATGTCGGTGGTACCGGACAGCCTGGCCAACAGTGCGGCCAGGGCGGTGTGCACCACCATGAACAGAGACGCGCCGCGGGTGCGTGCCGCGCCGAGCAGCGCCGCGTGCAGATCGGCATCGATGTCGAACGACACCGCGCCACCGACGTTGCTCGCCACCGCCGGACGCGGGCGGTCGGCGGGCAGGTCGAGCTGCGCCGGGATGCCGTCGAGCGCGGTGCGCCAGTAGTCGAGCTGCCCGCTGACGACGGAGTCGCCGTCGTCCTCGGAGCCGAGGACCTCTCGCTGCCACAGCGCGTAGTCCGCGTACTGGACGTCGAGCGGCGCCCATCCGGGGGCCTCGCCGGCGACACGCGCCGTGTACGCGACCATCACGTCCCGGACCAGCGGGCCCATGGAGAACCCGTCGGCGGCGATGTGGTGGACGACGACGACGAGCACGTGTTCGGTCTCCGTGACCCGGAAGACGTTCACCCGCAACGGCACCTCGGCGGTGACGTCGAAGCCGGTGACGACGGCCGAGGTGACCTTCCTGATCAGGTCCGACTCGTCGACGTCGATCGGGGTGAGGTCCGGAACGGTGTCGCCGACCGGCAGGATCACCTGGGTGCCCGACCCGTCCGCACCGACGGGGTAGACGGTCCGCAGGATCTCGTGCCGTGCCACCAGGTCGCCGACGGCGGCCTGCAGCGCAGCGGTGTCGAGGCGACCCGACAGCCGGATCGCGGCCGGGATGTTGTTGACGCCCGAGGCGCTGTCGAACCGGCTGAGGAACCACATCCGCTGTTGCGCGAGCGAGAGCGGAATGTCGTCGGGCCGGTCGGCCGCGACGAGCGGGACGCGGCGGCGGGAGCCGGTTCCCGAGGACAGGCGTTCGGCGAGCTCCGCGACGGTCGGTGCCTCGAACAGGGTTCGCAACTCGACCGTGGAGTCGAGGAGCGACCCGAGCCGGGCGGTGACCTGGGTGGCGACGAGCGAGTTTCCGCCGAGCGCGAAGAAGTCGTCGTCGGCGCCGACGCGCTCCACGCCGAGCAGGTCGGCGAAGACGCCGGCCACGAGTTCCTCGGCCGGGGTCGAGGGCAGGCGGAACACCGTCGCCTCGAACATCGGCGCCGGCAGCGCCTTGCGGTCCAGCTTGCCGGACGCGTTGAGCGGGAAGGCCTCGAGGACCACGAACGCCGACGGCACCATGTACGCCGGGAGCGCCGCCTGCAGAGCGGACTTGAGTGCGCCCTGATCGGGCTCCGTGGCTCCCGCAGGTACCAGGTAGGCGACCAGCGCCTCGCCGACGCGGTCGTCCCGGTGCAGCACCACGACGGACTGCGCGACGGATTCCTGTGCGAGAAGGGCGGTCTCGATCTCACCGAGCTCGATCCGCAGACCACGCAGCTTCACCTGGAAGTCGGTACGCCCGATGTACTCCAGCTCACCGGCACCGTTCCACGACACGAGGTCACCCGTGCGGTACATCCGGGTGCCCGGCACGAAGGGGTTCGCCACGAACCGATCCGAGGACAGGTCCGCCCGGCCCACGTAGCCGCGAGCGAGCTGCGCACCGGACAGGTAGAGCTCACCCGCAACACCCACCGGCACCGGACGCAACCGCGCATCCAACACGAACACCTGCGTGTTCCACACCGGCGCACCGATCGGCACCGTGATGGTGTCCGCCTCCGTCACCTCGTGGAACGTGACGTCGACCGCAGCCTCGGTCGGCCCGTACAGGTTGTGCAGACGCGCCCCCGGCAACACCTCGCGCAACGCCGCAGCCGTGGAGGCAGGCAACGCCTCACCCGACGCGAACACCTTCGACAGTGCCATTTCGCTCGTCGCCACGCTCGCCGACCCCACCGCTTCCGCCGCAGCCGCGAGATGGGCGACGAACACCGCCAGCATCGACGGCACGAAGTGCGCAGTCGTCACCGACTGATCGGCCATCACCCGAGCCAGGTAGGCCGGATCCCGATGCCCGTCCGGCACCGCGATCACCAGACGCGCACCGACCTGCAACGGCCAGAACAACTCCCACACCGA
>NZ_JBHUFB010000020.1:154587-176905 GCF_042681175.1 Rhodococcus gannanensis
TCAGCCCGTACTCCGCCTGCATCCACACCAGACGATTCACGATCGCCCCGTGCGACACCGCCACACCCTTCGGACGACCCGTCGAACCCGACGTGAAGATCACGTAGGCCGGGTGGTCCGTGGACAGGGCACCGATCCGGTCGGCGTTCGTCAGCGGCGCGGCGTCGACGGTGGACAGGTCGACGGTGTCGATGCAGAGGACAGACCTCTCCCCCGGTCCCGCGAATTCGTCTCGCGACGTGGACAACACGACCACCGGCCCTGCGGTGTCGAGGATGTGCCCGATCCGGTCCGCCGGCTGATCGGGGTCGACCGGTACGTACGCGCCGCCCGCCTTGACGACGGCGTGGATGGCGACCAGCAGGTCCAGCGACCGCCGGATGGCGATCGCGACGTGCGATTCCGGACCCGTTCCCAGCGAGATCAGGTACCGGGCGAGACGGTTGACCCGGGCGTCGAACTGCGCATACGTCAGCGACTCGCCCTCGAAGGTGAGTGCCACCGCTTCCGGGGTGCGCGCTACCTGCGCGTCGAGCAGCTCGACGAGGGTCGCCGCGTCCACCCGCTCGTCGGTCGCGTTCCAGTCGAACAGGACCTGCTCCCGCTCGTCGGAGGTGAGCAGGTCGATGTCGCCGACCGGCAGGTCCGGATCTGCGACCACGGCCGAGACGAGGGACAGGAACCGGCTGGCGAAGCCCTCCACCGTGGCGCGGTCGAAGAGGTCGGTCGAGTACCGGAAACCGGCGCCGACGCCGTCCGCGGACTCGGTCAGCACGAGCGTCAGATCGAACTGGGTGACCTCGGCGGTGTGGTCGAAGCCCGAGACGGTGAGCCCGGGCAGCTCGAGGGTCGTGCCGTGCCCGTCCTCGAACGTGAGCGAGACCTGGAACAGAGGCGAATGCGACTGGGACCGAGTGGGGTTGACCACCTCGACGAGACGCTCGAACGGCACGTCGGCGTTCGCGAACGCCGCCAGGTCGACCGCGCGGGTCGCGGCGACGAGGTCGGCGAAGGACGCGCCGCCGTCGATCTCGGTCCGCAGCACCAGTGTGTTGACGAACATGCCGACGAGGTCGTCGAGTTCGGCGGCGCCGCGGCCGGCGACCGGAGTACCGATCGCGATGTCGGTGGTGCCCGACAACCGCGACAGCAGCACCGCGAGCACGGTGTGCACCGCCATGAAGCGGGTTCCGGCTGCTCCCTTGGCGATCCGGTCGAGACCGGCGACGAGGTCGGCGTCGAGGTCGAACGTGACCAGTGAGCCGCGGTTGGACGCGACCGCCGGACGTGGCCGGTCGGTCGGCAGCTCGATCAGATCGGGAATCCCGGCGAGCGCCTGCTTCCAGTACGCGAGCTGCTGTGCGGCCAACGTTTCCGGGTCGTTCTCCGACCCGAGTCGGGCAACCTGCCACAGCGTGTAGTCGGCGTACTGCACGGGCAACGGCGCCCACGCCGGGGCGTTGCCGGTGGCCCGCGCCGTGTACGCGACCATGACGTCGCGGGCGAGCGGTCCGGTGGACACGCCGTCCGACACGATGTGGTGCACCACGAGAACGAGGGCGTACTCGGATGCGGTGCCCGTCTCGGTGGACGACAGCCGCAGCAGGCGACCCCGGATCGGTGCGGACGCGGTGACGTCGAATCCGGCGCCGAGGATCTCGCCGACGGTCGCGACGACGTCCTCGGGCGCGACGTCGACAGGAGAGAGGTCGAGCTCGACAGACGGAGCGGGCAGGATCACCTGCACGGCGGTGCCGTCGACCTCGGGGAACACCGTGCGCAGCGATTCGTGCCGTTCCAGCACGTCCCACACGGCTGCCTGCAGCGCGTCGACGTCGAGGTCGCCGGTGAGCCGCAGCGCGAACGGGATGTTGTACGCGGCCGACGACCGGTCGAACCGGTTGAGGAACCACAGCCGGGACTGCGCCGGGGAGAGCGGAATCCGTTCCGGCCGTGGCTGCGGTACGAGGGGTACGCCAGGACCGGTGTCGCCGAGCAGGTCGACGGCCTCTGCCAGCGCAGCGACCGTGGATGCGTCGAACAGCACTCGCACCGGGACCTTCTTGTGCAGCCGGGCACCGATTCGCGCCGCGACCCGAGCCGCGATCAACGAGTTTCCGCCCAGTTCGAAGAAGTCGTCGTCGAGACCAACCCGGTCGAGCCCGATCAGCTCCGCGTACACCTCTGCGACAGCCGTCTCGCTCTCGGTCACGGGCGCCCGGAACTCGCGCACGTCCGCAGCGGGAACGGGCAGCGCCCGCCGATCGAGCTTGCCGTTGACCGTCAGCGGAATCTCGTCGAGTACGACGAAATGGGACGGAACCATGTACTCCGTCAACCGCGCGGCAACCCCGTCACGAAGAACGCCCGTGTCGAGCGTTCCGCCGCGCTCCGTCGGCTCCGTGTCCGGCACGACGTAGGCCACGATCCGGGCCGAGCCCGGGGCGTCCTCGCGCACGATGACGGCAACCTGCGCAACCCCGTCCTGAGCCAGTACCGCCGCCTCGATCTCACCGAGCTCGATGCGGAAACCACGGACCTTGACCTGGTCGTCGGCACGACCCAGGTACTCCAGCTCACCCGCCGCGTTCCACCGCGCCAGGTCACCGGACCGGTACAGGCGGCCGTGCCCGAACGGGCTCGCCACGAAGCGTGATGCGGACAACGCCGGCTGCCCGAGGTACCCCCGCGCCAATTGCACTCCCGCGACGTACATCTCGCCGGGGACGCCGACCGGTACGGGGCGCAGCCGGCCGTCGAGGACGTACACGGACAGCCCGTCGATCGCCTGCCCGACGATCGAGCCGGCCGCCTGGGCGGCGGTGACCGCGTCGAGTGCGCGGAACGACACGTGCACCGTCGTCTCGGTGATGCCGTACATGTTCACCAGCACGGGCCGGGTGTCGGCATGCCGCTCGTACCACTGCGCCAGGCGCGACAGCTCCAGGGCCTCACCACCGAAGATCACGTAACGCAGGGCGAGGTCTACATCGGCCTGCCGGTCCGCCTCGACCAGCTGGTAGAACGCCGACGGCGTCTGGTTCAGCACCGTCACCCGCTCGCGGCCGAGAAGGTCGAGGAACTGCTCCGGGGACCGCGAGGTGTAGTAGTCGACGACCACCAGGGTGCCGCCGTACAGCAGCGGACCCCACAGCTCCCACACCGAGAAGTCGAACGCGTAGCTGTGGAACATCGTCCACACGTCGGATTCGTCGAATCCGAAGCGGCGCTCGGTGTTCCGCATCAGGCGCGTCACCGTGCGGTGCGGGACCTGGACACCCTTCGGACGGCCCGTCGACCCGGACGTGTAGATGACATAGGCGATGTTCTCCGGCCGCAGTCCGACCACGCCGAGGCCGCCGGCCTCGGCCGGGCCGTCGGCGGCGGCGGCGGCGATGTCGACGACCGGAAGCCCTTCGGGCAGAAGCAACTCGTGATCCGCGGTGGTCAACACGCACACCGGAGCGGCGTCGCCGAGCATGTACTCGATCCGCTCGGCCGGGTAACTCGGGTCCACCGGAAGGTAGCCGCCACCGGCCTTCAGAACGGCCAGCAAGGCCACCACGAGGTCCGCCGACCGCGGTAGGGCCACTGCCACCAGCGATTCCGGACCGACACCCGCCGACACCAACCTGAGCGCGAGGCTGTCCGTGCGCGCGTCCAGCTCGCGATAGGTCAGCTGCTCGTCACCGAACCGCACCGCCGGCCGGTCCGCGAACCTGGCTGCGGTCGCGGTGAACAGCTCGACGAGCGTGCTGTCCGTGCCCGCGTCGGCACCAGCCGTCGGCCACACGTCGAGCACCCGGTGCCGCTCGTTGTCGGAGAGGATGTCCACGTCACCGACGACGCCCTCGGGATCGGAGACCATCGCGTCGAGTACCCGGACGAAACGCTCCGCGAACGCCGACATCGTGGACTGATCGAACAGCTCGGCGGCGTAGGTGAGGTGCGCGTCGTACCCGTCCACCCTGCCGTCCGCGTCGATCCGATCCGCGAACGTGACCTCGATGTCGAACTTTGCGACGGCGGCGTCGGCGTCGAGGGGGGCCACGCGCAGACCGTCGAGTTCCAACTCGGCGCCGGCCAGGTTCTGGAAAGCCAGCGAGACCTGGAAGAGCGGCGAGTAGGCGCGTGACCGGGTCGGGTTCAGAACCTCCACCAGCCGCTCGAACGGGATGTCCGCGTGCGAGAAGGCGGCGAGGTCGATCTCGCGCGCCCGCTCGAGGTGCGCGACGAACGACTCCCCGGGTTCGATCGGGGTCCTCAGGACGAGGTTGTTCACGAACATGCCGACGAGCCCGTCGAGGCTCTCGTCGCCGCGACCCGCCACCGGCGCACCGATCGCGATGTCCGTTGTCCCGCTCAGTCGCCCGAGCAGGACGGCGAGGGCCGTGTGGATCACCATGAACGGCGTCGCCCGGTGCTCGCGGGCGATCTTGTCCACCGCCGCATGGATGGCCGAATCGACATGGAAGCGGTGCCGTGCACCGACCGTCGACGCAACGGCCGGTCGCGGCCGGTCCGTCGGCAGCTCGAGCAGGTCGGGCAGCCCCGCCAACCGATCACGCCAGTGCTCGATCTGCCGGGACACGAGCGAGTCGGCGTCGTCCTCGGAGCCGAGCGTCGCCCGCTGCCAGATCGCGTAGTCCGCGTACTGCACCGGCAACGGCGCCCAGTTCGGTGTGATCCCGGCCGTGCGAGCCGCGTACGCGACCATCACGTCACGGGTGAGCGGTGCGATCGACCAGCCGTCCGCACTGATGTGGTGCACGACCAGCACCAGTACGTGCTCGACGGTCGCCCCGTCGGCGATCCGGAACAGTGCCACGCGCAGTGGAACCTGTGAGGTGACGTCGAACGGGGCCGCCATCAGCTCGAGCACGCGACCGAACACCTCGGACTCCGGCACTTCCACCGGGGTCAGGTCGGGAACCGCCACCTCCGCGACCAGAATCTGCTGGAAGGCACCGTCGTCGGTCTCGGGAAACAGCGTTCGCAGAGACTCGTGGCGAACGATCACGTCCGCGACCGCCTGTTGTAGTGCGGCGGTGTCGAGGTCACCGGTCAGCCGGATCGCTGCCGGGATGTTGTAGGCGGCGGAATCGGGATCGAGGCGGTTGAGGAACCACATCCGCTGCTGCGCCAGTGACAGGGGAATGTGGTCGGGGCGGTCCTGCGGCACGAGCGGCGCGCGGGTCCCGCGGCCGGCTCCCGCGTCGAGTGCTGCGGCGAGAGCGGCGACGGTGGATGCCTCGAACAAGGTCACCACCGGAACCTGCGTCGCGAGTGCCGCCCCCAGCCGGGCAGCCACCTGCGTGGCGATCAGGGAGTTGCCACCCAGCTCGAAGAAGTCGTCGTCGCGGCCGACCCGCTCCGCTCCGAGGACGTCCGCGAACACGTTCGCGACGGTTTCCTCGGTTGCGGTGGTCGGCTCACGGAACGGCCGGGACTCGAAAACGGGCTCCGGCAGTGCCTTCCGGTCGAGCTTGCCGACCGGTGTCCGCGGGATCTCGTCGATGACCATGATCGACGCGGGCACCATGTGCGCCGGAAGCCGGTCGCGCAGCGCGGACTTCAGCTCGTTCACGTCGACGGTCGCCCCGGCCGTCGGCAACACGTAGGAGACGAGCGCGTCGACTCCCGCCGTCGTGTGTCCCAGGGTCACGGCGAACTCGACGCCGGCCTGGGCTCCGAGCGCGGCGTCGATCTCACCGAGCTCGATGCGGAATCCCCGAACCTTGACCTGGAAGTCGGTGCGGCCCAGGTAGTCCACCTGGCCGTCGGCGGTCCACCGGGCGAGGTCGCCGGTGCGGTACAGACGCTCGCCCGGTTCTCCGTGCGGGTGCGCGACGAAGCGTTCCGCCGTCAGGCCCGGGCGCGCCCGGTAGCCGCGGGCCATGCCGCGACCGGAGAGATACAGCTCGCCGACGACGCCGACGGGCACGGGGTTGAGGCGGGCATCGAGAACGAGGTTGCGCAGCCCCGCCGTCGGGTGACCGATGGTGATCGGTTCGCCTGGCACCATCGCGTCGGTGCGAGTGGAGATGATCGTCGTCTCGGTGGGTCCGTAGCCGTTGACGAACCACCGGTCTCCGGTGGCCCAGCGTCCGACGAGCTCCGGCGGGCACGCCTCTCCTGCGGTGATGACCAGTCGCAGGTGGTCGAGGCCCTCGGGGTCGATCGTGGACAGTGCAGCCGGGGTGATGACGGCGTGCGTCACCCGCTGCGCGCGCAGCAGTTCGGTCAGCTCGCTGCCACCCCACACGTCGGGCGGCGTGATCACGAGCGTGCCGCCCAGGACCGGCGCGAAGAGCATCTCGTACACGGAGACGTCGAAGCTCGGCGAGGCGATGTGCAGCGGGCGGGGCTCCTCGACCGTCGGGTACGAGGTGAGGATCTGCTCGCGCAGGTTCGCCATGCCGACGTGGGTGACCGCGACGCCCTTCGGTCGTCCCGTGGAACCCGAGGTGTAGATGACGTAGGCCAGGTTCGCGTGGAGCAGGGGACGGATCCGGTCGGCGTCGGTGACGGGGGCGGCCGACAGTGCCGCGGCGGCTGCCTCCGATTCGCCGAGCTCGTGCCAGGCGATCGTGCCGGGCATCGCATCCAGGTGGTCGGCCGTGGTGAGTCCGAGGACCGCACCCGAGTCGATCGCCATGTAGGTGATGCGGTCCTGTGGATAGGTCGGGTCGACCGGGACGAAAGCGGCACCGGTCTTGGCGACCGCCCACACCGCGAGCACCGAGTGCACTGACCGCCGGATCGCCACGGCGACCGTGGTTTCGGGGCCCGCACCGCGTGCGACGAGGAACCGGGCGAGCCGGGACGAGCGCTCGTCGAGTTCGCGGTAGCTCAGTTCACCGTCGATTCCCGACAGCGCGATCGCGTCGGGAACCGCGGCGGCGCCGTCGCGCAGGATGCCCTCGAGGGTGATCAGCGCCGGGTGGGTGGCCTGCAGGTCGTAGTGCGAGAGCGCCTCGGCCCGCTCGGCGTCGGTGAGGATCTCCACGTCGCCGACCGGCCGGGTCGGGTCGGCGAGCGCGGCTTCGAGGATCCGCTGGAACCGCTGCGCGAATCCCGCGATCGTCGCTTCGTCGAACAGATCTGTGGCGTAACCGAATTCGGCCGTCATGGCGGCGCCTGCGGCACCCGGCTCGACCGTCAGCTGCAGATCGAACTTGGCGCTGGCGAGGGTGGCGTCGAGCGGAGAGACCGTCAGCCCGGGCAGTTCCACGGCCGCGGGTGGCGTGTTCGCGAACGACAACGCAACCTGGAACAGCGGATGCCGGGCGGTGGACCGTGCCGGGTTGAGGACCTGGACCAGCCGCTCGAACGGCACGTCCGCCTGGCCGAAGGCACGCAGGTCGCGCTCGCGGACCTGCGCCACCAACTCGTCGAACGAGGCGGAGCCGACCACGTCGGTCCGGAGGACCATCGTGTTGACGAACATGCCGATCAGGTCGTCGAGCGCCTGTTCACCGCGACCGGCGACGGGGGTACCGACGGCGATGTCCGTCGTTCCGCTGAGCCGCGCGAGCAGCAGGGACAGCGCTGCGTGCACGACCATGAACGGGGTGACACCCCGATCCTGCGCGAACGCGGTCAGTGCCGCTGCCGTCCCGGAACCGATCTCGAAGGCGAATCGTCCACCGCCGAAGGTCTGTACCGCGGGACGGGAACGGTCCGCGGGCAGGTCCAGCTGGTCCGGGAGGCCCGCGAGTTCGTCGGACCAGTGTGCGATCTGTCGGGAGATCACACTCTCCGGGTCGTCCTCCGACCCGAGAGCCTCACGCTGCCAGAGGCTGAAGTCGGCGTACTGCACCGGCAGCGGCGCCCAGGTGGGTGCCGCGCCCGCGACCCGCGCCGTGTAGGCGAGAACGATGTCCCGAGCGAGCGGCCCCATCGAGTAGCCGTCGGCACTGATGTGATGCACGACCACGACCAGCACGTGCTCCGTGGACTCGGGCACGACGTCGGCGGAGGAGTCCGCGGTGTCCGTCAGCGCGTAGAGCCGGATGCGAACCGGAACGGCGTCGGTCACGTCGAATCCGACACCCACCGTCGCGACGACGTGGTCGGCGAGCGACTGCTCGTCGACCGGGATCGGCGTCAGGTCGACGGGCACGTCCGACGACGGCACGATCACCTGGACCGGGCCGTCACTGCCGGACGGGTAGACGGTCCGCAGCACCTCGTGCCGATCGAGCACGTCCCGCACCGCAGCGTCGAGGGCTGCGACGTCGAGGTGGCCGGAGAGCCTGATGCCGCCGGGAATGTTGTAGGCGGCCGAGTCCGGCGCGATGCGGTTGAGCACCCACATCCGCTGCTGCGCCAGCGACAGCGGCAACTCGTCGGGACGCTCGCCCGCGACCAGCGCGGCCCGCGCCCCGCTGCCGGCGCTCTCACTCACCTTCGCCGCCAGTTCGACGACGGTCGGCGCCTCGAACAGCCACAGCACGGGCACCTGGGTGTCGAATGCCGCGCCGAGTCGGGCCGTGACCTGCGTGGCGATCAGGGAGTTGCCGCCGAGCGCGAAGAAGTCGTCGTCGAGGCCGACCGTGTCGACTCCGAGCACGTCGCCGAAGACGCCGGCGACGAGGATCTCCGCTTCGGTGGTCGGGGCGCGGAACTCCGTCGCCTCGAACTCCGGTGCGGGCAGCGCCTTCCGGTCGATCTTCCCGTTGATGTTCAGCGGCAGCGCGTCGAGGACCACGAAGGCCGCCGGGACCATGTAGCTGGGCAGGGCGCGAGACAGCGCGTCCTTCAACTCACCCGTGTCGACGGTCGATCCGGTCGTGGGCACCACGTACGCGACGAGGCGGTCACCGACCCGCTCGTCGGTGTGTGCCGTGACCACGGCGGCCGCGACGTCCGACTGCTGGGCGAGTGCCGTCTCGATCTCACCGAGCTCGATCCGGAAACCGCGCACCTTCACCTGGAAGTCGCTGCGCTCGAGGTAGTCGAGCTCGCCGTCCGGACGGACGCTGACGAGGTCGCCGGTGCGGTACATCCGTGAGCCGGCGACGCCGAAGGGGTTGGCCACGAAACGATCCGAGGTCAGGTCGGCCCTGCCGTGGTATCCACGGGCGAGCTGGTTGCCCGCGAGGTACAGCTCCCCCGAGACCCCGACCGGGACGGGGTGCAGGCGACGGTCGAGGACGTACACCTGCGTGTTCCACTCGGGGATGCCGATCGGTACGGAGGTGACGTCGGTATCCGTGACCTCGTGCGCCGTCACCGAGACCGCGGCCTCGGTCGGGCCGTACAGGTTGACCAGTGTGGCGCCGTTCGCCGCGCGGAACGCCTGCGCCACGGACACCGGCAGCGCCTCACCGATCGCCAGCACGCGGCGCAGCGAATCGGACAGCGCCACACCGGAAGCGGTTGCGGAGAGCATCGCCACGGTGGACGGCACCGCGTGCAGGGTGGTCACATGCTGCGAGCGCATCAGGTCGAGCAGGTACTCGGGGTCCTGCTGGCCGCGCGGCCGGGCGATGACCATCCGGCCGCCGGACACCAGCGGAGACCAGAACTCCCACACCGAGAGGTCGAACGTCGCGGCGGTCTTGAGCAGCACCGCATCCGAGGCGTCGAGCCCGCACGCGGCGGTCTTCCACACCAGCTGGTTGACGATCGCCGCGTGGCTGACGGTCACGCCCTTCGGCTTGCCCGTCGATCCGGACGTGAAGATGACGTACGCCGGGTGCTGCGGACGCAGCGGGCGGATCAGCTCCGACGGGTGCATCGGATCTGCCGAGTACCCGCTGAGGTCGTCGGTGTCCAGGAGGAGGACAGACCTGTCCCCTGCGGCCTGGAAATCGTCTCGCGTCGTGGACAACACGCAGGTCGGGGCGGCGGACTCAAGGATGTACCCGGTCCGCTCGGCCGGCTGGTCGGGATCGAGCGGCACGTAGGCGCCGCCCGCCTGCACGACGGCGTACATGCCGACCACGAGGTCGATCGACCGCCGCATGGCGAGCGCGACCAGGGACTCCGGTCCGACGCCGCGGTCGACGAGCGCGCGGGCAACGCGGTTGACGCGGGCGTCGAACTCCCCGTAGGTCAGCTCGGTGCCCTCGAACCACAGCGCGGGCGCGTCCGGCGTCGCCGACGCCTGCGCACGGTAGAGCTCCGCCAGCGTCCCGACGGACACGTGGGCAGCCGTGTCGTTCCAGCCGGTCAGCAACTGGGCACGCTCGTCGTAGCCGAGGACGTCGATGTCGCCGACCGCGAGGCTCGGATGCGCCACTGCGGCTTCGAGAATCCGGACGAAGCGCTGCGCGAAGCCCTCGACGGTCCGCTGGTCGAAGAGGTCGGTGGCGAAGTGGAACATCGCCTCGACTCCGGCGGGAGCACCGTTGTCGTCGAACTGCTCGATCAGGAACAGCTGCAGGTCGAACTGGGTGATGCCGTTGTCGACCTCGAGTGCCGACACGGTCAGCCCGGGCAGTTCGAGGCTCGTCTGCGCGAGGTTCTGGAACGAGAAACCGACCTGGAACAGCGGGTGCCGGGCGGTCGACCGGGTGGGGTTGAGGACCTCGACGAGGCGCTCGAACGGCACGTCCGCGTTGCCGAAGGCCGCGAGATCCACGTCCTTCACGTCGGCGAGCAGGTCGGCGAACGACCTGGACCCGTCCACCGCCGTGCGCAGCACGAGGGTGTTGACGAACATGCCGATCAGGCCGTCCATGGCGGCGTCGCCGCGGCCTGCGATGGGGGTGCCGACAGCGATGTCCTCGGTCCCCGACAACCTGGCGAGCAGCACCGCGAGGGCAGTGTGGGTGGCCATGAAGACCGTCGCACCGGCACCCCTGGCGTAGTCCACCAGGGCACGGTGCAGCCGACCGTCGAGTTCGAAGGGCACCCGGCCGCCACGGTTCGACCGCACGGCGGGGCGGGGGCGGTCGCTCGGCAGGTCCAGCTGATCGGGGATGCCGTCGAGCGCCCGCCGCCAGAAGTCGAGCTGCCTGCCGGCCACCGACTCCGGGTCGGTCTCGTCACCGAGGACCTCGCGCTGCCAGATGGCGTAGTCGGCGTACTGCACGGGCAGCGGCGCCCACTCCGGTGCCGCGCCTGCGACCCGGGCGCCGTACGCGATCATCACGTCACCGACGAACGGCGCGATCGACGAACCGTCGGCGGAGACATGGTGGATCACTGCGGCCAGGACGAACTCGTCCTCGGCCAACCGGAACAGCGCGACGCGCATCGGGATCTCGGAGGTGACGTCGAACCTGGTGGTCGCCAGTTCGAACAGCAGTCGTGGCAGTTCCTCGGCGTCCACGTCTGTCCGGACCAGGTCGGGCACGGCATCGGCGGGTGCGGCGACGACCTGGCTCGGGCCGTCGTCGGTCTCGGGGTAGCTGGTGCGCAGCGATTCGTGCCGGGCGACGACGTCCGCGAGCGCCGCTTCGAGCGCTGCCGTGTCGAGTGCACCGGTCAGCCGGATGGCCATCGGAATGTTGTAGGCAACCGAGTCCGGGTCGAACCTGTTGAGGAACCACATCCGCTGCTGCGCGAGCGACAGCGGGACGCGGTCGGACCGATCCTGGGGAACCAGCGGCGGACGGCCGTCGCCACCGGCGTAGCCGTCCAGGGCGGCCGCGAGTGCGGCGACGGTCGGCGACTCGAACAGCGCGGCCACCGGGATGCGGGCGCCGACCGCGGCGCCGAGCCGGGCGGTCACCTGCGTGGCGATCAGCGAGTTGCCGCCGAGGTCGAAGAAGTCGTCGTCGGCGCCGACGCGCTCGGCACCGAGGACCTCGGCGAACGTGGCGGCGACGAGGCGTTCCGTGTCGGTGGCCGGTTCGCGGTAGGCGACGGACTCGAACACCGGTTCCGGCAGCGCCTTCTGGTCGAGCTTGCCGACCGGAGTCAGCGGGATACGGTCGAGCGTCATGATCGACGCGGGCACCATGTGTGCCGGCAACGATTCCGCCAGGGCCGCCTTGAGCGCGGCGGTCTCGGTGACGACACCGTCCGCCGCGATCACGTACGAGACCAGCGACGTGGTGCCTCCGGTTCCGCGGTGGCCGACGGTCACCGCGTACTCGATGCCCGGCTGCGCCGCGAGCGCCGCATCGATCTCCCCGAGCTCGATGCGGAATCCACGCACCTTGACCTGCGAGTCGCTGCGGCCCAGGTACTCCAACTCCCCACCCGGGGTCCACCGCACGAGGTCACCGGTGCGGTACATCCGCTCTCCCGCAACCCCTGTCGGATCGGCGACGAAGCGGTCCGCGGTCAGGTCCGGCCGGCCGCGGTACCCGCGTGCCAGCGCATCACCCGCGAGATACAGCTCGCCGACGACTCCCACGGGGACCGGCACGAGCCGGTTGTCGAGCACTGCCGCCCGCACACCGCGCATGGGTCGGCCGATGGTGATCGGTTGCCCGGGCCGGAGCGGGTCGGTGCAGGTGACGATGATCGTGGTCTCGGTCGGTCCGTACCCGTTGCGGAAGGAGCGGCCGACGCCCCACCGCACCACCAGTTCCGGCGGGCACGCCTCACCGCCGACGCCCACGAAACGCACGTGGTCGAGGCCCTCGGGGTCGACGGACGCCAGCGCGGCAGGAGTCATCATCACGTGCGTGACCTGCTCGCGGCGGAGCAGATCGGCGAGGTCGTCTCCGCCGAAGACCGTGGTCGGCGCGACGACCAGGGTCGCGCCGGATCCTGCGGCCAGCAGCATCTCGTTGACGGAAATGTCGAAGCTCGGCGACGCGATGTGCAGAGTCCGCGAGTCCGGCGTGATCGCGAAGTCGCTGCGCTGGTACTCGAGGAAGTTCGCCAGGCCGGTGTGCGTGACGACGACGCCCTTGGGCAGACCGGTGGAACCGGACGTGTAGATGACGTAGGCCGGGTTGCCGACCCGCACCGGGCCGACGCGGTCGGCGTCGGTGAGCGGCGCGGACGCCAGTGCAGCGCAGCGGTTCTCGATGTCCTCCGAATCGAGGACGAGCCACGGGGCGACGTCGGGTAGCCGCTCCGCACAGGCGTCGACGGTGATGCCGAGCACCGCACCGCAGTCGGACACCATGTGCGCGACACGATCGGCCGGGTAGTTCGGGTCAACGGGTACGAACGCGGCACCCGTCTTGGCGACGGCCCACACGGCCAGTACCGACTCGAGGGATCGGGGGATGGCGATCGCTACCGCGTTCTCCGGACCGGCACCCGCGTCGACGAGAAGACGTGCCAGGCGCGACGACCGCTCGTCGAGCTCCCGGTAGGTGAGGGAGACACCGGACGCGGTCACCGCGACGGCGTCGGGCCGCGCATCGACAGCTGCCGCCAGCACCTGTGGCAGCGTCTGCCGCTCGAGAGCCGGGGCACCGGCGAAACTCGCCAGCGTGGCGCGCTCCTCGTCACCCAGGATGTCGATGTCGCCCACGACGATCTCCGGATCGGAAACCGCTGCCGCGAGCACACGCACCAGGCGACGGCCGAGTGCCGCAACACCGGCCTCGTCGAACATGTCGGTGGCGTAGAGGAGGTCGAAGACCATTCCGGCGGGAACGCCTGCGGTGTCGACCGATTCCGACACCGTCACCTGCAGATCGGTCTTCGCAAGGTGCACGTCCAGCTCGACCGGAGACACCTGCAGGCCGGCCAGCTCCAGCGTGGGCAGACCCAGGTTCTGGAAGGACAACGCGACCTGGAACAGAGGGTGCCGCGCCTGGGATCGCGCCGGGGACAGCACGTCGACGAGTCGTTCGAACGGGATGTCCGAGTTGCCGAACGCAGCAAGGTCCGCGGACCGAGTCCGGTCCAGCACCTCGCTGAACGGAGCGCTGTGATCGACCGTGGTCCGCAGGACCAGCGTGTTGACGAACATCCCGACCAGATCGTCGAGCGCAGCGTCGCCGCGTCCGGCGATCGGGGCGCCGACCGCGACGTCGTCGGTTCCGGACAGGCGGGCCAGCAGCACCGCGAGCGCCGTGTGCACGACCATGAACATGGTCACGCCACGCTCGCGCGCGAAATCGGACAGTGCGGCGTGAAGTTCGGCGTCCACGGTGAGTCCGTGCATGGCCCCGCGGTGGGACGGGACTGCGGGGCGCGGCCGGTCGCTGGGCAGGTCGAGCTCGTCCGCGAGTCCGGCGAGCGCACCCTTCCAGTGCTCGATCTGCTTCGCCGACAACGACTCCGGATCGGTTTCGTCACCGAGAACCGTGCGCTGCCACTGTGCGTAGTCGGCGTACTGGACCTCGAGCGGCGCCCACTCGGGCAGGCGGCCGGCGGTGCGGGCCGCGTAGGCGGTCATCACGTCACGCAACAGCGGACGCATCGAGAAGCCGTCGGCAGCGATGTGATGCACGACCAGCATCAGGATGTACTCGGAGCCGGGACCGGTCTCGTACAGCCGCACACGCAGGGGCACAGCGGCGGTCAGGTCGAAGGCGCCTGTGGCGTCGGCGAGCATCGCGGCGGACACCGCGGCGTCGGCATCGACCTCGGAGGCCTGCGGCGCGGCCACCGGCGTCAGATCCGGGACGAACTCACCCGCGGGCAGGATCACCTGGATCGGGCCGTCCGCGGTCTCGGGGTAGTAGGTGCGCAGGATCTCGTGCCGACCGAGCAGATCCTCGACCGCCGCCTGCAACGCCTCGACGTCCAGGGGCCCGGTCAGCCGCACGGCCGCGGGGATGTTGTAGGTGGCGAGGTCCGGCGCGATCCGGTTGAGCACCCACATCCGCTGCTGAGCCAACGACAGCGGTAGCACGTCGGGCCGGGGACCGGCGACCAGCGCTGGCGCTGCACCCACACCGGCCGATGCCGCCGCGACCGCGGCGAGTCCCGCGACCGTCGGCGCCTCGAACAGGGCGCGGACGGGGACCTTCCCGTCCAGCGCAGCGCCGATCCGCGCGACGGCCTGCACGGCGATCAGCGAGTTGCCGCCGAGCTCGAAGAAGTCGTCGTCCCGGCCCGCCCGGTCCACACCGAGCAGGTCCGCGAACACCTCGGCGACGATCACCTCGGCGGCGGACTCCGGGGCACGGTACTCCCGGCTCTCGATGCTGGGCACCGGCAGCGCCCGGCGGTCGAGCTTGCCGTTCACCGTCAGCGGGATCGCGTCGAGGACGACGAGGTTCGACGGAACCATGTACTCGGGAAGCATCGTCGCGGCGCCGTCCCGCACCGCGCGCACGTCCACGACGGCGGCAGCGTCCGGCACCACGTATGCCACGATCCGCGCCGATCCTGGCACGTCCTCGCGGACGATCACGGCGACCTGCGCGACACCCGGCTGCGCGAGTACGGCGGCCTCGATCTCGCCGAGCTCGATCCGGAAGCCACGCACCTTCACCTGGTCGTCGGCCCGCCCGAGGTACTCGAGCTCACCATCGCGGTTCCACCGTGCGAGGTCACCCGACCGGTAGAGCCGTCCGGCACCGTACGGGTTCGCGACGAACCGGCCGGCCGAGAGGTCGGGACGTCCGAGGTACCCACGCGCCAACTGCACACCGGCGACGTACATCTCGCCGGGAACACCGACGGGAACCGGCTGCAGCCGGTTGTCGAGCACGAACACCTGGAGTCCGGCGATGGCCTGGCCGACCACGCTGCCCGCCGCATGTTCGACGGTGTGTGCGTCCAGGGCACGGAACGACACGTGCACGGTCGTCTCGGTGATGCCGTACATGTTGACCAGCGTCGGGGTCTCGCCGCGGCGCCGGTACCAGTCGGTCAGCCGCGAGAGCTCGAGCGCCTCGCCACCGAAGATCACGTACCGCAGCGCCAGGTCGGCGGGGTTCTGCCGGTCCGCTTCGGCCAGCTGGTGGAACGCAGACGGCGTCTGGTTCAGCACCGTCACCCGCTCGCGGGCGAGGAGGTCGAGGAACTGCTCGGGTGACCGTGACGTGAAGTGGTCGACGACGACGAGGGTGCCGCCGTACAGCAGCGGACCCCACAGCTCCCACACCGAGAAGTCGAACGCGTAGCTGTGGAACATCGTCCACACGTCCGAGGAGTCGAACCCGTACAGGGGCTCGGTGTTGCGCATCAGTCGCGTCACCGTGCGGTGCGGGACCTGGACGCCCTTCGGGCGGCCGGTCGATCCCGAGGTGTAGATGACGTAGGCGACGTTGTCCGGGTGCAGCGGCGCGATCCGGTCCGAATCGGTCACCGCCGCAGTCGAGTACGCGTCCAGGTCCGAGTCGATCTCGATCACGGGGAGGTTCGCGGGCAGATCGACCTGGAGGTTCGAGTCCGCCACCACGCACACCGGTCCCGCGTCGGAGAGCATGTACGCGATTCGGTCCGCCGGGTACGAGGGGTCGACGGGCAGGTATGCACCGCCTGCCTTGAGCACGGCGAGCAGCGCGACGACCAGATCGGCCGACCTGGGCAGCGCGACCGCCGCGAGCGACTCGGGGCCGACCCCCGCCGCCACGAGGGCGCGGGCGAGCCGGTTCGCGCGCATGTCGAGCTCGCCGTACGTCAGGGAGTCACCGTCGAAGCGGACGGCCACGGCATCGGTCCGCGCCGCGGCAGCAGCCTCGAACACCTCGACGAGGGTGCAGTCGACGCCCATGTCGACGCCGGACGAATTCCACTCCGACAGAACGCTGTCCCGCTCGGCGGGCACCAGCAGATCGATGTCGCCGATGACGACGGACGTGTCCGCCGCGACCGCATCGAGGACGCGAACCCAGCGACGCTCGAACGCATGCATCGTCGCCTCGTCGAAGAGATCGGTGGCGTACGTCAGCACGGCGTCGATTCCGCCGAACTCGCCGGCAGCCGCCGACGCCTCGGTCAGGTCGACCTGGATGTCGAACTTGGCGACGTGCTCGTCGTACTCGAGCGCGCGGATCGCGAGGCCGGGCAGCTCGAGCTCCGCCGGGCGCTGGTTCTGCAGGGCCAGGGACACCTGGAAGAGCGGGTGCCGGGCCTGCGACCGGGCCGGGGACAGCACCTCGACCAGCCGCTCGAACGGAACGTCGGCGTTGCCGAGGGCCGCGACGTCGACCTCCTTGGCATGTGCCAGGACCTCGGCGAAGCTCGCGCCCGGCTCGATCTCCGTGCGCAGCACCAGGGTGTTGACGAACATGCCGACGAGGTCGTCGAGAGCGGCCTCGCCGCGGCCCGCCACCGGCGTGCCGACCGCGATGTCGGTGGTGCCCGACAGCCGGGCGAGCAACACCGACAGGGCGGCGTGGACGACCATGAACAGCGTCACGCCCTGCTCACGGGCAACGCGGTGGAGCTCACGCTGCAGGGCCGCGTCGAGCGTGAAGCGATGGGTGGCGCCGCGGTAGGACGCGGTCGCGGGGCGCGGCCGATCGCTGGGCAGGTCCAGCTGGTCCGGCAGTCCCGACAGTGCCGACGTCCAGTGCTCGATCTGCTTCGCCGACAGGGACTCCGCATCGTCCTCGGATCCGAGCAGGTCCCGCTGCCACAGCGCGAAGTCCGCGTACTGGACGGCGAGGGGCGACCACGCAGGCACCTCGCCCTGGGTCCGTGCCGCGTACGCGACCATCACGTCGCGGGCCAGTGGTGCCATCGACCAGCCGTCACCGCTGATGTGGTGCACCACCATCGCGAGCACGAATTCGACTGTGCCGGTATCGGTTCCCTCGATCCGGACGAGGCTCACCCGAAGCGGGACCTCGGCGGTCACGTCGAAGCCCCGGGAGAAGAACGCGGCGAGATGCGGATACACCTCGGCCTCGGACATCGGGACGGGTGTCAGCGCGGGGGCAGCATCGGCCGCGTCGAGGATCACCTGGTGCGGGACCGAATCGGTCTCGGGGAACACGGTCCGCAGCGATTCGTGCCTGCCGACGACGTCCGCGACGGCCGCCTCGAGCGCCGCGACGTCCAGGTCACCCGACAGCGACAGCGCCAACGGCAGGTTGTAGGCGGTGGATTCCGGATCGAATCGGTTGAGGAACCACATCCGCTGCTGTGCGGTGGACAGCGGGACGAGGTCCGGGCGCGGGCCGGCGACGAGCGCAGTCCGCCCGCCACCGGTGAGCGATGCGATCCGAGCAGCGAGCGCCTCGACGGTCGAGGCCTCGAACAGGAGCCGGACGGGGACGAGAGCATCCACGGCCGCACCCAGGCGGGCGGTCACCTGTGTGGCGATCAGCGAGTTGCCACCGAGTTCGAAGAAGTCGTCGTCCAGGCCCACCAACTCGGCACCCAGGACGTCCGCGAACACACCCGCGACGGTCGACTCGGTCGCCGTCTGGGGTGCACGGAACGGTCGGGACTCGAAGACCGGTTCCGGCAACGCCTTCCGGTCGAGCTTGCCCACCGGCGTCAACGGGATCCGGTCGAGCACCATGATCACCGCGGGCACCATGTGCCCGGGCAGCGATTCGCCGAGGGCCGCCTTCAGGACGGCGGGGTCGAGCGCCACGCCGTCCGACCCGAGGACGTAGGACACGAGCGAGGTGATCCCAGCCGCACCCGCGTGCCCGACCGTCACCGCGAACTCGACACCGGGCTGCGCCGACAGCGCCGAGTCGATCTCGCCGAGCTCGATGCGGAAACCGCGGACCTTCACCTGGAAGTCACTGCGGCCCAGGTAATCCAGCTCGCCGTCCGCGGTCCAGCGCACCAGGTCGCCGGTCCGGTACATGCGGCCGCCGACCGGTCCCGTGGGGTCGGCGACGAAGCGGTCGGAGGTGAGGCCCGGCCGCCCCCGGTAGCCGCGGGCCAGCCCCGCGCCCACCAGGTACAGCTCGCCCACGGTTCCCACCGGAACGGGCCGCAGCCGCCCGTCCAGAACGAGAGTTCGGATACCCCTCACCGGGCTACCGATCGTGATGGCCCGGTCGGCGTCCAGAGGACGGGTCGCGGTGGCGATGATGGTGGCCTCGGTGGGGCCGTAGCCGTTCACGAAGTCGCAGACGGCACTCCACCTCGCGACCAGCTCCGGCGGGCACGCCTCTCCGGCGACCATCACCATCGACAGGTCGGTGAGATCGGACGGATCCACGGCCGCGAGAGCGGCCGGGGTGACCGAGGCGTGGGTCACCCGCTCGCGCCGCATGAGCTCGGCGAGTTCGGGTCCGCCGTAGAGCGTCGGCGGGGCGATGACGAGTGTTCCCGCGGATCCGTGCGCGAGCAGCAACTCGTAGACGGAGACGTCGAAGCTCGGCGAGACGAAGTGCAGGACACGCGAATCCTGGGTCGCCCCGAATGCCGCGCGCTGGTCGTCGACCACCGCCGCGAGTCCGGCGTGGCTCACCGCGACGCCCTTGGGCCTGCCGGTCGACCCCGACGTGTAAATCACATAGGCGACGTTCGCGAGGTGCAGCGGGCGCGCCCGGTCCCGATCGTCCAGCGGCGCCGCGGGCGTGGCCGCGAGGTCCGCACGAACCGAGTCGCCGTCGAGCGGCAACCACTCGATGCCGGAGGGCAGGTGGCCGAGGAAGGCGTCGCGGGTGACGCCGACGACCGCGCCGGAATCCTCGACCATGTAGGCGATGCGGTCGATCGGGTAGTTCGGGTCGACCGGCACGAACGCGGCCCCGGTCTTCGCCGCGGCCCACACGGCCAGGACGGATTCGAGCGACCGGGTCAGCGCGACGGCGATGGTGGCCTCGGGGCCCGCGCCGCGGGCGATCAGCAACCGGGCGAGCCGCGAGGAGCGCTCGTCGAGCTCCCGGTAGGTGACTTCCCGGCCCTGGTCCGACACCGCGATGCCGGTGGGGTTCGCAGTCGCCGCGGCCGTGAGGATCTCCGGCAGGAACCGTCCCACGATGTCGGTGTCACCGGACCGGGTCAGGAGGTCGGCGCGCTCGTCGGCGCCGAGGATCTCCAGGTCGCCCACCGGGACGACCGGAGACGTCGTGACAGCGGTGAGGATCCGCAGGAACCGGTCTGCGAAGCCGGCGACGGTGGTCTCGTCGAACAGATCTGTGGCGTAGATGAATTCGGCGGGCATCGCATCCGCGGCGCCCGGCTCGTCCCGCACGGTCAACTGCAGGTCGAACTTCGCGACGTCGACCTGAACCTCGGCGGCGGAGACGGTCAGATCGGGCAGTCGGAGCTCGGCAGCGCCCATGTTCTCGAAGGACAGACCCACCTGGAACAGCGGGTGGCGCGCCGTCGACCGCTGCGGGTTGAGCACCTGCACCAGCCGCTCGAAGGGCACGTCGGCGGTGGCGAATGCCGCGAGGTCACGGTCGCGGACCTGCCCCAGCAGGTCGACGAACAGCGCACCCGGGTCCACCTCCGTCCGCAGGACGAGTGTGTTGACGAACATGCCGATCACGTCGTCGAGGGCCTGCTCGCCACGTCCGGCGACCGGGGTGCCGATCGCGATGTCGGAGGTCCCGGACAGGCGGGCCAGCAGGACGGCCAGCGCCGTGTGCACCACCATGAACGTCGTGACGCCCTGTTCGCGCGCCAGGGCCGCCACCCCGGCACGGACCTCGGCCGGGATGTCGAAGGCGAACCGGCCTCCGGCGAACGACTGCACGACCGGACGAGGCCGGTCCGAGGGCAGGTCCAACTGGTCGGGAAGTCCGGTGAGCTCACGCTTCCAGAACTCGATCTGCCCGGACGCCAAGGAGTTCGGATCGTCCTCGGAGCCGAGGATCCGATGCTGCCAGAGGGTGAAGTCGGCGTACTGCACGGCCAGCGGGGACCAGCCGGGTTCGGTTCCGGCGAGCCGCGCCGTGTACGCGGTCATCACGTCGCGGGCGAGGACCGCCCACGAGAGCCCGTCGGCGGCGATGTGGTGCACGACCAAGGCCACCGCCAGCTCGTCGGCGGCGACCTGGAACAACCCGACGCGCAGCGGGATCTCGTTGCTGACGTCGAAGCCGATCGCCGCGAAATCGGCGAGGCGCAAAGGAAGTTCGCTCTCGGGGATGCGTTCCGCGACCACGTCGAGATCGATGTCTCCGACGGGAAGCACCACCTGATGCGCGCCGTCCTCCGAGTCGGGGAAGACGGTCCGCAGCGACTCGTGCCGGGCGAGTACGTCGAGCAGCGCTGCCCGCAGGGCCGCGGTGTCCGTCCGTCCGGTGAGTCGGACGACGAGCGGCAGGTTGTACGTCGCCGCAGTGGTGTCGAACTGGTTGAGGAACCACATCCGTTGCTGTGCGAGCGACAGCGGAACGACGGCCGGACGGGGCCCGGCCACCAGCGGGAGCCGCTCGTCACCGCTCTGCGCGGCGGCCTCCGCGCGGGCGGTGATGCCACCGACCGTGGGCGCCTCGAACAGGGCGCGGACGCCGAGTCGGATCCCGAACGCCGCACCGATCCGCGCCACCACCTGGTTGGCGATCAGCGAGTTGCCGCCGAGTTCGAAGAAGTTGTCGTCGAGACCGGCGCGCTCGACACCGAGGACGTCGGCGAAGATGCCGGCCACGATCTCCTCGGATGCGGTGCGAGGTGCACGGAACTCGCGGGCCTCGAACACCGGCGCGGGCAGCGCCTTGCGGTCCAGCTTGCCGGAGGCGTTGAGCGGGAAGGCGTCGAGGACGACGATTGCCGACGGCACCATGTATGCCGGGAGGGCGCGCTGGAGCGACGAGCGGAGAGCGGTCGGCTGCGGTGCGGTTCCCGTTGCGGGGACGAGGTAGGCGACGAGCTGTTCGAGACCGTTGTCGTCGGCGCGGACCACGACCACCGCCTGTGCGACCGACGCATCCGCCAGCAGGGCCGACTCGATCTCGCCGAGCTCGATCCGCAGACCACGCAGCTTCACCTGGAAGTCGGTACGCCCGATGTACTCCAGCTCACCGGCACCGTTCCACGACACGAGGTCACCCGTGCGGTACATCCGCGCACCGACGGGAACACCCCCGGTCGCTCCGCCCGTCCCCGCGAACGGGTTGGCCACGAACCGATCCGACGTCAGGTCGCTACGACCCACATACGCCGTCGCCAGCTGCACACCCGCCAGGTAGAGCTCACCCGCAACGCCCACCGGCACCGGACGCAACCGCGCATCCAACACGAACACCTGCGTGTTCCACACCGGCGCACCGATCGGCACCGTGACGGCGTCCGCCACGGTCACCTCGTGGAACGTGACGTCGACCGCGGCCTCCGTCGGACCGTACAGGTTGTGCAGGCCGGTCGCCGGAAGTGCGGCACGCAGGTCCGTCGCAGTCTGCGGCGTGAGCGCCTCACCCGAGGCGAACACCTGACGCAACGACGCCGGCAACTGCTCTGCCGAACCCAGGTACGCAGCGAAGACCGCGAGCATCGACGGCACGAAATGCGCAGTCGTCACCGACTGCTCGGCCATCACCCGAGCCAGGTAGGCCGGATCCCGATGCCCGTCCGGCACCGCGATCACCAGACGCGCACCGACCTGCAACGGCCAGAACAACTCCCACACCGA